>NZ_CM178744.1:370000-1305000 GCF_058681645.1 Brevundimonas sp. ALps5 | reverse complement strand
AAAGAAAGCGTAACAGCTCACTGATCAAGCGATCCTGCGCGGAAAATGTAACGGGGCTCAAGCCAGTCGCCGAAGATATGGGTGCACTTATGTGCGCGGTAGCGGAGCGTTCCGTAAGCCGGTGAAGGTCAGGCGTGAGCCTGGCTGGAGGTATCGGAAGTGAGAATGCTGACATGAGTAACGATAGGAGTGTGAGAGACACTCCCGCCGAAAGACCAAGGGTTCCTGCGTAAAGCTAATCTGCGCAGGGTTAGTCGGCCCCTAAGGCGAGGCTGAAAAGCGTAGTCGATGGGAAGCAGGTAAATATTCCTGCACCAGCCAGAAGTGACGGATGGCGCAACTTGTCAGGGCTTATTGGATTGTCCTGGCAGGGAAGTTGTCCCTGGAAATAACTCTGGCAGAGACCGTACCCGAAACCGACACAGGTGGTCAGGTAGAGCATACCAAGGCGTTTGAGAGAACTATGCTGAAGGAACTCGGCAAATTGCACGCGTAACTTCGGAATAAGCGTGACTCTGCTAAGGGCAACCTATGTAGAGTGGCACAAGCCAGGGGGTAGCGACTGTTTAGCAAAAACACAGGGCTCTGCGAAGCAGCAATGCGACGTATAGGGTCTGACGCCTGCCCGGTGCCTGAAGGTTAAAGGGAGATGTGAAAGCGTCGAACTGAAGCCCAGGTAAACGGCGGCCGTAACTATAACGGTCCTAAGGTAGCGAAATTCCTTGTCGGGTAAGTTCCGACCTGCACGAATGGCGTAACGACTTCCCCACTGTCTCCAGCATAGGCTCAGTGAAATTGAATTCCCCGTGAAGATGCGGGGTTCCCGCGGTCAGACGGAAAGACCCTATGAACCTTTACTATAGCTTCGCCTTGGCGTTAGCGACCGTATGTGTAGGATAGGTGGGAGGCTATGAAGCCGGGGCGCCAGCACCGGTGGAGCCATCCTTGAAATACCACCCTTACTGTCGTTGACGTCTAACCGAGGGCCGTTATCCGGTCCCGGGACATGGCGTGGTGGGTAGTTTGACTGGGGCGGTCGCCTCCTAAAGTGTAACGGAGGCGCGCGATGGTGGGCTCAGACCGGTCGGAAATCGGTCGTCGAGTGCAATGGCATAAGCCCGCCTGACTGCGAGACTGACAAGTCGAGCAGAGACGAAAGTCGGCCATAGTGATCCGGTGGTCCCGAGTGGAAGGGCCATCGCTCAACGGATAAAAGGTACTCTAGGGATAACAGGCTGATTTTGCCCAAGAGTCCATATCGACGGCAAAGTTTGGCACCTCGATGTCGGCTCATCACATCCTGGGGCTGGAGCAGGTCCCAAGGGTTCGGCTGTTCGCCGATTAAAGTGGTACGTGAGCTGGGTTCAGAACGTCGTGAGACAGTTTGGTCCCTATCTGCCGTGGGTGTTCGAAGCTTGAGAGGATCTGTCCCTAGTACGAGAGGACCGGGATGGACATACCTCTGGTGTACCTGTCATGGCGCCAGCTGTGCAGCAGGGTAGCTAAGTATGGAATAGATAACCGCTGAAAGCATCTAAGCGGGAAACTAACCTCAAAACAAGGCTTCGCTGAGGATCGTGGAAGACTACCACGTTGATAGGCCGGGTGTGGAAGTGCGGCGACGCATGAAGCTTACCGGTACTAATAATCCGATCGGTTTGATCGTTTCTCAGATAAACTCATTCGATTTTCCTTCGGCAGCGCGCCGAAGATGACAATGTCTTCTCATTACAGTCGATATCCTCCTGGTTGACCTGGTGGCTATGTCGGAGGTTCCCCACCCGATCCCATCCCGAACTCGGTCGTTAAGCCCTCCAGAGCCGATGGTACTATGTCTCAAGGCATGGGAGAGTAGGTCGCCGCCGGGTCTACCAGGCGGATATCTCTGTAATGTTGCTCTTCACGAGCTCTCTCGAACACCTTCCTTCACACTACCGTTTGCCGCGGGATGGAGCAGCCCGGTAGCTCGTCAGGCTCATAACCTGAAGGTCGCAGGTTCAAATCCTGCTCCCGCACCCAAACTTCAAAACGCCCCGCTGATCCCAGCGGGGCGTTTTGCGTTCCACGCCTGATCCTCAAGGCCGCGGAAACAGCAGGCCTGCAAAAGCCGGGATCGCCCGCTCGGCCGCGCCCTGTCCGTCCGGGTCGGCCGACGAACGGCGCGCGGCGCCGGAAATCCAGTGCGAGATCAGAAGGGCGTCCAGTCGCGTCAGCCAGGGCGTGACGGGGCCGAGGAAGCTGAAGGTGGTCGCGCCGCGGCTGTAGCGAACCCGGGCCGCGAAATCGGCCAGGGCCGGATCCCGCGTGGCGGAGAAGAAGAAGGTTTCGAAGGCCCGGACGCGCGGCGCCGACTGCCCGACCGCCAGGAAGGTCAGGATGTGTCGGCCGAGGTCGTCGTGGTCCGCGCTGACGGCTCCCGCCCTCTGGGCCGAGGCGACGATGCTCTGATAGAGCCAGGCGTAGCCGGCCGCCATCAGGGCGGTGCGCGTGGGGAAGTGGTGGGTCACGGCCCCGAGGCTCAGGCCGGCCCGCATCGCCGTGGCGCGGTGCGTCAGGGCCCCCTCGCCGCCCTCGTCGACGGCCTCGACCACCGCCTGGGCGATCTTGGCCGCGGCCCCCGCCAGAGGCGGAAAGATGGTCGCGCGTTGTGACAGGGCCTCGGCCGCCGTCCGCCACGGTGCGGACCGGCCAAGGAGTTCGGTGTCGCCCGACAGCCGCGCGGTCAGGCGGACGCAGACCTCCTCCAGCCCTGCCCGGTCATGCGGGGCGCGCCAGCGCGCGAGGTGTCCAAACCGCTCGGACTGGAGGACCGCGGCCGCTACGGGCGCGAGGTGGGCCGGCAAGGAGAAGCGGGGCAGGGCGACGGCCCAGAATTCGTCCCACAGGCCGATCCACTGGCCGGCGGTGTCGGAAACCTCCCAGGCCATGGCGGCGGAATCGCAGGCCTCTGCCTGGGCGAGGACGCGCCGATGCGTGCACCAGTCGTCGATGACGGCGGTCGCGAAGGGCGGAAAGGCGGCGGGAGGCCAGGGCGCCCCGGCCTCGGCCTCGGCCAGCCGCGCCATGAGCCAGCCGCGGGTTTCAGTGATCGCCTGAAGCTGGGCGATGCCGTACAATCGTTCCAGAGAGTCAAAGTGGTAGTTGATGGCCGAAGGGGAGGCTCCGGCCCGCGCCGCCACGACCCGCGCGGTGGCTCCCGCGATTCCCGATTCGGCCATCTGGGCCAGATAGGCCTCAATGATGTCTCCGGCCCGCGTGGTGCGGCTGTCCAGGGAAGAAGGCGGGGAGGCGGACGATCTCGACATGATCCTTGTGTGCCGGGCCGTGGCGTCCGGGGCAACCTTGGCCGCGGCTTGTCGCTCAACCTTCGCAATAGCGTCGCGGAGATCGAGAACAACTGTTCTGAAACAGCGAAACAAGCGTTCTAAACGGACGGCCATCCAGTCGCGTCGGGGGTGTCGCCATGTCCAACAATCGTTCCAGTGTCCTGCGTTTCCTTCTCGGCGGCGGCGTCGCCGCCATCGCCCTCCTCGCCGGTACGGCCCAGGCCCAGACCGCCGCAGCCTCCACGGCCCAGGATGAGGCCCAGGCCGTCGACGACGTGGTCGTCACCGCCCGCCCCATCGTCGGCAGCCAGCGCGCCGCTCTGAACCAGCAACGCAATGCCGACAATCTGATCAATGTCATCGCCGCCGACACCGTCGGCCAGTTCCCCGACCAGAACTCGGCCGCGGCCCTCGCCCGCCTGCCGGCCGTGGCCGTCCAGCGCGACCAGGGCCAGGAACGTTATCTGCAGGTCCGCGGCGGTCCGAACCGCTGGACCAGCGTTTCGGTCGACGGCGTCAACATCATCGGCGTCGACGAAGGCGGCGTCTCGCGCGCCTTCCGCTTCGACGCCGTCCCGGCCGTGATCCTGAGCGCGCTGGAAGTGAACAAGTCGCTGACGCCCGACCTGCCGGGCGAGGCCATTCTGGCGCGGGTCAATCTGCGCACCTTCTCCCCGTTCGACCGAAGCGGCCTGCATGCCCAGGGCGACCTCGGCTACGGCGAGATGAAGTTGGGCGGCGGTCCCCAGGAACAGGCGGCCCTGCGCGCCTCCTGGTCCGGTGACCGCTTCGGCGTGATGGCCGCGGCCTCCCACTATGAGCGCGAGCAGATCACCGATAACCGCGAGTTCGCCTATGATGCGACGACCGGCCTGCCGACCACCTTCGACATCCGCAACTATCGCGTCACCCGATCCAGCGAGGCGGCGATGCTGGGTCTGGCCTTCCGTCCGGCGGACGGCCACGAGATCTTCCTGAAGACCCTCTATTCGAACTTCAACGATGACGAGGAGCGCAACCAGTATGTGCTCGAGCTGGGTCAGGCCGCCGCCGCCGGTCGCGGGACCATCGGCGCGACCACGGGCAGCCTGGTCGGGGTTCCGGTCACCGGCGCCTTCAACTACGGCGAATACCGCAACGACAACTGGATCACGACGCTCGGCGGCGACCATCATATGGCCGGCTGGGACGTCGCCTGGCGCATCAACTATACCGAGACCGAGAACAGCACCTACCTGCCGCTGATGCGCCAGATGTGGGTCGATCCGCGCTCGGCGCCGTCGCTGACCTATGACCGCTCCAACCCCAACCTGCCGTTGGTCACCCTCTATGACACCGCCGTCGGTCCGACGGGCCTGACCCGGGGCGCGGCGCGGACCACGCTCAGCCAGGGCAATCCGACGGTCAACATCCTGATCCCGATCGTCAGCCAGGTGAACACCGAGAGCTGGGTCTACAAGGCCGACGTCAGCCGCACCCTGGATCTGGGCGGTCGCGAGGTCCAGGTCTCGGCTGGTCTGGAGTATGACAGCCGCGATGTCGCCGGCGCCGCCGTCTCGACCTCCACGGTCCTGGTGTTCAACAGCCTGCTACCGCGCATCGGGGCGACCTTCAACGCCGCCGACTATGTCACCAGCCAGCCCTGGCGCACCGGCTTCCCGCTCGGCTTCGGCATCAACTGGGTGGACAACACCGCGATGCGTCGTGACATCGACGCCATCCTGGGCAAGCTCCAGACCGCCGGCCTCTACGACCCCGCCGCCCTGACGCCGAAGAACGGCGGCTATGTCATCGGCGAGGACCTGATCTCGGGCTATGCCATGGCCAGGTTCCAGGCCGGTCCGGCCCAGATCGTCGCCGGTTTGCGCGTCGAACACATGGCCCAGGACATCGGCGGCTTCGTTCCGGGCACGGGCGGCTTCACCCCGGTGAACACCAGCCAGGACGACACGAGCTTCTTCCCCAGCATCAATGTGAAGTTCGACCTGAAGGACGACATCGTGCTGCGCCTGTCGGCCCAGACCGGCATCGCGCGTCCCTCCTTCTCGGTCGTGCGCACCAGCGCCTCGATCGACGATATCGGCCGCCGGGTCACCGCCGGCAATCCGTATCTGGAGCCGGAACGCACCTGGGGCGGCGACGTCTCGCTGGAGTGGTATCTGCCGGGTTCGGGCCTGGCCTCGGCCGGCGCCTTCTATCGCAACGTCGACAATGTCCTGTTCGACAGCCAGACCAAGGTCACCGGCGATCTGTTCGACGCTCCGGGTCTGGACCGCACGGGCTATGACTACGTCACCACCCTGAACGGCGGCCAGGGCAAGCTGTACGGCGTGGAACTGGCCTATATGCAGCAGTTCGTCTTCCTGCCCGGCGCCTGGAGCGGCTTCGGCTTCCAGGGTAATCTGTCGCTGCTGGACGGCGATTTCGAGGCTCCGGACGGCCGCACCGTCGCCTTCCCGGGCGTGTCGAGCACCATCGTCAACGCCTCGCTGTTCTACGAGAATTTCGGCCTGTCGGCGCGCCTCAGCTACCAGTGGCGCTCGGCCTGGATCGATACGCTCGACTTCGCCGGCTTCGGCGACCAGATGCGCGACGCCTATGACAACGTCGACCTGTCGCTGCGCTATGCGGTTACCGGGAACGCCTCGCTCTACTTCGACGCCAACAACCTGACCGACGAGACCTATGTCGCCTACGAGGGCGACGTCCAGCACCCGACCGAGGTCGAGCAGATCGGCCGCCGCTATCTGGCCGGCGTGCGCTTCCGCTTCTGATCCCGAAAAGAAAGGACACCGAGATGAAGAGGCTTCTTCTCAGCGCCGCAGCCCTGATGCTGGCCGTCGCCCCGGTCCAGGCATCCTTCGCCCAGACCGTACCCGCCCCCGCACAAGCCCAATCGCAGGAGCATTCGCGCCTCCTGCCGCTGGAGGGGGTGCAGAACGCCCGTGATATCGGCGGTTATCGTACCGCTGACGGGCGCATGGTGAAGTGGGGCTTGATCTATCGGACGGCCGAGCTGTCGCACCTGACGGAACACGACAAGGCCCTGCTGGAGGCGCGCGGCCTGCGCTCCATCCACGATCTGCGCACCGTTGAGGAACGCCGCGCCCAGCCGACGATCTGGACCGATGCGAACGCCCCGACCATCACCGCCTTCGACTATTCCATGGACACCCTGGGCTTCGCGGCCCTGTTCCAGGGCGGCATGCCGACGGCGGACCGGGCGCGGGAGGTCTTTGCGGCCTCCTATCCGGAGATGTTGAAGTCGCAACGGCCGCAACAGCGGGCCCTGTTCGAGGAGCTGCTGCGCGGTGAGGGGGCAGTCCTCTATCACTGCTCGGCCGGCAAGGACCGGACGGGCATGGCCACGGCCCTGATCCTGTCGGCCCTCGGCGTGCCGCGCGAGACCATCCTGACGGACTATGAGCTGTCCAATCAGTACTACCGCCCCGACGCCTCGCCGGAGGCCGTCGCCGCCAATCCGCAAGCCGCCGCCTTCATGCGACTTCCGGCTGATATCCGCGCCGTCTTCATGGGCGTGGACAAGCGCTACCTGCAGGCGGTCTTCGATCTGATCGACCGCGATTACGGCTCGGTCGAGGTCTATCTCGACCGCGAACTGGGCGTCGATGCGGCTGACATCGCGCGCCTGAAGGCCCTGTACCTGGTCTGATCCCCGGACTGATGACAGGCGAACGCCCCCCGGTTCCGCCGGGGGGCGTTGTGCGTTTGGGGCTGTCCGACGTCGGAGCTTGAAACCTGTGGGGGCTGTCGTGCGAACCCTGTCCAAAGGCCGAGGTTTCATGTGGGAGCCGGAAATGCGATGTCGGGCGTTCGAGGCGCGAAAGGAGCGGATTATGAGACGGGAAGGGCGATCGGCATGACGATCCTGTTCCAGTCCGTCCCGTCCATGGCGCCTCATCGATCCGCCCTGATCGACCCGTTCGGACGGCGGATCGACTATCTGCGCGTCTCGGTCACCGACCGTTGCGACCTGCGCTGCGTCTACTGCATGGCCGAACGCCAGACCTTCCTGCCGCGCGAGGATCTGCTGACGCTGGAGGAGCTGGACCGGCTCTGCACGACCTTCATCGGTCTCGGCACGCGACGGCTCAGGCTAACCGGCGGCGAGCCGCTGGTGCGCAAGGGGTTCATGGATCTGGTGGCGGGACTGTCGCGCCATCTGCGATCGGGCGACCTCGATGAGTTGACCCTGACCACCAACGGAACGCGGCTGGCCGAACACGCGGAAGATCTGGCCCGCCACGGCGTGCGGCGGATCAATGTCTCGCTGGATACGCTCGATCCCGAAACCTATCGCCGGATCACCCGGGGCGGGGACCTGGCGCGGGTCATGGCCGGGCTGGACGCGGCTCAGGCCGCCGGGCTGGAGGTCAAGATCAACGCCGTGGCCCTGAAGGGGGACAATGCCGGCGAACTGGCCGGGATGGTGCGGTGGGCTCATGGTCGGGGCATGGGGCTGACCCTGATCGAGACCATGCCGCTGGGCGAGACCGGGATCGACCGGACAGACCAGTATCTGCCGCTGTCGGAGGTGCGCGCCGGGTTCGAGGCGCAATGGACCCTGACGCCGATCGCGCGGCGCACGGCGGGGCCGGCCCGCTATGTCCGGGTCGAGGAGACGGGCGGCGTTCTCGGCTTCATCACCCCGATGAGCCATCGGTTCTGCGAGGCCTGCAATCGGGTGCGGGTGACCTGCACCGGCGATCTGGTCCTGTGCCTGGGACGCGAGGACGGCGTGGCGTTGCGGCCGGTGCTGCGAGACGATCCGCATACGGACGAACCGCTGCGCGAGGCGATCCGCGCGGCCGTCGGCGGTAAGCCCGAGGGGCATGATTTCCATATCGACCGGCCCGGGGCGGCGCCCGCCGTGGCGCGGCCGATGTCGATGACGGGGGGCTGAGGATGGCGACGGTGAAACTGTTCGGCGTCTTCCGCGATCTGACCGGCTGGAGCGAAAGCGTCATCGACGTCCCGACCCTGGGCGCGTTGAGGGCGAAGCTGGTCGCGGATCATCCGGGGCTGGCCGATCGGCTGGATCACCCAACGACCCTGGTGATCAAAAACGCGCTCATGCTGCACCGGAGCGAGCGCGGCGACGAACTGCCGCTGGAGGCCTCGGACGAGATCGCCTTCGGGCCGCCGGTCAGCGGGGGCTGAGGTGATCCGTATCCAGACCGAGCCCCTGTCCCCCGGCGAGTGGCTGGACGCCTTTTCGCACGGTCGTCAGGCGACCGGAGCGGTCGTCAGCTTCACCGGCCTGACCCGGGGAGGGGACGGGATCGCGCAGCTGGTGCTGGACGCCTATCCGGGCTTCACCGAGACGGTGATGGAAGGGATCGAGGCCGAGGCGCGGGCGCGGTTCGAGGCGCACGACATTCTGGCTGTGCACCGCTGGGGCCCGATCGCGGTGGGGGAGCCCATCGTTTTCGTCGCCGTCGCGGCGGCCCATCGCCGGGCGGCGTTCGAAGCCTGCGACTTCCTGATGGACCAATTCAAGACCCGCGCTCCCTTCTGGAAGAAGGAGGAGGGCCCGGGCGGTTCGCGCTGGGTCGAGCCGCGCGATCAGGACCGTGCCGACCTCGCCCGCTGGGAGACCCCAAATGACTGACGCGCCAGTGACCGACATCCTTCCCGCCCCCGCCGGCAAGCTTCTGGACGGCCCGCTGACGCCGGTGCGGATCGCGGTCCTGACCGTGTCGGACACACGCGACGAGGAGAGCGACACCTCGGGCCGGATCCTCGCCGACCGCATCGTCGAGGCGGGACACGTCTGCGCCGCGCGCGGCATCGTCCCGGATGACATCGGCGCCATCCGGACGCAGGTGAGGGCGTGGATTTCAGCGGGGGCGGCGGACGTCGTCATCACCACAGGCGGCACGGGCCTGACCGGGCGGGACGTGACGCCCGAGGCGCTGGAGCCGCTGTTCGACAAGCGGATCGACGGCTTCTCCGTGATTTTTCATCAGGTCAGCTACCAGACGGTCGGCCTGTCGACCCTGCAGTCGCGGGCGACGGCGGGGATCATCGACGGGGTCTTCGTCTTCTGCCTGCCGGGCTCGAACGGGGCGGTGCGCGACGGTTGGGACAAGGTCATCCGCTGGCAACTCGACAGCCGGCACCGGCCCTGCAACATGGTCGAACTGATGCCCCGGCTGCTGGAGCGATGATGCCGGACGACCCCTCCCGCCTGACCCATATCGACGCCGACGGTCGCGCCCGGATGGTCGACGTCTCCGACAAGGCCGAGACGGCGCGTGAGGCCACCGCGCGCGGCCGGATCGTCATGGCGCCGGAGACCCTGGCGCTCGCACTGTCGGGTGGCGGGAAGAAGGGCGACGTGCGGGCGGTCGCCGAGATCGCCGGGGTGATGGCGGCCAAGCGGACCGGCGACCTGATCCCGATGTGTCATCCCCTGATGCTGACCTCGGTCAAGGTCTCGGTCGAGCCGACCGCCGACGAAGCTGGGCTGGAGGTCACGGCGATCGTGCGGACCCGGGGGCAGACCGGGGTGGAGATGGAGGCCCTGACGGCGGCGACGGTGGCCCTGCTGACCCTCTACGACATGCTCAAGGCGGCGGATCGCGGCATGGTCATCGAACAGGTGCTGCTGCTGGCCAAGTCCGGCGGCGCCTCGGGCGACTGGACCCGCGCATGAGCCTGCCTACGGTGGAGGCGGCGCGCGCCGCCATGCTGGCGGCGACCCGGCCGCTGGGGACGATCTCCGTGCCGTTGCACGAGGCCGACGGGCGTCGGCTGGCCGAGCCGGTGCGGGCCATGCGCGACCAGCCGCCCTTTGACGCCTCGGCCATGGACGGCTGGGCGGTGCGGGTCGCCGACGTCGCCCGCGAGGCGCGGCTGGAGATCGTCGGCGAGAGCGCGGCGGGACGGCCCGTGGACCTGTCCGTCGAGCCGGGTCAGGCGGCGCGGATCTTCACCGGCGCGGCCCTGCCGGCGGGCGCCGACTATGTGGTGGTGCAGGAACAGGCCCGGCGCGACGGCGACCATGTGGTGCTGGAGGCCGCGCGTGGTCCGGCCGGCTACGTCCGTCCCAGGGGCGGCGACTTCCGCGAGGGGCAGGTCCTGCTGGAGGCGGGGGTGCGGCTTGATCCCTGGCGGCTGGCCCTTGCAGCCTCGGCGGGGTGGGCGCGGCTGGTCTGCGGCGGCCGACCGCGCGTCGCCATCCTGCCCAACGGCGACGAGCTGGTGGAGCCGGGTCAGGCCGCCGCCCCGCATCAGATCTACAACTCGGCCGGACCGGGTCTCGCCGCCTTCATCGGGCGTCAGGGCGGGGTGGCCAAACCGCTAAGGCCCGCGCGCGACGAGGACGCCGACATCCAGTCCCTGATCGAGGGCGCGGGCTTCGACCTTCTGGTCGCCGTCGGCGGGGCCTCGGTCGGCGACCACGACCGGGTCAAGCCCACACTCCGGGCCATGGGCGCCGAGCTTCAGGTCGAAGGCTGCGCCATGCGGCCGGGCAAGCCGGTCTGGTTCGCCCTCCTGCCCGACGGGCGGCCGGTGCTGGGCCTGCCCGGCAATCCGGCCTCGGCCCTGGTCTGTGCCGAGCTCTTCCTCGCCCCCATCCTGACGGTGCTTCAGGGCGGGACGGGCGAGACGGGGTTCGAGACGGCCATTCTCGCCGAGGCCCTGCCGTCCAACGGCCCGCGCGACCATTATATGCGTGCGCGCATCGAGACCGGCCGGGACGGCGCGCGGCGGGTGACGCCCTTCCCCAATCAGGATTCCTCGCTGGTCTCGGTCATGGCCCAGGCCGAGGTTCTGGTTCGGCGTCCGCCCTTCGCCCCGGCCGCGCCTCTGGGGTCGATCGTCGAAATTCTGCGTCCGAGAGGCTAGGGTCAGCGCCATGTTCAATCGCGGTTTTCTCCTCGCCGGTTTCGCCGTCTGCGCCGCCCTTGCCGGCTCGGCAGCGGCTCAATCTGCAGACCTGCCTGTCTGGGTGACCGGGGTCGATGGCGCGACCCGGATGCTGGAGGCGCCGGATATCGCGGCCCTGCCCCGGGTCTCGGTCCCGCTGACGATCCACGGTGAGACCCATGTCTTCGAAGGGCCGTTGCTGATCGATGTGTTGAAGGTGACGGGGGTGGAGACTGGTCCGGCCCTGCGCGGCCCGGCCCTGGCCCAGGCGGTCGTGGTGCGGGCCGCCGACGGCTATACGGTCGTCTTCGGTCTGGCCGAGCTGGACCCGGGCGTCCGGACCAACCGGATCATCCTAGCCGACACCGTCGACGGCGCGCCCCTGACCGCCGAGGACGGGCCGTTCCGGCTGGTGGCCGAGGGCGACGTCCGCCCCGCTCGCTCTGTGCGTCAGGTCTCGGCGTTCCAGATCGTGCGCTTTCCCGTCCCCCCGGCGCATCCATGAGCGGGATTTCGCGCCGCGCCGCTCTGACCGCCCCCTTGCTGGGGATGCTTCTGGTGGCCTCCGCCTGTTCGCGGGCGCAGGAGGAGACGGCCGCTCCGGTCACCGTCTTCGCCGCCGCCTCCCTGACCGACGCCTTGACCGAGCTCGCCGGGATCTGGCGGCGCAAGACCGGCCAGACCGTCCGCCTGTCCTTCGCCGCCAGCGGCCAGATCGCGCGCCAGGTTGAGGCCGGGGCGCCCGCTGATGTGATCATACTGGCCGATACCCCGTGGATGGACCGTCTGGCCGCCGCCCACCGGATCAATCTGGACAGCCGTCAGGACCTGCTGGGCAACCGGCTGGTGCTGGTCGCCGCGCCGGACGCGCGCATCGAGGGCGACCCGCTGGTCTGGCTGAAGCGGACGCGCGGCAAGCTCGTTATCGGCGATCCCGACAGCGTTCCGGCCGGCGCCTATGCCCGCGACTGGCTGAAGGCGCGGGGCGTCTGGGACGGGCTGCAGGGCTCGCTCGTCACCGCCGCCGACGTCCGGGCCGTGCGCGGCTTCGTCGCCCGGGGCGAGGCCCGGCTGGGTGTCGTCTACCGCAGCGACACGGTGGGCGCGGCCGGGGTCCGGGTGGTCGAGGAACCGCCGGCCTCGGAACAGCCCCGTATCGTCTATCCGGCCGCCATGCGGACCGGAGCGCCCGAGGCCTCCAAATCCTTCCTGCGCTGGCTGCCGACGGTCGAGGCGGGCGCCGTCTTCCGCCGTTACGGCTTCGAGCCCCTGAGCTGAGGAGCCGCCGGTCCTGTTCGCGTCCCTGACTCCATTTGAAACCGAAGCCCTGTGGCTGTCGCTGAAGGTGGCGGCGGCCTCGCTCCTCGGCGTCGTTCCGGTGTCGTTGGGACTGGCCCTGCTGCTGGCGCGCGGGCGGTTTCCCGGGAAATGGCTGGTCGAGGCCCTCGTCAACCTGCCTCTGGTTCTGCCGCCCGTGGTCACGGGGCTGGTCCTGCTGATCGTCTTCGGGGTTCGGGGACCGGTCGGAGGCTGGTTGCACGACGTCTTCGGGGTGACCCTGGCCTTCCACTGGACCGGCGCGGCCCTGGCCGCGGGGGTCATGGCCCTGCCGCTGGTCGTGCGGCCGCTCAGGCTGTCGCTGGAGGCGGTGGATCGGCGGCTGGAAGAGGCGGCCGCCACGCTCGGCGCCCCGCCTTTACAGGTTCTCACGCGGGTCACCCTGCCGCTGGCCGCCCCGGGGCTGGTCGCGGGGGCGGTGCTGGGCTTTGCCCGGGCCTTCGGGGAGTTCGGGGCCACCGTGACCTTCGCCGGCTCCATCCCCGGCGAGACCCAGACCCTGCCGGTCGCCATCTATACGGTGCTGCAGCGTGCGGACGGGGAACAGGCGGCCCTGCGGCTGGCCCTGCTGTCGGTTCTGGTGTCCGTGGGCGCCCTCGTCATCGCCGAATGGATCAACCGCCGCGCCCTGAGCCGGAGGGGCGCATGAGCGTCTCCTTCTGGGTGCGCGCCCGGCGCGGCGACTTCGCCCTCGACGCGGCCTTCGAGGCCTCGGGCAAGGCGATCGCCCTGGTCGGCCCCTCGGGGGCGGGCAAGACCACCCTGCTGCAGGGGTTGGCGGGCCTGATCCCGGCTGAGGAGGTCCGGCTGACGGTCGACGACCGGACGCTGGTGGATACGGCCATGGGGCTGGCCCCGCCGCCGCATCAGCGTGGCCTCGGCTATGTGTTTCAGGACGGGCGGCTGTTCCCGCATCTGTCGGTCGGCGGCAATGTCGCCTTCGGGACCCGCTGGGCGGCGAACCCGATGACGGTCGCCGAGGCCCTGAAACTGGTCGATCTGGAGGGCTTCGCGCACCGCCGCCCGACAAGCCTCTCGGGCGGAGAGATGCGTCGTGTGGCCATCGCCCGGGCGCTTCTGCCGCGCCCCCGCCTGCTGCTGCTCGACGAGCCCTTCGCCGGGCTGGACGACGGCCGGCGTCAGGCCCTGATTCCGTATCTGGTGAAGCTGCGCGACACGGTGAAGACGCCGATGATCGTGGTCTCCCACGACGACCGCGATGTCGCCGCCCTGGCCGAGACCGTCCTGATGCTGGATCGCGGGCGGTCAGTCTGACCAGATCAGGGGCTCAGAAGCTTTTCCAACTCGCTACGGCGATGCTGTAGCGTTTCCAGATCATGTTGGAGGTCGTCTAATCTTGCCTTCTGTAAGTCGATCTTTCGACGTGTGGCGTCGGCTCGATAGTTGAGGCCAGAATCAACAAAATTGGCCAACTCAATTTTAAGATCGTGCAATTCCAATTGCTCTGAAGCCATATCTTGGCTTATGGCGATGTTTCTTTGAACTTCTGAAAGTTCACTTTGAAGTTCTTTTCTTCTCTGTTCCGATATAGCGGCTCTTCTTGCCTCTCTGTCTTCTGAGTTTTTTCGTATCTCGGTGTCCAGATCGGTCCGCAGCTGTTCAAGCTGCAGTTTGTTTTCCTCCAATTTGGCCAGCCTGCCCTGATCAAAACGGCCGGTGGAAAAGGCGGCCACAGATAGAACCAGACCCGCGAGGGCAATCATTGTCGCAGGAGATTTCCAGCCTTCAGCCATCGGGGTCTCCAGTCACGTTTGTTTTGAAGCCTGCGCGCGGCCCAACCTCGGAAACCCACGGTGTTTGATGAGATGGTTGATAGCGCGGTCTGGCGTGCGCTCGTTTCGGTTGTGATGTGAACCGACCATGGATAGACCCGGAAATCAACATGGGATACCGGTGTTTTACGAATTTGGGGCCAGGTGTCGGACTGGCGCTTACCGAGCCCAACAGATTTTCGGCGGATCTCGCCACCCCAACTGACAGTCGAGGGCGCGGCGCGCGTGGGACTTTTGAGGGGGCCGAAAAGCAAAGGGGGCCGACAGCGATGCTGTCGGCCCCCAGGAAATTGGTGGAGCTTAGCGGAGTCGAACCGCTGACCTCTTGCATGCCATGCAAGCGCTCTACCAGCTGAGCTAAAGCCCCGTTCCGAAGGTTTGATCCCCCGGTGGGTGTCGTCCGGTTCCCTGTGGTCCCCGGCGAGGCGGCGTTAGTATGTCAGGCCGATTTTTCGATCAAGCCCGATTCTGATTTTATTTTCCGCCGCCTTCTGAAGGTCTCGCGCAAGCTCCGGAAACCGGGTTGGGCCCGGCTTCCGGCATGTCGCTGTTCGATCAGAGATCGTCGTCGTCGGCGCCGCCCTTGGCGATGTCCTCGTCGAAGGCGTCGTCGTCTTCGTCCTCGATGAAGGGCACGGAGTCGTCGTCATCGTCGGCCAGGACGTCGTCGTCGTCGCCGTCGGTGGACCCCATGCCGGGCTCGTCGGTCGGGTCGGTGACGCTGTCGTCCTCGTCGTCCGGCGTCAGGATCGGCTCATGGCCTTCCTCGTCGATTTCCGGGGTTGCGACGTCCTCTTCCTCGTCCTCGTCGTCCGAGACCTTCTTCTCGTCGACCTGATCGTCGGCGTCGTCGGCGGCGTAACCGCCCGGACGGCCGCGGCGGCTGCGCAGCTTGATCGCTTCTTCAGGATCGAACTCGGTGTCGCATTTCGGGCAGTGGGCGGGACGACGGTTCAGGTCGTAGAATTTGGCCTGGCAGTTCGGACAGACCTGCTTGGCGCCAAGTTGGGGATCGGCCACGTGAGGGGAGCCTTTGATTGGGTGTGGGGATTTCGGTCGCGTCCCTTGCCACTGTGGGGGCTCGCTGTCAAAAGCCGTCTTTGGTCCCGGCGGCTGCACTGCGGCCGCGATCGCGGGGCGCACCCCCTCCATTTTTCTCTTTCCGGAGCCCACGCGGGTGTCTTCCGTCTCTCATCTGACCTCCAAGCCCGGCTCGGCCCTGACCGGAACGGTCCGCGCACCGGGCGACAAGTCCATGTCCCACCGCTCGATGATCCTGGGCGCCATGGCGACCGGCGTGACCGAGGTCGAGGGCCTGCTGGAGGGCGATGACGTCCTGGCCACCGCCCGGGCCGCCGAGGCCTTCGGCGCGACGGTCGAGCGTCTGGGGGACGGGAAATGGCGTGTGACGGGCAAGGGCGGCTTCGAAAGTCCCGCCTCGGTCATCGACTGCGGCAACGCCGGCACGGGCGTGCGCCTGCTGATGGGCGCGGCGGCCGGCTATCCGATCACCGCGACCTTCGATGGCGACGCCTCCCTGCGCGGCCGCCCCATGGGCAGGGTCACCGACCATCTGAGCCGCATGGGTGCGACCTTCGACTGGAGCGGAAAGGCGGGGCTTCTGCCCGCCACCCTGACCGGCGGGACGTTGACAGCCATCGATCACGTCCAGACCGTCGCCTCGGCCCAGGTCAAGTCGGCCATTCTTCTGGCCGGTCTGAACGCCGAGGGCGTGACCGCGGTCACCGAGCCGGAGAAGAGCCGCGACCACACCGAACGGATGCTGCGCGCCTTCGGGGCCACCGTTGACGTCGAAGAGGCTGGCGAGGGCTGGATCATCCGTCTCAAGGGCGGTCAGCCCCTGACCGGGACCGCCGTCGCCGTGCCGGGTGACCCGTCCTCGGCGGCCTTCCCGCTGGCGGCGGGGCTGATCGTCCCGGGGTCCTCGGTGACGGTCGAGGGCGTCATGCTGAACCCGCTGCGCACCGGCCTGTTCGACACCTGGATCGAGATGGGCGCGGACCTGACCATCGCCAACCGTCGCGAGAGCGGCGGCGAAGAGGTCGGCGACATCACCGCCCGCCATTCGGCGCTCAAGGGCGTGGTCGTGCCGGAAGAGCGCGCCGCCTCCATGATCGACGAATATCCGATCCTGGCCGCCATCGCCGCCTTCGCGGACGGTGTGACGGTCATGCGCGGCGTCGGCGAGATGCGGGTCAAGGAGAGCGACCGCATCAAGTTGATGGTCGACGGCCTGCGCGCCTGTGGCGTCGCGGTCGAGGAGGAGGCCGAAGGCTTCCTCGTGACCGGTGGTCCGGTTCCGGGCGACGCCACGGTCCACACCGCCCACGACCACCGCATCGCCATGAGCCATCTGGTGCTCGGCCTCGCCGCCGCCGCCCCGGTGACCGTGGACGAGCCCGACATGATCGCCACCAGCTTCCCCGGCTTCGTCGATTTGATGAACGGCCTCGGCGGGTCTATCGGTTAACGGTGACTACGCCTTCGCTCATCATCGCCGTCGACGGACCCGCCGCCTCGGGCAAGGGGACCATCGCCGCGCGTCTGGCCGCCGAATACGGCCTGCCGCATCTCGATACCGGCCTGCTCTACCGCGCGGTGGGGTTGAAGGTGCTCGACGCCGGCGGCTCGCTGGACGACGGAGCCGCCGCCGAGGTCGCCGCCCGGTCACTGGAGGTCTCGGGTCTTTCGGACAATCCGCGCCTGACCACGGGCGAGGCCGGAGAGGCCGCCAGCCGCATCGCCGGCTATCCGGGCGTGCGCGCCGCCCTGCTGGAGCTGCAACAGGATTTCGCGCGCCAGTCGGGCGGGGCGGTGCTGGACGGCCGCGACATCGGCACCGTCATCGCGCCTGACGCCCCGGCCAAGCTGTTCGTCACCGCCACGCCCCACACCCGCGCCACGCGCCGCTGGAAGCAGCTGACCGCGCGCGGCGACCAGATCGGCTTCGACGAGATGCTGGCCGACATCGTCCGCAGGGACGAGCGCGACGCCGGCCGCGGCGCCGCCCCCATGGTCCAGGCCGAGGACGCGGTCTTGCTGGATACGACCGATATGGATATAGAGACCGCCTTCGATGCGGCCCGCCGTATCGTCGAGGCGGCGCGCGCCCGTTAGGCCATGGGCCCTGACGGACAAATCCAACGCTCCCATCCTCGGCTTCCGCGGGCGTCCTGCTTCAGTTGCTTCAACTGGGACTCGCCTCGTCGCGATTGAATTCCCAACTTCTGTTCCACCTCGCGCGGGGCCGTCCGGTCACGCGCCTCAGCCCATTCGGAAACACCAGAGCTACATGTCTGACACCCATAACCCCACGCGCGACGATTTCGCCGCGCTGCTCGACGAACAACTGCAGGGCCGCGACCTCGGCGAAGGCCAGGTCGTTCACGGCCGCGTCGTCGGCGTCGAAAAGGACATCATCATCATCGACGTCGGTCTGAAGACCGAAGGTCGTATCCCGGCCCGTGAATTCGGCATCGGCGAAGGCGCCGTGATCCCGAAGGTCGGCGACGACGTCGAAGTCTACCTCGAGCGCGTCGAGAACGCCCTGGGTGAAGCCGTCATCAGCCGCGACAAGGCTCGCCGCGAAGAAGCCTGGACCCGTCTGGAAGTCGTCTTCGCCGAAGGCGTGCCGGTCAACGGCGCCATCGTCGGCCGCGTCAAGGGCGGCTTCACCGTCGACCTGGGCGGCGCCTCGGCCTTCCTGCCGGGCTCGCAGGTCGACATCCGTCCGGTCCGCGACGTCGGCCCGCTGATGGGCAAGGAACAGCCGTTCCAGATCCTGAAGATGGACCGTCCGCGCGGCAACATCGTCGTCTCGCGTCGCGCCATCCTGGAAGAAGCCCGCGCCGAACAGCGCACCGAGCTGGTCGGCCAGCTGCAAGAGGGTGAAGTCCGCGACGGCGTCGTCAAGAACATCACCGACTACGGCGCGTTCGTGGACCTGGGCGGCATCGACGGCCTGCTGCACGTCACCGACATGTCGTGGAAGCGCGTCTCGCACCCCTCGCAGGTCCTCGCCGTCGGCGACACCGTCAAGGTCCAGATCGTCAAGATCAATCCGGACACCCAGCGTATTTCGCTGGGCATGAAGCAACTGCAGTCGGACCCCTGGGACGGCGTGGAAGCCAAGTACCCGGTCGGCGCCAAGTACACCGGCCGCATCACCAACATCACTGACTACGGCGCCTTCGTGGAGCTGGAAGCCGGCGTTGAAGGCCTGGTGCACGTCTCGGAAATGTCCTGGACCAAGAAGAACGTCCACCCCGGCAAGATCGTCTCGACCTCGCAGGAAGTCGACGTGGTCGTTCTGGACGTCGACGCCTCCAAGCGCCGCATCTCGCTGGGCCTGAAGCAGGCCCAGGACAACCCGTGGGACGCCTTCGTCGCCGCCCACCCGATCGGCTCGACCGTCGAGGGCGAAGTCAAGAACGCCACCGAGTTCGGCCTGTTCATTGGTCTGGACAACGATATCGACGGCATGGTGCACCTGTCCGACCTCGACTGGTCGGTTTCGGGTGAAGAAGCCATCCAGCGTTACCGCAAGGGCGAAATGGTCAAGGCCAAGGTCCTGGACGTCGACGTCGAGAAGGAACGCGTCTCGCTCGGCATCAAGCAGCTGGGCGGCGATCCCGTCGGCGACGGCGACACCTACAAGAAGGGTCAGACCGTCACCGTCACCGTCACCTCGATCGAAACGGGCGGCATCGAAGTCAAGTTCGGCGAAGACGACGCTCCGGTCTCCAGCTTCATCCGCAAGTCGGACCTGAGCCGCGACCGCAACGAGCAACGCACCGAGCGCTTCGCCGTCGGTGATCGCGTCGACGCCCAGATCACCGCCGTGGACAAGGCCTCGCGCCGCGTCTCGGTCTCGATCAAGGCGCTGGAAATGGCCGACGAGAAGGAAGCCATCGAGCAGTTCGGGTCCTCGGACTCGGGCGCCTCGCTGGGCGACATCCTCGGCGCGGCCCTGCGCGAGAAGGCCGGCAAGGACTGATCTCAGTCCTTCTGGTAGAAAGAATGGAGGCGGCCGGAGCGATCCGGCCGCCTTTTTCTTTGCCGATCAAGCATCAATGACCTCTGTCAGGTTGCGTACAATTAATGATCTTTGCCGACCCCTTTTGCTCAAGAGGGCTTTTTCACCAGCCGCGCGAGAGTTAGGGTGTCGCTCGCTGTCGCGTATCTGACGGCTCAAACGCCTCTGGAAGGGCAAAACAAGACAGGGCGGGGGCCTTGAATGAATGATCAAGTCTGAGTTGATCGAGAAGCTGGCGGCCGAGAACACCCACCTCACTCACGCTGAGGTCGAGCGGGTGGTCAACGTCGTTCTGGGCCGTATGACCGAGGCCATGGCTGAAGGCGGTCGTGTGGAATTGCGCGGCTTCGGCGCCTTTTCCGTGCGTTCGCGTCCGGCCCGCGCCGGCCGCAATCCGCGCACCGGCGAGACCGTCGATGTGCCCGCCAAGTCGGTGCCCTTCTTCAAGAGCGGCAAGGAGCTGCGTGAGCGGCTCAACGCCTCGGGCGACGCCTGATTTTCCTACCGGGTTGAAAAGACGGGCGAACCGGTCTTCATTCTCCCTCAGCAACCGTGTCTGCGGCTGATCGCTGCTGCCTGAGAGGATGATTCCATGAGTCTGGTTTCCGAGTTTCGCGAGTTCGCCATCAAGGGCAATGTCGTCGACCTCGCGGTCGGGGTGATCATCGGCGCGGCCTTCAACTCCATCGTCAAGAGCCTGGTCGATCAGGTGGTCATGCCGCCGATCGGCCTGATCACCGGCGGCATCGACTTCTCCAAGCTGGAGTGGGTGCTGCGGCCCGAGAACCCGGCGACGGAGGCGGTGGAGAAGGTCTCGATCCAGTACGGCGCCTTCCTGAACACGGTGATCCAGTTCGCCATCGTGGCCTTCGTGGTCTTCATGCTGGTCAAGGGTATCAATCAGCTGCGCCGCCAGAACGCGGCCGATCCGGCGCCGGAGGCTCCGGCCGCCCCGACCCCGACCGAGCTGCTGCTGACCGAGATCCGCGACGAACTGAAGGCCCGTCCCTGACCGGGGCCGCCCTTCAGGCGGCTTTTCCCGGACGGACTCCCGTCCTGGCCTCGACGCCCGCCTGAGCCTGAGCCTGAGCCTGCGCGCGGGGCGCGGGACGCTGGCAGAAGCCGTGATCACCGTCGAACGGCGTTGGCGACCAGGTAGCCAGATCGCCGGTTTCGGCCCCCTCGCGGAAGCGGATATGGCCGTGGCCCCAGCCGCCCTCATGCCGCGCCCCGATGGCCCAGGCGCCCAACCGGCGCTGCATCTCCTCATGGACGACCTGCAGACGCACCTTGGCCGCGCCGCGCGCCCGCGCCTGGTCGATCAGGGCGCGCATCAGGGCCGGGATGGCGTGGGGCTCGTCGTCCAGGGCCACCAGGTCGAGAATCTCGAGGAACACCGGATCGATCGGCGTGGCCTTGGCGCGCATGGCCATGGCGTAGCCGGTGATCGCCCCGTCGCGCATATAGGCCAGCAACAGCGGAGGGTCGGTCTGATCCGGATCGGCGATGCGCCAGCGCAGGATCTCCGGACTGCGGTCGGCGACGGCCCGGCCGTCCGCCTTCAGCGCCCGCCAGAAGGCGTCGTAGGGCGAGCTGTCGGAAAGGTCGCTCAGGACCGAGACCGGTGAGGGGCGACGCCCGGCGACCGTCCGGCTCAGGCCCCGCTCCGAACGCAGGAACCGCTCGCGATAGGGATCGGTCAGATGCGGCGCCCGGCGCACCGCCTCGCGCAGCAGCCGGCCGCGCAGGCAGTCGATGGGATCGACGATCCAGGACAGTTTCAGGGCGCTGGTCCGATGCGGCCAGGCGCTCATGCCGTGACGGCCGTAGAGGGGCGCCGATCTGGGATTGGCGTTCAGCGTATAGCCGGCGGCGATGTTCGGCTGGTCCAGGACCGCGCGGATCAGGGCGCGGCTCTGACCGCGGGCCGCCGGAGGCACGATGACGGAAAAGCCGGTGGCGACATGATGCCGCCGGTCGTCCTTCCACACCCGCTGGATCAGATTGCCCATGAAGGCGGCAGCTTGACCGTCTCGTCCCGGGAAGACCCAGCCGGACGGCGCCCCGATGTCCAGCCGCGCCGGATTGGCCGCCAGCCACGCCCAGCCCGCGTCCGACCGCTCGGGCCACCAGACGCCGCGGTGCAGGGCATTGACGGCGTCGTGGTCTTCGGTCCGGAACGGGCGCAAACTCATCGAACAGGTCCTTCCCGATGCGGGACGGCGGGGGTCTCGGCATCCGGACGGTGCATGGTCCGGGCCAGCGGAAGGCCTGCCTTATAACAACTATAGATTGCACAAGGGTTTCCGTCTTCACGCGAAACGATTCAGGATTTGACTCTCAGGGTCTGTGGAACAAATAATGAACATCGAGGTTCAGCCCAGCCGATGTCCATTGCCCCGCCCCTGCAGACCCTTCCGGGCTCCACCGCCTGGCCCGCCCTCGCCGAGGGGCTGGAAGAGGTGCGCGCGGTCGGGACCCGCGATATGGCCGGGGCCCTGGTTTTCGCCCTGTCCCGCCTGCCGCAGGTCGACGCGCGGCCGGTGCTGCTGGCGGCGGGACGTCGGTGGGCGGGGGAGCATGGACGGCCCTACGGCCCCGGTTTCCGGGGCGCCGGGGTGGATGGGCGGGGGACCGGCCTGATCCTGACGGAGGGCCGGACTGAGGGGGAGTTGCTGTGGATCATGGAGCAGGCCCTCAGGTCGGGGGCGGTGTCGGCGGCCCTGGCCACGGTCGAGGCGGCGTCTCTGGCCCAGACCCGGCGGCTGGAGTTCGCGGCCCGCGACGGGGCCGCCGTCGGGGTTGTTCTGCGCAACACCGAGGGCGGGCTCAGCGCCGCACGCCGCCGTTGGAGTATCACAACCCTGAAGGGTGCAATCAACCGCGATGACCCGCGGGCGCCGGGGGGCTTCGCCCTCGCCGCCGAACTGACCCGGAGCCGTTCGGAGCGCCCCGGTTCCTGGAGACTGGAGCAGGATGATGAGACGTATCGTCTCCGTCTGGCTGATCGACTGGCCGGTGACGGTCTGGGCGAACGGGGCCGGGCGGGTCTCGCCGCCTGAGGTCCCTGTCGGAACCCACGACGGGCCGCCCTTCGCCCTGATCGCCCGCACGGCGCGGGGCGCGGTTCTGCACGCCCTGAACGCGGCGGCGCGGGCCGCGGGCCTGTCTGCAGGCCAGACCCAGGCCGACGCCCGGGCGATCCTGCCCTCCCTGATCTGCCGCCCCGCCGATCTCGACGCAGACCGTGCGGCTCTGGAGCGGCTGGCCGTCTGGGCCGAGCGCTGGTCCCCTTCCGTTTCGGTCGATGTGGAACAGGAGGGGATGGAGGGGCTGTTCCTCGACGTCACCGGGGCCGGCCATCTGTTCGGCGGGGAGGCGGCGCTTCTGGCCGGGATGGAGGCGCGGCTGGCCGAGGCCGGGGCCCGCGCCCGCCTGGCTCTGGCCCCTACGCCCGGCGCCGGTTGGGCTCTTGCGCGCTGGGGTCGCGAGCAGGCGGTGGTCCTTGAAGACGGGACGAAGCCGGCCCTCGCGCACCTGCCGGTCGAGGCCCTGCGCATCGAGGCGGCGGCCCTCAGGCAGGCGCGGCGGTTCGGGCTGAAGCGGATCGGCGACCTCTATGACATGCCGCGCGCCGGCCTCGCCCGCCGCTTTCGCGACGGGGCGGGGGTCGGTCTGGTCCAGCGGCTGGATCAGGCCCTGGGTCTGGCCGCCGAGGCCCTGATCCTGACGCGCCCGCCGCCGAAATATCGCGCGTGGGAGGCCCATGCCGAACCCCTGTGCGACATCGCCGGGGTCGAGGGGCGGTTGCCGGAACTGGCCGCCGTCCTCGCCGCGGCGCTGGAAAAGGACGGGCAGGGTGCGCGCGTCCTGACCCTGACCGGCTTCCGCACCGATGGCCGGACCACGTCACTGACCATCAAGTCGGGCCTGCCGGGCCGTGAGGTCTCCGTCTGGCTGCGGCTGTTCCGCGAGCGGGGGGTGGAGCGGCTGGATCTCGGCTTCGGCGTCGACGCCCTGATGCTCTCCGCCGACCTGACCGAGCCGGTGAAGGCGCATCAGGTCTCGCTGGAGGATGAGGCGGCGGCCCGTCATGCCGAAAGTCTGACCGCCCTGATCGACCGGCTCTCGGCGCGTCTGGGCGAGGGGGCGGTGCGGGTCGCGGAGCCGCAAGGATCCTGGCTGCCCGAACGCGCCGAACGCTGGCGGCCCGCCCTCGGTATGAAGAAGACGGTGCGGCCGGATGCTGATGTCGCCGAGGCCGATCCGCGTCATCGCCCCATCCTGCTTCTGGATCCGCCCGAGCCGGTCGAGGCCATCGCCGAACTGCCCGACGGGGCGCCGGCCCTGTTCACCTGGCGCAGGCTGGCGCGCCGCGTCGCCCGCGCCGACGGGCCCGAGCGTCTTTCGCCCGAATGGTGGCGGCCGCCGGCCCCGGACCGCGAGGCCCGCACCCGCGACTATTACCGCGTCGAAGACGATCAGGGCCTGCGCTACTGGCTGTTCCGCGAGGGGCTCTACGGCCGCGAATACACCGGCGCGGACAATGAGCGCGCGCCGTCCTGGTGGATGCACGGGATGTTTCCGTGAGCCGGTCTTCCCAATGGTCGGGCGAATACGCCGAGCTAGGCGTCATGACCAACTTCAGCTTTCTGGAGGGGGCGTCGCATCCGGGCGAGCAGATGATGCAGGCCAAGGCCCTGGGCCTAGCCGCCGTCGGCGTCGCCGATCGCAATACGCTGGCGGGAATGGTGCGCGCCCTGATGGGCGCCGAGGATCAGGATATCCCTCTGGTGGTCGGTTGCCGGCTGGGCTTCCTCGATGGGACCGAGCTGATCGTCTTCCCGCGCGACCGCGCCGCCTATGGCCGGCTGTGCCGCCTGCTGACCCTCGGCAAGAGCGAGATCCTCGATGGTCCGGCCGTGGCGGAATGCGGAGCGCCGGCCTCGAACGTGGTCGACTTCCCCGGCGGCGAGGCCCGCCCGGAAGCCGCTGATCCCGCGCCGGATCCTGATCCCGTCGACCGAACCACCAAGGGCGAGACCCGGCTGACCTTCGATCAGGCGGTCGTCTTCGGGGAGGGAATGATCGCCCTGGCCGTCGCGCCCATCGTCCCCGACGCCGCCTTCGAGGCGCGGCTGACGGACTGGCGCACGCGCTGGCCGGATACCCTCTATCTGGCGGCCCAGCCCCTGTGGCGCGGCGGCGACCGGGCGCGGCTGAACCGGCTGGCGGCCATGGCCGAGCGCACCGGCGCACCCCTGATCGCCACCAACGCCGTCCTCTATCACAAGCCTGACCGTCGCCCTCTGCAGGACGTCCTGACCTGCATCCGTGAGGGGACCACCATCGACGTCGCCGGGGTTCGACTCCAGTCCAACGCCGAGCGCCACCTGCGCAGCCCCGCCGCCATCGCCCGCCTGTTCCGGGGCCATGAGGCGGCGCTGGAACGGACGATGGAGGTGGTCGCCGCGTGCAAATTCTCCCTGCGCGAGCTCAGCTATCAATATCCGGACGAGCCGGTGCCGCCGGGGTGGTCGCCGCAGGGCTGGTTGATCCGCCTGACCTGCAAGGGCGCAAGAGCGAAATGGCCCCGGGAGAACGGGCCGGTCCCGACAAAGGTAGTGGAGACCATCCGCAAGGAACTCAGGTTGGTCCGCGAGCGTGACTACGCCCCCTATTTCCTGACGGTCCATGACGTCGTCGCCTGGGCGCGCGATCCGGAACGGAACATCTTGTGCCAGGGCCGAGGATCGGCGGCCAATTCCGTCATCTGCTTCTGTCTGGGGATCACCAATGTCGATCCGACCCGTCAGGACATGCTGATCGAGCGCTTCATCTCTTCGGAGCGATCGGAGCCGCCCGATATCGACGTCGATTTCGAGCATGAGCGGCGCGAGCTGGTCATGCAGTATGTCTATGACCGCTACGGTCGCGACCGGGCCGGCATCGTGGCGACCATTATCCACTATCGGCCCCGCTCGGCGATCCGTGACGTCGGCAAGGCGCTGGGCCTGACCGAGGACGTGACCGCCCGGATGGCCGACACCGTCTGGGGCTCATGGGGCGACGCGGTGAAGGACGACCATGTCGATCAGACGGGTCTCAATCGCGACGACGCCCGTATGGCGCTGGCGCTCCAGCTGACGGCGGAACTGATCAAATTCCCCCGTCATCTGTCACAGCACGTCGGCGGCTTCGTTCTCAGTCAGGGTCCGCTGGTCGAGATCGTTCCCATCGGCAATGCGGCGATGGAAAAACGCACCTTCATTGAATGGGATAAGGACGACATCGATCATCTGAAGCTGATGAAGGTCGATGTCCTCGCGCTGGGTATGCTGACAGCCATGAAGCGCGCCTTCGCCTTGATCGAGGGCAGCTATGGCGAGGCGTGGGCGCTGGACACGATCCCCAGGGAGGCGCCCGAGGTCTATGAGATGCTGTGCAAGGCGGATTCCCTCGGCGTCTTTCAGGTCGAGAGCCGGGCGCAGATGGCCATGCTGCCGCGCCTCCAGCCCCGCGTCTTCTACGATCTGGTCGTGCAGGTGGCGATCGTCCGGCCGGGACCGATCCAGGGCGGGATGGTCCATCCCTATCTGAAACGCCGGCTGGAGCGTCGGCTCCACGAGGCGGAACATGGCAAGGGCAGCTACCGGTTCGAAATGCCTGGCTCCCGGGAAGACCCGCAGGAACTGGCCAATGTGCTGCGCAAGACCCTGGGCGTGCCCCTGTTCCAGGAGCAGGCGATGCGGATCGCCATGGTCGCGGCCGAGTTCACCGGCGGGGAGGCCAACGGCCTGCGCCGGGCCATGGCGACCTTCCGGCACATGGGCACGATCGGTGAATACGAGAAGATGATGGTCGAGCGGATGATCGCGCGGGGCTATGAGCCCGATTTCGCCCAGCGGTGCTTCGATCAGATCAAGGGGTTCGGGGAGTACGGATTCCCGGAGAGCCACGCCTGTTCCTTCGCCCACATCGTCTATGTCTCGGCCTGGGTGAAATGCGTCTATCCCGAGGTGTTCGCGGCCTGTCTGCTGAACAGCCAGCCGATGGGGTTCTATGCGCCCGCCCAGATCGTGCGGGACGCCCGGGAGCATGGGGTCGAGGTACGACATCCGGATGTGAACGCCAGCGACTGGGATGCGACCCTTGAGACGCGAGACGACCAGACGCGCCGCGCTCTGCGTCTCGGCCTTCGCGCCATCGACGGCTTCCGTGAGGCCTGGGCGGAGCGGATCGCGGATGAGCGGGCGCTGGCCCCCTTCGTCGATCTGGAGGACCTGCGGCTCAGGGCGAAGCTGCCGCCCGCGGCGCTCGACCGACTGGCGGAGGCCGACGCCTTCGGGTCGCTGAAACTGTCGCGGCGCCAGGGGCTGTGGGCGGCGAAGGGCGCGCCCCCGGCCGCGAGCGCGCCCCTGTTCGAAGCCATGGGGCTGGACGAGGCCGACGGCCGCCCGCCCGAGGCCTTGCCGGAACTCAGCCCTGGCGAGGAGGTGGTCGGCGACTATCAGACCATCCGCCTGTCGCTGAAGGGCCATCCGGTGTCCTTCCTGCGCGATCGGCTGACGCAGGCGGGCGCCCTGACGGCGCTGGACTATCAGTCGGCCCGGGCGGGGCGGCGGGTCGCGGTCGGTGGCGTGGTTCTGGTGCGCCAGAGGCCGGGCTCGGCCAAGGGGGTGGTCTTCCTGACGCTGGAAGACGAGACCGGGGTCGCCAATCTGGTCGTCTGGCCGGACATCTTCGAACGCTTGCGTCCCGTCGCCATGGGCGCGCGCATGATCCTGGCGAAGGGCCGCATCCAGTGCGCCGAGGGCGTCAGCCATCTGGTGGTCGAGGACCTGATCGACTGGACCCCGATGCTGGGCCACATCAGCGAGGACGACCGGATCACGCCCGATCCGGCCCCGGGATCGGGCCATTCGCCCAGCAACCCCAACCGTCGCCGCCATCCGCGCGACGTGCGCATCCTGCCCGGATCGCGGGATTTCCACTGAGGCGAAGGGCTCCGACAGGCCGCATGCGACACTGCGGCGACGGTCCGGATTCATCCTTAAGACTTGTCCGGTCTTTCCCGGCGTGCTGCTTATGCGCCCAATCGCGCCGGATGGGCGCACCTGAAGGAGCAGTCGCTTGAGTATGACGGATGGGGGAGGGGCTGTTGAAGCGCCTCAGAAACAGTTTCTGGGACACCCACGGGGGTTGGTGATCCTGTTCTTCACCGAGATGTGGGAACGGTTCTCCTTCTACGGCATGCGGGCCTTGCTGGTCCTGTATCTGACCCAGCATTTCCTGTTCGACGCGAACAACGCCCAGGGCATCTACGCGGCCTACGCCGCCCTGGTGTATCTGATGCCGGTCATCGGCGGGGCCATCGCCGACCGCTTCCTGGGCTCGCGCAAGGCCGTGACCATCGGCGCGCTGCTGCTGGTCGCCGGTCATTTCCTGATGGCGTTCGAGGGCTCGGGCGGCAAGGAGTTCATCCAGTACCAGGGTCGTGAATATCCGATCGTGGTCGAGGGTCGCGACACCAACCGCCAGCTGTTCATCATGGACGGCGAGAAGCGGGTTCCGATCAAGATCGGGCCGGAAGGCATCCGGGTTCTCAACCTGCCGACGGCGGTCGAGAGCGCCCAGGCCGTCGCCGCCTCGCCTTCGCCCGAAGCCGTTCCGGCGACCGCCACCGTGACCGATCCGGCCGCGGCCGCGGTTCCGGCCGACGGTCCGGCCGCCGCCGCCGCCACCTCGCCCGAGGCGGCCGTGGCCCGGGCCCAGGCCGACAACGCCGCTGCGGGCTTCCCCAATGAGATCGCCAACGGCGCCTATGAGAAGAAGACCCAGGTGGACCTGACCGGTCAGGCGACCCTGTTCTTCGCCCTGGCCCTGATCATCGTCGGCGTCGGCTTCCTGAAGCCGAACATCTCGACCGTTGTGGGCTCGCTCTACGAACAGGGCGATCCGCGTCGCGACGCCGGCTTCACCATCTTCTACGTCGGCATCAACCTGGGCTCGGTCCTGGCCTCGGCGGTCTGCGCCTGGCTGGGCATCAAATACGGCTGGAAGTACGGCTTCGGCCTGGCCGGCATCGGCATGCTGGCCGGTCTGATCACCTTCTGGGTGGGCCAGAAATGGCTCGGCAACCGCGCCGATCCGCCGGCCTCGGCCAAGCTGGACAAAAAGACCTTCGGCATCCCGCGCGAGGCCTGGATCTATATCCTGGGCATCCTGTTCGTCGTGCCGATGTGGCTGATCGTGCAGCAGCACGATGCGGTCGAGGCTTCGCTGCTTTACCTCGTGCCGGCCGTCTTCATCGGCCTGCTGGGCTATTCGGTGATCTTCATCAAGGGCGACGGCCGCTGGAAGATGCTGGCGGCCCTGCTGCTGACCATGTTCTCGGTGGTCTTCTGGGCCCTGTTCGAACAGGCGGGCTCCAGCCTGACCCTGTTCGCCGACCAGTCCACCGAGATCCCCGGCTGGTTCAACGCGGCCATGACCCAGACCTTCAACCCCGGCACCATCATCATCTTCGGCCCGATCATGGCCGGTCTGTGGGTGTGGCTGGGCAAGAAGGGCCTGGAGCCCAATGTGCCGGTCAAGTTCGGCATGGCCCTGGTCGGCGTCGGCGCCGGCTTCCTGCTGCTGGTGTGGGCCGCCCACACCCAGGCCGACAGCGCCTTCAAGGTGCCGTTGATCTGGCTGTTCCTGGCCTATTTCCTCCACTCGATCGCCGAGCTGATGCTGTCGCCGGTCGGCCTGTCCATGATCACCAAACTGTCCGTGCCGCGGATGGTCGGGATGATGATGGGCGCCTGGTTCATGGCCTCGGCCCTGGCCCACATCATCGCGGGCCTGGTCGCCAAGTCGACCTCGACCGAGACGGTCGGCGGCGTGGTCACCAACCCGGAATTGGCCCTGGCGACCTATGCCAAGGTGTTCCAGGAGATCGGCATCTGGGGCGTCGGCTTCGGCGTTCTGCTGCTGCTCGGTTCGCCGGTGCTCAAGTGGATGATGAAGGGCGTGAAGTAGCGTCTGATCCCCGGCTCAAAAAGAAAGGGCGGCGCCGTCGGCGCCGCCCTTTTTCGTTATCGACCGTGTGAGCGGCCTCGAACGAAGGCTGATCAGAAGGTTTTTCTTACGCGGAACGACCAGAAGGTGCGCGGGTCGATCTGGCGGTCCTCGGTGAAGGACACCGCCCCGGCCGCGCGGTCGGAATAGACGGTGCGGCGGATCTGGAAGTCGTTCCAGATGTTCAGCTGGCCGCGGATCGACAGGGTCGTGGTCGGTTTGTACTCGACGAAGGCTTCGTAATACTCCGCACCACGCCAGCCCGAGACCTGGTCCGGGTAAAACTGCTTCTGGCCCAGCAGCGGCAGGATGTTGATGCCCCACTGGGTCTTCCACGAATGGATGTCCTGGGAGAAGCCGACATTGACCTGGGTCGGACGCACGCCCGAGATGGGACGGGTCTCGTGGGTGGTCGGGTCGGTGACCTCGGTCTTGTTCCAGTCGTTGCGGAAGGTGAAGCGGCCGCCGGGAATGTGCAGCTTGTCGGTCGGGACCACCACGTTCAGCGACAGCTGATCGAGCGTGCCGTCGCCGATGTTGCCGGTCGCCGACAGGCCGCCGGGCAGGGGCAGGCTGTCGATCACATCGATGATCTTGTCGTGGCGATAGCCGATGGAGACGATGCCCTCGCCCCAGAAGCGGCGCTCATAGGTCAGTTCCGAGATCCAGCGCTGTTCCGGCTCCAGATCGACGTTGCCGCCATAGACATTGCCGTCGTTCAGGTCGGCCGAGGCGGCGAAGTCGCCGAAGTCCAGCTGACCCAGCTCGCGCTCGAAGCGGAAGCGCAACTGGTTGTTGGGCCGGGGCGTCCAGGTCGCCAGGAAGCGCGGCTTGGCGAAGAAGAAGCTCTTCTCCTGATTGGCGTCGCCCGACTGGCTGATGGTCGAGGCCTCCATGCGCAGGCCGCCCTCCAGGGTCAGGTCGGGGTGGATGCGCCAGGTCGCCTTGCCGAAGGCCTCGCCGCGCGTCTCCTCGACCTTCACCGAGGCCGAGGGCAGGGGGATGTTGGTCCCGCCGATGGTGAAGGCCTGTTCGACCTCCAGCATATTGTAGGCGATCTCGGCCCCGGCCTCGAAGGTCAGGGCAGGCGAGCGCTCGTTGCGGACCAGGCCGCGCAGGATGCTCTCGGACGAGTTGCCGCTGGCGTTGAAGGCCTGTTCCGGGTCGGCGACGCCATTGAATCGGGCGTTGCTGGTCGAGGTGTTGTCGAAGTCCTCGTACTGATGGATCAGTCGGGCCTCGGCCGTCCAGCGGGCGTTCAGCGGGCGGGTGTAGACCAGGCCCAGTTCGCCGGAGGTGCTGTCCTGATCGTCGCGGCTGTCGCGCAGGGCGGTGGCGGAGGTCTGGGTCTGGACACCGTGCCAGTCGTTGATCCCGACCCGGGCGGTCAGATCGATCTTGCCGCCGGCGAAGGGCCCCGAATAGTTGCCGCGAATGCCGTTGCCGCCGCCGTAGCCGTCGGTGAAGACGTGCTCGTCGCGGGTGAGGTTGCCATTGGCGTCGCGGCGGATCACGCGGCCGACGCCGTTGGAATCGCTCATCCCCATGCCGTCGCTGAGGGTCACGCCCCAGCTGCGGTCGCCGTTGGTGGCGGTGAACTGGTAGCTGCCGCCGTAGATGTCATGGCCGCCCTCGAACAGGGTCGAGTTCCAGGTCAGGATCGACTGGTGGCTGGTCCCGCTCTTCAGGATCACGTTCACGACGACTGAATAGCCCTGCATGTCGATGCCGGCGGCGCCGCCGCGGACCAGTTCGATGCGCTCGACCCGGTTGGCCGGGGTGCGCGACAGGACGTTGGAGCCGGTGTCGTTCTTGGACGCCGGGCGGGCGTTGTTGATCAGGACGTTGCCGACCGAGCCCTCGAAGCCCCGGCTGCCGGAGCCGTCCTCGACCGAGAAACCTGGAACGCGGTTGACCATGTCCAGCGCCGTATTGGGCCGCTGTTCGGCGAAGAAGTCGGGGGTGAAGACCAGAACGCCGCGCTGGGTCGCGTCGGCCAGGGGGGCGACGCCGGGACCCGCCTGGGTCGGGCCGGTCGGAACCGGAGCCTGGGCGACCTGGGGATCGGTTCCGGCGAACACCAGAGTCGGAGCGCCGGCGGCGCTCAGGATCAGGGCCGTGGAGGCCAGCAGGATTGTCTTGGTCATCGCCTTGGGGTTCCCCTCTTTCGTGATGAGGGTTTTGGAGGGACAGGCGGTCTGTCTCCAGTTACAAGGCTGAAAGGTGGATTAAATCGCCTCCATCATTACAGGAAAGTCATGTGGATGTTCTGTAATCGTCAGGCCATTATTCGAACATGATGACATTCCGCCGCCTGATTTCAGTGTTCGCGCTCTGCGCCGGCCTTGCCGTTGCGCCCATGGCCGTGGCCCAGACCCCGTCTCAGGACGAGTCTGCGGATCGCGTCGAGGACGTGGTCGTCACCGCCCGCCGGGCCGGGGCGCCGATGTGGGAGATTTCCGACGGGGCGAGCACGGTCATTCTGATCGGCGCCCTCAGCGGGGTGCCGCGCGATTTCGAATGGCGGCCCGAGGCGCTGGAGGCGGCGACGGCGCGGTCGCAGCGCATCCTCTATCCGCAGGAGGGCCGGGCCTCGCTCAGCGACGTCTTCCGGCTGATCTGGCGCATCCGCACCATCGCCCGCCTGCCCGAGGGCAAGACCACGGCCGACTATCTGTCGCCGGAGTGGCAGGCCCGGCTGGAGGCGCTCAAGGCCGGTGAGCGCGATCAGAAATGGCGCACCCAGAGCTTCGTCGGCCTGAGCTTCGACCTGATGGAACAGGCCGGCTATGCGCGGGGCCGCAACCGGGGCGCCGTCGACGCGGTCCGGGGCGCCGCGCGGCAGGGCCGGATCGGCGGCGAGCCGGTCGGGATCGTGCGCGGCGACGAGATGATCGACAATCTGATCACCCAGCCGCCCCAGACCTATCTGCCCTGTCTCCAGGCCTCGATCCGGGCGGCCGAGGCGGGGCCGGCGGGCGCCGCGGCGCGGCTGGACGCCTGGCGTTCGCTGAAGGTCCCCGAGGTGCTGGCGACGCCGTTGGATCAGGCGGTCAGCCTGTGCTGGCCCTGGGGCGACCCCGAGATCGCGCCCGTGCTGCGCGGCCAGTGGGCCGATGCGGCCAAGCTGGCCCTGACCCGGCCCGGCGTGACCATGGGGGTGGCCCCCTTGCGCGTCCTTGCCGAGCCCGGCGGGGTGCTGGACCAGCTGGAAGCCCAGGGGCTGGACGTCGAGGGCCCGATCTGGCGCCCCGATCAACGCTGAGGCTTCAGTAGAACAGGCCGGTGTTCGAATTGGACGGCGCGGGCGTCTTCACCGGCGGCGGGACGGCGTTACGGTCCAGATAAGGATGGACCTCCTCACCAGGTCGGGGCGGCGGCATCGGGGCCGGGCCGGTCTCGGTGTAGGCGGGCTGTTCGGCGTGGTAGTCGTCGATGGGAGCGCCGTCGGTCGAGGCCGGTTGCGCCTCCGGCAGCTTGCCGTCGAAGCCGTTGTTCAGCTGACCCACCTCCATGACGCCGCCGGGCGCCACGTCGGGCTCGACCGGGGCCACCACGGCGACGCTGAGGTCCGCGCCGCTTCCGGCTCTGGCTTCGTCATCGCCGCCGGCCAGCATCAAGCCGCCGAGACCGAGGGCGGCGACGACGACGACCCCGGCGATGATCCACCGGGCCCTCGGCTGGCTGAGATAGTCGAGCACGTCCTTGCCGGTCATCGGCGTGTTCCTTTCGGTCCAGGCGGTCGTTTCTAACGCTCAAACCCCGGGCTCGCCAGCGGGGTTCCAGCGCCGCAGAGATCAGAGCGGAACGGCAATGCGAGGAGGAGGGGTCCTTCGACCCTGTCGCAACTCCTGACTGTGGCTGTTCAACCGCAGTGCAGCATTTTTGGGTGCGCCGCACTATTCCCAAAAAATGGCGTTTGCTAAGCATTGAAAAATCGAATGATCCCCGGGGGAAGGTTGGCGGCTTCGGGGCTTTTCGGATTTGGACTGGATCGGTTTGGGGTCCGGCGTCCGGCCACTTCCCGTGTCCGGCCTTGAGCTGAGGATGGGCATCCAGTGAACGAATCCGTGGGCCAGATTTCGCTGGGCAGGAAGCTCGAGATCGATAGATTCCGACCGTCCGGTTTCGACTATATGCGCCTGATCCTGGCGCTGTCGGTTCTCATTCCCCATTCCGCGCTGGTGGCCCAGGGCGAGGCCTACGGGGTCTGGTTCTTTGCGGCGGGCGCACCCTATTTCAAGCTTATCCTCCCCGCCTTCTTCGCACTGAGCGGCTTCCTGGTCGCGGGCAGTATGGAGCGCAGCAAGACGCTGGTGACCTTCCTGGGTCTGCGTGTCATCCGCATCTATCCCGCCCTCATGGTCGAGGTGATCCTGTCGGCCCTGTTGATCGGCCCCTTCGTCACGACGCTGCCGCTCGGCGACTACTTCACCGACCCGAAATTCTTCCACTATCTGGTCAACGTCACCGGACACATCACCTACTATTTGCCCGGCGTTTTCACGACCAATCCCAAGCCGGACATCGTCAATCTGCAGCTCTGGACCGTGCCGTGGGAGCTGATCTGCTACCTGTCGCTGACCGCCCTGATCCTGGTCGGAGGAAAGCGGTCGCGGCATATCGTACTGGCCGGCCTCGCTTTCGCCTTCGTGGCCGGGATCGTGGTGCGGGTCGTGCTTCCGGCCCTGAAGGGCGCCGACACCTTCGTGCCGTTGACCGGTCACGTCTGGGGGCCGGAGCTGGTGCTCAACTTCCTGTGCGGCGTCACCATCTATCTTTACCGTGACGTCCTGCCCTGGAACCGGTGGTGGGGCCTCGCGGCGCTGGCGCTGTCGGTCTTGCTGCTGCAGTTCGCGCCGGCCGGCCAATATCTGTCCATCCTGCCGATCGGCTATGCGACGGTGTTCCTTGGGCTCTGCAATCCCAAGCGGCACCGGTTCGCGGGGGTCGCGGACTATTCCTACGGCGTCTATCTGTACGGCTTCGTGGTTCAGCAGTTCGTCGCCTACGCCCTGCCTTTCACCCGCGTCTGGTATCTGAATCTGCTGTTCGCCGTTCCCTTGAGCCTGCTGTGCGGCGTCGTGTCCTGGCATCTGGTCGAAAAGCCGGCCGCCGGGTTGCGTGAGCCCCTCAAGAAGCTTGAAGCCGCCTGGCTGCGGCTCAAGGCGCGTTTCCCGGCGCCGTGGTCTTAAGCCCCCGCGGCTCTGTCGGACTCCGGAGCGTAACCGGGCCTGGCCGGCGTCCCTTCAGACCGCCCCTAGACCGCGGTCCCGCCGACGGTCAGGCCGCCGATCTTGAGCGAGGGCTGGCCGATGCCGACGGGGACGCCCTGTCCGGCCTTGCCACAGACGCCCACGCCCGGATCGAAGGCGAAGTCGTCGCCGATCATGGTGACGTTCTGCAGGGCCGTGGCGCCGTCGCCGATCAGGGTCGCGCCACGCACCGGGGCGGTGATCCTGCCGTCCTCGATCAGATAGGCCTCGGTGCACTGGAAGACGAACTTGCCGTTGGTGATGTCCACCTGGCCGCCGCCGAAATTGGCCGCGTAGAGGCCGCGCTTCGTCGAGGCGATCATGTCGGCCTGTTTGTCCTTGCCCCCTTCCATGAAGGTGTTGGTCATGCGCGGCATGGGCATGTGGGCGAAGGACTGGCGGCGGCCGTTGCCGGTGGCGCGCTGGCCCAGCTGGCGGGCCGAGAGGCGGTCGTTCATCAGCCCGACCATGATGCCGTCCTCGATCAGGACGGTGCGTGAGGTCGGGGTGCCTTCGTCGTCGACGCTGAGCGAGCCCCGGCGGCCGGCGATGGAGCCGTCGTCGACCACGGTCACGCCGGGCGCGGCGACCCGCTTGCCCATCATCCCGGTGAAGACCGAGGAGCCCTTGCGGTGGAAGTCGCCCTCGAAGCCGTGGCCGATGGCCTCGTGCAGCAGGACGCCGGGCCAGCCGGCGCCGAGAACGACGTCCATCTCGCCCGCCGGGCAGTCGACGGCGTCCAGGTTGACAAGGGCCTGGCGCAGGGCCTCGTCGACCTGGGCCTGCCAGCGCTCGGGCGCGATCCAGGCCTCGAAGCCGGCGCGGCCGCCGGCGCCGGCGGAGGCGCTCTCGCGGCGGCCGTCGCGCTCGACCGTGACCGAGACGTTCAGCCGGACCAGGGGGCGGATATCGCGCACCGTCATGGCGTCCGCACGCAGGATCTCGATGGCGCGGCGCTCGCCGATCAGGGAGGCCGAGACCTGGACCACGCGCGGATCGCGGGCCCGGGCCCAGGCGTCGATCTCGGCCAGCAGGGCGATCTTGTCGGAGAAGGCCGGCGAAGCGAGGGGATCGACCTCGTCATAGAGCTTCTGGTTGGTGGCGCGCGGTCCCTCGGCGCTCACGCCGGCATGGCCGGCCTTGGCCAGGGCGGCGCTGTCGGCGGCGCGGCGCAGGGAGGCGGCGGAAATCTCGTTGGCGTGGGCGTATCCGGCCGTCTCTCCAGCGACGACGCGCAGGCCGAAGCCTTCGGAGGCGTCATAGGCGGCGGACTTCAGCCGGCCGTCGTCGAACACCAGGGATTCCGATTCCGAGCGCTCAAGGAACAGCTCCCCATCGTCGGCGCCGACGAGGGCGCCTTCGAGGATCGACAGGGCCTCGGACGGGTCGACCCCGGCGGTTTCGAGAATGGGGGGCGGGGAGGTGTGGACAGTCATGGGCGATAGATAGGACGCGGAGGACGGTTCGTCACGGGCGGTTCGTAATGGGAGGCGGCGGAGTGGGGTGACGTGCAAAAGAAAATCCCCCTCCCGCAGGGCGGAAGGGGGATCAGCAGGTCAGTTTCGGTGCGGCCTATTCCTGGCGGACGTCGCCCGAACCGGTGATGGACTGGCGCAGGGTCGCCGGCGGGGTGAGGAGCTCCAGGTCGCCGGAGCCGGAGAGGTCCGCCACCACGGCCCCGGTCGGGGCGACCCGGGCGTCGCCGCTGCCGGAGATGTCGACATTGGCGTCGGTGGTCAGCAGATTCTCCAAATCGCCGTCGCCCGAGCCGGTCATGGTCAGGTCCAGGGCCTTGGTCACGCCCGAGACGCTGAAGTCGCCGCTGCCCGAAGAGTCGATGGTCAGGCTTGGCTGGTCATAGGCCTTGACGGTCAGGTCCGAGGAGCCGCGCAGGTCGAAGATGTGCACGGCCGGGGCGGTGACCACGATGTGGACCTCGCCGCTGTCGACCCAGATGCCCTTGCCGTTGGCGCGGCGCCCGAAGACGATCGTCTCGCCGTGGTGGCTGTCTTCGCCGGTCCAGACCAGACGGTCGCCCTCGATGCGGACCTTGTCGACCCGGTCGGCCGGCCCCCGGACGGTGATGCCGGGAGTGTCGCCCTGGACGTATTCGACGTCGGCCGAGAGATCGACCACCAGCTTGTCGCCGCCTGCCCAGGCCAGGGTGCGGGTGACTTCCGCCGCCTGGGTCCCGTCCTGACGGGTGATGGTCAGGTCGCCGCCGTCGCCGTGATTGGGGAAGGTCCAGTTCCAGCCGTGGGCGGCCATGTCGCGACCGCCGATGGCGACGCCGCCGGCCATGGAGGCCAGGGCCAGCACGAAGGCGGCCCCGGCGATGATGAGAAGGGTGCGGATCATGCCGGGTCTCCCGAGCTGGCGACGGCGTGGGGTTCAAGGGCCGGCTTGAGCAGCCGGTAGTGCAGGCGGGCGAACCAGATCAGGCCGTTCACCAGCAGGACGGTCGCGACCGACAGCAGGGCGCCGACGGTCACGGCGCAGGCCATCAGGCCCAGGCCGATGAAGAAGGCCGCGACGCCGCCGCCGGGGAAGCCCGCGAAGGGACCGGCGACCATGACCGCGATGCCCGAGCCGAACAGGGCCACGACCGCGACGAAGCAGCCGAACAGGGTCCCGATGACGCCCATCAGGATCGGCAGCAGGATGATGATGTCGATCGCGCCCAGACCCAGCACCGCGAAGACGGCGCCGGCCGCGGCCGACGGGGTTTGTTCCTGGGTCCAGCGCTTGACCCCGGCCTCGGCCTTGAGTTCGCGCGCCAGACGGTCGGGATCGCCCAGGGCGGAGGCCACCTCGGCCTCGGAGCGCCCGGCGGCCTTGCCGTCGTCGAAATGAGCCTCATAGTCATTGAGGATGTCGGCGGCGGTCGAGGTCGGCAGTCCGACAAGGCCCCGCTTCAATCGGGCGAGAAAGTCGGCGCGCGTCATTGGACGTCTCCAGTCGTGGTGGCTGTTTCGGGGACAGGGCTGAGCGGGGCCTCGTTGAGGACCGCGTCGACCGCGTCGGTGAAGGTCTTCCAGTCGGCGGTCTGGACGGCGAGCGCCTCGCGCCCGGCGTCGGACAGACGATAGTATTTGCGCGAGGGGCCGGCGCTGGATTCGACCAGATAGGTCTCGACGAGTCCGTCGGACTGCATCCGCCGCATCAGCGGGTAGATGGTCCCCTCGCCCATGTCGATCGCGTCCGACAGGCGGCTGGCGATCTCATAGGCGTAGCTGTCGCCTCGCTTGAGGAGGGCCAGGACGCACAGTCCCAGCACTCCCTTCTTCAACTGAATCTCTATGGTTTCGGGCACGGCGTGTCCTCCTTCGATGAAGGGAGACTATGGCAAGGTATCGTGCGTCGCAAGGTAGCTGTCTAAACATGACTGCGATTTAATGATCGACCCTGATGACTGTGTGGCTTCTTCGCGGCGCGGACCGCTTGGCAAGCGTGAAACGAGCCGATAAGGACCGGCAGAGCGCCGTGTTCAGAGAGCGCGGCGGGCGTTGCGAGTCGCTCGCAAAGGCCTGTTGCAAATGGGTTTATGGGGGTCCGCATGGGATTGGGGCTGGGGCAGAACATGGTGCGCATGCGCAGGACCGTCGGCGGGCTGATGGCCTCGGCGACCTTGGCCTTCATGTCCGCGCCGGCCTGGGCGCAGGATCGTCTGGGTCAGCCGACGCCGGGCGCGATCGACCTGCAGCCGGCCGCCTCCGCCCTGAAGCATGACGCCATCTGGTTCCACAACGTCATCCTGCTGCCGATCATCACCGTGATCAGCCTTTTCGTTCTGGCGCTGATCATCTGGATCGCCGTCCGCTACAACAAGAAGGCCAATCCGGTCCCGGCGCGCTGGAGCCACAACACCCTGATCGAGGTCATCTGGACCCTGGCCCCGGTGGCCATCCTGCTGGTCATCTCGATGTTCTCGTTCAAGCTTCTGTTCGCCTACCACAACACCCCGCCGGTCGATCTGACCATCAAGGCGACCGGCAACCAGTGGAACTGGGCCTATGAATATCCGGACCAGGGCATCGCGGAGTACGTCTCCAACGTCCTGCCCGAGGCCGAACTGGCCAAGCGCGGCATGCCGCACGACCTCTACCGCCTGGCCGCCGACGAGCCGCTGGTGGTGCCGGTCGGCAAGGTGGTCCGTGTTCTGGTGACCGGCGCCGACGTGATCCACGCCTTCGCCCTGCCGGCCTTTGGTCTGAAGACCGACGCCGTCCCGGGCCGGGTCAACGAGACCTGGTTCCGCGCCGAGCGCGAGGGCATCTTCTACGGCCAGTGCTCGGAACTGTGCGGCGACGACCATGCCTTCATGCCCATCGAGATCCGCGTGGTCTCCCAGGCCGAGTTCGAGAAGTGGGTCGTGTCCAAGGGCGGCTCGATGACGAAGAAGGATGACGCGGCGGCCGCCGCCGCGGGCGCTATCGCGACGACCGCCGCCGCCGCCGCTGACGCCGCCGTTCCCGCGGCCGCCGCCGGCGCCGCCCCTGTCGGCGCCACGACCGGCGCCCCCGCAACCGCTCCTGCCGCGGCTCCCGCCGCGCCGGCCGCCCAGTAATCGCGAGCCTGGAAGAGATCATGGCCACCGACATCACCGCCGACGACCACGCGCACGGGCACGACGCCGCTCACGACGCGCACGACCACAAGCCCGGCTTCTTCACCCGCTGGTTCCTGTCCACCAACCACAAGGACATCGGCACCCTGTACCTGCTGTTCGCCATCATGGCGGGCATCGTGGGCGGCGCCCTGTCAGGCCTGATCCGCTGGGAACTGGCCGAGCCGGGCATCCAGCTGTTCAAGGAAGGCACCTGGGTTCAGTACCTGGGCATCGTCGACGCCTCCAAGCACGGCTATAACGCCACCGTCACCGCCCACGCCCTGATCATGATCTTCTTCATGGTCATGCCGGCGATGATCGGCGGCTTCGGCAACTGGTTCGTGCCGATCATGATCGGGGCGCCGGACATGGCCTTCCCGCGCATGAACAACGTGTCGTTCTGGCTGCTGGTCGCGGCCTGGGTGCTGCTGATCCTGTCCATGTTCGCGGACGGCGGTTCGGGCCACGGCATCGCCGGCGGCTGGACCATCTATCCGCCGCTCTCGACCAAGGGCGCCCCCGGACCGGCGGGCGACCTGGCCATCTTCGCCCTGCACGTCGCGGGCGCCAGCTCGATCCTGGGCGCGATCAACTTCATCACGACCATCTTCAACATGCGGGCCCCGGGCATGACCCTGCACCGGATGCCGCTGTTCGCCTGGTCGGTGCTGATCACCGCCTTCTTGCTGCTGCTGTCGCTGCCGGTGCTGGCCGGCGCCATCACCATGCTGCTGGCCGACCGTAACTTCGGCACCAGCTTCTTCGACCCGGCCGGCGGCGGCGATCCGGTGATGTTCCAGCACCTGTTCTGGTTCTTCGGTCACCCCGAAGTCTACATCCTGATCCTGCCCGGCTTCGGCATCATCTCGCACATCGTCTCCACCTTCAGCCGCAAGCCGGTCTTCGGCTATCTGGCGATGGCCTATGCCATGGTCGCCATCGGCTTCATCGGCTTCATCGTGTGGGCGCACCACATGTACACGGTCGGGATGTCGGTGAACCTGCGCGCCTATTTCGTCGCGGCGACGATGATCATCGCCGTGCCCACGGGCGTGAAGATCTTCAGCTGGATCGCCACCATGTGGGGCGGCTCCATCAGCTTCAAGACGCCCATGCTGTGGGCGATCGGCTTCATCTTCCTGTTCACCGTCGGCGGCGTGACCGGCGTGGTCCTGTCCAACGCCGGCATCGACTACAGCCTGCACGACACCTACTACGTCGTCGCCCACTTCCACTACGTCCTGTCGCTGGGCGCGGTGTTCGCCATCTTCGCCGGCTTCTACTACTGGTTCGAGAAGATGTTCGGGGTGAAGTACAACGAGTTCCTGGGCTGCCTGCACTTCTGGATCATGTTCGTCGGCGTGAACGTGATCTTCTTCCCGCAGCATTTCCTGGGCCTGCAGGGCATGCCGCGTCGCTACATCGACTATCCGGACGCCTTCACCCTGTGGAACCACGTCTCCTCGATCGGCTATGCGATCACGATCGTCGGCGTCGGCGTCTTCCTGGTGATGCTGGCCGAGGCCGCGATCCGTCGTCGCAAGGGCGTCGCCAACCCCTGGGGCGAGGGCGCCACGACGCTGGAGTGGACCCTGTCCTCGCCGCCGCCGTACCACCAGTTCAACGAACTGCCGGTGGTCAAGGACGACGACCACGGGCACTGAGACCGACGCTCCCGACACGGGGGCGGACGTCGAAACGATAAAGAACCCCGGTGGCCGCCGCGCCGCCGGGGTTCTTCTCTTCCAGCGCCCCGGATCCGGGGGTAAGAGACCCGCGTGACCAAGACCGCCGCCACCCCCGTTCTCTCCACCGCCCAGCCGGAAGACTATTTCCAGCTGCTCAAGCCACGCGTCATGTCGCTGGTGGTGTTCACCGGCGCGACCGGGCTGATCGTGGCGCCGGGATCGATCAATCCCTTCGTCGCCGCCATCGCCATCCTGTGCATCGCCGTGGGCGCGGGCGCGGCGGGCGCGCTCAACATGGCCATCGAGGGCGAGACCGACGCCCTGATGCGGCGCACGCGCGGCCGTCCGGTCGCGGCGGGCCGCGTCAACAAGAACGACGCCATGGCCTTCGGGGCGGTGCTGAGCCTGTTCTCGGTCATGCTGCTGGGCATGAACACCAACTGGCTGGCGGCCGGGCTGCTGGCCCTGACAATCGTCTACTACGCTGGCTTCTACACGGTGATGCTGAAGCGACGGACGCCCCAGAACATCGTCATCGGCGGCGCGGCGGGCGCGCTTCCGCCCGTGATCGGCTGGGCGGCGGCGACGGGTTCGGCGCCCTGGCAGGCCTGGCTGCTGTTCCTGATCATCTTCCTGTGGACCCCGCCGCACAGCTGGGCCCTGGCCCTCTATTCGGCCGGTGACTACGCCAAGGCGGGCATTCCGATGATGCCGGTGGCGCGGGGCGCGAAGTCGACCCGGCTGCAGATCCTGCTCTACTCCCTGATCTTCGTGCCCGTGGCGATCGCACCGGGCCTGACGGGTCTGGGCGGCTGGATCTATCTGGCCGTCTCGGTGCTCGGCGGCCTCGGCTTCCTCGGCCTGGCCTGGCGGCTCTATCGCTCGCGCGCCGGCGATCCTGTCGGCGCGGAGGGCCCCGACAAGGCCGACACCGTGGGCCGCGAGGGCGCCATCTATGACGTCAAACAGGCGTCGCGTCCGGCCCGAAACCTGTTCGCCTTCTCGATCCTGTATCTGATGGCCCTGTTCGCCGCCCTGCTCGCGGAGAATCTGATCGGCCTGCCGCCCTTCACCCTTTAGGACCTGCTCACCATGGTCATCCGCCTTTCGCCTGAGGAAGTCGCCGCCCGCAGCCGCCGCAACGTCTGGATCGGCCTGGCTCTGGTCGCCTTCGTGGTCCTGTTGTTCTCGACCACCTTCCTGAGGATGCAGGCCAATCAGAAGGCCGAGCGGGAGAAGGAAGCTGCATTGGCCGCCGGCCCGATGCACCCGGAAAAGACCTACGATTCGACGCTCGCCCGATGAGCGGAACAGCCAGCAAGCGGGCGCGGACCATCGCGGCGATCTGCCTGCTGACGGTGCTCGGCATGACCGGCGCCGCCTTCGCCGCCGTGCCCCTCTACCGGATGTTCTGTCAGGCGACCGGCTTCGACGGCACGGTCAGGAAGGCCGAGAAGGCGCCGGATCAGGTGCTGGACCGCATGGTCACCATCCGCTTCGACACCAATGTCCGTGACCTGCCGATGCGGTTCGTCGCCGAACAGACGGTGCAGCGCGTCCGCATCGGCGAGACGGGCCTCGCCTATTTCGACGTGACAAATACCTCGGACCAGCCGATCCAGGCTCGCGCCGCGTACAACGTCGTGCCGGAATATGCCGGACCCTATTTCCAGAAGCTGCAGTGCTTCTGTTTCGACGCCCAGACCATCGCCGCCGGCGAGACGCGGAAATTCCCGGTCCAGTACTTCGTCGCCCCGGAGCTGGCGACGGACCGCGAGGCGAAGGGGGCGACCGAAATCACCCTCAGCTACACCTTCTATCCGGCGAAAGACGGCGCTCCGCGGGCTCTGGGTAACGGTCAGACCGGGCTGGCGATTCCGGCGAAAAGCTGAGCCTGCGGGCTTACGGCGACGCTCGCCTCATTTTTGCCCCGCGCCCCGCTCGACGGACCGTCAAAATCGGCTATAGCCTGAGACTGACGACATTCGCGTTCTCAACGAGATCCTGAAGATGGCCGACAACCACGCCGCTCCGCATCACGACTATCACCTCGTGAATCCCAGCATCTGGCCCCTGTGGTGCTCGGCCACCACGGTGGTGATGATGGTTGGGGCGGTCATCTGGATGAAGGGCCTGTTCGGCCTGCCGGAAGGCGACCATCTGGTCTTCATCATCGGCCTGTTCGCGACCCTGCTGGGCATGGGCCTGTGGTGGGCGGACGTGGTCAAGGAAGCCAACCAGGGCGATCACACCCCGGTCGTGGCCATCGGCCTGCGCTACGGCATGGTCCTGTTCATCGCCTCGGAGATCATGTTCTTCGCGGCCTTCTTCTGGATGTTCTTCGAGATGTCGGTGTTCCACACCGCGCGTCAGCACATCCCGGAAGTCGCCGGCTGGGCCGACACCGCCAAGTCCTGGTCGGCCTGGCCGCCCAAGGGGATCGAGACCCTGGACGCCTGGCAGCTGCCGCTCCTGAACACCGTGACCCTGCTGCTCTCGGGCTGCACCGTGACCTGGGCTCACCACGCGCTGCAGGTCGGCGACCGCAAGGGCGCCAAACTGGCCCTGTTCCTGACCATCGCGCTCGGCCTGATGTTCACCTGCGTGCAGGCGTACGAGTACCACGAGATCATTCTGGAGAAGCTGTTCTTCAACGAGGAGGCCGCCAACTCCGGCCTCTACGGGTCGATCTTCTTCATGGCCACCGGCTTCCACGGCTTCCACGTCCTGGTCGGCACCATCTTCCTGATCGTCTGCCTGATCCGTCTGCTGAACGGCGCCTTCACGCCCAAGCAGCATTTCGGGTTCGAGGCCGCCGCCTGGTACTGGCACTTCGTCGACGTGGTGTGGCTGTTCCTGTTCGCCTTCGTCTACGTCATCTTCGGTTGATCCCCGCTTTCGCGGGGATGACAAATGCCGACTGAAAGCAAAACGCCTGAACCGGCCCGGATCGACCCGATCCGGGCCGGTCTGCTTTGCCGCTGCCCGAACTGCGGCCAGAGCCGGCTGTTCGAGGGCTTCCTGAAGGTGGTCGAGCGGTGCGCGGCCTGCGGCTTCGACTTCACGCGGCTGAACACCGGCGACGGGGCGGCCATCTTCATCATGCAAATCGCCGGCGGCATCGTGGTCTTCACCGCCCTCTGGCTGCAGATCGCCTATGATCCGCCGATCTGGCTGTTGCTGCTGCTCGCGGTGCCGACCGCCCTGGCGCTGGCGCTCGGGCTGATGCGGCCCGGCAAGGGGCTGATGATCGCGCTACAGATGAAGGGACGGGACCGGTGAAACGTTTCCCCTGGATCCTGACGCTCGCCGTCCTTCCCTGCCTCGTCCTGCTGATCGGGCTGGGCGTATGGCAGGTGCAGCGGTTGCACTGGAAGGAGGGGCTGATCGCCCAGGCCGATGCGGCGGCCAGGGCGGCGCCTGGCCCCATCGACGAGATCCTGGCCGCGTCCGACCCCGAGTTCAGAAAGGCCCTGATCGTCTGTCCGGGCCTGCCGACCGCGCCCTTTGTCGAGTTGCAGACGATCCATGAGGAGAAGGTCGGGGTGCGGCTGATCTCGGTCTGCCGGGCGCCGGGCGAGGCCAGGCCCTTCCTGATCGACCGGGGCTTCCTGCCGGATACGGTGTCGGCCCGGCCGCGCGTGATCGAATCGACCCTGCCGCTGTCCCTGCTGGTCGAACTGCGCCGGACGCCCAGGGCCGGGGGCGGGATGACGCCGGCGCCTGCCACGATCTCGGGCGTCAATCACTTCTACGCCCGCGACAGCGTGGCCATGGCGAAGGCGCTCGGCGCGCCGGACGCCTCGGCATTCACCCTGTTCGCCCTGTCCTCGAGCAATCCTGAGCTGGGCGCGCTTCAGGCCTCGGCCCCGCCCGCCGCCTTCGCCAACAATCATTTCGGTTATGCCCTGACCTGGTTCGGACTGGCGGTGGCCCTGATGGGCTTCTATGTGGCGATGCTCCGTCGGCGACTGGCGCCGACGCCCGTGAAAGATTCACACTGACCGCCACCCTCCATACCCTCGCCAACGGCGTCCGCGTCGTCTGTGATCCGATGCCCGGGCTGAAGACCCTGGCCCTGACCGTCGCCGTGCGCGGCGGGGCGAGGTGGGAGAACGAAACCCGGTCCGGCTGGTCCCATCTTCTCGAACATCTGGTGTTCAAGGGCGCCGGAGACATGGGCGCCAAGGACATTGTCGAGCGGATCGAGGCCGAGGGCGGGACGATCAACGCCGCCACAGGATACGAGCGGACCAGTTTCGAGGTCCGGGCTCTGGACGGCTCCCTGGGGCTGGCCATGCAGGTGGTCTCCGACCTCGTCTTCCGCCCGAGGCTGGATCCGGTCGAGATCGAGCGCGAGAAGGACGTCGTGGCCCAGGAGATCGCCGAGGCCTTCGACACCCCTGACGACCATGTGTTCGAGATGGTCCAGACCAGGGCCTTCGCCGGCCAGTCGATGGGGCGGCCCATCCTCGGCTCGGTCGAGAGCCTGAAGCCGGTGACGCGCGAGAGCATCGGCGACTGGCGCGCCCGCCTCTATTCGCCCGACCGGATGGTGGTGGCGGTGTCCGGTGCGGTCGATCAGGCCGAACTGCTGGACCTGGCCGGGCGCTGGTTCGGGTCAGCGGTGGCGACCCCCGCCGAGGCGCCCGAACCCGCGACCTTCATCGGCGGGGCGGCGAGGCTGAGCCGCAAGATCGAACAGGCCAATATCGTCTTCCAGCTGCCCTCGGTGTCGGCGACCGATCCGGACCTGCCGGCCATGCGGCTGTTCACCGAAATCCTCGGCGGGGGGATGGCGTCGCGCCTGTTCCAGAGCGCACGCGAGGAACGGGGGCTGGCCTATGCCATCGACGCCTATCAGGAAGCCTATGAGGACATCGGAGTGCTGGGCGTCTATGCGGGCGCCGCCGCCGACCGGGCCGTGGAACTGGCCGGGGTCTGCGCCGAGGAGATCCGGGCCCTGGCGACCGAGGGGCCGAGCGAGGCCGAGCTGTCTCGGGCCAAGGCGGTGCTCAAGGCTGGCCTGTGGATGTCGGACGAAAGCCCGGCCAGCCGCGCGGGCCGCAACGCCGCCCAGACCCTGATCTACGGCGCGCCCGTGTCGTCGGACGACAGCGTGGCCCGGATCGCGGTGACGACAGCGGAGGATCTGCGCCGTGTAGGTCAGCGCGTGCTGGCTTCGGGCCTGTCGGCGACCTCGGTGCTGGGACCGAAGGCGGCCCATGCGGCGGGCGCGGCTTTCGTGAGGGGGTTGGCGGGCTGATTCTCCCCTTCCGGGACAGGGGTCGCCAACCGCGCTTTCTCCGGTTTAAGTTGCCCCCATGGCCCTTCTCGACTGGATGACGGATGCGACCGGCCCGGTGGTCGAGGGGCGGGGGGTGATCCTTCGGCCGCCGCGCATCGGCGACTATGCGGCCTGGGCCGACCTGCGGGAAAACTCGCGCGACTATCTGCAGCCGTGGGAGCCGGCCTGGCCCGACGACGACCTGACCCGGGCGGCCTATCGCCGCCGCCTGACCGTCTATGCGCGCGAGATGGAGCTGGGCAACGCCTGGCCCTTCTTCGTCTTCGACCCGACCGGGCGGACCCTCTACGGCGCCATCACCCTGTCCAACATCCGCCGGGGCGTCGCCGAGACCGGGACCCTGGGCTACTGGATCGGCCGTCCGTTCGCGGGCGAGGGCCACGGCACGGCGGCGGTGAAGGCCATGTCGCGCCACGCCTTTCGCCAGCTGAAGCTGCACCGGCTGGAGGCCTCCTGCCTGCCGTCCAACGCCGCCTCGCGCCGCGTGCTGGAGAAATCCGGCTTCCGGCTGGAGGGCGAGGCCCGGGCTTATCTTAAAATTAACGGCGCATGGGCAGATCATCTGCTGTTCGGCCTCTTGTCAGAAGACGCCGAACGGGCCGAGGTAAGGTCCGTCTGAAGGAAGAGCGCCCCCGCCCGTGACCCCCTCGCGATCCAGAACCCTGGCCTGGGACGCGACCACGGCGATCGAGGCGCTCGCCGCCGCCGACACGGCGCTGTGGATCTGGACCCCTTCGGAAGACACTCTGAGATTCACCGGCGCGACCCGGCCGCTGGGCCTGGGACCGCTGGCGCCCGAGTGTTCGGGCGCGGCCTTCGTCGCCGTCACCCTGCCGCAGGACCGGTCGCTGGCCGAAAGCATCCTGACCCCGAAGGAGGAGGGCGCCGAGATCGCCGTCCGCCTGAGGATGCGCGGTTCCGAGACCTGTCTGTGGCGCGGCGTCTGGCTGGAAGACGGCTTGCGCGCCGCCGGGATGGTGGCGCTGGAAACGAAATTCGCGGGCGCCGCCAAGGACGCCCTGACCGGTCTTCTGGACCGCCGCGCCTTCCTGGCCCGGGCTTCCGACATTCTGGCCACGCCGGGCGACTATGAGCTGGTGGTCGCCGACGTGGACCGTCTGCGGCGGCTGAACGAGGCCCTGGGCCATGAGCGCACCGATCTGGTGCTGTCGGCCCTGGGGTCGCGGTTGGCGGCCGCCTTCTCCGACGGCGCGGCCCCGGCCCGGATCGGCGAGGACGAGTTCGCCGTGGTCCTGCCACGCGGCATCGTCAACGCCTGCGACCGGGTGCGTGACGCCCTGGAACAGCCGCTGCGCATCGCCGGCTTCGACATCTATCCGACCGTTTCGATCGGTTCGGTCGCCTGCGAGGGCGGCGCCGATGCGCCCGATCCGGCCGAGCTTTTGCGCCGCGTCGAACTGGCCGTGGGGCAGGCCAAGGGCGCCGGTCGCGGCGGGGCCGCCGCCTATGGCCGCGCGCTGGAGAGCGACAGCCTCAGCCGCCTGGCGCTGGAGGCGGACCTGCGCAACGCCTTCGTGCGCGGCGAGATCGAACCCTTCTTCCAGCCGATCGTGAACCTGAACACCGGCGCCGTCGCCGGCTTCGAGGCCCTGGCCCGCTGGCGTCACCCCAAGCGCGGTCTGGTGCCGCCCGACGAGTTCCTGGGCCTGACCGACGAAATGGGCCTGATGAACGATCTGGGCCTGATGATGATGACCCAGTCGGCGCGGCAGCTGGCCGAATGGCTGCAACGCCATCCGCTGGCCGGGAAACTGTTCTGCAGCGTCAATCTGTCGGTCGGCGAGATCGAGCGGCCCAATCTGGTTGAGGACGTCCAGCGGGTCATTCAGGAGACCGGCCTGCCCAAGGGTGCGCTCAAGCTCGAGGTCACCGAGGGCGACATCATGCGCGACACCGCCCGGGCGGCGGTGATCCTGCAGCAGCTCAAGGACGTCGGGGCCTCGCTGGCGCTGGACGACTTCGGCACCGGCTTCTCGTCCCTGTCCTATCTCGCACGCCTGCCGTTCGACACGCTGAAGATTGACCGCTACTTCGTCCTGACCATGGACAAGGACGAGGGCTCGGCCAAGATCGTCAAGTCGGTGGTCAATCTGGGCCGCGACCTGAACCTCGAGGTCGTCGCCGAAGGGGTGGAGAACGCCCCACTCGCCAAGCTGCTGCTCGACGCCAGCTGCCACTATGGTCAGGGCTTCGGATACGCCCCCGCCCTGCCGGCGCAGGAGGCCGAGGTCTACCTCAACGAAAGCCTGTCCGACGGCGTGGCGCCGCTGAAGCAACGGTCGGCGTGATTTGAAGGTCGTCCAGCTATCGGCGGCGGTGCTCGTCGCTGCCCTTCTGGCCCTAATGTTGTTCGCTACGCGCCCCAAACCCGAGAGCTTGGCCATCAAGACGGTCGAGAGTGCGCTGGGCGAGAACTTTACGCGGACGGCCAGAGTGACCGGCCGCTATCTTTTTCGCGATACCGACGGCGACGTTCGGCGCTGGACGGAGCTGGTCTGCGGCGTGGCCGGAGACATCGATCGGCGGACCTTTGCGGTTCTGGTCTACAAGCGCCGCAGCGCCATGAGACTGGAGGAGTTCGCGATCTCGTTGCCGGCGGGCCGGACGCCGACCGCGCGAGAGGCCCAGTTACTTGGCGCCTGCCCCACCTGATCCTTTACGTCCCCGGCTGGCGATAGGGGATCAGGCCGACCAGACGGCGTTCCTCGCCGCGCGGGTCGGGGGTGGCTTTCGAGACGGTGTTCCACTGCATGGTGACCCGGCCGGGAAGTTCGTATTTCGGCCAGGCGGGCACGCCGGCGCCGTTCGGATCGCCGGTCCGGGCGAAGTTGATCAGGGCCGAGGACATGGCGTCGGCGACGGCGTCCGTCTCGGGCCCGCCCCCGGTCATGCTCACCATCTCGCGGTGATTGCGGAACATGAAGGGGATGTCGCCGCAGTGGGGCGCGCCCATCCGCCCGTCCAGAACCGGGCTCTGCCAGTCGAACTGATAGACCCAGGTATTGGCCCCCGGCTGGACAGCGCGGCGGTCGGCCTGGATGATCTGGGCCCGCCAGGAGCGCAACTCGGTTGTCATGGCGAAGAAGATCTGGCTCGGCGAATAGCCGGGGTGTTTGTCGCGGTACCAGACGACCGCCGATTCCGGCGTCAGGGGGCCGAAGAAGTTCGGGATCGACCGCTTGAGCGCCGGGACCAGCTGGTCCCAGGTCAGGGCCGAGAGGTCGGGCTCGTCGAGGCCGATCAGATAGCGGGTCTCGTCATGGGTATTGCCCATGATCAGGGCGACGTCGCGGGCGAGCGGTGTGGCATCCGGCTCGAACGGGTCGCGGGTCAGGGAGCGGCCGTCCAGCACCGGGCCGGTCGAGACCCCGCGCGTCGCCGCGATCAGCTGGTCCTTGGACATCGTCAGCAGGGCGTCGGGAGTGTCGACGGCGGCGTTGGTCAGGAACTTCCGCGCGGCGGTCGTGGCCATCTCCGCCGGGGTGACGGTGACCTGCTGGCCGCTCATGGTCATGACGCGGTGGAACAGGCCGCGCGCGGCGGGCATGGCCATCAGGACCGAGGCCTTGGCTCCGCCGCCGGATTGGCCGAACAGGGTGACCCGGCCGGGGTCCCCGCCGAAGCCCTCGATATTGTCACGGATCCACTGCAGGGCGAGGACGAGGTCCAGCATCCCCGCATTGCCGGAATCGGCGAAGCGCTCGCCGCCCAGTTGGCCCAGATACAGATAGCCGAAGGCGTTCAGACGGTGGTTTACGGTGACGACCACCGCATCGCCCCACTTCGCCAGATTGGCGCCGTCATACAGCGGGCTGTTGGCCGACCAGCCCGAGAAGCCGCCGCCGTGGAACCAGACCAGCACGGGCCGCCTGGCGCCGTCCAGCGCCGGGGTCCAGAGGTTGAGGTTCAGGCAGTCCTCGGAGGTCTGATCCTGCGTATAGGTGCTGTCGGGCAGATAGCCGGCGCCGGGGTTGCCGCCGGGCTGGGGCGCGGGGGCGCCGAAGTCGAGACAGGGCCGCACGCCGCGCCACGGCCGGGGCGGCTTCGGGGCGGCGAAGCGGGTCCGGGCCGTGTCGTCGCCATAGGGCACGCCCTTGAAGACCGCGACGTCGCGGTCGCGAAAGCCCCGGATGCGGCCTGCGGTGGTTCGGGCCCCGATGCTGGCATGGACACCGGTGTCATCGCGAGGTCCGGCAAAGGAGGGCGAGGCGGCGAGGCCCAAGCCCAGACTTGCGCTCGCGGCGGCGCCGGCCAGCAGGCCGCGGCGGTCGATGGGATCGGTCATGGGGTTTCCTCGGGCCTTTGACAGGGTCTTGTTGCGGGGACCTTCGGCCCGCGAGGAAGGGCGGTCAAGGTGGCGAAGGGCGGAACGAGCTTGCCTCGGACGCGCGCCGGGCCGAGGTTGGCGGCGGGAGAAGAAATCATGTCCAGACGCCGTCTCGCCGCCTTCGCCCTGGTCGTCTTGCTGGCCGGCTGTAGCGACCGCAAGCCCGCCGAGAGCTCGCCACCCCCGGCCGCGACCGCGCCGCCGTCGGCCGCGGCCCCTGCGTCCGCGTCCACGTCCGCCGTTCCGGCTGGGTGGAAAACCTATAGCGACCCAAGCCTGGGCATCGCCTTCGACTACAGCCCCGATCGTCACACGGACGGCTGTGGCGACGTCGGGGAGGGGGTGGTCTGCATCGGCCTGTTCGGAGCCGACGCGAAGGAGGCCCTGATCTATTTCCAGCCGGTCGACGGGCCGCTGGACACGGTGGCGAAGGATCAGGCCGGGTTCGAGAAGAACGCCCAGGGCGTCCTGATGACCACCTGGGGCCGGTTCGAGCCCGTGCCGGTCGAGCCTTTCACGGCGCGCGGCGGGCCGGGACTGAAAGCGGTGGTGACCTGCGGCATCGACGATGCGGAGACCGGCTTCCACGCGGCGGGCGGCGAATGTCTGTGGGCCGTGGTCAGCGACGGGACCCGGGCAGTGGTGGCGACGACCCAGGGGAGGATCGGCCTGGACCCCGAGACGCTGCAGACCCTGGCCTCGGTGCGATTCGCGCCCAGGGGCGGATCGGGTCGCTAGGCGCCGGGTTCGATCCGGGTGCCCGAGCCGGCGTCGAGGACGCGTGGCCGCCCCCGGGCGGTGGTCACCCGGCCGGGATCGTAGCGGAAGCGGGTGTTGGTCGCGCCGGCGGAGGCGCGCAGGGCGACGTTGGTGCGGTTGGCGCGGCGCAGATTGACGTCCATGCCGTCGGTTTCCATCCCGGCGCGCGCCCGGACGTCCACCCCCACTCCACCGCCGGCGCCGTTGTTGAACAGCTCGATCTCCCAGGCGCTGTCCCGGCCGGAGAGGGAGATGTCGGGGCTGTCGTCGCCGGACGGACGGTTCATGGCGACCGTGACGCCGCGCGCCTGAATCCGGTCGCCGATCACGGTGATGGCCCGGTCGGCGCTGGGGTCCATGGCCAGGGAGATCGCGTTGAAGGTTCCGTCCCAGCATCGCGTCACCACGTCGCTGTTCTGCAATCCGACGACCAGGGCGCCGACGCCGTTCTGGTCATGTCCTCGCCGCGCCGTGACGCCGGAGACGGTGAAGCCCCGGACGCTGATCATGTTGAGGGCGCCGGCCCGGTCCGAGACGAAATTCGATCCGAGGAAGCCGTCCGTGAACTTGATCTGTACGGGGGCGGCATTGGGGCAGTTGTCGGTCTGGACGTCGCTCACCGTCAGATTGGTCGAGCGGAAGCCTTCGTTTCCGGTCGCATAGATCGCGTGCTGGGGGTTCGGACTGTTGGGAGACAGGGTGATGTCGCGGGCCCGCACCCGGCGGATGACGGCGTCGGTCTGGCCCTTGAGCAGCACGCCCATGTCGACATTGCTGACCTTCAGCCGTTCGATCAGGTTCGCGCGGCTGCCGATCTGGTTTTCCCTGCCGTTCCAGGGGCTGAGCCAGATGCCCGAGACATGGCCGTCGATCTCCACATCGGTGACCCGGTTGTTCGAGCCGTTCAGCCAGACAGCGGAGGAGGAGCCGTAAAGACTGTCGCCCCGGAAGCTGTGGTCGCCCACGAAGATGCGGGTGTAGTCGGCGCTGAATTTCAGGTCCCGGATCCAGCAGTCGCTCACGCCGATCCCGTCCAGAGTCCGCTCATGCAGCGCCTTCTGCAGCAGGACCGCGCCCGGCTGGCCCTGCACTGTCAGGCCGTAGCCGGTCGGCAGGAGCATGGAGCCGTCGATGACATAGGCGCCGGCGTCGGCCGGGATCAGGATATGGCGCGCGCCGGAGGTCAGGGCGGCGGCGATCCGGGCCGTGACGTCCGTCCGGCCGTCGCCGAGGATGCGCGGATCCAGGCTCTTCAGGCTGCGCGGCGTGGCGTCGAGGGCGTCGCCGACCGCCGGGAGCAGGGCCGGAGCGGCGAAGGCGCGCGAACCGGACAGGGCGGCGCCCAACCCCATTATGCCCAGTCCCGTCGCGCCCAGGCTTGCGGCTCCGGTCAGCAGGCGGCGGCGGTCGAAAGGCGCGGTCATGCGGGTCCGGAAGCGGGAGGGCGGCGGCTGGGACGAACCTTCGGCCCACGACCGGCGTATGGTCAAGGCGTCGAAATGCCCCCTGCAGGCCCGCGCCCCGGTCCGTGCGCGGAATCCGGCCGTCGTGTCGCGAACCGGTGGCGGTCCCGGCCGTTTCCTGCCATCGAGACAGGACGGAAAATCAGGGATCGGGAGGATGGAATGACGGGAACCGTGCGGGTCGGCATCGGCGGCTGGACCTTCGAGCCCTGGCGCGGCGTCTTCTATCCGGACAAGCTGAGCCAGAAGAAGGAGCTTGGGTATGCCAGTTCGAAGCTGACCTCGATCGAGATCAACGGCACCTACTATTCCGGATTCAAGGTCGACACCTGGATGAAGTGGCGCGACGAGACGCCGGACGACTTCGTCTTCGCGGTCAAGGCCAGCCGCTTCTGCACCAACCGCAAGGTCCTGTCGGAAGGCAATGAGAGCCTGGAGCGGTTCCTGGATCAGGGGCTGACGGCGCTGGGCGACAAGCTGGGGCCGATCAACTGGCAGTTCATGGCGACCAAGAAGTTCGATCCGGTCGACTTTGAGGGCTTCCTGAAGCTGTTGCCCAAGGAGAAGGACGGGGTCCGGCTGAGGCATGCCCTGGAGGTGCGCAGCCCGACCTTCGACACTGAGCAGTTCTATGATCTGGCCCGCAAATACGGCGCTGCCATCATCTACGCCGTCGACGACGAGAGCCCGACCTGGCCCAGGATCGATCAGGAAACCGCGGACTTCACCTATGCCCGGCTGATGTCGAGCCGCGAGGACGAGCCGACGGGCATGACCTCGGCCGAGCTGGACGCGGTGGCGCAGCAGACACAAGGCTGGGCCAAACGCGGCGATGTCTTCGCCTACTTCATCGCCGGGGCCAAGGTGAGGAACCCGGCGGCGGCCATGGCCCTGATCGACAAGCTGAAATAGGCGAAGACGGGACCGGTCAGCGCTCGACTGTTTTGATGACGCGGTAAAGATCCGGATGGGCCGTGCCGAAGGCGCGGTTGCGGTCCAGCCAACCCTCCGCGGTCAGATGGGCGAAGACCTGCCGCATGGCCGCTTCGTCTTCGGTCTGGGCGTAGTTGACCACCCGGGCGCCGTCGAGGCTCAGATGCAGGCTGGCCGAGATCCAGCCGGGGATATGGTCGCGGCAGGACCGGGCGGCCTCGGCGAGGTGATCGATCAGTTGCTCCTGACGGCCGGGATGGACATCGAAAACGTTGATCTGGGTGACGAGGCCGGTCTCGGCGGTGATTTTGGGCAAGGCTCTTCTCCACGGTTGGGCTTGCCGGGAGAGGTCGTTCGGACATCCCGACAAGCCGGACGACGCACAGGCGTCAGGCTTGTCGAGGGGCGGCGCGTGGGGCGCTGCCGGAGCCTTCCGTTTCGGGAAGGACGGCGGGCTTACCGATGCCGCCGCAGGTCCTTTTCGACGCCGCGGAGCCTAGCCTCTCCGAATGGCGCCGGCAATCGACCTCGGCGCCTTCGATTCGGATCACGCCGCGTAACACCGGCTTTTCGCGCAACCCCGCGCGGGCTAAAGCTTTTTCGAAGGACCGATCGGGGCGCAAGACCCGGCGGCGAGGACAGCAAACAGGACGGGGAAACGCATATGGCGCGAGTGGCTCTGGTGACCGGCGGAACGCGCGGCATCGGCAAGGCGATCGTTCAACGGCTGAAGGAAGACGGCATGTCCGTCGCCGCCGGCTATTCCGGAAACACCGAGGCCGCCGAGGCCACCGCGCGCGAACTGGGCGTCATGGTGGTCAGGGGCAATGTCGGTTCCTTCGAGGACTGCGCCCGCGCGGTCGCCGAGGTCGAGGCCGAGCTGGGGCCCATCGACGTCCTGATCAATAACGCCGGAATCACCCGAGACGGCTTCTTCCACAAGATGAGCCACGACCAGTGGTCCGAGGTCATCCGGGTCAACATGGACTCGGTCTTCAACATGACCCGCCAGGTGATCAACGGCATGCGCGACCGGGGCCATGGCCGGATCGTCAACATCTCCTCGATCAACGGCCAGAAGGGGCAGATCGGCCAGGCCAACTATTCCGCCGCCAAGGCCGGGATGATCGGCTTCACCAAGGCCCTGGCGCTGGAAAACGCGCGCAAGGGCGTGACCGTCAACTGCATCGCCCCCGGCTATATCGACACCGAGATGGTCGGCGCCATGGACCAGAAGGTTCTGGATTCCATCATCGCCCAGATCCCCGTGGGACGGCTGGGCAAGGGCGAGGAGATCGCCGACATGGTGTCCTGGCTGACGGGCGAACGTGCCGGATATGTCACAGGCTGCACACTCAGCCTGAATGGCGGCCAGTATCTGGTCGGCTGAACACAGCGGCGCCCAAAATCCGCCGCGCCAAGCTTGCACCGATAAAGGCATGAAGTTGCAATGGGTCGAGACGGCGACAGCGCCGCTTTCGGCGACGATGGCGTTCGTCGCCCTCGTCGCTTCGACCCTCCTTGCCGGGGCGGCGCCCGCTGACGCCGAAGCCCAGGTCCGCACCAACGCCCAGGCCGAACAGTCGCGCAGCCTCGGCCGGGGCGCCGCCCGCACCCAGCCGGAGAGCGGCCGCTATGTCGCCGAGACGGGCGAGAGCTTCGTCTTCGACCGCTCGGGCCCGCGCCCCCTGTTCCGTTTCGCCAGCCGCAACGAGACCTGGGCCCTGACGGCCCGTCCGGCCCCGCGCGGCGACATCATCTATCGCAACGATGCGGGCGATCAGATCCTGCGCGTCACGCCGGACGGGGGGATGACCCTCTATTCGGTGCGGGCCCCGAACGGCTCGCCCGCCTCCATGACCGGCCCGGCGCCGGCGCTGGAGCGGCCGCTGCTGGGCCCGATCCAGCTGTCCAACCTGATGGTCCAGCGCAGCTTCCTGATGAGCCGCGCGCTCGGCCGGATGATCAGCGTCCAGCTGGACGGCGAACAGGACGAGGGCCTGTGCACCGACGCCCTGATGGTGACCACAGACGCCATCCTGCGCATGGCCGCCTCTCCGGCGCTGCGGGCCCAGCTGAACGGCCTGCAGACCGTGACCATCACCGAGGGTCGATCCAGTTCGGTGACCTATACCAACGGCGAGCTGCGGGTGACGGTGCACCCGAACCAGGGTCCGACCGGCCGTCCGTCCTCGGCCCGGATCATCCAGGCGATGCGCCGCTAGTCAGCCCTGGAAGCCGTCCTTGGCCGCCCGCCGGACGCCGAAGTCGGCCGCGTCGGCTGCGCGCAGGAAGGGATTGAAGGCCTTCTCCACAGCCAGAGTCGTCGGCTCGGTCGGTTCGCCGCGCTCGCGCATGGCGAAGATCTCGTCCGCATGGGCCCGCATCTCCGGTCGGTCGTCGATCGACAGGGCGAAGCGGGCATTGGCGGCGGTGTATTCATGGGCGCCGTAGAGGACGGTGTCGTCAGGCCAGGCGGTGATGGCCGCGAAGCTGGACCACATCTGTTCGGCCGTGCCCTCGAACAGCCGGCCGCAGCCGAGCGGGAACAGGGTGTCGCCGACGAAGGCGATGCCATCCTTGGCCGAGCGATAGAGGATATGGCCGAGCGTATGGCCGGGCGCGGCCGTGACCTGAAACGCCGTCTCGCCCAGCATCACCGTCTCACCGCCCGAGAGGACGCGATCCAGCGGCGCGATGCGGCGGACTTCCTCGGGACCCCAGATCTCGCAGCCGGTCGCGGCCTGGATCGCGGCGTTGCCGCCCGCGTGATCGGGGTGCCAGTGGGTGTTGAGGATCAGGTCCAGCCGGCCCCAGCCCAGCCGCTCCAGCTCCGCCAGGATGGCCTCGGCGTCGGGGGTGTCGACCGTGGCGGTCATGCCGGTCGCCGCGTCGCGCAGCAGGAAGCCATAGTTGTCAGACAGGCAGGGGAAGAGGTGGACGGTCAGGGCCATGGAGGGTCTCTGGAGGTGGGGCGACGAATGCCGTCCGAACGCATATAGTGCGCCCCATGCGTCGCAGCATCGAGGATCTTCGCGCCTTCTACGGCGAGCCGACCGGGGCCCTGGTGCGCCGGCTTCTGGCGCGGCGTCTGGAGGACGCCTGGGGCGAGGCGACCAACTGCGATGTTCTGGGGATCGGCTATCCTACGCCCTGGCTGGACGCCTTCGTCGGCGCGCGGCGGGTGGTCGCCGCCATGCCGGGCGGGCAGGGGGTCGAGCTCTGGCCCGCCGCCGGTCGCAACCGCACCCTTCTGGTCGACGACAAGCGCCTGCCCTTTGCGGCGGGCGCCTTCGATCGCATCCTGATGATCCATGCGCTGGAGGAGGCGGATGATCCGGCCCTGATGCTGACCGAGGCGGTGCGGGCGCTCGCGCCTGCCGGGCGGATCATTCTGGCGGCCGCGGCACGCGGCGGCCTGTGGGCGCGCGCCGAGGCGACGCCGTTCGGCCATGGACGGCCCTTCACCCGGGGCCAGCTGGAGCGGCTGGTGCGTTCGGTCGGGCTGGAGCCGACGGCCTGGTCCCAGACCCTTTACACCCCACCGTGGCGGCCCCTGCTCGGCATGGCGGACGGAATCGAGCAGATCGGCAAGACCCTGGCGCCGGGGACGGCGGGGGTGATCCTGCTGGAGGCCTCGCGTCAGGCCTATGCCCGTGTCCGGCCCGGCGGCTCGGCCGTGCGTGTGCGGGCCACGCCCGATCTGGTCCCCCAACCGGCGTCGCGAAGCCACAGGTCAGCGGGTGAAATGGAGTCCCGGACCGGCGGCGGTCTGGATGCCCCGTCCAAAGCACCGTAAAGCCGGGCCATGCACCGTCTTATCCTGATGCGACACGCCAAGACCGAGCGCGCCGCCGCCTCCGGGCTCGACCGCGACCGGTCGCTGACCGACCGTGGCCGCGCCGACGCCGCCCTCATGGGCCGCGTCCTGGCGGAGAAGGGGCTGAGACCCGACCTGGCTTTGGTCTCGACCTCGACCCGGACGCGCGAGACCTGGGAGGTGCTGCAGGAATCGTTCGGCGACGTCGAGGTGCGGCTGGAGCCCACCCTCTACAACGCCCCCCAGGAGGTCATCCGCCGCTTCGTCGAGGGCGCGGAAGAGGAAGCCGGCTGCCTGCTGGTCCTGGCCCACAATCCGGGCGTCCACATGCTGGCCTATGAATATCTGATCGAGAGCGCGGCCTCGCCGAGCGTGATGGACAAGATGGCCGGGGGCTTCCCCACGGCGGCCGCGGCGGTGTTCGAGGTCGATGTGGCCGGACGCTGCGCCTATGACGGCTATCTGATCCCCAAGGCTTTCGGCGGCGGCGCGGACGAATGACGGCTCACCCTGACGAGGCCTTCAAGGTCGTCGATGCGGCCGAATGGGCCGAGGCCGAGGCGGCGGGCGCCTATGGCGGGTCGGCGGTCGATCTGGCCGACGGCTATATCCATCTCTCGGCTGAGGACCAGCTGGCGGGTACGGTGTCCAAACACTATGCGGGCCGCGAGAACCTGCTGCTGCTTACGGTGGACCTGACGGCCCTGGGCCAGATCCTCGTCTGGGAACCCTCGCGCGGCGGCGCCCTCTTCCCCCACATCTACGGGCCCCTGCCGGTCGAGGCGGTGACGGCGAAGGCGGCCTTTTCGGTCGACGCCGACGGCGGCATGGTCTTCGCATGAGCGGCGTGACGGACATGGCTGCGGCCCTGCTGCGCAAGCTCGATCCGGAGACCGCGCACGGCCTGGCGATCAAGGCCCTGCAGGCGGTTCCCCTGCCGACGCCGCCCGCCGACGACCCGATCCTGATGACCACCATCGCGGGCCTGACCCTGCCCAATCCGGTCGGTCTGGCGGCGGGGTTGGACAAGAACGGCGAGGCGCTGAACGGCCTGTCGAAACTGGGCTTCGGCTTCGTCGAATGCGGCTCGGTCACGCCAATGGCCCAGGCCGGAAACCCGAAGCCGCGCCTGTTCCGGCTCAGCGAGGACCGGGCGATCATCAACCGGATGGGTTTCAACAACGCCGGACTGGAGGCCTTCGCGGGGCGCCTCGGCGACCGCAGGCCGGGCCCGGTGGTCGGGGCCAATCTGGGGGCCAACAAGGACACCGAGGACCGCGCCGCCGACTATGTGGTCGGACTTCAAAGGCTGGCCGGCCTGGCCGACTATTTCACCGTCAACATCTCCTCGCCCAACACCCCGGGGCTGCGCGCCCTGCAGGGGCGCGAGGCGCTCGATGACCTGCTGGGCCGGGTCGCAGAGGCGCGGCCGAATGTCGCAGGCCGAAAGGCGGCGCCGGTCTTTCTGAAGATCGCGCCTGACCTGACTGCGGCCGAGATCGCCATGATCGTGGAAGCCGCCATCGCCCACGACATCGACGCCCTGATCGTCTCCAACACCACCCTGGACCGGCCGAACCTGAAATCGTCCGATGCCGGAGAATCCGGGGGACTGTCCGGAGCCCCCTTGAAAGACAAGGCCTTGCACGCGCTTCGCGACGCCGCCGCCGCCGCGGGCGGACGTCTGCCGTTGATCGGCGTCGGGGGCATCGCCTCGGGCGAGGACGCCTATGCCCGCATTCGCGCGGGCGCTTCGGCGGTGCAGCTCTATTCGGCCCTGATCTATGAGGGGCCGGGTCTGGTCGGGCGGATCAAGCGCGATCTGGCCCAGCGTCTGCGCGCGGATGGATTTTCCAGCATTTCCGAGGCAATTTCGACCTGACGTTGACGGAGCGTTAGGGCCGAAGGGTCATTGTCCCGCGATCGGAGGCGCGTACTCGCCTCGGCCGGGGACCCGCATGTCGGAGGTTTCTATCCAGACCACCGCCGAGCGTTGGCAGCCGGCCGTGCAGCAGCGCCGCAAGGCCCTGCTGCAGCGCCTCGGCATGGGCGCGGCCACCGCCATGATCTTCAGCCCCCTGTTCGGCTGGGAAGTCAGCGCGGCCTGGATCGTCGTCTATTTCGCCGTCCAACTGCTGGACCTGGCCATCTTCGCCCCCCTGAACGCCGGCCATCCGGAAAAGATGGGCCCGCTGCGCGTCTTCGCCGGCGGGGTCATGCTGTTCCTGAACGCCGCCAGCTTCGGCAGCCTGTCGATCGCCCTGTGGCTGTTCGGCGGCCCGATGGGCGGTGTCTGCGCCGCCATCGTCCTGGCGTCCGGCGCGATCTACGGCGTGGTCAACTCGCCGCGTTCGGCCGAGGTCCTGGTCATCACCATCGCCCCCCACTGCCTGTACATGGCGATGATGCCCTTCTTCATGATCGCCAACGGGGCCGAGCCGTCCTTCGTGACGGCGGTGGCCATCTCGGTGGTCGTCTTCATCGCCTATTGCGTGTCGACCTGGCGCAGCATGAACGAGGCCTATGAGGCCGAAAGCCGGGCCCGGATCGACGCCGAACGGCGCGGAATCGAGGCTGAGCGCGCCATGGCCAGCCGCTCCGCCTTCCTGGCCGCCATCGGCCATGACCTGCGCACGCCCATCGGCGCGATCATGACCGGGGCGGCCGAGATGGACCGCATCGCCGGCGATGCATCCACCCGCGCCAACGCCGCCCTGATCACCGACGCCAGCCTGATGATGAAGGGGCTGCTCGACAATCTGCTGGATCATTCCAAGCTCGACGCCGGCCGGATGACGGTCGAGGTCGCCGACTTCAACCTGCGCGCCATGCTGGCCCAGACCCTGCGCCTGTGGGCCGGTCCGGTCCGGGCCAAGGGACTGTCGCTGCGCGTCGAAGGCGCCAGCGAAATGCCCGACATGGTGCGCGGCGACGCCATGCGCCTGCGTCAGGTGCTCAACAACCTGGTCTCCAACGCCCTGAAGTTCACCGATGCGGGCTCCATCACCCTGCGCCTGAAGGCCTGGGCCGAGGAGCCCTCGGGCCACGCCATACTGATCGAGGTCCAGGACACCGGTCCCGGCATGACAGCGGCCCAGCTGCTGCGCCTGTTCACCCCGTTCGACCAGACCGCCGAGGGCATCAGCGCCCGCCACGGCGGCACCGGCCTGGGCTTGGCCATCAGCCGCGATCTGGTCGGCCTGATGGGCGGCCGCCTGACCGCGCGCAGCCTGCCGGGTCAGGGCGCCTGTTTCACCCTGTCACTGACCCTGGCGCCAGCCATCAATCCCGAGGCGGTGGTCAAGGTTCTGGATGCCGACAGCCGCGCCGACGTGGCCCGGGTCCTGCGCCCCGCCGAGGTCGTCCGCGCCGAGGCCCAGCCCCGGCCGGAAGCGAAGCCCGAACCCGTCACCGCTCCGGTCCTGGAACTCCCGGCTGAACCGGCCGTCCAGCCGGGGAGCGCGGTGGAAGCCCTGCTGGTCTCTCTCCTGCCCGGCGGAGCCGCCGTCGAACCGGCGCCGGCCCTGGAAGGGCCTGCAGAAGGGTCTGATGAGGTCGCGCTCGAGGCCCCGACCGTGGAGGCCGTCTTCCCGGTCGAGGACGCCGCCGAGACCGTTGTGGACGAGGAGGACGACCGTCCGCTGCGGGTTCTGGTGGTTGACGACCACGACATCAATCGCCGCGCGGTCGAGCTGATCCTGGCGCCCCTCGGCTGCGACATCTCCACCGCCGCCGACGGCATGGCCGCCCTGCGCCAGTGCGAGGCCGCCGCCTTTGACGTCATCTTCATGGATGTGCGGATGCCGGAGCTGGACGGGCGTGAGACCACTCGCCGTCTGCGCGCCGGCCAAAGCCCCAACGCCACGACCCCGGTCATCGCCGTCACCGCCGATACGGCGCCCGACGACATTGCCGCCTGTATGGCTGCGGGTATGGATTATTTCGTCTCCAAGCCGCTGACCCCGCCGGCTCTGCTCGGGGCCCTCCAGCAGGTGCTCTCGGCGACGGAAGAGGCCCAGACCGTCGCGGCCTAGACACGGTCGGGCGGTCTGATCTCCGCGATCAGGTCACGGGCGAAGTCCGGCGCCTTCATCGCGCATTCCCAGACAGTGACCACCCGCCAGCCCTGTGCGGTCAGGGCCGTGGCATTGCGCGCGTCGCGGTCGCGGTTGCGGCCGATCTTGGCGATCCAGTAGTCGGCGTTGGCCTTGGGCTGACGCGCGCCGCGCGCGCAGTCGTGGCCGTGCCAGAAACAGCCGTGGACGAACAGGGCCACGCGCCGGCCCTTCATCACCACATCGGGTTTGCCGGGCAGGCCCGCGCCGCCCAGCCGATAGCCGATGCCGGCCCCGCGCAGAATGCGGCGGACGGCCAACTCGGGCGATGTGTCCTTGCCCTTCACCCGGCGCATGACGGCGCTGCGTTTCTCGGGCGAATAGACGTCGGTCATATCAGGCGCCGCCCGTCCGGCGAGGGCCGGACGGGCGGCCTCCGGATCAGAGCTGCGCCAGCAGGTGCTCGGCGGACGACACCTTGAACTCGCCGCCGGCCTCGATGTTGAGTTCGGTCACGACGCCGTCCTTGACCAGCATGGAGTAGCGCTGCGAGCGCTCGCCCATGCCGAAGCCACGCGCGTCCAGCGTCAGGCCCAAAGTGCGGGTGAAGTCGCCCGAGCCGTCGGCCAGCATCAGGATGTCCTCGGCGCCGTCGGTGGCCTTGGCCCAGGCGCCCATGACGAACGGGTCGTTGACCGACAGGCAGGCGATGGTATCCACGCCCTTAGACTTCAGCTCGGCGCCGTTGTCGATATAGCCGGGCAGGTGGCGGGCCGAGCAGGTCGGGGTGAAGGCGCCGGGAACGGCGAACAGGGCCACGGTCTTGCCCTTGAAGATCTCGTCCGTGGTGATCGGCTTGGGGCCGTCCGGGGTCGGGGTGCCGAGGGTCGCGGCCGGGATGGTGTCGCCGATCTGGATGGTCATGGGTGTCTCCAAGGGTTTGGTTGGAAGCCGTGGCTCCAGAAGCGCAGATAGGCCCGCACGGTTGCGTCGCCAAGCCGCAAACGGGCGCCGCGGCTTGCAAAGAAGGCTCGTCGCACCGATCATTCGTCACATGGACGCTTTCCAATCCCTCGTCGGACGACTTCTGGTCGCGATGCCGGGCATCGGCGACGACCGGTTCGAACATGCGGTCATCCTGGTCTGCGTGCATGAGCCCGACCACGCCATGGGTCTCAGGCTCGATCTGCCCGCTCCCGCCGTGGATCTGAAGTCGGTGCTGGCCAAGCTGGAGATCCCGGCGCCCGACAGCGCCGCAGGCCGTCCCGTGATGGACGGAGGGCCCGTGGACCGTGAGCGCGGCTTCGTCCTGCACACCGATGACTGGATGTCGCCCGAGGCCAGCGTCGGCTTCTTCAGCGGCCTGGCCATGACCGGCACGAAAGACGCCCTTCTGGCCATGACCGACGTCGCCACCGGACCGCGCCGGTCCAAGCTGCTGCTCGGCTATGCCGGCTGGGGCGAGGGCCAGCTGGAGGACGAGCTGGGTGAGAACGTCTGGCTGACCGCCGACGCCGACATGGACCTGATCTTCGACGGCGACCACGAGACCAAATGGAGCCGGGCGCTGGCGCGGCTGGGCGTCAATGCGGCCTTCCTGTCGGGGCAGGCTGGGCGGGCATAAGAGGGTCGACCATCAGCCCTCAGTGACCGCGTGAGATGCGGCGGCGGGTGGCCGTTTCCGTGATGGTCTTCTTTTCAGTGACGCCCTCGGCGTCGGTGATCTCTGTGGACGTGGTCCGGACGCGCCGGACGACACGACCCGTGTGATCCGTCTCGTAGCGGAGGGTGATCGTGCCCGATATCCGGTCGGCATTCCGGTTCGCCAGCGCCTGTTCCAGACTGACCGGCGCGCGGGTGATTTCACCGACGATGACGTCGCGCTCCGCAAGCTCGCGTCGAACCGCGGCGGGGTCGATCTGCATCTCGACGAACCAGGCGGCGCTACGGCTCCCCGCCTCGCGCCGCCATGGCTGGGGGGCCAGTACGCCCGGCTCCTCGTGCAGGCCGCCTTCGACCAGATCGCCCGGCCTCATATCGTACCGCGCCAGGGCCGGGAGGATCGATTGGGGGTCGCAGTCGATCTTGAAGGCGTTCCAGGTGAAGATCCATTGACCGCACTGTTCGCGGGTCATGTCGCCCGCCTTCAACCAGGGATCGACCCGGGTTTCCATCTCTGCGGCGTTCGTCAGCTGGAGGGGGCCTGTGACGGGCTTCAGAACCCGCGCGGGAAACTGCCAGTTCGAGGCCCGGTCCGCCTCGGTGGCCTTGGCCGGGAGATCGAATACCAGTTCGACGTCGCCGCCGTGGATGGCCACGACCCGTTCGGTGAGGGCGTCGATGTCGGTCGAGCTGCCTGAGGATCCATTGTCGCTCTCCGATCGGGAGCGGGCGTCCAGACGAACTTCATAAACGTCGCCGACGCGATCCTCGACCGGCGTCGGGCTTGCCGAGACATCGGGCGTCTGGCCGAGAAGCGTGAAAGCGATGGCCAGAAGTCGCAGCATGGAGTTCCCCTTCCGGCCAATGCCGGTTCGTCACTCTCGCCCGTAAACGACCTTGCCGTCCACCACGGTCAGGACCGCATGGCCGTGGGGGATCTCAGCCGCCGGGACGGTCATCAGGTCGATGTCGAAGGCGGTGAAGTCGGCGCGTTTGCCGACCTCGATGGTGCCCAGCTCGTTTTCGCGGAAGGACGCATAGGCCGGCCAGAGGGTGAACATCTTCAGGGCCGTCTCACGCGACACCGCCTCCTCCGGATGCCAGTCGGGGCCCTGGAAGCCTTCCAGATCGCGGCGGGCGACGGCGGCGTAGAATTCGATCAGGGGATCGCCGCGTTCGACGGGCGAATCCGAGCCGCCGACCACGATGACGCCGAGGTCGACCAGGCTCTTCCAGGCATAGGCGCCGTTCAGCCGTTCCTCGCCCAGACGGGCCGGGGCGAAGTGGAAGTCGCCGATGGCGTGGCTGGGCTGCATGGAGGCGATGATCGGCAGGTCGACGAAGGCCTGATAGTCGGACGGCCTCAGGATCTGGGCGTGTTCGATGCGCCAGCGGATATCGGTTCCGCCCTTCCAGTCGCTGCGGGGGACCTCGGCCATGGCCTGACGGTACCATTCGATCACCGAGCCGTTGCCCCGGTCGCCGATGGCGTGGGTGGCGACCTGGATCCCCGAGCGCAGGGCGCCCTCGTAGATGGGCACGATCTCGGCGGCGTTGGTCTGCATCAGGCCGCGCGTCTCGGGCGCGTCCGAATAGGGGTCGTAGAGGGCGGCCCCGCGCGAGCCGAGCGCGCCGTCGGCATAGAGTTTGATCGCCCGGGTGATGATCCGGCCGTCGGCGACGCTACGCGGGCCCGAGGCGAACAGGGCCTGGGCGCCGTCGGGGGTGACGGAGGTGTAGACGCGGATCGGCGCCTCACCGGCCTCGGCCATCTGCTCCAGCAGGGGGATGTCCTTCCACGGCGCGCTCATGAAGTGGACGCCGGTCCAGCCATAGGCGGCCTCGACCCGGAAGCCGGCCTGATAGGCGGCGCGCAGGGCGGCTGGGTCGGCCTGGGGCCTCAGGTCCTCGACGAGCGACATGGCGGCGTCCAGCAGGAAGCCGGTGGGCTTTCCGGAGGCGTCCCTGGCGATCTCCCCGCCTGCCGGAGCCTGCGTCGTCTCATTGATGTGGGCGGCGGCGAGGGCTGCGGAGGAGGCGGTCACCGCATGGCCGTCGGCGCGGCCCAGCAGGACGACCCGGCCGGGGGCGGCGGCGTCCAGATCGGCGGCGGTCAGGAAGCGGGGTCCGTTGGCGCTTTCGGGCCAGCGGGTCTCGATCCAGCCGCGGCCGATGATCGGCCCGTCCGGATGGGCGGTGGCCCAGGCGCTGAGCCGGGCCATGGCGTCGACGACCGAGGTCGAGCCTTCGAGGTTCAGCGTCAGCTCACGCCAGCCGATGCCGTCCAGATGGGCGTGGCCGTCGGTGAAGCCGGGAAACAGGGTCGCGCCCTTCAGATCCACGACCGGGACGCCGGGGGCGGCGGGGAGATCGGCGGCCTTGCCGACGAAGGCGATGCGGCCGTCACGGACCAGAACCGCCTCGGTGGTCACGTCGCCGGGCAGGCCTGTGTGGATGGTCCCGCCGCGCAGGACCATGTCCTGGGCAAGGGCGGGCGAGGCGCAGGCCGCCAGCAGGGCGGCGAGAGCGGGGACGGTGGACCTGGGCATCGCGACGGCTCCTGTGAGGCGCACAGGGGTATCGGGTCCCGGGGCAAAGAAAAAGGGGCGGTCCGTTTCCGGACCGCCCCCTGATCGTCTTGACTGCGTTTCGTCTTAGAAGGCGACGCGCAGGCTGGCCATCATCGTGCGCGGAGCGCCGACCTGGGCGAACGGACGGCCGTAGCCGGGTTGGCCCGGGGTGGCCGAGGTCACGGTGCCCAGCGAGCCGTAGTAGTCTTCATCAGTGATGTTGATGATGTTCAGCTGCAGGTAGGTGCCTTCGAAGCCCAGCGACGAGAAGTCGAAGCGGGCGTCGACGTCGGCGGTGGTGTAGGAGTCATCCTTCAGGTCGTTGACGTCCGAGAGCCAGCGCTCACCGACGTACTTGGCCTGGATGCCGGCCGAGAAGACTTCGTTGAACTTGTAGTCCAGACGCAGGCTGTACATCTGGTCCGGGGTTTCAACGAGTTCCTTGCCCTTGGTGGCCGCGACGGTGGTCGAGGTCAGGACGTAGTCGCTCAGCAGTTCCGAGTTGGTGAACGAGGCCGAGGCGTAGACCGACAGGGCTTCGGTCGGCGACCAGCCGATCGAGGCGTCCAGACCCTTGATGTCCACGTCGCCGACGTTGCGGTCGACGAAGTAGCCCAGGACGTCATCGTAGGTGTTCACGATGCGGTTCTGGTACTTGTTATAGTAGCCCGCGATCGAGGCCACGACGGTCGGCGACGAGTAGCGGTAGCCGAGGTCGTAGTTGGCCGAATGCTCGGGTTGAACGTTCGGGTTGCCGACCGAGCCGTCCGCCAGACGCAGGACCGTGTACAGGCTGTCCGTACGCGGAGCCGAGAGGTTTTCGGCGTAGGAGGCGAAGATCGAGTGGCCTTCACCGAAGCGGTACAGGGCCGAGACGTTCGGCAGAACGTCGTCGTACTTCTTCTCGGCGGTGTAGGGACGGATGTACTGGGTCGTCGAGGTGCCGAAGGTCACGTTGCCGTTGGCCAGCGGGGCGTTCGGGGTCTCGGTGGTGCAGCGGACGTTCGACGAGGCGTTCTGCGAGTAGCAGTACTGGTTCAGTTCACGCTTGAAGAACGGAGCGCGGACACCGAGGTTGATGCGCAGGGCGTGGTCGAAGAAGTAACCGCGGTACTCGACCGCGAACTGGTTCAGTTCGGCGACCGACTTACGGTCGCGGGCGCGCAGCTGGTAGCCGTCCAGGTTGGTGATGATGTTCGTGTCGCTGTCGCGGCCGCCGAACGGGTTCACGTAGGTGGGGTTGGCCGGATCCGAGAAGTTGATCAGGCCGTAGATGCCGGTCTGACGGTGACGACCCCAGTCCAGGGTGTAGGCGCCGCGGATGCGGTGATCGTCGTTCAGATCCCAGATCAGCGAGGTGTTGACGCCGTAGCGGTGGGTGTTGGTCACCGACGGGTTCATCACGCGGACGGTGTCGAGCGTGTCGCCGTCCTTGTTGATGTCAACGCCGGCCGTAGCGGTGGCGGCGCCGCTGGTGCCGCGGATCAGGGCGTCACGTTCCGAGATGGTCGTGTTCTGGGTGCCGCCGTCGGCCAGGGTGTACTGGAACGAAGGGTCGAAGGTGAAGGTCAGGCCGTGGCCCAGGGTGATCTTCGACTGGCCGCGGATGTTGCCCGTGTTCGACGGGTTGACGCGCAGGCCGTAGTAGGCGGTGCCGTTCGAGTCCACGTCGGCGGTGCCGTTGCGGAAGGTCGGGGCGGTGTAGGTCGGCGTCAGGTCGACGTTCCAGCCGAAGGCGTTGGTCGGGTCATTGACCTGATCGACGCAGACCTGGGTCTTGGCGACGTCGCAGAAGCCGGTGGCCGTGCGCAGGTTCGGGCCGAGGTAGTTGTTGTTGCGGTTGACGTTGTAGTGCGCCGACAGCGACATGAAGTCGCCGTTGTCGCCCAACGGTTGATAGACGCGGAAGTTGTACTGGGTCTTGCGCAGTTCGCCCAGGCCCTTGAACTTGTCGTATTCCTGCTTGGAGACGGCGAACCAGGCCGAGGTGCCCCAGGGGCCGAACTCGCCGGTGTCGACCAGGCCCATGATGCGGCGGTAGCCGAAGTCACCCAGCGAACCCTGGACCCAGCCGCCGAAGTCCGAAGCCGGACGGCGGACGGTGTAGTTGATGGTGCCGCCGGTCGCCGAGGCGGTCGGGCTGTCGACGTCGGTGGTGCCGGTGTTGACCGAGGCGCGCTCGATCAGTTCCGGGTCCAGCTGCTGGTTCGAATAGGTGGCGTAGTTGCCGGTGTCGTTCAGCGGAATGCCGTCGAAGGTCAGCGAGACGCGGTTGCCGTCGAAGCCGTGCAGACGGATGTTGCCGCCCGACGAACCGTAGGGGTCGTTGTTGGTGAAGTTCAGGCCGGGGGTCAGGTTCAGGGTCTGCAGGATGGTTTGACCCGCGGCCTGCTTGCCGATGAACTCTTGCGTGATGGTGTTACGCGACTTGCCGGCGTCCTCGGCGACGATGGCGCCGTCGATGGTGCGCGGGCCGCGCGTTCCGGTGACGATGACCTGTTCGACTTCGGTCGCTTCCGTACCGGTCGATTGGGCGGAGGCGGCGCCGGCGATCAGCATGCCGGTAAAGAGGGCGGAGGTCGCCCAGAACACGCGTTTGCGGTTCATCATTGTATCTGTATCCCCAGATGAATGCGGGCAAGCGGGCCCATGGCCGTCAGATGGCTGACCTGACGAAATCTTGCCCCATCTAGTTCGGCTCTTGTAACGTCGGACGACAGTGATGTGACAGTGATATGACAGCGCCACAGGGTTGCCCCTCGGCCACAGTCATTAACCTGTCACTGTTCCTTGAACAATGTCAGGAACTTAAGCGCCCCAGATCGCTCTCAGCCGCGCGGCGCGGCCACAGAATCGCGAATAACCTGCATAGCGGACCGGATTCAGCCGTGCAAAATCCTGGTGATAAGCCTCGGCCGGCCAGAACCGCCCCGCGTCCCGCACCGGAGTGACGAAACGACGGGCGCCGATGACCGCTACGGCGGCCTGACGCGAGGCCTCGGCAATGGGCTTCTGGGCCTGGGTGGCGAAGACCGCCGTGCCGTAGGCCGGGCCGGTGTCGCAGAACTGGCCGCGCGCGTCGGTCGGGTCGATGGTGCGCCAGAACCGGTCGACCAGCTGCCGATAGCTGATGCGGGCGGGGTCGAAGGTGACCTGGACCGCCTCGACATAGCCGTTACCGGCCTCGACGGCCTCATAGGTGGGGCGGGGCGTGGTTCCGCCCGCATACCCCGACACGGCGCTGACCACCCCGGGGATGTGTTCCATATTGGACTCCACCGACCAGAAGCAGCCGCCCGCGAAAACGGCGACCTCGCGCCGGCCGCTGTCTCGAGGCGCCGGAGACGGCGTCTGACCGCCCGTGCGGCCCGGTGTCTGGTCTGATGTCTGGCCCGACGTTTGGGCGGAGGCGGGCGTTTCGCCCTGGGAGCAGGCGGCGGCGACGACGAGGGCCGCGGCGGCGATCAGGCGGAAACGGAAAGACGTGACGGATGAAGACGAGACGGGCATGGCTGTGCTCCCGGCGTTGACGGACCGGCGCCGCCTCGGGCGGGCGCCGAAATCAGATACGTCCGAAAGGCCTGGCCGGATACATCACGGGCCGGCGGGGCGGCGGGCTCGGATCGATCTGGCTCAGATCGATCCGGCCCGGGTCTCGAAGACCGTCGCCAGAGCCAGGGCCGTCGGAAGCATGGAGCGCGGCTCGTGATAGTTGCCGTTCACCTGGGACCGGGCGATCACATGGGCCCGGAAGCGGGTGAAGAGGTCCTTGTCGGGCGTCGAGGGCGCCGACCAGAAGGCGTCAAGCGGCTGTTGATCCGTGAGGCCCTCGAAATCGAAGAAGGCCTGGCCGAGGACCTTGACCGGAGTCTGGAAGCCCAGGGCAGACAGGGCGGCGCTGGAGTTGTTGACCACCATGCCCATGGAGGCGCGGCACAGCTGGGCGAGGTTGCCGCCGTCGATGAAGTCGACGCGGTCCGCCAGCCCCCGCTCCTCGGCGAGCACGCGGGTGATCTTCGCCAGGTCGATCAACCCGGGATCGAGCGGATGGTTCTTGACCACCAGCCGGGCCTCGGGCGGAGCGTGTTCGGCGAAGCTGTTCATCACCTCGGCGAGGAAGGCGGTGTTGTCGGCGAACCGGGAATAGCGCAGCAGCTGGGCGTCGCCCTCGCGCTGCAGGCAGGCGATGAAGAAGGGGCCGCGCCGGGCGATGACGTCGGCGTCGCTGCGGGCCCGGGACTGGAAGGCCAGTCCGAAATACCGGCGGATATGTCCGGCGCACTGCAGCCACGGCGCCTGGGTGTAGGGTGCGACGTAACGCGGGAAGAGCCAGCGTCCGGGCAGCTGTATCAGGTGGTAGGCGCTGATGTTGAGCACGTGATACGGCAGGATCCGGCCGACCGGCCGGGTTACCGGCGTCTCGGGAATCGGCGGCTCATAGGCCAGGCGATGACGGGGCAGGGCGCTGGAGGAATTGACGCCGTTGCGTTCGACGGTGATCCAGTCGGGCCGGAAATAGCCGTTCTCAAGAACCCAGACGCGCACCCCAAGCGTGGCGGCGTCGCGCAGGACGGCCTGATTGTAGGGGCCGCCTTCGCCGAAGACGATGACGTCCGTGTAGGACGGCAAAAGCGCCTTGAGCCGGTCCGGCCACTGGGTCGCCCGGTCCTTGAAGTGGATCGCGCCCGGCCCACGCCAATAGAGGACGTCTCCGGCGTTGAAGAGCATCCGGGAGACGTCTGCGCCGCGCGAGCGCAGAGCCTCGGCGAGGACACGGCCGAACGGACCGAACGGAGCCGTGACGATCAGGAAGCGCCGACCCGTCAGCCCAGCGGTCCGTGCGCCCACCTGAACGGGGGCGGGGGCTTCGGGATAGTCGGGATCGAGGCTGGCAAGCAAACCCGTGGACTTTCTGAGTTCTGCGCTGGGGTCGCTCTTAGTAGAGCCCCATCTCATCCGCTGACAAGGCGGCTCTCGCATGGGTCGTGGGAAAGATGGCGATTCCGTCAAGCTTGCGCCGAAATGGTGACGCTTCACACGCCTGCCCCGCACCAGAATGCTTCGATTTCCCATTCGGTTCCGGCCCGCGAGGCGATGGCGGAGGGCGGCGGAAAAGGCGATTCAAATGCAAAACCCCCGGCCCCGCTTGCGCGGGACCGGGGGTTCTGAAGTCTTCGACATTCGAAGACCGTCGGGGCCTGCGGGAGCAGGCCCCTCGGGACTTAGAAGTTGATGTCGATGGTGGCGCGGCGGTTCAGCGGCTCGCGGACACCGTCGGCGGTGGCGCGGGCCAGCTGGGTTTCGCCCTTGCCGTCCAGCGAGATCACGCCGCCGGCGACGCCTTGAGCGACCAGGGCGTCAGCCGTGGTGCGGGCGCGGCGGTTCGACAGGCCGACGTTGTAGGCGGCCGAACCCGAGGTGTCGGCGTGACCGACGACCAGGATACGGGTCGGACGGCCCGACTTGGCGTAGTTGGCGGCGGCGGTGATCACGTCGCGGGCCTGAGCGGTCAGGTCCGAGCGATCCCAGTCGAAGTAGACCACGAACTGACGGGCGACCGGAACCGGAGCCGGGGCCGGACGCGGGGCCGGCGGCGGCGGCGGGGGAGCCGGCGGGGCCGGCGGAGCGACGTACGGCGGCGGGGGCGGCGGGGGGGCTTCCGGCTCGGCGCCGAAGGCGTACCGCAGACCCAGGGTCACGGTGTGGCTGTTGTCGTAGTCGCCCGCGAAGGTGCCCTGGTTGTAGGCCGCGACCGAGGTGGTCGAGGCGAACTCGGCGTCGCCGGTCAGGTAGCGGTAGGTCAGGTCGATGTTGGCGCGGTCCGAGATGGCCCAGGCCAGACCGGCGATGGCTTGCGCGGCGAACTTGGTCGAGGAGTCGTCAGCGGCGAAGCCGACGGCACGGTTGTTGCGCAGGCGACCGATGACGTCGGTGTTGACGTGGTTCACGCCGGCGCCGATGCCGACGAAGGGACGAACGCCCCAGGCCGAATAGCCGAAGTCATAGATGACATTGGCCATCAGGGTGGTGGATTCGATGTCGCCGTCCGGCGAGGTGCAGGGGCCGGTGGCGGGCACCAGGTTGCAAACGCCGTTGGCGCCGGAAATGGCGCGGACCTTGCCGACGTCGCCCGAGCGGTAGCCGCCCTCGACTTCAACGCGCCAGTTGGGGTTGAAGCGGTAGCCCAGACGGGCGAACGCGGCCCAGCCGTCGTTGACTTCGAAGTTCCAGTTGTTGCCGGTCGTCTGGGATTCGGCGTTGATGCCGTCTTCCATGTGGTGGTAGCCGGCGTCGACGGCGCCGTACCAGCCGTCGGGCTCAGCCGAAGCGGCGCCGGCCGACAGCGCGATCGCCGCAGCGGCGCTGGACGCCAGAAAAACAGTTTTAATACGCATGGGTGTGAGCCCTCCGCAGCCAATATTGTTTCATGCGGCGGTCTCACCGCCTGAGGCCTTCTAACAGCGTTGCCATTGCAGGTCGAGCCGATATCGGCGGTATTTCCCAGTGGCGGCTGGACCGTGACGCTGAAGCTACACGGCAAAATCCTGCTCTGGTTCCGAGGGTTCCGGGCAAGGAAAGGCCGGTGGCTTCCGGCGGGCGGCGAAGCATCCTATGCACGGGGCATGACGCCCCACCCGCGCTGTGAAATCATCGCCGAAGCCGGCGTAAACCATGACGGGCGCGAGGATCTCGCGCTCCGGTTGGTCGAGGCCGCTGCGGAGACCGGGGCGGACACCGTCAAGTTCCAGACCTTCGACCCCGCCGAACTATCCACCGCCGCAGCGCCCACCGCCGCCTATCAGGCCGAGGCGGGTCAGGGGGCGGTTCAGTCGGAGATGCTGTCCCGGCTCGTCCTGCCCCGCGACGCCTTGTCGCGGGTCGTCGATCACGCCGGGGCCTGCGGCGTCCGGTTCCTCTCGACTCCCTTCGATATCGGTTCAGCGCAACTGCTGGTCGAGGGACTGGGCATGGAGCGGATCAAGGTCGGTTCGGGCGAACTGACCAACCTGCCCTTCCTGCTGGCCCTGGCGCGAATGGGGCGCCCCTTGCTGCTTTCGACCGGGATGGCGACGCTGGCCGAGGTCGAACAGGCCCTGGGCTGTGTGGTGTTCGGGCGGGTCGCGGGCGCCGCCGCGGCGCCGTCCCTGGCCGCCTTCGCCGAGGCCTTCGCCTCTCCCGAGGCCGCGCCGGTGCTGGCGGAGACGGTCGTGATGCAGTGCACGACCCAGTATCCGGCGCCCCACGATCAGGCCAATCTGAGCGTGATGGACGCCTATGCGGCGCTCGGCGTCCGGCCAGGCTATTCGGACCATACCCTCGGCATCGACATCGCCCTGGCCGCCGTGGCGCGGGGGGCGACGGTCATCGAGAAGCATCTGACGCTGGACCGCACCGCCGAGGGGCCGGATCACAAGGCCTCGCTGGAGCCGGACGAGATGGCGGCTCTGGTCGCCGGGGCGCGTCGCGTCTCGGAGGCTCTGGGCGATCCGGTCAAGCGACCGGTCGCGGCCGAGATCCCCAATATCGCCGTGGCGCGGCGCGGTCTGGTCGCGGCCCGGCCCATCGCGGCGGGCGAAGTCTTCAGCGCCGACAATCTGGCGGCCCGGCGCGCGGGGGGCGGTCTCGCGCCGGGGCGGCTGTGGGACCTGATCGGCCGACCCGCGACCCGGGCCTATGCGGCCGACGAGATCATCGAGGCGTGAGCGTGGGGGCTCCGGCGAGGATCGGCGTCTTCACCGCGACCCGGGCGGAATACGGTCTGTTGCGCCCCGTGCTGGCCAAGCTGGAGGCCTCGGCGCGGCTGGAGCCCGTTCTGATCGTCAGCGGAACCCATCTGTCGGAACGGCACGGGGCGACGGTCTCGGAGATCGAGGCCGACGGCCGGGCGATCGCGGCGCGGATCCCGGTCCCTCTGGCGGGCGACGACGGAATCTCGGCCGCAGGCGATATGGCGGCGGTCCTGGCCGGGGCAGCGAAGGCCTATGTCGAGCTGAAACTGGACGCCGTCATGATCCTCGGCGACCGGACCGAGGCGCTGGCGGCGGCTGCGGCGGCGGTTCCGCTGGGCCTGCCGATCCTGCATCTGGAGGGCGGGCACCGGACGGCGGGGGCCGTGGACGACGCCATCCGCCACGCCATCACCAAGCTGGCGGCGCTGCATTTCACCGCCGCCGAGCCCTACAGCCGCCGCATCGTCCAGATGGGCGAGGCGCCCGAGCGGGTCTTCACCGTCGGCGCGACGGGCGTGGACAATCTGGTCGCCTTCGGACGGTCCAGCCGGGCCGAGGCGGCGGTGATGCTGGGCCTCATGCCGGACGGGCTGGAGCCGGGCTTCCTGTTGGTCACCTTCCATCCGGAGACCCTGGCGACGCAGTCGGCCGAGGCGCAGATCGCGGCCTTCCTCAAGGGGCTGGGGACGGTCACGGACCGGAAGATCGTCATCACCCTGCCCAACGCCGATGCGGGCTCGGAAGCGATCCGGGCGGCGCTGAGGGCTTTCGCCGCCGAACGTCCCGATCAGGTCCTGACCTTCGAGTCGTTGGGTGCGCGGCGCTATGCGGCGGCCCTGACGGCCAGCGACGCCGTGGTCGGCAACTCTTCCAGCGGGGTGATCGAGGCTCCCGCGGCGGGGACGCCCACGGTCAATGTCGGCGACCGGCAGGCGGGACGGCTGAAGCCGCCCAGCGTCATCGACTGCGCCAATACGCCGGAGGCGGTCGCTGAAGCCTTGGCACAGGCGCTCGAGCCGCACTTCCGCGCGGCGGCGCGCAGCCAGCCGGCGCCCTTCGGCGACGGGCATGCGGCGGAGCGGATCGTCGAGGTGCTGGAGCGGACGGACTTCGCCGGACTGGCGCGCAAGCCGTTCGTCGATCTGGCCTAGCGGCGGACCCCGCCCAAGTCCTCTCCCATCGTCACATGGGGCCACAGGGCTTCACAGACAACGAAATCGAACAGGGTGTCGACGTCCCAGCCGCGTTCGGGCGGCATCGACCAGCTCAGGGTCCCGTCGGACTGAAAAGAGCGGTCGCGGCGGAGGATTTCCGGCCGTCCGACGTAGACGGCGCCGTTGATGATGACGGCTTCGTCCGTGGACGGATCGTTGCGCTTCCACAGGCCGTCGGCGTCCACCGAACCATAGAAGCCGGGCGGCTTGGGCATGGGGGAGACGCCGATGACCGAGGGCGCGCTGCGGGCATGGCAGAGGGCGACGGCGCCGTCGATGTCGGCTGCGGTTCGGAGCGGCGAAGTGGGCTGCAGCAGGACGACATAGTCCCAGTCGCCCCCGATGGCGGTCAGGGCGTGGTCGATGGCGTCCATCACCGAGGCCGAGGCGCTCGCCAGTTCGGCGGGCCGGCGCAGGGTCTCGACGCCCATGCTCCCGGCCAGGGCGATGACGGCCTCGTCGTCGGTCGTGACCACCAGCCGGTCCAGCGTTGTCGAGGCCTGCCCCGCCAGCAGCGTCCAGCCGATCATCGGACGACCGGCGAGCGGACGCAGGTTCTTGCCCGGAAGGCCTTGCGAGCCCGCGCGGGCGGGGACGAGGCCGAGCACCCGTTTGCCGTCGATCATGTCGACCTCCTGAAGACATAAGGATTAATGCCGGCCCCGGCCTTACGTGCGGTTAACCACGTCCGGAGAATCATGCGCGCGACAGCGGCCCGCCGGGGAGCGCGGCCGCACGGAGCAGACGGCGTGGACGATCTTTTGAAGGCCTATGCGGGCAGGCGCGTGCTGGTCACGGGCGCGGGCGGCTTCATCGGCAGCCGCCTGACCGAGCGTCTGGTCGAGCTGGGCGCGAACGTCCGGGTGCTGGTGCGCTACACCTCGGACGGCGATGCGGGCTGGCTGGACCGGTCGCCGGTCCGCCCCGACCTCGACGTGCGACGCGGCGATCTGGCCGACCGCGACAGCGTTTACGACGCGGTGAAGGACCGGGAGGTCGTCTTCCACCTCGGCGCCCTGATCGCCATTCCCTATTCCTATCTGGCGCCAGAGAGCTACGTCCGGACCAATATGATGGGCACGCTGAACGTGCTTCAGGCGGTGCGCGAGCTTGGCGTCGGCCGGCTTGTCCACACCTCGACCAGCGAGGTCTACGGCTCGGCCCAGACCATTCCGATGACCGAGGCCCACCCTCTGGTCGGTCAGTCGCCCTATTCGGCCACCAAGATCGCCGCCGACAAACTGGCCGAGAGCTATCATCGCTCCTTCGAGACGCCGGTCGTGACGCTGCGGCCGTTCAACACCTTCGGGCCGCGCCAGAGCGCCCGCGCCGTGATCCCCTCGATCACCATGCAGGCTCTGGCCGGACGTCCGGTCATGCTGGGCGACACCCGGCCGACGCGGGACTTCGTCTTCGTCGATGACACCGCCGATGCCTTCCTGAGGGCCGGGATCGTTCCCGGCATCGAGGGCCTGACGGTCCATACCGGCGGCGGGCGCGAGGTCCGCATCGGCGACCTGCCGGCCATGATCGGCAAGGCGGCCGGGATCGAGGTTGAGGTGGTCGAGGACAAGCAGCGCATCCGCCCGCCGGCCAGCGAGGTCGAACGGCTGATCGCTGATGCGTCTCTCGCCAGGGCGAAGCTGGGCTGGGCGCCTACGGTCAGTGTGGAGGAGGGGCTGGCCCGCACCGCCGACTTCATCCGCGAACATCCGCAGCTCTACCGCCCGGCGGAGTATGCGGTGTGAGCCTGCCGACCAGCTCCCCGTCCAATCTCGAGGCCCAGATGATGGGCCCGGAGACGCCGCTGCTGGCCGCGATCGAGCGGCTGGATCAGGTGCGTCGCAAGCTGATCCTTGTGGTGGACGAAGAGCGGCGGTTGGTCGGCTCGGTCTCGGACGGCGACATCCGCCGCGGTCTGATGCGGCGCCTGACCATGGACGCCCCGCTCAGCGCGGTGATGAACGCCAATCCGGTGTCGCTGAAGTCCGGCGTTTCGGACAAGGATGCGGTGCGCGCCCTGTCGGACCGCGGCGTCGGCCTGGCCCCGCTGGTGGACGGCAAGGGGCGCGTGATCGGCCTCTATCCCGATGTGCTGGGCGTAGCCGCGCCGCGTGACAATCTGGTGGTGCTGATGGCGGGCGGGCGCGGGGCGCGGCTGTTCCCCCTGACCCAGAACTGTCCCAAGCCGATGCTGAAGGTGGCGGGCCGGCCCCTGCTCCAGACCATCATCGAGCGGTTGCAGGCCCAGGGGTTCCGGCGCTTCCGTCTGGCGGTCAACTATCTGGCCGAGATGATCGAGGATCATTTCGGCGACGGCTCCAGCCTCGGCGTCGAGATCGACTATCTGCGGGAAGACCATCCGCGGGGCACGGCGGGGGCCCTGTCCCTGCTGACCGATAGTCTGGATCAGCCGATGCTGGTCATGAACGGCGACCTCCTGACCCGGATGAGCTTCGGCGAGCTGATCGACTTCCATGTCGAGCATCAGGCGAAAGCGACGCTCTGTGTTCGGGAACACAATTTCCAGTCGCCGCATGGGGTGGTCGAGACCGACGGGCCGCGCGTCACCAGCCTGACCGAGAAGCCGACCTTCCGCTGGCTGGCCAACGCGGGGGTCTATTGCCTCTCGCCCGAGGTGCTGGCGCGGGTTCCCGCTGAAGGCATGTACGACATGCCCGATCTGCTCAACGCCCTGAATGCGGACGGAGAGACCGTCGGCGCCTATCCGATCCACGAATACTGGCTGGATATCGGACGGCCTCCGGACTTCGAAAGCGCCCAGGCGGAGTTCACCGCCATCTTCGATCCGGCGGAGTAGGGCTTAGCCGCCGCCGGTGCGGCCCGTCGCCTTGCCCGTGCCCTCGCAGACCGGACAGGTCTCGCCGTCCGGAAGCGTGCCGGTCCCCTCGCATTCGGGGCAGAGGCTCGCGTCGTGATGCTGGGCCTCGGCCGGATCCACCGGGGTCAGGCCGTGGTCGTCGATGTCATGCTCTTTCATGTCGCCCTCCTTCTCCAAGCCTGAACGGTCAGGCGGGGCGTGGAGTTTCATGGCCTTTCGCCGTGACAGCGCCACGCTTCGCGTTTATCAGCCCGCCGATGATGGACGAAGTTGAACGCCAGTCGGAAGAGCGCGGCTGGGCCACGGCGAAAACCCTGGCCGAGGCCCTGCCCTATATCCAGATCTACGACCGCGAGACGGTGGTGATCAAATACGGCGGCCACGCCATGGGCGAGACCGCCGTGGCGAAGCAATTCGCCGCCGATGTCGTCCTGCTCAAGCTGATGGGCGTGAACCCAGTGGTCGTCCACGGCGGCGGCCCGCAGATCAGCGCCATGCTGGACAAGGCCGGCGTGAAGTCGAACTTCATCGACGGCCTGCGCGTCACCGACCGCGACACCATGGTCGTCGCCGAGATGGTCCTGTCCGGCGCCGTGAACAAAGAGATCGCCCACTGGATCAGTGTCGCGGGCAAGGAGGCCGACGTGCGCGGCATCGGCCTGTCGGGCAAGGACGCCGGCCTGCTGACCGTCGAGAAGACGACCCGCACCCGCCGCGACCCCGACAGTCTGATCGAGCACGAGGTCGACCTCGGCTTCGTCGGCGAACCGACCAGGGTGGACCCCAAGCTGATCGCCGGACTGATCGCGTCCGAGACCGACGACTGGGTTCCGGTCATCGCCCCCATCGGGGTGGCGGAGGACGGCATGACCTATAACGTCAACGCCGACACCGTGGCGGGCGCCGTCGCCGGATCGCTCAACGCCAAGCGCATGCTGCTGCTGACCGACGTCAAGGGCGTGCTCGACAAGAACGGCCAGCTGATCCGCCAGATGACGGTCGCCGAGGCGCAGGCGCTGATCGACGACGGCACCGCCTCGGGCGGGATGATCCCCAAGCTGCAGACGGCGATGGACGCGGTGAAGGCCGGGGTCGAGGCCGTGGTCATCCTGGACGGCCGCCGTCCCCACGCCATGCTGGTCGAGCTGTTCACCGAGCACGGCGCCGGCACGCTGGTGAAGGCGTGACGGCTGAACCCGTCGCGGCTCCCCTCGAAACGGGCGAACCGGCGACCGAACTCTCCGCCGACCTGACCGGGATCACCACCTGGCTGTTCGATCTGGATGACACCCTCTATCCGCCCGAGAAGCAGATCCTGAAGCGGGTCTCGGGCCGGATCTTCGACTATATGGTGCGGCTGACCGGCCTGCCCGAGGACGAGGCGCGGGCGTTGCAGCTGCGCTATCTGACGGACCACGGCGCGACCTTGGGCGGTCTGCTGCAGGACTACAAATTCGACCCGGCGGACTTCCTCGAAGACGTTCACAATGTGCCGCTGGACGGGCTGGAGCCTGAGCCGGGCCTGCGTCTGGCGTTGGAGCGGCTGCAGGGGCCGCGCTACGTCTTCACCAACGGCTCGACCGGACACGGACGGCGGGTGCTGGAGGCTCTGGGTCTGACGGACCTGTTCAGCGGCCTGTTTTCGATCGAGGACGCGGACCTGCTGCCCAAGCCCGCGCCCGAGACCTTCGCGAAGATGATCGCCCGCTTCGGCATCGATCCGAAGCGCACCGCCTTCTTCGAGGACACGCCGCGCAATCTGGAGCCGGCCAAGGCGCTGGGCATGACCACGGTGCTGGTCGGCCCGAGGGCGCTGACCTCGACGGACGCCTATATTGATTTCCGGGCCGCCGCGCTCGGCCCCTTCCTCGCCACCGCCCATCTTGCGGAGAAAAGCTCATGACCCTCGATCGCGCCCAACTGGAAACCGTCATCGAAAAGGCGTGGGACGACCGCGCAGAGCTGTCGCCCTCGACCCATGGCGAGGTGCGCCATGCCGTCGAACAGGCCCTGGCCTTGCTGGATTCGGGTGAGGCCCGGGTCGCCACGCGTGGCGACGACGGCGTCTGGACCACCCACCAGTGGCTGAAAAAGGCGGTGCTCCTGTCCTTCCGCCTGAATGACAACCAGATCATGCGCGCGGGCGAACGCGCCGTGGCCAGCCCGACCTCGGGCGCACCCGGCGTCGGCCCCTTCTGGGACAAGGTGCCCAACAAGTTCGGCGACTGGACCGCCGCCGACTATCAGGCCGCGGGCTTCCGTTCCGTGCCCGGATCGATCGTCCGTCAGGGCGCGCACATCGCGAAGAATGTGGTCCTGATGCCCTCGTTCGTGAACATCGGCGCCTTCGTCGACGAGGGTTCGATGGTCGACGCCTGGGCCACGGTCGGCTCCTGCGCCCAGATCGGCAAGAACGTCCACCTGTCGGGCGGCGCCGGCATCGGCGGGGTTCTGGAACCGCTGCAGGCCAATCCGACCATCATCGAGGACGGCTGCTTCATCGGCGCGCGCGCCGAGGTCGCCGAGGGGGTGATCGTGCGCGAAGGCGCGGTTCTGGCCATGGGCGTCTATCTCTCCGGTTCTACGAAAATCGTCGACCGGGCCACGGGCGAGGTGTTCCGCGGCGAGGTGCCGGCCTACAGCGTCGTGGTGCCGGGCTCCCTGCCCGATCCGAACGGCGGCCCGTCGCTCTACTGCGCCGTCATCGTCAAGCGCGTCGACGCCCAGACCCGGGCCAAGACCGGCGTCAACGAACTGCTGCGCGACTAGCCCACCAGGACGGGACGTCCGGCGCCGTCCGGGCACACCGCGCCCAGCACCGTGACGTCGGCCTCGCCGAACCTCAGGCCGAGCGTCTCGAGGATCGGATTGATCACGGCGTCCAGCACGGGGCCGAGCGGCGCCAGCAGGGTCCCGAGCGCGCTCACCAGCCCGCCGAGACCGAGCGGCAGGCCGACGATGTTGACCGTGACGTCCAGCTTCTGAAGCAGGCTGACGACGATGCCGTTGACCAGTCCGGTCGCGTGGACGGTCTTCATTGTCTGGGCGGTGATCTCCGGATCGGTGAAGGCGACGGGTTTGAAGCCCTGATCCGCGGCCTCGACCGTGGCCCGGCCCGTCAGGCTGACCAGACCCGCGACCGACATCAGGGTCGCCGGGGCCGGGGTCAGGGCCTGTTTGAAATCATCCAGCTTCGTCTCGTCGATCACCCCGATGTCGGCCCGCGCCAGGCCGGGGCGGACGCCCAGCGTCACGGTGCGCGACGGCTTGCAGGCGATGGCGTCCAGTCGCGCTTCGGACGACGCCAGCTGGATCAGGATCGGCAGATCGACCTGGGCGAGACCGGACAGTTTCTGGCTGGTCCGTGCACGGACATAGAGTCGGGTCTGGGCGGTGCGGACGATCGGTTCGCCCTTCGAGGTGACCGTGATCCAGGGCGACTGATTGGGGCGTTCGCCGATGGCCAGGTTGATCTTCAGCTCCGCGATACCGGTCTGGGCCGCGGCGGTCAGGGCGATCTGTCGCTCGCCGCCGCCGATCTCCAGCATGGCCATGGCGAGATCGAGGGTCGAGACCTTGGCGTCCAGACCTTGTGCGAGCCCGTCAGTCGCATCGGCCTCGGCCCCGATCAGATCGCCGACCTTCAGCTTCGTTCCCGTGGCGGCATTACCCAGACGCGACAGGGCGCTGGCGGACTGGCCGCCCGCGAGGGTCTCCAGAACCTTCAGGGCCCGCCCGGCGTCGACGTCATGTTTCAGCAGGGCGTCATAGTCGCCGACTTGAAGGCCCAGATCGGTCGAAAGGGCGTCGGAGAAGGTCAGCAGATTGACCTTCGCGCCGGCCAGGGCGTTGTAGTCCATGGCCGTCAGGGAGACGCTGTTGCCGGTCAGTCCGCTGACCAGCTGGTTGGCGATGCCGCCGTTCAATGAGGCCAGACGCGAGCCGATCGAGAACAGGGCGCGCGGCTCGCCCGGCGTGGCCGCCGTGCCCGAGCGGGTGATTTCCACTGAGTCCTTGCCGAGGATCCAGCCGCCGAAATAGAGGGGCGCCCGGTTGGTCAGGCTGACCCGGACGGCATTGGCCTCCGCCGTCCCGGCGGTGAAACGCCGGGCCGGAGCGACGGCCTTGTCCGAGACGTAGCGGCCCTTCAGGACGACCGTGGCGACCCCGGTTCCGGCATTGGCCAGGGCCGTCGCTCGCGCGGCCGCCTCGGCGTGATCCATGTCGCGGGCGCCGGAAAGGGCGGCCAGGTCGGCCGCGCCCTGGAGCTGGCGGGCGTGCAGGGCCAGGGAGCCCAGATCAACCGTGACCGCGGCCATGGCGCAGAACAGGCCCCCGGCCATGGCGGCCATGACCGCGATCCCGCCTCTGAGGTCGTGGATCAGCCCCTCCGGGCGGTCTCGCCGGACGCCCCGGTCTCGCTTCTCATGGGGGCGCATCTCAATAGCCGCCGATCCGGACGGTGGCCGAGCGGGTGATCAGGGTCGGGGGCTTGGGCAGGGGGCCCGCCAGCAGCATCACCGGATTGTTCTGTGCGTCATAGGCGACCTGGACGCGGATGGCCTGGGCGTCGCTGGTCACGCTGACGGTGACCAGGGCCGGATCCAGCCCGCCAGCGCCGGCCGCCTGATCGGCGACGAACGCGCGCGCCAGTTGTTCGCGCTCGGAGGCGTCCAGCCCCCCGACGGCGGCGCGCGCGCCCTCCGTCGCGAGGGACTGCACCGATTGGGCCAGCCAGAACCAGCCGCCGTAGACGACCATTCCGGCCAGCAGAAGGATCATCATCGGCCCGACCAGGGCGAACTCGATCGCCGCCGACCCCTGTCGTCGGACCGGCCCCGCGCCGCCCGCTGCCGCCTCGCTGCGAAAGTCCCGTCCCATGGCGCTCGCCTCATTTTCAGCGACAAGCGTCTCAAAGCATCATTAAACAATGATTATGGTGCAAATATCATCGTATTTTGATGTTCGAAATCTGGAGCCAGCACTGTGTCGCGGACGCCGCGCCGCCGATTTCATTTGTAATATGATTTGATCTTTTCGCTCTTGTTGCTTGACACCGGTGTCACGTCAGGCTTTGTAACCAGGCCGAAACACGGCGAGATTCTGTCCAGCCTCCAGAGAGAGCGCGGACGCCTTGGGAGGAGACCTGTCACATGAACACGCTTCGCGCGCGCGCGCTCCAGTGCGCTTCCGCCACCGCCCTGATCATGGGCGTCCTGTCCGCGCAACCGGCGCTGGCGCAATCGGCCCAGCCTCAAACCGACGCCCAGGCCCAGCCCGACGACGGCTCGACCCAGGTCGATGAGGTCGTGGTCACCGGCATCCGCGGCGCCCTGCGCAGCGCCCTGAGCACCAAGCGCAATGCGAACGTGATGGTCGACGCCATCAACGCCGAGGACATCGCCGACTTCCCCGACGCCAACCTGGCCGAATCGCTGCAGCGCCTGCCGGGCGTCTCGATCGACCGCGACAACGGCGAAGGCCGCACCATCACCGTCCGCGGCCTGGGCTCGGACTTCACCCGCGTGCGTCTGAACGGCGTCGAGGCCCTGTCGACGGCCGGCGCCTCGATCGCGGGCGACAGCCCTAACCGCTCGCGCGGCTTCGACTTCAACACCTTCGCTTCTGAACTGTTCAACTCGCTGAAGGTCCAGAAGACCGCCTCGGCCGAGACGGACGAAGGCTCGCTCGGCGCCACCGTCGACCTGCAGACGGGCCGCCCGTTCGACTATCGCGGCGCCCGCTACGCCCTGTCGGTCCAGGACGCCTATTACGAGAACGGCCAGACCAACAATCCGCGCGTCGCCGCCCTGGTCTCGGACCGCTGGCGCTTCAACCACGTCGGTGAAGTGGGCCTTCTGGGCTCGATCGCCTACAACAAGCGCGACCAGACCATCGACAGCTACCAGCGTCAGGCCGGTCAGTCGGACTACACCTACCGCGGCGCGACCTTCGCCGGCACGCCGAACATCGCCGCCGGGACTTCCATCCTGACCCGCCAGGGCTTCGCCGCCCCGACCGGCACCTCGTGTAACAACGGCGTCATTCCGGGCGTCAACATCACCAACATCTCCTACTGCGACGCCCTGCGCGGTTCGAATCTCGCGGCCTACAACCTGATCAACAATCCGATCGGTTCGACGCTGAAGAACACCAACGCCACCGGCACCGCGGCAGGCACGACCGTTTCGCCCGGCTCTCTGGTCCGCATTCCGGCCCTCCCGACCCTGAACCAGCAGGATCTGAGCCAGGAACGTGTCGGCATGACCTTCTCGGCCCAGTGGCGGCCGACCGATCGGACCACGATCAGCTTCGACGGCGTCTATTCGCAGCTCGACCAGGTTTCGACCAACTACCAGATCGTTCCGGTCGGCCTGAACCGCAACAACACCCAGGGCACCGCCAACCAGGCGACCTACCAGCTCTCGAACGCCAATGTCGGTGGAACGGCGGCCCAACGCCGCGCGCTTTACGCCACCTGTAACGCCCGCGCCGAGACCCCGATTCTGGCGGGCATCGACTGCGGCCAGCAGCTCTACGGCACGACCCCGGTCACCGGCACCCTCTCGGGCTTCAGCTTCAACCCGAACAATCTCGAGCCGTACGACTACTATAACAGCCCCACCTCGCGCGGTTTCATCGCCGACTCCACCGGTCTGGCGATGCGGAACGCCCTGATCGGTCGTCCGTCGATCCGGCTGATCGACGCGGCGCTGAGCCCGAACGGTCAGAACGCCGACTATCTGGTGCTGGGCAATGTGGATATGCGCTCGGCTGCGGACGAGGCGCGGTTCACGACGATCTTCCAGCAGGGCACGATCAACGTCGATCACCAGTTCAGCGACACCTTCCGGATGCACGCGATCTATGGCGAGAGCCGGTCGGTCAACAAATCGCAGGGGTCGCTGGTCGAGTTCACCCGCCTGAACTCGGGCACGGGCGCGGCCGGTGACGGCTATTTCGTCTATGACGCCCGCAACGGCGGCGACATGCCGTCGATGAATTTCGGTTTCGACGTCGCCGACCCGACCAAGTGGGACGTGGTCAAGGGTTTTTCGGCCATCCGCTATTTCGAGCGGGTCGTGGACAACCACTATGAAGGCGGCGCGATCGACTTCGCCTATGACGCCAACGAGAACATCACCCTGAAGTGGGGTCTCTCGCAGCGCCGCTACACCTTCTACACCACCGCCCTGCAGCGGGAATCGGCGCGTGAGACCCTGAACCCCAGCCTGCTGGAAGCCGGCGTCTCGATCGGCCAGGTGGGCGCCGTCCACGAGTTCGGTCAGGGCCTGAACCTGCCGGCCGGAACACCGACCAGCTTCTTTGCCCCGAACCTGGACGCCTTCCGCAATCTGTTCGACTTCGAGTGCAACTGCGTCAACAAGTGGAACGACTGGCGCATCTCGGAGAAGTACAACTTCGCCCAGACCTATCAGGTCCAGGAAACCGACAACTCCTTCTTCGGTCAGGTCGACTTCAACTTCCCGGTCTTCGGCCGCACCCTGCGCGGCAACGTCGGCCTGCGTCGTGCGATCACCGACGTTCAGTCGGACGGTTTCACCAACCGCGGCCGGGCGATCAACGCCGGCAACAACTACGAAAACGACCTGCCGTCGCTGAACATGGCCTATGAGGTCGCGGACAACATGATCGTCCGCCTGGGCATCGCCAAGGTCATGGCGCGTCCGATGCTCGGCAACCTGGCGCCCAGCGTCACCGCCTTCACCGTGCCCAACGCCCTGGGCGCGACCACGGGCGGCGCCATCACCATCGGCAACCCGCAGCTGAGCCCCTTCACGGCGACCAACTACGACCTCAGCTTCGAATGGTACTTCCAGCCGGACGCCCTGTTCTCGGTCGCCATCTTCGACAAGGAAATCGAGAGCTTCCCGCAGACCCTGGTCGGTGACGGCCCGCTGAGCTCCATCCTCGACACGGCCGGCATCGCCGAGCTGCGGGCCGAGTTCGAGGCCATCGCCGCCGACACGACCCAGACGGCGGCGGCGCGTCAGAACGCCCAGAACCAGGTCGACTACATCAACGCCGACCGCGCCTTCGCCATTCGCCAGTATCGCGATGCGCCGGGTGGTTATATCCGCGGCGTCGAGGTCAACTATCAGCAGAACCTGACCTTCCTGCCCTGGTACTTCGAGAACCTCGGCGTTCAGGCCAACTACACCCACCTCGAATCCGAGCTGAACTACATCCTGACGCCCCAGCCCCTGGTCACCGGCGTGGGTCCGTTCACCGGCGCCTCGCCGGATGCGTTCAACTTCACGGTCTTCTATGAAGTTCCGAAGTTCTCGGCCCGCGTTTCGGCCGCCTACCGTGCGGAATATGTGACCCAGTATCCGATCGCCTCGGGCACCACCGATCCGGGCTACTCGGACTCGCCGCTGGTCAACGACTTCCTCGGCTCGGAATCGACGCTGAACATCGACGCCTCCATGACCTACAAGCTGAACAAGCAGATCACCCTGACGGTCGAGGCGCTGAACCTGACGAACCAGACCACCAACCGCTGGGGTTACGCCGACGATCCGGTGGTGACCAACTACGGTTCGACCGGCCGCCAGTTCTTCGTGGGCGCCCGCGCGGTCTTCTAAGGGCGAGCCGAACACTTCCCCGGGCTTCCGTCCTGCCGGAGCGTCTGAACGGACGCTCCGGTTCTTTTTAGGAAGGCCGGGTGTCGCGAGACGCTCCGGTTCTTTCTGGAAGAGCTCCGGGCGCCGCCAGGCGCAAAAAAGGCCGGGCCGTCGCGCGACGGCCCGGCCTTTTGTCTTGTCCAGGGATCAGTTGATCAGGCTGCGGCGCAGGGCGGGAACGGCGATCGCCAGTTCGCGCGTCACCATGGTCGCGAAGAAGGTCGCGCCGGTCGGGCCCAGGTGAGTGTAGTCGAACGACAGCTTGGCGTCCCCCATCGGCTCGACCGCCGCATTGTTCTGGGCCGGGGCCGGCGCCGAAGAGGGTGACGGGCCGGCGGCGGCGGGCGCGGCCGGAACCGGCATCCCCGTATTGGCGGCGATGGTCGTGCCGGTCAGCAGGGCGGCGGCGACGATCGGAGAGGGAGGCGACTGGGCGAAGCCGGCGGCGAGGCTGGGGCCCATGGCCTGGACGGCGGCGGAACTGTCGGCGTTCAGGTCCAGCAGGGGCGTGTGGGTCTCGGCGGCGACGGCGCGGACGGCGGCGGCCCAGGGCTCAAGATCATTGTCCAGCTTTCCGTCCACGAACTGACGGCGCGTCAGCGGCGTGACCAGAACCGGAATGGCTCCCCGCTCCCGCGCCTCGGCGACGTAGCGGCGCAGGTTCTGCGGGAACTCGGTGGCCAGATCGGTCGAGCGGCCCGGCTTGCCCGGCTGGTCGTTGTGGCCGAACTGGATCAGCACATAGGTGTCGACATAGGCGCGCGTTCCCGAGGGGATGGTCGACGCCATTTCGGCCAGGGCGATGTCCCACGAGCCTTCCGCTCGATAGTTGCTGGTGCTGCGACCGCCGCGCGCGAGATTGATGCAGGCGACGAAGGACACGACGTGATCCGAGCAGAAGCGGCCGCCCCAGCCGCTGCCACCCTGGGTGGTCGAGTCGCCGACCAGAATGATTTTGGAGGCGCGGATCGGGCGAACGGGTTCGGGGGTCGGTGCGGCGGCGGGGGCCGTCGTGGCCGCTGTCTGGGCGAAGGCGGCGGACGCGGCCGAGGCCAGAAGAATGCTCGCAAGGGCGGCGGTCAGCAGGCGAGGCACGGGATGGGTCATGGGGACGTCAACTCTCCGAAATCGGCGGCCCCCGAAGGCGATTCTTCGGTTCAGCCCCTTGTCGCCGTCTCACGCGGCGCTACGATAGATTTATAATACAAATCAGCTCGACGAGGAAACAGCCATGAAGATGACGAGACGTGGAGCCTTCGGTCTGGCCGCCCTGGGCGTGGCCGCGCCGACGCTGTCCAGGGCCCAGACTCCGAATCCGGCGCCGGCGGCGGAAACCCCGGCTGCGCCCCTCAGCCGGGATGCGGCCCGCTCGTTTGGCGACTGGACGTCGATGACCTGGCCCAAGGGCATCGAGGGCCAGCGTCTGGCCGATCTCGGCGACGGGACCTTCCTCAATCCGATCCTGGCCGGCGACCACCCCGACCCGTCGATCCTGAAGGACGGCGACACCTATTACATGACCCATTCGTCGTTCGAATCCGTGCCCGGACTGACGATCTGGTCGTCAAAGGATCTGGTGAACTGGACCCCGGTCGTGGCGGCCCTGACGAAGAATATCGGCTCGGTCTGGGCGCCGGAGCTGTGCAAGCACGACGGCCGCTTCTTCCTCTACATCCCCGCCCGCACGGACGAATACCGCTCCAGCTACGTCATCCACGCCGAGAAGATCGAGGGGCCGTGGAGCGAGCCGGTCGACCTCAAGCTGCCCAACCACATCGACCCGGGCCACGTCGTCGGCGAGGACGGCAAACGCTATCTGTTCCTCAGCGGCGGCGACATGATCCAGCTGACCGAGGACGGCATGGCCACGGTCGGCGAGGTCCGCCACGTCTATGATCCCTGGCGCTATCCGGTCGACTGGGACGTCGAGGGCTTCTCGCCCGAGGGCCCCAAGGTCCTGAAGCACGGCGAGTATTTCTACATGATCACCGCCGTGGGCGGCACGGCCGGCCCGCCGACCGGCCATATGGTTATCGTCGCCCGCTCGAAGTCGGTGTTCGGCCCGTGGGAGAACCATCCGCGCAATCCCATCGTCCGCACCGCCACCGCGCGCGAGAAGTGGTGGTCACGCGGCCACGCGACGCTGATCGAGGGCCCCGCAGGCGACTGGTGGACCGTCTATCACGGCTATGAGAACGCCTTCTGGACCCTGGGCCGCCAGACCTTGCTGGACAAGATCGTCTGGTCGGCGGACGGCTGGCCCGACGCGGTCGGCGGCGACCTGTCCCATCCGATGGCCAAGCCCGCCAACCTGCCCGGCCAGCATCACGGCATGGCCCTGTCGGATGACTTCTCGACCGACAAGTTCGGGGTGCAGTGGAGCTTCTACAATCCGGGCCCGGACGAAGGCCGCCGCTTCCGCCGCGAGGGCGGGGTGCTGCACATGGCCGCCAAGGGCACGGCGCCCAAGGACTGTTCGCCCCTGACCTTCGTCCAGGGCGAGCACGCCTATGAGATCGAATGCGAGATCGAGATCGACGAGGGCGTCACGGCGGGCCTGCTGCTCTTTTACGACTTCGGCCTCTACGCCGGCCTGGGCTTCGACGAGAAGCGCTTCGTCACCCACACCTACGGCATGGAGCGCGGACGGCCGGGCAATCCGAACGGGCGACGCATGCATATGCGGATGACGAACGATAACCACATCGTCACCTGCTACTCGAGCCCGGACGGCGTGACCTGGACCAAGTTCGACCGCCAGATGGAGGTCTCGGGCTATCACCAGAACGTGCGCGGCGGCTTCATGATGCTGCGTCCCGGCATCTATGCCGCCGGGGGATCGGGCGAGGCCCGGTTCAGGAACTTCAAGTACCGGGCGCTCTAGGCCTGATGCTCGCTCTCGACCCGTCGGAAGCCCGCGTCGATGACGGCGAGCATGGCGGCGGCGGCTCCCGGGCCGTCGCCCGCCTCGATGCGGTCGACGATACGTTCATGGGCATCGACGGTCTCGCGGTGCAGCTCGGGCGCGCGGGTCGGGGGGCTGAGGGTGAAGGCCTCCAGCAGGGCCGTCTCGATGACGCTGGCGATCGAGCGCATCATCGGATTGTTCGACGCCGCCCCGATGGCCAGGTGCAGCCCGAGGTCGGCGCGAGCGAATCCGTATTCGGAACGGGTCTCGGCGCGCATGGCGGCCACGGCCTCACGCATGGCGGCGACATCGTCATCGGTGCGGTGCTGGGCCGCCAGTTCGGCCGCCGCGGGCTCCACCGCCCGGCGCATCTCGGCCAGATGGCGGCGGAAGTCGGCGTCCATGCCGGTGCGCACCTTCCACGACAAAACCTCGGGATCGAACAGGTTCCAGCGCACCCGCTCGGCGACCTTGGTGCCCACCCGCGTCTTCACGATCAGCAGGCCCTTGGCCGTCAGGGTCTTGATCGCTTCGCGCAACGAGGTGCGCGATACGCCGAAGCGGTCCAGAAGATCGGGCTCGGGCGGCAGTTTCTCGCCGGGCGGATAGCGTCCCGCCAGGATGTCCTCGCCGAGTGTCCGCACGATCTGGGCGTGGCCCGACAGGGCGCGGTCGCCGCGTTCGGGCTGACCCTCGTGTCCGATTCGGGAAGTTCTGGTCGCGCGTCTGGCCATATTTCTCCGGCTGTACAACCCTTTGAGCTCAACGACAAAGCGCCGATTTGTCGGATGATAACACCAAACCACATTCAGACGCGCCGCTCCGGCGCAGGACGACCCGCGTGACCGAGACTCCCATGAAGACCTCAAAGCCCCTGCCCAAGCCGCTGCGTTCGCGCGCCTGGTTCGACAATCCGGATAATCCGGACATGACGGCGCTCTATCTGGAGCGCTACCTGAACTACGGCCTGACGCTGGAGGAACTGCGCTCGGGAAAGCCGATCATCGGCATCGCCCAGACCGGGTCGGATCTCGCCCCCTGCAATCGTCACCACATCGAACTGGCCAAGCGGGTTCGCGAAGGCATCCGCGAAGCCGGCGGCATCTGTCTGGAGTTTCCGGTCCATCCGATTCAGGAGACCGGAAAGCGGCCGACGGCAGGCCTCGACCGCAACCTCGCCTATATGGGGCTGGTCGAGCTGCTCTACGGCTATCCTCTGGACGGCGTCGTCCTGACCATCGGCTGCGACAAGACGACCCCGGCCTGTCTGATGGCGGCGGCGACTGTCGATATTCCGGCCATCTGCCTGTCGGTCGGGCCGATGCTGAACGGCTGGCTGAAGGGCGAGCGGATCGGCTCGGGATCGATCATCTGGAAGGCGCGCGAGATGATGGCGCGCGGTGAGCTGGACTATGAAGGCTTCATCAATCTGGTCGCCACCTCGGCGCCCTCAGTCGGCTATTGCAACACCATGGGCACGGCCTCGACGATGAACTCGCTCGCCGAGGCCCTGGGGATGTCATTGCCCGGCTCGGCCGCCATCCCGGCGCCCTATCGCGAACGGCCCCAAGTGGCCTACCAGACCGGCAAGCGGATCGTGGAGATGGTGCATGAGGACCTGAAGCCCTCCGACATCCTGACGCCCGACGCCTTCCACAACGCCATCGTGGTCAACTCGGCTATCGGCGGCTCGACCAACGCCCCGATCCACATCACGGCGCTGGCGCGTCACTCGGGCGTCGAGCTGCCGATCAAGGACTGGGAGACGGTCGGCCACGCCGTGCCCCTGCTGGTCAATTTGCAGCCGGCCGGGACCTATCTGGGCGAGGACTTCCATCAGGCGGGCGGCGTCCCCGCCGTGATCAACCAGCTGATGGACCAGGGGCTGATCCGCGAGGGCGCCCTGACCGTCAACGGCAAGACCATGGGCGAGAATTGCGCCGGCGCCGGGATCGTCCTGCCCGACGTGATCCGGCCGTTCGATCAGGCCCTGATGACCGACGCGGGCTTCCTCGTGCTGGGCGGCAATCTGTTCGAGAGCGCCATCATGAAGACGAGCGTGATCTCGCCGGAGTTCCGCGACCGCTATCTGACCGACCCCGAGGACCCTGAGGCCTTCGAAGGCCCCGCCGTGGTCTTCGACGGGCCCGAGGACTATCACCACCGCATCGACGACCCGGCGACGGGGATCACCGAACGGTCGATCCTGTTCATGCGTGGGGCCGGCCCCATCGGCTATCCGGGCGCGGCGGAGGTCGTGAACATGCGCCCGCCGTCCTACCTGATCGAGAAGGGCGTCACGGCCATCGCCTGCATCGGCGACGGGCGGCAGTCGGGCACCTCGGGTTCGCCCTCGATCCTCAACGCCTCGCCGGAAGCGGCGGCTGGCGGCAATCTGGCCCTGCTGCGCGAAGGCGACTGGATCCGTGTCGACCTGAAGACCCGGCGCGTCGATGCGAAGGTGTCAGACGCTGAGATGGTCGAACGGCGCGCCGCGCTGGAGGCGGCGGGGGGCTTTAAGTACCCGCCCTCGCAGACGCCCTGGCAGGAGCTGCAGCGCGCCACGGTCGGCCCGCTGCAGACCGGCGCCGTGCTGGAGCCGGCGGTGAAGTACCACCGGATCATCGATAAATTCGGCAACCCGCGCGACAACCACTAAGGGCGAGGGCCGCTACTCCCGGCCGATGGTCATCCACAGCGACAGGGTCTCTCCGGGCTGGAGCACGGTAAAGCCTTGTTCGCCCGGGGTCGCCTGATTGAAGACGTCGGGGCGATGGCTGACCGGCTCGACGCAGAGGAAGGCCTCGCCGGTCGGGACATAGACGTGCAGCCGGTCGGCGGAAGCGCGGACGGTGGTGGTCCCGGCGGCGTCGGACAGGCGGGCCTCGCCGGTCCAGCCCTCATAGGCATTGTCCACGAAGGGGGCGTCGGCGACCGGGCGGTCGGTCCAGTCGGCGACCTCGTCCGAGGGGGCGAGGCGGTCGGGGACGATGTCTTCGCCGGTCCAGACGCCGGTCGCGGGGGCGTCGAGGCGGCTGTCCGTCTTGCGCGGGAAATAAGGGTGCAGGCCGATGCCGGCGGGCATGGGCGTGGTGTCGCGGTTGGTCAGAGACAGGTCGATGCGCAGGCCGTCGTCGGACAGGCTGAAGGTCTGGCGCGCCTCATAGCGCCAGGGCCAGCCGTCGGCGCCGAAGCTGAGGACCAGATGGTCGAGGGCCTGCTCCAGCACGGTCCAGACGCCCAGCCAGCCCTCGCCGTGCAGGGCGTGGGGCGCAAACCGGGGCAGGACGGGCAGGCGGACCTCGCGGCCGTCGAAGACGAACCGCCCCTGCGCGATGCGGTTGGCATAGGGGACCAGGGGGAAGCAGGCGAAGTCGAGGATGTCGGTCGCGCCCGCCGGCGTCGGACGCAGGACGTCTTCACCGGCCCTGGTCAGGGCGGCGACGGCGCCGCCCTGAAGCGCGATCGTGGCGGACCAGTCGCCGTGTCGGAGCCCAATCACCGGAGTGTCATCCGGCGGAGTAGGACGTCTTGGTCTGGGTGAAGAACTCCTGCGCCGCGAAGCCCTGTTCGCGCGCGCCGTAGCTGGACTTCTTCGTGCCGCCGAAGGGCACGTGATAATCGACGCCGGCGGTCGGCAGATTGACCATGGTCATCCCCGCCTTCGCCCGGCGCTGGAAGTCTCGGGCGTGCTTGAGGCTCGAGGTCACGATGCCCGCCGACAGGCCGAATTCGACACCGTTGGCGACGGCGAGGGCGTCCTCATAGGAGTTGACGCGGATCGTCGAGGCGACCGGGCCGAAGACCTCCTCGTTGTTGATCTTCATGTCCGGGGCGGTGTCGGCGATCAGGGTCGGCTGGACGTACCAGCCCGGCGTTTCCAGCGTCAGCCGCTCGCCGCCGACGGCGATCCGGCCGCCTTCGTTCCTCGCGATGTCGATGTAGCGGTAGGAGGTCTCCATCTGGGCCTCGGACACCGCCGGCCCCATCTGGCTGGTCGGATCCAGCGCCGGGCCGACCTTCAGGGCCTTCAGCTTTTCGGACAGGGCCGCGACGAATTTGTCGTGGATGCCGTCCTGGACGATCAGACGGCTGGAGGCCGTGCAGCGCTGGCCGGTGGCGAAGAAGGAGCCGTCCAGCGCGATGGCGACGGCGCGGTCGAGATCGGCGTCGTCGAGCACGATCAGCGGGTTCTTGCCGCCCATCTCCAGTTGCACCCGCGCCTGACGCGCGACCGCGCCCGCCGCCACGCCCGCGCCGACGCCCTGGGAGCCGGTGAAGGAGACGGCGTCGACATCCAAGTGGTCGACGATGGCCTGACCGACGCCGCCGCGGCCGATGATCATATTGACCACGCCCTTCGGCAGGCCCGCCTCATGCAGGATAGCGACCAGGGCCTCGGCGGTCGCGGGGGTCAGGCCGGCGGGCTTGATGACGACCGTGTTCCCGAAGGCGAGGGCCGGGGCCATCTTCCAGGCCGGGATGGCGATGGGGAAGTTCCAGGGCGTGATCAGGCCGACGACGCCGACCGCCTGACGATAGGTCTGGATCTCGACGCCCGGGCGGGTCGAGGCCAGGTTCTGGCCGTGCAGGCGCAGGGCCTCGCCGGCGAAATACTTCAGGATGCGACCGGCGCGGACGGTCTCGCCGATGCCTTCCGGCAGGGTCTTGCCCTCTTCGCGCGACAGCAGGCGGCCCAGCTGTTCGCGGCGCTCCATGACCAGAGTCCCAGCGCGGTCCAGCACGTCGGAGCGGACTTCCGGAGAGGCCTCGGACCAGCTTTCGAAGGCGGCCTTGGCGGCGGCGACCGCCTGATCGACCTCGGCGACACCGCCGTCGGGCGTGCGGGCCACGACCTCGCGCGTGTCGGACGGGTTCAGACCCTGTCCCGGACGGTCGGCGGAGACCTTCTCGCCATTGATCCAGTGGGAGAGTTCAAGGGTGTCGGTCATGGGAATGCCTTCAAAAGAAAACGGGCGGCGGGGGAGCGCCGCCCGATGGTGGGATGAAAGTCGGCCGGGCGATCAGCCCTGCATGTCTTCCAGTTCGCGGCCGCGCGTCTCCTTCACCCAGGCCTGAACCAGGAAGTAGGAGATCAGGGCGCAGGCGGCGTAGAAGCCGTAGGTGATCGGCAGGCCGAGACCCGCGGCCATGGCCGGGAAGCTGACCGAGATCCCGAAGTTCGCCAGCCACTGGGCCAGACCCGCGACCGCCAGCGCCGAACCGCGCATCTGGTTGGGGAACATCTCGCCCAGCATGACCCACATCACGGGGCCCCAGCTGAAGTTGAAGAAGACGACGTAGAGGTTGGCCGAGATCAGGGCGATCAGGCCGACCTGATCGGGCAGGTGCATGGCGCCGTCGACGAACTGGGCCTGCGAGAAGCACCAGGCGAGGACGCCCAGCGTTACCGCCATGCCCGCCGAACCGATCAGCAGCAGCGGCTTGCGGCCGATCTTGTCGATGACGGCGATGGCGGCGAGGCAGGCGAGGATCGACAGGCTGCCCGACAGGATGTTGATCAGGAGGGCGTCGTTTTCGGAGAAGCCGACCGACTGCCACAGGGTGGCGCCGTAGTAGAAGACGATGTTGATGCCGACGAGCTGCTGGAACACAGCCAGGATCAGGCCGGCCCAGAGGATCGGGCGCACCTTGTGGGTCGACGGATCGAGCAGGTCCTTGAAGCTGGGCTTGTGGTCGGCGGCCAGCGAGGCGCGGATCTCGGCGACCTTGCGGGCCCCGGCTTCGGCGCCGAACAGCTTGGACAGCACGGTTTCGGCCTGGGCGTCCTTGCCCTTGGCGACGAGGAAGCGGGGGCTTTCCGGGATGGCCAGCAGGGCCAGCAGATAGATGGTCGCCGGAACCACCTGCAGCCAGAACATCCAGCGCCAGGCGGGGAAGCCGCCCCAGAACTCGGCGGTCGAGCTGCCGGCCGTATGGGCCAGGGCGTAGTTGCCGAGGAAGGCGCCGGTCAGGCCGGTGATGATCATGATCTGCTGCACGCTGGACAGACGTCCGCGCATCGAGGCGGGGGTCACCTCGGAGATATAGGCCGGGGTCAGGACGCTGGCCGCGCCGACGCCCAGACCGCCGATGAAGCGGGCGATGACGAAGTGCAGCGAGGAGTCCGCCGCGCCGGCCCAGAAGGCGCTGATCACGAACAGGGCGGCGGCGATCAGCATGACCGTCTTGCGCCCGATCAGGTCGGCCAGACGACCGGCGATGAAGGCGCCGACCGCACAGCCCAGAAGGATGGCGCCGACGTTGATGCCGACGCTGAGCTCCGACAGGTTGAAGGCGCTCTTCAGCCCTTCCTGGGTGCCGTTGATGACGCCGGAATCATAGCCGAACATGAAGCCGCCGATGGTGGCGACGGCCACGATCAGGGCGATGAAAGCCATATTGACCTTGTCGGTCCCGGCGATGTTGGGGCCATTGCCCCCGGTGGGTCCTGCCATTTGCCTCTTCTCCTCCGCATGGGGCTCTGGCGGCCCCTGTTGTGATGACCGACCTTCGCCTCAGCGCCAGCCGGCGTCGACCCAGTATTCGTGGCCTGTAATGAAACGTGCGTCGTCCGAGGCGAGGAACATCGCGAGCGCCGCGACATCCTTCGGCTCGATCCGGCCCTTCAGGCATTGAGCGGCGACGATCTCGGCCTCGCCCTCGGGCGTGTACCACTTCATCTGACGCGGGGTTTTGACGTTGCCGGGCACGATGCAGGCGACGCGGATTCCGTCGACGCCCAGCTCGCGCGCCAGACCCCGGGTCATGCCCTCGATCCCGGCCTTGGCGGTTTCATAGAGCGACAGGTCGGGCAGGCCGAGATGCCAGGAGATGGAGCCGAGGTTCAGGATCACGCCCTGACCCGCCGCCTTCATGCCGGGCGCCACGGCCTGGGCCGCGAAATAGAGGTGGCGTAGATTGACCGCGATCCGGTCGTCCCAATAGGCGGGGGTGACCTCAGCCAGCGAGTGGCGGTCGTCGTTGGCGGCGTTGTTGACCAGGACCTCGATCGGTCCGACCTCGGCGGCGATCGCCTCAAGCGTCGCCTTCAGGGCGGCGAGGTCGGTCAGGTCGCAGCGGCGATAGACGGGGGCGGGCGAAAGGCCCGACAGGCTGTCGGCCAGGGCGGTGGAATCCGCATCGGCGACGTCGAGGAAGACGACCCGGGCGCCCTGACGCGCGAAGCCCTCTGTGAGGGCCGCGCCGATGCCGGAGCCGCCGCCGGTGACCACCACGACCTTGCCGGCGAGGGAGGGGTAGACGTTGCTCATCAGGCGGCTCCGAGCAGGCCGCGGCCGGCGAGGTTCTTGATCAGGGCCATGACGCCCATGGTCCAGGGGGCGGCCAGATCGCAGGTGGTGACCTCATTCTCCAGAACGCCGAGGCGCGGGGAGGAGACCTTCACCCGGTCGCCCACCTTGTGGGTGAAGCCGCCGCCGGGCGTGTCGCGGTCCTGGATCGGGGCGAACATGGTGCCGAGATAGAGGGCGAAGCCGTCGGGATACTGGTGGTTCCGGCCCGAGGCCTGTTTCGCCAAATCGTCCGGATCGCGGCTGATCAGGCGCATGGAGCTCGAGCCCGACAGGACGAAGCCTTCGGGGCCTTTCACTTCCAGCGAGACGGTGGCGTCGCGGACGTCGTCCATCGAGAAGCCGGCGTCGAACAGGCGGATGAAGGGGCCGACCGAGGCGGAGGCGTTGTTGTCCTTGGCCTTGCCGAGCAGCAGGGCCGAACGGCCCTCGATGTCGCGCAGATTGACGTCGTTGCCGAGCGCCGCGCCGACAGGCTTGCCGGCCGGATCGACGACGATGACGACCTCGGGCTCGGGGTTGTTCCAGGCCGAGTCCGCCCGGATCCCGACATGGGCGCCCCAGCCGACCGAGGACAAACAGGGGGCCTTGGTGAAGATCTCGGCGTCGGGGCCGATGGCGACCTCCAGATACTGGGACCACAGCCCGTCGGCGATCAGGGCGGCCTTCAGCTCGGCGGCCTGTTCCGAACCGGGCTTCACCTTGGCCATGTCGCCGCCGATGCGCTCGGACAGGCGTTCGCGGATGCCGGCGGCGACCGAAGCCTCGCCCCGCGCCCGCTCCTCGATGACCCGCTCCAGGGCCGAGACGGCGAAGGTCACGCCGGAGGCCTTCACGCATTGCAGGTCGAGCGGGGAGAGCAGTTTCAGGTCGCCGGCCTCCCAGACGGAGGCGACGGTCAGGTCCTCTACGGAGCCCAGATCCGGGCCGGTCGCCTCGGCGATGTCATGCAGGGACAGGGCCTCGGCGGTGGTCGGGGCGAAGCCGGAGATGTCGAGGAGGCGGCCCGCGCGCAGCAGGACCGGGGTCGGGCCCTCGGCGGTCTCGATACGGCCCAGAAGGGTCGCGTCGCGCCAGTCCTCCGGCAGGATGTCCGTCAGCCTCATCGATTTCCTCCGCCCCGGTCTGTGCTCGCCGGGATCGTTGTTGTGTTAGCGCTAACATCATCCGGCGCGATGCGGATTGTCAAGACGACTTCGGGCGGGAGGTCAGGCAGGTGGGCCGGAGGTGCCGCGTTCGATCAGGGCGTGGGGGAAGACGACGTCGTCGTCGCCGGAGCCGCCGACCAGCAGGGCTACGGCCTCGGCGGCCATGCGGGCGACGGGCTGGCGAACGGTGGTCAGGGGCGGCCAGACCGCCGTGGCCATGGGGATGTCGTCGAAACCGACGACGGTCAGATCGCGCGGCACGTCCAGCCCCCTTTGATGCGCCACGGCGACGGCGCCCAGGGCCATGTCGTCGTTCGAGGCGAAGACGGCCGTCGGCGGGGCGGGCCGGTCCAGCAGCCGTCCGGCGGCGTCGAGCCCGGAGCGATAGGTGAAGTCGCCCGCCTCAATGACGGCCTCGGCGCCCGGGCAGGCGTCGATCTCCGACTGGAAGCCGATCAGCCGCTCAGCGCTGGCGCTCTGGTTGGCGGCGCCGGTGATCAGGCCGATGCGACGATGGCCGAGATCGAGCAGGCGACGCGTCATGGCGGCGGCGGCGGCCCGGTCGTCGATGCGGACCCCCAGGGCGTCCGGCCGGAAGCTGCCGGCGGCGACCACCACCACCTTCAGCCCCAGTCGGTCGGCCTCGGAGAGGGCCGCGACCGACTCCCCGTGCGGCGGCGGCAGGACCAGGCCCTTGGCGCCGCCCGCGGCCAGACGGCGCACGGCCGCGACCTCGCTCTCGGCGTCGTCGTCGCACTGTTCGACCAGCAGCTGGCCGCCGTGGGTCCGGACCCCCTCCAGCGCCCCCAGCAGGAACTCGCTCAGGTAGCCGGCGCTGGGGTTGGACCAGATCAGGCCGATACGGTCGAGGCCGCCGAGCGCCAGACTGCGCGCCGCGACATTGGGCGCGTAGCCCAGTGCCTCGACAGCCTTGAGCACGGCCTCGCGCGTCTCGGGCTTCACCGCGCCGCGGTTGTTCATGACGCGCGACACGGTCATGGCCGAGACCCCGGCCCGGGCCGCGACGTCGCTGATCCTGATTCCGCTCATCCGCCGACCATGGGGCGCGGCGGACGAAAGGTCTATCCGAAGCTACGCCGGAACGTGCTCCAGGGTGTGGCGGACCTCATGCTTGTACTGGGCGGCGCCCGATTCCGGGACCAGTTCGCCCGCGCGGTCGCTGATGACGCTCCACTGCGCCTGCACCTGCTCGGCCGCATCGGCGGCGTCGCCGACATAGATGCCCTGCGTCATGGTTATGTGCGCCTGTTCGAAGGCGCCGGCGCCGGCCAAAAGCACCGTGCGGGTCGGGGCCCCTTCGGCGGCCAGGGCGACGACGCCGGGGCTGACCAGACCGGACGACAGGCCTTTCAGGTCGTCGGCGGAATAGAGGCCTTCGGTCATCTGGGTCGCGGCGCTGGGCGCCAGGCAGTTGACGTGGATCCCGGCCTTCTGGCCCTCGAGCGCGAGCGTCTGCATCAGGCCGATGAGGGCCATCTTGGCTGCGCCGTAGTTCGACTGGCCGAAGTTTCCGTAGAGGCCCGAAGACGAAGTGGTGAAGATCACCCGGCCATAGCCCTGCGCCTGCATGAAGGGCCAGGCGGCCTTGGTGACATTGACCGAGCCCATCAGGTGGACCGACAGCACCAGTTCGAAATCGTCGAGATCCATCTTGGCGAAGGTGCGGTCGCGCAGGATGCCGGCGTTGTTGACCAGGATGTCGATCGAACCCCAGCGGTGGACGGCGCCCTGCACCATGTCGGAGACCGCCTGACGGTCGGTGACGCTGCAGACGCAACCGACGGCTTCGCCGCCCGTGGCGGTGATCTCGGCGACCGTGGCCTCGACGCCGGCGGCCGACATGTCGTTGATCACGACCCGGGCGCCGTAGCGGGCGAGGGCCATGGCGTGGGTGCGGCCCAGGCCGCCGCCGGCGCCGGTGACGATGGCCACGCGGCCGGTGAGATCGATGGTCATGGTGTTCATCCCCTGAGACTGGCGGTCGGACTGCGCCGACCTTCATGGGGTGCAATGCAGCAAATACTAGCCGTATGGTCAATCTTCACCGGACGGCTAGTGAATGTTGACGGGCGGCGAAATCGGTGAGAGGCTTCGCTTCGATGACGCCGTCAGAGCGTCCGAGGAAACATCGAGGAGGGACAGCCATGGGCCGCAAGCTCTGGATAACGACATCTGCCGCCGCTCTGCTGTGGTGCGCCGCCGCCGGCGCTCACGCGCAACAAGCCGACACCGACAACAGCCGCCGCTCCGAACAGGACCAGTCGACCAGCGTCGCCGACGTGGTGGTCACCGCCGAACGCCGCACCAGCAACCTCCAGACGACCGCCGTCGCCGCCACGGTCCTGAGCGGTCAGGATCTGGAGAACAAGGCGGTCACCTCGCTGGACCAGCTGCAGTTCGCGGCGCCGTCGACGACGATCCAGAATTTCGGCCAGGGCAATTTCTTCAACGTGCGCGGCATCGGCAAGTCCGAGGCGACCACGGCGGTCGGCGTGGGCGTGATCACCTATCGCGACGGCGTCGCCGCCTTCCCCGCCTATTTCCAGACCGAGCCCTACTACGACATCGGCAGCCTGGAGCTGCTGCGCGGGCCGCAGGGCACCTTCGCCGGCGCCAACGCCACGGGCGGCGCGGTCTTCATCACCGCCCGCAACCCCGACTTCACCGGCATCAACGGCTATGCCTTCGCCCAGGCCGGCAACTACAACGACATCAAGCTTCAGGGCGCGATCAACCTGCCGCTGACCGATACGGTCGCGATGCGGCTGGCCTTCAACCACGAGACCCGCGACAGCTTCTACACCGTCACCGGCGCCTATCGCGGCCATCCGGGCGTGGTGGATTCCAACAGCGTGCGCGCCAGCCTGCTGTGGCAGCCGAGCGACGCGCTGAAGGTGCTGTGGAAGACCGACTACAACAACATCGACCTGGGCGGCTACATGGCCGACCCGGCCCTGGCCACCAACGACCCGTTCCACATCACCTCGAACGGCCCGAACGAGGCCCATGACGAGTTCGTCCGGACCTCGCTGAACGTCAGCTACGTCTTCGACAACGGCATGACCCTGAAGTCGATCACCGGCTATCAGAACGGCACGTCGCGCTTCGCCACCGACCTCGACGGCACCTCGGCCGGCAACAACACCTTCTATGACCAACTGGACGAACAGGTCTGGTCTCAGGAGTTCAACCTGCTGTCGCCCGACAGCCAGCGCCTGACCTGGCTGCTGGGCCTCTACTACCAGAACGACATGGCCCAGTTCCCGCCGACGACGCCGGGCAAGGGCGAGTACCGCATCGGCTTCCCCGAGAACGTCGTCGACATCTATCTGTACGGCGACACGCCCAAGGAGACGACGGCGGCCTTCGGTCAGATCAGCTACGACATCTCCGACCGGCTGCAGCTGCAGGTCGGCGCGCGCTACGCCCATTCGGTCTCGACCAATGACAACGTCTACCAGACCTATCCGCAGTTCGGGGTCGTGCTGTTCCAGGACGACAAGGTCGAGGACGACAAGCTGACCGGCAAGGTCACCCTGAACTGGAAGCTGGACGACGCGAACTTCGTCTATGGCTTCGTGGCGACGGGCCACAAGATGGGCGGTCTGAACGGTCCGAACCTCTATCAGCCGGCCGCCCACTTCGACGCCGAGAACCTGGTCGACTATGAGCTGGGCTGGAAGTCGACAATGATGGACGGCCATCTGCGCACCCAGCTGGGCGCCTACTACACCGTCTACGAAGACTACCAGGTCAGCATCGGCGACCCGATCTACCCGCAGATCAGCCGCATCCAGAACGTCATCGGCGATACGACCATGATGGGTCTGGAAGCCTCGGCGCAGGGCCGGTTCGGGCCCCTGTCGTTCGACATCGCCGGTTCGTGGTCGAGCTCGGAGATGGGCGACTTCTTCGCCGCCGATCCGCGTCTGGGCCGCACCGGGGTTTGCAACCCGTCGACCGGTCCGACCAGCGCCAACTGCGTGAACATCTCGGGCAACACCAAGAACTATGCCCCGGAGTTCACCTTCAATGCGGGCATCCAGTACGCCTTCAGCCTGGGGTCGAACATGACCCTGACGCCGCGGGTCGACTATTCCCACATCGGCGAGAGCTGGACCTCGATCTTCAACAACGCCGCCCTCGGCGACAAACTGGGCGCGCGCGACATCGTCAACGCCTCGATCAAGCTGAGCACGGGCGAGTGGACCTGGGCGGCCTATGCCGTCAACGCCACCGACGAGACCTATATCGCCGCGATCAACTCGGGCCTGCGCTACGCCGGACCGCCGCGGCAGTACGGGATCAACCTGCTCAAGACCTTCTAGCCGGCCTGCGAGCGTGGGCGGCGACCCCGTCCACGCTCGTATTTTTCAGTTTCCATTCGCCTGACCGCCTGCCTCCCCGAAAGCCGCCTTTGATGACCCTCGCCCCCGGTTTCATGCAGGACTACGCCCTGACGGTGGACCGCTTCCTCGACCACGGCGCCAAATGGCACGGCGGCGCGCGGATCGTGACGGCGGGTCTGGAGGGCGACGATGACGTCGCCGGCTATGCCGATATCCGCGACCGCGCCAACCGCCTGTCGGGCGCCTTTCTTGATCTGGGCCTCAAGCCCGGCGAGCGTGTGGCGACCCTGGCCTGGAACACCGGTCACCATCTCGAGGTCTGGTACGGCGCCATGGGCGTCGGCCTTGTCTGCCATACCCTCAATCCCCGCCTGACCGTGGCCCATCTGGCGGCCATGATCATCCAGGCCGAGGACCGCGTCCTGATCGTCGGCGCGGGTCTGGCCGCTATGGCCCGGACCCTGATGGACGAGTGCCCGTGCCTTGAGCGGCTGGTCCTGCTGGACGGCGATGCGGGCCCCGGCGCCGTCATGCTCGAAGAGCTTCTGGCCGCCTCGGGCCGTCCGGCCGTCTGGGGCGATTTCGACGAGCGGACCCCGGCGGGCCTCTGCTTCACCTCGGGCACGACCGGCGCGCCCAAGGGCGTGGTCTACACCCACCGCTCCAACTATCTGCACACCATCCGCTCGCTTCAGGCCGACGCCATGGCCCTGACGGATGTGGATACGGTGCTGGTCGCCGTGCCCATGTTCCACGCCAACGCCTGGGGCCTGCCCTTCGCGGCGCCGGCGGTGGGGGCGAGCCTCGTCCTGCCCGGCCGGGTCACCGACGGGCCGTCTCTGGCGCGGCTGATCAATACGCATGGCGTCACCGTCGCCGTCGGGGTGCCGACGGTGTGGATCGGCCTGCTGGATCACCTCGACGCCACGGGCGAGGACGTACCCTCGCTGACGCGAGTGATGATCGGCGGCTCCAGCTGCCCCGACACCCTTCTGAAGCGGATGGAGAGCCGCCTCGGCGTCACGGTCCAGACCAGCTGGGGCATGACCGAGCTGTCGCCGCAGGGGACTATTTCGCCCATGACCACGCCGGACGGCGTCTCGCGCGGCTCGGGCCGTCCGCCGATGGGGATGGATCTGCTGCTGACCGACGCCTCGGGCGCCGCCCTGCCGGAGCAGAGGAATGTCGTCGGCCATCTGAAGGTGCGCGGCCACTCGGTCGTCGGCCGCTATTTCGGGGCCGAACAGCCCGCCGTCGGCGCCGACGGCTGGTTCGACACGGGCGACCTCGCCGTCATCGCCGACAACGGCGCCCTGACCCTGGCCGGCCGCTCCAAGGACCTGATCAAGTCGGGTGGGGAGTGGATCAATCCCGTAGAGATCGAGGAGATCGTCGGGGCCCTGCCGTCCGTCGGCCTCGTCGCCGTCATCGGGCGGGCCGATCCGAAATGGGGCGAGCGGCCCCTGATGATCATCGAGCCGCGTCAGGGACAGGAGATCGAGGACGCCGAGCTCAAGGCCAGTCTCAAGGGCCGCGTCGCCGACTGGTGGATACCCGACCGGATCGTGCGGGTGCCGGCCATGCCTCTGGCGGCGACCGGCAAGATCAACAAGATCCAGCTCCGCGCCACCTACGGAGCGGCCTGAGATGGCGGCTGTTTTCACCACGGAGACGGCGGACCGGTTTTCCGGAGCGTCGAACCGTGCTGAGGTTCAGCCCATGTCCGAGACGACCCCCAAAACGGCCCCGAAACCGCCCGCCCGTCCTGCCGCGAAACCCGCCACGCGCACGCCGCGCCGCAAGGCGGAACAGCGCGCCGAGAGCCTGGAACAGATCCTTGACGCCGCCGAGGAGCTGTTCTCCCGCCATGGCCTGCACGGGGTTACGGTGCGCGACATCGCCGACAAGGTCGGCGTTCACAAGTCTTTGATCCACTACTACTTCACCGACAAACAGGACGTCTTCGACAAGGTCATGGCCCGTCGCGCGCCGGTGACCTCCGGCCGCCGGATGGAGGCCCTCGACGCCTATGAGATCGCCTGCGGCGGCAAGCCGACGGTCGAGGGCGCGCTGCGGGCCTTCCTCGACACCGATCTGGACACCTATTCGACGGGCGGGGAGGGGTGGCGCAACTTCGGCGCCCTCAGCGCCCAGATCAACAATACGCCGGTCTGGGGCGCCGAGGTCATGGACCGGCTCTATGACCCGGTGGTGCTGCGCCTGATCGGCCTGCTGAAGGCCGCCATGCCCGAGAGTTCCGACGAGGACATCTTCTGGGGCTATCACTTCGTCACCGGAGCCCTGACGCTGAGTCTCGCCCGCACCGGACGGATCGATCATCTGTCCGGTGGTCTGTGCCGCTCCGACGACTTCGAGGCCATCAAGGAGCGGATGGCCGCCTTCATGGCGTTCGGCTTCGTCGGCATCTGCAAGAGCCGCGCGGCCGAACGACTGGGCGCCGCCCCACCGGGTTAGGCCCCGGCTTCCCCTTCCAGAACAGAGACGGGTCTGAAGGCCCGCAGTCCGAGGAAACGACATGAGCGAGATCGAGGCGACTGCGACGCCGGGAGCCACCCGAACGTCATCCGTAGGGGCGAGGGCCTGGATCGCCCTGGCGACCCTGTGGTTCATCTACGTCCTGAACTTCCTGGACCGGCAGCTGCTGTCGATCCTGGCCAAGCCGATCCAGGACACGCTGCATGTCACCGACAGCCAGCTGGGCCTGCTGGGCGGGCTCTACTTCGCCTTCTTCTATTGTTTCATCGCCATCCCCGTCGGCTGGCTGGCCGACCGGACCAACCGGGTGGCGGTGGTCTCCGTCGCCTGCGGCATCTGGAGCGCGGCGACCATGGCCTGCGGCCTGTCGCGCAACTTCGGCGAACTGGCCACGGCGCGGATGACTGTGGGCTTCGGCGAGGCCGGGGGCGTGCCGCCCTCCTATGCCATCATCACCGACTACTTCCCGGCGGGCCGACGCGGCATGGCGCTGGGCCTGTTCAATCTCGGTCCCCCCGTCGGCGCGGCCCTGGGCATCGCCTTCGGGGCCACCATCGCCGCCCTGTTCAGCTGGCGAGACGCCTTCGTCGCCATCGGGATCGTCGGTCTGGTGGTCGCCGTCGCCACCCCCTTCCTCGTGAAGGAGCCCAAGCGCGGCGGTCTGGATCAGGTCGCGGGCGCGCCCTTTGTCGCCCCGGCCAAGGCGCCCTTCTGGGCCACGGTGAAGATGTTCTTCTCGCGTCCCGCCCTGGTTCTGGCGGCGCTGGCCAGCGGCATCACCCAGATCATCACCTACGGCATGGGCAATTTCTCGGTCCTGTTCCTGATGCGCGAGAAGGGCATGGGCCTCGGCGACGTCGCCGTCTGGTACGCCCTGGTCGTGGCCATCGGCATGAGCGGCGGCATCTTCGTCTCGGGCTGGCTGCTGGACCGGTTCACGCGCAAATCGAAGAAGGCCTACGCCCTGCTGCCCGCCCTCTCTCTGTCGCTGGCCCTGCCCTTCTACGTCGCCTTCGTCTGGGCCCCGTCCTGGCCGCTGGCGCTCGCCCTGCTGATCGGCCCGACCTTCCTCAACTACTTCTATCTCTCGTCCTCGGTGGCCCTGGTTCAGGAAGAGGTGAAGCCCAATCAGCGGGTCATGTCGGGCGCCCTTCTGCTGCTTGTGATGAACTTCATCGGCATGGCCGTGGGACCGACCTTCGTGGGCATGGCCAGCGACGTCTTCCATGCGGCTCATCCCAACTCGCTGCAGCTGGCCCTTTACGCCTTGGCGCCCGTCTACCTCGTCGCCATCGGCCTGTTCCTGTGGCTGGCGAAGGTGCTGGGCCGCGAACCCCAAACGAGCGGAGACGCCTGATGTCCGTGCGCAACCTCCTGACCGCCACCGTCGCGGCAGCCGCCTTCCTGATGACCGCTTTCGCGCCGCCCCCGACGGATCGGCCGACGGTCCACGCCCCTGCCGGCGCCGTTCAGGGCAGGGCCGCCGACGGCATCGAATCCTTCAAGGGCATTCCCTACGCCGCCCCGCCGGTCGGTCAGAACCGGTGGCGGCCGCCCGCCCCGATCGCGGCCTGGTCGGGGACGCGCGACGCCTCCGACTACGGCGCGGCCTGCATCCAGCCCTCGCGGGGGCAGCCGTCGATCTATTCGTCGGATCTGGGCCGCACCAGCGAGGACTGCCTGACCCTGAACGTCTGGACGCCGAACACGACCGGCAAGGCGCCGGTCATGGTCTGGATCCACGGCGGGGCCCTCGTCGCGGGTTCCAGCAAGGAACCCCTCTATGACGGCGCCGCCCTGGCCAGACAGGGGATCGTCGTCGTGTCGATCAACTATCGCCTCGGCGTGCTGGGCTTCCTCGCCCATCCCGATCTCAGCGCGGAATCCCCGGTCGGGATCTCCGGCAACTACGGCCTGATGGATCAGGTCGCGGCCCTGACCTGGGTCAAGCGCAACATCGCGGCCTTCGGGGGCGATCCGGAGCAGGTGACCATCGCGGGTGAATCCGCCGGCGGGCTCAGCGTCATGTATCTGATGGCCTCGCCCATCGCCCGGGGGCTGTTCCAGCGCGCCATCGCCCAGAGCGCCTATATGATCTCCACCCCCGAGCTGAAGGACGCCCGCTACGGCGCCCCCTCGGCCGAGACGGCGGGGACCAATCTGGCCCGCGCGCTTCAGGCGCCCAGTCTGCAAGTGCTGCGCGGGAAGGATGCGCAGGAGCTGACCGACGCCGCGGCCATGTCCGGCTTCTCGCCGTTCGGGGCCGTGGACGGCAAGGTCCTGACCGGCCAGCTGATCGACGTCTTCGCCCAGGGCAAACAGGCGCCCGTGCCGATCCTCGCCGGCTTCAACAGCGGCGAGATCCGGTCGCTCCGCGTCCTCGCCCCGCCCGCGCCCCGGACCGCCGCCGACTATGAGGCCGTGATCCGCGCTCGCTACGGCGATCTGGCCGACGAATTCCTGCGGCTCTATCCGTCGTCGGACCTGGGCGAGAGCGTTCTGGCCACGACCCGCGACGCCCTCTACGGCTGGACCTCGGAGCGGCTGGTGCGCGACCAGACGGCGCTGGGCAAGCCGTCCTTCCTCTATCTGTTCGATCACGGCTATCCGGCGGCGGATCAGGCGAACCTGCACGGCTTCCACGCCTCGGAACTGCCCTTCATGTTCGGCAACACCGACCGCACCACGCCGCGCTGGCCCGCCATCCCGGATACGGCCGAGGAGCACGCCCTGTCACAGGCCATGGTCGGCTATTGGGCCTCCTTCGTGAAAACCGGCCGCCCCGAGGCACCCGGCGCCGTCGTCTGGAGCCCCTACGGTACGGACGAGGCCTATCTGACCTTCAAGGCGGTTCCCGAGGCCGGCCACGACCTCATGCCCGGTATGTTCGACCTGCACCGCTCCGCCGTCTGCCGCCGTCAGGCCCTGAACCTGGCCTGGAACTGGAACGTCGGGGTGGTGTCGCCGGATCTGTCGGCGGGCGCGCCCGGCTGCTGATCTCGCAAGGCCCGGAAGCCCAACAGCAAAAAGCCCCGCCATCTTGCGATGGCGGGGCTTTTTAGTCGCTGAAGGAGAAGTGGCGCACCCGGAACGATTCGAACGTCCGACCCTCAGATTCGTAGTCTGATGCTCTATCCAGCTGAGCTACGGGTGCGTACTGCCTCTCGGCGAGGGCGGCTATCTAGCGGCTTGGTCCGGCGGGCGCAAGCGCCTTTCGTCACAATCGTCACACGATGCCGGCGCGGACCCCCAATGCCTCAAGCGGGAGCCCGCGCCGGGGTTCGCGATCAGAAGCCGCGCGCCCAGCTGGCCAGCAGGGCATAGCCCATGGCGGCGTCGCGGCGGTGCTGTTCCTGGCTGATGGCGACCGCCTCCAGACGCAGGGCCGAGCCGTCGGGCAGGCGGTGCAGGCTGCGCAAGGTCCAGTCGATCTCGCGGCCCGAGGGCGAGGCGGAGAAGCGCCGCGTCGAGAAGGTGGTCGGGTCGAAATACTCGAGCGGCACATCGGCCAGCCGGGCCGAGAAGGTCCCGCTTTCGATGCGCAGCGGCTGCGACGCCTCAAAGGTCAGGCTGGCGCACCAGGGGGCCCAGGACGGGCAGTCGGCGGTCAGGGCCGCGCGCCAGGTCGAGGAGATCGCCGCCCCGTCCAGGCTCAGCAGACTGCCGTCCAGCTCGGTGCGGCCGAGGCCGAATTCGCTGCTGAACCAGGCGTGCTTCGCGATCCGCCAGTCGCCGCCGACGGCCGAGAAGGTGGTCTTCGACGGCAGGGCCAGATCCGATCCGACCGGGAAATAGGCCCCCAGCGGTCCCATCCGCTCGTCCAGATGACCGAAGCTCAGGTTCAGCCCGCCCTTCGCCGTGCGCCAGTCCAGGGCCGCGCGGGCATAGGTGGAGGCGTCGCGCACCACCGGCCGCAGGAAGGAAGTCCGGTCGCCGCCGCCGGTCTCGGCGGTGAAGGTCAGGGCGCCCAGGTTGACCGCACCGCGCACCGCGTGGTCGGCGTTGGCCAGGGCCGCGAAGCCGTCGCCCGAGGCCGAACGGAAGGGCGAACGCGCTCCGCCCTGACCCTGCCAGGCCGAGAAGCCGTAGCGGCCGACGGTCAGGTCCAGCATGGCCGCCTGACGCGGTTCGGCGCCCAGCCAGGGGGCGTCGAAGGGGGTGATGCGCGCCACCACCGCCTCCGGCTCCGGCGCCGGGGTTGAGGCCATGAGGTTCAGGCGGGTGCCGTCCGGCATGGCGAAGTCCAGCCGGGCCGTCTGTGACGCCTGCCGGGCCTCGGGCTGATAGCTGCGCTTCGGCGCCGTCGGATAGGCGGCGCCCAGATCAGTGCGGAACAGGCGGTCGTATTCGTCGCGGGTGACCGTCTCCAGCGCCGTGGTGCGGCTGAGCGCATCGCCGAAGGCGCCGCCGATGAAGGCGCCCGGCTCGACGGACACGCGCACCAGACCGCCGGTCGCCGAGGGGGTGCTGGTGGTCCCCACGGGGGCGAAGGCGCGGGCCAGGTCCAGCAGGCCGCGTCCGTAGACGATGTCGGTCCCGGTGTCGCCGGCGTCGCGCGCCGTGCGCAGCAGCAGATCCACAGCCTGCTTGCCGGTCAGATTGGGGAAGGCCTCGATCAGCAGGGCCAGGGCCCCGGCCACGGCGGGCGAGGAGAAGGAGGTGCCGCTGCCCTTGTAGCAGCTGGTCCCGTCACAGATGCTGATGATGTCCACCCCGGGCGCGCTCAGGAAGTCCTGGGCCGAGACGCCGGCGCGGTTGGAGAAGTCGGCGATGGTGTTGGCCGAGTTGTGGGCGCCGACCACGATGATGCTGCCGGCGAAGCGGGGGTCGGTGGCGTAACGGCCCGGATATTCGGGATTGGTCCCGCTGTCGTTGCCCGAGGAGATGGCGAACACCACCCCGGCGTTGACGGCGCGCAGAAGAGCTGCCTCGAAGGTCGCGCCGAGGGTCCCGTCCCCGCCCAGGGACATGTTGATCACCCGGGCGCCATTGGCCACGGCGTAGTCGATGGCCCGCGCCAGGTCGCTGCTCTTGAAGCAGGTGTCGTCGTCGGGGTCGGTGCAGGTGCTGACGTCGGCCCGGACCGACAGGACGGTCGAGTTATAGGCCACGCCCACGGTGCCGAAGCCGTTGAAGCCGGCGGCGATGACGCCCGAGACGAAGGTGCCGTGGTTGGAGGTCCCGCCGGGCGCGTTGCGGCCCGAGACGATGTCGGTCGACAGCGACGAGATCCGTCCGGCCAGGTCCGCCTGGTCCATCTGGATGCCGGTGTCGATGACGCCGACGGTGACGCCGGTTCCGGTCCAGCCGCTGTTCCAGGCGGTCATCGCCCCGACGTTGGCCACGCCGTAGTTGCGCAGGTACTCGCTCGAGGTCGCCGAGGGCACGGCCGGCGGTGGCGGTGGCGGTGGTGGCGGTGGCGGTGGTGGCGGCGGCGGCGGGGGAGGGGGCGGCGGCGTCACCGGAGGGGTGACGGGCGGTGTGACCACCCCTCCGCCCGTGCCGCCGCCTCCGCCGCCACAGGCGGCGAGCGGCAGGAGCAACAGGCCGCCGAGGCAGGCGGTCACGCCCCAGCTCTTCCAGCGGCCCGGATCTTTCCGATTAGAATGAAGCCCCACGGCGAACTCCCCAGTACGCAACGAACCCTGAACCCCCCGGTCATTTGCATCATTTCTGAAACAAGCGGTTATGGCCAGCGTTGCCGTGGCCGACGGCAAACGGCCCCCGGCCGGGCGGTCGTGGTTTTGGCAGTGCAAATCGATGCACGCTGTGTTCAAAACCTCCCCGATTTTCCGGCTGCGCGAGGGCGACCCTTGATTTCGACCGTTTCGGTGACCCCGTTTTCCGATCAGAAGCCCGGCACCTCCGGCCTGCGGAAGGCGGTCGGCGTCTTTCAGCAGCCCCACTACGCCGAGACCTTCATCCAGTCGGTCTTCGACGTTCTGGCCGACAAGGCCGGCGCCGTCCTGGTCATCGGCGGCGACGGCCGCTTTCTGAATCGCGAGGTCATCGGCAAGGCTGTCCGCATGGCGGCGGCCAACGGCTTCGCACGCGTGCTCATCGGCCGGGGCGGCATCCTGTCGACGCCCGCGGCCAGTCATGTGATCCGCCTGAACGGCGCGCTAGGCGGCCTGATCCTGTCCGCGAGCCACAATCCCGGCGGTCCGGACGGCGATTTCGGGATCAAGTACAATATCGCCAACGGGGGTCCGGCGCCGGAATCGGTGACCGGCGCCATCCATGCGCGCAGCCTGGTGCTGGACCGCTATCTGACCCTGGAAGGCGGGGCGGATATCGACCTCGAAACCCTGGGCGAGACCCGGGTCGGGGATATGGTGGTGGAGATCATCGATCCGGTCGCCGCCTACGCCGACCTGATGGAGACCCTGTTCGACTTCGATGCCATCCGGGCGCATCGGGCCAGGGGGTTCACCCTGTCCTTCGACGCCATGAGCGCGGTCACCGGCCCCTATGCCCATGAAATCCTCGAGCGGCGGCTGGGCTTCACGCCGGGCTCGGTGGTCAACGGCGTCCCGCTTGAGGATTTCGGCGGCCATCACCCAGACCCCAACATTGTCCACGCCCGTGAGCTCTACGACCGGATGATGGGCCCCGACGCGCCCGATTTCGGGGCCGCCTCGGACGGGGATGGCGACCGCAACCTGGTCATCGGACGCGGCCGGTTCGTGGCGCCCTCAGACGCGCTGGCCATCCTGGCGGCGAACGCCCATCTCGCGCCCGGCTATGCCCGGGGACTGGCTGGCGTGGCGCGGTCGATGCCGACCAGCGCCGCGGTGGACCGGGTCGCCGCCGCCCTGGACATTCCCCTCCATGAAACGCCGACCGGCTGGAAATTCTTCGGCAACCTGCTCGACGCCGGCCAGGTCACCCTGTGCGGCGAGGAGAGCGCCGGGGCGGGGTCCGACCATGTGCGCGAGAAGGACGGGCTCTGGGCGGTCCTGCTGTGGCTCAACATTCTCGCTGTGCGCGGGGTGTCGGTCGACGAACTGATCCAGGAGCACTGGCGCCGGTTTGGCCGCAACTACTATGTCCGCCACGACTATGAGGGCGTCTCCAGCGAGGGCGCCGACGCCCTGATGGCCGCGCTGCGCGGCCGGCTGGCCTGGCTGCCGGGCCAACGCCACGGCGACCTCGTCATCGCGTCCGCCGACGACTTCGCCTACGTCGATCCCGTCGACGGGTCGGTCAGCGAGGGCCAGGGCTTGCGGATCCTGTTCGAGGGCGGCTCGCGCGTCGTCTATCGCCTGTCGGGCACGGGAACCTCCGGCGCGACCCTGCGGGTCTATATCGAGCGCTACGAGCCCGCCGACGGCGTTCTCGACGCCGATCCGGCCGAGGCCCTGTCTGCTCTGGTCGAGGCCGGCAAGGCCATCGCCGGGATCGAGCGCTTCACCGGCCGGACGATGCCGGACGTCGCGACCTGAACGCCCCGGGCGCGCGGAAACGACGGTCGTTGGAAATAGAGGGAAAAGCCCCTTGCGGCCCGCGCCGATCACGGGCTATAGACCGCGCCTTCCCGTTCCGGAGCCGCTGCGGCGACCTCGGAACCGTCAAGGCGGACGCGTAGCTCAGCGGGAGAGCACTACGTTGACATCGTAGGGGTCACAGGTTCAATCCCTGTCGCGTCCACCATTCTCCCTCCAAACCCATGACGGCGCTTTCGAGCGCATCGGGGTCCGCGCCGCGGGCCGGTCGATCCTCCGGCGTCCGTCCGGATGTTCGCGCGTCTCGCGTATTCCGTCGCCCGAGGGGCCATGCTACGGCCTCTGCGGGGACTTTTGCGCTCCACGCCCGGGCGGCGCCAGGACACACTAATGTTTCGCTTCATCCACCGCCATTCGACCATCATCGGTTCGTTGGTCATGCGCGAGATCGTCACGCGCTTCGGCCGCGAGGGCCTCGGGTTTCTGTGGCTGGTGGGCGAGCCCCTGATGTTCTGCCTCGGGGTCATGACCCTGTGGTGGGTCCTCAAGCCGGAGTACGAGCACGGTATCCGCGTCGCCCCGTTCGTGATGACGGGCTATATGTCGATCCTTCTCTTCCGCCACGTCGTCAGCCAGGCGAGTGGGGCGCTGCAGGCCAATGTGGGCCTGCTCTACCATCGGCGCGTGCACCCGCTGCACATCTATATCTCGCGGACCCTGATGGAGATGGCGGGCGGCACGGTCGCCTTCTTCATTGTCTATGTTCTGCTGCTGCTGCTCGGCCTCGTCGAGCTGCCGTCGAACTATATCCTCCTGTACGGCGGCTATATCCTGATGGCCCTGCTGTCCCACGGGTTCGGGGTCTGCGTCGCGGCGCTGGGCATCCGCTTCGAGGTGATGGAGCGGATTCTTCCGGTCTCCATGTACCTGATGATCCCATTATCGGGGGCCTTCATCATGGTGGACTGGGTGCCGCAGCGGTATCAGGGCATCTATCTGCTCAATCCCCTGCCCCATACGGTCGAGATGATTCGGGCCTCGGTGTTCGGCGAGTTCGTGCCGACGCATTATGACATCGGCTATGCTCTGGCATGGGCTTTGGGACTGAATTTGCTGGCTTTGATGCTGTTGTCGCAAACACAGCGCTTCCTCGACATCGAATAGCAAACCCCCTAAACCGCGCAGTTGAAATCAAACGAAAGCGATCGATGAATCAGCCCGAACTCCGGTATCTGGGTCCGACCGAGCGCCCGTCGTCGGACGGCCTTCCCCGTGGGCTGGCCTTCTTCAGGAAGTTGCCGCGGGCCTTCGTCCTGGTCGTCGTGGTCCCCACTCTTCTGGCGATGTTGTACTTCCTGGTGCTCGCGAGCCCCCGGTATGTTTCGGAATCGCGTTTCATGGTGCGATCCGCGGGCATGGACCAGCCGTCCACGCTCGGGGCGGCCCTGCAGGGCGTCGGCCTGACCAGCGGCTCCTCGAACGCCTTCGCGGTTCATGAGTACATCACCTCTCGGGACAGCCTGCAGGACGTTCAGCGCGCGGTTGATCTTCGTAAGGTCTACGGTCGTCCGGGGATCGACTTCCTGTCGCGCCGGCCGCATCCGTGGAGCGGCGGTTCCAGGGAGAGCCTGTACAAGGGCTTCCAGTCCTATGTGACGGTCGGCTACGAATCCACCACGGGTATCAGCACCTTGCGGGTCGAGGCCTTCTCGGCCGAGGAGGCGCGCAAGATCAACGACACCCTTCTGTCCGGCGGTGAGCAGCTGGTGAATCGTCTGAACGAACGGTCGTCGAGCGACGCCGTCCGGGAGGCGACCCGGACCCTGGAAGAGGCCCAGCGTCGGCTGAACACCGCACAGGCCGCCTTGACCGCCTTCCGGAACCGCGAAGGCATAATCGATCCCGCCCGCACCGCTCTGGCGAGCACTCAGCTGATCGGCGAACTGAAGCTGGCGCTGGCGACCCTCAACGCCGAGCGGGCCCAGGTCGCGTCGGATACGCCGGCCAGCCCCCAACTCCCGACGCTGGACAGCCGGATCCGCGCTCTCAGCGCGCAGATCGCCCTTGAAGAGCAAAAGGTCGCGGGTCAGGCCGACTCGCTCGCGCCGAAAATCTCGGCCTACGAGGACCTGGCTCTGGAGAAGGAGTTCGCGGACCGGCTGGTCACCTCCGCGACGGCGGCGCTCAACGCCGCTCAGCTCGATGCGCGTCGCCAGCACCTCTATCTGGAGCGTGTGGTGAGCGCGAGCCTGCCGGACCACGCTGAAGAGCCGAAGCGCTGGTTCATGATCCTGTCGGTGTTCGCCACCATGCTCATCGTCTACGCCATCGGCTGGTTGGCCGTCGCCAGTGTGAGAGAGAGCGGGTCTCACTAATGAGTTCGGCCCACGGGGTTGGTTTGCGCGTCGAGAATCTGGGCAAGGTCTATCCGACGCCCGGGTCGAAGCCTGTGTTTTCTGATCTCTCGTTCGACCTTGGTCGCCAGGACCGCCTGGCGGTTCTGGGGCGCAACGGGCAGGGAAAATCGACCCTGATCAAGATCCTGGGCGGGATCCTGCCCCAGTCGGAGGGGACCGTCCGCTGGGACATGACCTCCTCCTGGCCGATCGGCTTCGGCGGCGGCTTTCAGGGCAGCCTGACAGGCATCGACAACATCCGTTTCATCACGCGGATCTACCATCGATCCTACCAGGACGTTTTCGACCGGGTCGAGGGGTTCGCCGAGCTCGGCTCCGCCCTGCACCGGCCGGTGAAACACTATTCGTCGGGCATGAGGGCCAGGCTGGCGTTCGGCCTGTCCCTGGCGATCGAGTTCGACTGCTATCTGATCGACGAACTGGTGTCCGTCGGCGACGCCCGCTTCCAGCGCAAGTGCAATGAAGAGCTGTTCGAACGACGGGGCGACCGCGCCTTCCTCATGGCGTCGCATGACATGCACATGATCGGCAGCCTGTGTGACCGAGCCCTGATTATCGAGGGCGGGCGGGCCCGGATGTTCAACGATGTCGAGGAAGCGATCGACATCTACACTTGGCTGCGCGCCGCATGAGTTCGCCTATGCGTGTGCGTGTTCTCCAGGTCCCGGCGCGGGACTCGGATTTTTGGCGGGCGCAGTTCGCTCAGGCCTGCCAGGCCGCGGACTGGGACTATGTCGAATACTGGGGCGGCGATGAACCGGCCCTCGCCGAGGGGCGGTCCGCGCTGATCGTCGGCTGGGACGCGTCCGGCGCGAGCCTCGCGCCGGATCACTGGATCATCCTCGGCTGTACGCCCGAGGAGGCGATTTCGGTCTCGGAGGCGAGCCTTCATCTGCCCCGGCCCGACGCCATCTATCACACCTCAAACCGTTTCGCCCTGTGCAGCACGCTGGCTGTCGCGGGCGCCGCCGTCTTCCAGAATACGGACGCCTTCATCGAGACGCCGGGTCTGGGACGCATTTCCCGCCACCAGATCGAGTTCGACTCCGTCACCGACCCGGCCAGTCCGCTCAGCCTCTACGAGGTCCTGCCCCCGGCGCCGGGCGTCCGTGTCCATTGGCCCGCGGACCTGTTCGTCTATCCGACGAAGGATGGGAGCCCGGGCGGATCGCCGACGATCGGGTTGCTGGGCCGCCGCCGGCTCTTGCTGAATGGCCCCAATATCGCCCTTCCGGCCGGCGCCTGGCAGGCGAAGGCCTCCTTCTACCTTGATCCTCCGGGCAAGGCGGATCTCCTGATCGAGTGGGGGTTTGGCGTCTCGGTGGCCAGCTTCCACCAGATCCTCGAACGGGAGGGGCTGTACGAGCTCACCCTGACCCATGTCTGGCCGGAAGCGGCGCCGGCCGATTTCAGGATCAGCCTGATGATGCCGGCCCTCGACGGAACGCTCGAGATGCGGGGTCTCGACCTCTCACACGTTCCGGCCTGACGGAGCCTCAGGGCTTGCGGTAGATGCCCAGCATGAAGTCGTGCTTCAACGCGCCGGCCAGGGTCAGTTCGTCCTCCAGGGCGATGAGCATCTGAACCAGGGCGGTGCTTTCCGGCGACCCGTCGTTGACCTTCGCCCCGTTCAGATAGCCGAACAGGGGGTGCAGCAGGCCGCCGCCCACGAACCGCTCGTAGACCGGTTCGAAATACATGGGCGTGAGGATCGGGATCAGGGCGGAGCGCACGCCCTCTGTCGGATCGTTCGCCATGATCATGTCGATCGTCGGCAGCGTCAGCCGCTCGTCAGCCATCCTGAAGATCGGGGCGATGCGATCAAGCACCCGGTTCACGATCTCGACCTGCGAGACGGGATAGATCTGGTAGCAGGGGCCGCAGTATTCGTTGACGATGACGTGCCCGCCCGGCGCCAAAACAGTCCGGACAGCCGACAGCATGCCCTCGATGTCCGTCACATGGTGCAGCGACCCCGAGAACAGGACGACGTCATACTGATTGGCGGGTCCGGGATCGGCGACGAACGACTCGAAAAGCCGGACCGAAAAGTCCACGTTCAAAGAGAGCGCGCGGGCATTGGCGGTGGCCTGTTCGATGGCGACGGGCGAGGCGTCGAACGCCACGATGTGTTGGGCATGGCCGCGCTGGGCCATCATGAGCTCATGGCCACCGTCGCCGCAGCCGATCGAAAGAACCCGGTTGGCCGGAGAAAGCTTCTGCGTGAAGACCCATTCCAGCCAGAAGCCCGACTGATCGGTCATGCGATGATAGAGGGCCTGTTCGACGATCGGATTTTGCGTCCAGGCCGACCGGGTCGAGGTCTCGTACATCCGGTCCCAGTGAGCGGTTGCGGTGCTGGAAGCGGTCATGAGGTCAACTCGGGGAGGGTGTTGGCGGCGTTGAGAAGCGCGGCTTCGCGAATGAGGGCTGAATAGCCGACGAGCATCTCTCTGTAACCTGGCCGGCTGTGCAGGACGTCGAGACTGGCGTCGCCGAGGCGCCGCCGGCGGCCGGCGTCCACGGCCAGACCGAGGATCAGATCCTTCAGGGCCATCACGTCGTCAGGGGGGTAGAACAGGGCATTGACGTCGCGACCGACCAGCTCCGGAATCCCGAAGACCGGGGTGGTGATGATCGGCAGGCTGAAGGCCATGGCCTCGACGATCACGCGCGGCGCGCTCTCGATCCGCGAGGTGCAGACGAAGATGTCCGCCGCGGCATAGTAGACCGTCATATCCTCGACGGAGCCGACGAGGTCGACGTTCGCCGAAACCGCCGGGGCCAGGTCGGCAATCGTGCGTGCGACGTCTGTGGCGTAGTCAGCCTCGACATGGGCGCCGACGATGAAGACGCGCAGGTTCGCCGCCGCGCTCTCCGACATGCCGGCGAGCGCCTTGACCAGATCCATCTGGCCTTTCCGGCGGCAGACCGTGCCGATCAGGATCAGCACGAGTTCGTCGCCTCGCACCTGAAGATGTCGCCGCGCCTCGACGCGGGTCCAGCGCGACACCTCGGCCTCCAGCCGTTCCGGCGGGATGCCGTGGCGGATGGTCACGGCGTTGTGGCGGGTCTGCACCGGCTGCCACCGTCGCCGGGTCGCCTCGGCGACATAGGTGACGGCATAGGCCTGACCGAAGGCGGCATAGGCATGGCTGCGAACCCCCGGCGTCAGGTCGTTGAAATAGGTTTCCCAGGGCTCGCTCTCGTGCTGGCACCAGATCGAGGCCAGGCCGAGATCGGCGGCCGCCGAGACCGCGTAGTAGGCCGTCAGGGTATTGGCCACGACAACCTCGGCGCCGACAGCGGCGAAGGTCTCGCCGAGCGCGTGGCGAAGCGTCAGAAAGTCGGACAGGCTTGATTGAGGGGCGGGCTGGCGGAACAGCCGCACCTCGATGCCTTCGCGCGCATAGGCCTCCGCCAGCGGGCCGTCGCTTGGGCTCAGCACGACCGGATCGATCACACCTGCCCGCTTCAGACCGACCAGAAGGTCCAGCAGGGTGTTCGGCGCGCCTTCCAGTCTCAGGTTGTGGGTCACGGCGGCCACCCGGATCGGCCGCGAAGCCCGCAGGGGCAGCCGGCGCGCCGCGGGCTCGAACTGTTCGTTGTCGAGCGACAGATTGGGGTTGTAGAAGCCCTCCCGCCAATCGCGGTACGTCTCACGCAGGGCGATCACCTCCCTGGGGTTGTCGCGCTGGCCCCTGGATTTTCCTTCCAGATGGTAGAGCTCGGCTTCGGGGCAGTAGACACAGCCATAGCCGTTGGCGACCAGTCGGAACCCGTAGTCTACGTCATTGTAGGCAACCGCGAACCGGGCCTCGTCGAAGCCTCCCAGACTCTCGAAAAGCGCGCGCGGGGTCAGGACGCAGGCGGCCGTGACGGCGGAATATTCGCGTGCCGTCCGCATGAAGCCCATATAGCCCCAGTCGTGCGCGGGGGCGCCGCGGAAGGCGTGCCCCACCAGGCCCTCGTTGTAGCCGTGCACAATGCCCGCGTGCTGGACGGTGTTGTCTCCGAACAGCAGCCGGGCTCCGACCGATCCGACCCCTTCCATCCGGCCATATCCGACCATCTGGCTCAGCCAGCGCTCGTTGATGACCTTTGTGTCGTTGTTCAGGAAGAGGACGAAGTCGCCGTCGGCGTGTCGAACCGCCTCGTTCATGACCGCCGCGAAGCTGAACCCGTTCGGCCCGCGCGGTACGCCGAGGACGCTGAAGCCGGGCGTCTGTCGAAGGCGTTCGAGATAGGCGATCGTGTCCGGATCGTCGCTGCCGTTGTCGACGACGAGGACGCTGTAGTTGTCGTAGGTGGTCTTCGACAGGGAGGCGACGCAGTCGGACAGCAGGTCGACCTTGTTGTAGGTCGGAATGATGATGGTGACCGACGGGCCGGTGTCGGGGAACTCCAGGGCATACATGCCGACCCGGGTCTGGAGCGCCCATGCCGGGTGCAGGACCCCGGCGTCGATCTTGCGTCGCTGCATGGCCTCTTCGACGGCCTTGCGGCCGGCCTCGAAGCTTTCGGGCTTGGCGTCGCCGGACAGGGCGGTGGAGCCGGCCGTGGCGCGCCAGTTGTACAGGACCCGGGGGATATGGCCGATGTGGCGGGCCTGTTCCGTGGCGCGCAGCGCGAAGTCGTAATCCTGGGAGCCGTCGAAGCCGGAGCGGAAGCCGCCGAGCCTCTGGAACAGGCTGCGGCGGACCGTCAGGACGTGGCCCATGTACATATAGGACAGGAGCAGGGTCGGGGCCCAGTCGGGCTTGAACTGGGGGGCGTAACGCCGACCGCGCTCGTCGATCTTGTCGTCGTCGCTGTAGACCAGGTCAGCGGTGGGGTGGGCGGTGTAATAGAGGGCGACTTCGGCCAGGCAATCGGGGGTCAGAAGATCGTCGTGGTCGAGGAAGGCGATGACCTCCCCCGTGGCCATGGCGACGGCCGCGTTCGTCGCGGCGCTGATCCCGCCGTTGACGCCTTGATGCGCAACCCGGATGCGCGGGTCGCGGGCCGCCAGCCCGTCGAGAATCTCGCGGGTCTCCGCCGAGGAACTGGCGTCGTCGACGATGCACAGCTCCCAGTTCTGATAGACTTGGCCCAGGACGGATTCGACCATCTCTTCCAGCTGATAGGCCGGCGTGTTGAAGACGGGCGTGATCACCGAAATACGCAGATCGGCGCCGGAAGCCTCCAGGGCCTGCTGAAGATCGGCGCGGGCCACGGCCGTGAAGGCGTTGGCGGCCTGCCAGGCCTCGTAGCGGTCCAGAGGCTCCAGAAAGGGCTTCAACGCCTCCGGCGCGGCCGCGAGCGCGTCCTGAAGGGTCGTCAGGCCCTGGCCTTTCGGCGTCTCGCCGGTGGTCGGGTTCGGCAAGAGGCCGAGCGCCCGCAAACGCTTGCGGACAACGCGGATGATTTTGGGCGTCGGCCGCGTGCGCAGGGCCGCGATCTGGACCGCCAGGTCGTCCACCCTGGCCGTCAGATCCCGATGATCGCGACGCAGCCCGTCGATTTCCAGGTCCCGACGGGCGATGACCGCCATCAGCCTGGCGACCATCTGGGCGTCAGTGGCCGTCGCCGAACCCGGAGCGACCGGCGCCGCGCTTGTTGTCAGGTCTTTCCGCCTTGCGGTGGAAGCGGGTCGATCACCCATCGAAATCCTTTCAACCCGTAGGACGCGGGACGGATACCCGTCGCGTCGCCTCGGGAAGCGTAAGCTTTAAGCAGACAAAGACGCCATTTCGCCGACGGCGCAGGTGATATGATAGAGTGAGCTCGCGCGGGACGGCTCCTGTGACGGGGCCCCGTCCGCGTTTATGTGTTCCCACCAGGCGCCCTGAACCGGGTGGTCGAAGAACCGCAACAGACCTGTCGCCGCCTCCGCCGTCTTCTCTCTCGCCGCCGTGGCTTCGGCCTCGGTCCGCGCCAGGGCGCCCAGGGCCACGAAGGCCTTGATCCGTTCTGTCTGGGGCCACAGCCGGTGCCGGTCGTCCCGGACGGACAGGTCCTGATTGAGTTCGTTCACGGCCATGCGCATCGGCGAAACCCCGCGCTCCTCGGCAATGCGGATCAGGGTGCGGGCGGCCTCGAGGGCGTCGGGACGGCCGCGCGATCGTCCCCAGCGAATGAGGAGCCAGGCCCATTCGAACTGATGCCCCGGCTCGACCACGTCCAGTCCGGCTTCGGTCAACGGCCGCCAGTCGGCATCGAAATATTCCTGCAGCGCCCCGGTTTCGGGATGCAGGAAATGCTTCAGGCAAAGTTCCACGATCTCATCGGCGAGGAGCCCCCAGGCGGGGTCGTCGTCCACCACCGCCCAGGCGAGCGACGCCTCCAGGATGTGCATGTGGGGGTTGGCTTTCAGGGGAAGCGACGGCGGGTCGGATTCCTCGAAGCCGCCCAGCGGGTGTTTCCAGCCCGCGCACATCCGGTCGCGGATCGAACGGGCGAGCGTCGTCAGCTCGGGCTTGCGCACGCCGAAGCCCGCGGCGGCGGCCAGACCGAACAGCACAAAGGCGTGGTCGTAGAGGTCGAAGCCCTCCACGACCGGTTCGCCCTGGGCTGTCACCACCGGCCGGATGACATCGCCGCGCAGACTATGGGTCGTGAGGAAGTCCAGCCCGTGTTCGACGATCTCGCGCGCGGGACCGTCCCAACCCAGGCGCGCGGCGGCGACGGCGGAGTAGATCTGACGGCCTACGAGCCGCGCGCGGCGGGGATCATCCAGCATGGACCCGTCCACGGACATCCGCTCCAGGAAGCCTCCGTTGACCCGATCCACTCCGGCGGAGAACCAGAATGGGAAGAGGCTGTCGTTGAGCCGGTTGCGCAGCGCGATGAACTCGGGCGAATCTTGGGTCATCAGGCTGTCCTTCCCTCGAGGATATCCGCCACGAAGGCGTCGAGCCGCCCGCCGCTGAACAGATGTCCGGCGACGCCGGCCGCCTCGGCCGCCTCCATGTCAGTGAGGTTGTCGCCGATCATGACGCTTGAGGCGACATCGACCGGCCATTTTGCGATCAGATCGTTCAGCATCCCGGGGCGGGGCTTTCGCCAGTCCGAGTCGCGTCGGTAGGCCTCGTCGACGGCCTCGAGGTGGAACGGGCAGTAGCGTTCGTCGTCGATGCGGGCTCCGGCCTCGGCCAGGTCGTCACGGATATGGCGGGTCAGCTGGTGGTAGTCGGCTTCGCTGTAGAAGCCCTTGCCGATCCCGGCCTGGTTGGTCACCACAAAGGCATAGTAGCCGCGCGCGTTGACGAGGGCGATGGCCTCGCGCGCGCCTTCGATCCATTCGAATCGGTCGCGGGTTCCCACATGTCCGTGGTTGACGTTCAGCACGCCGTCACGATCGAAAAACACGGCCGGACGTCGCCGGCTGGCCTGGATTTCGGTCTGGGCGCGGGCGAAGTCCTCAGGCACGCCGATGTCCAGGAAGAAGCCCGTCACGGGCAATCCCCTCAACCGGCCGGCGGCGGCCAGACCCGGGAGATTGTCCCGTTCGAACGAGCCCTGCGCCGCCAGGCCGTCGACGAAGGTCCGGCGGAAGACCGCGACGCCGCCGTTGATCCAGGCCGGCTCGTCCGGCGCCGCGACCCGGCCGAAGGCGGTGATGCGGTCGCCTTCGAGATCGACGACGCCATATCGGCCCGCGGCCTCCAGGCGGCGCAGGGCCAGGGCGCCGATCACCTCGGGATCCTGGGCAAGCCTCGCCAGCTGGTCCAGCGGGGTGTCGAGGAAGGTGTCGCCATTGAACAGATAGAAGACCTCATCCAGCCGATCGCGGGCGTGATAGAGGGCCCCGCCGGTCCCGGCCTGATCCGGCTCGATCGCGACCTCGACGATGATGTCGCGGCCGATCCTCTGTCCGACCTCCCGGGCGAAGGATTCGATCTGTTCGGACCGGAAGGCGGCCAGAAGCAGGAAGCGGCTCACGTCGTAGCGCGTGATTTCCTGGATCAGGATTTCAAGGAAGGGCCGCCCCGCGACGGGCAGAAGAGGCTTCGGCGTTTCGCGGGTCAGCTCTCCAAGGCGTGTGCCGAGACCGCCGCACAGGATGACCGCCTGGGCGATCCTGGGGGGGCTCGGCTCGCCGTTCCGGGTCAGAAGCGCCACGTTTCGCTCCCGCTTCCCGTGAGCTTGACCGGGGAGGCCACGCCGCCGGCCGCGTTCAGCGCCTCAATCAGCCGATACCGGTTTTCCGGATGCACCAGGAAGAACATGAAGCCGCCGCCGCCGGCGCCCGAAACCTTTCCGGCGAGGGCGCCGGCGGCCATCGCGATATCGAACAGGTTGTCGAGCATGGAGTTCGAGACCGCCTTGGCGGTCGCCTTCTTGGCGCGCCACGACGCATTGAGGATTTCCGCCATCAGGTCGATATCGCCCAGCAGCAGGGCCTGTTTCATGGCCATGGCGTCGGATTTCAGCGTGTGCATCGCCGCCAGTGTGGCTTCGTCAAGCGCGCGGATGCCGGCCGTTTGCTGGTCGATGATCGCCGCCGACTGCCGGGATCGCCCGGAGAAACACATCACCAGCGAACTTTCGAGTTCGTTGTAGACCGGCGTCGACACCCGCAACGGGTTCACGATGACCCGGTCGGCCTGCAGGAATTCGATGAAGTTCACGCCGCCGAAGGCCGCGGCGTACTGGTCCTGACGACCGCCCGAGAGGCCGAGGTCCTGGCGCTCGATCTCGAAGGCAAGATGGGCGACGTCGTACTTGCCGAGCGGTGCGCCAAGGATATCGCGGAATCCGTCGACCAGGGCGACCACGAGCGAGGACGAGGAGCCCAGTCCCGAGCCGGCGGGAGCGTCGACCGTGGTCTTGACGGTGACGGGCAGGGGCTTGCCGCCGTTGAACTCGGCGATCATGCGTCGATAGACGCCGCAATGCAGAATCAGTTCGGCGTGCAGCGGTTCGTCGGCCTCGAAGCTTTCGGACACGCCGATGTCGTCCGCCTCGAAGACGACCTTGCCGTCGGTGCGGGGAATGATCGACGCGAAGGCGTAGCGGTCGATCGTCATATTGAGGATCGCCCCGCCAAAGGTGTCGCAATAGGGGGACAGGTCCGTCCCGCCGCCGGCGAGGCCGAGGCGCAGCGGGGCTCTGGCGCGGGTCTTTGCAAAGGGCTTCATGGATTCATCTTCTCAAATCCGGTCGGTCGCGCTCTGTCGGCGACATGACCTGATGGGATCCTGGGCAGTCTGTCTTTCCCCCGACGCCGCCTGGAGGCGGGGCTAGAGCGAGCGCTCGATCAGCTCCTCGTCGCAGATCACCTGCACCACACGGGTCATTCTTTCCAGATAGGGGTCGGGTTCCTGCTCCACCGGGGGCGGGGGAGGCGCATCGGTCTCGACATTGGCGACATGTCCCAGGAACAGCCGCATGACATGTTCGACGCCTTCCTCGGTGACCTGACGCAGATCCTCCGCGAAGTATCGACCGCGATTGTAGTTTCCGACGATGATTTCGTAGGAAGGGAAGTAGGCGACATCCGTCTCCGAGCGGGACAGCTCTTCGCAGACCACCCGAAGCACCGATTTCGAATAGGTCGTCGACACCAGGACGTGACGGTTCTCGGCCGTGGCGATGAGCGGCACCGGAGACACGGTTATGATGACCCGAGACTTCGGATTGACGCTTCTCAGGCGCGTCAGGAACTCACGCATGTCCGCCAGGGTGTCCGCGACCGAGAAGTTCACGAACGCATAGCGCGCCTCGTCGAAGGTCCCCCCGGCGACGCCCGGGCAGACGGGGAAGACGGTTCCGTCTTCCAGAGACACCCAGGCCTCGGTCAGGCCCAGGGTGAAGACGAAGACGTCCAGCTCCTCGAACATCCGACGGACGGCCGCGAAGTGTATCTCCCGATCCAGTTTGAGCTCTTCAAGGCTCGGGAACCCGCCGACCTGGATCGCCGGCCGCAGGGGGTCGACATAGCCGCCTTCGGGGCCTGTCCAGACGTCCTCGATCGGCGTGAAGCGACCGTAGGCCCGGTCAAAGAGCTGAACGAGCTGACGCGCCGTATAGAGGTTGCCGTAGCGGGCGGAGTAGGTGCCGTAGTTGAAGGCGACCTTGTCCTCTTCGGAGCCCAGAGGGTGACCGTCCTCGGTCACGAAATAGCAGAACCCGTTCTTGCGCAGGTGACGCGCGATGTTCTGGGCGAAGCAGCTACCCGCGGTGGCGACCTTGTCGTCGGGCGCGACCACGAAGGGGAAGTCCACCACCGGGTCCACGGTGGAGTATGCGGGCCGTTCGACCGCGCGGGTCCAGCGCGTGTAGTCGGGCATGGACTGGTAAGGATGTTGCGCCATGTTCAGATCCTAATAGAGCCAGGCCCATCCGGCGTACTGGACGTTCAGCATGCGCTCGAAATGTCGCAGCGCCATGTCGCCATAGGCCGGTCCCGCATGCGTCGAATCGCCGCCGTAGCACTCCGGAACGAGGAAGCCCTCGTTGTCCTGTGACTGAACCGGCGAGCCGACGAAGCGAATGTCGTTCGGCTCGCTGGCGCTCCGGATGAGTTCCGAATGCAGTTTCCACAGCTTGTAGCGCAGATCGCGCGGAGCGATTTTCGGAGTCTCGACCTGGGAGCGGAAATAGCCCTCGAGGTGTTCGAGGATATAGTCGTTGTCGCCGCAGGGCGGCGGGGATTCCAGGTGGAAGACCGGCTGGTCGACGGCTTCCCGCAGCGTCATCATATTGAGCACATAGGGCGCCGCGAGCCGGCCGATGATGCGCTGCATATAGCCGTAGGGAATCAGTTCGCGGCCTTCCAGATAGCGATCCGGCTGGCTGGGCATGATGATCTCGAACGGGCGCGGGTGCTCGAGCAGGTTCAACGCGTTGTGGGCGTTGCCTCCGAACATCGACACATAGATCAGCTCGCGATCCGCCGGTATACGCTCCGAAATCATCCGGAAGATGTCAGGGTTCAGAATGTATTTTCCAGGCTCTCCCTCTTTCTCGACGGAGAACTGGTAGTCTCCACCCATGCGCACAGTGTCGAAAACGTAATATTCGATGCCGAGGCTGGGGTCGGTGCATTCATACTGGCGAGGGAAAAGCGCGTTGATGACAGCGGACATATGACTATGTCCAATAATCACTGCTGCCTTCATTCTAAATCACCTTAAACTGGCCAGACTGACGTCGGATAGGTTCGGAGAGGGCTGCGACCCGCCTTGGCGGATCGCTCCTTCAGTACGGTCGGATCGTAGCCGTCAATCAATACGGGTGCACGATCGAATCGTCCCGTAAAGATCTCAACGAGATCGGTCGACAGCCCGACCTCGAAGGTCTGGGTGAAGCCCCGGTACGACACGCTCAGCACGGGCGGAACAAGGGTGGGGTTGAGGCCGACATGAACCAGGTCCGGCGTCTCCATCCCCGTCATCTGGCTGTTGTCGTGGTCGATCCTGTAACCGACCTCGCCGGCCGTCTTGACGATGAGGGCGTCGATCGCCTGGTCCCGGACGTCCCAGAGTTCGGTTTCGCGCTCGAAGGTCGTGACCTGCTGGCGGAACTCCGGATAGCGCATGTCAATGATGTCTTCGTTCTCGGGCACGGTGGTGTGCGCGCCGCTGACGAGACCGGCGGAGACATTTGACCCGCGCCCCATGTGGTAGACGAAGGCGCTCGGGGTCAGGCAGATGCGATAGCCATAGGCCAGGCTGCGCAGGCTCCAGTCGGTTTCCTCGCAATATCCGCGACCGAAGATCGGATCGTTCAGACCGACTTCCCGGATGACGGCGGTCGGGATCATGATGCAGAACGAGATGCCCGCCGGCGTGTCGATGACCTTGTTGCGGAAGGTCTCGTGCAGGGTTTCCGAAATATAGTCGACGGCCGCCTGGTCGGCGATCAGGGCGTCCGGGTCCTGATTCGGGAGGGTGAACACCGACACATTGTTCGACCAGGCCGTGACCGAGCCCACCTTCGGCTGTTGGCAGGCCGCCACCATCACCGTGATCAGGTTTTTCGGGAAGATGACGTCGGAGTTGTTGATCGTGACGAAGTCATAACCGTTATGCACCGCGGCCAGGAGGCCGAGGTTGCAGTTGCGCGGGATGCCGAGGTTCCGCGGCGTGCAATAGTAGGACGCTCCCTCTTCCGCGCAGATCTTTTCGAGATCCGCGCTCCAGCCCGGCTCGGGACTCGCATCGTCAAGGATCAGGACGTCGACCTCCGCGGCGGTCTGGTCCATGCGCCGGGCGCTGCGAATGGCGCGGGGCACGAAGGCGCGTCCGTTATAGGCGGTGATGACGTGCAATACGCGGAGGCGGCTCATGGCGGGCCTTCTGGTCGAGCGGGAAGGAATGGGAGGAGGCGGGTCAGCCGGCGCGGTCGGTCAGGGCCATTTCCCTGGCCTTCTGAAGCCGCAACGCCGCGAGCTGGGCGCGAAGGTCGCTGACCTCCCTTTCCATCGCGGCGACGTGGCTTCCCGAAAGCTGGCTGCGCAGGGCGGCCAGCTCCTTGGACATGCCGGCGAGGCGGCGCGTCAATTCGATGACGCGACGATTGGCGACCTCCACATCGATCAGGGCCTGCTCGAGCGAGAGCCGGTCCAGCCCGAGTTCGGGCAGTTTCGCGGCCGGTCTGGCCGTGTCGTTCGAGGTCTTCTGTTTGATCGGCATCACATCCCCCTTGGGCGACCGAGAATGGAGAAATAGGCTTCGACGGATTTTTCGGCGGTCCGTTTCCAGGTGTAGTCGCCGATGTTCCTGAGCGCTCCGGCGACGGCCTTCCTGGCGGCGTCGGGGTCGGTCAGCAGCAGCTCCGCCCGATCCGTCAGGGCGTCCAGATCGTACTGCCGCGGCGCGTCGGGGTCATCGGTCAATTCACGCAAGGGACCGAACGAAACGTAGAGAGAGGGACAGCCGAAGCTGCCGGCCTCGAACGGAATCTGGCCAAAGCCCTCCGCCGCCGTGGGATAGAGGAACAGCGAGGCGTGCCTCAGCATCCAGTTTCTTTCCTCGCCCGGGACGTCGGGGAGAACCAGAAGGTCCTCGTGATTTCCCTGGAGAAGCTTGACCTCTTCGAGCCGCGTCGAGCCCTGGGGGACGTTGGCGCCGACCAGAACGAGCTTTTCCTTGCGGCCTCGTTCGCGCAGCTTTTGCCAGACCCGGATGCCGAGATCCCGGTTCTTGTGGGAATAGTTCGCGCCCAGGATCACCAGGAACGGTTCGGCCTGCCATCCCCGGCTCAGGAAGGTGGAGGGGATGGAACTGGGTTCGTTCTCCGACCGATGGTCGATGCCGTTCTCGACGACGAACAGGGCGTCGTCGGCGATGCCCAGCTTTTCTTCCCGAATGGGGCCGAGCACGTCATGGCTGATGCTGAAGACGGCGTCGGCCCGGGCGACCGCGGCTTCGAGGTTGAGCCGGTAGCCGGCCCAGTTTTCCCAGTTCTGGAAATAGGAGCCGTTCCGGTAGGCGATCAGGTCCTGGATGGTGATGATCGACCGCTTTCCGAGCGCGCGCCAGCGATCCCAGGGGATCGGCTCGATCGGTTGGTAAGGGCGGTGGATGATGTCCACTTCCGGCGCGTCCGGGAAATGCAACCCGCCCGCGCGATGGAAGGTGATCTTCGGCATCAGCCTGAGGTGCTGGGCGTAGGCGGGGATGTTCGCGGGATCCGGAACGCAGAGCGCCACCGACTTGATGTCGGGATGCTCGGCCAGCTGGGAGGTCAGGGCCACGATGAGCAACTGTGTGCCCATCTCCTGCGGCCCGAGGGCCGAGCCGTCGATCAGGACCCTGAGGCCCTGGGCCTTGGCCCGGGCGAGGTCGAGCGCGGAGGCGAGAGGGGTCGCCATCGTGTCGCGCTGGTAGTCGTGAAGGCCCGGGAAGAAGGGGTGCTTCAGGTGCAGCCGGTGACGGGGCGCGTCGTGGGTCAGGCCGGAGGTGCTGCCCGGGGCCGTCATGCGCCAGACGAAGGTGCCGGCGTCGAGATAGTTGTTGAAGCCCCGGCGGCTCGCCCGAAGGCCGAATTCGACCAGACAGAAGAAGGGGTCGGCGTCCGGCCACGGCTGGAGCCCGTCGGACGTGGACAGGGCGCCGCAATTGATCAGAACCGCCGCGCCTTCCGGGTTCGAGATCGGGACAGGGCCCGTGTCGGGCAGGCGGGTCCGCAGTCGCTCGGTCAGGGTCTGTTCGTTGTGGCCGGGCGGGGGAACGGGGACTTCACTATTCCGGTGCGGGAAGCTGAGGTAGCCCGCCGCGTTGGACAGGAAGGACACGGTGCCGATCCGGGGATCTTCGTCGATCCAGTCGATCGCCCGTTCAAAGGCCTCGGGCGCCACCGCGATCGGTTCCAGCACCACCAGCAACTGGCCTGTCCCGGCCGCGGCGACGGCGGCGGCGTCCGGCAGGGAGAAGGTCTCGATGACCTTGATCTTGTCGTGCTTGAAGACCTTGCCGACATCGTCGGCGCTGTGGTGGACGCAGACAAAGACCGTGGCGATGCCGGACATCGCGCAAAGCGACAGCATGGTCTCGAGCCAGAGCTCGGGGCGTTCGACCACCCAGAGCAAGGCGTTGGCGCGGGGGGCGGCCGGCGCGTCCGTCGCGGGCCGCCCGGCGGTCTGCGTGATCGTCGGTGTCATATGATCCCCTGGGCGACCAGCCATTTCGCGACCGCGTCACTGCCCTGCTCGAAGCTCACGCAAGGCTTGTCCCCGAAGACGCGCTTCATGGCCGTGGCGTCGGCGACCGCCCAGCGGACGTCGCCGTCCCTGAATTTGCCGCAGATCACCGGCGTGGGCGCTCCGTGATAGCCCGCGATCGTGATCGCCGCGTCATGGATCGTGGTCGCGACGCCCGATCCGATGTCGATGGTCTCTACGCCGGGGGTGTCGTGTGTCGCCGCCGCCGCGCAAGCGCTCGCCACGTCGTCGATGAAGACGAAGTCGCGCCCGATCGCGCCGTCCTCATAGACCTCGATCGTCTTTCCGGCTTTCGCCTGGCGATGGAACAGGGTGATGATCCCCGTATAGGCGTTGTCTGGCGACTGGCCCGGGCCGTAGACGTTCTGGAAGCGAAGAATGGTCAAGGGCACGCCCATCGCGCCGGTCCAGGCCTCCAGGATGTGCTCCTGGGTCAGTTTGGTGGCGCCATAGACGCTGGTCGGCCGGGGGTGGACCCTGGCGGCCTCGTGGCTCGACGGCCTCGCCGGACCTCCCGCGGGGTCGGTGAAATCCCATTGGCCGGCGGCGAGTTGGGCGTGGGAGCGCGCGCCGGGATAGAACAGGTCGCCGGAGCCCGACTGCCAGGCGCCCTCGCCGTAGACCGCCCGGCTGGACGACAGGATGATGCGGCGCGGACGCAGGCCCTTGCGGGTCAGGCCGTCGAGCATTTCGGCGGTGCCCGTCACATTGACGCTGGCGTGCCGGCTCGATTCCGTCAGGGATTGCCCCGTCCCGGTCTCGGCCGCCAGATGATAGATGATCTCGGGCTCGTAGCGGCCGAAGAAGTCATCCCAGAACGCCGCGTCGCGAACGTCGGCGACCTCAAGGCGGACGTCCGACGGCAGGGCCGCGGGCCGCTCGCGCGTCCGGTGCACCTGCGGGTGAAGATTGTCGACCGCGACGATTTCCAGGTCGCGCGGCAACAGGCGGGCGATCTCGCAGCCGATGAACCCGGCTCCGCCGGTCAAGAGAATACAGGCCGTCATATTCCATTTCCCGGGACCTTCGCGCTGGGAGTGCGCTGATCCCTTCTGGTTACGCCCGCTCCGGACTAGTCCGGGCGCGGGCTTCTGTTCTCGAGCAATCCGTACCGCACGAAGTGGACGAGGGCGTTCAGGGAAGACGCCGCGATGTCCGGGTAGGTCGTGAGGTACCAGCGGCTGTCGAAGTGCGGACTGGGGTTGCGCCCCTCCCGATCACCAACCGCGAGGTAGTGAAGCAAGGGGTTGACCCCGGCCGCCGCGACGTCCGGATACATATGCTGATAATACAAGGTACTGAACATGGGCGACGGGTCCGTGCCTGTTCGCCAACCTTCGCTCAGGTAATGGTAAATCGGGTGCTTGTCACGAACCTGATAGCGATCCGCGTACCAGGCTTCGTCGAAAAGCGTATGGGGGAAGGTTTTGGCGGGCGAGGCGAGGTAATGGGCGAGGGGGTTCTGCCCCGCGCTGTCCGGATGAAGTTCGCGATAGAGTGACGAGTCGAACAGGGGGCCGGGCTCGCGCCCCTCCTTGAAGCCCCGGGTGACATAGTGATGCACGGGCGAAACGCCGGCCTGGGTCACGTCCTGATTGATCTGCCCATACCAATCGCGATCGAACAGCGGGTTCGGGTTCAGACCCTTGGAGGCCTCGTGTCGAAAGAAAAACTCGAAGGGGTCGGTATTATCTTCAACGAGGCCTGCATACTTCGATGAAAACCACTCACGATCAAATATCGCCTTGAGTGAGTTCTTAAGCTTGGCGTCGCTTTTGGTGTTCCCGCGTCGGAATTTCTTCAATGCTTTCTTTAACTGCATTGCGCGCGCCGCCTCGATCGCGTTTCATCACTCGAATGGATTGGGTATAGAACGGAATATTTCAACGATCCAGCGGAAAACGCGGTCTTTTCGGGTGGGGCGGGCCGGCAGGCGACGTTGGCGCGGCCGCGAGGTTCCTGTTTTCGCGGACGGGATCGGGCCCTGTTTCGCACCGATCGATTTCGCGTTTCGCGCATGTCCGGAACGGGATCCGGGCGCTCGATTTGTGGGCTAGGCGCTCCAGATATTGTGCCCTAAAGACGCGCCAATGCGCAGTCCTGTTCATCTCATTACTGGCGGCGCCGGCTTTATCGGAAGTAATCTGGCGCGGACGCTCATCGCCCAGGGCAAGCCCGTCTGGCTGGTGGATGATCTGTCCCGCGGATCGATCGGATTCATCGAGGATATGCTGGACGATCCGCTGGTCCAGTTCAGCCAACTGGATTGCGCCGACGGGCGCGCGGTCGCCGCCGCGGCGACGTCCGTGGGGGCGCAGGTCAGCGACATCTGGCACATGGCCGCGAATTCGGACATCCCGGCCGGTGTCGAAGATCCGGCGATCGATCTGAACCGCACCTTCCTGACCACCGTCGGCGCGCTTGAGACGGCCCGTATTCTGAAGTCCGGGGTTTTCCATTTCGCCTCGAGTTCCGCCATCTACGGCGACTTCGGCGACGATGCGATCGCGGAGGACTCAGGCCCTCTTCAGCCGGTCTCCAACTACGGCGCGATGAAACTGGCGTCGGAGGCCCAGATCAGCGCCGCCGTGGAAGCCTTTCTGCCGCGTTCCGAGGTCTTCCGCTTCCCCAATGTGATCGGCTTTCCGTCCACCCACGGCGTCATTCATGACTTCGTGCGAAAACTGGCCGCGACGCCGGACGAGCTCCAGGTTCTCGGCGACGGCAACCAGAGAAAGCCCTATCTGCACGTTTCGGACCTGGTGGGGGCGATGCTGCACATCGGGCGGATCGAAGGCCGCCGGGTCCTGTTCAACATCGGCCCGACGGACGACGGCGTCACGGTTCGCCATATCGCCGAAACGGTTCGCGATCATGTCGCTCCCGCGGCGCGGATTGTTTTCGGCGCGTCCGACAGGGGATGGGTCGGAGACGTGCCGCGGTTCCGCTATTCCACCGAACGTCTTGCGGCGACGGGCTGGCGACCCCTGCTTTCCTCGTCCGACGCGATCGCCCGGGCCGTGGTTGAGATCGCAGGCCAGAGCGCGGACAGCGGCGCATCCCTTGTTTCATCAGTTGAGTCATGACCTTCTTTCCCGATCACCGCTTTGACGACGCGGCCTCGTTTCTTGACGCCTACGCCGAACGGGTAGGGCGGGCGCATGCCAGTGTGGATCGCGGCGCGATCCGCGCCGCCGCCGGGCTTCTCGGCGAAGCGGTGGCGCGGGGCAGCATGCTCTACTCCTGCGGAAACGGCGGCTCGGCGGCCATCGCCAACCATCTGGTCTGCGACTGCCTCAAGGGCGCCGCGAACGGCAGTACGATCCGGCCGAGGGTCTACAGCCTCTCGTCGGCCAGCGAGCTGATGTCGGCGATCGTCAACGACATCGGTGTCGAGGAGGTGTTCGCCCTGCCGCTCCGGTCTCTGGGCCTGGCGGACGATGTTCTGATCGCGATCAGTTCCTCCGGAGCGTCAGCCAACATCGTTCGCGCCCTGGAGGTCGCCGCCGAGCGGGGGATGCGGACCATCGCCATGACGGGCTTCGACGGGGGCGCCGCGCGACGGCTCGCCGATGTCTGCCTGCATGTCGAGGCCGACAACTACGGGGTGGTCGAGGACGTCCATCAGTCGCTGATGCACGTCCTTGCCCAGTACCTGAGGCAGACGGCGCTGCGCGATCCCGCCGATTTCGGCAAGGTCCGCTTCTGAGGCCTGTCGACCCGCGCGTCATGAACCCGAAGGCGGCGCTCAGCGGGGGGCTTCCCGCCGCTATGCGGTGTGCTAGGTCCGAGCGATGATTATCAGCCAGACACCTTTGCGGATGAGCTTTGTGGGCGGCGGAAGCGATCTGCCGGAGTTTTACCGTCAGTACGGCGGGGCGGTCCTCAGCACCGCGATCGACCGCTACGTCTATGTTTCGGTGAACCGGAAATTCGACGGTGGCATCCGCCTTGCCTATTCCCGGACGGAAGAGGTCGAACGCCTCGACCAGATCGAGCACAGGCTGTTCCGGGCCGTGTTCGAGATGCTTGGCGTCGACGGAGGCGTGGAGGTCACGACGACGGCCGACATTCCGTCGCGGGGCACCGGTTTGGGGTCATCGAGCACCTTCACGGTCGGCCTGCTGCAGGCCGCTTCCGCCTATCTCGGGCGCTATGTCTCGTCCGAGGCCCTGGCGCGGATGGCTTGTGAGGTCGAGCTTGAGCGGTGTGGCGAGCCGATCGGCAAGCAGGACCAGTACGCGGCGGCCTTCGGAGGGCTGAATCTCATCGAGTTTCAGCCCGACGACTCGGTCAAGGTGTCGCCGGTGATCATGCCGCCGTCGACCCGTCAAAAGCTGGAGGACGAACTTCTCGTCTTCTACACCGGCGGCGGACGGAGCGCGTCAGAGATCCTGAAGGTTCAGCGCGACGCCATGCGCGAGGAGCAGGGCGCGCAGGACGCCCTGAAGCGAATGGTCGAACTGGCCTTCCATCTGAGAGACGAACTGGCGGCCGGAAACCTCGACAGCTTTGGCGAAATCCTGCGCGAGAACTGGGCGCTGAAGAAGTCTCTGGCGGCGGGGATTTCCAATCCCGCGATCGAGGGCTGGCACGACGCGGCGATCTCGGCCGGCGCTTCGGGCGGCAAGCTGCTGGGCGCGGGGGCGGGAGGGTTCCTGATGTTCCACGCCCCACTGGACCGTCACGAGGCGATCGAGAGGGCCGTGGGACTGCGTCGCGTGCGTATGCGGTTCGAACCACTGGGCTCGCGGATCATCCTCTACAACCCGACGGAATAGCTCCCGGTGGAGGCGCACCTGTCCAGAACGCCCAGAACCTCCGCCTCGTCAGGCAGGATCGATCGGGCCGACGATGACTGGTCCCTGTGGAACGCCACGACGTTCGAAAGCTCGGCCGTCGGCGACACTTGAGAGAGCAGACCGCACACCTCGTAGTTCATCTCGGACAGCAGGGCTTCGGTCGCCTGGGTGTTGTTCTCGAACACGATGACCGGCCTGAACCGCTCGATCGTGTCATGCAGCCCCTGCATCGCCTCAAGTTCGTGGCGTTCGACATCGATCTTCATGAATGAGATCGGCCGGTCCGTCGCCTCGACCAGGATGTCGATCGGAATCTGGAGCACCGTCAGAATCTTGATCGGGATATCGCCCATGAAGTCGCGGGCGTCGACGAGAGAGCCGATCTGATTGTGGTCCAGCGGCAGGTAGAAGCGCTCTACCGATAGCCGATCGCCGACGGCGTAGGGCCAAAGCCGGACATTCTCCCGTTCCATGAGGTGCGGCCACAGCTCGGGATTGGGTTCAAAGGCGTGGACCATGCCCGTCGGACCGACACGTTCGGCGAAATCGTCCGTGTGAAAGCCCGCGTTGGCGCCGAGGTCGAAAACGGAATCGCCGGGTCGGATGACATGCGACGCCACGCAGCGTGTCAGGAGCTCGTTGAGAACATGCCGGCCCTGATCGTCCAACCCGGCGATCTCGGATCGGATATCCACCAGCCGTCTCGTCGTGGACGGCCGCGGAAGGAAGCTGCGGATAATGCCCTCTAGCATTCGCGGCGGCGCCGGACGGGGCGGCGGGCCGCGGCGAGCGCGGAGGGAAGACTACCGGCTGCTGGCCAGACGGCGGCGCAGGTAGACGCCATAGCTCGACTTGCCGAGGGCGTCGGCGAGAGCTTCGAGCTTGCCTGCGTCGATGAAACCCTTCTCGAAGGCGATTTCCTCGGGGCAGGCCATCTTGAAACCCTGACGCTTTTCGAGAACGCGCACGAACTCGGCGGCCTCGATAAGGCTGTCAGGCGTACCTGTATCAAGCCATGCATAGCCCCGCCCCAGGATTTCCACCGACAGCCTGTTCCGCTCCATGTAGATGCGGTTCACGTCGGTAATCTCGAGTTCCCCACGCGGCGACGGCTTCAGATCGCGAGCGATCTGGATGACCTCGCTGTCGTAGAAGTACAGGCCAGTAACCGCCCAGTTCGACTTCGGTTCCGCCGGCTTCTCCTCGATGGACAGCGCCCGCATCCGGTCGTCGAATTCGACGACGCCGTACCGCTCCGGGTCATTGACGTGATAGGCGAAGACCGTGGCGCCGGTCGGCCGGCTCATCGCGCTGGTGAACAGGTCGGTGATGCCGTGGCCGTAGAAGATATTGTCGCCCAGGATCAGGGCCGAAGGGCTGTCGCCGACGAAGTCCGCGCCGATGATATAGGCCTGGGCCAGACCGTCGGGGCTGGGCTGGACGGCGTACTGGATCTCCATCCCCCACTGCGACCCGTCGCCCAGCAGGGCCTGGAAACTGGGAATGTCGCGTGGGGTGGAGATGATCAGCACCTCGCGGATGCCGGCCAGCATCAGGGTCGACAGCGGATAGTAGATCATCGGCTTGTCGTAGACCGGCATCAGCTGCTTGGACGTGACCAGGGTCATAGGGTGCAGCCGGGTGCCGGAGCCGCCGGCGAGGATGATGCCCTTCATGACGGGGACCTTTCGGGAGCCAGTTCGGTGATGATCTCGGCGACGGCCGCCTGCCAGGGCCGGGGCTGAACGCCGTAGTCCGCCGTCAGTTTCGCCGTCGACAGACGCGAGTTGGCGGGGCGCCGGGCGGGTGTCGGATAGTCGGCGGTGGTGATCGCCTCGACCGTGGCGGACGGGCCGCCGCGCGCTGCGCTGAGGGCGAAGACCTCCGTGGCCAGTCCGGCCCAGGTCGTTTCTCCGGCGTTGACGAACTGATAGACGCCGGTCGGCGCCTCGGGGTCTGTGATCATCCCGAGGGCGATGGTCTTCAGCGTCGCGGCGATGTCGCGCGCCGAGGTCGGGCAGCCGGTCTGGTCGCCGACGACCCGCAAGGCCGGACGGTCGGCGGCGAGCCGCAGCATGGTCTTGAGGAAGTTGGCCCGGTGGACGCTGAGCACCCAGGCGGTGCGCAGGATGACCGAGCGCGGATTCCCCGACTGAACGGCCAGCTCGCCCGCCAGCTTGGAAGCGCCGTAGACGCCAAGCGGTCCGACGGGGTCAGCCTCGACATAGACGCCCTGCTTCGAACCGTCGAAGACATAGTCGGTCGAGACCTGGATCAGGGGCACGCCCGCCGCCCGGGTGACCTCGGCGAGGATCGCCGGCCCCATGGCGTTGGCGGCGAAGGCGGCGGCGACCTCGGTCTCGGCCTTGTCCACAGCGGTATAGGCGCCGGAGTTGATCACGGCGGCGAAGGGCGTCGCGGCGAATGCGGCGCGCACCGAGGCGATGTCGCCCAGATCCAGCTGGTCGCGGGTCGGGGCGTGCAGCACGACGTCGGCGGGCCAGTCCGCGGCCTGAAGCTCCAGCCCGACCTGTCCGGCGCCGCCGGTGATCAGGATGTGAAGGGGATCAGCCATTGGAGACGCCCAGCCGCTGGGTGGAATAGCGGGCGCCGAGGATGTCCTGCCACCAGCTCTGGTTCTCCAGATACCAGACGACCGTCTGTTCGATGCCCTGTTCGAAGGTCACCGAAGGGGTCCAGCCGAGGTCGGCGCGGATCTTGGACGCATCGATGGCGTAGCGGTGGTCGTGGCCCGGACGGTCGGTCACATAGGTGATCTGGTCGGCATATTTGCCTTCGGCCTTCGGGCGCAGACGGTCCAGGATCGAACAGATGGCCGTGACCACCTCGATGTTCTTGCGCTCGGCGTTGCCGCCGACATTGTAGGTCTCTCCGGGCGTGCCCTTTTCGAACACCGCCTGCAGGGCGCGGGCGTGATCGTCGACGAACAGCCAGTCGCGCACGTTCGACCCGTCGCCATAGACCGGCAGGGGCTCGCCGTTCAGGGCGCGGATGATGATCAGGGGGATCAGCTTCTCGGGGAAGTGATAGGGGCCGTAGTTGTTGGAGCAGTTGGTCACCAGCACCGGCAGGCCGTAGGTGTGACCCCAGGCGCGGACCAGATGGTCAGACCCGGCCTTGGACGCCGAATAGGGCGAGCGCGGATCATAGGGGGTGGTCTCGGTGAAGAAGCCGTCCTCGCCCAGCGAGCCGAAGACCTCGTCGGTCGAGATATGGTGGAAGCGGAAGGCCGCCTTCTCCGCCTCGGGCAGGCCGCGCCAATAGCCCAGGGTCTGGTTCAGCATGACGAAGGTGCCGACCAGGTTGGTCTGGACGAAGGCGCCGGGACCGTCGATCGAGCGGTCGACGTGGCTCTCCGCCGCCAGGTGGGCGACCACCTCGGGCTTGAAGTCGGCCAGCGCCTTCGCCACCGCCTCGGGATCGCAGATGTCGGCCTGAACGAAGCCGTAGCGATTGCTGCCGGCGACCGGCTCCAGCGAGCTGAGCACCCCGGCATAGGTCAGTTTGTCGAAGACCAGAACCTCGTGGTCGGTGTGTTCGATCAGGCGGCGGACGAGGGCCGAGCCGATGAAACCGGCGCCGCCGGTGACCAGAATGCGCATGTCGATCTTCCTTAGAGCGCGGGCAGGGGCTCAAGCGGACGGCCGTCGTACTCGAACGGGCTGTCGAACTCGGCCAGGGTCGGCAGCACCTTGTCCTTCTCGGAAAGGACCGGACCCGAGGCGGGCAGAGGCCAGTCGATGCCGATGGTCGGGCAGGACCACAGGACGCCGCCGTCGCAGTCGGGGGCATAGACGTCCGTCACCTTGTAGGCGACCTCGACGTTCGGCTCGAGGGTGACGAAGGCGTGGCCATAGCCGACCGGCACATAGAGCTGTTCCCCGCCTTCGGCGGTCAGCTTGGCCGCGACATGCTGTCCATAGGTCGGCGATCCACGCCGCAGATCGACGGCGTAGTCCATGATCGAGCCGCGAACACAACGCACCAGCTTGCCCTGGCCGTGGGGAGCCTTCTGGTAGTGGATGCCGCGGATGGTGCCCTCGAAAGCCGAAAACGACTGGTTGTCCTGGACAAAGACTTCGGCGATGCCGGCCGCCGCCGCCGCGCCGACGGAATAGGTCTCCATGAACCAGCCGCGATCATCGCCAAAACGACGGGGCTTGAGCAGGACAGGTATGGTGGTCGTCTGGATCATGGTTTCCGTCATAGTAGATGGGGGCGGCATGGCAACCTCGCCCATTTCGATCTCGTAGCCTTGCCTTGTCGGCCTTGCTACCCCGGGTATATGCGAAGTGGCCTTTCGGCGAGGGCAAAGCGGTTCAGAGGGATTTGCGTGGGCCGCGAATGGCTTGAGAGAGTTAGGGCCGGCTGGGCCGCCATGGTGGCGCGGCGCCGGGAACGCCTGCGCCGAGTGGCGGGCGTCGCCCGGGCGGATGACGCGCGCCGCGGGTCGGACTGGACGACGGCCGTCGAAGGCTACCGGTCCTATCTGCTGCGACGCCCCCGCGATATCGGCGTGGGGATCAGGCTGGCCCGCACGCTTCATGCCGCCGGCCGGCTCGACGAGGCCGAGGTTCTGATCGTCGCGCTTCAGCGCGCGCGCCCCGACAAGGCCGAGCTGGCCGAGCTCGCCGCGAGCGTTCGTGCGGCCAGAACCGCTTCGGTTCCCGTCGCCGAATATGAGGCTTTCCGGCGCGCCCTCACCCTGCCGGAGCTCCCGCCGACCGCCCCCCCGACCGCCCTGCCGCCGGGACGCGTGACGGCTCTGATTGACGCCCGGGACGCCTCCGCCTCGCGGATCGAGCTCACCCGCGCCAGCCTGCGGCGGTCGGAGGTTTCCGTCGATGCCGTGGTGGTGTGGTCAGGCGATCAGCCGCCGCCCCTGGAGGCCCAGCCCGTGCTCTTGCTCGACGCGGGTGTGACGCTCGACCCGAGGGGACTCGGTTGGCTTTTGCATGCGGCTCAGGCGACCGGCGCCGCCGCCGCCTATGGCGATGACGATCAGGCTGTCGGCGAAGGGGAGGCGACGATCCGGCTCCGGCCCGCCTTCCGCTCGGCCTTCCACCCCCTCGACCTCGCGACCGCCCCATCGGCTCCGGCCGCGATCCTGTTCCGCTCGGGGGAGCTGGGCGGCTTCGCCACGACCCGCGACAGACGCGTCCTTCTCGCCGAGGCCGCCGGTTCCGGAACCGTCGCCCATGTCCCCCTTGTGCTGGCGACGACGCATGACGCGGCGGGATCGCCTGCGGATGTCCCGACGATGGGCCGAGACGGTCCGGGCGAGACGACGATCCTGGCGATCATCCCGACGCGGGACGAGGGCGCCGTTCTGGAGAAGATGATCGCGAGCCTGCGCTCCAGGGCGAGCCGGCCTGACCGGCTCGACATCCTCGTCGTCGACAACGGCAGCCGTGATCCGGACACCCTCGCCCTGCTGGCGCGCCTCGGGGATGAGGGGCGAATCCGTGTCCTGACCATCGACGAGCCCTTCAACTGGTCGCGTCTGAACAATCTCGCTGCGGCCGGGGCGGGGGCGGAGGCCGAAATCCTGCTGTTCGCCAACAACGACATGCAGATGCTCACCGAGGGTTGGGACGACCGTCTGCGCCAGAGTCTGCTTCTGCCGGGCGTCGGGGTGGTCGGGGCCCGGCTCGTCTATCCGAACGGCAGGATCCAGCACGCCGGGATGGCGCTCGGCGCGCTGGACGGCAGGCCGGTGCACGAAGGCCTGGGCGCATCGCCCGACGACGGCGGCCCGCTCGACCGCTGGCGCAGAAACCGGCCGGCCGCGGCGGTGACGGGGGCCTTCATGGGGGTGCGTCGCGAGGTTTTCGAACAGGTCGGCGGCTTCAACGCCGTGGAGTTCGCCGTGGGCTGCAACGACATCGACTTCTGTCTGCGCGTCCGCGAGCAGGGCTGGTCGGTGCTCTATGCGGCCGATCTCGAGCTGGTCCATCTGGAATCGCACAGCCGAGGCCACGACGACGGCGAGGCGCGGATGCGGCGGGCGCGGGGCGAGCTTGAAGCCCTGTTTCGCATTTGGGGCGATGAGGCCGGACGCGACCCGGGCCGCAACCCGCATTGGGTCAATCACGAGACCCTGCTCTACTACGGCCTGCGTCAGCCGGATCGCGAGGCGGTCGAGGCCTGGATCGTCCGCAGCACGGATCTCTGGCGCGTCCGGCGGCGCGAGGGCTAGCCGGCCGAAAGCCCAAGGCCGCGGTAGAGGCTCGCCAGGCGCCCGGCATAGGCCGCCGGAGAGAAGCGGGCGGCGCGCGCCCTGCCCCGAACCGAAAGATCGGCCCGCAGGTCGGCATCGGCGTCGAGAAGCCTGAGCCCTCGCGCCATGTCCTCGATGTCATAGGGATCGACCAGCACCGCGGCATGCTCCGCGATCTCCGGCAGGGAGCCGGCGTTTGACGCCATCACGGGCGTGCCCAGCATCATTGATTCCAGGACCGGCAGGCCGAACCCTTCGTACAGCGACGGAAACAGGGTCGCCCGGGCACCGCGCACCAGGTCCAGGAGGATCGCCCGGGGCATGTAGTCGTATTTCCGCAACCGGCCGCCGGCCCCCAGGCCGCCGGCGATCAACTCGGTGAGGAAGCCGCTCTCCTCCTCGTCCATCCAGGCCTTGCCGCCGATGACGATCAGCGGGGTGTCGACGCCGCTGCGCAGCCAGGCCTCGACCAGCCGGCCCAGGTTCTTCTTGGGTTCGATCGCGCCGAAGTGGACGAAATAGCCCTTCCACGGCAGGGCGAAGGCGCGCTCGATCTCGGCGGCGACCTCGGCTTCCGGACGGCCGGTGACCGAGGCGGGCAGGTCGGCGGACTGCCAGGTGGTCGTGACGCGGCTCTCGTCGGCGCCCAGCATCTCGATGACGTCGCGGCGCGTGGTCTCGGAGACGGTCACGACATGGTCCGCGTCCCGCACGATCCGGCGGCACAGGTCCAGGAACCGGCGTTTGTCGTCCAGGGTGGTGTGCGGAAGCTTCAGGGGGATGAGGTCGTGGATGGTATAGATGTTCGGTATCGCCCGGACCTTCACCGGCGTGGGCCAGGTCCAGTGCATGACGTCCGGAACCCCGGGGGCCGCTTCGAAACGCAAGGGCGTGACCACACGATCGTTGGCGAAGGCCCGATTGGCGATCCGGTAGAGGTCCTGCGACAGCCAGAAGCCTTCCGCTTCGGGCGCCGTCCCATGGTCAGGCCAGAGCACGTGACCGCTGGGCGCCACGAACCGGGCGGACCGGCCGAAGCGCGCCAGCGCCGCCTGGACGCGGCGGTTCGGCCTCGGTGCGGCCATCGCCGCCATCCGTCGCCAGCGGGCGTCCCCGACCATGACCTCGCGCAGCAGCCGATCCTCGGGGACCGGCGACGGGGGCGCATGCAGAATCTGGCGCTCGAACCCGATGGCGTGCAGGCCGTCCAGCAAGGTTCGGGCATAGGTCGCGATGCCCGAACCCCGGGGAAGCGCGAGATTGTGCCCGTCGACGCAGACGGTGGTCATGCCTTGCCTCCTGATTTCATCTTTCGGGCCGGGCGGGATTTGCCGGTTTTCTTCGACGGCGCCCGCGCGGGCGGAAGATGGGCCGCCGGTTCTTCAGGCGGGAAATAGAGCCTCAACGGCTCCCGCCGGTCGGCGATCGGCACGATCCGGGCGACCTGGAATTCAGCCCAGGCGACCGCCAGCTTGACCGCGGCCTCGACCCCGCCGGCTCCCGGTTGGTCGGCCCTGGCCAGACAGGCGGCGCCCTGTTCGAGAATCTCGGCGGCCTGGCGAACCATTTCCTCGTCGGGCCGCGCCTCGCGGACCAGCTGTGGAAGGGTCGCGTAGCGCCATCCCTCGCCGGCGGGGGCCTCCAGAACCATGGCCCAGCGCTCCGCCGGCGTCATGCGGCTGGACAGGAAGGCCCATTCCAGCCGGTGTGGATCCCATCGATAGAAGCCGGACCGGTGCGGAAGTCCCAGCGCCTTCAGGACGCCGACGGCCTCCTCAAGCATCATGGCCAGGGCGCGACGCGCGATCTGTTCCGCCGAGCCTTCGGCCGCGGAGGTCTCGGCTTCGTCCGGAAGCGGATCGGAGCCTCCCGAAACGCGACGGCCGAGTCGCTGGAGAATCGTCCTGAAACCGAAGGGCTCCGATCTGGCCGCCATCAGTTTGTGGTCAGGGTGCTCGTGACGCTGACGTCGTAGATGATGCCGGTGATGCTGCGCACGAATTCGAAGAAGGTCTTCATCTCGGTCACGCTCGAGCGCGGCACGAAGATTACGTCGTCCGGGCGGATCTCGAAACCGTTGGCGATGAAGAAGCCGGTCGGCGACGACAGGTCCAGGCGATAGATGACCGGCACGCCCTTGGGCGTCGGGGGCAGGGTCACGCCGACCAGGCGGGCGGCCTCGGGGCGCTCGAAACGGAAGACCAGGACGGATCGGGCGTTGGCCGTGGTGGCGTCGAGCCCGCCGAGCTGACCCAGGGCCCCGGTCAGGGTCAGGGTGCCGCTGGGCATCTCCAGCTGGCTGACCCGGCCCAGGGCGCCGAAGCTGCTGTAGCGGCGCGGGGCGTAGACCAGATTGACCTGGTCGCCACGCTTCAGTCGGACGTTCTGGTCGAATTCGGACAGAACCTTGCGAAGCGGAGCCTCATAGGTGGTCCCGGCGCGGTTCACCGTCACCCGGATGTCGTCGATATTCCGGTTCGGGCCGCCGGCCGCGGCGATGGCGTCGAGCAGGTTTTCCGCGCCCGGCCGGACGGACGCCCGACCCGGGTTGCGAACCTCGCCCAGAACCACGATGCCGTTGGCCGGGCTGCTGGCGACGGCGACGAGAACCTGGGGATTGGCGACGCGGCCGCGCAGGCTCCTGCGAATCGCCTCGGAGGCTTCGCGGGTGGTCATGCCGGCGACGTTCACCGTGCCGCCGAACGGGATCACGATGGTCCCGTCCCGGTCCACCATCAGCGCCGGCAGGGTCTGATTGCCGGCCTGGACCGAGGCCGTGGTCGCCGAAGGGATCGCCGCGCGGGACGAGAACAGCCCGCCGCTGGGGTCGAAGATGGAAACCTGGAGTTCGTCGCCGATGTTGATTGTGTCGGCGGTGGTGCTGTTCGCCAGGGCCGCCAGACTGGAGTCCTCGACCTTGGGCGCCTGCAGCAGCTGCTGACTGACGGCATAGTTCAGATCGACCAGGGAATAGGTGAGGCCGGAGGTTTCGACTCCGTCCTGCCGGGTGATCGACCGCCCCGACGGGCCGTCGGCCGGCAGACCGGCGCAGGCGCCGAGAGAGGCGAGGAGGGCGAGGGTCGCGATACGGCGCATACGGGCAGGATCCGGCATCATGGAGTTGAGTGTGATTAAGCAGTTTTGCCGAAGCACGCCACGGCAATGTGCGGAAGCAGGTTCGGGGCGGGGCGCCAAATCGTCCGATATCGCAATCCTCTATTGGCGCGGCGGCGCGGGAGGACTAGGCCGGAAGCCTGCCAGTTTCCTCAACGGTCGCAAGGACACCGATGCGTTTTGATCGTCTGTGCGTCGCCGCGCTGCTCTTGCCGTTTCTGACTTCCGCCTGCCTCGGCGTCGCGCCCGGCGCGCGGTCCCCGGCTCCTGCGGTTTCCACAGCCGAGGCCGCCCCGCCCGCCCGCGGTCCCTTCGTCGCCGCCGCCAATCCCCTGGCGGTGCAAGCCGGGCTGGATGTGCTCAAGCGCGGCGGTTCGGCCGTCGATGCGGCGGTCGCGGTCCAGGCGGTCCTGGGTCTGGTCGAGCCCCAGTCCTCCGGCCTCGGCGGCGGCTCCTTCATGATGGTCTATGACGCCGCGACGCATTCCGTCACCGCCTATGACGGGCGGGAGACCGCCCCGGCCGCGGCCACGCCCGAACTCTTCTATGAGGACGGCAAGCCCCTGCCGTTCCAGCAGGCGGTGCTCAGCGGCCGTTCGACCGGCGTGCCCGGCGCCGTGGCCATGCTGGGAATGGCCCAGAAGGAGCACGGCAAGCTGGCCTGGAGCGAGCTGTTCGGCGACGCCGAGCGTCTGGCCCGCGACGGCTTCGTGGTCAGCCCGCGTCTGGCCGGGATGATCGCCGCCCCCGCCAATATGGGCCAGGGCCGCACCCGCTGGGCCGACGCCTATTTCACCAAGCCGGACGGGACCCGCTATGTGGCCGGCGACGTCCTGAAGAACCCCGCCTATGCCGAGACGGTCGCGACCCTGGCGCGCGAAGGCGCCGGAGCCCTGTATTCGGGCCCGATCGCCGAGGCCATCGTCGCCGCGACGCATGAGGCGCCGCGCCCCGGCGCCCTGACGATATCCGACATGGCCGCCTACAAGCCTATTGAGCGCGGCGCCCTGTGCCGACCGTTCCGCGTCTATCAGATCTGCGTGCCGCCGCCGCCGTCCAGCGGCGTGGCCCTGCTGCAGTTTCTGGCCATGTCGGAATATTCGCCGGACCTGGCCTGGGGACCCGAAAACCCCATCTCCTGGGTCGCCTTCGCCCAGCTGCAGCGGCTGATGTACGCCGACCGCGACCGCTACGTCGGCGACCCGGCCTTCGTCGGGGTTCCGGTCGAGGGGCTGCTGGACGAGGACTATGTGGCGGAGCGCGCGGCTCTGGCCCCCAATCTGACCGGCGCCGCGCCGGCGGGCACGCCTCCCGGCGGGGTCTTCCGCGGCGGCGACGCCACGCGCGAGCCCGGTGGCACCAGCCACATGGTCATCATCGACGCCGAGGGGAATGCAGTCAGCATGACCACCACGGTCGAGAGCATCTTCGGTTCGGGCCGGATGGTCGACGGCTTCTTCCTCAACAACCAGCTGACCGACTTCTCCTTCGTCCCGACCCGTCCGGACGGCGGGGAGGCGGCCAATGCGGTGGCGGCGGGCAAGCGGCCGCGTTCGTCGATGTCGCCGGTGATCATCCTGGATCAGCAGGGCAATCTGGTCGGGGCCATGGGCTCGCCCGGCGGGTCGTCGATCCTGGCCTATAACGCCAAGGGGCTGATCGGGACCCTGGTCTGGAACCTGCCGGTCCAGGGAGCCTTCAACCTGCCCAATCTGGTGGCCAAGGGCGACGGCTTCGGCGCGGACACCGAACGGTTCAGCCCGGCGCTGCGCGAGGGCATGGACGAGGCCGGCATCCACATTCAGCCCAATGCGTCGGAGAACTCCGGCCTGCACGGCGCCCTGTGGCGGCGCGCCGCCGACGGGACCTGGGGCTGGGACGGCGGGGCCGACGACCGGCGCGAGGGCCAGGCCAGAACCCACTGAGGCCAGAACCCACTGAGGCCAGAACCCGCTGAGGCCGGTTCCGGCCTTCAGGCCAGATCGAGCGCCGCGCTGCTCGGGTCCAGGAACTGGCTGGTCCGGACCAGCTGATCGAAGGCGACCATGATGTGGTAGAAGGAGCTGGCGGGCGCGGGTTCGTCGATGAACTCGCCCGACGGCAGCCGCTTGTCGCGCCACACCCCGTCCTCGGTCAGATAGAGCTTCAGTGCGCGCAGGGCGGCGGCGGCGTCGTCCAGCAGCGTCTGCCGTTCGGCGTCGACGGCGTCCTCGGCCAGGATCAGCGCGGCCTTCAGCCACTCGGTCTGGGGCCACAGGCGGGCGCGGCGGCTGCGCAGGCTGAGGTCGTCGTTCATGGCGTCCACCGCGATCGGCGGCCGGTGGGCGACGCCCTTGCGGCCGACCTGATAGAGCCGGCGGGCGGCGGCCAGGATCGCCGGGTCTCCGGTCAGGTGACCGTAGCGCGTCAGCAGCCAGGCCCATTCGAACTGGTGCCCCGGCTCGACCAACCGGCCGTCCTCTCCGGCGGCGGGTTTCCAGTCTTCGCCGAAGAACTCGCGCAGGAAGCCGCCGTCGGCGTCGATGAAGGTCGACAGGGCCAGGCCCGCGATCCGATCCGCCATCGCGCGCCAGGCCGGGTCCTCGCTGATCTCCGACCAGGCCAGGGCCGCCTCGAACAGATGCATATGGGCGTTGGACTGGTACGGATGGTCGCCGATCTCGACCATGGCTCCATTGGCCATGGCGCCGGCCAGCAGATGACCGCGCAGCCGGACCGCATCCGCCTCCAGGTCCGCGTCCTCAAGCCCCGCCTGTTTCGCGGCGCAGAGGGCGAACAGGACGAAGGCCTGGTCGTAGAGGGCGGCCTCGTCCTTCAGAACCGTCCAGTCATTGGCCAGCAGAGAGCGCGAGGCGCCGTCCGGCCGCAGATAAGCCTGGCGCAGACGGGCCAGGGCGGCGGTGACGATGGACCGCCAGGGGCCCTGCCAGCCCAGGAGCCCGGCCTGGGAATAGACGTAGATCTGACGCGTCTGCACCCGCGACCGGCGGAAGCCGATGGTCGCCTGGCCCCCCAGGGTCAGGGATTCCCGGAAGCCGCCGTCGGCGCCGAAGCCCACTGTCGACCACATCGGCAGGGCGCGCAGACGCAGCCAATTGGCGAACCAGCGACCGCCCTCGGTCAGGCCTTCGGGGGCGGGCATGGCGAAATCCAGATGCTTGGGCGAAATGGTGCGAACCCGCTCGACGATCCGCTTGATCTCCTGCGAGCGGTTGATGTCGCAGACCAGGACCGCGTCGTGCTCGACCACGATTGCGATGTCGTTGACGCCCAGGGCGGCGACCATGACCCCGTCCGGAGCCCGGGTCAGGACCCGTTCGGCGTCCTCGAGAATGCGGATGCCGGTGGAGCCTTCGCCGCTCTGGGCGATGGCGTCCCAGGCGCCCAGGTCGGACCAGGCGAAGTCCACGGCCAGGACGGAGGCCTTGGAGGTGTGCTCCATCACCGCATAGTCGATCGAAATCTTCGGCGAGGCGAGGAAGGCGTCCTCCAGCGTCTGCATCGACGGCCCTTCGGTCGCGGGCGGCAGGGCCTGGGTCGCCGCCGCCAGCACATTGGGCGCATACTTCTCGAGATCCGCCGTCAGGGTCGCGGCCGAGACGATGAAGTTGCCGCTGTTCCACAGATAGCCGGAGGCGATGAAGTCGGCGGCCGCCTCGGCGTCGGGCTTTTCGTGGAAGGAATCGACCGCGGACAGGCCCGGCCCCGTCGGCTTCACATAGCCATAGGCCGAGGACGGTTCTGTCGGCTTGACGCCGAGGGTGACGATGCGGCCGTTTCGGGCCTCCGTCGTGGCCTCCACGACCGCGCGCCGGAACGCCGTGGCGTCGGGGATGTAGTGGTCGGAAGCCACGAAGCCGATCACGCCCTCGGGGTCGTGACGGCGCACCCAGGCGGCGGCGGCGGCCATCGCGGCGGCGGAATCGCGCGGTTGGGGCTCCAGCAGCACCTGGGCCTCGATGCCGATCTCGGACAGCTGGTCGGCGATAACCTCGCCATGGGCGACGCCGCCCACCACGATCAGCCGTCCCCCGCCTGCCGCCAGTCCGGCGACCCGCTCCACCGTATCCTGGAACAGGGAGCGGTTGCCCGCCAGGGCGATGAACTGTTTGGGACGCGAGGGGCGGGACGCCGGCCAGAGCCGGGTGCCGGAACCGCCGCACATGATCACGGGAAAGAAGGCCATGATGATCCCTACAAGCGGCTGACGGGGAAGGAAAAGGGACGCGATGTTGCACTGCAACGCAACCCGGTTCGCGTGATCTTCAGGCCACATCCCATCGTTATGCGATGGCCCGGTTCTGCGGCAGGCGGATCTCGAAGGTGGTGCCGTTCGGCCCGGTGTCGACAAGCCGCAGCTCGCCGCCGTGATTGGCCGCCAGTTCGCGCGAGATGGTCAGGCCCAGGCCCGTGCCTTCCGACGCCTTGCCGCTGACGAAGGCCTCGAACAACCGTTCGGACAGGCGCGGCGGAATGCCGGGGCCGTCGTCGGCGATCAGGATGACCGCCACATCGCCGTCGGTCTCGGCATTGATGCGGATGACGCCCTTGCCCTTGCGCGCACCGCGCGTGGCGTCGGCCTCGATAGCCTGGCGGGCGTTGCGCATCAGATTGACCAGGATGCGGTGCAGCTGGTCGCTGTCGGCGACGACGGCGAAGCGGGCCGGAATGGCCTTGGTCAGCCGCACGCCCGCCGGGTCCAGCCCCGCGTCCTCGGCGGCGCTGGCCGCCGCCGTGGCCAGCGGGATACGGATCAGCACCGGCGCCGGCTCCTCGGACTTGCCGTAGTCCAGCACATTGCGGGTCAGGGCGGCGGCCCGGCCCAGCGCCCGCTCCAGCCGCGGCATGGCCTTGGCCACCTGCGGATCGGCCGAGGCGGCCAGACGTTCGGACGCCATCTGGGCCGACGTCAGCATGTTTCTGAGGTCGTGATTGATCTTGGCCACGGCCTCGCCCAGCGCCACGAGCCGTGAACGGGCGCGCAGCGACTGACGCACCTCGTCCTGCATCCGCGCCAGTTCGCGCTCGACCCGGCCGATCTCGTCATGACGGTCCGAGGGCGTGGGGGCGATGGTCTCGACGTCGGCGGCGAAGCCCTCGATGGACCGGGTCACCCGTCGCAGCGGCTGCAGCACCAGGAAGGCCAGGCCGGCATAGAGCAGGGCGCCCGCGACGATGGAGATCAGCATCGAGACCAGCAGGCTGTTCAGCAGGAAGGCGCGCAGCTCCAGCTTCAGCGGCTGGGCCGGCGCGACCACGTCGATGAAGTCGCCGGTGCGGTAGCGCGGCTTGGCCCGCACCCGGATCGACCGGTCGGGCTTGCCCGCCAGGGTCACGACCGGGTCCCACAGCCGGGCGGCCAGACCCCGGCGGCGCAGGTCGATGAAGTCCGGCGCCCGGGTCAGCTGGGGCGCCTGCAGCAGCTGGCGCATCACCCCCTGATCCGAGATGGCCACGGCCGAGACGCCGCCGATGCGCAGCATGCTCTCGGCGGTCTTGTCGTCCACCGCGTTGTAAGGCAGGGCCTCGACCCCGACCGAGGCCAGCTCGGCCGCCTGCAGCCGATCGGTCAGCCAGCGCTCGTGGAAGGAGGCGGCGCTGGGGGCGATGATCAGGGCCTCGACCGCCAGGGTGAAGGCGACGGTCAGCAGCAGCAGGCGCGACGACAGCCCGTCCGGCGCGTGCGGCTTCATCCGCTCACGCCAGTCGGCGGGAATCTTGAGGCGCTCGCGCACCTTTCCGGCCAGATCGTCCCCCAGGCTCATGTCCAGGGTCCTGCAAGACTGGCGCCGCGCGGTCGCTTCATCCGGAGACCTTCGGCGCGAAACGGGCCTGCACCGCCTTCAGGGCGAAGGGCAGGACCACGGCCAGGACGAAGACGCCCGTCATCGGGGCCCAGAACTGGCCGAACAGGGCCTGGAAGTCGGGGTTGGGGTCGCTCACCAGAAGGGCGTTCAGCCGCGCCCCGATCCAGCAATAGATGATGTGGGCGGGCAGCAGGCCGATCACCGTTGCGATCACATAGGGCAGGAGCCGCACCCCCATGACCCCGGCGGCGATGTTGATCATGTGGAAGGGCACCACCACGGCCAGACGCGAGGCCAGAACGTACCAGAAAGTATCCTTGTCGATGGCGACGCAGACCCTCTGCATCAGGCCGTCGTTCTGTTCGGCCCGCTCGCGCATCGACCGTCCCAGCGCCGACCGCGCCACCCCATAGACGATCAGGGCCCCCAGGGTCGCTGCGATCGAGGTCGAGACCCCGCCGACCCACGGCCCGAACAGATAACCGGCGGTGATGGTCACGAAGAAGACGCCCGGCACCACGCTGGCGGTGGCGATGGTGAAGATGGCCATCAGGGCAAGAAGGCTCAAAATCCAGTGCTCGGCGGTGAAGGCGCGCAGCTCCGCGCCGTGCACGCGCAGGGTCTCCAGCGACAGATAGCGGTTCCAGCCCATGCCGAAGATCAGGGCCGCCACACCGGCCAGAAGGATGAGGGGCGCGAAACGCCTCAGACGATTCATTCAAACTCCGACACGCGACTGCGTGCGATAAGGGCTTTCGGGCGCGTTCCGGCGTTGACTCATGCCGACAGGCCCCTTATACGCCCGCCCTCCTGCAGCGGACGCTTATCTGTCCGTCGCACAAACATTCAACCCGAGGAGCCGACCGTGAAGCGGACCTATCAGCCGTCGCGACTCGTGCGCAAGCGCCGTCACGGCTTCCGTTCGCGGATGGCCACCAAGAACGGGCAGAAGATCGTTGCGCGCCGTCGCGCCAAGGGCCGCAAGAAGCTGACTGCTTAAGCGGCCTGTATTCTTCCCCCCAATTCCTTACCTTGGGGGAGGAACCATGACGGATGTTCTGAAAATCGAACGCCTGACCTCGCGGCCCCAGTTTCTGGCGGCCGCGAAAGGCGTTTCCCAGGCCCGTGGCGCCGTGGTGGTCCAGCGTCTGGACCGGGCCGACGGCGATCCCGTCGTGCGCGTCGGCTTCACCGCCACCCGCAAGGTCGGCGGCGCCGTGGTCCGCAACCGCGCCAAACGCCGTCTGCGCGAGGCCGCCCGCGCCCTCGTTTGCGATCACGGCGTGCCGGGCAGCGACTATGTGTTGATCGCCCGCATGGGCACGGCGGCCCGCGAGTGGCCGCGTTTGCTTGACGACGTGAAATCGGCGCTTACAAGGCTGGCGACCGCGCCGGCGCCTCCGGCAGGGACTTCTGGCGACACGCCATCCGCTGCCCGCGACAAAAACTCCCAGGACCGCTGACCGAATGAAATTCGATAACGCCCGCAACACGGTGATCTTCGTGATCTGCACCGTGGTGATCCTGATCCTGTATCAGATCTTCGTCCTGGAGCCGCAAAGCAAGGCGCGTCGCGCCGCCATGGCCGCGCACGAGACCTCGCAGGCCGTCCAGACCGGCAAGCCGGGCGTGTCCGACGCTGTCGGGCCGCAGACGACGCCGACCAGCGCGAACTTCGTCACCGACCGCGCCCAGGCCCTGGGCGGCGCCGCACGCGTGCCGATCGCCACCCCGACCCTGAAGGGTTCGCTGTCGCTGCAGGGCGGCCGCATCGACGACCTGTTCCTGACCAAGTACCGCACCACCATCAAGCCCGACTCCGGCATGGAGGAACTGTTCCGCCCGCAGGGGATGGAGCACGCCTATTTCGCCCAGTTCGGCTGGACCGGCCCCAACATCACTGGCGGCGTTCCCGGTCCGAACACCGTCTGGTCCCTGACCAACGGCTCGACCCTGACGCCCGCCACCCCGATCACCCTGACCTGGGACAACGGCCAGGGGCTGCGCTTCACCCGCGTGGTCTCGGTCGACGACCAGTATATGTTCGCGGTCAAGGACACCGTCGCTAACCTGGGAACCCAGGCCGTGACCATCGCCCCCTACGGCCGCGTCGAGCGCCAGGGCGTGCCGCCGGCTCTGGGCAAGACCCAGATCCTGCACGAGGGCGCCATCGGCACCTTCAGCGCCGACGGCGGCAAGGGCTATTCGACCGAACAGCTCAAGTACAAGGCCTGGGAAAAGAAGCCGCTCGAGGAGCACGCCTCGACCGGCGGCTGGCTCGGCATCACCGACAAATACTGGATGGCGGCCCTGATCCCGCCACAGACCGAAAAGGTCACCGCCCAGTTCAAGGTCGATGACGCGACCCGTTTCGACATCCATGTCGCCCAGATGCTCGGCGCCTCGCACACGATCCAGCCCGGCCAGACCATCGTCGAGCAGCAGCACCTGTTCGCCGGCGCCAAGCGCAACGAAATCCTCGCCGGCTATGAGAAGTCGCTCGGCCTGCCGCGCTTCATCTACGCCATCGACTGGGGCTTCCTGTTCTTCCTGACGCGCCCGATCTTCCTGCTGGTCGAGTTCTTCTATGGCCTGGTCCACAACTTCGGCGTGGCCATCCTGCTGCTGACGCTGACGATCAAGCTCATCATGTTCCCGCTGGCGAACAAGAGCTACGAGAGCCTGTCGAAGATGCGCAAGCTCCAGCCCAGGATGGAGGCCATCAAGGCGGCGCATAAGGACGACCCGGCGGCCCAGCAGCGCGAGACCATGGCGCTGTACCAGTCCGAGAAGATCAATCCCCTGGCGGGCTGTCTGCCCATCCTGGTCCAGATCCCGGTCTTCTACGCCCTCTACAAGGTGCTCTACGTCACCATCGAGATGCGGCACGCGCCCTTCTTCGGCTGGATCCGCGACCTGTCCGACCGCGACCCGACCAATATCTGGAACCTGTTCGGCCTGATCCCCTGGGACCCGGCCTCGGCGCCCCTGATCGGCCAGTTCATCTCGCCCCATATGGGCGGCGGCTTCACCCTGGCGCTCAGCGTTCTGGCCATCGTCTACGGCCTGACCATGTGGCTGCAGCAGGCCATGAACCCGCCCGCGCCCGATCCGGTCCAGCGCCAGATCTTCATGTTCATGCCGCTGATCTTCACCTTCATCATGGCCAGCTTCCCGGCCGGCCTGCTGGTCTACTGGGCGTGGAACAACATCCTGTCGATCGTGCAGCAGTATTTCATCATGCACCGCTTCAAGGCCGAGAACCCGATCGACACCTTCTTCGCCAAGCTCAAGAAGGCGACCTGAGTTGGAATACGATGACGAGGAGATCGAGGCCGCGCGGATCCTGTTCCAGCGCCAGGCGACCTTCGTCATGGGGGCGGCCAAGATCGAGCAGCTGCCCGAGCCGAACCTGCCCGAGATCGCCTTCGCCGGCCGGTCGAACGTGGGCAAGTCCAGCCTGATCAACGGCCTCGTCGGGATGCACAAGCTGGCTCGCGCCTCCAACGAGCCGGGCCGGACGCGTGAGGTCAATTTCTTCGACCTGGACGGCCAGCTGCGTCTGGTCGACCTGCCCGGCTACGGCTGGGCCAAGGCGTCGAAGACCACGGTCAAGAAATTCCAGGATCTGGGCCGTGACTATCTGCGGGGGCGGGTGACGCTGAAGCGGGTCTATCTGCTGATCGACAGCCGCCACGGCCTCAAGTCGGTGGACACCGAGGCGCTCGACGCCCTGGACCTCGCCGCCGTCAGCTACCAGATCGTCCTGACCAAGGCCGACAAGCTCAAGAAGGGCGAGGGCGAAGCCATGCGGGAGAAGACCCTCAAGGCCATCTCCAAACGCCCCGCCGCCTTCCCCGACGTGGCCCTGACCTCGGCCGAGAAGGAGCTCGGCATGCCCGAGCTGCGCGCCGAGATCATGCGCACCACCGGAACCGCGCCCTAGGCCATCCTAGGAGGCCGGCGGCGTGTCCGCCGGGACGTCCGGACCATATTCGGCGAAGTGGACCCAACGGCTGAACTGGCCCTGCATGACGCCGTCGACACCCTCGGCGAAGGCGCCCAGGCCCGGACCGCGCACGACATAGGTCATGACCATTTCCCAGCCCCCGGCGACGCCGGACCAGCCGAGGCTCCAGTCGGCCTTGGTCGCCTTGCCCTTGAGCGGGCCCAAAGGGGCGTCGAGCAGGACGCCCGTCTCCGGATCGGCCGCCACGACCCGCCCGTGCTCGAAGGTCTTGCCGTCGGCCAGGGCCTCGCAGAAGCAGGCCCCGACTTCCAGCGGCAGGGTCAGGTTGTGCGCGTCGCCACTGTAGGTATGGGCCGAATCCCACCATTGCCCGATGTCGCCGATCGCGCCGTAGATGTCCTCTGGCGTGGTCTCCAGGGCGACGGAATAGCGCAATACGAAATGGTCGGCGTCCTTCTCGATCACCTCGGCTCGGGCGTTGGTGGCCAGAGCGGCTGTGGCGAAGGCGGAAAGGACGAACGCGGCGAACGCGGCTTTCACGGACATGGCGGTTCCTCCCCGGATGACCCTGCGACACGACGCGCCGCCCGGCGGCGCTCGTCAAGCCCGGGATCGATGTTACAACCGTCCCGAACCCTGGAGACGCCCATGCCCGCTGCCGCCCATCCCGAAGGCCCGGGCGTCTGGACCCTGCTGCAGGATCACGTCACCCACGCCCTGTGGCAGCAGGACGAGGCCGATGCGGGCGGGCGCACGGTCAGCCGCTTCTGGGTGGTCAATCCGCCCGAGACCCTGATGTTCGACACCTTCGACGAGGCCGAGGCGATGTTCGAACGGCTCGGCGAATTCGAGGACTGAGGATCAGTCGGCCGCGGAGGCGGGGCGAAGGTCAGGCGGGGGCGAAGGTCAGGGGCGCGCCCCAGAACTGGCTGACCAGCTCCGACTGCGGTCCCGGCGTCCCGCTGGTCAGGAAGTCGCGGCGGCCCGACGATCCCAGTTCATACTCCGGGTGCTGGGCGAAGTAGCGCTCCAGGGCGTCGGCGACGGCGGTCGGCTGATGGATCAGGCTCGTGCCCGCCGGCAGGGCCTGGGCGAACAGGTCGGCGATGATCTCATAGTGGGTGCAGCCCAGGATGGCCGTGTCCGGATGGCGGCCGATGCGGCGACGCAGGGCGTCGACATGCTCCTGGACCACCACCTTCAGCTCCTCGGAGGTGGCGCCCAATTCGATCAGCCCGGCCAGACCGGGGCAGGGCTCGGAGAAGACCGCCAGGTCCTCGCGCCGCTTGTCGATCTCGATCTCATAAACCCGGCTCATCGCCGTCGCCGCCGTCGAGAAGACCCCCAGGATGTCGATGGCCTGGATCTTGTCGTCCTTGGCCGTCTTGTCGGCCTCATAGGTCCAGGGCAGGCCGGTCGCGGCCTCGATGGTCGGGACGATGATGCCCAGCACGTTCACGGGACGGCCATAGTGGGCCTTCAGCCCCGGGATCCAGGTCTGCTGCAGCCGGCGCAGGGCCACGGCCGAGGCCGTATTGCAGGCGAGGACGACCAGGCTGGCGCCCGCGTCGAACAGGGTCGTGCAGCCCTCGCGGGTCAGTTCGACGATCTCCTCGCCGGTCTTGCCGCCGATCGCGCCACGCGCCTGGTCGGCGAAATAGACAAAGTCCCGCTCCGGAAAGCGGGCCACGAGTTCGCGGTGGACCGTCAGGCCCCCGACGCCGGAGTCAAATACGCCTATCGCCATGCCCGGGGCTTTAGCCGGGATCAGGGGCTCTGGGAAATCCTATCCGCGCCGCTCACGCATCTGTTCGGCCAGCCAGGCGGTCAGGGCGTCGATCAGGACGGGGTCGCCTGCCCGTTCCGGCGCGATTCCCGACCATGGCGCGCGGATCGCGGCCTCCGCCTCGGCCCGCAGCGAGGCCGCGTCTCCCGAGGGGCCGTATGCGCGCTGCCGGGCCCAGTCCCTGAGGTCGGGCGACAGGCAGTCGCGGCAGGGGGCGGGCGCCATGCGGGATGTGGGCGTCGGGGCGTCCAGAGCCGCATGCTGCACGGTCGGGGCCGCCTTCAGCATGGCGTCCCGGGCCTGCACCTGCCGCACCCGGTCGGAGACGGTCCGCACCTGGCCGCTCAGGCCCACGGCGTCGCGCACATAGACGCCCGAGTCGGGATCGGCGATGGCGGCGTTGGCCTCGGCGTCCAGGGCCTCCTGATCGCGCACCGGCCGCTCGGCCCGGTCCCGCGCCCATTCCTCCAGCCAGGGCGTCAGGGTGGTTGTCCCCGCCGCCCGCTGAGGCGTCTCCGACCGGGTCCGGGACCGGTATTCCAGCGGCGCCGGATGCGGCGAGGCCGAGGTCTGGGCGGCGGACTGGGCCGAGGCCGCGCCCCCTCCGGCCACGCTCGCCGTCAGGCCCAAAAGTGTCGCGACCATGAAACACGATCTGTTCATCCGAACCCCCATCCGTGAACGAACGATCAGGGTTACACGACGTTCAGGTGACCGCCAGCGCGTTCGCGCCTAAAGGTTCTTCATCATGACCGCATCCGACCGGAGTTTTCGATGCATCGACGCCAGCTTCTCATCGCGGGCGGCAGCCTGATGGCCCTGTCCGCCTGCGCCACGGGCCCCGGCACCGCCGACAGCATGGCCGGCGAATACCTGCCTGTCTCCAACCCCACGACCGTCGCCGAGGAAGCCCGCATCGCCCGCGCCGTCCTGCCGCAGACGGCTCCGAAGGCCGAGCTGCTGCAGCCCTGGACCGGCCCCTATGACGGCGTGCCGCCGTGGGACAAGGTCACCCCCGCCAAGCTGCGCGAGGCCCTGCTCGAAGGCATCACCCTGAACCGCGCCGACGTCGCGGCGGTGGCTGACAACCCCGAGGCCCCGACCTTCGCCAACACTCTGGTGGCCATGGAGCTGATGGGCGCGCCGCTGGATCGCGTCTCCAACATCTACAGCGTCATGACCGGCAATATCGGCGGTGATGAATACGACGCCCTCGACACCGAGATGTCGCCGATCCTGTCGGCCTTCTTCGACGAGATCAGCTTCAACGACAAACTGTTCCAGCGCGTGAAGACCGTCGCCGACAACGCTGACGCCATGGGTCTGAACGCCCAGCAGAAGCGTCTGGCCGTGCGCAGCCGCGACAGCTTCATCCGTTCGGGCGCCAATCTGGACGCCGCCGGCAAGGCCGAGCTGGGCCGCATCAACACCGCCCTGTCCAACGCCTTCACCCGCTTCGGCCAGAAGGTCGTCGCCGACGAGAACGCCTGGACGGTGATCCCGACCGAGGCCGGGGTTGCAGGGCTCCCCGCCTCCAACAAGGCCGCCGCCGCCGCCGCCGCGCGCGCCAAATCGATCCCGGGCTGGATCATCATGAACACCCGCTCGAGCGTCGATCCCTTCCTGACCTTCGCCAACGACCGCGCCATGCGCGAGACGGTCTGGAAGAAGTTCGTCAATCGCGGCGACAACGGCGACGCCAACGACACCAATGCGACCATCGCCACGATCGTGAAGCTGCGCGACCAGCGCGCCAAACTGCTGGGCTACAGGAACCACGCCGAATTGCGCATGCAGGACACCATGGCCAAGACCCCGGCCGCCGCGCAGTCGCTGATGGACCGCGTCTGGGCCCCGGCCAAGGAGCGGGTCGTGGAAGAGGTCGCCGACATGAAGGCGATCGCCGGTTTCGACATCGAGCCCTGGGACTACCTCTACTTCGCCGAGAAGGTCCGCAAGGCCAAGTACGACCTCGATCAGAACGAGCTGAAGCCCTATTTCGAGCTCAACGCCGTCCGCGCCGGCTCCTTCTACATGGCCGAGCGCCTGTACGGCTTCCAGTTCAAGAAACTGCCTGCCGGAACCGTGCCGGTCTTCGAGGAAAACGTCGTCACCTACGAGGTCCACGACAAGGCCACCGGCCGTCTGCTGGGCCTCTACTACACCGACGACTACGCCCGTCCGGGCAAGCGTTCGGGCGCCTGGATGACCACCTACCGGTCGTTCTCGCAGCTGGACGGCTCCAAGGTCATCCTGGCCTCGAACAACAACAACTTCACCAAGCCGGAACCCGGTCAGCCCGTCCTGCTCTCGCTGGACGACGCCGAGACCATGTTCCACGAGTTCGGCCACGCCCTGCACTATTTCAGCTCGGTGGTGACCTATCCGTCCTACGGCAACACCCCGCGCGACTTCGTGGAATATCCGTCCCAGGTGCATGAGCACTGGGTCCTGACCCGCCCGATCCTCGACGGCTTCATGAAGCATGTGGAGACGGGCCAGCCGATGCCGCAGGCGCTGGTGGACAAGGTCGACGCCTCGGGCACCTTCAACCAGGGCTATGCCACGGTCAGCTACCTGTCCTCGGCCATCGTCGACATGGACCTGCATACCCAGGAAACCCCGCCGACCGACATCGACGCCTTCGAGAAGGCCTCGCTGGCGCGGATCGGCATGCCGAAGGAGATCGTGATGCGGCACCGTCTGCCGCAGTTCAATCACCTCTTCACCTCGGACGCCTATTCGGCGGGCTATTACAGCTACCTCTGGTCCGAGACGATGGACGCCGACACCTGGGCCTATTTCGAGGAGTCGGGCGACGTCTTCAATCCGGACATCGCCGGGCGGTTCAAGTCGATCATGCTGGCGCCGGGCAACACCACCGACCGCGCCGACGCCTATCGTCAGTTCCGCGGCCGCGACGTCGACGTCTCGGCCCTGCTCAAGGTGCGTGGCTTCCCGGTCTCCTGAGTTGCCCTAACGCCCCTTCGGGCTGCTTGAGGGCGCCGCGCGTTAGCGCGGGTGCAAACGTGAAGGGCCGGCGGGGAAACCCGCCGGCCCTTTTCAATTCCGGCGTTGAAGGCTTACGCCGAGACGGTCGGCACCATGGCCAGGACGCGGCCCGAGCGGGCGCGGGCGTAGTCCTCGCGTTGCGGGGCGGGCAGGGCCCCGCGCAGTTCGCGCGACAGGGTCTCGCGGCACTGCATGCCCGAGAGCGTCGGGCGGCCGGCGCAGGCGGTGCGGGCGCGGCGCTCGACACGTTCGTCGAAACGGGCGGCGCCGTTGGCCGAGGACAGATCCAGATCGTCGATGCGGACGCGGACGTCATCGTTACGGGGGGCGGGGGCGCGGTCTTGTGCAAAGGCCGGGGCGGCGACGGCGAGGGTGGCGCAGGCGAGAAGAGTGGGGAGGGCGAACCGGGTCATGACCGATATCCTTGTTCGTCGCGGTGGGGTGCGACGGCGCCCCTCTAGTCCGGGTCGGTGACAGTGCGACGCCCGCTTTGTGAGACTTTCCTCACGCTTTGCGGGCGCCGTTCTGACAGTCGCTCCGGGGACGAACGGCCCTTAACCAGACGAACTAGAGGTCGATCCGGGGCAGGCGGGCCACGGCGTAGTCGCGCTGGGCGGCGAGGGGCAACTGACGCATCACCTCGGCCCGGACCGCGGCCTGGCACCAGGCCCGGTCGCTGATGCGACCACCGGGGCGGCGCGCATCGCGGCACAGGTCGCGCGCGGCCTGGTCGATCCGGACGTCCAGCACATCGGCGCCCCGGGTCGTGGACAGGTTCAGGTCGGAGAAGGGGATGCGCGCCTCCTTCTCGGCGGCGAAGGCGGGGACGCCCGTACCCAGAAGGGCCGCGGCGAAGGCGGCGGCGGCCAACAGGGAGGCGGAAAGGAAGGACGCGGTGGGGAACTCGGTCTTCATGGCGTGTCTCCTGAGGGGGTTCATCGCTCTGTCGGCGACCAGTGCGGTGTGGGCTTTGCGTGTTTCGCGCGCGTGTGACGCTGATGGCCGCGATGTGGCGCCGCCTTAAATCGCGGACAGAAAAGGACCCGACGGATCGCTCCGACGGGTCCTGTGGACGCCACTGCCTTTCACCCGGTTTACAGGGTGATCGGCTGGCGGTTGGCGGCATATTGGGCGCGGGCCTGGGCGGGAAGTTCCGACACCGCCTCGGCGCGGACGGCGGCGGCGCAGTTGGCGCTGTCGTTCAGCCGGCTGTTGGGACGGGTGGCGTCCTTGCACATGGATTTGGCGGCGGCCTCGACGCGGGCGTCGAAGGCGGCGGCGCCGGCCGCGCTGGAGAGGTTCAGATCGCCGTAGGGGATGCGGGTTTCGGCGGAGGCGGCGCCGGCGATTGCAGCGACGACGAGGGCGGAAGCGAGGAGCAGTTTCATCGGAGCGGTTCCTGAGTTGGGCGTCGCTCTTGTCGGCGACGACGGCTCTTCTGAACCCCTTCCGGAGCGGCACGCGGACCCTTCGGCGGCGACCGTGTGGCCAAGCTTTAATTCGAAGTCATGACATTGAAGTCATTACGTTTTTGTCAGGGGTTTTTTATCGTCCGTCTACGGAAAACGGCGGCCCCGAAGGACCGCCGCTTCATCGCTTTGGACTGTCTCGCAAGCCGCTGTTTCAGGTGACCTTCTTGGCCACGGTGAAGCCCAGCAGCAGGAAGACGGCGAAGACGATCAGAGCCAGAACCGCCAGGAATTTGGCGATACCCGCCGCGGCGCCGGCAATGCCGCCAAAGCCGAGCAGTCCCGCCACGATGGCGATGACGGCGAAGATGAGAGCCCATTTCAACATGACGTGTTTCCCTTGCAGGTCATTCCCTTGCAGGTCTGGGAAACGGGACAGAATGTCGCAGGTTCCTGCCGTCAGCCGCTGTTTCTCAACCCCGCCGCCACCCCGTTGATGGCCAGCAGGATGCCTTCGCGGACCAGGGGGTCGTCATCCCCCGCGCGGCGGCGCCGGATCAGCTCGATCTGCACATGGTTCAGCGGTTCGACATAGGGCATGCGCAGACGGATCAGCCGGTCCAGCTCGGGCTGGCCGCCCAGCAGGTCCGACTGGCCGGTGATGGTCAGGACGGCGTCCTTCGTCTTGTCCCACTCATCCTTGATCGCGCCGTAGATGGTGGCGCCCAGATTGGCGTCGGGAACCAGACGCGCATACCGGCGGGCGATGGTCATGTCGGCCTTGGCCATGATCATCTCCATGTTCTGGATCAGGGTGCGGAAGAAGGGCCATTCCTTGCCCATGGCCTGCAGCTCGGCCATGTCCATGCCCTGCACCGCGCTGCCGAAGCCGAACCAGCCGGGCAGCATCACCCGCGACTGCGACCAGCTGAACACCCACGGAATGGCCCGCAGGTCCTCAATGGCCGTGGAGGAGGTCCGCGAGGCCGGGCGCGACCCGATCTTCAGCTCGGCCAGTTCGGCGATGGGCGTCGCGGCGCGGAAATAGTCGACGAAGCCCGGGGTCTCATAGACCAGCGACCGGTAGGCCGACATCGAGGCCTGCGACAGCTTCGACGCCGTCGGCCCGTGGCGCGCGGTCAGTTCGTCGTCCGGCGGCGGCGCCAGGGAGGCGATCAGCACCCCGGCGGTCAGGGCGTCGAGGTTGCGGCGGGCCACGTCCGGCTCACCGTATTTGTTGGCGATGACCTCGCCCTGTTCGGTGATGCGGATGCGGCCGTGGACCGTGCCCTGCGGCTGGCTGACGACGCCGGCGAAGCTGGAGCCCCCGCCGCGCCCGACGGCGCCGCCGCGGCCGTGGAACAGCTGCAGCTTCAGGCCCGCCGCGTCGGTGACGTCCAGCAGGGCCCGCGACGCCTCGTGCAACTCCCAGGTCGAGGTCAGATAGGAGCCGTCCTTGTTGGAATCGGAATAGCCGATCATGACCTCCTGCACCCCGCGCGCCTTCGCCACGGCCAGAGCCGAGGGCTCCTGAAGCAGGCGCGACAGGGTCGGCCTGGCGGCCCTCAGGTCGTCGATGGTCTCGAACAGGGGCGCGGCCTGGATCGGGCATTCGCCGGGCGCCTCGGGCCGGTAGAGACCGACCTCCTTGAGCAGCAGATAGACCTCCAGCAGGTCCGAGGCCGCGTCGGTCTTGGAGACGATATGGGTCCGGATCGCCTGCGGTCCGTAGACGGACAACGCCTTCGCGGCCGCCTCCAGAATGGCCCGCTCCTTCAGGGTCTCGTCCGTATAGGCGGCATAGGGGCTGAACAGCAGCCGGCCCGAGGCCAGTTCGGCCGACAGCAGGGCGATGCGGCCCTCCTCATCCAGCCCACTATAGTTCGCCTCGACGCCCGCCACCTTGAACAGGTCGGCGACCACCCGCTCGTGCACATCGGAGTTCTGGCGCAGGTCCAGCGTCGCCATGTGGAAGCCGAAGATGTCCACGGCGGTGATTAATTGCGTCAGGCTGTCGTCGGCGAACACCTGGCCGTGGTTGGCCACCAGACTGTCGCGCAGCACCGCCAGTTCGGCGCGGAAGGCGTCGGGGCCGGGATAGGGATCGGCGCCGAACCGGGCGGCGCGCGGGGCCGGGGTCCCGGTGATGCTCTGGTGGGTCGCCGCCAGCCGGGCGTAGATCTCGGTCAGGGCGCGGCGATAAGGCTCGTCGGCGCGGTGCGGGCTGTCGTCCTCCGACGCCCCCGACAGGGCCGCCATCTCGGGCGAGACATGGGCGAGGCTGCCCGACAGGCTCAGCTCGGCGCCGAGCGCATTCACCTCTTCGAGGTAATAGCGCAGCACCGCCCGCGAGGCCGTCGCCAACGCCGCCGTCAGGGTCTTGCCATCGACATTGGGATTGCCGTCGCGGTCGCCGCCGACCCAGGCCCCGATGCGGATGAAGGGATTGAGGTCGGGCGCGTCCAGCGCCTTGCGCCACTCCTGCAGCTGCTCCGGCGCGACCCTCAGGAAGATGCGGTCGAGGAAGGAGACGACGGTGTCGATCTCGTCCTGCACCACAAGCCCCGTGGTCCGCACCAGCCGCGTCGCCCACAGGATCACCGTCTGGCGCCGCAGTCCCCGATCCAGCACGTCCGGTGCGCAGGACAGATCATCCTTGTCGCAGGCGTCCAGCAGGTCCGACACCGCCGCGATCCGGTCGATGACGCTCTTGCGCCGCACCTCCGACGGGTGAGCCGTCAGGACGGGCGAGATCAGGCCGTCGTTCAACAGGTCGCGCGCATCGGCCGCCGTCTTGCCCGCCGCCGCCAGCCGGGCCATGGCCCCCTCCAGCGTATCGGGTCGCGCGCCTTCCGCGGTCTGGGTCCGCGCCCGGCGCTTGCCGGCCCGGTCCTCGGCGACATTGGCCAGAAGCGAGAAGACCGCGAAGCCGTGGGCTAAGCCCACCGCCTGCTCCAGCGACAGTTCCGACAGCAGCCGCTCCAGTCGTCCGGCCGGATGCGAGCCCGGGTCGCGGTGATAAGCGACCGAGGCCTGCCTGACCGCCTCGATCCGGTCGTAGAGCTCCTGCCCGCCCTCGTCGCGAATGACTTCGCCCAGCACCCCGCCCAGCTTTCGGACCTCCTCGCGCAGACGGTCGTCGGCGACAGGAGCGGAGGAAGTCGGCATGGGCGTATCTCTGGGCAGGGGGAGCTGCGGGTGAAAGCGGGACCGTATCAGGGGTTTTCCGTCTGACCAGCGTCCCGCCGCCGGTTGAAACCTATTGTGCCCCCGGAGTTCCCGTCGCCGCCGCCGTTTCCGGCGGTTCCAGACCGAACACCTGACGCAGGAACAGGTTGGTGACCTCGGCCTGGGCGTCGGCGTTGCGCTTCTTGCGGAAGCCGTGGCCCTCGTCATTGGCCAGCAGATACCAGACGGGGTGACCCTCGCCGCGCACGGCGGCGACGATCTGTTCGGCCTCGGTATGGGGCACGCGCGGATCGTTCAGGCCCTGGACCACCATCAGCGGGCTGGTCATCCCGTCGGTCAGGTTGAGCGGCGAGATGCGGTCGAACACCGCCCGCATGGCCGGGTCGCGTTCGTCGCCGTATTCCGCGCGCCGCAGGTCGCGGCGATAGCCTTCGGTGTTCTGCAGGAAGCTGATGAAGTTGGAGATGCCGACAATATCGACCGCCCCCGCCAGCCGGTCCGAATAGGCGGCGAGCGACGCCAGAACCATGAAGCCGCCGTAGGAGCCGCCGTGCACCACGACCCGCTCCGGATCGAGGTCGGGCTGGGTCGCGATCCAGTCCAGAAGGGCGCCGATGTCCTTGACCGAGTCCTGACGCAGCGGGCCGTTGTCCATCGCCACCCAGGCCTTGCCGTAGCCGGTCGAGCCCCGGACGTTGGGCACGACGACGGCGGCGCCGAGGTCCGCGATCCACTGCTGATAGGTGGGGTTGAAGCCGGGGCGCGACTGGCCCTCGGGTCCGCCGTGAATGTCGATGATCACGGGTCGGCGTCCCGATCCGCCCGCCGGAGGACGATAGACGAAGGCCGGAATCTGAAGACCGTCGAAGGAGGGGAAGCGCACCAGTTCCGGGGTGACGAAGCTGGCCGGATCGACCGGCCCGACCTCGGAGGTCGTCCAGCGGGTCAGGCCGCCGGCCGCCACGTCCCAGCTCCAGACGTCGCCCGACGAGGCCGGGGTCGACAGGCTCAGGGCCAGGCGCGACCCGTCGGCCGAGAACTTCAGCCCCCCCAGAACCCCGGCGGGCAGATCGGGCGCCGTCAGGGGACGTCCGGTCGAAAGATCCAGGATATGGGCCCTGGCGAAGCCGTCCTCATTGACGGAATAGGCCAGCAACCGCCCGTCGTCCGACAGGTCGAATCCCTCGACGTCCCACTTCAGGGCTTCGGTCAGGGCCGTCGCCGCTCCGGACGCCAGATCGATCCGCACCAGCCGGCTGACGTCGGAGCCTTCGTCCGAGGTGGTGATGATCGACCGCCCGTCGGCCGTGAACTCCGCCGGTCCGAACGAAACCGGAGTCGCCGTCTCATGCACCCGGCTCACGCGGCCGTCGGCCACATCCAGCACCCACAGCTGGCTGTCCTGCACCGAGACGTATTTGCTGAGCAGCACCCGGGTTCCGTCCGGAGAGACGTCGACGGGCGACCAGGCGCCTTCGCCGCGATACAGGGTCCGGCGCGCCGTCGGCGCGGCCAGATCGACCGCCACGATCTCATAGTTGGGCTGGCCCGGGCGGACCTGGCTCCAGATCGCGGTCTTGCCGTCGCGCGAGAAGGTCAGTCCCTCGTTGCGCGTGCCCGGTTCGGTGATCTGAACCTCACCGCCGGTCAGGCCGGCGACGAAGATCTGGTAGTATTCCGCCCCGCCGACGTCGCGGCTGTAGGCGAAGCGGTCCCCGCCGGGCACGACCTGGGCGCCGGCGACCGGCTCGTCGAAGAAGGTCAGCTGGGTGCGGGCCCCGCCGGGCGCGGCGACCCGGTGAATCTGGGGCGTTTCGCCGAAGCGGGTCGCGATCAGGATGGAGCCGTCGGGCAGCCAGTCCTGGAACGAGGCCGATCGGGCGTTGCGATAGCGCTGGATCTGGGGTCTCAGGGTCGCCGGGATTTCAGGTATGCCGTCATAGACCAGCGTCCCCGCCTGACGCCGCGCGGGCGTTTCCCCCGCCGCCGCCGTCGTGGGCGCCGACTGCGCCAGCGCCGCCGTCGCGGTCGACATCATCAGGGCGGCGGTCAAAGCGCCAGTCAGGGCGCCAGTCAGGGCGCCGGACAGGGCGAGGGCAGGGCTGCGTCGGGTCATGGGGGGCTCCTGAAGGGTGAGGCGTCATAAGACGGCGTTCTGTCTGGACGCTCAAGTCGGGAGTCGCCGGTGAACCCTTTTCGCCCTCGCCTTGTCTTCGCCGCCCTTTTCCGTCATAAGCCGCCGCTTCCGACGCAATTGAACCTGCGTCTCCACCTGCACGTCCCCATCTTCGCGATGGACGAGGCAGGCGAGAAACCTCTGCCGACGTGATCGTCGCCAGGGGCCGTTTCGCTATGGAGACCGGTTCAGGCGCGGAAATCACGGCCCGCGCCAATCCCGGCGAGGCTGACGAGGTAGTGAATGTTCGAGGCTCTGAACGAGCGGCTGACAGGCGTTTTCGACCGGATCACCGGCCGCGGCGCCCTGTCCGAAAAGGATGTCGCCGAGGCGATGCGCGAAGTGCGCGTGGCCCTGCTGGAGGCCGACGTCGCCCTGCCGGTGGTCAAGGACTTCATCGCCTTCGCCACCGAACGCGCCACGGGCGAAGAGGTCATCCGCTCGGTCAAGCCGGCCGACCAGGTGGTCAAGATCGTCTATGACGGCCTGATCGAGATGCTGGGCGGCGAGGAGCCGGTCGGCCTCAACACCAACGCCACGCCCCCCGCCGTCGTCCTGATGGCCGGCCTGCAGGGCTCGGGCAAGACCACGACCTCCGCCAAGCTGGCGCTGCGACTGACGAAGTTCGATCGCAAGAAGGTCATGATGGCCTCCCTCGATACGCGTCGCCCGGCGGCGATGGAGCAGCTGGCCACCCTCGGCAAGCAGATCGAGGTCGCCACCCTGCCGATCGTGGCGGGCGAGAGCGCCGTCCAGATCACCAAGCGGGCCCTGACGTCGGCGAAGCTTCAGGGCTTCGACGTCCTGATCCTCGACACCGCCGGCCGCATCACTCTCGACGAGGGTCTGATGGCCGAGGTCGCCGAGGTCGCGGCCATCGCCAATCCCGTCGAGACCCTGCTGGTCGCGGACAGCCTGACCGGTCAGGACGCCGTCCGCACCGCCAAGGCCTTCCACGAACGCCTGCCCCTGACCGGCCTGGTCCTGACCCGCGCCGACGGCGACGGCCGCGGCGGCGCCATGCTGTCGATGCGCGCCGTCACCGGCCTGCCGATCAAATACATGGGCTCGGGCGAGAAGGTCGATGCGCTGGACGTCTTCGACGCCCGCCGCGTCGCCGGCCGCATCCTGGGTCAGGGCGACATCGTCGCCCTGGTCGAAAAGGCGTCGCAGGAACTCGACCAGGCCAAGGCCGAGAAGATGGCCCGGAAACTGGCCAAGGGTCAGTTCGACCTCGATGACCTGGCCGCCCAGTTCCAGCAGATGAAGAAGATGGGCGGTCTTCAGGGCATCATGGGCATGCTGCCCGGCGTGGCCAAGATGAAGAACCAGATGGCCGACGCCAATATCGACGACCGGTCGATCGCGCGTCAGGAAGCCATCATCTCCTCGATGACCAAGGCCGAGCGCAAGAAGCCCGACCTTCTGAACGCCAGCCGCAAGAAGCGCGTCGCCGCCGGCGCCGGCGTCGAGGTCCAGGACATCAACCGCCTGCTCAAGCAGCACCGCCAGATGGCTGACATGGTCAAGTCCATGTCCAAGGGGGGTCCGCGCAAGATGCAGCAGATGGCCGCCATGCTGGGCGGTCTCGGCGGCGGCGCTGGCGGCGGTATGCCCGGCATGGGCGGCCCCGATCTCAACCGTTTGAAGGCCATGGGCGGGGGCAAGATGCCCGAACCCTCGGCCGACGAAATGAAAGCCATCCAGGACCGGCTCGCCGGTCTGGGCGGCGGACAACTTCCGGGAGGCCTGCCGGGCCTTCCGGGCTTCCCACCCAAGAAATAAGACTTCGATTTAAAGAAAGAGACTGAAAATGCTGAAGATTCGTCTGGCCCGCGGCGGCGCCAAGAAGCGCCCCTACTACCACATCGTCATCGCTGACTCGCACGCCCCCCGCGACGGCAAGTTCATCGAGAAGGTCGGCGCCTACAACCCGATGCTGCCCAAGGACAGCGCCACCCCGCGCGTCACCCTGAAGGCCGACCGCATCGCCGAATGGCTCGGCAAGGGCGCCCAGCCGACCGACCGCGTCGCGCGCTTCATCTCGCAGAGCCAGGACGAAACCCTGGTCGGCAAGGTCAAGTGGACCCAGTCGAACAACCCGAACAAGGGCACGCCGGGCAAGAAGGCCCAGGAACGTTCGGCCGAACGCGCCCAGCGCGAAGCCGACCGCGCCGAAGCTGAAGCCGCCGCCAAGGTCGAGGCCGCTGAAGCCGCCGTCCGCGCCAAGGAAGAAGCCGCCGCTGCCGCCGAAGCCGCCAAGAACGCTCCGGCCGTCGAAGAAGCTCCGGCTGAAGAGGCTCCCGCCGCCGACACCGAAGGCTCCGCCGAAGTCAGCGTCGAAGAGGCCCCGGCCGAAGGCGCCGCCGAAGAAACCACCGAGGGCTAAACCCCTTACCGCTTGCCCCGGCGAAAGCCGGGGCCGGCTGGAGAAAGGCAGTGTCCGGTATCCGGGCGCTGCCTTTCTGCTATCTGGCGACACACGGATCGAACGGAGCGGCCACGATGGCGCAGAACGACCAGAAACTCATCCTCGTCGGCCATGTCGCCGGCGGCTTCGGGGTGAAGGGCGAGGTGCGGATCACCGCCTATACCGCCGACCCCCTCGCCCTGACCGAATACGGTCCCCTGCTGCGGGCCGACGGCTCGCATGGCCTGACCGTGACCGCGGCCCGCGCCACCAAGGACGGCGTCGTCGGCCGGGCGAAGGAGATCGCCACCAAGGAGCAGGCCGACGCCCTGCGCAATCTGAAACTCTACGTCCCCCGCGACCGCTTCCCTGAGCCGGAAGAGGACGAGTTCTATCTCGCCGACCTCGTCGGCCTGGAAGCCCGCGATCCGGAAGGCGTGGCGCTGGGCAAGGTCAAGGCGGTCCAGAATTTCGGCGCCGACGATATGCTCGAAATCACGCCCAGCGCCGGCGGCCAGACCTGGTATCTGCCCTTCACGAAAGAGGCCGCGCCCGAGCTCCACATTGCCGACGGCTGGCTCCTCGCCGTCCGCCCGACCGAGACCGGCGACCGCGAACCGGATTGATCGGTCCGAGCTTGCGGCGACGCTTTCGTCTCCCGACATAGGGGCTCGCCACGAGAGGGAGCCCCATGGCCGATCTGTCCGCCTTTGCGATCACCAACCAGTACCCGGCCAAGGACCCGACGGTCCTGCAGTACTACGGCCTGCCGACGCCCAACGGCGTGAAGGTCTCCATCATGCTGGAGGAGATCGGCATCCCCTATGAGGTCCACCTCGTGGACATCATGAAGAACGAGACCTGGACGCCCGACTATCTGTCGCTCAATCCGAACGGCAAGATCCCGGCCATCCTCGATCCCGACGGCCCCGGCGGAAAGCCTCTGCCGCTCTGGGAATCCGGCGCCATCCTCATCTATCTGGCCGAGAAGACCGGCAAGCTCCTGCCGACAGATCCGGCGGCCCGCTACGAGACCCTCCAGTGGCTGATGTGGCAGATGGGCGGCCTGGGCCCGATGTTCGGCCAGCTCGGCTTCTTCCACAAGTTCGCCGGCAAGGACTATGAGGACAAGCGTCCGCGCGACCGTTACGCCGCCGAATCCAAACGTCTGCTGGGCGTGCTGGAGAGCCGCCTTGAGGGGCGCGACTGGATCATGGGCGACGACTACACCATCGCCGACATCTCCATGATCGGCTGGGTCCGCAACCTGATCGGCTTCTATGAGGCGGCCGAGATCGTCGATTACGCGAGCCTGAAGAACGTCCCGCTCTGGCTGGAACGGGCGCTGGCCCGTCCCGCCGTGCAGCGCGGGCTCACGATCCCCGCGCGCTCTTGAGCACCACCACATGGCCGGGGTGGGATTCCGCCTCGGCCATGGCGTGACGCAGGGCGGCGCGGCGGTCGGTGAAGATCCCGCTGAACAGCCGGTCGCTGGATTGCAGCCGCCAGCGCGGACCGTCGGGAATGACCTCGATCACCGCCGGCGGCGTCTGAAGAGTCACGGCCATCAGCGGGCCCTTTCGCCATTAAGGGCGTCGGCCTGTTTCTGCAGCGACTTCGCGATCCGCTCGGCCGCCCGGCGGCTGCGGAAGGGGCGGGTGCAGGCGCCGTTCAGCACCACGCTCCAGCCCCCCGCCCGGGCCACGACCTCATAGTGACGCGGAGCGACCGCGCGCGGCCGGGTCTCCGAAATGCCCCCCGACATCATTTGGCGGCCCTCCGGCTGACCGGCTCGGAGGAGGTCGATCCAGAGCGTGGCGCGGCCCCAAAGGCGGCGCCCAGAACGATCAGCGCCGCTCGCCAGCAGGTCCATGGGGAAGGCTCCGGCGAGGCGGATTTGATAGGCGACATGGGAAGATGTCCTTTCGCACGGACATCACTCCCGAACCCCGTAAGCGCGCCATGCCGAAACCCGGGCGGGGCATAAGGCGGGCATAACGAAAAGGCCCCGCGGACGAACCGCGGGGCCTCATCTGTCGTGGCTGTCGAGCCGGACTATTCGATCTCGACGGTTTCCGCGTCGCCGACGTGCTTCTTGATCGACTCGATCGCCCGCTTGGCGCCCGACTTGTCGGAGTAGCCCTCGGTCGAGAAGATGATCTCGGAATTGTACTTGAACCGGACGCGGAACTCGCCGGCCTTGTCCTTGTAGACTTCGAACTTGTGCGCCACGGGGCGTCTCCTTGATTTCACGGCCCTGTCGGGCCCCGCCAAGCTGGAGCGGATCAGCCCCGGGGGTCAATCGCGAACTGTCGGCCGCCGCACACAGGCGCGTGAGTTACAATTGCCCCCTGCGTCCGGTCAGAGGATGTACCGGCTCAGATCGGCGTTCTTGGCCAGGTCGCCGATCTTCTCGCGCACCTGATCCCCGTCGAAGGTCAGGGTCTGGCCCGACAGGTCCGAGGCCTTGAAGGAGGTCTCCTCCAGCACCCGTTCGATGACGGTGACCAGACGCCGCGCGCCGATGTTCTCGACCTGGCCGTTGGCCGCCACCGCCGCATCGGCCATGGCCTCGATGGCGTCGGGGGTGAAGGCGAGCGTGACCTCCTCGGTCGCCAGAAGGGCCTGGTTCTGACGGATCAGATTGGCTTCGGGCTCGGTCAGGATGCGCACGAAGTCATCCCGCGTCAGGGCCTTCAGCTCGACCCGGATCGGCAGCCGCCCCTGCAGTTCGGGCAGCAGGTCCGAGGGCTTGGCCACATGGAAGGCGCCCGAGGCGATGAACAGCACATGGTCGGTCTTCACCGGTCCGTACTTGGTCGAAACGGTGGTTCCCTCGATCAGGGGCAGGAGGTCGCGCTGCACGCCTTCGCGCGACACATCGGCGCCGCCGCGATCCTGACGGCCGGCGACCTTGTCGATCTCGTCGAGGAAGACGATGCCCTCCTGCTCGGCCAGGGTTACGGCGTCGCGGGTCAGGCTGTCCTGGTCCAGCAGCTTGTCGCTCTCCTCGGTGATCAGGGGCGTCAGGGCCTCCTTGACCGTGGTGTGGACCGACCTGGTGCGCGGCCCGCCCATCTTGCCGAGCATCTCCGACAGATTGATCATTCCGACGCCCCCGGCGCCCATATCCATCCCTTGCATCGGCGAGCTCGTGTCGGCCAGGTCGAGGGTGATCTCCTTGTCGTCCATCTCGCCGGAACGGAGCTTCTTGCGGAAGCTGTCCCGCGTGGCCGGGCCCGAGCCGGGGCCGACCAGGGCGTCGAGGATCCGCTCCTCCGCCGCCGCCTCGGCCTTGGCCCGCACACCGGCGCGGCGCGTGTCGCGGACCATGATCAGGGCCGCCTCGACCAGGTCCCTCATGATCTGGTCGACGTCGCGGCCGACATAGCCGACCTCGGTGAACTTGGTCGCCTCGACCTTCAGGAAGGGGCTGCCCGCCAGCTTCGCCAGACGTCGGGCGATCTCGGTCTTGCCGACCCCGGTCGGGCCGATCATCAGGATGTTCTTGGGCGTCACCTCGTCGCGCAGATCGGCGGGCACGCGCTTGCGCCGCCAGCGGTTGCGCAGGGCCACGGCGACGGCGCGCTTGGCGTCGTGCTGGCCGACGATGAAGCGGTCGAGTTCGGAAACGATTTCGCGGGGGGACAGATCGGTCATGACGTCCAGATAGGGCGTCGGTTCAGCTTGCGGGAGGGGGCTGCGTCGTCACGCGCAACGGCGGCGGCGGAACGCCCGGCACAAGCTGGACGAAGACCAGCTTCCAGACTTCGTCCGTGTCACGCCGCCAGACCCGCACGAACCAGCCCTGATGCAGGGCGTTGTCGGCGTCCCAGGCCGCCTCGCCATAGGTCCAGACCAGATCGCCCGCGTCCGAGGCGCCGCCCCCGGTCATAGGTGCGAACAGGAAGGCTTGCGGCCAATGGGACAAAACCTCCCCGGCCTGCGTGAGCCCCGCCGCCGGCGCCCGGCGCGCAACATAGACCCGGGCATCCTCGGCCAGGACGGCCAGATGGGCGGCGCGCTGGTCGGTCCCGGCGGCTTCGGCCAGATCCGCCTCGACCTCGCGCACAGCGGCGAGAGCCGTGTCCGGCGTCATCGGGGTCGTGGCGCCCGGGATCATGGCGACCGGCTCCGTCTCCGGGCCGGGGACGCCCGCCGCCGTCGCGCCGGATCCGCCGTCATAGACCCACTTCCACGATCCGTCGGCCTGCCGCTTCCAGACCGTGAAATAATGCCCCGTCCGGCGGCCCCCGACCTCGACCCCGCCGGTGGTGAAACCCAGGTCCCCGGACCGCGCGATGCCCGCGAAGTTCGGCCACCAGCTCAGGCTCGGCTCGCCCTCGGGGCGCTCACGGTCGGGATAGGTGGCGCGCACCGTCGAGGCGCGGCCCTCGTCGAAGACCACGGCGTCATCGACCGACCAGTGGGTGAAGCCCCGATTGATTCCGACCCGGGCGGTCTCCGCCGCGAAAGCGCGCTCGGCCGCGACGACGGGCGCCGGATCAGCCGTCTGAGCGACGGCGGGCGCGGCGACAGCCACGGCGGCGAGGAAGGCAAAGGTTCGGATCATGCTCGGTCTCCAGACCCGCATTGATCCCCGGCCGGGCCTCCCCGACCAGTGAATTCCGCGACAGGTTCTAGAGCAGGGCCGCGAAGATCAGGGCGACGACGATCACGTCGAAGGCGCGGAAGGCGGAGCTGAAGGCGAGGGACATGGGCGCGGACCACGTGAGCGGGACAGTTGCCTGTCTTCACTGCAAGCCTCACGCCAGTCTCTCAGATGTCCGTGCGCTTGGTCGTCCCGGCCGGCGGGCGGCGGTCCTTCTCACCCGCATATTCGGCGCCGAGGTAGGTGGCGCGGGCCGCGTCCAGCACCACGGGGCCGCCCTTGATGCCGTTCCTCTGCCCGCCCTGGCCCAGCATCTGGGCCGAGAAGGCGGCGGCCGCCGCCGCGGCGTCGGCCGTCGAGACCGTCCGGGCGGCAGGGCCTGCCGGGTCATGGTGAACGGGCTTGCCGACCGGGACCAGATCGCGCGAGGCGCTTTCCTTCTTCGCCCTTCGGTCGGCCGAGCGGCGCTCCTGTCCGCGCCGGTCGTCGGCGTTGGCGCGGGTCACCGAGGGGATGACGGCCCCGCCGCCGACCCCGTTCGCGCCCCCGACCGGGCCGATGGGCGGGATGCGGTCGGTCATCAGTCGCCCTTGCCGCCCTTGGACGCCTTGGGCGGGGTGGAGATGCGCTCGATCTGGGCGCGCATCTCGTCCATCTGCCGGCGCATCTCGGCGAGAGGGTCGTTGGCCGCCTCGGGTGCGGCCGATGGCGCGGCGTCGGGCGCGTCCTTCGCCGCCTCCGGCTCGGGCCGCGCGCCATAGGCGCCGCCGAAGGCCGGGAACATCTTCATGGCGTTCTGGAAGATGGCCATGTTCTGTTTGACCGCCTCCTCCATCAGGGAGCCCGTCGAGCCGCCGCCGAAGGCCTTGGCCATCTGGGCGCGGTACTGCTCCTGCTGGCGTGAGAAGTTCTCGAGCGACATCTCCAGGTAGGAGGGCAGGACCCCCTGCATCTGACCGCCGTAGAAGCCGATCAGCTGGCGCAGGAACTGGACGGGCAGCAGGGCCTCGCCCCGGCTCTCTTCCTCGAAGATGATCTGGGTCAGGATCTGACGTGTCAGCTCCTCATTGGTCTTGGCGTCGAACACCACGAACTCGACCCCGTCCCGGACCATCTTGGCCAGGTCCTCCAGCGTCACATAGGCGCTGGTCGAGGTGTTGTAGAGACGGCGGTTCGCATACTTCTTGATGACGACCACTTCGCCCGTCCTGGTCTTCCCCGTCTGGGGTTTATCGTCGGCCACGCCAATCAACTCCCTTTGTATCTTTTCCTCAGTATCCCGCAGTGCGAAGACGGACGCCAGCGCAATATTTCGCGGCGCACAAGCGGGTAATGCTCAGGTTTGACAAGGGCTTAGGCGAACTGGGGCGCGAGGACGACGCCCAGCAGCACCGCGACCCAGTGCACCCCGGCCCCGGCGACGACGAAGCCGTGCCAGATCGCCCGGCGGTATTTGACGCGCGGACTGATGAAGACGAAGACCCCGGCGGTATAGATCAGCCCGCCCAGCACCAGCAGGCCCAGCGCCACCGGATGCACCGTCTCCAGCATGGGCTTGAGGGCGAAGACGGCCAGCCAGCCGAACAGCACATAGACCCCGCTCCAGAAGGCGTCGGAGATGCGCGGCGCGACCAGCTTGGTCGCCACCCCCGCCCCCGCGATCAGCCAGACCGCCAGGGTGAAGCCGATCGCCCACATCCCCTCGAACCGCTGCGTCGTGAACGGGGTGTAGGAGCCCGCGATCATCAGGAAGATGGCCGCCTCGTCCATCCGCCTCAGTACGGGCCGCGCGGCGCAGGGGTTGGTCCAGTTGTAGATGGTCGAGGTCGTCAGCATGGCGATCAGACAGACCGCATAGACGGCCGTCGCGATGATCGTTCCCGGCCCGCCATAGACGGCCGCCAGTCCCGCCAGGACGATGCCGCCGACGCCGGCCAGAGACAGGCCCGTCACATGCACCCAAAGGTCCGCCAGCCGCTCGGCGCGCGTCTGGTAGTGATCGATCATGTCCAGCGCGTCAGGCGTGCAGACATGGGTGAACAGGGATCGCAAACGCATCTTCATGGCCCCATCAAGCCCACGACCGTTCGGTTCGTTCCCTCCATCTGCGCGCGACACGATGACCATCCGCTGAATCCGGCTTAAAGGTCGTGACGAAAGCCCCGGGATGCGGCAGAAACGCCACGCAGAATTTCCTCAGTGAGTGAATAAACATGACCTCCGCTGTCTCCGACGTCGTCATCGTCTCCGCCGCCCGGACCCCGGTCGGCGCCTTCCTCGGCGGCCTGTCGAGCCTGCCGGCCTCCAAACTGGGCGAGATCGCCATCAAGGCGGCGTTGGAGCGGGCGGGCGTCGCGGGCGCCGAGGTCGATGAGGTCATCCTGGGTCACGTGCTTCAGGCTGCCGCGGGTCAGGGCCCGGCCCGTCAGGCCTCGATGGGCGCGGGCGTGCCGAAGGAGACCCCGGCCTGGAGCCTGAACCAGATCTGCGGCTCGGGCCTGCGCGCCGTCGCCATCGGCGCCCAGCAGATCGCGCTCGGCGATGCGAAGATCATCGTCGCCGGCGGTCAGGAGAGCATGAGCCAGGCGCCCCACGCCCAGCATCTGCGCACCGGTCAGAAGATGGGCGACATCGCCCTGGTCGACACCATGATCAAGGACGGTCTGTGGGACGCCTTCAACGGCTATCACATGGGCCAGACCGCCGAGAACATCGCCGCCGAGGCCCACATCAGCCGCCTCGCCCAGGATGAGTTCGCCGTCGCCTCCCAGAACAAGGCCGAGGCCGCCCAGAAGGCCGGCAAGTTCGCCGACGAGATCGTCCCCGTCGTCATCCCGGGTCGCAAGGGCGACGTCACCGTCGATCAGGACGAATACATCCGCCACGGCGCGACGCTTGAGGCCATGGAGAAGCTGAAGCCCGCCTTCACGAAAGACGGCACGGTCACCGCCGCCAACGCCTCAGGCCTCAATGACGGCGCCGCCGCCCTCGTCCTGATGTCGGCGGAAGACGCGAAGGCGCGGGGTCTCGAACCCCTGGCCCGCATCGCCTCCTGGGCCACCGCCGGCGTCGATCCGGCCGTCATGGGCACCGGCCCGATCCCGGCCTCGAAGAAGGCGCTGGAGAAGGCCGGCTGGACCGTCGCCGACCTCGACCTCGTCGAATCCAACGAGGCCTTCGCCGCCCAGTCGCTGTGCGTGCTGAAGGAGCTCGGCCTCGACGCCTCCAAGGTCAACGTCAACGGCGGCGCCATCGCCATCGGCCACCCCATCGGCGCCTCGGGCGCCCGCATCCTGACCACCCTCCTGTTCGAGATGAAGCGCTCGGGCGCGAAGAAGGGCCTCGCCACCCTCTGCATCGGCGGCGGCATGGGTGTCGCCATGTGCGTGGAGCGGGCTTAAGCCTCAGTCGTAGTCGCCGCGGCGCTTCCGTTTGGGCTTCTTGAGGATCCCGCGCCGCATCAGCGGATCGCGGATCGACAGCCAGACGAGGACGCCGACGGCCCCCGCGACGATGGCGTAGAACAGCAGTTGCATCGCTTGCCCCAAAGCGAACCTGACATGCGCAATTGACGGCGCCGGCCACGCGCCGCCTCATCGGGGGATGCCCTTCTCCCCTTGCGGGAGAAGGTGGCGGCCGAAGGCCGACGGATGAGGGGTCACGCAGGCGTGTATGGTGAGGAAGCCGCGCTCACGTCTGGCGGGGCACAACCCCTCATCCGACCTCGCTGCGCTCGGCCACCTTCTCCCGCAAGGGGAGAAGGATCAGATTGGACGCGCATATTCGCGCGCAGAAACCCCCGCCGGATCAGCGCTCTACCTGATCACCACTCCATTCGACCTGGCACGCCCCGCACAGGTGCTACCCTTCGCGCGGGTCTTTGACATCGCCATCCGCCGCCGGCGCGCGCCGTTGCACTCCGATTGCACCCGAGTGCAACGAACCCCGTTCTGAAAACTTGCGTGAATCCAGCCGTCTGCGGGGCGAACCTCTCGCCCCGCTTTCAGCTTTGCACTTTTTGCACCCGGTTTTTTTCGAGTGCAGAACCGGCGGCTACTGCCCCGCCGGCTTGCCGATCAGGGCGTCGACCGAGCCGGTGGTCACCGGGTGATAGCCGGGCCGGGCGCGGGCGTAGATGCGCGTGGCCAGCGGACGGCCCCAGTCGCCCTCCTTCCACAGGCTGGTGAACAGCGGCATCACGAACTTGCGCCGTCCCTGCGAGGTCAGGAACCGTTCCAGCGTCGGCACCGCCGGCTGATAGCGGTGGGCCACGGCGATCTGCAGCCAGGCGAAGGTCAGCTCGGAGTTGCCCTCGTGCTCCAGGTTCAGGGTCTGATCGAGGTCCGCCAACTGCTGGTTGGTCATCCAGTCGGCCCCATCGCGCAGGTTGGCAGGCCGCCACTGCAGGAAGCGCTGCCGCTGCTGGGTGCTCCAGTCCTTCCACGGGATGGCCGAGGCCGGGCCGCGGTCGGCGAAGAAGGCCGTCGCGGCGCGGTCCACGGCGTCGAAGTCGGCTGAGGTCGGGGCCACGGCGTTCGACGGCAGGCCGGGCTGATAGACCCATTCGTCCAGCTTCAGCTGCTGCTCCAGCGCCTGATCGCCCTTCACCAGATTGGCGCGGATGTCCTGCAGGAACAGCTCCGAGGTCATCGGCCGGAAGGCGTTGCGGTCGAAGTAGCCCTTCAGCCAGGCGTCGAAGCGCTGACGGCCGACGATCCGCTCGATGGTCTCCAGGAAGGCCGCGCCCTTCTCATAGGCGATGTCGGTCATGCCGTCGTCCGGGTCGCGCCCGGTCAGGTCGAGGTGCAGCCGGGTGTCCGCCGCCGGCTGGGTCTTCAGCTGCTCCTGCAGGGAGTCCCAGCCGAGGACGCGCTCCTGCTGGGCGCGGGCGGGGCTGTAGACGGCCTCCATGATCCGGTTCTGGAAGTAGGTGGTGAAGCCCTCGTTGAGCCAGAAGTCGGCCCAGACGGCGTGGGTCACCGTATTGCCCGACCAGCTGTGGGCCAGCTCGTGCGCCACCAGCGAGACCAGCGACTTGTCCCCGGCGATAACCGTCGGCGTCGCGAAGGTCAGGCGCGGGTTCTCCATCCCGCCGAACGGGAAGGAGGGCGGCAGGACCAGGACGTCATAGCGGCCCCAGCGATAGGGGCCGTACAGGGCCTCGGCCGCGTCGACCATCTTGCCCATCTCGGCGAACTCGGCCTTGACCGCCTCCAGACGGCTCGGCTCGGTCCAGACGCCCACGCGGCCGCCTTCCGAGGCGAAGGCCAGGTCGCCCACGGCGATGGCCATCAGATAGGGCGGGATCGGGTTGGTCATGCGGAAGCGGTAGCTGTGCATGGGCTGGCCGTTCAGGGCCGGGGCGCGCTCGCCGTTCGGCGTCAGCATCTCGGCGCTCATCACCGCCTTCAGCGCCTCGGGGACGGTGATGGTGGCGGAGTAGGTCTGGCGGATGCCCGGGCTGTCCTGGGTCGGGACCCAGGTCCGGGTCAGGATGGCCTCGCCCTGGCTGAACAGGAAGGGCTGTTTGCCGCCCGCCGTCTGGGCCGGGGTCAGCCACTGCAGGGCCGCCGCGTCGGGCTTCGTCGCGTAGTCGATGAAGATCTTGCGGGTCTCGCCGGCCGCGAAGGCCGGGAAGGTCACGGTCAGGCTCTGGCCCAGGATCGGGTCGGCGGCGCCGAGGACGAACTGCAGCGGCCCCTTGGCGTCGCGCACGGCCTTGATGTCCAGGTTGCGGCTGTCCAGCACGATCTGGGTCGCGCCCGGCTCGGCGGTGATGTCCAGCGCCGCCGTGCCCGACAGGGTGTGGGCCGCGAAGTCGGCGGTCAGGTTCAGGTCGACGTGCTTGACCCGCGCGATCTGCGGCTGGGCGTAGGAGTGGATGTCCTTCGGATAGGTCACCGGCGCGGTCGCCGAGGCGGGCAGCGGCGGCATGTCCGAGGCCGGATCGGCGGCGGGCTGCTGGCAGGCGGCGATCGCCAGCACGCCCGCGAGGGCGGCGCTCAGCGCGAGGAGGGACACGGCGGTCTTGCTGCGGGACATGGAACGCTCCGTTGAACTTCGGCGCGGACCTGAAACCCGTTGGGCCCCGAGATCAAGGGCTTATTGAGCGGCGGCAGGAACCGGGTTGTGCGGCACGAACAGCCGTCCGCGTTCGGCGAACAGCACCGCGACGATGGCGATCAGGCCGCAGCAGGTGAAGCCCACGATCATGGGGACCACGGTGCCGTTGAACTGCTGGCCGATGGCGAAGCCGGTCAGGGAGCCGATGATGGTCGACATGAAGCCCTGGGCCGAGGAGGCGGTGCCGGCGATATGGCCCATCGGCTCCATGGCCATCGAGCCGAAGTTGCCGGCCAGCAGGCCGAAGCAGAACATGGTCATGGCCTGCAGGATGGCGAAGCTCCAGATCGACTCGTGGCCCGAGATGACCACGGTGGCGTGGACGGCCGCGATGCCGGTGAAGCCCAGCAGGGCGGTGTGGCTGATCTTGCGCGAGCCCAGCTTGACCACGATCCGGGCGTTGACGATCGAGGCGATGGCGATGCCGCCGGCGATCACGGCGAACACGGTGGTGAACAGGCCGGGGGCCTTGAACACGTCGTAGAAGATCTGCTGCGAGGAGTTGATGAAGCCGAACAGGGCGCCCTGTACCGCCGCCATGGCCAGGGTGTAGCCCATGGCCTGACGGTTGGTGATCACCGCCTTGAAGGCCCCGGCGATTCGCTTCGCCTCGATCGGCAGCCGGTCTTCCGGATGCAGGGTCTCGGGCAGGCGCAGGCCCGCCCAGACCATCAGGGCGATCCCGGCGAAGGCGAGGACGGCGAAGATGCCTTCCCACGGGGCGATCAGCAGGATCAGCTGGCCCAGCGAGGGGGCCAGGATGGGCACGCCGAGGAAGACGAGGAAGCTCAGGGACATGACCCGCGCCATGGTCCGGCCGCTGAACCGGTCGCGCACGATGGAGACGGCCAGCACCCGCGTCGCCGCCGAGCCCAGCCCCTGTCCGACCCTGGCGATGATCAGGGTCTCGAAGCTCGGCGCCAGCATGGCCACCACGCTGAAGGCCACATAGATGCCCACGCCGATCATCAGGATGGGCTTGCGTCCGAACCGGTCGGCCAGCGGCCCATAGACGATCTGGGCCACGCCGAAGCCCAGCAGATAGGCGGTGACGATCCACTGCCGGCTGTTCTCCGACGCCACGCCGAGCGCGTCGCCCATCGCGGGCAGGGCCGGCAGCATCGAGTCGATCGCCAGGGCGTTCAGCGCCATCATCAGGGCGATCATGCAGACGAACTCGGGGAAGCCCGGCCCCTTCGCCGCGACCCTAGCCTCGGCCTCGAATTCGGCGGCGTCCGTGGGGGTCTGGTCAGAGGGCCTCGTCATGCCGTGACCCATGCGCCACGGACAGCGTCGCCGCAACCACAGAGGCCGGAAAATGCTGCGCCGCAGCATTATTTGACTGGCCCATTTTACAATCTGGCCTACGGTGAAGGCGGCTCTTCACTCCTGCAGATCGACAACGGCGCATGATCGTCCTCGGGGTTCTCATCATCGTGGTCTTCCTGGGCGCGCTGCTCTGGGACTACCTTGGCCAGCCGACCAAGCTGCGCCATCTCGGCCGCCGCCGCGGTTCGATCGGCAAGTCGCGCGGCGTCTCCTCTCGCAACCGCGACAAGAACGCCCCCGGAGCCGACTGAGGCCTGCCGCCCCAGCCTTGCTGACAGGGCGCCTGATCCCCACATTCGCAGCGCGAGCGCCGGCCCTCAGCGGGGTGGGCTCCGACCCCTGTCCGTGGCCCCTGTCCGTGGCCCCTGTCCGTGGCCCCTGTCCGTGGCCCCTGTCTGAGGCCAAACGGACACAGGCGCCCGGCTGTCGAAATTCCTTACAGCTTGTGAGGTTGTTTTCTGGACGATTGGGTCTATTTAACGCCCGTTCCTCCCCGAACGCCTGTTTCCCAACATCTGGTCGTCCATGCCCGCTGCACCCGCTCTCAAGAACCGCCTGCCCCTGATCGTGGCCGGCGTCGTGGTCCTCGCCCTGATCATCGGCGGCTTCTTCTGGTGGCAGAACAAGCAGCGCTGGGAGGCGACCGACAACGCCTTCGTTCAGGCCGACACCACCATCGTCAGCCCCCAGATCAACGGTTACGTCACCGAGGTCCTGGTCAGCGACAACCAGCGCGTCGAGCCCGGCCAGATCCTGGTCAAGCTGGATGACGCCGACGCCAAGGCCCAGCTGGCCCAGGCCGAGGCCAATCTGGCGGCCCTGGTCGCCGCCGTCGGCAATGTCGACGCCCGCGCGGTGCAGGAGCAGGCCACCATCGCCTCGCGCGCCGCCGCCGTCCGCTCGGCCCAGGCCAACGCGGCCCTGGCCGAGGCCCGCGTCGACCGCTACGGCAAGCTGGCCCAGCAGGGTTGGGTGTCGCAGCAGGGCATCCAGACCGAGCGCGCCGGCGCCCAGACCGCCCAGGCCTCGGTCGCCGAAGCCCAAGCCGCCCTCTCGGCCGAACAGCACTCCATCGGCGTCCTGGGCTCGACCCGCGAACAGAGCGTCGCCGCCGTCGAACAGGCCCGCGCCGCCGTCGAGGTCGCGCGCACCAATCTGGACCGCACCGTGATCCGCGCCGCCAGCGCCGGCGTCGTCGGCGCCCGCAGCGTCCGCGTCGGCCAGTATGTCCGCGTCGGCGGCCAGATCCTGTCGATCGTGCCGCTGGGCGACGTCTATGTCGTGGCCAACTTCAAGGAGACCCAGCTGGATCGCCTGCGCATCGGCCAGACCGTCGAGATCAAGGCCGACGCCTTCCCCGGCCAGCATATCACCGGCCGCATCGACAGCTTCTCCCCGGCCACCGGCTCCGAGTTCGCCCTGATCCCGGTCGAGAACGCCACCGGCAACTTCACCAAGATCACCCAGCGCGTGCCCGTCCGCATCGTGGTCAGCCGCGCCAACGGCGGCGCCGCCCTGCGCCCCGGCCTGTCGCTGGAGGTCAAGGTCGACCTCAAGAGCCCCGGCGGGGTCAGCTTCGCCGAGGCCGCCACCGGCCAGACCCGTCTGGCCGACGCCTCGGCCACCCAATCGGGCGCGCACGAGTGACCGACGCCGCCGCCTCCGAGGGGGCAGTTCCGGCGGCGGGCGGCGGCAAGCCCGCCGCGCCTGTCGCGGGCCACCCCGAGATCAACTGGACCATGCTGCTGCTCGGCTTCGCCGGCATGGTCATCGGCCAGTTCATGGCCATCCTCGACATCCAGATCGTCGCGGCCTCCCTGCCGCAGATCCAGGCGGGCGTCGGCGCCTCGGCCGACGAGATCAGCTGGATCCAGACCGCCTATCTGATCCCCGAGGTCGTGATGATCCCCCTGTCGGGGTATCTGTCGCGGCTGTGGGGCACCCAGCGGCTGTTCCTGATCTCCTGCACCGGCTTCCTGATCATGTCCGTGGCCACGGGCCTGTCGAACTCGATTGACACCATGATCCTGTTCCGCGCGCTTCAGGGCTTCGTCGGCGGGGCCATGATCCCGACCGTCTTCGCCGTGGCCTTCACCGCCTTCCCGCCGGACAAGCGCGTCACGGCCAGTGTGGTGATGGGCCTGATCGTGACGCTCGCCCCCACCGTCGGCCCGACCCTCGGCGGTCACCTGACCGAGTGGCTGAGCTGGCGCTGGCTGTTCTTCATCAACGTCGTGCCCGGCATGCTGGTCCTGTTCCTGGTCAGCCGCTACGCCAACTTCGACAAGGGGGATCCGTCCCTGGCCAAGGGCTTCGACTGGTGGGGTCTAGGCCTGATGGCGACCTTCCTGATGAGCATGCAGTATGTGCTCGAGGAAGGCTCCAAGAACGACTGGCTGGCCGACAACCTGATCCTGATCCTGACCATCGTGGCCTCGGTCGCCGGCCCGGCCTTCGTCTGGCGCTCCCTGACCTATCGCAATCCCATCGTGGAGCTGCGGGCCTTCGGCAACCGCAACTTCATGGTTGGCGTCGTCATGACCTTCACCGTCGGCTTCGCCCTGTTCGGCGGCACCTTCCTGCTGCCGCTGTTCCTCGGGCGGGTGCGTCACTATTCGCCGTCGGAAGTGGGCACGACCATGGTCGTCTCGGGTCTGGCCATGTTCGCCACGGGCCCGTTCGCCGGCCGTCTGGTCCGGGCGCTGGATCCGCGCATCCTGATGTTCGGCGGCTTCATGCTGTGCGCCTGGGGCATGTGGGACGCGCGTCTGGTCACCGACGACTGGGGCTTCTGGCAGTTCGCCAGCGTCCAGGCCCTGCGCGGCGTCGGCGTCATGATCGCCATGATCGCCTCCCAGCAGGTGACGATGTCGACCCTGCCGCCGCACATGGTCAAGAACGCCTCGGGTTTGGTGAACCTGTTCCGCAACGTCGGCGGCGCCTTCGGCCTGGCCTTCCTGAACACCTCCCTGACCACCAATACCGCCGCCCACATGAGCGAGCTGACCAGCCGCATCAGCCAGTCCAGCGTTCAGATGCAGGATATGATGACCGGCATCGCCGACCGCTTCTCGACCTCCATCAATCCGGACGGGGCGGCCATGAAGGCCATCTACGGGATGATGCAGCAACAGGCGACGACCCTGGCCTTCGGCGACGCCTTCGCGGTGCTGGGCATCGGCTGCGCCGTGGCGGCCTTCGTCACCCTGTTCGCCCGGCCGGTGAAGCCCAATCCGTCCGCCCCGCCTTCGGACGCGCACTGATGCCCAGGGCCGCCGGTCAGATCGATCCGAGGAAGAGCGAGGCCATTCTCGAGGCCGCCGCCACCCTGTTCCACGAGCTGGGCGGGGCGGTGTCGATGGAGGCCATCGCGAAGAAGGCCGGGGTGTCGAAACAGACCCTCTACAACCGCTTCGCCTCCAAGACCGAACTGGCCCACGCCCTGGCCGAGCGGCGCTCCGAAGCCATCACCGCCCCCCTGCGCACCGAGGGCGATCCCGAGGCCGTACTGACGGCCCTGGCTGCGACCCTGATCGCCAAGGTCTGCAACGCCCACAAGACCGAGAGCCTGCGCGGCGTCGCCCTGATGTCGCCGTCCATCCCGGGCATCGCCCAGGCCATCTATGACGGCGGCCCGGCGGCCAGCCTGCGCCGCATCGCCGCCTGGCTGGCCGAACAGGACCGCAAGGGGTTGCTGAGGGTGCCGGACCCGGACCACGCCGCCGAGATGTTCTCGTCCATGGCCGTCGGCCACGGTCACCTGCGCGCCATGCTGGGTCTGGACCATCCCGAGGTCGACATCGAGGCCCGCGCCCGCGAGACGGCGCAACGCTTCATCCGCGCCTTCGCGGTCTGATCATCGATCTCTGAAGATTGGTGCCCCGGGTCGGGCTCGAACCGACACTCCTCTCGGAACCGGATTTTGAGTCCGGCGCGTCTACCAGTTCCACCACCGGGGCCCGCAAGAGGCTGTGACCTAGCCAGAGGGCGGGCTGGTGTCCAGAGAAACCGTCCCGCCGGCCTGTCTCAATGGCGGTTCAACAGCTGGGCCGGGAAGTCGAGTTCGAACTCGGAGTAGGTCGCCGCGACGCCGAAGGTCGCTTCGCCGTTGCGGCCCGCATAGCGGTCCAGCAGCGGGGAGTAGGTGTAGAAGCGGATCTTCCGGCGCTCCACGTCGAACTCCATGAAGCGCAGCCAGCCCCCGCCGCCGTTGGCCGAGCCCGCCTGACCATCCGGCCCGACCGTATTGCCCTGGAAGTCCTGCAGCACCTGATAGACGGGCAGGCCCGCGTCATTGCGGTCGATCCTCAGGTTCTCGCCCAGCGACACCCCCTCGACGGCGGGGGTATAGGCATGGCCGCTCAGGACCATGAAGATCATCGGGTTCTGGCGCACGAACCGGTCCCAGATCTGGTCGGGCGACAGATGGTTGGTCCCGGCGAACAGGCTGGTGGTCGAGTTGGACCGATCGGTCGCGCCGGTCTTCGACGGCGCCAGCCACTCGTGGGTCGAGATGATCACCGGGGTGTCCGGATGGGCGTCGATCACCCCTTGCGCCCAGTCGAGCACGGCCGGCGGCGCGTCCATCTCCAGCGACAGGTGCAGGAAGGGTTTGCCGTCGCCCTCGAAGGTTTGCCAGCTGTTCAGGCCGTTGTCGGTCGCCCCGCCGTACCAGGCCTTGCCGGCGAAGTGGCGCGAGGTCGGACCGAAGTAGAAGCTGAAGGCCCGGCCGCCGGCGAGAGGCCGCGCCGCGCCCGGCCCGCCGTCCTCGGCCCACCAGCTGTAATTGTCGTAGTCGTGGTTGCCCGGAACCATGCCGAAGGGGACGCCCGAGCGGCTGAGGATCGAGATGGCGTGGTTGGCGATGTCCCACTCCTCACGGGTGTCCATCACGCGGGCGGGCGCCGTGTCGGTGGCGGGCAGGCGGAACTGGCCGTCGCCGTGCTGGATGATGTCGCCGACGAAGGTGACGAAGGCGAGGTTCTTCGGCCCCTTCTGATCGGCCAGATACTGCATCTCGCGCGCGAAGGTCTCGGCGCCGCGCGGCTGGGGCAGGGCGATGTCGGAATAGTTCTGGGTGTCGGGCACGACCGCGACGGTGAAGCTCTGGGCCAGGGCCGATCCTGCCGTGAACAGGAGGGCGGCGGCGCCGATGATCGGCAGGATCTTGTGGGTCTTCACCGAGGGGTTCTCCCGAAAGCAGAAAGGCCCTCCCGCGCCGTCGCCGACGCGGAAGGGCCCTGAGAAGGTCAGCCCGAACGGGGCCTAGAAGTCAAAGCTGATCGTCGCGAACACCTGGCGCGGGGCCGAGGCGTGGAACACCAGGATCGAGCCGGCCGCATCGTCCGGCGCGAAGACGCTGCTATCGAAGTTCGAGGCGTAGCGCTCGTCGGTCAGGTTGGTGATGTTGACCGCGAACTTCGCGCCCGAGACCTCGGCGTCGAGGTCGTAGCTGAGACCCAGATCGAAGGTGGTGACCGCGTCGAAGCCCTGATCGTTCGTATAGGTATAGAAGCGCTCGCCCGTGTACTTGCCCTGGAGCGAGGCCGAGAAGGGCCCGTTGCGGACGGTCAGGACGGAGGCGATCAGTTCCTTCGGCGTATCCACCTGTTGCTTGCCGGCCGTCGCCTTGACCACACAGGTGGTGGTGCACCAGTTCAGATCGTCGTCATAGGTGGTCTCGTTGTACGAGGCCGAGTTGTACCAGGTCAGCCAGGGCAGGGGCTTCCACAGCAGGCCCAGCTCGACGCCGTTCGAGGTGACGCCGCCGGCGTTGTGGAAGGAGTTGCCGCAGCCCGGGTTCTGCTGCTGGTTGGTCGGGCAGGGGTTGTACTGCAGCAGGCGGTTCTCGAAATTGACGTGATAGGCCGCCAGCGAGACCTGCAGCGGGCCGCTGACATAGCGGTAGCCGGCGTCCCAGCTGCGCGAGGTTTCCGGCTCCAGATACTGGCCCTGGGCGTCCCAGACCGTCTGGGTCACCGATTGCGGCCCGAGTTTGAAGCCGCCCTGATACATGGCCATGTTCTCGGCATAGCTGATGTACAGCTCATGACCGGGGGCCAGCTGGTAGTGGACGCCGACCTCGGGGAGGAAGTTGTCCTCGGCGGTCAGGCTGCCGGTGGCGAACTGGCTGGTGGCCGGCGGGGCGTTGGTCGCGATGCCGCGGATCGCCTCGGCGTCGGACTTCGAGTACGTGCTCTTGAAGCCGAAATCGATGGTCAGGCGGTCGTCCAGCAGGCGCACGGTGTCCTGGACGTAGAACTGACGCGTCTCCCAGTCGGTCTCCTGAACCCACTGCGCCGTCGAGGGCGTGCCGCCGAAGAAGCGGCCCAGATCGATCGGACCCTTCACATCGGTGCGGATGTAGCGGGCGGCGCTGGAGGTGTTCTCCTCCAGCCAGAAGCCGGCCTGGATCTCGTTGAAGCCGATGTTCCACTTCAGGCTGCCGACCACGCCGTCACGGTCGATGGTGTAGCGGGTGTCGCGGATCTGGACCGGCAGGTCGTCGGCGGTCGAGGTCGTGCCCTGGTTGGACAGGCCCGCGATGAAGTTGTTCCCGGCGCCCTTGTCGGTGTGGCTGTAGACCTGAAGATGGGCGCTCAGGGCGTCGGTGATGTTGTAGTCGCCGGCCAGGTAGTAGAGCTCGTCGTTCCGCAGGATCTGGCCGTTGGTGTAGGTCACGTCCGACAGCTTCTCGGGCGCGGTCGAGGTCACGCATTTCGCGGCCAGCGAGGCCACCGAGCACGAGGCGCGGCTCAGATAGTCGGCCCAGTTCGGCGCATAGCCGGCCCAGTCCCAGCCCAGACGGCCCAGCATGTCCTTGGACAGATAGGCGTCGTCGGCCTGGTTGGTGCGCGAGATGTCGGCGAAGGCGGTGATCTTGCCGCGGCCGAAATCATAGATCGCCTTGGCGTTGATCTGCCGGCCGTCCGAGGTGTTCTGGTCCTTCTGGTTCACGAACAGGTCCTGCCGGGCGTACTGGCCCGACACATAGGCCGAGAAGCCGTAATGTTCGCCCGTGTCGAAGCGCAGGAAGCTGCGCAGCGAGGACACCGAGCCCATCGTCTGGCTGGCGCGGAAGTTCATGTCCCTGGTTGGGTTGGACGAGGTGTAGATCATCGCGCCGCCCAGGTTGCTGGTCGACGGAATGCTCAGGCCCGCGATGCCTGTGGCCAGATCGGCGCGGCCCAGGTTGTCCGAGATCAGGGCGCGGCTGATGGTCAGGCCGTTGTAGTTGTTATAGGCGCCGTCGCCGAGCGGCATGCCGTCCAGCGAATAGCCGAGGTGGGTGGTCGAGAAGCCGCGCACCTGCAGCGACAGCGACTGTTCGTTGACGCCCAGGGCGTCGATCGACTGGGCCATGACGCCCGGCAGGATGTTGAGCGCCTTCTGGATGCTGGTCCCCGGCGGCAGGGTGTCGAGGTTCTGCGGCGTCAGGGTCGAGACCGAGCGGGTCTGGCCAGAGCCGATGACCACGATATCGTCGACGGTGTCCGGCCCGGCCTCGGGGGCGGCGGCGTCAGGCGCGGTGGCCATGGCCAGGTCGGGGGTCGTATCCGGCGCGGCGACGTCGCCGGCGAAGGCCGCGCCGGCCGCCGTGGCCAGCATGGTTCCGGCCAGAAGCCCGGCCAGCCGGGTGTATTTGATGTGTGACAACATGACGCGATCCCCCCAAGGTCGGGGGAGGCTCTAGGCTTGGCCTGTAACGGCGCAGCTTCGGTTACATGACGGCAAGATGACTTTTGTGTTGCGGCGCATCCTGTGTTGGCAACCGTGTCTCCGGTGCATCCATAACGGCGTTTTCAGCGGGTCGCCGAGCCGCGCGAGGCCTTCACCCGGGCCAGGGCCTGTTCCAGCACCGGGTCGTTCGGCCCCTCCAGGATCGGGGTTTCGATGGCGACGTCGGGCGCCACGCCGCGCGCGGTGCGGTCGCCGTCGGGGCGGACGATGAAGGCCTTGGGGTAGCCGACGACGAACCCGGTGCGGGGCAGGGCGAAGGTCTCCATCGCCCCATAGGTCGTGGCCAGATCCGAGGTCTCCTCGCCCATCAGGGTCGCGAAGCCGTAGTCCTGCAGTGTCGCCGCCATGGCCACGGTGTTGGAATAGGAGCGGCGATTGATCAGGGCGTAAACCTTTCCGGTGAAGCGCCGCCCGGTGCGGGGATCGACCATGGGGATGGGGAAGTCGATGGCCGTCCCCGGCATCGCCCCGGCATAGGCCCGGGCCATGGCCGCCGAGATCCCTGTCGGATCGTTGTCGGCCACCGTCAGCCGCGCGGCGTTGGAGGCGGTGGTCTGTGCGCTCACCCGGATGGTGAAGGAGGAGGTGAAGCGGAAGGGCCGGGTGGCGAACCAGGCCAGCACGAGGTCGCTGAAGCTGCTGTCGCCGCCGGGATTGTCCCTGAGATCGAGGACCAGGTCGGTCGCCCCGGCGTCCAGAAAGTCCGCGAACGCCCTGTCGACGAAGGCCTTGAAGGTGGTGTTGTCATAGGCCGTCGCCTCGGTCTGGGCCTCGACATTATAGGTCGGGCCGGGGCGCAGATAGGCGACGCCGTCGCCCAGCATCCGCGCCTCGCGAGTGGTCCAGCTGAGCTCGAGGCGCGGCGGTTGACCGGCTTGGGCGGCGGTCAGATCGGTCGGGCTTAGCGCCGGCACCGTGACCGCGAAGGGGGCGCCGTCGCCACGCCTCAGGACCAGATCGAAGCCGGCGACGTCGCCGAGGTCGCTCCACAACAGGCGGCGGAACCCGCTCTCCATCATCGTGCCCAGCATGTAGGGGGTGTCCGCCGACATCAGGGTCGAGGCGCGGGCGAACCAGTCGGCGACCGAGATCCCGTTGATGGAGACAATCTCGTCGCCCGGCGCGATCAGGGCGGAACCGGAGCCGTTCAGGGCGACGAAGATGCGTTCGTCGCGGATGTGGACGTCGAGCGGGAAGGCCCGGCCGCCAGCCTGTCTGTAGGCGCCATAGGCCTCGGAGGCGGCGTCGATGCGGGCGTGGGCGATATGGCCATAGGCCATGAAGCGCTGGAAGAAGGCGGCGGCCTCGGCCCGGCTCATGGGGCCGGTGATCCCGGCGTTCATTCCGGCGAACAGCCGGTCGTAGTCGGCCTTCGAGGTCCGGACGAAGAGGTCGTAGTGGGCCTGCTTCAGGCCGGCGTAGAGGTCGGCGAAGTCCTGCCGCACCGCTTCGGCCGGAATGGAGACCTCCGCAGGGGCGGCCGTCGCCTGACCCTCGCGCGCCACGGCCGCATCGCCCCCTCCGGCGGCCATCATGACCGCCAGTCCCATCGCCGCGCCAAACGTCTTGATCCGCACGTCCATACCCCTGAAGCTGTCGCTGAAGTCAGGCCGGAAGGGTAGGGGCGGCAGCCCGGAGACGGAATGACGGCGACCTCCCTTTTCCCTGACCTTTTTCTGACCGAGAGGCCTTCTGACCGTGTCCGCGCCCGCTTCTTCTGACATTCTGGATATCGGGGGTTGGCGCGCCCATCGCGACGAGGGTCGGCTGCGACGGGGCGACGAGAGCCGGACGCTGGAGCCCAAGGTCATGGACCTGCTGTTTCTCCTCGCCTCGCGCCCCGGCCATGTCTTTTCGCGCGAGGTGCTGGCGGCGGCGCTGTGGCCTGACACCACCGTCGGCGAGGACGCCCTGTCGCGTTGTGTCTTCAAGCTGCGTAAGGCGCTGGAGGAGGCCGAAGGCGGCGGACGGATCGAGACCATTCCCAAGCGCGGCTACCGGCTTGTCGCGGCGGCGCCGGAGGGCGGGGCAGGGCCGCGTCCGAAGCCGTCTCGTAAGGTCGTGATCGGCGCGGCCATCGCCCTCATCACCGTGGCGGGGGCCGTTGTTCTGGCCCTGAGCTTATTCCGGCCCGCGCCCTCGCCGGCCCCCGTCGTCGACCGCACGGTGGCCCGGGCGACCGACAGCTACTACCAGTTCACCCGCGCCGATAACGACGCCGCCATCGTCCTCTATGAGCGGGCGCTGAAAGCCGACCCCAATGCGCCGGAGGCCCAGGCCGGCCTGGCCGGCGCCCTGGTCCAGAAGCATATGCGCTGGCCCGACGGCCGGGACGCGCCGCGTCCGACGGGCAGCGCCCTGAGGGCGGCCCTGGCTTCCGGCCGGCTGGCCGAGCCCGCGGCCGTCGCGGACCTTCGCCGGGCCGTCGATCTGGCCGGGCGGGCGGCGGCGGCGCGGCCGCGCGATCCGGAGGTCCAGCGGGCCTTGGGTCTGGCCCTTTCGGCGAGCGGTCGTCTGGCGGAGGCGGCGACCGTCTATGACCGGGCCCTGGTCGATCACCCCGACGACTGGGGCCTGCTGATCAACCGCGCCGACCTTCTCGACATTGCGGGACGCGAGGATGCAGCCCTGTCGATGCTGGAACGCGCCTATGAGGGCATGGACCGGGCCTATGCCGCAGAGCCCGTCCGGGTCCGGCCCTGGCAGGCCGAGCTGGGGCTGGAGATCGGACGGCGGCATGAGGCGCGGTCGGAGGTGGCGAGCGCCCGGGCATGGTATCGTCGCACCCTGGCCGACGATCCCTCGGCCACGGGCGCCGCCGCCCGGCTGGCGGCGCTCCCGCCCGACCCGGCCTGAGAATTCGGCGTCCGCCCTTGCGTTTCAACGCGCTGTAACGCATCTGCCCTGACATGACCGATACCGAACTGCCCGATCTCGCCATCGTCTATGAGCATCCCGAATGGTTCGAGCCGCTGTTCGCGGCGCTGGACCGGCACGGCGTTTCCTATGTGAAGGTTCCGCTGGCCGGGAACACCTTCGACCCGGCGGGATCGCCCGCGCCGGCGAAGGTGGTGTTCAGCCGGGTGGCCATGTCGTCCTTCCTGCGCGAACCTGAGCATCCGATCTTCTACGCCCAGAGCCTGTTCGAGCATTGGCAGGGGCAGGGGACGCGGGTGGTCAACGCCTCGGCCCTGAACATCGACACCTCCAAGGCGCGGCAGATGTCACTGATCGCCCGGCTGGGGCTGAAGGGGCCGGCGACGCGCGTGGCGCACCGTCAGGCCGACATCCCGGCGGCGGCCGAGGGCCTGCGCTTCCCCGTTCTGGTCAAGGCCGACATCGGCGGCGCCGGGGCCGGCATCACCCGCTATGAGAGCCCCGAAAAGCTGGCCGAGGCCGCGGGAGAGAAATGGTGCCCGGTCGGGGTCAACGGCCTGTCGCTCATTCAGGAATACGCCCCGCGGCGGGAAGGCAAGATCACCCGGGTCGAGACCCTGGGCGGCAAATACCTCTACGCCATCGACATCGAGAGCCCGGGTGACGCCTTCGATCTCTGCCCCGCCGACGCCTGTCTGGTGCGGCCCGGCGCCCCGACCCTGACCATGACCAAGACGACGCCGTCGCCGGAGATCATCGATGCGGTCGAGCGGCTCGCCGTGGCGGGCGAGCTGGAGATCGGCGGCATCGAATATCTGATCGACGATCGCGACGGGTCGGTCCTGTTCTACGACATCAACGGCCTGTCGAACTTCGTGGCGAAGCCGGCCGAGGTGCTGGGCTTCGACCCGCACGACAATCTGGTCGAATGGCTGGTCGGCATCGTCGCCGAACAAACTCTCAAGGCGGAGAAGGCGGCATGAGGTACGGCTATTGGGCCCCGGTCTTCGGCGGCTGGCTGAGGAATGTCGCCGATGAGCCGCGCGCCTCCTGGGAGCATCTGTCGGCCATCGTCAAACGCTCCGAGGAGATCGGCTATGACCTGACTCTGGTCGCCGAGCTGAACCTCAACGACATCCAGGGCATCGACGCCCCGGCCCTGGACGCCTGGTCGTCGACGGCGGCTCTGGCGGCCGTGACCTCGAAGATCGAGCTGATGACGGCGGTGCGGCCGAACTTCCACCAGCCGGCCCTGTTCGCCAAACAGGCCGCCAATATCGACCGGATCTCCGGCGGCCGTCTGGCCCTGAACGTCGTCTCGTCCTGGTGGGCGAAGGAGGCCGAGAGCTATGGCCTGCAGTTCGACCAGCACGACGACCGCTACGCCCGCACCACCGAATGGCTTCAGGTGCTGGACCAGCTCTGGTCCGATCCGCGCACGGACTTTTCGGGCAGCTACTACGAACTGAAGGACGCCATCGTCGAACCCAAGCCCCTGTCGACGCCGGAACGCCGCCGTCCGGTCATCTACGCCGGCGGTGAATCCGAAGCGGCCAAGACCCTGATCGCCCGCCACTGCGACGCCTATGTCATGCACGGCGATACGCCCGAGGTGATCAGGGACAAGATCGCCGACATGAAGGCGCGCCGCGAAGGCTTCGGCCTGCCGCCGATGCAATTCGGCATGGCCGGCTACGCCATCGTTCGCGACACCGAAGCCGAGGCGCAAGGCGAGCTGGCGCGGATCACCACCATCCCGGGTCTCGCAGAAGGCACGCCGCCCGCCGGCTTCGCCAATTTCGACCAGTGGCTGTCGGGCACCCAGCTGGAGCGGGAGCTGAAGATCCGCGAATACTCGGTCTCCAACCGCGGTCTGCGCCCCGGCTTCGTCGGCACGCCCGAAACCGTCCGGGAACGGATCGAGGAATTCGAAGCCGCCGGCCTCGACCTCGTCCTGCTTCAGATGTCGCCCCAGGCCGAGGAGATGGAACGCTTCTCCGCCCAGGTCATCCGCCCGAACTGACCTCTAGGCCGTCGCCTCGACGTGACTGTCCGTGCCGCCGTGCTGGACGCGGCGGGCGCGGATGTACATCTCGACGCGCTGGACGATGATCGTTCCGACCACGAAGACCAGGAAGGCGTCGGCGACGGCCGTGGCGTTCAGACCCCAGGCAGCGGCATGGGGCTCGAGGAAGGCGCTGAGCGCGCGGCGGCCCAGCAGCAGGATGACGATCAGGATCATGCCGATGGGCGAGGCCTGGGCCTTCAGCGTGCCGTCGGCATGTTTTTCGATCGTGGTCATCTTGCCGCGCCACCAGCCGGCGACGCCGCCGAGGATCAGGCCGACGGTCAGGACGACCCAGTCGAGCGCCGCGAAGGGGGCGTGGCTGGCGCCGGGCTGTTTGCTGGTTCCCCAGATCGCCAGGGCCATCAGGGGCACGATGATGGCCGGAGCGACCCACAGATACTGCGGCCGCAGGGTTCTCGGGGCCCGGTTGCGGAGCACGACCATCAACAGGGCGAGGCCCACGGCGATGAGCGGAATATACTGTTGCGGCGTCATGCCCGGTGTCCCCCTGCGGCAGGGCGCCGCAGGGCTCAGACTATGACGGGAACCCGGCTTCGGGGAAGGGGTCTAGACCTTCACGACCGTCTGTTCGATGGCGCCGAAGATCGAGTGATGCTTGTCGTCCAGCATCTCGATGCGGACCGTGTCGCCGTACGTCAGGAAGGGTGTTTCGGGCGCGCCGCGCAGGATGGTCTCGACCGTGCGGACCTCGGCGATGCAGCTGTAGCCCAGGCCGCCCTCGGCGACCGGCCTGCCCGGGCCGCCGTCGGCGCCCTTGTTGGACACCGTGCCCGATCCGATGATCGTCCCCGCCGCCAGCGACCGCGTCTTGGCCAGATGGGCGATCAGGGTCCCGAAGTCGAAGGTCATGTCGACCCCGGCGTCGGCCATGCCGAAGTCCTTGCCGTTCAACTGGACGCTGAGCGCGCCCGACAGCTTGCCGGCCTTCCAGCGGTCGCCGAGGGCATCGGGGGTGACGAAGACCGGAGACAGGGCGCTGGCGGGCTTGGACTGGACGAAGCCGAAGCCCTTGGCCAGTTCGGCCGGGATCAGGTTGCGCAGCGAGACGTCGTTGACCAGACCGACCAGACGGATGTGGTCCAGCGCCCCGGCCGGGGTCACGCCCTGGGGCACATCGCCGACGACCACGACGATCTCGCCTTCCAGATCGCAGCCCCAGGCGTCGTCAGCGAGCAGGATCGGGTCGCGGGGCGAGAGGAAGCCGTCGGAGCCGCCCTGGTACATCAGGGGGTCGGTCCAGAAGGTGGCGGGCATTTCGGCGCCGCGCGCCTTCCGCACCAGTTCGACGTGGTTCACATAGGCCGAACCGTCCGCCCACTGATAGGCGCGGGGCAGGGGGGCGGCGGCGTCGTGCTCGCGGAACCGGCCTGTCGGCACGGCCTCGTGTTCGAGGCTTTCGGACAGGGCGCGCAGCTTGGGTTCGCACCGCTCCCAGTCATCGAGCGCCGCCTGCAGCGTCGGGGCGATCAGGAAGGCGTCCGTGAACCAGTGCAGGTCGTTGGAGACGACGACGAGGCGGCCGTCACGGCCGTGCTTGAGCGAGGCGAGCTTCATGCCCGAGGCTTAGGCCGATTTTTCCTGAGGGGAAACCGGGGATGGCGCCTGATCAATGATCAGAAATGTTCAGGGCGTCCGATTCAGGAGGGGCGGGTCAGGAGGCCCGCGTCAGCTGTTTGCGCGCCGCGCGCAGCTCGGCCAGCCGGGCGGGCTTGTCGCTCCAGTGGTCCGACAGATTGTGGACGGCGGCGCGCACCGCCTCGATCTGGGCCGCCGCGCTGAGCGTCTTCGGCGGGTGGTCGCCGCCGCCGTGACCGCCACCATGGCCGCCGCCGGCGGGCTTGTCGTGGCCCTTCTCGTCTTTGCCGTGGCCGTCCTTGTGCCCATCCCCATGGCCGTCCTTGCCGTGGTCGTCGTCGTGACCGTCGGAGGCGGGGGCGTGGCTGATGAAGACGTCACGGGCCTTGATGATGACCTTCTCGACGCCGGACTTCTCGGCATGGGCCTCGGGCTTGTGATCGGGCTTGTGGTCGGCCTTGGGCGGGCTCTTGTCGATGCCGTCCAGCGCGGGGCCGAGCGCGCCGTAGGGACCGGACAGGCCCTTGGCCAGGACCAGGACGTCGCCCAGCTGGTCCTTGATCACGGCCTGGGCCCTGCGGGCGGCGGCGATGACGCTGTCGCGCGGCGCCCCGGTCGCTTCGGCCAGGGCTTTCTTGATGGCGGTATAGATGGCTTCGGACGGATCGCCGCTCGGGCGCTTGCTGCGTCCCCAGAGCCAGCCCAGCAGCACCGCCAGACCCAGAAGCAGGATCAGGGTCGCGGTCATGGCCGGCGACAGGCTGAAGAACAGGCCGCCGGGTTCCTGGGTGTAATAGGCGTCCGGCGCCGGGAAGTCGGTCGGGGTCGGGGCTGACATGCGGCGATCCTTCTCCGGCCGGTTGCGAAGCCGCCATCATGGCTGAACGGCGGCGCTTCGCAATGAAAAGGTTAACGTCGTTGTGCGAAGTTTTTCCTGAGGCGGATCAATCGCCCGACAGGGGAATTCTCACGCAGGCGGCGCCAGGACCGCTCGCGTCTCGACCCCCGTGCGGGCGGCGGCGTCCCGCACCTCGACCTCGACCACGATGGCGCCCTCGGGCTCCAGCGCCCAGAGGTAGCGGCGCTCGACCTCGACCGTGCGCCCCGAGGGCGCGAAACCCTCATAGCTGTCGCCCCAGGGGGTGATCCGCTTGAGCTCGGGCCAGGTCAGGTCGCAGGCGGCGGCCAGCTCCTCCTCGGCCATGGCGGTCAGTTCGTGTTCGGCGAAGCTCATTGGGCCTCCGGGGGGCGCGGCGTCTCGTCGGCGTAGATGGCGACGCGGGCGGCCTCGCCCGGGTGAATCTCGCCGCGATACATGCCCGAGGTCGACATGGCGAAGGCCGGGCGGCCCTGAAGGTCCAGGGCCACGACCCCGCCCTTGCCGCCCAGCTGTTCGGCGTCGGCGACCTCGGCCTGGGCGGCGGGCAGGATGGCCGATCCGGTCGCGGTGCGGCCGCAGATGTCCCGCGCCACGCTCGCCCGGATGTAATACTCGCCGTCGCCGGTCGCCGAGACCGCGCAGCCGTCGCGGTTGGAGGCGTAGGTGCCGGCGCCGATGACCGGCACGTCCCCGACCCGACCCCAGCGCTTGCCGTTGGTGCCGCCGGTCGAGGTGCCCGCCGCCAGATGGCCGTGGGTGTCCAGCGCCACCGCGCCGACCGTGCCGAACTTGCGCTCGTTCAGCGGCGGGGCGGAGGGATCGTTCGCCGCCATGCCCTGCGCGGGCGGCGGAGGGGCGCCCTCGGGCCGGTCGGGGATCGGCTGGTGCTGTTCGTTGAGCAGGCGAACCAGCCCCTGCCAGCGGCGCTCGGTGAAGAAGTACGACGGCGGGACCTGTTCCAGCCCCACGGAAGCGGCGAAGGCGTCGGCGCCCTGGCCGATCAACATGACGTGCGGGCTCTGCTCCATCACCGCCCGGGCGGCGGCGATGGGGTGGCGGGTGGTGGTCAGGCCCGCGACGGCCCCGGCGGTCAGGTCGGCGCCGTTCATGACCGCGGCGTCCAGCTCGTTCTTGCCGGCGGCGGTGAAGACAGCCCCGCGCCCCGCGTTGAACAGGGGGTCGTCCTCCATGATCTGGATGGCGGCCTGAACGGCGTCCAGCGCCGAGCCGCCGTCCTCCAGCACCTTGCCGCCCGCCTCCAGCGCCTTCCTCAGCGCCGCGCGGTAGGCCGCATCCTGTTCCGGAGACAGGCTGGCCCGCTCGATCACCCCGGCCCCGCCATGGATGGCGAATGACCAGCGGGGCGTTTCATCTGCCGTCTGGGCGAAGGCGGGGGCGGCGATCAGGGACAGGCCGAGCGCCAGTCCGGCGAGCTTCAGGGAAGGACGATGCATGATGGGCTCCCGCGTAAACAGATCAAACATTCCGGCCGCCGGTCACTTCCGGTGATGCCACCGCTTCCACAGCCGATAGATCACGATCGGGGCGAAGCCGCAGGCGATCCCGGCGCTGAACACCATCCAGAACCCCCCGCCCAACCAGAATTCGCCGGCCAGCATCCCGGCGCCGGCCGCGAGGACCGGGCCGAGAAACGGCAGCCAGGACGGGGGTTTGGCCGGGAGCTTAATGGGCGTCGACCTTGATCACGCCGCGACGGATCTGGTCCAGCTCGATGGAGTCGAACAGGGCCTGGAAGTTGCCGTTGCCGAAGCCCTCATTGCCCTTGCGTTGGATGATCTCGAAGAAGATCGGGCCGAAGACGTCGGTAGTGAAGATCTGCAGCAGCAGGCCCTCCTCGTCCGAGCCGTCGATCAGGATGCGGTTCTTGCGCATCCGCTCCACGTCGTGCCCGTGGTTGGGCAGGCGTTTGTCGATCAGTTCGAAATAGGTCTCGATGGTGTCCTGGAACTCCACGCCGCGCTCGCGCATCGCCTCCACCGTGGCGAAGATGTCGTCGGTGGCCAGGGCGATGTGCTGGATGCCCTCGCCGTTGTAGCGCTTCAGGAACTCCTCGATCTGGGAGTTGTCGTCCTGGCTTTCGTTCAGGGGGATGCGGATCGCCTTGTCGGGGGCGATCATGGCCTGGGAGAACAGGCCCGTCGCCTTGCCCTTGATGTCGAAATACTTCTGCTCCTCGAAGGCGAAGACATCGCCGTAGAAGCCCGACCAGGTGCGCATCTGGCCGCGACGCACATTGTGGGTCAGGTGGTCGAGCAGGTGCAGGCCGACATTGTTCTTGCGTTCCTCCTCTTCCCAGCCCTCGATCTCGTCCCAGGCGTCATAGAGGGAGCCGGTCTCGCCATAGGCGTCGATGAGGTACAGCAGCGAGCCGCCGATACCGCGCAGCACATAGGCGCCTTCGCCCAGGGCGCCGCCCGCATGGGCTTGCGCCGGCTGGGCGCCGCGCGCGACGGCGCCGTCATAGGCGGCCTTCGCATCATTCACGCGGAAGGCCATGCCGTTGGCCGAGGGGCCGTGTTCGCGCGCGAATTCGCCCGCCTGACCCGTCGGGGTGCGGTGGACCAGGAAGGAGATGTCGCCCTGCTTCAGGCGCACGACATTGGTGCGCGGATTCACATGGGTCTGGACAAAGCCCATGGTCTCCAGCTGCTGGATCATGGCCTCGGGTTCGGGGCCGGTGAACTCGACGAACTCGAAGCCGTCCACGCCCAGGGGGTTCTCGGCGGCGGGGATGGTGGCGTCAGGCGTAAGGGTGGTGGCTGCAGGCGTCATGCGGCGTCTCTCCACGGAACAGGTTGTGCGGCGCTCGCCGCGATTGGGCCGGAACCTAGTGGGGGAAGTCGGCTTCGCCAAGGCGCGGGATGTTTCAGCGGTTTTCGCGTCACTGCGGCGCCGACGCCGATGGACCGCGCGCCCTGCCGTTGCTAGGGCTTGCCGGCTTTCCGGGGACATCCATGCTGCGCAAACTCTACGACTGGGTCTTCGAACAGGCGCGCAAGCCCTATGCCGAGAAGACCATGGCGGCGGTCTCTTTCGCCGAGGCCTCCTTCTTCCCCATTCCGCCGGACGTCATGCTGGCCCCGATGATCCTGTCGCGGCCGGATCGGGCCTATCGCTATGCGGCCGTCTGCTCTGTCGCCTCCCTGCTGGGGGCGTTGCTCGGCTATGCGATCGGCATGTTCCTCGAGCCCCTGGCCGTGAAACTGCTGCACATCTTCGGTCACGGCATGGATATCGCCGTCTACCAGTCCTGGTTCGCCACCAACGGCTTCCTCGTCATCCTCGGCAAGGGTCTGACGCCGATCCCGTTCAAGCTCGTGACGATCGCCTCGGGCCTGGCCCATTTCAATCTCGGCCTGTTCATCGTGGCCGTGGCCATCACCCGCTCGGCGCGCTTCTTCCTCGAGGCCTGGATCCTCAAGACCTGGGGGCCGGCGATGCTGGAAGTTGTAGAGAAGCGGCTGGCCCTGTTCTTCGTCATCGCCCTGGTCCTGCTGGTCGGCGGCTTCTTCCTTCTGAAGCTGTTGGAGCATTGAGCGTAGCGGGTTAGAACCGTCGCCTGATGATCGAGATCTATCGCCTCCTGACCCGCTGGTGGACCGCCTTCGCCCTGGCGATTTCGCTGGCCATGCTGGGCGCGGCCCACGCTTCCGAGCGCCTGTGGGGCCTGACGCCCTGCAACCTCTGCCTCAAGCAGCGCGAGGTCTTCTGGGGCGCCGTGGCCATCTCCGCCGTCGCCACCCTCTGGGCCGTGATCAGCCGCGCCAGCCGGGGCACGCCGCGCATCGCCGCCTTCCTGCTGTTCGTCGTCTTCCTGACCGGCGCCGTCACCGCGACCTTCCATACGGGCGGCGAGATGAAGTGGTGGCATCTGCCCGCGACCTGTTCGGGCGCCGGCGGGGCGGCCAGTCTGGAAAGCCTGACGGCCCTGGCGCTCGGCACCGGTCCCGCGCCCAAGGTGGTCATGTGCGACGCCGTCACCTGGCGGTTCCTGGGCCTGTCGATGTCGTCCTGGAACGCCCTGATCTCGGCCGGGCTGGCCATCTTCAGCCTGCTCGCCGCCAAACGCCCCAAGGACGCCCGCGCTCCGAAGAACGGCGCCGAGGCCATGCTGAAGGCGGCCTGAGGTCATGACCGAGGCCCGTATCCCCCATCCTCGGGTTCCAAGGCCGCCCCTGCCGCGTCCGGGCCGGGGCGCGTCGCGGGCCCGGATGGCCGAGATCCTGCGCGTCGACCACGCCGGCGAATACGCCGCCGTCCAGATCTACCGCGCCCAGCGCGCCGTCTTCGAGGCGGCGAAGGGCAAGGGCGCCATCGCCGCCGACCTCGCCCATATGCAGGATCAGGAGGCGGTGCATCTGGCCCGGTTCGACGCCCTGCTGAACGACCGGCGGGTGCGGCCGACCCTGATGGTCCCGGCCTGGCGGCTGGCGGCCCAGGCCCTGGGCGCCGGCACGGCCCTGATGGGCGAGAAGGCCGCCCACGCCTGCACCGAGGCCGTGGAGAGCGTGATCGAGGAACACTACGCCGACCAGATCGCCGAGCTTAAGGACCGCGATCCGGACCTGGCCGCCGAGCTGGAGCGGTTCCGCGCCGAGGAGCTGGAGCACCACGACCACGCCGTCGCCCACGGCAGCCGTGAGGCGCCCGGCTACCGCCTGCTCAGCGCGGTCATCAAGGCCGGCTGCAAGGTCGCGATCAAGGTCAGCGAACGCGTCTGACGTCCCCAACTGAGCAGTTGCAACATTTTTGTGTTGCATTTGCGAACAACTGGCGCATCGTCGGGCTTTCCAGTCTTCGAACAGGATACAGCCCTATGTTGTTCGCCCTTCTGACTCTGGTGGCCGCCCTGCAGACGCAGCCGGCCAAGCCTTCCGAACCCGTCCCGCCGGCCCAACCCATCCAGATCGCTCTCGCGGCGCCGACGCCTCCTGTGGCGCCCGTCGCCGCGCCCGCCCCGGCTCCCGCGGCGGTGGCGGAAGAGGCCGCGGTCGAGCCGGAGCCCGCCGCCGAGCCCGCACCCCGCACCCGCCAGCAGTGCCGCTATGTCGAGGTGACCGGTCAACGCTTCCCGGTTCGTCAGTGCCGCACCGTGGAAGTGCGCGACTGAGCAGACCGGCTTCGCGGTCGTTGCAGGCGATATTGCGCCGCAGCACAACTCATGCATGATGGGGGCAGACTAACTCCCCCATCATGGTTCCAGTCTGGAGTCTCGCATGCTCGCCGTCGCTCTCGCCCTCGCCGCCCTCGTGCAGACCGTGCCCGCCCAAACCGGCGGCATGACCAACCCGATGCCCGTCATGCCCGCCCCGGCCGCCAACGAAACGCCCGCGGCCGCGGAGGCCGTGGCGCCGACGACGACGGCCGAACCCCAACAACCGCGCATGATCTGCCGCAACGAGCAGGTCACCGGCACCCGCTTCCCCATCCGCCGTTGCCGCAGCGCGGTGCAGACCGAGGCCGAACGCGCCGAAGGTCGGGACATGCTGCGCCGGATGCAGGGCGCCCGAACCCCGCCGCAAGGCTGAGTTCAGCGACGATTCAGTGCGCTGACGGAGTCGCCGTCGGCGTCACGTCGAAGGCCAGCATCAGGGTCCGCTGGGCCGCGCTGAAGTTGTCGTCAGACAGGATGTAGATCCGCGTCCGCTCGCCGCCCGGTCCACTGCGGGTCTCGGCGGCTATGCCCTCGAAATTGTCGGTGGTGCCGGGCAGTTTCAGCTCGACCAGGACGGGGCCGAGCGTTCCGTCCGCCGTCATCCGCCGCACCCGCGCACGGGCGTCGATCGGCGGGGCGTAGGAGCGCTGCACCACGAACCAGCCACCCTGCGGGTCCCTGTCCATGCCGGTGATCCGGTAGTCGCTGTCGCGCAGAAGCGGCGTCGGCGGCGCCGTCACCACCGTGCAGCCGCCCGGCGTGCAGTCCCAGACCCCGCCGCTCTCGCCGTTGACCCGCCAGCCGTGCGGCGCGGCCGTCAGTCCCTCCATCCCGTCGTTCTCGGGGAAGGGGAAGTCGGGCCTGGCCGCCGGGACCGGGTCGCGAAGGGCGGCCAGGGGACCATAGTTCCAGATACGGTGGTCGCGCTCGAAACTGACCAGAAGCTCGCCGTCGTCCAGCAGGGCCAGGCCCTCGGAATCGCCCTCGAACTTGTCCTGGATCGGTGTGCCGTCGGCCAGGGTCAGGCGGCGGGTGCGGGCGCCGTCGATTCCGGTCAGCCGCCCTTGCGCGTCCAGCCTGAGCTCGGCCCGGACCAGATCGCCGACGTCGGACACGGTGACGAAGCCGCCGTCGCCGGTCAGCTTCAGGTCCGACAGACTGTGCAGGGGCGACCCGACCGGGGCCACGATCTCGATCCCGCCGGCGAAGACCACGCCGGGCGCCAGCATCGCTCCGCCGGGCAGGCCCAGACCCACGGGCTTGATCGTCGCCTCTTCCGGGATCCAGCCGCCGACCGCCGGGACATAGGGGCGCGGCACGCCCATCGAGCCCGAACAGGCGGTCAGGGTCATCACGCCCCAGACCACGAGCAGACGCTTCATTTGAGGATTCATGCCGCCCGTCGTGCAGGATCGCGGCCAGTTCCGGCCTTGCGCGTCGCCGCCTTCGGCTCGGTCTCGAACAGTTCGGCCAGCTTCTCGATCATGACCCCGCCCAGCTGTTCGACGTCGACGATGGTCACGGCGCGGCGATACCAGCGGGTCACGTCGTGGCCGATGCCGATGGCGATCAGCTCGACCGGGCTCTGGGTCTCGATCCGCTCGATCACCTGGCGCAGATGCTTGTCCAGATAGAGGGCGGCGTTGGCGCTCTGCGTGGAATCGTCGACCGGCGAGCCGTCGGAGATGACCATCAGGATCTGGCGCGCCTCGGTGCGCGACCGCAGCCGGTCGTGCGCCCATGTCAGGGCCTCGCCGTCGATGTTTTCCTTGAGCAGCCCCTCACGCATCATCAGGCCGAGGTTCTTCTTGGCCCGGCGCCAGGGCGCATCGGCGGCCTTGTAGATGATGTGGCGCAGGTCGTTCAGGCGGCCGGGCATGGGCGGCTTGCCGGCGGTGATCCAGGCCTCGCGCGACTGGCCGCCCTTCCACGCCCGGGTGGTGAAACCGAGGATCTCGACCTTGACCCCGCACCGCTCCAGCGTCCGCGCCAGGACGTCGGCGCAGACCGCCGCCACCATGATCGGCCGCCCGCGCATCGAGCCGGAGTTGTCGAGCAGCAGGGTCACGACCGTGTCCCGGAACGGGCTCTCGCTCTCGGCCTTGAAACTGAGCGGGCTGGTCGGATCGGTGATCACCCGGGTCAGGCGGGCCGTGTCCAGCACCCCCTCCTCGAGGTCGAAGGTCCAGGTGCGGTTCTGCTGGGCCATCAGACGCCGCTGCAGCTTGTTGGCCAGCCGCGCCACGATCGAGGACAGGGCTGTCAGCTGCTGGTCGAGCAACGACCGCAGCCGTTCCAGCTCGTTCGGATCGCACAGGTCGGCGGCGTCCACCGTCTCGTCGAAGGCGGTGGTGAAGACGCGGTAGGCGTCGATGGTCCGGCCGTCGTCGGCCGTCTGCTGACGGTTGGGCAGGTCGCCCTCCGACAGTTCCGGGCCGTCGTCCGTGGCGTCGCCGTCCATCTCGGCGGGCGCTCCGTCGGGGCGGCTGTCGCGCTCCTCCTCGGCGGCCTGGTCGTCGGAGGAGCCGTCCATCGACTGACCGCCTTCGCCGCCGCCGTCGTCCTCTTCCTCGTCCTGATCGTCGTTGGCGTCAGGGTCCTGCGGATCGGGTTCCTCGTCGCCCTGATCCTCGGACGCGTCGTCGCCCTTGCCGTCGCCGGGGTCGAGCTCCAGGGCGCGCAGCACCTCCTTGAGCACCTTGCCGAAGGCGGCCTGATCCTCTGCGACCGCGGCCAGTTTGTCGAACTGGGCGCCGGCCTTGGCTTCCAGATTGGGGCGCACCAGATCGAGCATGGCGCCGGCCCCGTCAGGATTGCGCTGGCCGGTGATCCGTTCGCGCACCAGCAGGGCCACGGCCTCGGCCATCGGCACCCGCTCGGCCTCGGCGCGCAGGGCGCCCATTCGTTCCAGCCGGGTCAGCAGGGCCGCGTTCATATTGGCCCGGACCCCGGCGAGGGCGTTCGATCCCACCGCCTCGACCCGCGCCTGTTCGACCGCGTCGAAAACCTCGGCGGCCTGGCTGTCGGATGGGCGCAGTTTCGCGTTCACGGCCGGGTCGTGATTGGCCAGACGCAGGGCCAGCCGGTCGGCCTGGCCCCGGACCGTGGCGCTGTCCGGCCCCGACGGGTCGCGCGGCGGATGCGGCAGGGTCAGGACGCCGTTCGCCAGCTTCGGCCCGTCCGAGCCGAACACGACCTCCAGCTCCGATTGCTCGGCCAGGGCCCGGGCCGCATGGGCCAGGGCGCGTTTGAAGGTTTCGGCGGGAGTTTCGGGAGCGGCCATTTCGATCCGTCATAGCAGGGGGGCGCGGCGAGGAAAGGGCGCGCGTGTCCGTCTTTGCGTGTTCCCGTTCCGTTTCCGGGCCGGAATCGCTATCTAGGGGTGGTGTCAGGCGAATCCGTCATCACCCATCCTTCCGTGACCGGCGCCGAGGCCTGGCTGGCCCTGCCGCCGGCGCTGGCCGTGCCGCCGGGCGCCGGGGCGATCTGCGACGACGAGGGGGCAAGGAAGATCGGCCGTGGAGCCGCAGAGGGCGTCTTCACCACCGCTCCGGTCATGGTCGCCCACGCCAGCCTGACCGCGCGCCGTCTGGGTCTCGCCGCGCCGCCGCGTTCGGCCGACATCCTCGATGTGCTGGAGCTCTACGCCTTCGTCCGGCCCGCCCGCTTCTGCGCCCCGTCGCCGAGTGGTCTGGCCCTCGCGCTCGGCCTGTCGGAGCCCAAGGGGGCGGAGGCCCAGGCCGAGGCCCTGCGTCACGCCGCCGGCGCCCTGCTGCGCGAACTGGCCGATCCCGCCTACCCGGGTCGGGAGGAGGCCTTCACCCTGGTCGAGACGCTGGGCAAGGCCGCTGGAGGCGGGGGGGCCGGCGCCTGGGGCTGGGCATGGCGAGTGGCGGGGGCGTTGCAGCACAATCCGATGCGCGACCGCCGCTACAGAGGCTCCGGCCTGGACGCCTGGTCGCGCCTGCCGGAGTGGGAGGACGAGGCGCCACGCGGCGATGCGGGTTCCGCCCCGGTCGATTCCGAAAGCGCCCGCATCCGTCTGGCCAAGCTGCTTCAGGCCTCGGGTCTGGACGAGACCCGCCCGACCCAGTCCGACTATGCCGCCGAGGCCGCCTACGCCTTCTCGCCGCGCAACGAAGAAGGCCGCCCGCGCGTGCTTCTGGCCGAGGCGGGGACCGGCACCGGCAAGACCCTCGGCTACCTCGCGCCCGCCTCCGTCTGGGCCGAGCGCAATCAGGGCGCCGCCTGGGTCTCGACCTATACCCGGGCCCTGCAGCGTCAGATCGACCGCGAGAGCGCCAGCCTCTGGCCTGACCCCACCGAGCGCAAGCGCAAGACGGTCGTGCGCAAGGGCCGCGAAAACTACCTCTGCCTTCTGAACCTTCAGGACATGGTTCAGGCGGCCCAGCTGGGGAACGGCGACCTGATCGGTCTCGCCCTGACCAGCCGCTGGGCGCTGCACACCCGCGACGGCGATATGACCGGCGGGGACTTCCCCGGCTGGCTGCCCGGCCTGTTCGCCACGCCCCAGAGTAATCAGGCCTCGGCCGCCAACCTCGTCGACCGGCGCGGCGAATGCGTCCATGCGGCCTGCCCCCACTACCGCACCTGTTTCGTCGAAAAGACCATCCGCGCCAGCCGCAAGGCCGACCTCGTCGTCGCCAACCATGCGCTGGTCATGACCCAGGCGGCCTTCGACGGCGCCCGGTCGGCGCGCGGCCTGAAGCAGGACGGGGAGACCGCCGCCCTGAAGCGCATCGTCTTTGACGAGGGCCACCATCTGTTCGACGCGGCCGACAGCGCCTTCTCCGCCTGCCTTTCGGGTCAGGAGGCCGCCGAGCTGCGCCGTTGGATCCGTGGTCCCGAAGGCCGGGGGCGTCGGGGGCGCGGGCTGGAGCAGCGGCTCGGCGATCTGGTCGGCGACGACAGCGCCGCGCGGAAGGCGCTGCAGGACGCCATCCGCGCCGCCGCCGCCTTCCCGGGCGAGGGCATCTCGGGCCGCATCGCCCCGCCCTCGGGCGAGGTGAACCCCGTCGGCCCGATCGAACAATTCCTCATGGCGGCGCTGGAGCAGATTCGCGCCCGGACGTCGGAGGCCGCGTCTTCGGCGTCATCGGAGTTCGGCACCGAATGCGCCGTTCGCCCGGCGACCGAGCCCCTGCTGGAAACCGCGCGCGGCGCCGCCCAGGCCATCGCCGCTCTGGAGGCGCCGCTGTTGGCCCTGGCCCGGCATCTGGAAGACATCCTCGACGAGGAATCCGCCGAGCTCGAACCCTCGGCCCGGGCGCGGATCGAGGGCGCGCTGCGGGGTCTCGACCGCCGGGCCCGCATGACCCTGCCGGGCTGGCGCTCCATGCTGGCCGCCCTTCAGGAAGGCGGGGACGAACAGGATCCGGACTTCGTCGACTGGCTGTCGGTCGAGACCGCCTTCGGCCGTATCCACGACGTGGCCCTGCGCCGCCACTGGATCGATCCGACCGTGCCGCTGGAGGCCGCCGTCATCCTGCCCTCGCATGGCGTGCTGGTGACCAGTGCGACGCTCAGCGACCCCATCGCGGCGGCGGCGGGGGGCGACCAGTTCGACATGGCCCGGATGCGCACCGGCTCGGCCCGGCTGATCGAGCCGCCGCGCACGCTGAAGGTCGAGAGTCCCTTCGACTATGAGGCCAACAGCCGGGTCATCGTCGTCACCGACGTGGCCAAGGACGATCCGCGCCAGACGGCGGCGGCGATGCGCGAACTCTTCCTCGCGGCGGGCGGCGGGTCGCTCGGCCTGTTCACCGCCATCCGGCGTCTGAAGGCGGTCTATGAGCGGCTGGGCCCGGACCTGGCCAAGGCCGGCTATCCCCTCTACGCCCAGCACGTCGATCCGCTGGAGGTCGGCGCCCTGGTCGACATCTTCCGCGCCGAGCAGGACAGCTGTCTGCTGGGCACCGATGCGGTCCGGGATGGCGTGGACGTGCCCGGCCGGTCGCTTCGTCTGCTCGCCTTCGACCGCGTGCCCTGGCCGCGGCCCGACCTGCTGCACAAGGCGCGGCGGCTGAAGTTCGGGGGCGAGAGCGCCGCCGGTCGCGGCTATGACGACAGCCTCGCCCGCGCCCGCATCGCCCAGGCCTTCGGCCGCCTGATCCGTCGCGCCGACGACAAGGGGGTCTTCGTCATGCTCGACGCCGCCACCCCGACCCGCCTGTTCGCCAGCCTGCCCCCTGGCGCCGAGGTCATGCGCATGGGGCTGGTCGAGGCGGTGGAGCTGACGAAGGGGTTCTTGGGCGAGGAGGTCTCTTCCCTCGCGGCCGGGAGCGCCTAGATGCCCGGCGGCGAACAGCGGCCTCTGGCTCTGGTCGAAGGAAACTGTCAGGCCCACTTCCTGGCGGCCGTTCTACGCCATTCCGGTCTGGCTGAAGCCTGCGTCGTCGGCAGCGATCTGGGGTTTATCCCGGCTTGGGGAGGCAAGGCCTGCGTCTTTGTAGATGAGGCCGAGGCGATGGCCCTGGTCCGCGAAGCCCGCGACGCCGGCAGACCCGTGGTGAGCGGCGAACAGGTGGCCCTGGCGCCTCCGGACCATGCCAGGCCGTGGAACGGCGATGTGGAGGCCGTGATCCGGTTTCCGCAGCTCCAGTTTTTCGCCCAGAGTCCGGCGGAATTCCAGCGGCACTACGGGGTCGAGCAGTCGCCGGAGGCGCTGTTCGAGGCGGACGTCGATGCAGTTCGGGCCTGCCAGCGCCAGTCCGGGGCCCAGACGGACTATGCCGGGATGATGCTGACCGTCGGGCGGCGCGAGCCGCTGTTTCACAGCGCCCTGCATCCCGGCGCGCGCCTTAACGCGGCGATGCTGTCCGACTTCGCCCTTCGCCTTCCCGGATGCGATCCGGTCGCCATCGGGGAAGTCACCCGTCAGCTGGCCTGTGGGGAAGGCATCAATTTCACCAGCTGCCACCCCGTTCCGCGATCGCGGCAAACGGCTTTCGGCGCCGATTGGGACGGAGACTACCCGTTCTATGCCGAGTTTCTGGGGCGGGCGGAACGGTCGGATTGGGGCTGGGTGATGGAGAATGCGGACAGGGCGCGCCGGCTGTTCCCGCAAGACACCCAGACCTGGAACGTGTTGTCCCTGGCCGCGACAGCTCACCAGGATGGAGGGCTTGCAGCCCTGGCTCTGGAACGGCTGCTGGCCTTGTCGCCCGGGTTTGCGGAGTTCTGGCGGCGCGCATTCGAGCGCTGCGTCCAGACGGGGGATGACGCCGGATTTTCCGCCCTGATGGCGCGAGCCGGAGAGTTCTTCGGTGAACGGCGGCAGTTCTTCGGCCTCGCCGCCCACGCCTGGGCTGGCCGGGGGAGATGGGAGGAGGCGATCGCTTGCGCCAGGACCGGGGTGCGGCGGACGCCGGGCCGGCTTGATGCTCATCGGGTCTTGTTGGAGGTTCTGCTCAAGGCCGGGCGTCGGAACGAGGCCCAACGCCATGCCTGGACCCTGGCGCGAGGTCGCGACGTTCCGCGCATGGGGGAACTGAAGGCGTGTCTCGCCGGAATGCCAGAGGTCGAATGGGAGTGCCTGACGCGGCCCGACCCTGTGCTGTCGAGCGACGAAATCCATGCTCTGATCCTCAATCAGGCCTGAGGCGAGCGGGCGTGTGAAGCGTTCATTTCCCGACGCCTCTGCTGTAACAGGACCTCATGAGCGACACCGCACCCCCGAAAAAGCACAGCCGCGCCGGCCTGTTCGGCCCCTTCATCCTGCTGCTGATCGTGATGGCGGGCTGGAGCGTCTGGTGGTTCTACCTCGCCGATCAGGTGAAGACGCGGCTGGAGGCCCAGGTCGACGGGATGCGCGCCGCCGGATGGCAGGTGACCTATACGAAGCTGAGCATGAGCGGCTGGCCGTTCCGGCTTCGGGCTGAGGCCGACCATGTGTCGTTCGATGCGCCGTCAGGGCACGGGGTCGCCGGACCGCAGCTGGTCGCCCAGGCCACGGCCTGGAACCCCGACAAATGGGTGCTGATCGCGCCGCACGGCCTGACCGTCACCCGGGCGGGCAAGGGCAAGGTCGCCGTGCGCGGCGAAGCCATCCGCATGAGCATCCACGGCCTGACCCAGCGCTGGCCGAATGTGGCGATCGAACTGGCGAAGCCCGAGTTCACCATCCTGCCCGGCGCCGAGCCCTTCCCGATCTCGCGCGCGAAATTGATCCAGCTCTATCTGCGGCCGCATCTGGCGCCGGCGGGGACGCCGGGCGTCGAGACCAGCGTCGACATGCTGTTCCGCCTCGTCGACGCCGAGGGGCGTCCGCACGGCCCGGTCGAGGGCATGACCCGCAACGGCATGCTCAGCGCCCAGATCGAGACCGTCATCGAACACGCCGACCAGCTGTCGGGCGCTGACGCCGCGGGCATCTTCGGCGCCTGGACCCGGGGCGGCGGCCGCTTCACCCGGGTGCGCGGCGAGCTTCAGGCGGGCGACAGCCGCGCCGTCCTGTCCAGCGACCTGCTGTCGGCCCAGCCCGATGGTCGCCTGCAGGGCCAGCTGGCGCTCAAGGCCGAGAAGCCATTGCCGGCCATCGCCGGTCTGGCGCGCTCCAACTCCGGCGCGGTCAATCAGGCCGGCGCCATGGGGGCGGCCGCCGCCACTGCCGTCGCGGGCGGGGCCGGCGACAACATCGACCTGACCCTGGTGTTCAAGAACGGCCGCACCTTCCTCGGCCCCTTCGCCCTCGCTCCGGCGCCGAAGCTGTTCTGACGTGTTGATCGAGCCTGAGCTTGATGGGGAAACCGCGGCCCTCGACGCCGCCCTCGCCGAGGCCCTGAAGATGCGGCTCGAAGCGGGCGGCCGCGCGGGTCCCGACGCCGAGGCCCTGGCTCTGCGCGGCCTTCTGGACCATGCCGACACGGTCGATCAGGCCGCCCTGATCAAGGCGGTCTGGGGTCGGATCGCCGCCGATGTCGGTCCGGTCCTCTTCGCCGCCGGTCCGACCGCCCATCTGCTGGCCGCCGACCGCTTCGGCCTGCCGGTCCGAAGCTCCGCCGACGCCGAGGCCGCCCTGGTCGAGGCCGGACGCGGCGCCCGGGCCTTGATTGATCTGGACGGACCGCGGCCCTGGTGGGGCAAGCTTCTGGCGCGGCCCGACCTGCGCATCGTCGCCGCCCTGCCTGATGACCGTCACGGCCGTCCGCGCGCGGTGCTGATCTCGAACGAGACCTCCGGCCCGACCGGCGAGGACCGCACCTTCTGGATCACCGACAGCCGCGATCCGGACGCGAAGATCGCCGATGCGCTCGCAGCCTCCGGCTTCCTTGCGCAAAGCCTTGTTTCGGCGGGCGGCTTGAAGCTGTTCATGCTGGCGGGCTATGTGCAGTCCGAGGACGGGCGGCTGATCGATGCGCCCGGCTCCCTCAAGGGCGTGATCGGCGCCGCACCCGTATTCTGAGACTGCTGAATGACTGACACCGGACCCGCCCCCAAGCCCGGCATCCTCGACATCGCCCCCTATGTGGGCGGCAAGTCGGCCATCGCCGGCGTCGCCGAGCCGATGAAGCTGTCGTCCAACGAGAACGCCCTGGGCGCCGGGCAGAAGGCGCGCGAGGCCTATTCCGAGGCGATCAAGACCATCCACATCTACCCCGACGGCCGCGCCACGAAGCTGCGCGCCGCCGTCGCCGAGCACCACGGCCTGGAGCCCGAGCGGCTGATCTTCGGCAACGGCTCGGACGAGGTCTTCGCCCTGCTCAACCAGACCTATCTGACCGCCGGGGACAATATCGTCTGCGGCCAGTACGGCTTCCTCGCCTATCAGATCAGCGCCAAGGCCTGCGAGGCCTTCGTCAAACAGGCCCCGGAGCCCGGCTTCAAGGCCGAGGTCGACGCCCTGCTGGAACAGGTCGATGAGCGGACGAAGATCGTCTACGTCTCCAACCCGTCCAACCCGACCGGCAGCTACAACACCGGCGAGGAAATCCGCCGCCTGCACGCGGCGCTTCCCGAAAACGTCCTTCTGGTCATCGACGAGGCCTATGCCGAGTTCGTCACCGAGAGTGACTGGGAGACGGCCCTGCCGCTGGCGAAGGACGCGCCCAACGTCGTCGTCACCCGCACCTTCTCCAAGATCCACGGCCTCGGCGGCCTGCGCATCGGCTTCGGCTATGCCCCGCTGGCGGTGGAGCAGGCCGTCGACCGCATCCGCCTGCCGTTCAACGTCTCGGTCGCCGGCCTCGCCGCCGCCGAGGCCGCCCTCGGCGACGAGGCCCACCAGCAGGCCTCGCGCGATCTGGTCCAGACCTGGCGCCCGCGCCTGACCCAGTCGATCCGGGGCTTCGGCTTCGACGTCCTGCCCTCGGCCGGGAACTTCGTCCTCGTCATGTTCGACGGCGAGAAGCACACCGCCGCTGCGGCCAACGACTGGCTGAATTCGAAGGGCATCATCGTCCGCCCCGTCGGCGGCTACGGCCTGCCCAATGCGCTCCGCATCACCGTCGGCACGGAAGACCAGAACCGCGCCGTCATCGACGCCTTGAGCGAGTTCGCGGCATCCTAGTGCGCTAACGCCGGCGACGCGGTCGCCGGCTGCTTGAGCGCGAAGGTGTGATCGAGACGAGAGGGGTGTCCTCTGTTCCGGTCGCCTGCGTCAGCGCAGCCGTTCGAGCAGGGCCTGTGACGCCGGTTCGATGCGGCTTTCGATCAGGGTCATGAAGGCCCCGCGCTTCAGGCCGGCCGGGGCGGGCGGCAGGAATTCGAACACCACCTTGCCGGGGATGCGTTTGAAGCCGTGCGCCGGCCAGTGCTCGCCCGAGTTGGTCGCCACCAGGGCGCAGGTCGCTTCCAGATCGCGATAGATGGCCGCGACGCCGGGCTTGTACTGGCCGGGTTCGCCGGGCGCCGTGCGGGTGCCTTCGGGGAAGATGATGATCTGGCGGCCCTCGGCCAGCCGGGCCTTGGCTTGGCGCGTCATGTCGCGCAGGGCCGTGGCGTGACCTGCGCGGTCGACGGCGATCATCTTCGTCTTCCAGGCGAACCAGCCGAAGAAGGGCAGGGGCATCAGCTCCTTCTTCAGCACGAAACAGGGCTCGGGCAGAATGGCCAGCAGGGCCACGACGTCCAGCATGCCCTGATGCTTGGAGGCGACGAGGGCGGCGCCCTTGGGCCGATGCTCCAGCCCGCGCACCTCGACCCGCACGCCCGCGATGTGGCGCAGGCCGAACAGCACGAATTTTGCCCAGGCGCGAACGACCTTCAGCGCCACCGGCACGGGCATCAGCAGGGCGGGGGACAGGCCGACCGCGAAGAGCGGCATCGACAGATAGAGCCACAGGGTGAACAGCAGCGAACGCAGGGTAATCAACCGGCCTTCTCCGGAGAGGCTTCGGACGTCGCGGTCGAACCCGGGAAGACCGGATCCCGCTCGGGATGCTTGCCCGTCAGGCGATGCAGGCCCTCGCGGCCCAGAACGGCGAGGTATTTCATATATTCCAGCGTCATCCGCCGCGCCGTGACGGCGGCCTTCCACCAGCGGGAATTGTCCAGCGACGGCGTCTCGACCGCATAGGGGGTCAGCTTGATGCCCGGCGCCACGCTGTGGATCAGCACCAGCGAGCGGGGCATGTGATAATCCGAGGTCACCACGATCAGGGTCTTGTAGTCGTGGGATTTGGCCCAGGCGGCGATTTCCTGGGCGTTGCCCACGGTGTTCTCGGCCTCGAAGCCCAGGTCGACGCAGCAGTTGAACAGCTTGTCCGAGCCGGGGGTGAGGGCGCGCAGCTCCTGACGCCGGACCTCCGGATTGACGCCCGAGATCAGCACCCGGTCGCCCTTGTCATGTTCCAGCAGGCGGATGGCCGCGTTCACCCGCTCGGCCGAGGGACCGGTCAGGGCCACGATGGCGTCGGCGCGCTCGGGCTCGGGGGCCGGGGTCAGTCCCCGCACCCGGTCGGCGAAGACAAACAGTCCGACCAGCCACAGCAGGGCGACAACGCCGATAAGCGTCAGAAACTTCATCTGAACCTCCTATCGTCGTGAACGGCGTCCGCCAAGGGCGCCTCGGGCAAGGGTCGTTTGGGCCGCGATTCTGGCCGCGACAAGCGCCACCGTACCCGCCAGCAGCGGACATGGCGAGAGCAGCAGGATGTCGCCCCAGGCCATGGGGAGGGCGGTCGTCAGTCCGCCAGGGCCGCCGAGCGCGCGAAGCGCCGCGATCAACAGGGCCGCCGCGACCGCCCCGCTGGCCCCCGCGCCCGCGGCCAGCAGTCCGAACCGGGTCTGGAACAGGCCGGCGATATAGCCCTCGGTGGCGCCCGACAGGCTCAAGGTCTCGATCACGCCGCGCTGGGCCTGAAGTCCCGCCCGCGTGGCGTAGACGATGGCCGCCGCCGCCGCGCAGGCGATCAGGAGGAAGCCCGCGAGACTGAGGGCGGTGATCAGACCGGCCGACCGCTCGACCTCGCCGCGCCACAGGGCGTGATCGTCGACGCTGGCGTCCAGACCGGCCTCGGCCAGGGCCCGGCTCAGCACCACGGAACTGGCGGGCGCCTTCGGATCCAGTCGCACGGTGACGAGGAAGGGCAGAGGCAGGTCCGGCAGGACGGCCTCGCCCAGCCAGGGCCGCAGCAGATCCTCGGCGGTCTTGCGGTCCATGACGGCGGCCTCGGACACGCCCGGCACGCTGGACAGGGTCTCGGCGGCGCGGCCGGCGGCGGCCAGACCCGTCTCGCCGACGCGCGGGCGCACCTGCACCGTCGCCTCGGCGCGCAGCTGACCCGCCCAGCCATGGGCGGCGCGGTCGGCGGCGACCGCCCCCACACAGGCCAGACAGGCGATGAAGCACAGGACGGCGATCACCGCCGCCAGCCAGGTCTCGCCCGCCGCATCACGGGGCAACAGGCCGGGCGACCGACCGGGGAAGCTGGCCTTCATCTAGACGCCCCCCGTCAGGCGGCCGCGATCCAGCCGCAGCCGGCGCGCGCCCGACTGCTCGGCCAGGGCCTCGTCGTGGCTGGCGATCAGCACCGTGGCGCCCAGTTTGTTCAGCGTCTGGAACAGGTTCAGCAGCTTGTCGGCCATGGCCTTGTCGACGCTGCCCGTCGGCTCGTCGGCGATGATCAGCTCGGGTTTGGTCATCACCGCCCGGGCGATGGCCAGCCTCTGCTTCTCCCCGCCCGACAGGGACGGCGGCCGGGCGTCCATGCGCCCGCCCAGCCCGACCCAGCGCAGCATCTCCTCCACGTCGGGGGCGTATTCGGCGCGCTTGCGGCTGGCCAGCCGCAGCGGCAGGGCCGCGTTCTCGAACAGGTCCAGATGGTCCAGCAGGCGGAAGTCCTGGAAGACCACGCCCATCCGCCGCCTCAGGGCCGGGGCCGCCGAGCGGCTGATGTCGGTGACGTCCTGCCCGAACAGACCGATCCGGCCCTCGGTCGGGCGCTCGGCGAGGGTCAGAAGCCGCAGCAGCGACGACTTCCCGGCTCCCGACGGCCCGGTAAGGAAGTGGAAAGAGCCACGCGGCAGAATGAGGTTAACGTCCCGAAGCACCTCGGGCGAATCGGCATAGCCGAAACCCACGCCGCTCAGGCGGACGGTTTCGGGCGCGGATTCGGCAGCGGCGGCGCGGCGGGACGGAGCAGGCATCGATTTTCTTTGGGACCGGGGCGCGCGCGCCTCGACGGGAGGGGGCGGATCGCGCCCCGCAGTCAGACCATATGATACTGACCTGTCCGTCCTGCGCCACCAGCTATTTCACGCCTGACGAGGCCATCGGGCCCAATGGCCGCAAGGTCCGTTGCAAGACCTGCGCCCATGTCTGGCACGCCTCCCTGGCCGACGAACCGCTTGAGCTGACCGCCCCGCCCGAGGCCGCTCTGGTCGACATGGTCGCCAATGGATCGGCAGGGGGAACCGCTGCCGGCTTCGGCAAGCGGGAGGAGGCGCCCGAGAGCCTCGCCGACACCCCGGCGCCCGAGCTGCCCAAGGCCTTCCGGGCCCGCGCGGAGGAACAGCGCCGCGTCCGCCGCGCCGCCACCCACGGCGCCGTCTGGGCGGGTCTGGCCAGCGTCTTCGTCGCCATCCTGGGCGCCGCCTGGCTGTTCCGGGTCGAGGTCGTCGAACTCTATCCCCGCGCCGCCGCCGCTTACGCCATGGTCGGCTCGCCCGTGAACCCCGTCGGCCTGCAGTTCGAGGCCGTCGGCGCCAAGGCCCTGCCCAATGATCCGAACAAGGTCGTGGTCTCCGGCGCCCTGAGGAACGTGCGCGACAAGGAGGTCGTGGCCCCGCCGGTCCGCGTCGCCCTGCTGGACGCCCACGGCGCCGAGATCGGCCATGCCATCGTCGAGATCGACGCCGCCCCGGTCCTGCCGGGCGGGGTCCAGGGCTTCGCCGTCGTCATTCCTGATCCGGGCGCGCGCGGCGCCGGCGTCGGCGTCGATTTCGTCGCCCAGCCCAAGGGCAAGGCCGCGAAGGCCGCCCACGGCGAGGATGAACATGCGGCTCCGGCTCACGGCGCCCCGGCTCACGGCGATGACCACGCTGCGCCGGCGGCGACCGAGGCGGCTCACGGCGACGACCACGCTCCGGCCCCTCAGGGCGAGGCGGCGACCGCCGCCGGCCACGGACCCGCCCCCCTGACGGGCGACGCGGCCCATAGCGGCCTGCGCACGACGATCGATCACGGCGCCTCCAGCCCGGCCCTGCCGCCGGTCGACGCCCATCCGGTGAGCAGTGCGCCTGTGGACAAGGGCCATGGCGGGGCGGTATCCGCTTCGCATCATGGCTGACCCTTCCTCCCCGACGCCCGCCAAACCCGAAATCCTGCTGTCCGAGGCCGAGATCGCCCAGGTGGTCGCGCGTCTCGCCGAAGAGATCGCGCCCGTCATCGACGACGAGACCGTCGCGGCGGTGTTGCTGACCGGGGGGCTGTGGTTCGCCGCCGACCTGACCCGGGCCCTGTCGCGCATCGGCCGCCACGTCCGCTTCGACGCCCTGTGGCTCGCCTCCTACGGCGATGAAAAGACCAGCCGGGGCCGCATCGACACCTATGCGAACTTCCAGCGCTCGCTGGAGGGCCGCAAGGTCCTGATCCTGGATGACGTCTTCGACACCGGCCTGTCGCTGGCCGAGGCGGTGCGGATCGCCAGGGAGAAGGGGGCGACCGAGGTCTTCACCTGCGTCTTCGCCCGCAAGCCCTTCCCCCTGCCCGACGCGCCCGAGCCGAACTTCGTCGGCTGGCACGCGCCCAACCGCTTCCTCGTCGGCTACGGCCTCGACAACGCCGGCGCCCTGCGCGGCCTGCCCGACATCTGCGCGCTGGATTGATGTGGAAGGGACCAGGGACTAGGGACCAGGTCGAGATTCAGACGGGTAGGTCGGCCAACCAAACTAGTCCCTAATCCCTTTTCCCTGGTCCCTTTCTAAAGCCAATCCGCCATCGGTTCGCGGGCCAGCATCTCCTCATAGGTCGGACGCGGGCGGATGACGGCATAACGGTCGCCGTCGACCAGCACCTCGGGGACCAGGGGCCGGGTGTTGTACTCGCTCGACATCACCGCGCCGTAGGCTCCGGCGCCGGTGAAGACGACCAGATCGCCCGCCTGCAGCGGCGGCAGGTCGCGGCCGCGGGCGAAGGTGTCGCCGGTCTCGCAGATCGGACCCACCACATCATAGGCGGTGGGGGTGTTGTCGCCGCCGGCCTCACGCGGGCGCACCGCCTTGATCTCATGGAAGCTGTCGTACATGGCCGGGCGGATCAGGTCGTTCATGGCCGCGTCGAGCACCAGGAACCGGCGTCCATCCGCCCGTTCGGTGATCTGGATCACCCGGCTCAGCAGGACGCCCGCATTGGCCGCCAGCAGTCGGCCTGGCTCGAACGCCGCCTCGACGCCGAGGCCGTCCAGCACCCGGGCCGCCATGGCCACATAGTCGGCCGGGGACGCGGTCGGGGCTCCACCGACGTAGGGCACGCCCAGGCCGCCGCCGAGGTCGAGCCGGGTTACGGTCTGGCCCTTGGCGCGGAGCTCCTCGGCCATCGACCGCAGCAGGCGGAAGGCGGCTTCGAGCGGGGTCAGGTCGGTGATCTGGCTGCCGATATGGCAGGCCAGACCCACGGGCGTCACATGGGGCGAAGCGGCGGCACGGACATAGAGGTCCATGGCCTCGTCCGCCGGGATGCCGAACTTGTCGCCCTCGCCGCCGGTGGTGATCTTGGCGTGGCCGCCGGCGCCGATCTTGGGGTTCACCCGGATGGCGATCTCCGGGACCTTGCCCAGACGCGCCGCGATCGGAATGAGCCGGTCCAGCTCGGCCGGGCTCTCGACATTGATCTGGCGCACACCCGCCTCGATGGCGAAGGCCAGTTCGCCGTCGGTCTTGCCGACGCCGGAGAAGATGATCTTGCCCGCCGGCACGCCCGCGGCGAGCGCCCGGCGGATCTCGCCCTCGGAGACGGTGTCCGCGCCGCAGCCCAGCCGGGCCAGGGTCGCCAGCACCGACAGGTTTGAGTTGGCCTTGACCGCATAGGCGATCAGGGCGTCGCCCCCCTCTGGACCACCCAGCGCCGACTTGTGCGCATCCGCCGCCTCGCGCAGCACGCCGTAGTGCCGCGTCAGCGTGGCGGTGGAATAGACATAGGCGGGCGTCCCGACCGTTTCGGCCAGGGCTTCCAGAGACACGCCCTCGGCTTGCAGGGCGCCGTCCTTGAGGTCGAAATGATGCAAGAGGTCTCTACTGGGGATCGCGTCCCGCGGCGGGAGCGCCGAGGGGATTGGAGGGGCCGCCGTCGATCGGCACCTGGCTGGACGGCCGGTTGACCGTGGCGGGATCGGGCAGATGCGGCGCCCAGGCGTCGCGCGGCGCGCGCTCGGTCTCGCGGGGCTTCGGCGCCTCCAGATCGGCCATTCGCCCACAGGCGGCGGCCGATGCGGCCAGAACAGCGAGAACGCCGAGAACAATCAGCTTTTTCATAGACGCGACTTCCAATCGGCGATGCGGGCGCGGACCTGCTCGGGGGCGGTTCCTCCGAAGCTCTGGCGGCTGGCGCAGGAGGCCTCGGGAGAGAGCACCTTGTAAATGGCTTCGGTGATCCCGGCTTCAAGCGATTGCAATTCCGCTTGCGACAGTTGCGCCAGGCCCACGCCCTTCGCCTCGGCCATCTTTACCGCCGCGCCCGTCACATGGTGGGCCTTGCGGAAGGGCAGGTTCAGCTCGCGCACCAGCCAGTCGGCCAGATCGGTGGCGGTGGAGAAGCCGGCGCCGGCCGCCGCCGCCATACGCTCCGTGTTCGGAATCAGGGCCGCGACCATGGCCGTCATGGCGGTCAGGGCCAGATCGAGGGCGTCGAAAGCCTCGAACACCGGCGGCTTGTCCTCCTGCATGTCCTTGGAATAGGCCAGCGGCAGGCCCTTCATCACGGTCGACAGGGCGACGAACGATCCGAGGATGCGCCCGGTCTTGGCCCGCACCAGTTCGGCGGCGTCCGGATTGCGCTTCTGCGGCATGATCGACGAACCGGTGGTCAGATCGTCGGGCAGGGCGGCAAAGCCGAACATCGGCGTCATCCACACCACGATCTCCTCGGCGAGGCGCGACAGATGGCCCGCGGTGATCGAGGCGGCGGCCAAGCTCTCCAGCGCGAAGTCGCGATCCGAGACGGCGTCCAGAGAATTGGCCATCGGCCGGTCGAAGCCGAGATCGGCCGCCGTGGCATGGCGGTCGATGGGGAAGGGCGAACCGGCGAGCGCGGCGGCGCCCAGCGGGTTCTCGTTCATCCGCTTGCGGGCGTCGGCGAAGCGTCCGGCGTCGCGCCCGAACATCTCGACATAGGCCATCAGGTGATGGCCCAGGGTCACCGGCTGGGCGGTCTGCAGATGGGTGAAGCCGGGCATCAGATCGCCCGCATGCTGTTCGGCCCGGGCCAGCAGGGCCTTCTGCAGGGCGGCCAGCTGATGGCCGGTGCGGTCGCAGGCGTCGCGGACCCACAGGCGGAAGTCGGTGGCGACCTGGTCATTGCGGCTGCGCGCCGTGTGCAGTCGGCCCGAGGGCTCGCCGATCAGTTCCGACAGCCGCGCCTCCACATTCATGTGGATGTCCTCGAAGCTGTCGCGGAACGGGAAGGAGCCGTCGCGGATCTCGCCCTCGATCGTCTCCAGCCCGCCCAGAATGGCCTCGCCGTCGGCCGCGCCGATGATCCCCTGTTTGATCAGCATGCGGCAATGGGCGCGCGATCCGGCCAGATCCTGGGCCCACAAACGCTGGTCCACGCCGATCGAGACGTTGATCGCCTGCATGATGTCGGCGGGCTTCGACGAGAAGCGGCCGCCCCACATGTCTTGACCTGCGGGCTTTTGATCCGCTTTGGTCTTTTCTTCGGGGGTGGAAACGTCGGTCATGAGCGGCTCGAAGACGGCGATCGGGGTCATTGCGGGGGTGCTGCTGATCGGAGCGATCGGCGGCGGCGCGTTCCTATACGCCAAGCCTGACGCCGTCGCCAAAGGTTCTGCACCCGCCGAGGCGCCGAAAAGCGCGCTGGCCCGCTTCGCGACCGGCTCGCTGGCGACGCTCGAGACGCCCGCCGCCACTCCGGTGGCGCCCGACTATGTGTTCAAGACCGCCGAGGGCGCCGACGTTCGCTTCGCCGCCTTCCGGGGCAAGGTGGTGCTGGTCAACCTCTGGGCCATGTGGTGCGTGCCCTGCCGCACCGAGATGCCGACCCTGGCCGCCGCCGCGAAGACGTATGAGGGCAAGGACCTCGTCGTCCTGCCTATCAATGTCGACGTCGAACCCGACAAGGTCGCGGACGCGAAAAGCTTCATCGGCGTCCACGAACCCCTGCCGCTCTACAGCGACCCGAAATTCCAGCTGCCGTTCGAGTTCCCCGGCAAGGGCAAGATGCCCCAGACCATCCTGCTGGACCGTCAAGGCCGCATCCGCGCCACCTTCGCCGGCGAGGCCGACTGGAACAGCCCCGAAGCCCGCGCCCTGATCGACGCGGTGCTGGCGGAGGGGTAGACGAGCGAGCGTTTGGTGGAAAACCCGTTGAAAACGGAAGATCGGGACCGGTGGGTCACGCTCATCAAGACGCTTCGTCAGACGTATGATGTCGACCTTTTCGAAGCCGAACGCCTCGCTCTGTCGAAACCCGAGTGGCGACGCTGGGTCGAACGGCAGATCAATTCGGACAGACGATGCCGGCGAATGGCGCTGACGCACATCCGAACTCACGGTCCCCTGGCCCTGGTGATCAAGGACGGCGACCGTCTCAACATCCGTGGAGACGCCTAGGCGTCTTTCGCGTCAGCGAGGCCTGAGGCGCCCACGGCTGATCTTTGGCAAGGCAGAGACCAGCCGTAAGAGATCGGACTCAGTGCTCCGCTGGAGCCGGAACGCGCTGGTCGGTCGACGGGTTGACGGCGCCGGGCTTGCCCTCGGCGGCGGCCTCGGCCTGATTGGCTTCCAGATGGTCGGCGACCTTGCCGGCGCCCTTCTCGACAGCCTGGGCGGCCTTCATGGCGCCGCTCTCGACCACTTCGCCGGCCTGGGCGGCGGCGTCCTTGGTCTGGTCGCCGACGACGGCGGCGTCCTGCTTGGCCTCGGTGGTTTCCGTCCTCGTGCAGGCGGCGGCGCCCAGGGCGACAGCGACGACGGCGATCAGGGCGGTGGGAATACGAACAGACATGGAAAATCTCCGGCTGAGGTGAACCTTGGCTGGAGAAACGCAGGCGACGAACGCGGGTTGCGATCGGCTTTCGCGAAGGGGGACCGATGGTGGCTGGAGGCGGGCTCGAACCGCCGACCTGTGGGTTATGAATCCACCGCTCTAACCAGCTGAGCTACCCAGCCACGCTATCGGTCGCCCGGCGGAGCCTGACGGCCGCGCGCGGGAAGAGGCGTGCCTATATAGACGGCAGGGCGGCGGTTCAAGTCGCTTCGCAAAAAGCCTGTTCCCGGTCTGCGAATTGCAAGCGGACGATCGGTCGCAGCGACAGGCCCGGGCCGGGCTGGAACGGTCAAGTCCGGCCTCCGTTTTCCCGCCTGCAGTTCTGATTCCCTCGCCTGAAAGAGTTTCCCGATGCGCACCCTCGTCCTCGCCTCCAGCGCCTCCCTGATGGTCCTCGCCGCGGCCTGCGGGGCGCGGGGCGAGAACGATGGCGCGTCGGGGGCGGCGGCGGGCGCCCAGGTCGAGACCCGGCCCGCCAACGGTCAGGGCCAGACGCCGGCCTTCGCCGGCCAGACCCGGGCCCCGGGCGTGACTACCCAGGCGACGCTGGCCCACACCGTGGTCGCGGCGGGGCTGGAGCACCCCTGGGGCCTCGCCCTCCTGCCCGACGGCCGCTGGCTGGTGACCGAACGGCCGGGCCGGCTGCGCATCATCACCGCCGAGGGTCAGAAGAGCGAACCTATCGCGGGTCTGCCCGCCGTCGCGGCCGTGGGTCAGGGCGGTCTGCTCGACGTCGCCGTCGGCCCGACCTTCGCGAGCGACCGGCTGATCTACTGGGCCTATGCCGAACCTCGTGAGGGCGGCAACGCCACCTCGGTCGCCCGCGGCCGCCTGTCCGATGACGGGACGAAGGTGGAGAACGTCCAGGTAATCTTCCGCGCCCTGCCGACCTATGAGGGCAACAAGCATTTCGGCGGCGCCCTGGCCTTCGCCCCCGACGGCAAGCTGTTCCTGACGCTGGGCGAGCGCTCCGACGCCCCGATGCGCCCACAGGCCCAGGACCTCGGTTCCCACATGGGCAAGGTGATCCGCATCAACACCGACGGCTCGGTCCCGGCCGACAATCCCTTCGTCCACACCGCCGGGGCCCGGCCCGAGATCTGGAGCCTGGGTCACCGCAACGTCCAGGGCGTGGCCATTACCCCCGACGGTCAGGTCTGGACCATCGAGCACGGCACCCGCGGCGGCGACGAGGTCAACCACGACCGCGCCGGGGTCAACTACGGCTGGCCGATCGTCGCCTATGGCGTCGAATATGCGGGCGGCCCGATCAACGGCGGCGTCACCGCCCGCGAGGGGCTGGAGCAGCCGGTCTACTACTGGGACCCGGTCATCGCGCCCGGCGGCGCGACCTTCTATGAGGGCGCCATGTTCCCGGGCTGGCGCGGCAATCTGCTGGTCGCGGGCCTGAAGGAGAAGCACATCGTCCGGCTGGTGCTGCAGAACGATCGCGTCGTCGGCGAGGAGCGTCTGCTGACCGATCTGGGCGAGCGCATCCGCGACGTGGCGGTCGGCCCCGACGGCGCCGTCTGGGCCATCACCGACGAGACCGACGGCAAGCTGGTGCGACTGGCGAAGGCGAACTGACGGCTAGTTCCGGCGGAACAGCCTCGAGGCGCCGTATCCGGTCGCCGCCGCCAGCAGGACCGACAGCACGCCGTACAGCCATGGGCTGCGGTGGGCGAACTCATAGACGTCGCGCTCGAACCCGACCTTCTCGACGGTCAGGGTCAGGTTGGACACCGACTGCGGCGCCCCGTCCTGAAACAGCCAGACGTCGGCGTGGTACTCGCCCGTCGGGGCCGTCGCCGGCAGATTGACCTCGGCGCGGAACAGACCCTTGTCGACGAAGCGGACACCCTCCGGATCGGTGTCGTAGAGAGCCGCCTGTTCCTTCAGCCGGATCACGGCGCGGCGCCAGTCGAGATAGTCGTCGCCGAGGCGAGACACGACCACGTCGCGCACCCCGTAGCGGGTGACCGTATGCTGCTCGTCCGGCGCCCCGATCCTCAGGTGGTCGACGCCGACGCCCAGCCGGCGCAGCTGGCCGAAGTCGGCGATGTCGCTCAGCGGCCGGGTCGATGCGGTCATGTAGAAGCCGGGCGCGCCCTCGAACAGCACCGGCCGGCTGTTCAACCAGACGCCCATGTTGCGCGTCTTTTTCACCAGTCGGATCGGGGTCTCCGGACCGCGCATGACCACCACCACGTCGGTCGGGGTGTTCGAGGGATTGAAGACCGCGCCGTAGAGCACGATGGAGGCCCCGCGGAAGCTGGAATCGACCCGGATGCGGGCGTCGGTCAGGGCGGCGGCGACGCGCAGCCCGCCCTCGGTCGCGGCCGACTGTTCCGACGGCGGAACCACAGGCGCATCGGGGACCAGAGGCGCCGAGAGGGCTGGAGGAGGCGGGGGCGGGGGCGCGCTGATCATTTGTCGGCGATCCCGGGAGCCAGCATGAAGATGTCATGCGGCTGCACGAACAGCTCCAACCCCATATAGACCCCGACGCCCAGCACGATCAGCCCGAGCAGGGCGCGCAGGGTGTCGGCGCGGAAGCGGCTGGCGAAACGCGCCCCCAACTGGGCCCCGACGACGCCGCCGAGCAGCAGGATGGTCGACAGGACGATGTCCACCGTCTGGTTGCGCCCGGCCTGGAGGATGGTTGTGATGGCCGTGGTGATGATGATCTGGAACAGGCTGGTCCCGACCACCGCCCCGGCCCTCATGCGCAGCACATAGAGCATGGCCGGCACCAGCACGAAGCCGCCGCCCACCCCCATGATCGCCGACAGGATCCCCGCGAAGATGCCGAGCGCCAGCGGCGGAATGGCGCTGATGTAGAGGCCCGACTTGGGGAAACGCATGCGGAACGGCAGGCCGTACAGGAACAGGGGGCGACGCCGGTCCTTGTGCGGGGCTGTCTCGCCGCGTCGCCGGCGGATGATCTCGGTCAGGCTCTCGTTCAGCATCAGGGTGCCGATGGCGCCCAGGAACATCAGATAGGACAGGGCGACGACGAGGTCGGCCTGTCCCAGCAGGCGCAGGTAGCGGAACAGTTCGACCCCCGCGAGGGCCCCGATCGCCCCGCCTGCGGCCATGATGCCGCCCAGCTTGAAGTCAACCGCCTTCTGGCCCGAGTAGCGGATCACGCCCGAGGTCGAGGAGGCCACAACGTGGCTGGCCTGGCTGGCCACCGCCACGGTCGGGGGAATGCCGAGGAAGATCAGGATCGGCGCCATCAGGAAGCCGCCGCCCACGCCGAACAGGCCGGACACGACTCCGACCGCCGTCCCCAGCAGCACCAGGATCGGCCAGTTCACCGAAACCTCGGCGATCGGCAAATAGATATCCAAAGGACGCGCCTTCGGCTGACGGACAATGAAAGCGCCGGAAGGCACTGGAGAAGGGTCTAGCGCCCGGGCGGCGGCTTCACCACCCGCTGCGCCTCATTGGGGCAAGACAGGCCGGCGAGCGGACGAGGCCGTCGTCAGCCGGTCGAACCGTTCTGGAAGGCCAGGGCGGCGCTGCGGGCCGATGCGCGCGCGGTCGCCGACAGCGTCGGCCCCAGGCGATCCGCGGCGGCACGGGACTCCTGGTCGCCGCCGCGCGCCGCGATCAGGTACCATTTGTAGGCCTCGGTCGGATTGACGGCGACACCCTGGGTGCCGTTTTCGTAGATCCTGGCCGCGTTGAACTGGCTGGCGACATCGCCGCGGTCGGCGGCCTTGACGAACCAGTCGAGGGCCTCGGGACGGTTCTCGGCGCCGCCGATCCCGTCGAAAAGATAAAGGCTGTAGGCCCGCATCCCGAGGGGATCGCCGCCGTTGGCCGCGCGGCGAGCCCAGAGCCGGGCCTCGGTCCGGTTGGCGGCGACGCCGTTCTCGCCGTTTTCGTAGATGCCGACCAGCTTCATCTGGGCGGCGGGCAGGCCCATGTTGGCCGCCCGGGTCAGGGTGGCGAGGCCTTCCGCCTTGCCGCCGTCCAGCTCCTCGACAGCCTTGTCGTAAAGGGCCTGGGCCTCGCCTGAGGGCAGGGGGGCCGCATCGATCGGTGTCGCATCGCCCGAGGTCAGGGCGACGGCGGCCAGGGGGGCGGCCTCTTCCTCGGCGGCGGCGACCGGAGCCAGACCCAAAGCCTGACGCACCCCGTCCATGCCCGGCAGCTCGAAGCCCTGACCGCCGGCCAGACGGTTGGTCGTGTAGAGGGCGCCGACGAGCGCCATGCCGGTCACCGAGGCCAGCAGGCCCTTGCGGATGGTCGAGCCGCTCTTCGCCTGCTTGTCCAGCCGCTCCTGCAGGCGCGACTTGCCGCCGCGCTTCAGGCCGAAGCCCGAACGGGGCTCCTCGGCGGCCTCGGGGGCCACGGTCATGGCCGCGCGGGCGGCGTCGATGGCGTTGCGGGTCGAGGCGGAACGGGCGCCCGCGGCGCCGGCGGCCAGTCCGGCGCGCATCGCGCGGGGGTCGACGAACTCGGTCTCGGCCGAGAACTCGTCCGGGCCGGCGTCGAAGTTCGGCGAGGCTCCGAAGCCCGTCGGGGCGGCGGGGGCCTGCGGTGCGAAGGCGGGCTCGGGCTCGAAGGCCGGGGCGCCGAAAGCGGAATGGGTCGCCGGAGCCTCGTCAGGGAAGGCGTCCGGTGCGACGGCCGCGGTCGCCTCCAGCGCGTCCTCGACATCGGCGCCGCCGAAGCCGCCGAAGGTCTGCTCGGGGTAGGCCTGTTCCGCAAAGGCCGGGGCGGCGAAGGGCTCGGGCACGGAGACGGGCGCGGCGGGCGCATGGGCGGGTTGGGCGAAGACCGGGGTCGACAGTTCCGGCTCGATCGCCGGCTCGGGCGCGGTGGGTTGGGCCAGGCGCGGCGAGGCCAGGATCTCGGCGACCGCGCGGGCCGGATCGAAGACGGTCTCGGCGACCGGCTCGGGCTCGCCGAAGCGGCCGGGGAAGGGGGCGGGCGCGCGTTCGCCGGAGGCCAAAGCCTCGGAGATCAGGGGATCGGTCGACCAGATGTCGTCGGGCGCCGCGCCGAAGTCTTCGTCGGGGAAGGCGGCGGCGCGCCAGTCGGGCTGGCTCAGGTCGGAGGCGCGGCTGAGAACGGGTTCGGGGGTCGGCTCGGGCGCACGGGCCGCCTCGACCTGCTCGGGGATGTCGAAGGTCCGGCCGAGCGCGGATGCGGGGCGATCGGTGCGGTCGACGCGGGTCTCGATCCGCTCGCGGGCCTCGTCCAGCAGACGGGCCGTGCGCTCCTCGGACAGGCGCATCCGTTCGGCCAGCTCGCCCGAGGCGCGGTCGTAAGTCTGTTCGATCCGGGCCGAGCTGTCGGCCAGGCGGCGGCCGATGTCTTCCAGGGCCTGGGCCGACTTGCGCTCGGACTGGGCGATGCGGTCGGCCAGACGGTCAGAGATGCGGGTGATCTCGCCGCCCAGCTTTTCCAGCGCCAGGGCATGCTGGTCGTCGGTGCGGTTCAGCCGGTGCTCGACGGCCTGGGCGTAGCGGCCCATGTCGCGATCCAGCTTGTCGCCGAGGCTGGTGTTCAGATCCGCGGCGATGGCCTGGCCGGCGCGGGCGATCTTGTCGGACACGCCCGACTCGACGCGCTGGATGGCGGCGTCCAGGGCCACGGCGCGGGCGTCCGCCGTCTGCATCCGGCCGTTGAGGTTCTGGGCGATGCGCAGAACCTCGCGGCCCATGGCGTCGATGCCCTGGGCCGAGCGCTGCTCTGCGGCGCGGGCCTGCTCGCCGATGGCGGCCATGGCGCGCTCGATGCGATCCATCCGGCCTTCGCGTTCGGCCGTGTCCAGCCGCTGCATCATTTCGGCGCGGTTGGCGTCGACTTGGCGGGCGAGGGTTTCGGCCAGTTTCTCGAAGCGGGCGGCCTCGCGCGAGCCCTCGGGCTCGACCCGCCCCTCGGCGGCGCGCAGACGCTGGTCGAGGCCGGCGAAGGAGCGCTCGAGCCCGCGCAGGGCCTCGGTGGTGCGGGCCTGGGCGCTGTCCAGACGGGCGCTGACCAGGGCCATGGCCTCGGTTCCCGCGCCCTGACCATTCGGCAGGGCCGTGACGGTCTTTTCGGCCGCGTCCATGCGCTGGCGCAGCTCGTTCAGGCTGGTGCGCTGACGCTCCTCGATGTCGTAGAGGCGCGAGGCGATGGCGCCGATGCCGGTCTCGACCTTGCCGAAGCTCGCCTTGGTGTCGGGGCCGACCTCCTGCTCGAAGCGGCGCAGGCGGCGATGGCCTTCCTTCAGCTCTTCGGAGATGTCGTCGATGCGGCGGCCGTAGCTGCGTGTGTCCTTGTCGGCGCCGTCCAGACGCTGGACCAGTCCGGCGACGGCCTGATCCACGCCCTGGATGGCCACGGTCGAGCGGCGCTCGGCAGCTTCGAGGCGGGCGGCGATGGCGTCGACCGAGGCGGCCAGCCGCTGCAGGGTTTCGTCGGAACCGCCGCCGTAGCTCGCCTCGCGGCCATAGGACGGCTCGCGGTCATAGGCGTCGTCGAGGCGGCGCGAGCGGTTGCGACGTTCAAAGGAATCCGCGGCGTGGGGACGACGCGACAGGGGCACGACGCCCTCGTCCTCATCGTCCATGATCATGGTGTTGAGCCACTCGCCAAGCGTCATGCCGGAGCGCCGCGCGAGGTCCTTTGCGACTTCGCGTGCCTTGGGGTCGATACCCTTGACGCTCCAAGGCGCAGCTGCGCTCACCGATTCGCTCCCCGACCTACGAGAGGCCACGCTAGTCGCCCATATCCGGGGTGTAAATCTTACGTTAACCCCAAGATGTTGGGGGCGGCCGATCTTCCTGTGGAAATCATCGGTCCCCAGGCCGTGTGTGGCTTAATCATGGTTAACCGCCCGTAAAGATTAACGCCCGGGCAAGGAATTCGAGCCTCGGACTTGCCTGTCGGGGCAGCGGACGCCAGTTGGGCCGGGTGTCCCTGTCCCTCACCCTGATCCTTCTGGCCGTCTGTCTGGCGGTGACCGTGTTCGCGGGCTGGCGCGGCCAGCGTCCGCCGGACCTGCTGAAGGGGGTGCGCATGGCGCCCTGGCGTTTTCTGATGCTGCTGTTCGGCGCGATCAGCTTCCTGCTGGCCGTGCATCTGGCGGCCCTGTTCGGGATCACCCATCCGGGCGGCTGATCAAGCGGAGCCTTAGGAACTTCAGGAACTTACGTCGGTTCAATCTCCAACCCGAACCCGAGGAACAGGAGACGACCATGGCCGACGAACTGACCGCCGCCGAGGCGGAAAAGGAATTCTGGAAGCATCTGAAAAACTCCAACACCGGCATGCTGGGTCTCGACCAGCCCGGCTATCACAACCAGCCCATGACCGGCTTCCGCGAGGAGGAGACCGGGACGATCTGGTTCTTCACCCGCGACGACACCGACTTCGCCCGTGACGTCGCCGTCGGCGGCCAGACCGGCATGTTCACCTATCAGTCGAAGGATCAGGAGGTTTACGCCTGCATCCACGGCGACCTGTCGATCGACCAGAACCGCGAGCGCATCGACCGCTACTGGAACCCGGTGCTGGCCGCCTGGTATCCCGAGGGCAAGGACGATCCGCACCTGACCCTGATCCGCTTTGACGGCGACGACGGGCGGGTCTGGGTCTCGAAGAAGGGGCCGGTCGGCTTCATGTTCGAGATCGCCAAGGCCAATCTGACCAAGACTCTGCCCGACGCCGGCGGCGTGGCGGACGTCAATCTGAACTAGGCTTGCGAAGACTGCGGAAAGGGCGTGGTCTGCCGGAATGGCCACGCCCGCCGATCTTGCCCGTATCGCGCTCGCCCTGACCGGCGTTACGGGCGAGGGCGTGGGCTTCGGCGTCGGCAAGAAGGGTTTGTGCTGGAGCTATCTGGCGCGGGTCCAGCCGAAGGCGAAGCGCGAGGTCGTGCCCGGCGTGGTGGCCATCCGCTGCGACCTCGCCGCCAAGGAGATGCTGATCGAGACGGCGCCCGAGCGCTTCTTCGACGACGACCACTATCGCGGCTATCCTGCGGTCCTGGTCCGGCTGGAGAGGCTGGAGGTGTCCGAGCTTGAGGGTCTGATCCGGTCGGCCTGGGCGATCCAGGCGCCGAAATCACTGCAGAAGGGGGCCGCATGAGCACGGTGAAGGGGCTGGTTCCTATCCTGCTGGTTTCCGACGTGCCGCGATGCGCGGCCTTCTTCACGGACAAGCTCGGCTTCAAAACCGACTTCCTCTACGGCGAGCCGGTCTTCTATGGCGCGGTGTCGCGCGACGGCGTCGTGATCCACATGCGCCATGTCGACGACCCGCCCTTCGCGGCGGCCGCGGCGAAGGAGGAGCAACTGATCTGCGCCTCCTTCTCCGTCACCGACGTGAAGGCCCTGTACGAGGAGTTCGCCGCGCGCGGCGTCCCCTTCGCCCATCCGCTCACGGTTCAGCCCTGGGGCGGGACGGACTTCCACGTCGCCGATCCCGACGGCAACGTGGTCTCCTTCGTCGCCTACGAGGTCTAGAAGGCTCCGAAACACCAGGCCAGGACGGCCTTCTGGGCGTGGATGCGGTTCTCGGCCTCGTCCCAGACCAGAGACTTTGGCCCGTCGATGACGGCGTCGGTCACCTCCTCGCCGCGGTGGGCGGGCAGGCAATGCAGGAAGACGGCGTCCGGATCGGCCAGGTCCATCAGGGCCTCGTCGACGGTGTAGCTCTCGAAGGCCTGGAGGCGGGCCTCATAGTCGCTGTCGCCCATCGAGACCCAGGTGTCGGTGACCACGACGTCGGCGCCCTTGACCGCCTCGCGCGGGTCGGAGGTCAGGGTGACCGAGTTCCCGCCCTTGGCCAGGTCGTGCAGGTCCGGGTGATACTCGGCCGGGCAGGCGACGTTGAGGTGGAAGCCGAACTTGGGCGCCGCATGCATGAAGCTGTGGCAGACGTTGTTGCCGTCCCCGACCCAGGCGATGGTCTTGCCCGCGATCGGCCCTTTCTGCTCCTCGATGGTCTGCAGGTCGGCCAGGATCTGGCACGGGTGCGAGCGGTCGGTCAGGCCGTTGATCACGGGCACGGTCGAGACGCGGGCGAAGCGTTCGACGTCCTCATGGCTGTTGGCGCGGATCATCACCGCATCGACCATGCGCGACAGCACCCGGGCGGTGTCCTCGACGGGCTCGCCGCGGCCCAGCTGCATGTCCGAGGCCGTGGCGATGATCGAGGCTCCGCCCAGCTGGCGGATGGCCGCGTCGAAGCTGAAGCGGGTGCGCGTCGAATTCTTCTCGAAGATCATCGCGAGCACGCGATCTTTCGCCGGGGCGTCGGCATCGGCGCGGCCCTGGGGCCAGCCCTTGCGGGCGGCCTTGCGGGCGTGGGCGTCGTCGAGGATGGCGCGCAGGTCGGCGGCGTCCAGCCTGTGGATATCGAGGAAGTGGCGAACGGGGGTCTGGGCCATCACGCAGCCGCCTTCATCTGTTCGCGCGCCGTCTCGCAGGCGCCTTCGAAGCGACGGATCGCCTCGCGCGCCTCGTCGAGCGTCAGGTTGAGCGGCGGCAGGATGCGGCAGCAGTTGTCGCCGCCGCCGGCGATCAGCAACTGCTGGTCGTCGCGCGCCAGGGCCATGAAGTCGCGGTTGTTCGGGACCAGCTTGACCCCGATCAGCAGGCCCTTGCCGCGCACGTCGACGATGACGTCCGGGAAGCGGTCCTGCAGGCCCGCCAGCTGCTGCTTCAGGTAGGCGGCGATCTCGTTGACGTTCTGAATCAGCTCGGGCTTCACCAGTTCGCCGAAGGCCGCCAGACCCACGGCCATGGCCAGGGGGTTGCCGCCGAAGGTGGTGCCATGCACGCCCGGAACCATGCCCGAAGCCGCCTTTTCACTGGCCAGGCAGGCGCCGATCGGGAAGCCGCCGCCCAGGGCCTTGGCGATGGCCATGATGTCCGGGGCGATGCAGGCCCATTCGTGGGCCCACAGCTTGCCGGTCCGGCCCATGCCGCACTGGACCTCGTCGAAGATGATCAGGACGCCGTTGTCGTCGGCCATCTGGCGCATCCAGCGCAGGTCCTCGTCGGGGGTGACGCGGCAGCCGCCCTCGCCCTGGACAGGCTCCAGCACGATGGCGCAGGTGGTCGGATTGGTCAGCGCGGCTTCCAGCGCCTCGCGGTCGCCCCAGAGCAGCTGGTGGAAGCCTTCCATCTTCGGGCCGAAGCCCTCGACATAGGCCGGGTTCGCGGCGGCGTTGATCGCGCCGTAGGTCCGGCCGTGGAAGGAGCCGTCGAAGCCGTAGATGTCGATCCGCTCAGGGGCGCCGTTGGCCCAGTGGTAACGGCGCGCGGTCTTCAGGGCGCATTCGACGGCCTCGGTGCCCGAGTTGGCGAAGAAGACCCGGTCGGCGAACGAATGGGCGCACAGCATGTCGGCCAGTTCTTCCTGGCCCGGGATCCGGTAGATGTTGGAGACGTGCCAGAGCTTCTCGGCCTGGTCCTTCACGGCCTGGACCAGCACCGGATGGGCATGGCCCAAGGCGTTGGTCGAGATGCCGGAGACCATGTCCAGATACTCGGTGCCGTCCGTGGACCACAGACGCGCGCCTCGCCCGCGTTCCACTTCCAGCGGAGCACGATTGTAGACACCCATCAGATGGTTTGTGGACACGGGACCTGTACCTCCAAAAGCAGAAAGCCCGCGCGCGGAATGCGGCGGGACTTTTCCGGAGCGGCGTTGTCGGACGGGGGAGGGGGTGTGTCAACACCGCGCGGCGTCGCGGGTTTGGGCGCCAACCGGTGTCAGGCGCGTTGAGCGAGGGAAGGAGGTCTCCCATGATCGACCATATCGGCCTGGCGGTGACCGACATCGCCCGTTCCAGAGCCTTCTATGAGGCCGCTTTGAAGCCTCTTGGATATCGCTTCATCCATGACGCCACCAACGACGTCGGCGGCACGGCGGTGATGTTCGGGGTGGGGGACGAGGTCGACTTCGTCATCGCCGACAAGGAGCGTCCCGGAGAAGGCAACCACGTCGCCTTCCGCGCCGCGACCCGGGCCGAGGTTGACGCCTTCCATGCGGCGGCTCTGGCGGCGGGCGGTCGGGACAACGGCGGGCCGGGCTTACGCCCGCAATACGGCCTTACCTATTATGCGGCCTTCGTTCTGGATCAGGACGGCTTCAACGTCGAGGCGGTCTGCCACGCGCCGGAATAGCGGTCAGGCGCTGTGTGGCGCTGACGGCAGCAGGCGCTCGATCAGGGGGCTGAGCGGGCTGCGCAACCAGGCGACGGTGCGGCGCGCCTGACCCAGGGCTGCGGCGCGATCGGGAGCGTGACCCGAGCGCAGCTGGTCCCCTTCCTCGTCGAACACCACCCACAGCCAATCGCTACGGCCGCCGTGCACTTCGATCTCATAGCCGTGATGGCCGATCCTCATCGTTCCCAACCTGTATCGATCAGACCCGTTCCGGGCCCGTTCGCCCCGTCTTCGCAGGGTTCATGCCAAACGATGCTACGCGAAACGGGTGAGAAAACGGCTAACGCGAACGACCCCTTCTAGCGTTGCTCTGTCTAGAGCGGGCACTGGGATAGACATCTGCGAGCCAGGACCCGCCGAGGCGAGCACAAGTACAAGGCGGCCGTTTAGGTGGCGCTCAGGCGGGCCTGATTGCCCTGTAAGTCTGCAATCGAAACTTAGAATATCGGCTGCTGCCGCGAGCTAGACGGCGCGGCGGCTCATTTTCGGGAAAGCCGGGTCAGTCCTTCGTGCGGCCGTGGCTTAGGAGCGCGGATTCTCCTGGGTGGCTCATTGAGCCTTTGGGTGAAGGAAAACCACTAGGAGGTGCGCTTAATCCTGTCCGGCCGAGCGGAAGACGATCAGGTTTGAGTTGATCGTCTCATCGGTAGGTCGCTTTGCCCGATACGAGAACAACGGAGTGGATATTATCGAATTCGGGAGGGCGCGGGGAATGGAGCGACAAGGATGTCAGTTGGTCCTTCTTCAGATGGTGAGCTTTCACGTCAACTTCATGATCGATCTCAGGCATGGGCTCATCTGACGTCCAGACTATCAAGGAGTTGAAATGGGTATCCTCCGTATGAGCTTGTCCGAGGAAAATTTGGGCCGATTTACCGTTCCAAACTCCTTGGATGACAGGGCCTTCCATCCGCACCACGCTGCGAATGGTCCTTTCGACCCCCGGGGTCGCTTCTCCAGACATAAGGCCGAATGGATCGAAACGGCTTGCGCCTCCGAAGATCGGGACTGCTGGTTCATCAAGGACGATCAATTCAACGCGCTTCGCGCCCGTCTTGGATGCGGCCTGGATGAGAAGGTTGATCTTTTGAGTGGTTTCCGGGCTCAAAGCCTGCGTTGACGCGACGATCTTAAGATCGTCGACTAGTGTCGGATGTTCCGGCTGGGGCTGGGGGCCATTGGTCCGGATGTCAAGAACCGACCGGCCTCCAAAAATAACAGCATAGAGGAGTGCCGACAGGGCGATTTTGTCGCTAACCGTAAGCCCGGATGCCCCGCGTACTGCTGCTTTAAATGCGCTCCCAGTTGGCCCTTCGAGATCTCTGATCAAGCCCTGAATATGCCAAAGGGCCACCTCCAGTGAACCTCGCCTAGGAGAGGCCGCGATACGATACTCCACCTCCCCGCTGTAACCGAGATCCTGCAAAGCAGTGCTGTAAATGCCGGATAAGTAGGTGCAGAGGTGAAGGAGGTCTACGGGGGCGAGTGAGGGTATCTCACCGTCAATCTCGCTGTAGAATTTTAGAATCGTCAACTCGTTGTTCATGACGCGGACCTGCCAGACCAGAGGGCTTCTCGGGCGTGGGCGTCGCGCGTCATCTGTGCCTCGGTGGCGAGGGTGGACTCTATGCTAACGACGGTGTTGATCACCCCGCACGGTGCCTGCAGCCATGAGGGCATAGGCCCAAGGACCTGCTTCGCGGCCGAGTCTCGGCGCGCGTCAAACGGGTCATTTCCGACGTTCTGGCTCAGCTGTCGCTGTCCTCTTTCAAACCCGCTATCCGAGCGAATGCGGGCGATTCGTCCCTCAAGAGGGATAGTAGCGCCGCCTGTAGAAGCGCGCACCGCCTATCGGCGGGGGCGTACTGGACACTAGAGCGCCTCTGGGCCGATCACGAATGCAGGACTACCGTTCCGAGGCGCGCCTTCTTACTTGACGTTGACGTAAACGTAGGGTTCATGGCGCCAACGCTTCGAACCGTCCTTATTGGAGACTGACTCCCATGGCTGACGCCTATATCTACGACGCGGTGCGCACCCCGCGCGGCAAGGGCAAGAAGGACGGCTCGCTGCACGAGATCACCGGCCTGGACCTGGCCACCCAGGTGCTGCAAGCCCTGCGCGACCGCAACGATCTGGACACCTCCAAGGTCGACGACGTCATCCTGGGCTGCGTCACCCCGGTGGGCGAACAGGGCGCCGATATCGCCCGCACCGCCGTGCTCAACGCCGGCTGGTCGCAGTACACCGCGGGCGTCCAGATCAACCGCTTCTGCGCCTCGGGTCTGGAAGCGGTGAATATGGCCACGGCCAAGGTGAAGTCCGGTGAGGCCGACTTCGCCGTCGGCGGCGGCGTCGAGGCCATGAGCCGCGTGCCGATGGGCTCGGACGGCGGCGCCTGGCCGGTCGACCCGACCTCGGCCTTCAACACCTATTTCGTGCCCCAGGGCGTCTCGGCGGACATGATCGCCTCGAAGTACGGCTTCAGCCGCGACGACGTGGACGCCTATTCGGTCGAGAGCCACAAGCGCGCCGCCAAGGCCTGGGCCGAGGGCCGGTTCGCCAAATCGGTCGTGCCGGTCAAGGACCAGCTGGGTCTGGTCCGTCTGGACCATGACGAGACCATCCGTCCGAACTCGGACATGCAGACCATGGGCGCCCTGAACCCGTCCTTCACGATGATGGGCGAGATGGCCTTCGACGCCGTGATCAACCAGCGCTACCCAGAGGTCGAGCGGGTCAACCACGTCCACACCCCGGGCAACTCCTCGGGCATCGTCGACGGTTCGGCCGGCGTCCTGATCGGCACCCTGGAAGCCGGCAAGGCCCTGGGCCTGAAGCCGCGCGCCAAGATCCTGGGCGGCGCCTCGATCGGCTCGGAGCCGTCGATCATGCTGACCGGTCCGGAGTATGTGACCCGCAAGCTGCTGGGCAAGCTGGGCATGACCCCCGACGACATCGACCTGTGGGAGCTGAACGAGGCCTTCGCCGCCGTCGTCCTGCGTTACATGCAGGCCCTGAACATCGACCACGCCAAGATGAACGTGAACGGCGGCGGCATCTCCATGGGCCACCCGCTCGGCGCCACCGGCGCCATGATCACCGGCATCGCCCTGGACGAGCTGGAACGCTCGAACAAGTCGACCGCCCTGGTCACCCTGTGCATCGGCGGCGGCATGGGCACCGCCACCGTCATCGAACGCGTCTGATCCGGAGATCCCGACCATGAAATCCTTCGAGAACTTCAAGATCGACGTCGACGCCGACGGCATCGCCGTCATCGCCTTCGACGTGCCGAACAAGTCTATGAACACCCTGACGTCCAGCGTCATGAACGAGCTGCCCCAGCTGGCCGAGCTCATCAAGACGGAAGAGTCGATCAAGGGCGCCGTGATCACCTCGGGCAAGGCCTCGGGCTTCTGCGCCGGCGCCGACCTCGGCGACATGGCCGGCGGCATGATCGGCGGCGCCTCGCTTCAGGACGCCTTCGACGCGGGCTGGAAGATGAACGGCGCCCTGCGCGCCATCGAGACCTGCGGCAAGCCGGTCGCGGCCGCCATCAACGGTCTGGCGCTCGGCGGCGGTCTGGAGCTGACGCTGGCCTGCCACTACCGCGTCGCCGGCGACAATCCGAAGATCCAGCTCGGCCTGCCCGAGATCAAGGTCGGCCTGTTCCCCGGCGGTGGCGGCACCCAGCGCCTGCCGCGCCTGATCGGCGTCCAGGCGGCGATGATGGCCATGACCGAGGGCAAGTCCTTCCGTCCCAACGACGCCAAGGGCGCCGGCATCATCCATGAGGTCGTCCCGGCCGGTTCCGAGGTCGAGGCCGCCAAGGCCTGGATCAAGGGCGGCGGCAAGGCGGTCGCGCCCTGGGACGACAAGGGCTTCAAACAGCCCGGCGGCGGCCCCTACCACCCGGCGGGCATCCAGAACTTCCTGGTCGGCAACGCCATGATCAAGAAGCAGACCTACGGCAACTACCCGGCCGCCCTGAACCTGATGAAGGCCGTCTATGAAGGCATTCAGGTGCCGATCGACGCCGCCCTGCGCATCGAGACCCGCTACTTCATCAAGACCCTGATGACGCCGCAGGCCCAGGCCATGATCCGTTCGCTGTTCCTGTCCAAGCAGGAGCTGGACAAGGGCGCCGTGCGTCCGGCCGGCGTGCCCAAGTCGGATCCGAAGAAAGTCACCGTCATCGGCGCCGGCATGATGGGCGCGGGCATCGCCTATGTGCAGGCCATGGCGGGCATCGAGACCATCCTGATCGACCAGACCCAGGAAGCCGCCGACAAGGGCAAGGCCCACGTCGAGGAACTGCTCAAGAAGCGCCTGTCGCGCGGTCAGCTGACGCAGGAGAAGTTTGACGCCCTGCTCGGCTCGGTCACCGCGACCACCGACTACGACCTGATCAAGGGTTCGGACCTGGTCGTCGAGGCCGTGTTCGAAAACCGCGAGATCAAGGCCGACGTCACCAAGCGCGCCGAGGCCCAGCTGGCCGAAGGCGCCGTCTTCGGCTCCAACACCTCGACCCTGCCGATCACCGGCCTGGCCGAGGCTTCGGTCCGCCCCGAGGACTTCATCGGCATCCACTTCTTCTCGCCGGTCGACAAGATGATGCTGGTCGAGATCATTCTCGGCGAGAAGACGGGTGAGGCGGCCATCGCCAAGACCCTCGACTACGTCCTGAAGATCAAGAAGACCCCGATCGTCGTGAACGACAGCCGCGGCTTCTACACCTCGCGCTGCTTCTCCACCTTCCTGATGGAAGGCATGGCGATGCTGGAAGAGGGCTGGGGTCCGGCCCTGATCGACAACGTCGGCCGTATGACCGGCATGCCGCGCGGTCCGCTGGAGATGCACGACGACGTCGCGCTGGACCTCTCCTACAAGATCGCCAAACAGACGGCTCTGGACCTGGGCGACAAATACGTCCCGGCCGAGGGCGCCGATATCGTGGCGAAGATGGTCGAGGGCGGTCGCTTCGGGCGCAAGAACGGCATGGGCTTCTACGACTACGCCACCAAGCCCAAGACCCTGTGGGCGGGCCTCGCCGAACTGGCGCCGGTCACCAAACACATCGACGGTCCGGAAGAGCCCGGCGCCTTCGCCCAGATCGACGAGCTGAAGACCCGCCTGCTGTACCGTCAGGCCGTTGAAGTCGCCCGCTGCTGGGAAGAGGGCGTCATCGACGACCCGCGTGAAGCCGATCTCGGCGCCATCCTGGGCTGGGGCTTCGCGCCCTGGACCGGCGGCCCGATCACGATGATCGACCAGACCGGTCTGGCGAAATTCGTGGAAACGGCCGACCGCCTGGCCGCGACCTACGGCGACCGCTTCAAGGTCCCGCAGCTGCTGCGCGACATGGCCGCCAAGGGCGAGACCTTCTACGGAAACTTCGCCGGCGCCCAGAAGGCCGCCGCCTGAGGATGCGAGGCCGGCCCCCGCGCGTTCGCGGGCAGGGGCCGGCTGTCGTCTCGTCTGCCGAGCTCCCTTGGCAGGCGAGATTGGGCTTGGTTGTCCATACGCCCACGGATAAGGTCCCCTCTACCCGAACTTGCAGACCCCCTGGCATGGGAGAGTCTGGTTCCGGCTACAGCAACCGAGAGGGATTCAATGGCTCTGGCGCTGCCGGACTGGTCGATAGACCATGTTGTCATCGTGGATGGGCGGGTCGAGATTGAAGGGTGGATTCTTCCACCGCGCAACGCCGCCGACATCGAGGTTCTGGTCAACGGAGAACCTGCGGAACTTCAGCTCCGGGAAGCGCGGCTTGACGTCAAGGACGCCTGGATCGCTCTCGAGCAGGTCGAGCCGCTCAGCTTCACTGCCTTCGCCCCTGTCCCGGCGGGCGTCATTGAGTTCGAGCTGAGATGCGATGGGGTCATTCGCCCCCTGAACGGTTGGTCCCAGGCGCAGGACGAGCGGTTTTCCGTGCCCGAAGGCACACGCCGCGAACGCGTGCACGGCACCGCGGCCGAACAGAACTTCCTTCGCACCGGTCACAGCAACTATTGTCGGATCAAGGCGCTGATCGCCCGGTTCGCACCCCGGAAGCGGAGGCCGATCCGCATTCTGGACTGGGGCTGCGGAGCGGGTTCCGTCGGGCGCTATGCGATCGTCGATCCGCAGCTCGACTATACGGGCGCCGACATCGACATCGACAACATCGCATGGTGCCGCCAGCATATCGATCCTGATCGCTTCATCGCGATCGATACCGAACCGCCTACGCCGCTGAAGAAGTCGAGTTTCGACGTCGTTTTCGGCATTTCGGTCCTGACCCACCTCAACGAGCAAAACCAGTTCAAATGGCTGGCGGAGCTGCAGCGGATCACCCGGCCGGGCGGAATATGTCTGCTGTCCATTCTCGGCGTTCAGGCCCAGGCGAAAATCCCCTGGCTTCTGACCGACGCCTATGCGTTGGGTGCCTATGGCTTTCAATTTATTGAGGAAGTTCACGAAATCGGCCAGATCGTCGGTCAGGACACCTATTACGGCATCGCCTATCATCTGAAGCCCTATGTTCGCCGCGAGTGGAGCCGTTGGTTCGATGTCATCGATTTCGTGCCCGGCGCACTGGGACACCAGGACGTGGTTGTCCTTCGGCGCCGGCGTTTCCCGAAGTGGATGCGCGTGAAGCGTTGGCCAAAACTCGCCCTTGACGCCATTTCAAGCCGGGGCGGCCCTGTGCGGACTCCCGAGCAAAGCGCGAGGGATCAGGCCTGAAATGCAATACGGCCCCGGGAGCGATCCCGGGGCCGTTCTGATTTTGGGGTTACAGGAGCGGCGGCCGCGTCCCCCGACGAAGCCGCCGCCCGTGTCGGCCGGCAGGGCCGGCCGTCGGTCGGAAGAATTAAGCCGCGTCCCCCGACGCCGCCAGTCACCGACCGATCTCGACGCGTCCGGCGCCTCCCGTTGAACGGGAGTCAGGCCGGCGCGAACGGAAATCATCGCGTGATGATCCCCCGAACGGAAGCACAAGCTTTACCTTAACGGTGGCGTGTTTCAAGTTTGGGACGAAATCAAGCTCGGCTTTTCGCCTTCAAGGCGAATGTCGCCGTCTCCGCTCGCCGACGTTCACATCTCAGATGATGTCCAGCGGCTGGGCCGTGGTCGGGGGCGGGAAGGCGTGCTCCAGGACGGCCATGTCCTCGGCGTCCAATTCGATCTCCAGCGCCTCCGCATTGGCCTCGACATGGGCGACGGTCGAGGCCTTGGGGATGGCGATGATCCCCTCCTGGCGCAGGATGGAGGCCAGGGCGATCTGGGCGGTGGAGACGTCGTGCCGGTCGGCGACCGCGACCAAGGCCGGATGCTCCAACAGACCCCCCTTTCCCCCGCGTCCCAGCGGCGAATAGGCCATCAGGGGCATGGTCCGCTCCTGCGCCCAGGGCAGGAGGTCGAACTCGATGCCGCGCGAGCCCAGATGATAGAGGACCTGATCGGTCTGGCAGCCGGTCCCGCCGTCCAGGGCCTCGATCCGGTCCATGGCCCTGAGGTCGAGGTTGGAGACGCCCCAGCGCGCGATCAGCCCCTCGTCGATCAGCTCCTCGAAGCCGGCGATGATCTCGTCCATCGGGAAGCGGCTTTCCCAGTGCAGAAGATAGAGATCGAGCCGGTCCACGCCGAGGCGCTCGAGGCTCTTTTCGCACGCCAGCATCATCGACATCTCGCCGGCGTTCTCGGGCCGGACCTTGGAGACGAGGAAGACCTCCTCGCGGCGATCCCTGATGACCTCCCCGACCAGCCGCTCGGACCTGCCGTTTCCATAGAGTTCGGCGGTGTCGATCAGGGTCAGGCCCAGATCCAGCCCGCGCGACAGGGCCGCCTGTTCGGCGTCGGCGGTCTTCGGATCGTCGCCGATCTCCCATGTGCCTTGGCCCATCACGGGGAGCAGGGTACCGTCCGGAAGCGAGGTCATGCGGGTCATGGCCCTTCAATGCACGACGCCCGCCAAGGGTGCAAAGGGCGGCGCCGACCGGGCCGCGGGAGAGGCACCATGCAGACCCGGATCATCAGGACCGACGGCCTGAACCAGCAGATCCTCGAGGCCGGCGAAGGCCCATTGGTTCTGCTGATCCATGGCTTCCCCGAGCTGGGCGTCAGCTGGCGGGCGCAGGTTCAGGCCCTGGCGGCAGCCGGCTATCACGCCGTGGCGCCCGACATGCGCGGCTATGGCGGGACCGACAGGCCGGAGCGGCGCGAGGACTATTCGATCCTCAAACTGGTCGGGGACATGGTCGATCTGGTCCGGGCGCTCGGCGAGAAAACCTGCGTCGTCGTCGGTCACGACTGGGGCGCGCCCGTCGCCTGGCACTGCGCCCTGCTGCGACCCGACATTTTCAAGGCGGTGGCGGGCCTGTCGGTGCCGTTCCAGCCGCGCATCCCCAAGGGGGCGCCGACGCCGATGATGGCGGCCCTGGCCAAACGGGCGGGTCTCGGCGACCTCTATATCAGCCGTTTCCAGCCGGACGACGCCCATGCCGACTTCGACGCCGATCCGGCGACGGCGCTCAGGAAGATGTTCTGGTCCTATGACGGCGCCACGCCGGATGAGGGCCTGTCGACCGGTTTCCTCGCGCCCGGCGTCTCCCTGCTGGAGAGCATAGACGACGACGCGACCCTGCCGCCCTGGCTCAGCGAGGCCCATTTCGCCGAATACGTCGCCGCCTTCTCCGCGGGCGGCTTCCGCGGCCCGATCGACTGGTATCGCTGCATCGATCTGAACTGGAGCCTGACCGCCTTCATGCAGGACAAGACCATCGACCAGCCGTCGCTGTTTCTCGTCGGCGAGCGAGACCCGGTGCGCCGCTACGCCGGCCAGCATGAGGCCGGGCTGTCGAAATGGCTGACCGACCTGCGGGGCCAGACCGTCCTGCCCGGCGCGGGCCACTGGCTGCAGCAGGAACGGCCGGACGAGATCAACGCCGCCCTGCTGGCGTTCCTCAAAGGGCTGTAAGCACCGGAGGCCGCAAGCCGTCTTGATGCGGGATGTCCCTGACGTATCATCCCGGAGTGGCATGCGGAGGAGGGACTGATGAGGCCGGGACGACTACCGCTCTGGGCTTTGGCGGGCCTTGTCCTCTCCAGCGCCGCTTACGCCCGGACTCCTCCTCAATCAGCCGATCCCGGCGCCTCGGCCGTCGAGGACGTGACCGTGGTTGGGGCGGCGTCGCGGCGCGCGATGGAGATCTATGCGCGCCGGATCGGCTCGGGGCCGATGGGGCGTCTGAGCCCGCGATGGAATGACCGGATCTGCGTCCGTGTCGTCAATATGGACGCCGACCATGCGAGCTTCCTGAAGAGCCGCATCGGAACAGTGGCCAGGGCGATCGGTCTGTCGCCCGACGCCTCGCCGGACTGCGAACCGAACATCACCGTCTATGCCTCGGACGATCCGGACGCCCTCGCGGATCGGCTGACCGAGGCCGCTCCGCGAAGCTTCCGTCCCGCCCGCGCCAACGTCAGTCTCGGCGATGCGGCGCTGGAGGCCTTCCGCACGTCCGACGCCCCGGTACGCTGGTGGCAGGTCAGCCTGCCCCTGATGGCCGACAGCGGGCAGCCCGCGATCGAGCTGGGGGTCAATGATCCGGCGCCGCTGTCGCGTTCCGTCGCCGTGCACAACGGCTCGCGCCTGGGCGGCAATGTCCGCGACGATCTGATCGGGGTGACGATCATCCTCGACCTGACGAAGCTGGGCGGCGTCCCTTTCAACGCGGTCAGCGACTATGTGGCCTTCGTGGCCTTGGCCCCGGCCGATCCGCGTGTCGAGACGCAAGGGTTCGACACGGTCCTCAACCTCTTCGAGCGCCCGGGTACCGGGGGCCTGACCCTGACCGACGAGGACTATCTGTTCGCCCTCTATTCGTCCTCGCGCGCCCCGGGCAACGCCGCCGTCCAGGTCGCGGAGATCGCCGACCGCATGGCCACCGAGCGCCGCCGCCGCGAGACCCTGCAGCAGCAGGGCGCGGGCCAGTGAGTCTCTAGACCGGGTCGGTCGGCTTCGGCGTCACCTCGGCCGGAGCGGGCTCAGGCGTCGCCGGGGTGTCGGGCAGGGGAATGAACTCGAGGTCGTCTTCGGTCGGCAAGGCCATCCGACCCGCCTTCCAGTCGGCCTTGGCCTGATCGATCCGCTCCTGCGAGGAGGCGACGAAATTCCACCAGATCAGCCGCTCGCCGACCGGCTCGCCGCCCAGGGCCATGACGGTCGACTGCGTCAGGGATTTGACGGTCGGCTCGGCCTGGGGCTCCAGCACGATCAGCTGACCTTCGTGGAAGGTGCGGCCCGCGACCTCGATCTGGCCCTTGGCGACATAAAGCGCCCGTTCCGACATGCCGCCGGCGCCCTTGCCCGGAGGCGGTGCGGTGCGCACCCCCTCCTGCATCTCCCAATGGACGTAGAAGAGCGGCGAGGAGGTCTTCACCGCCGACGACGCCCCATAGGCCTCGCCCGCGACCAGACGCGCGAACAGGCCGCCGTTCTCATAGGCGGGCAGGTCGGCTTCGCCATGGTGGAAGAAGCCGGGATCCATCTCCTCGGCCTCGTTGGGCAGGGCGATCCAGGCCTGCATCCCGTGCATCGGGCCGCCCTGCGCCTTCTTCAGCGGATCGGTGCGCTCGGAGTGGACGATGCCCTTGCCGGCCGTCATCCAGTTGACCTCGCCCGGACGAATGGCCTGGGTGAAGCCCAGACTGTCGCGGTGCATGATCTCGCCCTCGAACAGATAGGTCAGGGTCGACAGGCCGATGTGCGGGTGGGGGCGGACGTTGATCGAGTCAGCGCCGGGAGCGAACTCCGCAGGCCCCATCTGATCGAGGAAGATGAAGGGACCGATCATCCGCCGCGAATGGAACGGTAGGACCCGGCCCACCTCGAACCCGCCGAGATCCTTGCGCCGCGCGTCGATCACCATCTCGATCATGTCGTATCCCCTCTGAGCCCGTGTCTTATCGCACGTGGGGGGTGATGATGCCGAGGGGAAGGGCGGTCACATTCTTCACGCCGCGCGTCACGATGTGGCTTTCGCAGTCCGAGACGATGGCCAGGGCCAGAAGCTTCTCGCGCAGGAATTTGTCGAAGGCGTGCATATCGGAGGTGACGATCCGCAGCACATAGTCCTCGCGGCCGGTGATGGTGGCGCACTGGACCACTTCCGGCCAGTCGCTGACGGCGGCCTCGAAGGTCTGCAGGTTCTCGGAGGAGGGCAGCATCAACTTGACGATGGCGTAGACCTCGAAGTCCAGGCCCAGAAGCTTGGCGTCCAGAAGCGTCACGCGCTTGCGGATCAGGCCGGAATCTTCCAGTCTCTTGATGCGCCGCCAGCACGGCGAGGCGGACAGACCGACCCGATCGGCGACCTCCGCGACGGACAGCCCCGCGTCCTGCTGCAGGATGTCCAGAATTCTCGCGTCGATAGGATCGAGTTCGTCCGCCAAGGCGTTTCTCCGTTTTTCGTTATGGCGCAATAAAATACCCTTGAACCGCCATATGCAAGGCGAAATTCGGTAAGTCTTGATGCGCCGCGTCTGCTATCAGGCGCTATAAAGGCAAATGCGGCCGGATCAACCAGGCGCAGGCCAACAGGCAGGACCAAATGACCAGGAACACCCAGCCCCTGTCCCTGCGCGTTCCGGAGCCTTCGGGCCGTCCCGGAGACGCACCGGACTTCAGCGGACTGAAGCTCGACGTCGCCGGGGCCGTCGACCGTCCGCCCGTCGATTCGCGGCCCGTGCAGATGATGGACCTGGCCTTCCGCCTGATCCGGGTGCTGGATGACGCGGGCAATGCGGTCGGTCCGTGGAACCCGCGTCTGGACGCCGACACCGCAAGGCGCGGCCTGAAGGCCATGATCCTGACCCGCGCCTTCGACGACCGGATGCACCGCGCCCACCGCCAGGGCAAGACCAGCTTCTATATGAAGTGCACCGGCGAGGAGGCCATCGCCGTCGCCCAGGGGATGATCCTGTCCCGCGAGGACATGGGCTTTCCCACCTATCGCCAGCAGGGCCTGCTGATCTCGCGCGGCTATCCGCTCGCGACGATGATGAACCAGATCTATTCGAACGCCGCTGACCCCATCAAGGGCCGCCAGCTGCCGATCATGTATTCGGCGAAGGACTTCGGCTTCTTCACGATCAGCGGCAATCTCGGCACCCAGCTGCCCCAGGCCGTGGGCTGGGCCATGGCCAGCGCCTACAAGGGCGACGACAAGATCGCCATCACCTGGATCGGCGACGGCTCGACGGCCGAGAGCGACTTCCACTCGGCCCTGACCTTCGCCAGTGTCTACCGCGCCCCGGTGATCATCAACGTCGTCAACAACCAGTGGGCCATCTCGTCCTTCCAGGGCATCGCCGGCGGCAATGAGACGACCTTCGCCTCCAAGGCCATCGGCTACGGCCTGCCGTCCCTGCGCGTCGACGGCAACGACTTCCTCGCCGTCTGGGCCGCGACCCAGTGGGCCGAGGAGCGGGCCCGCACCAACCAGGGCGCGACCCTGATCGAGATGTTCACCTATCGCGGCGCCCCGCACTCGACCTCGGACGATCCGTCGAAATACCGCCCGGCCGACGAGCACGACCAATGGCCGCTCGGCGATCCGATCCAGCGCCTGCGCCAGCACCTGACCCTGATCGGCGAATGGGACGATGACCAGCACGAGGCCGCTCTGAAAGAAGCCGTCGAACAGGTCCGTCAGGCCGGCCGCGAATCCGAGGCCATCGGCACCCTGGGCCAGTCGCGCCCCTCGGTGAAGGAGATGTTCGAGGAGGTCTATGCGACCGAGGACTGGCGTCTGGTCGAACAGCGTAGCGAAGTGGGGATCTGATCATGAGCGAGACCTATTCCCCCGCCGACCAGCACGACGGCATCGATCCCGACATGGCTGACGCGACCGAAGCTCCCGCCTCCGTTTCCCAAGGGTCCGGCGTGGTCCCGATGAACATGATCCAGGCCCTGAACTCGGCCCTGGCGGTCAAGATGACCGAGGACCCCAATGTCCTGTCGTTCGGCGAGGACACGGGTTTCTTCGGCGGCGTCTTCCGCGTCACCGACCAGCTGCAGCAGAAGCACGGCCTGACCCGCAGCTTCGACGCCCCGATCAATGAAAGCGGCATCGTCGGCGCCGCCATCGGCATGGCCGCCTATGGCATCCGCCCGGTCGTCGAGGTTCAGTTCGCCGACTACATCTATCCGGCCTACGACCAGATCGTCTCGGAAGCCGCCAAGATGCGCTATCGCTCGGGCGGCCAGTTCTCCAGCCCGATCGTGGTCCGCACCCCCTACGGCGGCGGCATCTTCGGCGGCCAGACCCACAGCCAGTCGCCGGAAAGCCTGTTCACCCACATCGCCGGGCTGAAGGTCGTCGTGCCGTCCAACCCCTACGACGCCAAGGGCCTGCTGACCGCGGCCATCGAGGACGACGATCCGGTCATCTTCTTCGAGCCCAAACGCCTCTACAACGGCCCCTTCGATGGCTGGCACCAGAAGCCGGTCTCGCCCTGGAAGGCGCAGCCCGAAGCCCAGGTCCCGACCGAGAAATACGTCGTGCCGATCGGCGAGGCCAAGGTCGTGCGCGAAGGCGCCGACGTGACCATCCTCGCCTGGGGCACCATGGTCTGGGTCTCGCTGGCCGCCGCCGAACACGCGGGCGTCGACGCCGAGGTGATTGACCTGCGCACCCTCGTGCCGCTCGACATCGCCACCATCGAGGCCTCGGTGAAGAAGACAGGCCGCTGTGTCATCGTGCATGAGGCGCCGAAAACGTCCGGGTACGGAGCGGAGCTGTCCGCCCTGGTCCAGGAGCGCTGCTTCTATCATCTCGAGGCCCCCATCGGCCGCGTCTGCGGCTGGGACACCCCCTATCCGCACGCCTTCGAGTGGGAGTATTTCCCCGGGCCGGAACGGGTCGCCACCGCCCTGAAAGCCGTCATGACCGGAGGCGCACGCTGATGGGCCGTTATGTCTTCAAACTGCCCGACGTGGGCGAAGGCACCGCTGAGGCCGAACTGGTCGCCTGGCACGTCAAGGTGGGCGACCGCGTCGAGGAGGACCAGATCCTCGCCGACGTCATGACCGACAAGGCCACTGTCGAACTGACCTCGCCGGTCTCCGGCGTCGTCACCGCCACCCACGGCCAGCCCGGCGTCATGTCCGCCATCGGCTCGCCCCTGGTCGAGTTCGAGGTCGAGGGGGCTGGCAATGCCTCCGACGCCCCGGAGTCCGAAGCCCAGCCCGCCGCGCCGGTTGCCGCCGAGCCCGAAGCGGTCGCCGAGCCGGTCGAGGCCCCGGCGCCCGAACCGATTGCGGCTGGCGCCGGCAACTATGTCTTCAAACTGCCCGACGTGGGCGAGGGCACGGCCGAGGCCGAGCTGGTCGCCTGGCACGTCAAGGTCGGCGACGCGGTCGAGGAAGACCAGCTGCTGGCCGAGGTCATGACCGACAAGGCCACCGTCGAACTGACCTCGCCGGTCATGGGCGTCGTCGCCGGCCTGTTCGGCGAACCCGGCCGTCAGGTGCCGGTCGGTGGTCCGCTGGTGACCTTCACGGTCGAGGGGGCGGGTAATGTGACCGCCGCCGCTCCGGTTCCGGTCGCCGCGCCGAAGCCTGCTGAAAAGCCGGCGCCCAAGGCCGAGGCGCCGAAACCCGCTCCGGCCAAGGCCGCTGCGCCGAAGCCCGCAGCCGTCGCCGAGGCCGCACCCGTCGCCCGCACCGCCCAGACCCCCGGCGTTCGTCCGCTCGCCTCGCCCGCCGTGCGCAACCGCGCCCGCGAACTGGGGATCGAGCTGCAGTTCGTGCCCGGCTCCGGCCCGGCCGGCCGCATCGAGCACGCCGACCTCGACGCCTTCCTGGCGCGCGGGTCGCAGGCCCCGGCGGCGCCCGCCGCCGCCGGCTCGCTCTACGCCCCGGCGGAAGGCACGACCGAGGTCCGCATCATCGGCCTGCGCCGCAAGATCGCGGAGAAGATGGCCGAGAGCGTGCGCCGCATCCCGCACATCACCTATGTCGAGGAGATCGACATGACGGCGGTGGAGGAGCTGCGCGCCCATCTGAACGCCCAGGCCAAGCAGACCGGCAAGGCCAAGCTCAACGTCCTGCCCTTCATCGCCCGCGCCATCATCGTGGCCCTGCGCGACCAGCCGCAGATCAACGCCACCTACGATGACGAGGCCGGGATTTTGACCCAGCACGCCGCCGTCCATCTGGGCATCGCCGCCCAGACACCGAACGGCCTGATGGTGCCGGTGGTCCGCCATGCCGAGGCCCGCGACCCCTACGATACTGCGGCCGAGATCGCCCGCGTTTCCGGCGCGGCCAAGGACGGTTCGGCCAAACGCGAGGAGCTCAGCGGCTCGACCATCACCATCACCTCGCTGGGGACCCTGGGCGGCGTCGTCCACACCCCGATCATCAACCACCCCGAGGTGGCCATCGTCGGCCCCAACAAGATCGCCGAACGGGTTGTGGTGAAGGACGGCCAGATGGTGGTCCGCAAGATGATGAACCTGTCGTCCAGTTTCGATCACCGCATCGTCGACGGTCACGACGCCGCGGTCTTCGTCCAACGGATCAAGGGCCTGCTGGAGCACCCCGCCACCCTGTGGATGGGGTGATCGCGTGAAGCTCGCGGCTGCCGTCTCTGCCCTGACGTTGCTGGCCGCCTCGGCGATTCCAGCGCTGGCCTGCACCTATGTGGTCATGCCTCCGCAAGTCGAGGCGCAGCTGGAGCGTGAGCGCGAGATCGCCATGGTGGACGGCGCGGACCTGATCTACTTCGGAAGTCTGTGGAGCACCGGAGGCCTGACGCGGGATCGCTATGCGGTCCGGGGTGAGCAGACCATCCGGGGTGGCCGCGCGCCCTTCTATGCCCAGACCTCGCCTCGCTACGAAACGAGTTGTGGCCGAGAACCGACCTATTCGCTCGACGGCGTCCGGCGTCTTCTGCCGGGACAGCAGGTCATCGTGGTCGCGAGACGCCGCTCCTGGTGGCGGATCGAGATCGTCGAGATCGCGCGCAGGGACAGCATCCGTGGCCGCCGCCTCTATAGCCTGGCGCGATCTCGCGCAGCCCGTCACTGACCGGATCCCATGACCCAGACCCTCAAAACCAAAGTCCTGATCATCGGCGCCGGCACCGGCGGCTATGTGGCCGGTATCCGTTGCGGCCAACTGGGGCTGGACACCGTGCTGGTCGACGGCGGCGACGGTCTCGGCGGCACCTGCCTGAACGTCGGCTGTATTCCGTCCAAGGCCATCATCCATGCGGCGGGCAAGTATGAGACGGTGCTCAAGGCCGCCGGCGACGGGACCCTGGGCATCACCGCCTCAGAACCGGCCATCGATCTGTCCAAGACGGTCGCCTGGAAGGACGGGATCGTCCGTAAGCTGAACAATGGCGTCGCCGCCCTGCTGAAGAAGGCGAAGGTCAAGGTCATCAAGGGCTGGGCGAGTTTCGCTGACGCCAAGACCTGCGTCGTCACCACCGAAGACGGCGACATCCGCATCACCGCCGAACACGTCATCCTGGCCACGGGCTCGGAGCCGGTCGAACTGCCCTTCCTGCCCTTCGGCGGCGACGTCATCTCCTCGACCGAGGCCCTGTCGCTGGACGCTGTGCCGAACAAGCTGGTCGTGGTCGGCGGCGGCTATATCGGGCTGGAGCTGGGCATCGCCTATCGCAAGCTGGGCGCCCAGGTGGCCATCGTCGAAATGGCCGACCGCATCCTGCCCCTCTACGACAAGGCCCTGACCGACCCGGTCATGAAGTGGCTGACCAGCCACGGCGTCGAGATGCACCTCGGCGCCCGCGCCGGCGGCTTCGGCGACGGGAAACTGTCGATCACGACGAAGGACGGCGAACCCCTGCAACTGGACGCCGACAAGGTGCTGGTCACCGTCGGCCGCCGACCCCGCACCAGGGGTTGGGGCCTCGAGAACATGGGCGTGACCATGGACGGTCCGTTCGTGAAAACCGACAACCGCTGCGCCACGAACATGAAGAACGTCTGGGCCGTCGGCGACCTGACCGGCGAACCCATGCTGGCCCACAAGGGCTCGGCCCAGGGTGAGGTGGTCGCCGAGATCATCGCCGGCCATGACAAGATCTTCGACCCCGTCACCATCGCCGCCGTCTGCTTCACCGAGCCGGAGATCGTCTCCGCCGGCCTCGGCCCCAACGATGTCGAGGGCCGTAAGGACGTGATCACCGCCGTCTTCCCGCTCGCGGCCATCGGTCGGGCTCTCGCCATCGAGGCGGGCGAGGACGGCGGCTTCGTCCGGGTTCTGGCTTCGAAGGACGACCATCGCCTGCTCGGCGTCCAGGCCGTCGGCCAGCACGTCGCCGAACTGTCCAACAGCTTCGCCCAGATGCTGGAGATGGGGGCTGTGCTGGAAGACGTCGCGGGCGTGATCCACGTCCACCCGACGCTGGGCGAAGCCTTCCACGAGGCGACCCTGCGCGCGCTCGGGCACGCGATTCATATTTGACTTTTATCCGCTCATCCCCGCGAAGGCGGGGACCCAGGTTTTGGCTACGGCTGCAGCCTTTCAAACAGGTCGTGCCACCCAGGGTTCGTCTCTTCGATGAGCTTGAGCTTCCACAGCCGGTTCCATTTCTTGAGCTGCCGCTCGCGTCGGAAGGCTGTCGCCCGGGTTTCGTGGACCTCGAACCAGACGAGGATGTCGACGCCGTATTTGGCAGTGAAACTGTCCGGCCGCGCCTTTTCCCTGTGTTGCGAGACGCGAACGATCAGATTGTCGGTCGAGCCGATATAGAGGGTGCCGTTGCGCTTGCTGGCGACGATGTAGGTGTAGAAGGCCAACGGCGGAGACCTCGGCTAAAACCTGGGTCCCCGCCTTCGCGGGGATGAGCGGAATAAAATCCGATCATCCATGCAAGTCAAACGTGTATCTTACGCGCGCAGATCCGGCGGCGTCGCTTCTTCCGTCAGCAGACGGATCGCCTCTTCCACCGAGACGATGGTCTGAGCCTGCGAGCCCAGACGACGGATGGCGACCATGCCTTCCTCGGCCTCCTTGCGGCCGACGACGGCGATGGCGGGCACCTTGCCGACCGAGTGTTCGCGGATCTTGTAGTTGATCTTCTCGTTGCGCAGATCGGTCTCGACGCGCAGGCCCGCGGCGCGGAACTTCGCAGCGACGTCCTCGGCATAGCCGTCGGCGTCGAAGGTGATCGTCGCCACCACCGCCTGCACCGGCGCGAGCCACAGGGGGAAGGCCCCGGCGTAGTTCTCGATCATGATGCCGATGAAGCGCTCGAACGATCCGAGGATCGCCCGGTGCAGCATCACCGGCCGGTGCTTCTGGCCGTCCTCGCCCGTATATTCCGCACCCAGACGTTCGGGCAGGACATAGTCGAGCTGGATCGTGCCGCACGTCCATTCGCGGCCGATGGCGTCCTTGACGATGAAGTCCAGCTTGGGCGCGTAGAAGGCGCCGTCGCCCTCGGTCACGACGGGCTCGGTCCCGGCGGCGCGGGCCGCCTCGGCCATCAGGCTTTCGGCCTTGTCCCAGAACTCGTCCGTGCCGGCGCGGTTCTCGGGGCGCGTGCCCAGGCTGATATAGGCCGTCTCCATGCCGAGGTCGGCGTGGACCGAACGGGCCAGCTTGATGAACTCGGCCGTCTCCTCGACGATCTGGTCCTCGCGGCAGAAGATGTGGGCGTCGTCCTGGGTGAAGCCGCGCACCCGCATCAGGCCGTGCAGCGACCCTGACGGCTCATAGCGGTGACAGGCGCCGAACTCGGCCATGCGCAGCGGCAGTTCGCGGTAGGAGCGCTGGCCCTGGTCGAAGATCTGCACGTGGCCCGGGCAGTTCATCGGCTTGAGGCTCAGTTCCTCGCCCTCGACCGTCTCGCAGACGAACATGTTCGGGCGGTACTTCTCCCAGTGGCCCGACTTCTCCCAGAAGGTGCGGTCCAGCACCTGGGGCGTCTTGACCTCGACGTAGCCGGCCTTGTCCAGACGGCGGCGCATATAGGCCTCGAGCACGCGCCACAGGACCCAGCCCTTGGGGTGCCAGAAGACCATGCCCCGGCCCTCTTCCTGCATGTGGAAGAGCTCCATGGCGCGGCCCAGCTTGCGGTGGTCGCGCTTCTCGGCCTCCTCGATGCGGAGCAGATAGGCGTCCAGATCGGCCTGGGTCGCCCAGGCCGTCGCATAGATGCGCTGGAGCTGCTGGTTGCGATGGTCGCCGCGCCAGTAGGCGCCGGCCAGCTTGGTCAGCTTGAAGGCCTTGCCCACGAACTTCGTCGAGGGGAAGTGCGGCCCCCGGCACAGGTCCTGCCAGGCGCCCTGGTGATAGACGCTGATGTCCTCGCTCTCGGGCAGATCGCGGATGATCTCGGCCTTGTACTTTTCGCCCATGGCCTCGAAGCGGGCGATGGCCTCGTCGCGCGGCAGGACCTCGCGGCGGATCTTCTCGTCGCGGTCGACGATCTCGGCCATCCGCTTTTCGATCTTCGCGAAGTCGTCCGTCGAGAAGGGCTCGTCGCGGGCGAAGTCGTAATAGAAGCCGTCCTCGATGGCCGGGCCGATGGTGACCTGGGTGCCGGGGAACAGCTCCTGCACGGCCTCGGCCATGATGTGCGAGGCGTCGTGGCGCAGGGTGTCGAGCGCCTCGGGGCTGTCGCGCATGATGATCTTCAGCGCGCCCGAGCCGCCGATGGGGGCGTCGAGGTCCAGAAGCTTGCCGTCCAGCTCGATCAGGGCCGCCTTCTTGGCCAGCGACGGCGAGATGGAGGTCGCGACGTCACGGCCCGTGGCGTCGGACGGATACTGGCGCACGGCGCCGTCGGGGAATTTCAGGTCGATCATGAGTCTGTCTTTACTGGCGGCACCGGGTCGTATCCCGACCCGCCGAAGGGATGGCATTTACAGAGGCGTCGCACGGTGAGCCATCCCCCTTTGACCGGTCCGTGCTGGATCAGCGCGTCGCGGCCATAGTCGGAACAGGTCGGCAGGAACCGACACGACTGCCCGAAGAAGGGAGACAGCGTCAGCTTGTAGCCGCGATGGGCCGCGCGGACGCCGCGTTCGTAGAGGGTTGTGCCGGTGCGGGCCATTTCGCCGTGCTTATCCCCTGCGCATGGCGAAGGGGCAAGCCGCTCAGGCGGCGCCGGCGAGGCTAGTTCGCGTATCGGCCGTGTCGCGGGCGGAGGCCTGCCGCACGGCGTCCAGCGTCGCCTCGATGGCGACCATGGTGGAGGCGTGGCGCGCCGGATAATCGGCGACCAGTTTCAGGGCGCGCAGCCCCTCGAACCGGCCTTCGGGGCCTTCGCCGCCGGACTTGAGCATGGCCAGCATGGCGTCGCGGGCGTCGGCGATCTCGGCGACCGAGGCGCCGATCACGCTCTCGCCCACCACCCCGGCCGCGGCCTGGCCGAGGGCGCAGGCCTTCACATCCTGGGCGAAGTCGGCGACCCGGCCTTCTGTATCGAGAACCACATCGACGATGGCCTTGGATCCACACAGCTTGGCGACCCGTTCACCGGTGCCCTCAGGCATGGTCAAACGCCCGCTGTGCGGCAGGTTGGCCGCCAGCGACAGGATGCGCGCGCTGTAGAGCTCGTCGATCATGCGGTGAAGATAGGCGTTCCGGCCACGGCGTTCAAATGGCCAGTGAAAGCCGTCCGTCGACCCCGACCTCGCACCGCACCCCCTCATAGCCGTCCAGCGTCGGATGGGGCGTCTCCAGCGGGTGCTGATGGGCCGCGGTGATGACCACGACGTCGGCCGGGGCGGCCTCAGCGGCGGCGATGCCGGCGACCGCGTCCTCGAACACCAGGCAGTCTTCGATTGCGAACCCCAGCCGTTCGGCGGCCAGACGGAAGCCGGCGGGATCGGGTTTGCCGCGCTCCACATCGTGTGCGGTGACGACCAGGGCCGGGGGCGTCAGCCCGGCGGCCCGCAACCGGACCTCGGCCAGCTCCGGCGAAGCGGAGGTCACCACGGCCCATCGGTCGGCCGGCAGGCCGGCGACGAAGGCGATGGCGCCCGGGATTTCCGTTACGCCCCGTGTGTCCTCGATCTCGCGGCGCGTGACCCAGTCGACCTCGGCGTCCAGATCGATGCCGGGCAGGTTCTGGTTGCGAATGGTGTCGACGGCGCGGACGCCGTGGATCGTCGGCATGAAAACCTCCAGATCCAGCCCGTGCCGCCCGGCCCAGGCGGCCCATGCCCGCTCGGCGGCGGCGACGGAGGTGATCAGGGTGCCGTCCATGTCGAACAGGAAGGCGTCGTAGGAGCGGGTAGGGAGCGTCGGGGAGGGCATGCCCCCATCCAGCACGCGCGCCGTCCGGGGGCAATCACGACCGGCTGACGCGGGGTTGAACATTTGTGACCACGCCGCCCATGGAACCCTTTGGCCGCCCTGGCGATATGTCCTGTTCCGAAAGGGCCGTCTCCCCCGGCCCGAAGTAGTCTCGCGCCCGTATGGGGGCCGGAGGGTCGTGGCTTAAGTCTTGGGCTTTTGTCGTGGCGCAGCCGGTCGGGCGCGTCCTTCAGGAGTGACCATGCGTCTTCAACTCATCGCCGCCGTTTCCGCCCTCTCGCTCGCCGCCGGTCTGGCGGCCGTCGGGACCGCCGCCCTCGCCCAGGAGGCGCCCGCCGCCGCCGCTACTGCACCCGCCGGTGACGTCACCGACGCCCAGCTGACCGCCTTCAACACCGCCATGCAGAAGGTGAAGACCGTCAGCGCCACGGTTCAGGGCGGCACGCCGACCGCCGAGCAACAGGCCGAGATGGCCGCCGCGGTCGAGGCCTCGGGTCTGGGCATCGAACAGTTCAACGCCATCAGCGGCAAGGTCTCGTCCGACGCCGTCCTGCGCGCCCGTCTGGCTGTGCTCGACGCCCCGGCCAGCAGCGGCGTCGCGGCCAATGTGACGGACGAAGAGGTCAGCCAGTTCGCCTCCGCCATGGTCAAGCTGCGCGAGCTCGCTCCCGCCGGCGGCGCTGCGCCGACGCCCGAGCAGCAGACCGCCATGGCCGCCGCCGTTGAGGAATCGGGTCTCAGCCGCGAGCGCTTCAATGAGGTGGCGACGGCGGTGTCCGCCGATGCGCGTCTGCGCGCCCGGGTCCAGCTGGCCGACGCGCGCCGGGGCTGATCGGCAGTGACCGAGGGGCGGCCGTTATTGGCCCTGGAGTGACGTCCAGGTCCGGGCGGTCGCCGACCCCATCGGGAGAGAGGCCGGCGTCGCCTGCGGCGCCGACTTCTCGCGCAGCCATTGCAGATTGCGGTCGGCCTGTTCCGGCGGCAGGTCGCGGCGGATGATCTGTTCCGCCTCCGGCGTCTTGCCCTGCAGACCCAGAACGAGGGCGAGGTTCAGCCGCATCTTGGCCGTTGCGGTCGGCTGGGCCACCGCGCGGCGCAGCATGTTCTCCGCGCCCGGCAGATTGCCGTCGGTCATCAGGGCCACGGCGGCGTTGGTCAGGATTTCGGGATTGTCGGCCGACAGCTGCAGGCCCTGGTTCCAGGCCGCCCGGGCGTCCTCGCCGCGCCGCACCTGATTATAGGCCACGCCCAGCAGGGACAGGGGCCGCCAGTCGGCCGGAGCGATGGCCCTGGCCCTCTCCAGCGCTGCGATCCCGTAGAAGCCCTGACCGCGCGCGATCTGGTCGCGTCCAACCTCCAGCAGGGCCTCATAGTTGTCGGGCTGGACGGCCAGAACGGCCTGGGCGGCGTCGGCGGCCTGATCGTACTGGCCGAGTTCGCGCAAGGACGCGGCCAGCTTGACCCCGGCGACCGGGTCGGCCGGATTGATGTCGCGTTCGCGGTTCCAGAACACTGACCGGGTCAGGGCGTCCTGCCGTTCGATCGCGGCGCGCTGCTCGGCCGGGGCGGGCATGGGCGCGGTGGCGGCGGGCGCGGGCTGAGCCGTGGGCGTACGGTCGCCTGCCAGAACGGGCGCGCCGATCAGGCTGGTCAGGACGAGGGCGGAGGCGACGGTGAAGCCGGGGGCGAGGCGCGACATGGGGCGATCCCACTACGAATGAGCGGCCCCCAGAATCGCCTTTCGGCGTCAATCAGTGGTTAACGGTCGCGATCGGCCCCTGATCAGGCCTTTCGCACGATCACATGCATGGCTCCATCGGTCGCCATATGGTTTGCGACGTCATAGCCGAGCTTCGGCAGGTCCAGCCCCGCCAGCAGGGCCTCGCCCGCGCCCAGCAGCACGGGCGACACCGCCAGATGCATCTCGTCGATCAGCCCGGCTTCGAGGAAGGCCCGCACGGTCGCGACCCCGCCGCCGATCCGCACATCCTTGCCGCCCGCCGCCGCCACGGCCTGTTTCAGCACCTCGCGCACGTCGCCCGAGACGAAGTGGAAGACATTGTCGCCCTCCATCACCAGCGACTCGCGCGGATAGTGGGTCAGGACGAAGATCGGCACATGATAGGGCGGATTGGGACCCCACCAGCCCTTCCATTCGTCGTCGGGCCAGTCGCCGCGGACGGGGCCGAACATATTGCGCCCCATGATCCAGGCGCCGACGTTCTCGAAACCCTTGATCGCGAAATCATTGTCCGCACCGGTCGAGCCGCCCTCGGCGCCGATCATGTCGTGGAAGGTCTTCGTCCCGCGCAGCCAGCCGTGCAGCAGGCCGCCGCGCCCGCCCATCGGGTCCTCCAGCGTCTGGCCCGGCCCGGCCCCGAAGCCGTCCAGCGAGATGGTGAAGCCGTCCACCCGAACCCTGGTCATGACATCGTCTCCGGCCGATTGAAGTCGCCGCGATGCTGGCGCGGGCGGGCGAAAAGCGCAATGTAGGCCGCACCTTCCGACGCCTGCGAGATCGTCTCATGTCCGCCTCTACCGCCGCCCTCATCGCCTCCGCTGACGCCGCCGTCCCGGTGCGACTGGTCGGCAAGGATGCGGCGCTGGAGGGGCCGGTCGCCGCCTGGGCCGCCGCCAACGCCTTCACCGGCAAGCCCGGCCAGCTCCTGCTCGTCGCGGGCGCCGACGGCGCCCTGTCGGAGGTCCTGTTCGGCATCGGCGCCGCCTTCGAGGCCAAGGCGCTGCGGGCGCTCCCGGCGAAGCTGCCCGCCGGGACCTACCGGCTGGACGGCGTCCCCGCGACCGAAACCGGCGCCGCCGCGCTTCAGTTCGCGCTCGGGGCCTATCTGTTCGACCGCTACAAGGCCCGGCCCGAGCGGGGCGCCGTGCATCTGGTCGCGCCTGAGGGCGTGGATCTCGCCGAGACCCGGACCATCGCCTCGGCCTGCGCCCTGGCCCGTGAGATGGTCGACACCCCGGCCGCCGACATGGGGCCGCTGCAGATCGAGACCATCGCCCGCGAGATCGCCCAATCTGCGGGCGCGACGATCACCGTCACCGAAGGCGCCGCCCTGTTGGAGGACAACTACCCCGCCGTCCACGCCGTGGGCCGCGCCGCCGCCTCGCACCGCCAGCCGCGCGTGATCGAGATCGGCTGGAACCTCGACCGGACCGAACTTCCGCTCGTCGCCCTGGTCGGCAAGGGGGTGGTGTTCGACACCGGCGGTCTCGACCTCAAGCCCGCCGCCGGCATGCGCAATATGAAGAAGGACATGGGCGGCTCGGCCCACGCCCTGGCGCTCGGTCGTCTGGTCATGGCGGCGGGGCTGAACGTCCGGCTGGTGGTGCTGGTCGCGGCGGTGGAGAACGCGGTCTCCGGCGATGCCTTCCGGCCCGGCGACGTCCTCAACAGCCGCAAGGGCCTGACCATCGAGATCGGCAATACGGATGCCGAAGGCCGGTTGATCCTTGCCGACGTCCTGACCCGCGCCTCCGAGCATTCGCCCGACCTGACGCTGGATTTCGCCACCCTGACCGGCGCTGCCCGCGTCGCCCTGGGGCCCGAGCTGCCGCCCCTCTATACCGATGATGAGGCCCTGGCCGCCGACCTTCTGGCGGCCTCGTCGGCGGTCGACGACCCGCTTTGGCGGATGCCGCTCTGGGCCGGCTACAAGGCCTCGATCGACAGCGAGATCGCCGATGTTCGGAACGATTCCGCCGCCTGGGCCCAGGCCGGATCGGTGACCGCCGCCCTGTTCCTGCAGAAGTTCGCGCCTGCGACCGGCGCTTGGGCCCATATGGACATCTTCGCCTGGAACAGCCGCGGCCGCCCCGGTCATCCGGAAGGCGGCGAGGCCCAGGCCATGCGCGCCTGCTACGAGATGCTCAAGCGCCGCTACCCGAAGGCGTAGGCGCCGAACGGGTCGGGATCGTCGGACCGCGTCGGACGCGGCGCCGTCGGCCGGGGCTTCGGCGACCTCCGCCGTCCCCGGGCCAGAACCGTGCGGATGGCCGTTACGACCTGACCGCCGAGCATCAGCACCCTGTCCCTGACGGCCCGGACCCGCGTCGTGGCGGCCATGGCGACGGCCACGGCGGCGAGGTCCAGAACGGCGGCGGCGTCGAACATGGCCAGCCAGCTCATGACCTCGGGCGCCGCCATCCCGACCAGCCTGACGCCCTCCCATTCGAACAGCAGGATCAAGGCCGTCGCCAAGGCGATCAGCACGCCCGCGAAGATCAGATGACCGGGCTGCACCCGGTTCAGCCGCCGCGCCAGAGACTCCACCAGAACCCGGTGCAGCGCCCGCCCGATGGGGGTTTCGGGGAAGGCGATCAGGGTCGCGAGAATCCCCAGCAGCAGGCTCAGCAACATCGGATTTCATTCCCCTTGGGCGCCTCTTCGATCTGGGAAACGAACGGCGACGCTTCAAGCCATGCAAATCGCCTGGGGAAAAATCGTCCGCTGTTAACGCCGCTTTCGCCTTCCTTGCACAGACTATGCGTCCGGGTCGTCAGGGACCCAGTCTCGTCGGGATTTGCGTGACCGCAGCCGCCGCCATCGAGGAACGCAGCTGGCTCCTTCGGCCCGATCTGGCCGAACTGGGGCTGGAGGGGCGCGTGCGCGCGCCGGCCTTCCGGGCGGTCGTCCCGATGCACGGCCGCCTGCCGGTCACCGATATTTCGCTTTCCGCCGACCCCGCCTCCGAACGCGTCGACCAGCTGATCTTCGGCGAAGTTTTCGATGTGCTCGACGGTGACGGCGACCGCCTCTGGGGCCGCGCCCGTCGCGACGGCGTCGTAGGCTGGATCGACCGCTCGGCCCTCGACCGGGGCGCGCCTCTGGCCACCCACCGCGTCGCCTCGACCACCGCCGTCCTGCCGCTGAACGCCCTGATCCATCACGCCTGGTCCGGCGTCGCCGCCGACGACCTGATGCAGACCGGCGACTTCGAGCGCGACCCCGTCGCCGTCGCTGAACGCATGCTGGGCACCCCGCATCAGCTCGGCGCCCGCACCTCGCGCGCCACCGACTGTTCGGGCCTGATCCAGTCCTGCCTGTACGCCTGCGGCCTCGCCGGCCCGCGCCGCACCGACGAACAGGCCGAGCTTGGCCGCGCGGTCGAGCGCGCCGACCTGCAGCGCGGCGACCTCGTCCTCTGGCTCAAGCCCGACAGCGGCGAGAGCTGGACCGGTCATTCCGCCTTCGCCTACGACGCCGATCGCGTTATCCACGCCACGGGCCATGCCGGGGCGGTGGTCATCGAGGATCTGGCCGAGGCCGAGGCGCGCTATGCCGCCGATGGCTTCCAGGGCCCCGTCTTCCGTCGCCTGTAGGCCCCAAACGAAAAGGGCGGCCCGAAGACCGCCCTTCCCGATATTTCTGAAGGACCGAACCCTAGTGGTTCGCGGGCGCCGGGCTGGTCGAGGCCGGCGGAGCTGCGGGGGTCGCCTGGGTGGTCGCGGCGCCGGCGGGACCGGCGGCCGGAGCCGAGGCGCCCGAGGCCGGAGCCCCTTCGGCGGCGGCGGGAGCCGCAGCAGCGCCGGCGGCGGCGGGAGCCGCGCCGGGCTGACGCGAGGGATCCGGCGCCGGGATGGCGAAGCCGGTCGAGCCCTGCGAGCGCAGATAGGCGATCAGATTGATCCGGGTCGCGGTGTCGCGCAGGCCGGCGAAGGACATCTTGGTGCCCGGGACATACTTGCCCGGAGCGGTGATGAAGGCGTCCAGCTCGTCATAGCCCCAGGTCGGGTGCTCGGCCTTGTGCTTGGCCATGGCGTCGTCATAGGCGAAGCCGGCGCGGTGCATGACCGGACCGCCGACCACGCCGTACAGGTTCGGACCGATGGCGTCGGGACCGCCCTGGACGTTGTTGTGGCAGGCCTTGCAGCGGGCGAAGGCGGCCTCGCCGGCGGCCAGGTCGGCGGCGGGCAGGACCGTGCCCCAGTCGGGCTTCAGCGCCGGGGCGTCGCCGCCCTCGGCGGCTTCATCCGGGACATTGACCGCATAGCCGGGCTTTTCAGGGGCGTGGGTCGCATAGACGTGAACGCCTACCTGCTGAACCACGATAATGACGAAGGCCGTCGCCAGACCGGCGCCGAAAATCTTGTTCCACTCCAGATTGCCGCTCATCCGTGTCGTCGCACCCCGTTTTGGACCTCGTCGCTTGAATGAACGAGGCGAATTCTTGCGTGGGCGTCTCTGACACGCTAGCGCCGCAATCGCAACCGACCCACAACGCAGTTAGAAACGTCCCGCCGCAACAAGGCAACACCTGCACGATGAACCCGCTCATATTGATACCCGCTCGCATGGCGGCGACCCGTCTGCCGAACAAGCCGCTGGCCGATATCGGCGGCAAGCCGATGATCGTCCGGGCTTATGAAAGCGCCCTGAACTCGGGCCTGCCGGTTGCGGTTGCGGCGGGGGATCAGGAGATCGTGGACGCCATCGTCGACATCGGCGGACAAGCCGTCCTGACCGATCCGGACCTGCCCTCGGGCTCGGACCGGATTCGCGCGGCGCTCGAGGCCATCGACCCCGACGGCGAATATGACGCGGTGATCAATCTGCAAGGCGACATGCCCTTCGCCGACCCGGGCCTGGCCACGGCCTGCGCCGCCCTGCTGCACGGCGAGCCGACCTGCGACATCGCCACCCTCGTCGCCCCCGAATCGGACGCCTCGGACCGGACCAACGTCGATGTCGTGAAGGCGGTCCTCGCCCTCGCCGAGGGCGAACGTCAGGGCAAGGCCCTCTACTTCACCCGGTCGACCCTCTACGGCGACGCGCCGATCTGGCGTCACATCGGCGTCTACGGCTACCGCCGCGAGGCTCTGATGCGCTTCTGCGCCGCCCCGCCGTCGCCGCTGGAGAAGCGCGAGAAGCTGGAGCAGCTGCGGGCGCTGGAAATGGGGCTGTCGATTTGGGCCGCGACCATCGCCGAAGCGCCGCTGTCGGTGGACAATCCGGCCGATCTGGAAGCGGCGCGGGCGCTGGCCTAAACCTCAAAACCTTCCACCCACGCCTTGATCAGGGTGTGCGCAATCGCGAACGGCGGCGGGGCCTTGATGGCCGGGTGCACGCCCGCGATCACATCCGCCGCCTCCGCCCGCGTCAGCCAGGCCACGCTCTCCAGTTCCGTCTGGTCCGGCGCCGCCTGGTCGTCGGACACCTCGGCGATCAGGCCGATCATCAGCTGGGACGGGAAGGGCCAGGGCTGGCTGGAGTGGTAGCGGACGGCGGTGACCGTCAGTCCGCTCTCCTCCTTGATCTCGCGGGCGCAGGCCTCCTCGATGCTTTCGCCGGGCTCGAGGAAACCCGCCAGCGCCGACATCCGTCCCGCCGGCCACGCCGCCTGACGGCCCAGCAGGCACAGGGGCTCGGGCCCGCCCTTGTAGACCGGCAGCATGATGGTCACCGGGTCGACGCGCGGGAAATGTTCGGTCCCGTCGGCCGAGCAGATCAGCTTCCAGCCGCCGTTGGCGATGCCGTTCTTCTGGCCGCAAGCGGCGCAGAATCCGTGACGACGCCGCCAGTCGAACAGGGCCTTGGCCGTTCCCGCCATGGCCGCCTCATTGCCCGGCAGCAAGGCGGCTGCCTCGCGCATCCCGCTGAACTGGCCCAGACCCCGCACCGGCCCGGTGGTCGGGTCCTCGGGCGTCTCATATTCGATGGCGAAGACCGGCGCCTCTTTCCAGAGCCCGAGAAACAGCTCCCGGTCCTTCACCAGATCGCGCGCATGGGCCATCGACAGCCAGGCCAGTCTCGGACCCTCGGGACCCTGCTCCAGCAGCGGCTGACCCTCCCACAGCACCATGGCCAGCGCCTCCGGGTGGGTCGCCTGCGCCTCGATCCAGGCCGGATCGTTTCGGAGATCGCCCGCCCGATCGAGCGGATTGCCGGCGAAGGTGTTGACGGGAGCAAAGGCCATGTGACCTCCTTATCCTCTCAGTCCGCCGGAGCAAGATGATGAAGGTCCTTACCGCCCTGGTCCTGGCAATGATCGCCGGCGGCGCCTCGGCGCAGCCGTCGGCGCAGATTTCGGAATTCCTTCCGGGCGGGCCGTCGCCCGAGGTGGTCGCCCGGGTGGAGGCCAAGGTGTCGATGCCGCGAGGCTCCAAGCCGATCGGCGACTATCTGAGGATCTATTTCCCCTATCAGGGCAAGGTCGTCGGCTACTACCGGGGATCTGAACGTGCGGATCCAGCCGATCCCCGCTCGGCTCCGGTTGTCGGTATCCGCAGTGGTCCGGTGCAGACAGGCTACGTTTTCGACGGCGGGTGCGACTTCATCACCGTGGTCTACGACCCGGCCACGGACACGGTCGAACGTGCGGACTGCAACGGTTACGCTTGATCTCGCCGCATTGAACCGTCATATCCCCGCTCGGAGATCGGTGCGGGCGAAGGCTTCGCCAACCTGGTCAGGGCCGGAAGGCAGCAGCCACAACGAATTCCCCTTCGGGTCGTGTCGGTCTCCACTTTCCTTGTTTTCTGGCGCTAACGCTCGCAACGCGGTTGCTCGCTGCTTGAGCGCATGGTGTGCGCTACCGCTCGGCTCGCGGAGCCTCGCTGCTTGAGCGCGGCCCGATTCCGCTCATCCCGGCGAAGGCGGGGACCCTCAGTTCAGCGTCCGCCGCTTGTCCGGAATATCCAGGCTGAACGCGGGGATGGCCGCCTCGAACATCCGGCCCTCGCCGTCGGTCATCGAATAGGCGCCGACCATCGAGCCCGAGGGCGTCGTCAGCGGGCACCCGGAGGCATAGGAATAGCTGTCGCCCGGCGCGATCACCGGCTGTTCGCCGATGACGCCCGAGCCGCGCACCTCCTCGACATGGCCGCGCGCGTCGGTGATCACCCAATGGCGCGCCACCAACTGGATCGCCGTCGGGCTCAGATTGACGATCTCGACCTGATAGGCCCAGACCCAGCGCCCCGCCTCGGGATCGGACTGGCCGGCCAGATAGCTGGGCCGGACCTTGACCAGGACCCCTTCGGTTTCCGCGATGTACGGCTGACTGTCGTGCACTTTACCGAGGGCCTAACGCGCCTTGCGCTACTTGAGGCCACCACAGTCGCGCGCTCTCGTGCAGCCTTCAAGTCCGCTCGCTTTTCCGGCGGGGCCTCTCGCTTTTAAGGCGCAACGTGTATGGCTGTCGGAATGAGCATCGACCTTACCAAAGCGGGCATTCTGCCCTGCCAGTCCATCGAGACCCTGATCGCCACGGGCGCCATCACCTCGCAAACCCCCTTCGACGCCGATCAGGTCCAGCCGGCCAGTCTCGACCTGCGCCTGTCCGACCGCGCCTGGCGCGTGCGCGCCTCCTTCCTGCCGGGCCAGCGTCTGGTCGCCGACCGCATCGCCGACGTCTCCATGCATCCGATCGACCTGTCCGGCGGCTATGTGCTGGAGAAGGGCTGCGTCTATATCGCCGAGCTGCAGGAGCGCCTCAGCCTGCCGAAAGGCCTGATCGCCCGCGCCAATCCCAAGTCCTCGACCGGCCGCGTCGACGTCTTCGTGCGCCTGCTGACCGATCGCGGCGCCAGCTTCGACGACGTCGCCGAGGGTTATGAGGGGCCTCTCTATATGGAGATCGCGCCCCAGACCTTCTCCATCCTGGTCCGTCCCGGCACCCGGCTGAACCAGCTGCGCCTCAAGGCCGGCGAACCGCCGAAGCTGGAGACCCGCTCGGTCGGCGTCGACCTGCGCGGCGGCGACATCGTCGGCTTCCGCGGCCGTCGCCACGCCGGCGTCGTCGATCTGGAGAACATCGACGGCCACGATCCGCGCGACTACTGGGAGCCGCTGTCCCTGCGCCGGGGCGAGCTGCTGCTGGATCCGGGCGAGTTCTACATCCTCGCCTCCTCCGACGAGGTCGAAATCCCCGTCGATCAGGCCGCCGAGATGACCCCCATCGACCCCTCGGTCGGCGAGTTCCGCGTCCACTACGCCGGCTTCTTTGACCCCGGCTTCGGCACCGACGAGGCCCACGGCGCGGGCTCGAAGGGCGTGCTGGAGGTCCGCACCCACGACACCCCCTTCCTGCTGGAACACGGCCAGATCGTCGCGCGGCTCGTCTATGAACCCCTGACCGAACGTCCCACCCGCCTCTACGGCGAGGGCGGCAGCCACTACCAGAAGCAGGGGCTCAAGCTCTCCAAGCACTTCAAGGTCTGGGGGTAGCCGCGGCTACTCCAGCCGGTCGGCCTTCCTCAGGCTCGGGAACATCCTCGCCCACAGGCCGGTGGCGGCCAGCGCGCCGAAGCCGCCGAACACCGCGGCGCCGACCGGTCCCAGGATCCGCGCCATCAGCCCGGTGAAGGCGTCGCCCAGTTCGTTGGAGGCGCCGATGAACAGCATGGAGACCGAGGACACCCGGCCGCGCATCTCGTCGGGGGTGGCCAGCTGGATCAGGGTCTGGCGGATATTGACGCTGATCATGTCGGCGGCGCCGGCGATGGCCAGGGCCATGCCCGAGACCCAGGCGATCCGCGACACGCCGAACACCAGGGTGCAGAGGCCGAACACGGCCACGGCGCCAAACATCCAGATCCCGCCCCGGCGCACGATCGGGAAGCGCGCCAGATAGAGCCCCATCAGGAAGGCCCCGACCCCGAACGAGGCGCGGAACAGGCCGAAGCCTTCCGATCCCACATGAAGGATATCGCGCGCGAAGACCGGGATCAGCAGGGCCATCCCGGCCAGCAGGACCACGACCAGATCCAGCGAGATGGCCCCGATCACCACCCCCGTCTTCCAGATGTAGCTCAGACCTTCGCCGACGGCCGTGATCCGGTCGCGCAGGTCGCCGCCTTCCCGGGCGTTCAACGGCTTGCCGCTGGTCTTGACCAGAAGGATGCAGGTCAGGGCGGCGATGAACAGGGCCGCTGAAACGCCATAGGAGGCCGTGATCCCGAACTGACCGATCAGCAGCCCGCCCGCCGCGGGTCCGGCGATGGCGCCGACCTGGAAGGCCAGCGACTGGGAGACGATGGCGCGGGGCAGGGCGGCGCGGCCGACGACCATGGGCAGATAGGCCTGGCTGGCGGGCGCCAGGAAGGCGCGGCTGACCCCGAACAGGCCCGCCACGACCAGCAGGGCCCATAGGGGCACGGCGCCCAGCAGGGCCAGGCCCAGGAACAGGACCGCGCAGGTGAGCTCCCCAGCCACCGAAAAGGCCACGGTGCGGCGCCGGTCGCGTCGGTCGGCCATCTCCCCGGCCGGCAGGGTCAGGATCAGCAGCGGGATGAACTGCACCAGCCCCACGGCGCCCGCATACAGCGCCGCCTCCTGCACCGAAGCCCCGCGACCACGCGCCAGATCCAGCACCTGCCAGATCACCGTCGTCGACTGGATCTGGATGGCCACGCCCGCCGCGATCCGCGTCAGCCACAGCAGGCGGAAATCGGGCATCGTCCACGGATTGGTCCCGTGGGCGGCCAGCGCCGCCTCGGCCACGGGTTTGGTGATCGGCTCGGGGGCTTCAGGTGCGTCGGTCATACTTGGGGTAGGGCGTTCCGTCTCGGTGATGATAGCGGTCGGCGCCCAGCGGCAGGACCATGTCGATGTCGGGGTAGTCGCAGCCGTCACCGGTCGGGTTGCGCGTCCCGACCTCCAGCAGCACGGCAAGCGCGTCCGAGCGGTTCTCCAGCTTGTGGCCGTTGGGAACCCCGGCCTTGAACCCCGCGCACTCTCCGGCGCGCAGCACGGTCTCGGTCAGGGGCTCGCCTTCAAGACCCTCGACCAGGACCACCTCGCCGGACACGACCCAGACGAATTCGTCCTCGGTGAAATGCCAGTGGCGCTGCGCCGACCAGGCGCCGGGCGGCAGGTGCAGAAGATTCACCCCGAACTGGTCCAGCCCGACCGCATCGCCCAGCTTCCAGCGGCGACGCGGACGGCATTCTTCCGCAAACTCATCGGGGTAGGTAGTTCCGCCGATAGCCGGGGCGTCCTCATTAACTATCTTGGGCACGGCGATCCCTTCTCGCAGTCGCACAAGCCCCGTAAAGCATACCGTCATGAGCCGCGCATCAACTCCTGTGATCGATCCTGTCGAACTGACCCGACTTCTGATCAAACGGCCCTCGGTGACCCCGGCGGACGCCGGCGCCATGGAGGTGCTGGAGACGGTGCTGACCGAGCTCGGCTTCACCTGCCGCCGCATGCCCTTCGAGGGGCCGGGCGGCGAGGGGGTCCACGCGCGGATCGAGAACCTCTACGCCCGGCGCGGCACGGCCTCGCCCAACCTCTGCTTCGCCGGCCATACCGACGTCGTGCCCACGGGCGCCGAGAGCGGCTGGTCGTCGGACCCGTTCCAGGCCGAGGTCAAGGACGGCATCCTGTTCGGCCGGGGCGCGGTGGACATGAAGGGGGGCATCGCCGCCTGGGTCTGCGCCGTCGCCGAGGTCCTGGCCATGGGCGAGCCGCACGGCTCCCTGTCCTTCCTGATCACCGGCGATGAGGAAGGTCCGGCGCTGCACGGCACCAAGCGCGTCGTCGAGGCCCTGATGGCCGAGGGCGAGATCATCGACGCCTGCATCGTCGGCGAACCGTCGTCCCAGGGCGTGCTCGGCGACATGATCAAGATCGGCCGCCGCGGCTCGCTCAACACCTGGATCACCGTCCACGGCAAACAGGGTCACGTCGCCTATCCCCAGCGCGCCGCCAATCCGGCCCCGGTCCTGGTGCGCATGCTGTCGATCCTCGACGCCCAGATCCTCGACGAGGGCTATGAGGCCTTCCAGCCGTCGAACCTCGAGATCACCACCATCGACATCGGCAACGGGGCGACCAACGTCATCCCGGCCGAGGCCAGGGCGCGGCTCAACATCCGCTTCAACCCTGCCCACACCGGCGACCAGCTGATCGCCTGGCTAAACCGCGAGGCGGGTCGGATGCAGGCCGAGACGGGGATGCAGATCACTCTGGAGCATATGTGCTCGGGCGAGGCCTTCCTGACCCCCGTCGGCCCCTTCGTCACCCTCGTTCAGGACGCGGTCGAGGCCGAGCTGGGCCGCCGCCCGGAGGCCTCCACCACCGGCGGCACCTCGGACGCCCGCTTCATCCGCGCCCTGTGCCCGGTGCTGGAACTGGGCCTCGTCGGGGTCACCATGCACCAGTTCGACGAACGGGTCCCCACCGCTGAACTCGACGCCCTGACCTCCGTCTACCGCCGCGTCATCGAGGACTTCTTCGCCTCCCCTCCCCACGCCTGACGTGGGGAGGGGACTGCCCGCGTCTTCGCGGGTGGTGGAGGGGGCAACCGCGCATGCGGCTCATGAGGAAAATTCCTCTTCCCATGTCACACTCGTCCCGCCCGTCTCGTCATCGGGGGTGAAGCGCATGGATGCGCCGCATGGAGAGACGATGATGACCCCCCGCCTGACCGCCCCCTTCAAACTGGCCCCCAGCCACTATCAGGCCATGCTCGCCCTTGAGCAGGCCACGGTCGACAGCGGTCTGGACAAGACCGTGATCGAGCTGATCAAGACCCATGTGTCCCAGATCAACGGCTGCGCCTTCTGCATCCATATGCACACCACCGACGCCCTCAAGGCCGGAGAGACGCCGCTGCGCCTCACCATGCTGCCGGCCTGGCGCGAATCCAGCCTCTATTCGGACCGCGAGCGCGCCGCCCTCGGCTGGGCCGAGGCCCTGACCCGCGTCGCCGACACCCATGCCCCGGACGCCGACTGGGAAGCGCTCAAGGCGGTCTTCGACGAGGCCGAGATCGCGAAGCTCACCTTCGCCATCGGCGCCATCAACGTCTGGAACCGCCTGGCTATCGGCTTCCGCTTCGCCCACGGCGCGGACCACACCAAAGACACGGCGCATGTCGCGGCCTGACGCCCCGACCGATCTGTTCGAGACGCACCGGCCCCGGCTGGTGCGTCTCGCCTATCGCATGCTCGGCTCGGTCGCCGAGGCCGAGGACGTGGTCCAGGACGGCTGGCTGCGCTGGCGCTCCGTCGATCCGGACGAAATCCGCGAGCCCGCCGCCTGGCTGACCCGCACCGTCACCCGCCTGTGCCTGGACCAGATCAAGTCGGCCCGGTCGCGGCGCGAGACCTATGTCGGCGCCTGGCTTCCGGACCCCCTCGTCGGTTCGGTCGACCCGGAGGAGGATCAGGCCGACGACCTCACCCTGACCCTGATGATGGCGCTGGAGCGTCTTTCGCCGCTTGAGCGGGCCGCCTTCCTGCTGCACGACGTCTTCGGCGTGGCCTTCGACGAGGTCGGCCGCACCCTCGACCGCGACCCGACCGCCGTGCGCCAGCTGGCCTCGCGCGCCCGCAAGCACGTTCAGGACGCCCGCCCGCGCTTCCCGGTGGCGCGCGAGGAGGGCGACCGCATCGCCCACGCCTTCTTCGCCGCCAGCCGCGACGGTGACCTTCAGACCCTGGGCAGCTTGCTGGCCGAGAACGCGGTCCTCTACGCCGACGGCGGCGGCAAGGTCATCGCCTTCCACAATCCGATCCGCGGCCTTGCGCGCCTGCTGCGCCTGTTCGCCGGCCTGAACCGGAAATACGGGGCCGACGCCTTCAGCCTGCTCCGGCCCATGTGGATCGACGGCCTGCCGGGCTATGTCAGCCTCGAACGCGGTCAGGTGCTCCAGACCACGGCGCTCGACATTCGCGACGGCCGCATTGTCGGGGTCTACATCACCCGCAATCCGGACAAGCTGGCCCCCGTCGCCCGCCTCCTCGCGGCGCCGGATCCCGGAGCGGCGGCGCACTGACCTTCGGAAGAATGACCGATTTTAAACTGGCGGCCCGGGCCGATCGGGGGTTCACTCCGCGAAAGCCCGCCACAGGACGCCCCGCATGAGCCTCCAGCCCTCTCCGAAGAAGAGCGAAACGCTCGAGATCCGCCTGCCGCATCCGACCAAGACGGCCTTCATGGCTCGCTGTCAGGACCAGGGCCGGACCGCCAGCGAGGCCGTCCGTCGCTTCATCGACGCCGAGATCGCCGGGAGCGAACCGCGCCGCCCGCGTGTGTCCCTGTGGCAGGCCCTCGCCGCCGCCGCCGCCGGTCTCGCCATCGGCGCCGTCGCCGCGCCTTCATTGGCGCAAACGGCTCACGCTCAAATCAATGTCGGGGCCGACCCCCGCGCCGCCTTCGACCGCCTCGACCGCAACCACGACGGCGTGGTCAGCTATTCCGAGTTCCGCGCGGGCTAGGCGGTCGCCTGCAGTGCGCCGTCCTCCAGCGCATCACGGACCGCCGGCAGACGGTTCCGGCTGATCGGCAGGGGCGGGCCGTCGTCCATCAGCAGCCGCCCCCGGCCGCCGTCCCGTTCCAGACCGCGCACGTGAGCGAGGTTGGCGATCACCGAGCGATGGACGCGCAGGAAGGTCGCCGGCAGCTCCGTCTCCAACCGGTCGAGACGCGCCGCATGCAACAGCCGCCGTCCGTCCGTCAGCCGCAGCTCGACATAGTCGTCCGCCCCGACCACGGCGACGATATCCGCCAACGGCACCCGCTCGACCCCGCGTGACGAGGCCACGGTCAGGCAGTTCGGACGGGCCGCCGCGCGGGTCAGGGCGACCTCCCGCGCCCGGTCGTCCCGCCCCAGCCGCACCACCTCGGCCATCAGCAGTGGCAGCAAAAGGCCGGCGGCGAACAGGAAATAGGTCAGGTCCGACAGCCAGGCGGGGAAGATGAAACCGACCGCGAGGAAGGCCGCCAGATAGGCCAGGGTCAGCCGCGCACCCGGGACGCGGCGCCAGACCGCGACGGCGGCGATCGCGGTGGAAAATCCCAACCCGATCAGCAGGGCCAGCACCGTCTTCAGATCGAACCCGGGGGCGAGGCCGGTCGCGGCGACGGCGACCAGCGCCACCACGATCAGCGGCCGCCGCGCCCGGGGCTGGAAGCGCGATGCGGCCCAGGAGACCAGCAGCACCGCGAAGGCGGCGCTCAGGGCCCAGATCCCGATCAGCCGCCACCCGTGCACTGGATAGGCATAGGGGATCAGGCTCCTCAGGCTCTCCACGATGGCCTGCAATCCCGCGACCCCCGCCAGGACCGCCAGCGTCAGGCTGGAGCCGGTGCGGCGCAGGCTGTGGATCACCCCGAAGCCGAAGGCGGCGGCGAACAGGGTCCCGGCCGCGATGAAGGTGATCGCCAGCAGCCCCGCCGGCGGCGACCACGGGTAAGCGCCGACCACGATCCCGGCGATGGGTCCGTCCAGACGCACCCCGCCGTGGAAGGAGGACATGTGGATCGTCACCACATTGTCCGCCGGCCGCCACATCCGCTCGGGGATCGGGAAGGCGATCTGGTAGCGCCCGGCCGCCTCCGTCGCGGCGGACGACCCCGGCCGCCCGTTCGCGCCCAGAAGCTCGCCGTTGAGCCAGACGTCGGAGGAGGCGACGCCCGCGATATAGAGGGCGACCGGACCCTCGCCGGTCGGGCGCTGCACGACGGAGCGAAGCCAGAGTTCGCGTCCCTGCGGATCGATGACCCCCTCGACCGGACGGCAGTCACGCAGGACGGGCGCTCCGGGTCCCGCCGGGACCTCGGCGCGACAGGTCTCCCAACTCCGCTCCCAGCCCGGCGTTTGCGCCCGCGACAGGGTCGGGAGCGCGATCAGAAGAAGGGTGAAAAGCAGGGTCCGCCACATGGCGAAACTCATATCGCGTCATTCGCCGGAAAGCGCTGCCGTTCGCCGATCCAGAGCGACCGTTCGCCGAAGCGCGCTCCACAGCCGGGAAAAACCCGCTTCAACACCGCCATGACCCAGACAGCTCTCAACCGCCGCTCCCTCCTGACCGCCGCCGGCGCCGCCCTTCCGGTCCTGACCCTTCCGTGGGCCGTCCGGGCCCAGACGGCGACCGCGCCCCAGCCCGGCCCGTTCCGCTTCGCCTCGGGCGGCGGCGAGGAGACCGACGCTGAACGCGGCTTCTTCGAGGTCCCGGAGGATCGTCGCATCCCCGGCTCGCGTCGCATCCGTCTCGGCTATGTGCGCTTCCCCTCGACCGCGCCCAATCCGGGGCCGCCCATCGTCTATCTGGCCGGCGGCCCCGGCGGCTCCGGCGTGCGCACCGCCATGGGCCCGCGCTTCCCGATCTTCATGGCCCTGCGGTCGGTCGCCGACGTCATCGCCTTCGATCAGCGCGGCGTCGGCCTGTCGGCCCACATCCCCGACCGGCCCGCCTCCACCGGCCCCTGGCCCGTCATGACCCATGAGGGCATGACCCGCTGGTATCGCGACGAGATGCAGAAGGCCTGGGTCGACTGGACCCGCGCCGGGGTGGCGATGACCGGCTACACCACCGAACAGAACGCCGACGACATCGACGACCTGCGCCGTCACCTCGGCGTGGAGACGATCAACCTGTGGGGCATCAGTTACGGGACCCACCTCGCCCTGTCTGTCCTGAAGCGTCACGGCGACCGCATCGGCCGCGTCGCCCTCGCCAGCCTCGAAGGGCAGGACCAGACCGTCAAACGTCCGGCCCATATCGACGCCTTCCTCGACCGCGTGGACCGGCTGATGGGCGAAGACCCCCTCGCCCGCGCCGCGGTTCCGGACCTGAAGGCCCTGATGCGCCGGGTGCACGACCGCTACGAAGCGAACCCGGTCACGACGGGGGAGGGCGCGGATGCGGTGAAGCTCGGCGGCTTCGGCATCCAGCTCGCCGCCTCGGGGCTGGTCGCCAATCCCCAGACCCTGTCCATGCTGCCGGGCCTCTATCTGGCGCTCGACGCCGGCATGACCGAGGTCATGACGCCCTTGATGCCCTCGCCCCGCGACTATTTCAGCATCGCCGGCATGCCGGAGACGATGGATCTGGCTTCGGGCATCTCGCCTGGACGGCTGGCGATGGTTGAGCGTGAGGCGAGGACTGCCGTGCTCGGCGACGCCTTCAACTTCCCGATGCCCCATCTGCTGGGTTCTATCCCGGGCCTCGATCTCGGCGAGGGCTTCCGGTCGTCGATGCGCATCGACACCCCGGCGCTTCTGGTCGCCGGCTCGCTCGACGGCCGCACCCCGCTGGAGGAGCAGGCCGAGGTCATCGCCCAGTTCCGGCGCAAGTCGCAGATCCGGGTCGAGAACGCCGGTCACAACGTCTTCGAGGCCCATCCCGGTGTGCAGCCCCTGCTGGTCGACTTCTTCCGCGGCGAGGCCGTGCCCGACACGACCCTGACCCTGCCGCCCCCGACCTTCAAGGTCAGCTGACCAAGCGCGCAGAGATCTTCAGCCCCGCATCCGCTCGACCAGATAGTCGACGAACACCCGCACCCGCGCCGGCATATTGGGGCCGCCGACGAAGACCGCCTGGAAGACCTCCGAGTCGCCCGGATTGAAGTCCTCCAGCAGGGGCACGAGCCGCCCCTGCGGGATGTGGTCGTCGAGACAGAAGTTGCCGAGCCGCGCGATCCCCACCCCGGCCAGGGCCAGCTGGCACAGGGTCTCGCCGCTGTTCGCCTCCATCACCCCGTCGATCTTCATCGCATGGTCGATCCCGTTCTCGCGGAATGGCCAGACCGGCTCGGTGCGGCGGAAGTTGAAGTTCAGACAGTCGTGGTCCAGCAGGTCGCCCGGCGTCCTCGGCGTCCCGCGCCGGGCCAGATAGGCGGGGGAGGCGACGATGGTCCGCCCGTTCTCGCTCAGCCGGCGCGCGGTCAGGGTGCTGTCCGGCAGGACGCCCGAGCGTATCGCCACATCGGCCTGACCCGCCGCCACATCGATCATGGCGTCGGTCAGATGGACGTCGATGACGATCTTCGGATAGCGCTCGGCGAACCCGGCCAGCAGGGGCACGAGACAGTGCCGCCCGTGCGAGATGGCGCCGGTCACCCGCACCCGGCCCTGGGGGGCGCCCAGATCGACGATGACCCGGTCGGCCTCGTCCAGATCCGCCAGGATGCGACGCGCCGCGCCCAGATAGGTCTGGCCCTCTGGCGTCAGGGTCAGGGCCCGGGTCGAGCGCAGCATCAGCCGCGCCCCCAGCCTTGCCTCCAGCCGGTCGATGGTGCGGCTGACCCCCGACGGCGTCATGTCCGTCGCCCGCCCGGCGCCCGAGAAGCTGCCCGTTGTCGCCACCGCGACGAAGACCTCCAGCTCGCGCGCACGGTCCGCCCCGGTGATCGCCATCTTTGCCCCTCGATCAAGAATGCTTCGCCGAGCTCCCGGCTAATCGCGTTCGCTGAGTTCTGCAAATCTCTGTCTCAGCCGATAGGGGCTCTCAGGAGATCGACCGATGACCACCGCCGACGCCACCCGCACCGCCTTCCGCCGCCTCGCCCTCGCCGGCGCCGCCCTGACCGTGATCGCGACCTCGATGGTCGCCGCTCCGGTCTTCGCCCAAACCAGCCAGCCAGCCGCGGCCGCTGCCGCCTCCGCCCGCTCGGGCCTCGACTTCCCCGCCAGCTTCCGCACTCAGGAGATCGCGACCAACGGCACCACCCTGCACGTCCGCATCGGCGGCTCGGGTCCGGCCGTCGTCCTGCTGCACGGCTATGGCGAGACCGGCGACATGTGGGCCCCGCTCGCCGCCGACCTGGCCCGCGACCACACGGTGATCGTGCCCGACCTGCGCGGCATGGGCCTGTCGGCGACCGCGACCGACGGCTTCCGCAAGGCCAATCAGGCCGAGGACATCCTCGGCGTCATGGCCGCCCTCAACGTCGACCGCGCCGACGTGGTCGCCCACGACATCGGCAATATGGTCGCCTACGCCCTCAGCGCCCGCCATCCGGACAAGGTGACCCGGCTGGTGCTGATGGACGCCCCCATCCCCGGCATCGGGCCGTGGGAAGAGGTGCTCAAGAACCCGCTGCTCTGGCATTTCCGCTTCGGCGGCCCGGATATGGAGCGTCTGGTTCAGGGGCGTGAGCGCATCTACCTCGACCGCTTCTGGAACGAGTTCTCGGCCAATCCCTCGCGCTTCACCGAGACCTCGCGCGCCCACTATGCGGCCCTCTACGCCGCCCCGGGCCGCATGCACGCCGGCTTCGGCCAGTTCGCCGCCTTCGATCAGGACGCCATCGACAACCGCGCCTGGCTGGCCGACCACGGCAAGCTGACCATGCCCGTCCTCGCCGTCGGCGGGGCCAAGAGCTTCGGCTCGACCATGGCGGTCGTGACCCAGGCGGGCGCGGTCGATGTGCAGGAACGCGTCATCCCCGACGCGGGCCACTGGCTGATGGAAGAGCAACCGGCTCTGACGGTCGCCGCCATCCGCGAGTTCCTCGACCAGACGCCCGTCGTGACCACTGGCCGTCATCTGGGCCAGACCGCGATGTCGCTCGGCCAGACCCAGGCCCTGCCGACCTCGGGCGCGGGCGCCGGAACCTCCGGACTGGCGGGCGTCCAGACCGTTCTCCTCTACGGCGACCCGTCCAAACCCGGCCCCTACGCCTTCGAGATCCACGTCCCGGCCAATACGCGGATCCAGTCCCACACCCACCGCGACGACCGCTTCGCCACGGTGATCTCGGGCTCCTGGTTCTTCGGCTACGGCCGTGAGGCGACAGACGCCACGGTCCGGCCCCTGACCACGGGCGGCTTCTACACCGAGCCCGCAGGCAGCCCCCACTTCGCCTTCACCCGCGACGAACCCGCCGTCGTCCGCATCACCGGCAATGGCCCCAGCGACACCGTCTACGTCGCCGGCCCGGCCCACTAAGCCCTGCAGGGAAGGAGCCGACCATGACCTCGCCAACCGTTCAGGCCGCCATCGACCGCGCCAACGCCTCCGGGCGGCAGCCGGTGGTCTTCATCCACGGACTCTGGCTTGCGCCAGAGTCCTGGACTCCCTGGGCCGAACGGTTCGAGGCCGCGGGCTACGCCGCCCTGACCCCGGGCTGGCCGGCGGAGGAGGGCCTCCTCGAAGGCGCCGAAACCATCGTTCAGGTCCGCGAGCACTTCGCGGGCATCGCCCGGGGCCTGAGGCGCAAGCCGGTCCTGGTCGGCCATTCCTTCGGCGGCCTGATCGCCCAGATCCTGGCCGGTCAGGGTCTGGCGCGGGCGACGGTGGCGATCTCGCCCGCGCCGTTCCGGGGCGTCCTGCCCCTGCCGCTGTCGGCCCTGCGCTCGGCCTGGCCGGTGCTCGGCAATCCCGCCAACGCCGCTCGCCGTGTCCCCCTGACGAAGGCCCAGTTCCGCTACGCCTTCGGCAACGCGCTCGACCCCGCCGAAAGCGACCGCCTCTACGAAGCCTTCCACGCCCCGGCGCCCGGCAAGCCGATCTTCCAGGCCGCCGCCGCCAACCTCAATCCCTGGACCGAGGCCCGCGTCGACACCCGCGCCCCGGATCGCGGGCCCCTGCTGCTCATGAGCGGCCGGGTGGACCACACCGTCCCGCCTCCCGTCGTCCGCGCCGCCTGGACCCTCCAGCGTCGCAATGAGGCCGCCGTCACCGAGCTCTTCCAGCTCGACGGCCGCGGCCATTCCCTGACGGTGGACGGGGGTCTGGGCGAGGTCGCCGACATCGCCCTGGCCTTTGTCGAACGGGCGACGGCCGAGGGGTAGGTGTCCGAGGGCTACCGCACGAAGTAGCCCACGGCCTTCCAGCCGCCGGCTTCGTGAACGAAGACGGCGGTTTCGGTCGCGGCGGGACGGTTGGCGAAGGTGGTCTGATACTGGATCACCGCATAGTCGCCGGCGGGGGCGCCCGGCAGGGACGCGGTTCGCGTCGCGCTTTTCTGGACGCGGGAGACGACCGGACCGACGCCTTCGCGAACGGACCGGGCGTTCGCGGCCCAGTCGGCTTCGGACACCTGGGCCTTGAAGATCGCGCCGGCGCCCGCCCAGCTTTCCGCCCACTGGCCGTGATCCAGAAGTGCGATCCAGGCCATCGCGGCTTCGGTCGCTTCCGGCGTGGCGGCCGTCTGCATGGCGGCGGACGAGGTCGCCCCCGACGCAGGCATGGGCGCCGGGGCGGGCTGCCCCGCAGCGCCGCTGAGGCTGTAGACGACGGCGGCGACGGCGATCGAAATCATGATGAGCGATCCTGCGAAGAGCCAGGCAGGCCATGGCCTCTGGCGGGTGACGGGTGTTCCGGATCCTGCCGCCTCGCCCGTCGCCCCGGCTTCCCCCAATTTCTTGTCCGCAAGAAATTGGGGGGCTTCGGCTTCGGCCAGTCGCCGTGCCGCCGCCCGGCTGCTGGAGACCCCCAGCTTGCGTCTGGCCTCGCGCAGCCTGTCGTTCACGGTGTGGACGGACAGCCCGAGATGGTTGGCGAGCGACTTGGCGTCATGGCCCGACGCCAGCAATCTCAGGGCGTCCTTTTCACGTTCGGTCAGTGTCTGAAGCGCGTCGTCCATCCCGCTCACGATTCCGACTGCCCCTTGCTTGCGCATCCCGCTGTTCCGTCGCCCTGGGGCGGGACAAGCGGTTCAGACAAGCAGGAGTTATCAGCCGCCGCAACCGTGACAAGGCGACCCGCTCCTCACCGCAACGGCAGATGCACCTCCGCCGCCGTCCCCTGTTCCGGCGCCTCGAGGAAGAATCTCTGGGCGTAGACGGGGAAGTCGCGCATCTCCTCGCCGCTGTCGGGCAGCCAGTCGCGATAGAGGAACAGGGCGGCGGGCTCCAGATTGTGGGTGTCGCCGGTGACCCTCAGGACGGCGCAGCGCCCGCCGGGAATTTCGCCCTCCTTAACGTCATGCCCGCCCGCCTCGAAGGCATGGCCCTCGGGCAGGCCGACGCACAGGTCCATGGCATAGTCGGCGGGGTTCGCCGGGCGGCGCTCGGTGTGCCAGATGTTGAAGGTGGCGCTGTTGGCGGGCGACAGGCCCTGCGACTTCCGCCAGGCGATGAAGCGCTGGATGGTCTGGTCCAGGGTCTCGGGGTCGCCCCGGTGTTCGAAGATCGCGACCCGGGTCGGGGCGGTCTCGCGGATGACGACGTCGGCGGTGGTGAAGGTCTGGGGCATGATCCGGCTCCGGGCTGAGTTGAGCGGCGAAAAGGCCGCGAGCCACGGCTCCCAGGCGGGAGATTTCCGGAACTCCGACGGCGACTGCCCCAGCCTCTGGCGAAAGGCGCGGGCGAAGGCGTCGGGCGTCTCGTAACCGGCGTCCAGGGCGATGTCGGTGACGCTGTCGCCGCCGATGTCCGCCAGCCGTTTCGAGGCCTGTCTCAGGCGGGCCAGCTGGACATAGCGGTGCAGCGACAGGCCGAAGGTCGCCCTGAACTGCCGATGGAAATGGAATTTCGAAAACGCCGCGACGGCGCTGACGCTCTCCAGGTCCAGATCGCCGTCCAGGCGCCGGTCGATATGATCCAGCACCCGGGCCATCCGGGCCATATAGGGGGTCAGCGTCGCCGTCATCGTCCTCGCATCCTCGTGACGAGGCCTGTCTGAGGCAAGGCCGCCCGGCGCGCTCGACCGATCTTGCTGACCTTACCGGATCGGTTTGAAGAACCGGTTTCCGCGCAGGTCCAGCCAGGTCCAGGGCTTGATCAGGGCGGCGCCCGCGTTCCACGACCCGACGACGATCTCGGCCTTGCCGATGATGTTCTTCGCCGGCAGCAGGCCGACCCCCACGGTTCCGGGCCAGCGGCTGTCCAGCGAGTTGTCGCGATTGTCGCCCATCATGAAATAGTTCCCGGCCGGCACGACATAGACGCCTGTGTCGTCGCCCGGCAGGCCGGAACCGCCGTCATAGGTGACGTAGCTCCTAGATCCCTGCGTTTCGCGCACCTGCATCACCTCTCGCGTCGGCGCGTCGAAGTCGTGGGTCAGGCCCTCGGCCGCCTGCGGGATGGCCACGCCGTTGACCGACACCACTCCGCCCGTCACCTGCACCCGGTCGCCGGGCAGGCCAATGACCCGCTTGACCCAGGTCTGTTTCGGATCGCGCGGCAGGCGGAAGACGACCACGTCGCCGCGCTTCGGACCGTGCCCCAGCAGACGCCCGTTCCCCGGGATCAGCGGCAGGTTCAGCGGCAACGACGCCCGGCTCCAGCCGTAGGCGAACTTGGACACCACGATATAGTCTCCAGTCACCAGTCCCGGCTCCATCGAGGACGAGGGGATGGTGAAGGGCTGGAACAGCACGACCCTCAGCACCGTCGCCAGGGCCAGGGCGACGACCACGGTCTTCACGATCTCGAGGATCTCGCCACGCGTGGAGGGAGCGGAGGAGGGGGCGGTCGGTTCGGTGATCTCGGTCATGGCGGCATCGAGCCCGACCGCTCGCCTTCACGCAATCAACAGCCTGTCCGGACAGCCCCGAAATCGTGTCCGGACACGAAAACGCCCCCGGGGCGGAACCCCGGAGGCGTCGATCCTCCCCCATCGGGGGAGGGGGACCGCGTAGCGGTGGAGGGGGCCGGCTTCAGGCGCGGTGAGCGCGGTGATCCCCCTCCGTCTCCTCGCAAGCGCTCGGAGCCACCTCCCCCGATGGGGGAGGATTTGAGGATCAGGCCGCGTTGGCGGCGCCGCCCTTCTTGGCCTTCTGCTTCTCTTCGTGGGCGCGCATGCCCTCGGCGATCAGGGCGGCGGCTTCGCCGGCGTCGCCCCAACCCTTCACGGTCACCGACTTGTTCTTCTCCAGATCCTTGTAGCGGGTGAAGAAGTGCTCGATCTGCTCGACCAGGATCATCGGCAGCTGCCGATAGCTGGCGATGTCGGTGTAGTAGGGGTTCAGCTTGTCGACCGGCACGGCCAGGATCTTGTCGTCGCCGCCGGCCTCGTCGACCATGCGCAGCACGCCGATCGGGCGGCAGCGGATCACGCAGCCCGGCACCACCGGCGAGGGGTTCAGCACCATGACGTCGCAGGGGTCGCCGTCGTCGGCCAGGGTGTGCGGCACGAAGCCGTAGTTGCCCGGATAGTACATGGCGGTGTGCAGGAAGCGGTCGACGAACAGGGCGCCGGAATCCTTGTCCATCTCGTACTTCACCGGCAGGCCGCCCTGCGGGATTTCGATGATGACGTTCAGGTCCCAGGGCGGGTTCGGGCCGACGGGAATGGCGTCGATGTTCATGGTGTGCTCGGATTGTGCATCTGCGAAGTGTCGGGCGTCATAGTCCGACCGGCCGTTCCGGGCAAGTCAGCATCCCTGACAGGCCGTTCCACTTGCGGTACGGTCGGCCTCTGCTTCAGAGCTGACGAGAGCTGAATGACCACCCCCGACTGGGCCGCGCTTGGGCTCTTCATGCTGTGCTGGCTGGGCTACGACCCCCTGCTCAAACTGCTGGCCCGGCGCAGCGGCGCCCTGAACGAGGACATGCTGACCATCCGGCACGCCTGGATGCGCGCCATGACCCATCGGGAGATGCGGCTGCTGGACAGCCAGCTGCTGGGTCATTCGATCAACTCCGGCTCCTTCTTCGCCTCGTCCAACCTGCTGCTGATCGCGGCCGTGGGCGGCGTCCTGTTCGGAGGCGAGAACGCGCTGCGCGCCTTCGCCTCGGTCGGCGCCGAGGCCGTGCCGGTCCGGCTGCTGGAGGCCAAGCTGGCCCTGATCCTCGCCTGTCTGGCGCGCGGCCTGCTCGATTTCATCTGGTCCCTGCGTCAGATGAACTATGCGCTGGCCCTGATCGGCGCCGCGCCCGAGATTCACATGCCCGGCGACAAGGTCGCCTTCGGCGAGGCCACGGCCAGGGTTCTGAACCCGGCGCTGGCCTCCTTCAGTCAGGGCGTGCGCGGTTACTACTTCGCCCTCGCGGCCGGGGCCTGGCTGTTCGGCCCGATCTGGCTGGCGGCGGCGGTCGTCTCGGCCTTCGGCCTTCTGGCCTGGCGTCAGGCGGCCTCGCCCGCCGCCCAGGCGATTCGTCAGGCCCGCCGTCTGCTCGAGGCCGAGGAGGCGCGTCCGCCCCTTCTCGATGACGAAAACAGCTGAACGGCACAGCTATTTTGCATCGCAGCATCACGGATTGCGTGATCGCAGCCGTTTCGGGTCCGATTCCACCGTGGAAACCGGTTACCTGACGTCAGGTGAGGCAAAAACGAGTAACAACCCGTGATCCGATGCGCCAATTGAATGGTTGACGCATTGTGCATCGCAACCTAGATTGACCTTCGACGCCTCCGGGCGTCTTGCCCTTCCTGGGCGTTTCCTCCCTATAGACTTTCATGGCCGCGCCGGTATGGCGCGGCCTTTTTTTCGTTCTGAACGCCGGGTCTGCGGTGTGCGGGCGGCGCCGGGGATTTCCCCGATTTACCGCAGGTTCACCATCCCGCTTCATGGCGCATTCGAGAACGGCGGCGTAACCTCAGGTTCTCTCTCCAGGAGTGTTCGCGCGTGTCGCCGCCTTCCGATCTCACGCCCCGCCGGGTCCTGCGAATCCTGCGTCCGGCCGCCGCCGTCTGTGGCCTGATCCTGGTCATCCTGATGCTCGGGCCCTTCCATGGGCTGGAGCGGCTCTTCGGCCTGGCGGACGGCCCCGCCCACGTCATCGCCTTCTTCTGGATCACCACCGGCCTGTTCGCCGTCGCGCCCGGCTGGCGGCGCAACGACATCGCCCTCGGCGCCGTCCTGATCGCCGTGATGATCGAGACGCTTCAGGCGATCACCGGCCGCAGCCTGTCCCTGCTGGAGCTGGCCGCCGACGGCGCCGGCATCGTCGTGGCCATGGTCCCCGGCTGGATCGAGCGGCTGCGCCACCTCGCCCGCACCTGCCCCGATGCGAGCTTCGCCGAGATCCGCGCCGCCGACCGCCGGGGCCGGGGCGAGGAGGCCGAGGAGGAGGGGCTCGAGGTCACCGCCCTGCTCAGGGCGCCCGCCACCCGTCTGCGCCGCCGTCGCAAAGACCGGCGATGATCCGCTCCAGCACCGCCTGGCACCGCCCGTAGCCCGGCCCGGGCTCAAGCGTCGTCTCGTCGAGATAGAGGGCGCGGTTCAGCTCGATCTGGATCGCCTGATACCCCTCGTCCGGCCGGCCCCAGGTCTGGGTCGTGTATCCGCCCGCATAGGGCTGGTTCAGCCCCACGCGCCAGCCCGCCGCCTCGAACAGGGTTCGCAGACGCCGCGTCAGCCCGGCCTCGCAGGCCATGCCGTGCCGGTCGCCCAGCACCACGTCCGGTCCTGGAGCCCCGCGCGCCCCGCCCCGCACCGCCCGCGACGGCATCGAATGCCAGTCGATCAGCACCGCCAGGCCATGCCGCGCCCGCGCCGCCCGCATCAGCTCGCCCAGGGCCGCATGATAGGGTCCATGCGCCTTCGCCAGCCGCGCCCGGGCCTCCTCAAGCGTCAGCCGCCGGTCGTAGAGCGCGGCCCCGTCCCCGGCCTTGCGCGGGATCACCCCGAACCCCGCCGCCGTCTTCGCTGACGCCTGTACCGCCTCGCAGCCCTCGATCAGGGCCGGATCCAGCTCTTCGGGCGCCCGGTTCAGATCGACGTAGGACCGGCTGAAGGCCCCCGCGATCAGGGGGGCGCCGCGCCGGGGTCCCGAGGCGACCAGCCGGTCCACTCCCACGTCCTCGGCGCTCCGCAGCGAGGCCTCGGCCAGCCCCGCCGCCGCCGCCATGTCCTGCGGAATCCCCGCCCCCGAGTGCGGCGAGGCGAAGACCAGGGGGCCCGCCTCCCCCTCGGGCAGGCTCAGGCTGAAGGGCGCGGCGTCCGGCGTCATCCCTCCCGCATAGCCGATTCCCGCCCCCCGTCCACTGGCCCGTCCACAGGCCGTCCACCGCCCCGTCCCCCACGACCGCTCGCCCTAACGATGATTTTCATGGGCGGTTTACGCTTGGAGGCCTAGTGTCGCGGCTTCGTAATCGTGGGGACGAAGAACTATGGCGCGTATCCTTCTGGCGGAAGACGACGCCTCTCTGCGCGGCTTCCTGACCCGGGCGCTCGAGCGCGCGGGCCACACGGTGGTCGACTGCGAGAACGGCGACGACGCCATCGACGCCCTCGAGCACGGCCCCTACGACCTGCTCCTGACCGACATCGTCATGCCCGGCGCCGACGGCATCGAGGTGGCCCGCGTCGCCGCCGCCCGCATGCCCGGCCTGCGCATCATGTTCATCACCGGCTTCGCCGCCGTCGCCCTCTCGGCCGCCCAGGCCAGTCCGCAGGCCAAGGTGCTCTCGAAGCCCGTCCACCTCCGCGACCTCGTCAATGAGGTCGAGCGCATGGTCGCCGCCTAGGCCGACCAAGGCGCCTCAGGCCACGGCGTCCTGACCGACAACCCCCTCGGCGTCACCCCGAAGTCCAGCGTCCGGATCCTCGGCCCCTCGCCGCGCGGCCCCAGCAGCAGGGCCGTCACGCCCCAGACCAGGGCGTCCGCCCGGTCGAGGTCATACCGCCCCTCGTCCTCCGACCCAAAGGCCATCAGCTCCTCCTCCAGAGCGCTGAATACCCCCGCGTGCCGCACCCGCCCCTGCTCGTAGAGGGCCGCCACCGGCTCGGCCCGCGCCCGCTTGCCCGAGGTCGCCCGCACCGGCCGGAACCGCAGGACTGACCCGCGCAACCCCACGGCATCCAGCACCGCCCGCACCATCTCCCCGCCCTGATTGACCTCGGCGACGATCTCCGCCGCCCCGAACTCGCTCGCCGCCGCCAAGGCCCGCCGCGCCCAGCCCTCGGGCGACAACCCCCGCGCCGACCGGTCCGCCAGCACCACGGCCCGCTCTCCGCTTCTGGCGACCACCACGATCCCGCAGGCGTTCCCGGCAGCCGTCGTCGTCGGATCCACCGCCACCACGACCCGGTCGAACGGCCCCTCCACCGCCTCCCTCACCCCGGCCAACATCTCGGCTGTGAAGAGCCCGCCCTCCGGCTCCACGACCAAGCCCTCCAGCTCCTGCGCCGCCCGTCTTGTCCCGCCATAGAGCGCCTGCAGCCCCTCCAGAAACGCCGGCGCCAGGTTCTCCGCATTGTCCGCCGTCGGGGCGTGGCTCTGCTTGCACGAGGCTTCCGCCCGCAGCGCCTTCAACGCCGCCGTCGGTCGGGGCGTGGTGGTGACGCACAGACGCGGCGCTCCCGTCTCCTCCCCACGCAGTGGGGAGGGGGACCGCGAAGCGGTGGAGGGGCTCTTCACGCCCACACCGTGTTCGCCCTCAAGACCCCCTCCGTCTCCTCGCGAAGGGCTCGGAGCCACCTCCCCATCGCTGTGCGACGGGGAGGAGACGGTCGGTCCCAACGGCAACCGCAACCCCATCCGCACCATGGCCAGCACCTCGCCCCCGTCCCGCCAGGCGCAGAACTCATCCGCCCAGGCCGCCGCGAACTGCGGCCCTCTCAGCGAATCCGGGTCCTCGGCCGAAAACACGAACGCCTCCGCCCCGCCGGGAAACACCAGCCGCCGCCGCGACGCCTGATACACAGGCCATCGCCCCAGCGCTCGCCACCGCGGCAGGCTCAATATCCCCGACGGCCCCCCGATCATCACCTCGCGCGCGTCATGCAGGGTCGCCCCGATCAGGGCCAGCCGCCCGCACCTGTCCGCCATGTCCGAAATCCACGACGCCCCCGCCAGCGTCTTCCCCGCCCCGCGCCCGCCCAGAAACAACCACGTCGACCACGCCCCCTCCGGCGGCCGCTGTTCTTTCCGCAAAATCAGCGCCGACCGCGTCTCCTCCCCGCTTCGCGGGGAGGGGGACCCCGAAGGGGTGGAGGGGCTCTTCCCCCGCGCCTCCGCCCGCTGAAACAACTTGTCCATCGCCGCCTCCGCCCCACAGGCGTCGGTGATGCCGCGATAGTCCCCCCGCTCCCCCATCTCCGCGATCTGCACCCTGAGCGCCGCCCGCGTCCGCTGCGGATTCCCGGGATCGATCACAGGTCGAGGCGGCCCCACAAAGTCTCCTCCCCGTCGCTCCGCGATGGGGAGGTGGCGCGGCCCCTCTTCGGGCCGTGACGGAGGGGGCGAGGCGACCTCTCCGCCCGGCCCGGCCTCCACCCCCGCCCGCAAATCCGCCCGCCGGATCCCCCGCGCCTCCGCCTGCGAACAGATCGTCGCCGCATGCACCCCGAACTTCGCGACCAGAACCGTATCCGGCGTCCCCGCCGCCCGCAGGGCGAACAGGGCCCGCCACTGCCCCTCGGTCAGCCGGCTGTTCGGATGCCGATACTCATCCGCCCGATCCTCGAACGCCGGCGCCCCGCGCTTCGCCGGATGCCCCTCGGGCAGGTCCGCGATCCGCATCCCCAGCCGCCGCGCATTGGCCTGCCAGGTATCCGACGACACCCCGGCCCCGGCCCTCAGAACGGCGGCCGTCGCCTCCCCCGCATGCCAGCGCCCGAACAGAGCCCGCCACGCCGCGTCATCCAGCTTCGCATTGAAGTGCTTCCCCATGCCCGCAAGCATAAGGCTCCCGCCGACCCGGTCGCGCCGAACGCCGCGAGAAAAGCGCAAACCCGGGCGGGCCTTGGGATTGGGAGGTTCAGTTATGATGGCTGGCGGATTTGGGCGGGGGTATAGAGGCGAAGCGCTTTTGTTCGGTGTTGGTGGGGCAGGGGTCTGGCATCCCTTGCCTTGCGCTTGATTTTGAACGCTGGTCAGCTACTTCCCCGGTCTGCTAGGGGGTGTCATGCAAGCTGAAGTGGTTGATCTGTTCTGTGGTGTTGGCGGGCTGAGCGCCGGCTTCCGCAACGAGGGATTTGCCGTTCGCGCTGGCATCGATTCCGATGCGTCCTGCGAGTACGCCTACAAAACGAACCTCGAAGCCGAGTTCATTCCCGATGACATCACGACTGTCTCAGGCGATCGCATAAGTGCCTTTTACTCAGGGACTGTCCCCAAGGTCCTTGTCGGCTGTGCGCCTTGTCAGCCCTTTTCCACCTATACGGGCCGGTACCGCCGGTCAGACGACCACCAGAAAAAAGACACTCGCTGGAAACTGTTAGACGAGTTTGCGCGTCTGATCGAAGAGGTGCAGCCCGACGTCGTTTCGATGGAAAATGTACCGCGCCTCTTGGTGCATCCGATTTTCCAGTCGTTTATCCAGCGCCTCAAAGACCAAAAGTATGAGGTGACGACCTACACGGTGCGAGCCGATCACTATGGTGTTCCGCAACGGCGCAGCCGCCTGGTTCTATTCGCGTCGAAGCATGGTGAGATCACGTTGTGTGATCCATCTCACAAAGATGAACCACTCACCGTACGTCAGGCTATTGGCAACTTGCCACCAATCGACGCTGGAACGTCTCATCCGGACGATCGCCTTCACCAGTCGCGAGGCTTGGGAGAATTGAACCTGCGACGTCTTCGGGCGACAACGGAGGGTGGAAGTTGGAAGGATTGGGACGAAGACCTCAAGCTAGCCTGTCACAAGAAGGATGCCGGGAAGACGTTCCGGTCGGTCTATGGGCGGATGACTTGGGACGACCCATCTCCAGTGATTACCACTCAGTGTCTCGGCATCGGGAATGGTCGATTTGGACACCCTAGCCAGGATCGAGCGATTTCGATCCGTGAGGCTGCTATCCTTCAGTCGTTCCCACCCGAATATGAGTTCATTGCCCCTGGCGAGCCCGTCAACGGTTTGCGTTTGGCACGCCAGATCGGAAATGCCGTACCGGTGAAATTGGGAGAGGCGGTTGCTCGCTCTATCCGAAATCACCTTGAGGCGTTGAGCGGATCACCGCTGCAAGAGGACCCGGTCTCGCACTGATAAACGGTTGATATATTTGTATTGCGTGTGGGCGTGCGGTTGATGCAATCTGAAGTGAGATAAAAAATCACTGGCGACCCCAGGGGGGGGGGGAGATGGCAGACCAATTCAATTTTGAGATTTCTCTAAGTGTATTGAACCATCTTGGCCGGAATCTGTACCGGAATTTTATAACTGTCTTGGCTGAGGCGGTGTCTAATTCGTGGGATGCTGACGCGAAGAACGTTTGGATAAATATAGATACCGATAAATCGTCATTCTCAATTAAAGATGATGGCGATGGAATGAGTCCTGAAGATTTTCAGGGAAAATTTCTAAAAATTGGATACTCAAAGCGCAAAGATGGCCACAGAAAAAGTGGTCTAAAGAGGCCTTACATAGGGGCCAAGGGGATCGGAAAGTTAGCGCTTCTGTCCTGCGCGAAGCGCGTGTCTATATTCACGAAGACGAAAGAATCCGAATACACAGGCGGTGTTATAGACAACACTGGCTTAGATAAAGCCATTAAAAACGACAACACGGCCGATGAGTATCCTCTTGAGGTTCTAGATTTCTCCCTCATTGAGGGATTGTCTGACGATCATGATAAGGGGACCATTATCGTCTTTGATGGTGTAAAGGACAAACTGAATAGCTCTCCGCAGCACATCAAAAAGATGCTCGCCTTAAGCTTTAAGTTTTCAGTTGTGGATCCGTCATTCAACATTTTTGTGAATGGAGACTTGGTTAGCGAGCTGGACCTGAAAGACTTGGCGGATTCCACTGAGTTTGTCTGGATTGTTAACGGATATGGAGATTCCTATACAAGATCCCTATCCAAGCTGAAGAGCGACCCGATCGTAACCACAACCTCCTTGGGGGTGAAGGGGTTTGCTGCAACCGTCGAAAAGCCGAGAAATCTAAAAATAACCGGCACAGACGAGCGAGCGACAATTGATCTGTTCGTCAATGGCAGGTTGCGCGAGAAGAATATTATTCGCCACATACCGACCCAGAGGATTGTTGAAAGCTATCTGTATGGGCAAATACATTTCGATATTATGGATCGTGATGGCGTCGATCCATTCACGAGCAGTCGAGAAGGTATAGTTGAGGATGACACTCGATTTCTCGAGTTGATGTCTTATCTAAAGGACGATCTCATACCCAAGATAATCGACGAGTGGGACGATCTACGTCTCGATCGCGGACAAGAGGGGGACGATGAGAACCCGAGAAAAACCAAGAAAGCAAGAAAGGCTAGAGATCTTTATAATTTGACGACTTCAGATTTTTCTCCGGGTCCGCAGGATGCTGAAAAAGATCAGGTAGACGCGTGGCTGGATGAGCTTCGGGGTGACGCAGAGTTTAACCTGCAGGCTTACACGGACTGCTTCTTGTCGGAAAATTTGGTGAGAAAGCTGCTGATTAAAAATGGCTCCTCAATCTCCGATTCCAGCAAAAAGGAGGCGGAGAAGTGGAAAAAGGCCGAAGTGGATGGTAAAGGTTCGGCGAATATCAGCTTTGATATTCGTAAAGATAATTCAGATCTTTACTACTTAGATATGCACAACCTTGCGTATACAGCGGAAGGATCTAAAGGAAATTCCGACAAACCCTCTCTTTATCGCGACGCCACATCTTACAAGCCAGTTCGGAATGCGGTCGGCCATACTGGATTGCTTACCGGCGTAGCAAAAAACCATCTAAATGCTACGTATGAAAACATAAAATCCCGGGTGAGGGCTCTGCTAAAAGGGGCCGTATAGGGCCTCAATGCGCCTCATCCCAGTTCTTCGCGGCCCGCGCATCCACCACCAGCGGCACGCTCAGCTTCACGGCCGGTTCGTCCGCCGTCTCCATGACGCGCCGGATCACGACCATGGCCTGTTCGGCCAGACCTTCCGGGGCCTCGAAGACCAGTTCGTCGTGGACCTGAAGCAGCATCTTCACTTCGGATAGTCCGGCCTCCGCTAACGCGGCGTGCATCCGCATCATGGCGCGGCGGATGATGTCGGCGGCGGCGCCCTGGATGGGGGCGTTGATGGCGGCGCGTTCGCCGAACTGGCGTTCGGCGCCGGACTTGGAGTGGATGGCCGGGATGTGGATCTTGCGGCCGAAGATGGTGGAGACGAAGCCGTGTTCGCGGACCTCGGCCCTGGTCCTGTCCATGTAATCCCGGATGCCGGGGAAACGCTCGAAATAGGTCTTGATATAGGCGCCGGCCTCGCCCTGATCGATGCCCAGCTGGGCGGCCAGACCAAATGCGCTGATGCCGTAGACGATGCCGAAATTGATCGCCTTGGCGCGGCGCCGGGTCTCGGCGGGCATGCCCTCGACGGGGACGCCGAACATCTCCGACGCCGTGGCCGCGTGGATGTCGAGGCCGGCCTTGAAGGCGCGTTTCAGCTCGGGGATGTCGCCGATATGGGCCAGCAGGCGCAGCTCGATCTGGCTGTAGTCCGCTGAGATCAGGACATTGCCGGGGGCGGCGATGAAGGCCTGACGGATCTGGCGGCCGATCTCGTTGCGGACCGGGATGTTCTGAAGGTTCGGGTCGGAGGAGGCGAGGCGGCCGGTGGTGGCGGCGGCCAGCTGGTAGCTGGTGTGGACGCGGTCGGTGGCCTCGTCCATGGCGGCGACGAGGGCGTCGGTGTAGGTGCCCTTGAGCTTGGACAGCTGGCGCCAGTCGAGGATGGCGCGGGGCAGGGGGTGGGTCTCGGCCAGGGCCTCCAGGGTGGCGGCGCCGGTCTCCCACTGGCCCGAGGCGGTCTTCTTGCCGCCGGTCAGGTTCATCTCGCCGAACAGCAGCTCGCCGATCTGTTTGGGGCTGCCGATCGAGAAGGGGCGACCGGCCAGCTCCTGGGCCTGGGTTTCCAGCTCGGCCATGCGGATGCCGAACTCCGAGGACAGGCGGCGCAGGCGGTCCGGATCGACGCGGATGCCCTCCAGCTCCATCTTCGACAGGGTGACGGGCATGCCGCGTTCCAGCGTCTCATAGACGGTGGTCAGGCCTTCCTTCGCCAGACGGGGCTTGAGGAGGCGCCACAGCCGCAGGGTGACGTCGGCGTCCTCGGCGGCATAGGCGGTGGCCGGTTTCAGCTCGACATGTTTGAAGGATTTCTGGGCCTTGCCGGTCCCGGCGACCGATTTGAACGGGATGGGGTCGTGGGCGAGGTGGAGGCGGGCCAGCTCGTCCATGCCGTGGCCGTGCAGCCCGCCTTCGAGGACATAGGAGATCAGCATGGTGTCGTCGGTCGGGCTGACGGCGATGCCCCGGCGCGCCATGACGGCGATGTCGTATTTGCCGTTCTGGGTCACCTTCAGGACGGCGGGGTTCTCCAGCAGGGTCTTGAGGCGGGCCAGGGCCGTGGGCTTGTCCAGCTGGACGATCGGCTCGCGCGTGTCGGGCGTATCCCCGAAGTCGAGTCCGCCGGCGCCGGCCATCGGCTCATGCTCATGCGTCAGGGGGATGTAGCAGGCGTCATTGGGCCCGATGGCCAGGGACACGCCGCACAGGCCCGAATGGGTGGCGCTGAGGGAGGAGGTTTCCGTGTCGAAGCCGACCACGCCCGCCTCGGTCGCGCGGGCGAGGAAGGCGTCGAGGACGTCGAGGTCCTGAATGCAGTGGTAGGCGTCGTGGTCGAAGACATGGGCCTCGATGTCGGCGTTGACGGCCTTGGGGGCGTAGCGCGGGGTGATGACGGGGGCGGTGGGGGTCTTCGCGGAGGCGCGGTTCTGGGGGGCGGTGAAGGCCTGGCCGTCGTGGTCGGTGGTCTTGCCGTCGCCGACGCGGCGGGCGAGCGAGCGGAACTCCATCTGCTCGAGGAAGGCCGAGAGGGTCGCGGGGTCGGGGTCGCGGACGGCGAAGGCCTCGATCGGCTCGGGCGCCGGGGCGTCGCAGGTCAGGCGGACCAGTTCGCGGCTGAGCAGGATCTGGTCCCTGAAGTTGATGAGCGTTTCGCGGCGCTTGGGCTGTTTGATCTCTTCCGCCCGGGCCAGCAGGGTGTCCAGATCGCCGTATTCATCCAGCAGCTGGGCCGCGGTCTTGGGCCCGATGCCGGGCGCGCCGGGGACGTTGTCGACGCTGTCGCCGATCAGGGCCTGAAGGTCGACCATCTTGTCCGGCGTGACCCCGAACTTCTCCATGACCGCGTCTTCGGCCAGGCGCCGGTCCTTCATCGGATCGAACATCACGACCCCGTCGCCGATCAGCTGCATCAGGTCCTTGTCGGAACTGACGATGACCGCCTCACCCCCCGCCGCCCGCGCCTTGCAGGCATAGGTCGCGATCAGGTCATCCGCCTCATACCCCGCCAGCTCGACGCAGTGCACCCCGAACGCCGCCGTCGCCTCCCTGACCAGCGGAAACTGCGGAATCAGGTCCTCCGGCGGCGGCGGCCGGTGCGCCTTGTACTGGTCGTACAGCGCGTTCCGGAACGTCTTCTCCGAATGATCGAAAATCGCCGCCAGGTGTGTCGGCCCGTCGGAGCCCTTCATGTCCTGCAGCAGCTTCCAGAGCATGTTGCAGTAGCCCTGCACCGCCCCGACCGGCAGGCCGTCGGACTTGCGCGTCAGGGGCGGAAGGGCGTGGTAGGCGCGGAAGATGTAGGCCGAGGCGTCGATCAGATAGAGGCGCAGGGGCGGGCCGTCCTGCGTGAGCGGGCGGGAGGCTTCGGTCGGATCGGCGGGGGTGTCGGACATGGCGGCCAACATAGGGGGCGTCGGCGGCGACGTCAGCCTCGATGTGGCGGCAGGCTTGCATCCAACACGATTAGAGCCAACACCGCTGGGGAGCCTTCGGGGATCTTCATGCTCAGACAGTGGTGGTGGATCGCGCTGGCGATCATTCTGGCCTCGGTGGCGGCGGGGCTGCTGCTGGGCGCCGAGTTCGCGGTGGCGTGGCTGTGGCCGAATGATGAGCCGGTGGGGCCGTCGCCCGTGGCGGGCTATTGGCTCTTCCTGCTGGTCATGGCTGTCGCCACCCTGGCCTGGAGCCTCGGCCTGACGCTGCTGGGCATACCGGCGGGGATGGCGCTCAGGCGGATCGGGCGCGACGGCTATGTCAGCGCGATGCTGGCCGGGGCCATTGGAGGCTTCATTGCCCTGTTGATCGTGCTCGTGGTGCTCAGCGGCTTTCCGGGGCCGGCGGTCCTGTTCGCCTATCCGGCCCTGATGCTCATTCCCGGCGCCGCCGCGGGTCTGATCGTGCGGCGGATCGCCTACCAGTCAAAGTGACCTAGAACTCGCGCCAGCTGTCGCCGGGGTCGCGCTCGCCGGGGGAGAGGGACTGCTGGCCCCAGGCGATGACCATCATCACCTTGTGGCTGCGGATGCGGAAGGTGCCGATCATCGGGGTCACGGCGCCGAGCGGGGCGCCGGTCTGGGCGTCGTAGAGGAAGCCCGAGAACTCGGCGACGCCGACCCGGTCCCGCCGGCTGTAGACCGACAGCTCGGGGATGGAGACCACGTTGAAGGTCTCGTTGATCGGCACGGCCAGGGGCGGCAGGCCGACGACGCGGCGCATCTGCTCCAGCGACAGGGCGCCGGCGCGCAGTTCGAAGACGGCGTCGGCCTTGTCGCGGCTGTCGGCGAGAGCGTAGCCGGCCTCGGAGATGGCGGCGCGGATCGAGGAGATGGCGTAGCTGGGGTTGTCGACGTTGAAGAAGGTCCCGTCGACGAAGATGCGGCTGCCGACTGGCAGGGGCAGGGTCAGGTGCTCGACCGCCCGGTCGGCGGCGCGGGCCAGCAGCAGCTGTTCGGTCGCGGTGCGGCCGGTGTTGCTCTCGGTCGTGGAGGCGCAGGCCGTGGCGAGGAGACAGGCCCCCGCGACGCCGATCGCCTGGAGGGCCGGCCTCACCATACGCCGACGTTGGGCATGGAGACCCAGGGCTCGGCCGGGGCGAGGGGCTCGCCCTCCTGCAGCAGTTCGATGGAGATGCCGTCCGGCGAGCGAACGAAGGCCATGTTGCCGTCCCGGGGCGGGCGGTTGATGATCACGCCCGCGTCCATCAGCCTTTGGCAGGCGGCGTAGACGTTGTCGAACTTGTACGCCAGATGGCCGAAATTCCGGCCGCCCGTATAGACTTCCGGGTCCCAGTTGTACGTCAGCTCGACCTCGGGCGAACGCTCGGCGGCCGAGCGCTCCTTGTCCTTCGGCGCGGCGAGGAAGACCAGGGTGAAACGCCCCTTCTCGCTCTCGGTGCGGCGCACCTCCTCCAGTCCGAGCGCGTCGCACCAGAAACGCAGCGAGGCGTCGAGGTCGGCGACGCGGACCATGGTGTGGAGATAGCGCATGTTCGGAACCTTCGGGGGAAGAGGCGAGGCCTTGTCAGCCCCAATCCGGACTTTCTGACGTCAGGGTTCAGTGCGCCTCGGGCGGACGGGCCGCCGGGTCGAGGTATTCGCTCTCGCTGTGCGGATGGGCCGACAGGACGAAACGGCGGTCGCAATAGCCGCACTCGATGAAGTCGTCCTCGCCCATGTCCAGATAGACCAGCGGGTGGCCCAGGGTCGCGCCGTGGACGCCGTTGCCACCGTCGCAGGCGACGCGCTTGGACGAGACCACGATCTCTTCGGGCGGCGGGACGGGGGTATCGAGATGGCGCGGGGGCATGGGAACTAGCCTGAAAGGGAGGTGTCCGTTTCCTAGGCGGGGAGGCCCGCGTCGTCAAACCCTCCCCGCCGCAGCCCTTTGTCGAGGACGGGCGTCCAGGGCGGGCCTCAAGCCTGCGCAGCAACCACTTTACGGCGCCGGAACACCCGGTCGAACAAGGCCTGACGCTTCTTGAAGATTGTCAGGCCGAGGCAGCCCGCGGCGACCCACAGTCCGCATTCGCCAATCAGGGCCGCGATGGCGCCGAGAAGCAGAGCCATGGTCGCGTCCAGCGATCCCGTTTTCGCCAGAACGGCGACGCCCGCACAGCTCGCATAGCCGAGCCCACAGATCACCATGGCGCTCCAACCGATCATCCGCGTCTTCGTCATGTTCATTCTCCGTCAAGGGTGTTTGTCTCAATGACAAGGAAGCTGGACATTTTGCATCCAAAAGTCAAGTATCATTGACATAAAGTCCGCAACGCTTGTCGCTACGCACTTTCCGTAATGTCTTTCCGGCGGCGCCTTGGCGAACCGGGGCGGGGGGCATACCTATGCGGCGCGCCGTTCCGCGCGCTCTCCGACCAAAGCCGACGCATGACCGAGACCGAAGCCCTGCCCGTCAACGCCATCGAGGTGCGCGGGCTGGAGAAGACCTACGCCGGAACCAAGAAGGCGCCGCCCAAGACCGCCCTGCGTGGCGTGGATCTGGTGATCCCGCGCGGATCGATGTTCGGCCTGCTGGGCCCGAACGGGGCGGGCAAGTCGACCCTGATCAACATCCTGGCCGGGATCGTGAACAAGACCGGCGGGACGGCCGCCATCTGGGGCCGCGACATCGACAAACAGCCGCGCGACGCCCGCGCCGCGCTCGGTGTCGTGCCGCAGGAGATCGTCGCCGACGTCTTCTTCACCCCGCGCGAGGCGTTGGAGGTCCAGGCCGGCTTCTACGGCGTGCCGGCCAATGAGCGGCGCTCGGACGAGCTGCTGGCCGCGCTCGGCCTGTCGGACAAGGCCCATGCCTATGTCCGCGCCCTGTCGGGCGGGATGAAGCGCCGGCTGATGGTGGCCAAGGCCCTGGTGCACAATCCGCCGATCCTGATCCTGGACGAACCGACCGCCGGCGTGGACGTCGAGCTGCGCCGCCAGCTGTGGGAATACGTCCGTCGCATCAACGCCGAGGGCGTGACCATCCTCCTGACCACCCACTATCTGGAGGAGGCGCAGGAGCTCTGCGACACCATCGCCATCATGAACCGGGGCGCGGTGGTGGCCTGCGAGCCGACGCCGCAGCTGCTGCGCCGACTGGACACGCGCAATGTGGTGGTGACGCCCGAGGGCGAGTTGGATGGCCTGCCGACCGTCCCGGGCTTCGACGTGGTCGCCCGGGCCAACGGCGCCTTCGCCATCAGCTACAAGAAGGGCCAGTCGTCGGTGGAGCACGTCCTCGCCGCCGTCCGCGCCGCCGGGGTGACCATCGCCGACATCACGACCGAGGACCCGGATCTGGAAGACGTCTTCCTGGCCCTGACCTATGGCGACGCGAACGCGGTCAGCCCGACGAAGGACTAGGGTCCCTGCCTTCGCAGGGATGAGCGGAGCCGGGTCGCGCTCAAGCCGCGAGCGACGGCGTCGCGAGCATAGCGCGGCCTAGAGCACCATCACCGTGCCGAGCAGCACCACAGCGCCGCGTTTTCTCAGGATCTTGAAGGTCGCGACCTGAAGGTCGTGGGCCAGCTGGTCGATGTCGGGGATCTGGCCGGGCAGCAGGACCGCGGCGGTGGTCTGGACCACCTCATTGTGGGCGGCCGCCAGGCGCGGCTTGTTGATCAGGGCCTTGGCGTTGAGTTCGGCTTCCGGGACGTCGAGACCGATCTCGACCGTCATCACGCCGCGCTGGCCGTCCGGCCGCAGAATGGTCGCGGTCAGGGTGTCCAGCCGCATGAAGCTTTCCTTGGGCGCGCCGCCTTCCCCGCCTTCGCCGCCGCCGCCTGAGGCCTGGGCGGGCAGGGCCGTCGCCGCCAGGGCGAGGCCGGCGAGCGGGGCGAGGGAGAAGAGGGCGCGACGATCCATGCGCCGACCCTAGCGGACAGCGTTTAAGGCCGGGTTACGCCCGTTTACGCGCCTCTGCGGCGGCGAGGTTGGCGATCTTCAGCAGGTCCGCCGCGCTGACGTCCAGCGGCTCGCCGAACGTTTCCAGCGCGACACCGATGTCGACCTCGGTGATGGGCGGCGGAGCGGCCGGGACCGGGCTGGCCCTGTGCGGATAGGCGGGGCCGGTGAAGCGGTGGAACAGCCAGCCCGTGGCGACCACGATCACGGCGTTCAGGCCGATGGGCACGAAGGCGAACATCCAGCCGTGGCTGGCGAAGGCCGGGCCGCCGAGCGCCGCGACCAGGGCGGAGCCGCCGCCGGCCGGGTGCAGGCTGCGGGTGAGGGACATGGCGGCGATCGACAGGGCGACGGCGGCGCCCGCCGCGATCATCGGCTCGGGAATCAGATGGGCTGCGACCACGCCGGACAGGGCGGAGATGACGTTGCCGCCGATCACCGGCCAGGGCTGGCCCATCGGACTGGCGGGAACGGCGAACACGAGCACGGCCGAGGCGCCCAGGGGCGCGGCCAGCAGCAGGGCGAGGTCGAGATCGCCGAGGATCGTCCGGCTGATCAGGCCGGTCGCGGCGATGCCCAACAGGGCCCCCAGACAGGCGATGGCGCGGTCGCGCAGGGTGGCCCCGGCGAGGATGGGCGCGAAGACCTTCATGGGCGGATCAGGCGTGCAGCGGCTGCATCGGCTTCAGGTCGAGCAGGGCGAACAGCCTGGCGTCCTCGTCCTGTTCGGGATTGGGCGTGGTCAGCAGCTTGCCGCCGACGAAGATGGAGTTGGCGCCGGCGAGGAAGCACAGGGCCTGCATCTCCGGGCTCATGGTCTCCCGGCCCGCCGACAGCCGCACCATCGCTTTCGGGCAGACCAGACGGGCGACGGCGACGGTGCGGACGAACTCGATCGGATCGATCTCGCCGGTCTTCAGGACCCGTTCGCCCAGCGGGGTGCCGGTGACGGGCACCAGCGCATTGACCGGCAGGCTGTCGGGATGCTCGGGCAGGGTGGCCAAGGCGTGCAGCAGGCCCGCGCGGTCCCGGCGGCTCTCGCCCATGCCGACGATGCCGCCGCAGCAGGTTGACATTCCGGCGTCGCGCACATGCTGCAAGGTGTCGAGCCGGTCCTGATAGGTCCGCGTCGTGACGACCTCGGCGTAGTACTCCGGCCCGGTGTCGAGGTTGTGATTGTAGTAGTCCAGCCCGGCGTCCTTGAGCTGCTGCGCCTGGTCGGCGGTCAGCATGCCGAGCGTCGCGCAGGTCTCCAGGCCCAGGGCCTTCACGCCGGCGATCATGGTGGCCAGCCTGGGGGTGTCGCGGTCCTTCAGTTCGCGCCAGGCCGCGCCCATGCAGAAGCGCGAGGCGCCGCCGGCCTTGGCCGCCATGGCCTCGGCGATGACGGCGGTGGCGTCCATCAGCTTCTCGGCCTTGAGGCCCGTGTCGAAGCTGGCCGATTGGCTGCAATAGCCGCAGTTCTCGGCGCAGCCGCCGGTCTTGATCGACAGCAGCTGGGACTTTTGCACCTCGGACGGATCGAACCAGCGCCGGTGCACGGTCGCGGCCTCGAAGACCAGTTCCATGAAGGGGCGGGCGAACAGGGCCTCGACCTGATCCAGCGTCCAGTCGTGGCGCGGCAGGCTGAGATCAAAGCCAGCCTGGTTCTTGGGGGGGCGGATGGGGGATGCGTCGTCGGCCATGCGGGATTCCGTAGACCTGTCGGCGGAGCGCGCCAAGCGGCGACTCTCACATAAGGATATCCTTATATGTTTATTGCCCCATTAACCGGCTGGGGCTATAGGGCCTGCAACCGCCAATTCGCGACCGGCCAGAGGTCGTGCGCTCCAGGAGCCCCCTGAATGACCGACTACATCGTCCGCGACATCTCGCTCGCCCCGTTCGGCAACAAGGAAATCGCCATCGCCGAAACCGAAATGCCGGGCCTGATGGCCCTGCGCGAGGAGTTCGGTCCGGCGCAGATACTGAAGGGCGCGCGCATCGCCGGCTCGCTGCACATGACCATCCAGACCGCCGTCCTGATCCAGACGCTGGAAGCCCTGGGCGCCGACGTGCGCTGGGCCTCGTGCAACATCTTCTCGACCCAGGACCACGCCGCGGCCGCCATCGCCGCCAACGGCACCCCGGTCTTCGCCACCAAGGGCGAGACCCTGGAAGAGTACTGGGACTACGCCCACAAGATCTTCGAATGGGCTGACGGCGGCTATCCGAACCTGATCCTCGACGACGGCGGCGACGCCACCCTGTTGTGCGTGCTCGGCCCGAAGGCCGAGAAGGACCTGTCGCTGATCTCGAACCCGCAGAACGAAGAAGAGGAAGCCCTCTTCAAGGTCATGAAGCGCTACATCGCCGAGAAGCCCGGCTTCTACACCGCGATCCGCGAGGCCATCGGCGGCGTGTCGGAAGAGACCACCACCGGCGTCCATCGCCTGTACGAAATGGCCAAGAAGGGCGACCTGCCGTTCCCGGCCATCAACGTCAACGACAGCGTCACCAAGTCCAAGTTCGACAACCTTTACGGCTGCCGTGAATCCCTGGTCGACGCCATCCGTCGCGGCACCGACGTGATGCTGTCGGGCAAGGTCGCGGTGGTCTGCGGCTACGGCGACGTGGGCAAGGGCTCGGCCGCCTCGCTGCGCCAGGGCGGCGCCCGCGTGATCGTCACCGAGATCGACCCGATCTGCGCCCTGCAGGCCGCCATGGAAGGCTATGACGTCCAGACCCTGGAAGACGTCGCCGACAAGGCCGACATCTTCGTCACCGCCACGGGCAACAAGGACGTCATCCGCGTCGAGCACATGCGCCGGATGAAGAACAACGCCATCGTCTGCAACATCGGTCACTTCGACTCGGAGATTCAGGTCGCCGGCCTGAAGAACTTCAAGTGGGACGAGATCAAGCCGCAGGTGCACCACATCGAGTTCCCGGACGGCAAGAAAATCATCCTGCTGTCGGAAGGCCGCCTGGTGAACCTGGGCAACGCCACGGGCCACCCCTCGTTCGTGATGTCGGCGTCCTTCACCAACCAGACCCTGGCGCAGATCGAGCTGTGGACGAACATCGCGTCGTACAAGAACGACGTCTACACCCTGCCCAAGCACCTGGACGAGAAGGTCGCCTCGCTGCACCTCGGCAAGCTGGGCGCCAAGCTGACGGTGCTGGACAAGGAACAGGCCGACTACATCGGCGTGCCGACCGAAGGCCCGTTCAAGCCGGATCACTACCGTTACTGAGTGAGGGCGAAAGCCCGAACGAAAGAGCCCCGCGACGGTGTCGCGGGGCTTTTTTGATGGCCGATCAGGCGGCGAGGGAGATGCCGCCCGGCGCCTCGTCGCGGCCGGTCAGGCTGACCTCGAAATCGGCCAGGAGGTCGAGCAGTTCCTCCGGCGTCGGCAGGGGCTTGCCGGGCGCCATCCGGTATTTCCAGAAGCTGACGATATGCTGGACCGCGCCCAGCCGCTCGCCCAGCTTGGCGAACAGGTGCGGGGCGTCGCGCAGGAAGTCGCGGAAGCCGGCCGGGTCGCCCTCCTGGGTCAGGCCGTTGAAGGCGTCGTCATAGACCCGGAGCATGGTCGCGGTGCTGTCGCAGGTGGCCGAGATGCGGCGGCGCACCGTCTCGCGGCTGCGGTCCAGGGCGACATACTGCTGGTCGGTCGGGCGGCCACGAGGCTTGACGGTGCGGACCGCCTCGACGACGGCGCCCACGTCCCCGATGACGCCGCGCAGAACCCATTTGTAATAGAGGAAGCCCTTCCAGCAGAAGATGCCCTCCTCATACTCTTCGGGCTTGAGGCGCAGGGTCATGCCCAAGGCGCTCAGGTCGTCGCCGGCCGAGTTGGACAGGATCTTGTCGGTCAGGCGGGCGACGGGGTTCTCGGCCGAGAGATCGGCGTCGGGCCCCATCGACAGGTCGACCAGGGGGGTGATCTCCTCGCCGACGAAGGCGATCATGGCGCCGAGGTCGGCTTCCGACAGGTTGAAGTAGCAGGTCGCCGGGCTGACGCCGCTGCGGCGCAGGGCCTCGCGCAGCAGGAAGGGGTCGAGGCCGGGCAGGGCGTCCATGACCTTCAGCGTGGCGATGTCGGGGTGATCCGGGCCGATGCCGAATACCTGCTGCATCGTCGCCTCATAACCGATCTCGCCGACGAAGATGTAGCGGCCGCCGACGCGCAGATCGTCGGCGTCGATCGGCAGGACGATCTTGGTGGCCACGTGACGGCGCAGGCGGAAGCGGTCCAGCTCGTCGCGGCGCAGTCGGTGCTTGATCAGCAGGGCGCGGTTGAGCAGGGGGTTCCTGAACAGGGGCGCCTCGGCCCACTCCTCCGTATGGCCGTGCTCGGCATGGACGGCCGTGAGGTTGAGCACACGGGAGGTCGACGCCGAGTCGCGCAGATTGGCCAGGTTTCGGATCGAGCGGTCGGTCATCAAGGGTCCCGGGGAGGAAGCGCCACCGTACGCAGGAAAGGTTGACCAAGGCCCCTTTGAACACGGTCACCGGGGCGTTAACCCGCTTGACCGGCACTGATTGCATATGCAGTTATATATCCAGTTATATAAATGGGTGCGCCATGGTCTCCGACGTCATTCGCGAACGGCCCTTCCTGTTTCTCGGCAGCCGTCTGAAGCGGATCGGGGAGAGCATGCAGGCCGATGTGCTCAAGGTGGTCGAGCAGGCCGGTCTGCCGGTGCAGCCGGCGCAGTATCCGGTTCTGGCGGCGCTGGACCGGCACGGGCCGCTGGGCGTCGGCGATCTGGTCGAGGCGACCGGGGTCAGCCAGCCCGGCGTGACCCGCACAGTGGCCAAGCTGACGGAGATGGGGCTGATCGAGGCGGCGACGCCGTCGTCGGACCGGCGGCGGCGGACGGTGCGGCTGAGCCCCGAGGGGCTGGAGCTGATGGCCCGGTCGCGTGTCGCGGTCTGGCCCGCGGTGGAGGCGGCGGTGGTCGCCCTGTGCGCGGAGTTGAAGGGAAGTTTGCTGGAACAGCTGGACGCCATCGAGGCGCGATTGACCGAAAAGCCGCTCAATGAGTGGGGCGGGGGGGCGGTCCGGCCAGCCGTCGAGATCCTGCCCTTCGAGAACAGCCGGGCCCAGGACTTCCACGACATCAACGCCGAATGGATTTCCTCCATGTTCGTGCTGGAACCGACGGACCGCGAGGTGCTGGAGAACCCGCGCGCGCGCATCGTCGATCCCGGCGGCGACATCCTGTTCGCGAAGGCGGGGGCGCTGGGCGTGGTGGGGACCTGCGCCCTGCAGAAGACCGGCGAGCATCAGTTCGAACTGACCAAGATGGGGGTGCGCGAGACCGCGCGGGGGCTGAAGGTCGGGGAGGTGCTGCTGGAGGCCGTCATCGCCCGGGCGGGAGAGCTGGGGGCCGAGACCCTTTATCTGCTCACCAACTCCAAATGCGCCCCGGCCATCCATCTGTATGAGAAGCTGGGCTTCGTCCACGACGCGGACATCATGGCCCGGTTCGGCGCGCGATACGCCCGCTGCGACGTGGCCATGCTGTATCGGGGCCGGCAGAGAGGCTGAGGCGAGGAACGAGACGAAATCCGCTCCCGTCCCCTGCGGCGATGGGTTAGGGTCGGGGCATGGGAACCCTGTTCAACATCCTGATCCCGCTGTCGGTCCTGGCGGTCGCGATCGCCCTGGGCTTCGGCCTGTATTCGCTCTACCGGGGCGGGGACTATGCGCGGTCCAATTCCAACAGGCTGATGCGGCTGCGCGTCGGGCTGCAGGCCACGGCGGTGGTGCTTCTGATCGCCGGCCTGTGGTGGAAATCGACGCACGGGGCCTGACGCCGTGGTCGTCCTGAACAAGATCTACACCCGCACCGGGGACGCCGGCACGACCGGTCTGGCCTCGGGCGCCCGAGTGTCCAAGACCGATGTCCGGGTCGAGGCCTATGGCACGGTGGACGAGCTGAATGCGGTGATCGGGGTGGCCCGGCTGCATTCGGGCCAGAACGACCGCATCGACGCCATGCTGGGCCGGATCCAGAATGAGTTGTTCGATCTGGGCGCCGACCTCGCCACCCCTCTGGATCCGCCGCCGAAATGGGAGGCGCTGCGTATCGTCGCCTCGCAGATCGACCGGCTTGAGGCCGAGATCGACTGGATGAACGAGAGCCTGAAGGCGCTGGACAGCTTCATCCTGCCGGGCGGCTCGCCGCTGGCCACCTACCTGCATCTGGCCCGCACCGTGGCGCGCCGGGCCGAGCGCGACGCCATCCGCCTGGCCGAAACCGGAACCCCGATCACGCCCGAGGCCCTGCGCTATCTGAACCGCCTGTCCGACCACCTGTTCGTCGCCGCCCGCCGCGCCAATGCGAACGGGGCGGATGACGTGAAATGGGTTCCGGGCGGGACGCGGTAGAGTCGGCGAGACCCGTTCCGGTCTTCTAGCCGTCGACCTCCCCGATCAGCCAGACCTGATTGGCGCTGGTCCACGGCGGGTCGAAGGAAACGTCGCGGCAGACCTCGTCGAAACCGCGTACGCCGAACCCGGCCGGCAGGGAGAGGTTCAGGGTCTCGACGAGATCGGCGGCCGGTCTGGGGCTCCACCGCTGCTCCTCCAAATCCCGATCGCAAAAGCCCGCGAAATAGTCGGGATCGAAGAACAGGCAGATCTCGCTGCTGAACATGTCCGGGAAGCCCAGGATCGTCACCGCCCGGACATGCCCAAGGTGTCGCGGCCTGGAAAGAATGAGCCTTTCCGTCGTGTCGATCAGCACCTGGGCGCAGGCCGATTGAACTGGCAGCCTCCCATGTGGCGGAGAGACCATGACCTGGGGCATGGCCAGCTTCCAGTGATAGTAGCCCGCGCCCTCGTACGGCGTTTCGGGAAACTGCAACGACGCGGCCCAGCGTCGGAGACGCCGCATCTGGCGGACCGGGTCGTATCGAAACCGTCTGGCGGACTTCAGCCCGCTCACGTCACTTCGACATCCAGGGCTTGGACTTGCCTGCGGCGACGCGGGCGGCCTGTTCGCGCTGGAAGCGGCCCCCGCGCGGCGGCTTGGGCTTGGCGTCCTGAACCGCCTTCTTCAGCCGCAGAGCCTTCTGGATCGGGGTCTCGCCGGGGATGTCGCCCGCGATCTGGTCGGGGGTCTCGTCTGTGGGATCGCTCATGGGGCGGACCGTAGCACATCAGACGCCCCTCGTGAGAGCGGCCTCAGTCGACGATGGTCATCCAGGTCGAAAGGCCCACGCGATCGATGCTGACCCGGACCTCGCCGTCGCCGTAGGTCGCCCGGCCGGTGATCTGGCTGCGAATGGTGGTCGCGCTGCCGAACCCGATCTGGCGGTCCGCGAAGGTGACCGCGAGACATTCACCGCCCGGCGGCAGGGTTTCCGGGCGAACGTCGGGACAGCGTTCGATCGAGACAATCCCGTCGCGAGTCAGACGCCGTGTCTGAGCATCGCAGCCCTCGCCAGCCGGGGCGCAGTCCAGAACGAAGGGCGGCTCCGCCTGAACCAGACCCTCGCGGATCCGGTCGATGAAGATTCCGGCCAACTGGGCCACGCCGGCGTCAGGCGCGAAGAAGAAGCCGGAACGATCGGTGAAGCCTGAACAGGCCTCCGCCGGGGCGCCGGGCGGCAGCAGTCTGTAGAGCAGGTCCGTCTTGATATCGTCGACCCGGACCGGATGATCGGGATCCCGAGGAGGCTCGCTGGGGTCGAATATCGGTTGAGGCGAGCCTGGCCGCCGGGGCAGGTCCGGCCAATGTTCAGCGTCGGGAGCATCGCCGAAGCTGACCGTGACGGTGCGCAGGGTGCAGACGCCGTCGGACCCGAAGGCGGGGCGCGGCCGAAGGTCGAAGGTCGCCCACATCAGATCCTTGCGGGCGAAGCTGAGCGGCGGACGAAAGCCGGGATCGCGATGAACGGCCACGACCAGATCGGCGAGCTGGCCGAGGGCCCGGCGGGCGAGGTCCGAATCCGACAGGGCGTCGGCCTGGGCCAGGGTCAGAGGCGGCCCGGCGGGCGGGGCCGGCGCAGCGGCCTGCCCGGCGCCCAGGACGGCGAGCGCGGCCGGGAGAAGCGCGAACGTCATACCGAGCCGATCCCCTGCAAAAGTACTCTAGTGCCCCGAAGCCTTCATCTTGTCCCGCTCCTTCTGGACGGCGGCGTCGATGGCGGCCTGCTGGATCACGGCCTGGTTTTCCAGCCTGACCAGTTCGGCGTTCTTCGCGGCCGAGGCCTGGGCGCGGGTCACGCCGGCCGGACGGTGGGTGATGTCGGGAATGTAGATGGGCGTCGCGCAGGTGCGGCTCTCGACGTCGTACCAGTTGCCGTCGGCCTCGCAGCGCTTGCCGGGGTTCAGCCAGAAGGCCTGGAAGGTCATGGCCCCGGCGACCAGGACCGCGAACAGGCCAAAGAACATGAAGCTCAGGCGTTTGATGCTCAGGAAGCGATGCATGCGGTCTCTCTACGGCGAACTTTTCGAGCGGTTGGGCCCATTTAGTTCACGCTACGTTACGTTGACAGGGGCTCCGGCCCGTACCATTCCCTGCCCCAACAATTCGACGAAGATATGGATAGGCTTCCCATGAAGGTACTCGTCCCCGTCAAACGGGTGATCGACTATAACGTCAAGGCCCGCGTCAAGGCGGATCAGACGGGCGTCGATCTCGCCAACGTCAAGATGAGCATGAACCCGTTCGACGAAATCGCCGTCGAAGAGGCCGTGCGCCTGAAGGAAGGCAAGGAACATCACGCCGCCGGCACCGCCGCCGAGATCGTGGTCGTGTCCATCGGCGTGACCCAGGCCCAGGAAACCATCCGCACCGCCCTGGCCATGGGCGCGGATCGCGGCATCCTGATCCAGTCGGACGCCGACCTGGAGCCGCTGGCCATCGCCAAGCTGCTCAAGGCCGTGGTCGAGGAAGAAAAGCCCAACCTGGTCCTGATGGGCAAACAGTCGATCGACGGCGACAACAATGCTGTCGGCCAGATGCTGGCGGCCCTGCTGGACTGGCCGCAAGCCACCTTCGCCTCCAAGGTCGTGATCGGCGATGGCAAGGCGACCGTGACGCGTGAAGTCGACGGCGGCCTGCAGACCCTCGCGGCGACCCTGCCGGCCGTGGTCACGGTGGACCTGCGCCTCAATACCCCGCGCTATGCCTCCCTGCCCAACATCATGAAGGCCAAGAAGAAGGAGATCGCCGTGAAGGCGGTCGCCGACTATGGCGTGGACGTCGCCGACCGGCTGAAGGTCCTGAAGGTCACGGCCCCGGCGACCCGCTCGGCCGGCATCAAGGTGGCCGACGCCGCCGAACTCGTCTCCAAACTCAAGACCGCGGGAGCCCTGTAAATGGCCGTCCTCGTCATCGCCGATCACGACGGCTCGACCGTTCGCGACACCACCAACAAGACCGTCACCGCCGCCACCGCCATCGGCGGCGACGTGGACATCCTGGTCGTCGGTCAGGGGGCCAAGGCCGCCGCTGACGCCGCCGCGAAGATCGCCGGGGTCCGCAAGGTCCTGCTGGCCGAAAGCGCCGGCCTGGGCCACACCCTCGCCGAGGCCGTCGAGGCGACCGTGATCGCCCTGGCGCCGGGCTATGACGCGATCCTGTCGCCCGCCACCATGGACGGCAAGAACTTCATGCCGCGCATCGCCGCCAAGCTGGATGTCGCCCCGATCTCGGACATCGTCGAGGTCGTCTCGGCCGACACCTTCGTGCGCCCGATCTACGCCGGCAACGCGCTGGAGACGGTCCAGTCGTCGGACGCCAAGAAGATCATCACCGTGCGTCCGACCGGCTTCGCCGCCGCGGCGGAAGGCGGGTCGGCCTCGGTCGAGACCGTCGCCGGTTCGGAAGCGCCCAAGACGACCTTCGTCGGCGAGGAACTGGTCAAGTCGGACCGTCCGGAACTGGGCGCCGCCAAGATCATCGTCTCCGGCGGTCGCGCCCTGGGCTCGTCCGAAGAGTTCCACGCCGTGATGGAGCCCCTGGCCGACAAGCTGGGCGCCGCCATCGGCGCCTCGCGCGCCGCCGTGGACGCGGGTTACGCCCCGAACGACTATCAGGTCGGCCAGACCGGCAAGGTCGTGGCGCCGGCCCTGTACATCGCCATCGGCATTTCGGGCGCCATCCAGCACCTGGCCGGGATGAAGGACTCCAAGATCATCGTCGCCATCAACAAGGATCCCGACGCCCCGATCTTCCAGGTCGCGGACTACGGCATCGTCGGCGACTACAAGACTGTCGTGCCCGAGCTCATGGCTGCGCTCGGCTGATGACTGCACTGATCGCGGGGCGGGCGTGACCGCTCGCCTCGCCGTCAGACTGACCCCCGGAGCCTCCGCCGATCAGGTGGACGGATGGGATGTCGATGCGGATGGACGGCCTGTGTTGAAGGTCCGCGTCCGCGCCCGCCCGGTAGAAGGCGAGGCGAATGAAGCCCTTGTGAAATTGTTGGCCAAGACACTCGGCGTTCCGCGATCGTTGGTCGTTCTGACCCGCGGCGCCCAGTCGCGGTTGAAGCGGGTCACGGTCGACAACCTCGACGACGAGACTGTCCGGACAAGATTGTCCGCTTGCTGATTTTCGACCTTTACAGGTCGGGGAACGCACCGTTTCTATGTCGCCGTTCGGAAAGCCCGGCGGTGGTCGGGGACACGGGGAATATCCATGAAGATGTCTCGCCTGCGGGGAGCCAGCCTCGGCGTGCTCGCCTGCGCCATGGTCGGCGCATTCGGTCTGTCGGCCTGCGCCACGACCGGAACCTCATCCTCTTCGTCGAGCGCCAGCGCCGAGAGCAAGGCGCCTGACCCGCTCGCGCCGGGCCTCGACTATGCGGCCAACCACGACCCCTATCCCTCGACCTACCAGCCCCTGCCGCGCCAGAACTCGGCGATCGTGGGCGCGACGGTGTTCACGGGCACGGGCCAGAAGATCGAGAACGGCGTCGTCCTGATGGCCGACGGCAAGGTCCAGGCGGTCGGCGGCGCCGATCTGGCCATCCCGGCCGGCTACACCGTCATCGACGCCAAGGGGCGCTATGTGACCCCTGGCGTGATCGACGTGCACTCCCACCTCGGCGTCTATCCGTCGCCGGGCGTGCAGGGGATGTCGGACGGCAATGAGGCCACCAACCCCAACACCGCCCAGGTCTGGGCCGAGCATTCGGTCTGGCCGCAGGATCCGGGCTTCAACACCGCCCGCGCCGGCGGCGTCACCACCCTCCACATCCTGCCCGGTTCGGCGAACCTGTTCGGCGGCCGCGGCGTGACCCTGCGCAACGTCCCGGCGATGAGCGTCCAGGGCATGAAACTGCCCGACGCCCCCTATTCGCTGAAGATGGCCTGCGGCGAGAACCCCAGCCGCGTCTATGGCTCGCGCAACCAGTCGCCGGCGACCGGCATGGGCAATGTCGCCGGCTACCGCGCCGCCTTCATCGCCGCGCGCGACTACAAGGCCAAGTGGGACAAGTGGCGTGAGACGGGCAAGGGCGATCCGCCCACCCGCAACCTGCAGCTCGAGACCCTGGCCGACGTTCTGGACGGCAAGATCCTGGTCGAGAACCACTGCTACCGGGCCGACGAGATGATCGTCATGCTCGATATCGCGAAAGAGTTCGGCTACCGCGTCACGACCTTCCACCACGCCATCGAGGCCTACAAGATCGCGCCGCTGCTGGCCCGCGAGCACGTCTGCGCGGCCATGTGGTCCGGCTGGTGGGGCTTCAAGATGGAGGGGCTGGACGCGGTCGAGTCCAACGCCGCCCTGGTCGACGCGCCAGAAGGCTCCTGCGCCGTCATCCACTCCGACGACCCGCAGCTGACCCAGCGCCTCAATCAGGAAGCCGCCGCGACCCTGGCCGCCGGTCGCGCCGCCGGTCTGAACATTTCCGAGGAACACGCGGTCGCCTGGTTCACGCTAAACGCCGCGAAAGCCATCGGCATCGCCGACCAGACCGGTTCGCTGGAAGCCGGCAAGCGCGCCGACGTGGTGATCTGGTCCGCCGATCCCTTCTCGGTCTACGCCCGCGCCGATCAAGTCTTCGTCGACGGCGGCAAGGCCTTCGACCGGTTCGACCCGGCCTATCAGCCGACCTCCGACTTCGAGCTGGGCCAGCCCGGATATGGCATGACCGCCGCCACCGTGAACGAGGGAGCCCGCTGATGCGCCGCCTCATGACCAAGAGCGCCCTTCTGGGCGCCGTCACGGCCTTCGCCTTCGCCGGCGCGGCCTTCGCCCAGTCCACCCCGGTCGCCATCACCGGCGGCAAGGTGCTGACCGGGACCTCGGTGATCGAGAACGGCACGGTGGTGATCCAGAACGGGCGGGTGGTCTCGGTCGGAACCGGTCCGGCCCCCGCCGGCGCCCGCGTCATCGACGCCACGGGCAAGACGGTCGCCCCCGGCTTCATCGCGGTCGACTCAGGCCTCGGCGGCTCGGAAGTGTCTTCGGTGCAGGGCTCCAACGATCTGGCCAGCGGCGCCAATACGATCTCGGCCTCGTTCGACGTCTCCTACGGGCTGGACCCCTGGTCCTTCACCCTGCCGGTGGCGCGTCTGGGCGGCATCACCCGGGCCATCGTCGTGCCGAACCATCCGGGCGGCGGCGGCGGCAACCACAAGGACGACGGCGAGGACGACTTCGCCGGTCTGGGCGGCGGCGGTCTGCAGTCGCCGGGTCTGTTCGCCGGGCAAGCCGCGATCATCACCCTGGCGCAGGGCAATGACATCCTGGTCAAGCCGCGCGTGGCCATGATCGCTCCGTTCGGCGAGGCGGGCGCCCGCGTCGCCGGCGGCGCGCGCGGGGCCGAGTTCATCCAGTTCAAGGAAACCCTGGCCGAGGTCCGCCTCTATGCCCGCAACAAGGCCGCCTATGACCGCGCGGCCCTGCGCGACCTCAGCCTGTCGCGCGCCGATCTGGAGGCCCTGATCCCGGTCGCCAACGGCTCGATGCCGCTGATCGTCACGGTGCACCGGGCCTCGGACATCCAGCAGGTGCTGCGTCTGGCCAGGGAGGAGGGCGTCAAGGTCATCCTGGACGGCGCCGAAGAAGGCTGGCTGGTCGCCGCCGACATCGCCGCCGCAGGCGTGCCCGCGCTGATCAACCCGATCGACAACCTGCCCGGTGATTTCGAGACCCGGGCGGCGCGGATGGAGAATGCGGCGGCGCTGAACGCGGCTGGCGTGACCATCGCCATCAAGGGCAATGAGGGTTCGATCCACCGCGCCCGCGAGATGCGCTACAACGCCGGCAACGCCGTGTCCCACGGCCTGCCCTATGCGGCGGCCATCGCGGCGATGACGGTCAATCCGGCGAAGATCTTCGGCGAGGCCGGTCAGGCGGGCGAGCTGACGCCCGGCGCCGCCGCCGACGTCGTGGTCTGGACCGGCGACCCGCTTGAGCCTCTAACGACGGCGACCAACGTCTTCATCGCCGGTCAGGAACAGCCGCTCTCGAGCCGCCAGTTCCTGCTGCGCGACCGCTATCGCAACGGCGGCGCGCAGGCGAGCGGCATGCCGGCGGCTTACAACCCGCAGTAAGAGACAGCGCCCTTCTCCCCCTGCGGGAGAAGGTGGCCGAGCGCAGCGAGGTCGGATGAGGGGTCGTGCAGGCATGAACGTCTGCGCGGCGTGAAGACCCTCACCGGCCTCGACGGCGTGACCCCTCATCCGTCACGCTCCGCGTGCCACCTTCTCCCGCAAGGGGAGAAGGGATAAACGGCGGGAATGACGACCCTTCCCCGCCTGTTCATCGACGCCGACGCCTGTCCGGTGAAGGACGAGGTCTATCGCGTGGGCGCGCGGTACGGCCTGCATGTGTTCGTGGTGTCCAACAGCTGGATCAACACCCCGCGCGAAAAGTGGATCGAACAGGTCGTGGTCGATGCGGGGCCGGACGTCGCCGACGACTGGATAGCAGAACGCGCGGTGACGGGCGATGTAGTGATCACGGCCGATATCCCGCTGGCCGACCGCTGCCTGAAAGCGGGGGCGCAGGCGATCAAGTCCAATGGCCAGTTCTTCACCCCGGACATGATCGGCTCGGCCCTTGCCGGGCGGATGGTGGGCGAGCATCTGCGGTCGATCGGGGTGGCGACCTCGGGCCCGCCGCCGTTCGGGCCGAAGGACCGGTCCAACTTCCTGCAGGCGCTGGATCAGGCTGTGGTCAAGGCGAAGCGGGCGCTGGCGTTGCAGGCCGCCGGAGCGCCGCCTCAATGACGACCATCCCCGAGGACGAGCTGGAGTTTCGCTTCTATCGCGCGGGCGGTCCGGGCGGCCAGAACGTCAACAAGGTCGCCACCGCCGTCCAGATGCGGTTCGATGCGAAGAACTCGCCGTCCCTGCGTGATCCGGTGCGCGAGCGGCTGATGAAGCTGGCGGGCAGCCGGCTGACGCTGGACGGGGTGATCCTGATCACCGCCGTCCGCTTCCGCACCCAGGAACGCAACCGCGCCGACGCCATCGAGCGGCTGCAGGAACTGGTCGACAAGGCCTCGGTGGCCCCGACCTATCGCGTTCCGACGAAGCCGACCCGGGCCTCGAAGGAGCGGCGGCTGGTGGCCAAGTCGCACCGGTCGGGCATCAAGAGCGGACGCGGGAAGCCGGTGTCGACCGACTAGCGGCGACGCCCGCCGTGTCCCATGCCTCTGCCTTGGCCGCGGCCTTCCTGCAGCTGGGTCTTCGGCAGTTCGGCCAGGGTCAGGACGCCGTCCTTGTCCGTGTCCAGCAGGTCGAACCAGCGGTCGCCGGCGCGGGCCCATTCCTCAGGGGTGATGCGCTGGTTGACGTCGACGTCGGCCGCCTTGACCGGTTCGGGCACGTTCAGAAGTCCGGCCATGGCGAGGATGGAGGTCGCCGCCATGGCGCGATGGCCGCCGCCGCGCGGAGCCTGGTCCATGCCGCGACTGCCGCGACCGCCGCCGCCGCCCGGACCTCCCATGCCGCCGCCGGGCATGCCCCCGCCTTCCTGATCGTTATCGGCCAGAGAGGCCCCACCGCCCGGCGCGCCGCCGGGACGCCCGCCCCAGCGGCCGCCGCCACCCGGACTCCCGGGGCCGCCGCCCGGGCCTCTCATGCCGCCGCCCAGTTGAGCGGCCATGGCCTCATAGGCGACGATCTCGGCCTGGCCGATATCGCCGTCCTTGTTGACATCCAGCCGGTCGAACCAGCGCACGCCGTCGGCCATGAACTCGGCGCGGGTCAGCTTGCCGTCGTGATCCGTGTCCGCCCCCGCGAACCAGGCGGCGACCGGGTAGGGCTCGCCCGGTCCGGAGCGGAAGGGCTCGCCGAAGGGGCTGACGAACAGGCCCGGCGCCATGGGTGGCCCACCCTCATGGCCGCCTTCGGGACCACCGGGCCCGCCCGGCCCGCCCGGCCCGCCGGGGACACGATCAGGACCGGAGGCGCAGGCGGCGCAGGTTATCGCAAGGCAGCCGATCGCGATCGGGCCGAGGGCGGCCAGAGACTTTCGCATGGGGATATCCGGAGTGGAGAGAGAGGAGGAAGGCGTATCAGGTAGCGGGCGCGGCCGGGGCCGGGCGGAACAGCAAGGCGTTGATCTTGCCCTCGGGCGTCAGATTGATGATCCACTGGGTCGGGGCGTTGGCGAACATGACCAGGAACAGCTCCGCGCCGTTCTGGGTCCCGACGTGGCTGAGGCCGTTCAGGGTTCCGAAGCCCTGGATCAGGGGCGTGACCGTCGCGGCCTGTTCGCGGACCTTGGCGGCGAGGTCCGGGGTCATGGCGTCATAGTTGGGCGTTCCCGCCTGCATGGCGGCGATGGTCGCCTTGAGCGCGGTCTCGGCGGCGGCGACCCTGGCGGGATCAGAAGGCGTGATGGTCGCGTCGGACGGGACGGTGACCTGGGCCTGTGGCGTCTGAGGCGCTTGCGAGGCCGGGCGGTCGAAGGTGTTGGGCAGGGTGCCCGCGGCTCCGAGCGACTGGGCCGAGGCGACGGCCGGGAGGACCAGGGCGGCGGCGAGAGCCGCGAGGCCCGTCAGGGTGGTCTTGGTCATGGTGGGATCCGCGAAACCGGTCGTCACCGATGGATGATCGACCAAATGGACAGAAGAAGGGCGCCGATGGAGGCGCTTGTTGCAACGCTGATACAAACCACCAGCCAGGCGGGTGTTCCGTACTTCTCGATCACGACCGTCTCGGGACGCGGCGGATCCTGCACCAGACGCGACAGGGCGCGGGCGCCGGAGATGAGTTCGCGGACGCCGTCACGGATCTGGGCCCGGGGGCCGAGCTCGCGCAGGATCCAGCGTTCGACCACAGGCCGGGCGGCGGCCCAGAGGTCGTGGTCGGGGTTGAGGCGGCGGGCCACGCCCTCGACCGAGACCATGGTCTTCTGAAGCAGGATCAGCTCGGGCCGCAGATGCATGTCGAACAGGGCCGTGATCTCGAACAGCTGGCCCAGCAACCGGCCCATGGAGACCTGGGACGCCTGTTTGCCGATGACCGGCTCGCCGACCGCGCGCAGGGCCTGGGCGAAGGCCTCGACCGAATGGTTGGGCGGGACATAGCCGGCCTCGAAATGCACCCGGGCGATGCGGGGATAGTCGCGCTGCAGGAAGCCCCAGAGGATTTCCGCGAGGTAGCGCCGCTCCCCCGGACCCAGTCGACCCACGATGCCGAAGTCAACGGCGGTCAGCTCGGCGGGAGCCGAGGCGAAGAGGTTGCCCTCGTGCAGATCGGCGTGGAAGGCGCCGTAGTCCAGCGCCTGGCTGAGGAAGGCGCGCACGACATTGTCGGCCAGGGCGTCCTTGTCGAGGCCCGGCTGTTCGATGCACAGCGGGTCCGTCATGGGCATGCCGTTGGCCCATTCCAGTGTCAGGACCCGCTTGCCGACCCCGTCCCAGACCACGCCCGGCGCGGTCATATGGGCGCCGTCTTCCGACGCGGCCTTGTCCATGATGTCCTTCATCTCGGAGGCGGCGGCGGCCTCCAGACGCATGTCCAGCTCCAGCTCCATCGAGCGGGCGATGGTCTCGACGAAGGCGTCGGGCTCCAGACGGCGGGCGACGGGCACGAAACGGTGCACCAGCCGGGCGGCCAGACGCATGGAATCCAGCCCCCGCGCCACGCGGCGCTCGACGCCGGGACGCAGGATCTTGACCGCCACCTTGCGGCCGTCGGCGAGCCAGGCCGGGTGGGCCTGGGCGAGCGAGGCCGCGCCGATGGGATCGCCGAAGTCGAGGAAGAGGCTGTCGACCGGTCGGCCCAGGGACCGTTCGATCTCGCGCCGCGCCTGATCGGTGGGGAAGGGGGCGAGCTTGTCCTTGAGGCGGCCGAGGTCGGTGGCGAACTCCCCGCCGAAGATGTCGGCGCGGGTGGCGAGGACCTGACCCAGTTTGATGGCCACGGGACCCAGATGCTCGAAGGCCTTGCCCAGACGCTGGCCGGGCCGGCCCTCCCGGCCCTCACGCCCGGCGAACAGATGGATGAAGGCGGCGATCGGCCGGACCCAGGCGGGCAGCAGAGGAGTGATCTCGCGCGGGATCAGGGCGTCGTGACGGGCGAGGACCGAGCCCCAGCCCATCAGCCGCCAGGCCGCGCCGACGGGATCGCGCACGGGCACGGCCTTCGGCGCGGCCGGAGCGACCCTGAAGGTCGCGGGGTCGGGAGACGGCGGCGTGGTCAGATCGCCCACCCGAAGTGGATGGCCGCGACCCCGCCCGACAGATTGGTCACCGAGACATTGCGGAAGCCCGCCGTCTCGATCATCGCCTTGAAGGTCGACTGGTCGGGGAAGCGGCGGATGCTCTCGACCAGATACTGGTAGCTGTCGCGGTCGTGGGCGACCCACTGGCCGATGGCCGGAATGGCGTGGAAGGACCAGGCGTCATAGGCCTGACGGATGACCTCGGTCGTGGGACGCGAGAACTCCAGGCACAGGAAGCGGCCGCCGGGCTTGAGCACCCGACGCGCCTCGGACAGGGCGACGGCGATGTCGGCGACGTTGCGAATGCCGAAGCTGATCGAATAGGCGTCGACCGAGGCGTCGGGCAGGGGCAGATGCATGGCGTCGCCGACGGTCCACTGCATCTCAGGCTCGCCGCCCTTCTGGACGCCGGCCATGATCATCTCGGCGTTGTAGTCGAGCACGATGACCGAGGCGTCGTCGCCACCGCGCCGTTCCTGGGCCCGGCGCGCCATCTTCGAGTAGCGGCGCGCCATGTCGCCGGTGCCGCCCGCGACGTCGAGGATGGTCTCGCCCGGACGCGGATTGAGTTTGGCCGCCGCCGCGTCCTTCCAGAGCCGGTGGACGCCGCCGCTCATCAGGTCGTTCATCAGGTCGTAGCTGGAGGCGCTGTCGAAGACGCCGCGCACCATCTTCACCTTCTCCTTGGCGTCGACGTCGCGGAAGCCGAAGGAGGAGGTGTCGCCCGACGAATGGGGGCCGAAATCGTGAGGGCCGGGGGAGGAGGCGCTGGTCATGACAGGGGTCTAGCTCTTCGCAGGCGCGGCGTCACCGGGCCTGTTTGTCCCGCTCTTCGATTGGGCGCTGACCACCACGCGGGGCGCGTCGTCCAGCTCGGCCAGGGCCTGGTCATAGAGGGCGATCAACCGCCTCTCCTGGGCGACCATGTCCTCCAGCATCAGGAGGGTCCGCATCAGTCGCACCTTGGCGTCCTCGCCCGTCGCCAGTAGCTCGACAAGGCCGGTCGCGGCCTCATAGCCGGCCAGGTTCACGTCATCCAGATTGCCCTGGTCCCGATAGAGGGCGGCCAGCATGAAGACCTCGCGGGGGTCCATATGCTCCATAAGCTCGCCGCCCGAGAGGCTGGTCCAGACAGCGTCGCTGACGTGGGTGGGGTGCAGGCCGGTGGCGAACAGGCTGCGGGCGGCGCCGACGGCGGCCTCGCGCGACACGGGTGCTTCCAGCGACCCCATGCTCTCGCCGAAGACCTGCTTCAGCCGCTCATGGTGGGGCAGGGCGTCGGGATGGGCGATCAGGTCGCGGTTGGCCTGGATCTCGGCGCGCAGGAAGCCGCGCATCTCCTTCACGCGGGCCGCCGTCTTCTGGTCGTCGGCCCATTGGGAGACGGCCATGGCGACGATCACCGACAGGATGATCAGGGCGCTTTCGAAGGCGCCCTTGACCAGCCATGGCCGCCAGTTTGGCACGGGCTTCGTCGCCGTCTGGCCTGCGGTCTGGGCGGGCTCGGCCGGATCGTTGTGGGACGCATCGGACATGCCGCCACCCTTACCGCGATCCGGCCGGTTGCGAACAGTCTAGCTGGCTCGCGGGCGCGGCAGACCCAGATCATGCATGACGCCGCGCATGACCCCGTAGCAGCCGCACGACGCCTGTTCGAGCGCCTTGCGGTCCGTGACCTCGACCCAGCCGCGACCGCGCTTGATCAGGTGCTTGCCCTCAAGCACGGCGCCGACCTCGCTGACCGTGGCGCGGCGCACGCCCAGCATGCCGGCGACATCGGACTGGGTCAGTTCGAAGCGGTTGCCCTCGGACCGGTCGTGGATGGTCAGCAGCCAGCGGGCGAGCCGTTCATCCAGACGGTGCTGGGCGTTGCAGGCGGCGGTCTGCTGAACCTGGGCGAACAGCCCTTCGGTGAACTTCGACAGAGAGACCCGCATCGCCTCGCTCTTGCCGAGGGCATCGGAGAAGATATCGTTGGGCAGGCAGGCGGCAACGCCTTCGGACTGCGAGATCGCCCGGCTGAAGGCGCGGGCGTTCATGGGGCCGCAGGTGACCCCGACCAGACCCTCGCGGCCGATGGCGGCGGTTTCGATCATCTTGTCGTCGGGCAGCATGGTCATCAGCGAGACCACGCCCTTGAGCGGGAACCAGACTTCGTCGACGGCCTCGCCGGCGTCGTAGATGATCTGGCCCTGATCGAAGGCCTTTTCGCGCAGGTGCGGCTCGATCCGCTTGCGGTCGGCGGGGTCGAGCGAAGCGATCCAGAGATTGTCCATGGGTCCACTCCGTTGAAGCATGCCAATGAATGGCGACGCTCGGTAACGCCCAAGCTTGGGACTGCGTTCCTTTGTCGCGATGCGCGCTTGTGAGGGACCGTCGAGAAGGCTAGGGCGGAGAGAGGCGAGGAACATAAAATGGCGCAAATGCCTGTTGACGTTGCGGAAACTCTGGCCGCCCTGCCCCTGTGGAGCCGTGCGGACGATCCGCGTCCGGCCATTTCCCGCAACCTGATCTTCAAGGATTTCAACGCCGCATTCGGCTTCATGACCCGTGTCGCCCTGATGGCCGACAAGATGGACCACCATCCGGAATGGTCGAATGTCTACAACCGGGTCAGCGTGGTTCTGACCACCCATGACGCCGGAGGCGTCACCGAACTCGATATCAAGATGGCCCGTTTCATCGACGAGGCCGCGCAAATGCTGGGAGCGAAGGCATGACTGGACGCGTCGAAGGCAAGAAGGCCCTGATCACGGGCGCCGCAGGGGGGCTGGGCGAGGCCTTCGCCTGGATGCTGGCGCGCGAGGGGGCCAAGGTCGCCCTCAGCGACATCGACGGCGGCCGCGCCGAGGCTCTGGCCAAGGCGATCGATGCGGAGATTCCGGGGTCAGCCTTTGCCTATGCCCATGATGTGGCGTCGGAAGAGCAGTGGGTGTCGGTCGTCGCCGCGGCCGCTTCCGACATGGGCGGGCTGTCGGTGCTGATCAACAACGCCGGCGTCGGCGGGCCGCTGGTCTTCGTCGAGGAGGACACGGCCGAGAACTGGCAGCGCCAGTATGAGATCAACCTGCGCTCGGTGATGTTCGGCTGCAAACACGCCATGCCGCATCTGCGCGCCGCCGCACCCGCTTCCATCATCAACATCTCGTCCATGGCCGGTCTGGCCGCGGCGCCCGGCATGGGCGCCTATAACGCCACCAAGGCCGGGGTCTGGAACTACAGCCGCACCATCGCGCTGGAGGCCGCCAAGATGGAGTGGAATGTCCGCTCGAACTCGGTCCACCCGGTCTTCATCAAGACGCCGATCCTGGATCCCTTCGTCGCCATGGCCCACGGCGACGAGGCCAAGGCCCACGAGCGTCTGGCGCGCGGCATCCCGCTGAAGCGCATCGGGGAGCCCGACGACGTGGCCTATTGCGTGCTCTATCTGGCCTCGGACGAATCCAAGTTCGTGACGGGTTCGGAGTTCCGCATCGACGGCGGTATGCTCGCGCAATAGGCGGCAAGCCGCCTATTGCCTTTGCTTTTTGGCCTATCGCCCCTTGGGCTACTCGAGGCCCGCTATCGCGCGGGTCAGCGTTCCATCACCAGACACGTCGAGGTGGCGGTGGCGTAGAGCTTGCCGTCCAGGCCTCTCAGTTCTGCCTCGGAGAAGGCGGCGCGGCGGCCGATCTGAACGATCTTGCCCACGGCGCGGACCGGGACGTCGGCCTTGAGCGCCTTATGGAAGACGGTCTTGAGCTCCAGCGTCGTATAGGTTTGGCCGGGTTTGAGCATGGAATGGACCACGCAGCCGCAGGCCGAATCGAGCACCGTGGCCATCCAGCCGCCGTGGACCGTGCCGAGCGGATTGTAGACGGCGCGTGTGGGGACGGCTTCGAACACCACCCGGCCTTCCTCGACTTCGACGAGATCGAAGCCGACGGTCCTGGCGATGGGGGCGATCGGCGCCTTGCCCTCCATGCCGAGACGAAGCTGGTCGATGCCCGACAGGTCGGCGAGAAGGGCGGTGATGGATTCGGACATGCGACGCTCCGGGGAGGATGCGATAGGGTCCGTTTACAATAAGGACGCACAAGCCTGTGGCAAGCGCGTCCTTATCTCAAGTGCGTGTAAGGGGCTGGAAAGCCCTAGAGGCCCGGCAGCTTGAAGCCGCTCGAGCGGCGCGGCTGGATGGTGATGCCGGCGTTCGTGCCGGTCAGGGCTTCCAGGCGGGCGTGTTCGCTGGCGGCGTCGATGGTCACGGCGCCCTGGGCGGTCTGGCTGACCGTCGGGGCCTGGCTCTCGGCGCTGTCCTTGCGCCAGAACATGACGCGGTTGGCGAAGCTTTCTTCCTTGTGCGTCAGGTCGCCGAACTCATCGTCGACGACGTAACGGGCCAGGGGGTCGGCGCGGTCGGCGCCGGCGGCGTTGACCAGGGTCGTTTCGCCCGGAGTGCGGGTGATCGACTGACGCTGACCCAGAAGGATCTGGCGGGCGGCGCTTTCCGGCGCCAGTTCCTGCGGGCGCGGTTGGCCGGGCGCCGGCGGACGCAGGCCGTATTCCGGCGGCACGCTGAGCGGGGCGGTCGAGACGGTGACGAACTCGTCCGGGACGACCTTGGTCAGGCCGATGGTCTGCTTCAGGCCGCCACAGGCGCCCAGCGCCACGGTGGAAACGGCCAGCAGGCTGACGACGGCGAGGCTGCGAATGCGCATGTCTGGGCTTAACTCCGGCGACGCTGGTTGGGCGCGCCCCTAGGACACTCAAGAATGGGGAATACTCAAGAGCGGCTGATTACGACTTTTCGTGGACCACGCCAACCTGAGCGGCGCGGCGATCCGACAAAACGCTGTCGAGGATCAGCAGGACCACGCCGACGGTGATGGCGCTGTCGGCGATGTTGAACACCCAAGGGAAGACGCCGGTGCCGGAAAAGTCCAGAAAATCGACGACGTAGCCGAAGCGGATGCGGTCGATGGCGTTGCCGAGCGCTCCGCCGATGACGAAGCCGATGGCGGTGATCAGCAGGCGGCGGTCGGCCTGGGTGGCCCACCAGGCCAGTCCCGCGGCGACGACGACGGAAAACAGCGACAGCACCCAGCGCGCCGAGCCGCCGCCGAACAGGCCGAAGCTGACCCCGGTGTTCTCGACATAGCTGACGTTGAAGACGGGTGGGAAGACGAACACCCGGCCGACGTCACGCAGCTCCAGCCCGCCCAGGACGTAGGCCTTGCTCCACTGGTCCAGAACGATGATGGCCAGGGCGAAGCCATAGGCGGCGAGGGCGATGCGGGGGATGCGGTCGGGGAATTTCATGCGGTGCGGTGGTTAGCAGGATGAGGGGTGAGGGTCGAGGGTCGACCCTATTTCAGCAGATCCACCGGCAGGATCTGGCTGGCCAGCAGGGTCTCCATGCCGCGCCAATGGTCCGAACCCTGCCCTTCGACCCAGGCCCGAACCGTGTCGCGGCCGAGGCCGTAGTTGATGATGTAGCTGCGGTAGGTGTCGATGAAGCGCAGCCGCTGGGCCGCCTTGTCCGGCTGCATCAGCAGATATTTCGACAGCCGGGCGATGCTCTCCTCGCGGCCGATCCGGCCCGACAGATAGTCGTCGGCGATGGTGTATTCTGCGCGCGCCAGCTGCCGGGTGAGTCGCCCCAGTTCGGCGTCGGCGACGATGTCGGCGCGCGGCAGACCGGCCAGGGGCATCAGAACGTCGCGCTCGAAGACCTGGGCCTCATCGCCCGGGAAGGCCAGGTCGATGCCGTAGTTGGCGCTGCCCTCGGCGACGAAGGACATCGGCGAGAACAGCGGATAGACGCTCATCTCCACCCAGCCCTTCTCCTTGACGAAGGTCCGCTCCAGCAGGGCGTTGTAGACGTGGTGGCCGGGATAGCCCTCGTGGCAGCCCAGATCGATCGCCCGGTCCACATCGATGGGAAAGTCGGCGTTGATCTCGATCTTCGAGGCCGCGTCGCCGAGGTAATAATTATAGCCCGACCACGGCTTGTCGCCGACGAAGGCGAGGGTGAAGCGTTCATTGGCGGGCAGGGCGATATGTTCGGCGGTGCGTCTGCGGCACTCGGCGATGGCGGCGGAGATCACCGGCTCCAGCCGGTCCTTCGGGATCACGAAGCCGGCCTTGAAGGCGGCGATGCGGGGCGTCAGCGGGCCGGTTCCGGGGACGATGGCGTCGATGCGGGCCAGGATGGGGTCGTAGTCCGCCAGCGGCTTTAGCTCGGGGCGGATGCCGAACAGGGCATAGGCCTCGTCCGCAAAAGCCAGTTTTTCGCCCGACAGCATCCGCAGGCGCGCCGAGGCGGCGGAGACATGGGCCTTGAGGTATTTGCGGCGCTGCAGGCTCCGGGCGTCGAGGCCGCGGTCGGACACGGCGTCCAGACGCTGGGTCAGGCCGGCGGCGCCCTGGATCAGTTGCGGCACGGTGCGCGGGTTCGCCTTGGCCGCCGCCTGCCATTCGGCCGGGCCGTAATAGGCGTCGACATAGCCGGGCTCGCGCTCGCCGATCTCCAGCGTCAGGGCGACGTAGTCGCGGGCTATGGCGTCCAGGCTGTCGCCGGTCGCATCCGGCCCCCGACCCGGCTGGGGCGCGGTCGCGCAGGCGCCCAGCAGAAACAGAAGCATCAGGACGACGGCGCGCATGGCGGAACTCCGGGATCGGTCAGGGCGCGGACGCTAGGCCCGCATACGGCTTTCGCCAAGACGCAGGCGCCGATCGTCTGCTTTGCCGCCGGTCTTCATCGCTTTGGGATTGAGGACGCCCGCATCCTGCTGTAAGGCCCGTCGTCCGTCGCGTCGTCGCCGGAATGCACCCGTAGCTCAGCTGGATAGAGCGTTGCCCTCCGAAGGCAAAGGTCACACGTTCGAATCGTGTCGGGTGCGCCATTTTCCCCTTTTAAAAAAGATAGTTACCGATCCTGCATCGTCCCTGTAGGGCCGAATGGCTTTGGCGGGCGCCGTCGTAAGTCGTCCCTGGTCGATCAGGCGGCGTCTTTCCGGGCTGTTCCGGCTTCGGCCTGACGCAGCGCCGCCTCGGCCAATGGCAGATAGTCCCGGGTCACGGGCACGTTCTCCTGCCGGCGCGCCAACTGAAGTTGGAAGATGACGATGTCCTCATGGCGGAAGGCCGCCTCTGACAGCGACAGATAGAATTCCCACATCCGGCAGAAGCGAGCGTCGAACATGGCTTCAGCCTCCGCGCGGCGCGCGTCGAAGGCGTCGTGCCAGGCGCGCAGTGTCTTCGCATAGTGAAGTCGAAGCACCTCGACGTCCGTGACCACCAATCCGGAGCGTTCGATCGCCGGCGCCAGGTCCGACAGCGACGGCAGGTGACCTCCCGGGAAGATGTAGCGGGTCATCCACGGGTTGGTCACCGTGGGTTCGTCCGACGATCCGATGGTGTGCAACAGCATGACACCGTCCTCGGTCAGCCGCTCGCGGCAGGTGGCGAAGAAGGTGTCGTAGAAGTTCAGGCCGACATGCTCGAACATCCCCACCGACACGATCCGGTCAAAGGTTTCGGGCACGGCGCGGTAGTCCTGGATACGGAAGTCCAGCCGATCTCCGCGTGGTGACCGGCTGGCTCGCGAACGCGCCCGGGCAAGCTGTTCCTCCGACAAGGTGACGCCGACCACCGAGGCGGCGTCCGCGACCTCGGCCAGATACAGGCCCAACCCGCCCCAACCGCACCCGATGTCCAGAACCCGGTCCCCGGGGCGAACCAGAAGCTTGGCCGCGATATGGCGCTTCTTGGCCAGTTGGGCGTCGGCCAGGCTCTGGTCGTCGCTCTCGAAATAGGCGCAGGAATACTGCCAGTCGGGATCGAGGAAGAGGGCGTAGAAGTCGTCGCCGAGGTCATAGTGGTGGGCGACGTTGCGGCGTGACTGGCCGGGCAGGTTCTGCTGCCTCCACAACGACCAGGCCCGACGGCTGCGTTCGATGAACCGCTCGAGAGGTTTGCGGGGTTCCGAAGGCTGGCTCATGATCAGGCAGAGCAGGTCATAGACCGTGCCTTGCTCCATGATCATCCGACCGTCGGTAAAGGCCTCGCCCAGCCGCAGGTCGGGGTTGGTCAGCACACCGATGATGCTGCCGCGATCGGTGAAGCGGATGCGGACAGGCTGTCCGCTCCCGTCGCCGAACGCCAGCGCCTCGCCGCCCGGCAGAACCACCGTCAAACGGCCCGTCCGGACCACCGAAGCGAATGCCTTGTTCACCAGCCAGGTCAGCATGACTGCACAGCTTTCCGATTATCTGAAGATGTTGACCGAGAGGCCCACGGTGCGTGGGCGCAAGGGCGTGACGGCGGCGGCGTCCGCGAGGCGGAACGGGTCGCCGAACGAGAAGGTGTTCGCCCGGCTGTCCAACGGGTTGTCGACAAAGGCCGTGATCGACCAGTCGTCGCGTGACAGCCCCAGGGCGATCCGTCCGGTGGCGTAATCGCCCATCCGGTAGCGGTCCTCGCCGGAGAAGGTCAGGCGCGAGGCTCCCACATAGGTCAGGTTGGCGTTCCCCGAGAGCGTAAAGCCCTTGTCCAGCGCTTTGCGATACTGAAGGGCGATGTTGGCCGAAAAGCCGGGCACGCCGGGAAGGCCGGAATCCCCGCGGGAATCGAAATCGGGGCTGGGCGTCGTGATCTGGGGATCGTCCAGGACCGCATTGCCGCGCAGCGCCCAGTCGTCCGTGACCTGCCAGGCCGCCTCGACTTCGACACCGTCGTTGGCCCCGTTGCCGACGTTGACGGCATAGGCGAGGCCGCTGGGCAGGAATTGGTCGCTCTGGATATCGCTCCATGTCGAATGGAACAGGGCGATGCGGGCGGTGGCGCGTCCATCCAGAAACGAGGATTTGGCGCCGATCTCGTAGTTCCACAGCTCGTCCGGCAGATACTCCCGCGCAGGCGACCCCGGGCCGCCGTCGAAGACCTGCCCGATGGGGCCGGCGGTGTTGAACCCTCCGGCGCGATACCCCTGCGAGACCTGGGCGTAGAGGTTGATCTGCTCACCCAGACGGTAGGCCAGACCAAGCTTCGGAGAGAAGCCGGACGCGGTGTCGCTGGCGGCGAACCGGCGCTCCGTTCCGGCCTGGCCCACGGTGGAGTCGACGTCGTAGTCGAAGTTGAAATACCGGACGCCGGCGGTCGCGGTCAGCCGATCGGTCAGGTCGAACACGATCTCGCCGAAGGCGGCGATGTCGTTCAGGGTGTCGGCGCGATCCTCGTCATAGATTTCGGCGCGGGTCGGGGTGAGTTGCGACAGCAGGGTCGAACTGGTGGTGGTGCTGGTCGAGGCGAATCCGCCCGCGAGCCACCTCAACCGCCGGTCCTGTGGCGAGGAGACGGTGAGTTCGGCCACGAACAGGTCGATCGCCTTGCTCTCGTCCAGCGCGCCCGTTCGTCCGGTGGAACCGAAGGCGGGCAGGGCGGCGGAGGCGTCGTAGCGGCTGTCGAAATGGTGACTGACCTCGGCGACGGAGGCGACGACCCGTCCCCACGACCCGCCGCCCTCGATCGTGGCGTAGAGTTCGTCGAAATCGTTGTCGTGCGGCTCCCGCACCAGATTGCGCCGTTTCAGGGCGCCGTTCTGACGCTGGCCGTAGTGGGTGTCGTCGGTATTGATCGACTGGTGAACCAGGCCGCCGGTCAGGGTCCAGTCGGGATTGATGCGCGCCGAGACCGCCAGACGGGCGCCGTCGCGCTGGCCGCTGTTGACGTTTCGCCCCAGGTTGAGATCGTCGACATAGCCGCTGAAGGTCTCCCGGTAGACGTCCGCGCGAACCGCGACCCGGTCGTCAAACAACGGCTTGTTTGCGATGACCGACAGGTCGGTATTCAGTCCTCCGGATTCAGTGATGGACCCCGTCGCGTCCAGGGCCAAGGACGGCAGGTCAAAGGAGGGGCGACGGGTGACCATTCGGACCACGCCGCCGATCGGCCCCGTGCCGTAGAGCGTGCCCTGGGGCCCACGCAGAACCTCGACGCGGTCGATGTCGATCAGCTTTAGATCGGGGTCCGGAGCATTGTAGGTCACCGGAACGAAGTCGAGATACAAGGCCACCGTCGACTGGGTAAGGCCTGTGAAAGCGCCGTCTGACAGGCCTCTCAGGAAGATTTTGTTGCGGCCCGGCCCCAGGTTGGTGACCGTCATTCCCGAGACGAGGCCGGCCAGACCATTGACGTCCTCGATCCCGGCGTCCCGGACCTGGGCGCCTGTAACTGCTGTGATGGCCGTGGGCGACCGCAGGGGAAACTCCGGACGGCGGCCGCCGGTGACGACGACATCGCTGACCTGCGACACGATATCGACGGCGGGCTCGGGAGGCGGAGGTATTGACGGATGAGAGGCGGGGCGTGGCGGCGGGGCGCTGCGCACGATGACGGCGCCGTCCCGACGGATGGTGAAGGCGCAACCTGATCCCTGCAACAGACGGGTCAGGGCCGCATCCAGTGTCATCGAGCCGACGATGCGCGGCGACCGGCCCCTGCAGGCGGCGACCTCGCCGCCCAGTGACAGCTGGGCCTGCAAGCCCAGTTCCAGCAGCGCGGTGGAGACGCGCTGTGCGGGGATGTTGAACGAGATCGTCCGGGGCGCCGCCTCGACCGGAGGCGCGACCGCCCATCCCAGCGCCATCAGGGTCGCGCCGAACACCGCGTTTCGCCGGACCTCAGTGCGTGGCACGTTTGCGCAGACGCAGTTCCGGAGAGGTCGTGTCGCGCTCGACCGGCAGGAAGCTGGTCAACTGGCCGATCATGGCCGCCTCGTCGCCGAGCCTCAAGGTGCCGGTGAAGCGCACGGCGCCGGCATCAGGGGTGACCAGCAGCGGATGCACGGTGTAACGCGAGATATCCGCCGCCACCTCCGACAGGGGCCGGTCCTCATAGACAAGGACGCCGCGTCGCCAGCCCGAGATCTGACCAGGATTGACCCGACGTGTCGTGGCCGGGCCGGTTCCGGTCTGGGCGACGCTCTGGCCTGCGACCAGTCTGACAGTCGGCGATCCGCCGGCGGGGGTTACGGCGACGACGCCGCGCTCAACACCCACCGCAAAGCGATCTTCGTGGTTGAGGACATTGAATGCGGTGCCCAATACCCGAACAGAACGAGCGCCGGCCCGAATCTCGAACGGCTTCGAAGGGTCATGGGTGACATCAAACGCGGCCTCTCCGTCGCCCAGGGTGACCGAGCGGCGGTCCCGGCCCATGCGTACGGTCAGGTCAGTGTCGCGGTTGAGATAGATGTGGGTGCCGTCCTTAAGCGCCACGGTCATTGGCGCCGTTGTCGTCTGGTAGGTTTGCAGCCCCCCCTGGCCGGACAGGGACGGCCAAAGGCCGATGGTCAGCACTGCAGCGGCCGCCGCCGCCACTCCGGGAACCAGCCAGGCCGGGCGGCGGCGTCTGCGCGCCTCCGGGCCCCGCAGGACGACTTCGTCGTTCGCGGCCACGATCTCGGGAACGGCCACCGGTTCGGGCGTGCTCCCCATGACGATCCAGGCTTCCTCGACCCGGTCATAGGCATGACGGTGCGCGGGATCTTCTTCCAGCCAGTCGGAGAAGGCGTTCCATTCGGCGTCGGACGCAGCCTCGTCCTGCAGGCGGATATGCCAGCGGGACGCCTCGGCGATCTGTTCTCGGGTCGGGGTCATGATGCTGCGGACCGGGTCGATACGGCGTCGGAAGACGTCTTATGCATAGACGAAGACCGGCGAGCCCTACCCCATGCGGTTTTGACGCTCTGTGGCGAAAGAGTGACGGTCATGGCCGCACCTTCGCGGCCAGAGCCTGCAGCGCGTCCGACATATGCTTCTCCACCGAACTCTGGGAGATGCCGAGCGCGACCGCCACTCCTGCGTAGGTGACCCCGTCGAATTTGTGCATCCGGAAGATCTGCTGGGTGCGTCTCGGCAAACGCTCAAGCTCGGCCATCAGCAGCGCCAGCTTCTGACGGTGTTCGACGACCTTGTCCGCCGAAGGCGCGTCGTCGATGTCCTCGACCGGGCCGGTCGTATAGTTGGCCAGCCGCCAGGCATGGTCGCGCGAGACCGACTGCACGCGCGAGCGCCAGCGATCGGTCAACAGGTTGGAGGCCAACCGGAACAGATAGCCGCCCAGGTTCTCGACCTCGGCGCCGACCTCGGCGACGGCGACCTTCAGATACAGCTCCTGCAGAAAGTCCTCGACCTCGGCGCTGTCGCCGAGACGGGCGCGGAAGAAGCGGGCGAGGCTGTCACGCCTCGCGAAATAGGCAGCCACCAGAGGGGGCGCATCGGGCGCAATCACATCCAGGATCCGGGCTGACGTCTCGTTCGGGTTGTGGACATCGGTCGCGTCGCAGCAAGGCCTTTCCATGGCCCGCAACTTTTTTTGAGGCAAGCCGAAAGGGCCTCCGTCAGCCACATCAGGACCGCAAGAGGCGGTCGCTCGTGAGGCGTATTCCATGCGTATCTTCTGCGACTTCGACGGAACCATCAGCCGTAAGGACACCACTGACACGGTACTTTCCGCCCTTGGCGATCCCGCCTGGCGCGCCCTGGAGGACGAGTGGGAGGCGGGCACGCTTTCGGCCGCCGACTGCATGCGTCGCCAGATTGCGCTCGTCGGCGGAACGGACGCGGATCTGGACGCGGTGCTGGACGGGATCGAGATCGATCCCGGGTTCGTAGACTTCATCGCATGGGCGCGGGCGCAGGAGTTCGAGGTCACCATTCTCAGCGACGGCGTCGACTATTTCATCACCCGTCTGCTCGGCCGCGTGGGGCTGGACGATCTGACCATCGTCGCCAACCGCCTCGCCGGAGAGCCGGGCGCCCGGGAACTCTACCAGCCCTGGGCGCGCCATGGCTGCGCGGCGGCGTCCGGAGTCTGCAAATGTGAGGCGGTCCGGCCCAAGCCGTTCCGGCGCGATCCCGTCGTCTTCATCGGTGATGGCCGCTCGGACTTCTGCGTTTCCGGCCGCGTGGACATCCTCTTCGCCAAGGACCGGCTGGCCGAATACGCCGCCGGCCGAAATCGTCCTTTCCACCCGTTTGAAACCTTCGCCGACGTCACCGCGGCGCTGGAAGCCCTGGTGGATGTGAGCACGCCGAAGTTCGCCGCCCCGATCTATGCCGCGCCCAAACACGCCTCCCTCTGAACGGACTCCCCTTGATGTACGACACCCTCAAATCGCCGGTCACGCCGGCGACGCCCCTGATCGACGAGACGGAACTGCGCCGGCTTGAAGCCGAGTATTGTTCGCGGGGCGACACCGTCCACTACATGGCCGACCCGAAATTCTTCGACGGCTGCGAAGGCTCATACATGTTCGACGCGGCGGGCAACCGCTTCCTCGACCTGCAGATGTGGTACTCGGCCGTCAATTTCGGCTACCGTAACCCGCGCCTGAACGCCGTCGCCCACCGCCAGCTCGACACCCTGCCGCAGGTCGCGTCCCAGTATCTGCATCGTGAGAAGGTCGAACTGGCCGCCATGATCGCCCAGGACGCCGAGCGCAAATTCGGTCACAAGGGCCGGGTTCATTTCAATGTCGGCGGCGCCCAGGCGGTCGAGGACTCGCTGAAGCTGGTTCGCAACGCCTCGAACGGCAAGCAGCTGATGTTCGCGTTCGAGGGCGGCTATCACGGCCGCACCCTGGGCGCTTCCGCGATCACCTCGTCCTACCGCTACCGCCGCCGCTTCGGCCACTTCGGCGACCGGGCCCAGTTCATCGAATTCCCGTATCACTTCCGCGGCCCCAAGGGGATGACCAAGGAGGAGTACGGCCACTACTGCGTGCAGAAGTTCGCCCGCCTGTTCGAGACCGAATACAACGGCGTCCTCGACATCAAGACGGGTCAGGCCGAATACGCCGCCTTCTACATCGAACCGATCCAGGGCACCGGCGGGTACGTCATCCCGCCGCCGAACTTCTTCATCGAGCTGAAGAAGGTGCTGGACCAGCACGGCATCCTGCTGGTGGTCGATGAAATCCAGATGGGGATGTTCCGGACCGGCAAGCTCTGGTCGATCGAACATTTCGGCGTCGAGCCCGACGTCCTGGTCTTCGGCAAGGCCCTGACCAACGGCCTGAACCCGCTGTCGGGCGTCTGGGCGAAGGAGGCCCTGATCAGCCCGGAGATGTTCCCGCCCGGATCGACCCACTCGACCTTCAATTCCAACCCGATGGGCACCTCTGTCGCGCTCGAGACCCTGAAGATGGTCTCGGAAGTCGACTACGGCGCACGGGTCATGGAGAAGGGCGCCTACTTCCTGGAAGGCCTGAAAGACCTCCAGAAGCGCTGGCCGCAGATCGGTGATGTCGATGGCCTCGGTCTGGCCCTTCGCTGCGAGATTTGCGAGGCCGACGGCTTCACCCCCAACAAGAAGCTCCTCGACCTGATGGCCGACGAGGGGATGAAGGCTGACCTGAAGGCGAAGAGCGGGACCTACGGCCTCATCCTCGACGTCGGCGGCTACTACAAGAACGTCATCACCCTGGCGCCGTCGCTGGAGATCACTCACGAGGAGATCGACCTGGCGATCGAACTGCTCGACCTGTTGCTGCGCCGATGCACGGCCGACTGAGAGAGCCGGTGAAGCCGGCCCTGCTGCATCTCGACGACGCCCTGATGCAGCAGGGCGGCCTTAGCGCCCGTGCCGCCCGAGATGGCTTGTCTCTCGACTGCCGCGACCTGGGGCCGGCGCTTCGCCTGTGGAGCCGCCCCGGTCCGCTTGAGATGCTCGAAGGCCGGATCCGGGAAGGGTTCCCGCTGGACCGCCGCCCCTTGGTGACCTTCCTCGGATCCGGTGACTTCCACCATGTGACGCCCATGCTGGTGCGCCGCGCCTGCGACGCCGCCGGGACTGGGGCGGTCACCGTGATCCATTTCGACAATCACCCTGACTGGGTGAGATTTGGCGCGGGGCTGCATTGCGGCTCCTGGGTCGGAGAAATCGCGCGCGACCAACGCGTGGCGCGGGTCTTCACGGTGGGGGTGTGCAGCGACGACATCAGCGAACGCGGCCGCCGCTCGGCCGACGCCGACCTCATTCGCGAAGGGCTGGTCGAGATGTTCGCCTATCGCGCGCCGGCCGACCGTGAAGGGCTCGAACTCTTTGGGCGCATCTGGCCGACCCTGACCGACCTCGGCCTGGCCGCCTTCGCCTTGCGACTGGCGGAATCGATTCCGACCCGGGCCATCTACGTGACCATCGACAAGGACGTCCTCGCGCCCGAGGACGCGGCCACCAACTGGGACCAGGGTGAACTCAGCCTCTATGCCCTGAAGACATTGCTGGGGGCGGTGATCACTGGTCGGACCCTGATCGGCGCCGACATCACCGGCGACTGGTCGCCCGCCCGCTATGGCGGCCAGGGTCTGGATCCCTGGGTGAAGCGGGCCGAGGCCGTGATGGACCAGCCCTGGTCGCGCCCCGGCGACGGCGCCTTGCGGCACAACCAGGCGGTCAATCTGCATCTGCTCGACTGGCTGAGCGAGCTGGCCACATGACCTGGGCATCGGTCGCCTTGATTGGCCTCTGCCTGGCGGCGGAGGTGACGCACGAGCTCAGTTTCAAACTGGCTGCCGACCGCGCCCGACCCGCTCGCCGCTATGTGGCTGGGGTGGCGGTCCAGCCGTGGCTGTGGCTGGGGATCGGGGTCTGGCTGATCGAGACGGTCGCCTGGATTTTTGTGCTTCAGTCCACTCCGCTGACCATCGCCTTCCCGCTGATGACCCTGACCTACGCCGGAGTGCCGCTGATCGGCGCCCTGGTTTTGCGCGAGCGGGTGACCTTCGAACAGGCGGTCGGGATCGTCCTGATCATGGGCGGCGTCCTCTGCGTCGGCCTGGCGGGAGCCTGAGCCGTGATTTCCCTTCCAGCCCCAGGAGCCGCCATGCGCCGTCCGGTCCAGCCGCTGCGTACCGATCTGGACTTCTTCGTGGAGGGCGAGAACGGCCGCGGCGTTCTCCTGCTTCACGGCATGACCGGCGCGCCGGCGGAGATGAAGCCCCTGGCAAAGAGACTGCGTCGTCGAGGTTTCACCTGCGCCGGGCCGCTTTTGGCCGGCCACGGCGGCGACAAGAACGATCTGCTGAAGACCGACTGGCGTGACTGGCTGGACAGCGTGCGGGCCGCCTGCGCCCGGTTCGCGCCCGAGGTGGATGAGCTGCATGTCGCCGGCATCTGCGCGGGCGGCGCCCTGGGTCTGCTGCTGGCCGCCGAGGAGCCGAAAATCCGCAGCGCCGCCGTCTATTCCATGACGTTCGAATACGACGGCTGGAACATGCCGCGCTGGGCCATGGCCGCGCCGGTGATCCAGTTGGTCGCCAACCTGCCGGGCCTGCGTCGCATCGCCATCGACGAGCCCGCGCCGCATGGCCTGAAGGATGAACGCCTGCGCCAGCTCGCGGCGAACAATCCGGCCTTCGTCGAGGGGGCGATCGACGAAATCCCCCTGGGCTCCCTTTATCAGCTCTACCGGCTGGGCCGCAGGGTCGAGACCGTGGCGCCGGACCTGACAACCCCGACCCTGATCCTGCACGCCCGCGAAGACGACATGAGCAGCCCACGCAACGCCGCCCGGCTTCAGGCCGCGCTTGGCGGGCCGACTGAGCTCTCGTTGCTGGACGACAGTTTCCACATGATCCACGTCGATCGGGAACGCGACGTGGTGGCCGATCGGACCGCGGCCTTCTTCGTGAAGCACGGCGTGTGCGAGCCGGTGACGCCGGAGGTCATCCATGCCTGACGCCCGGATTGCGTCCTCAATCCGCGAGGTGGGTCGAGACGCTTGGGACCGGCTGTTCCCGGGGCAGATCGAGACCTGGGACTATCTGTGCGCGGTCGAGACGGCGGGTCTGCCGGGGTTCAAGTGGCGCTATGTCCTGGTGGCGGACGAGGGGCGGCTGGTGTGCGTCACGCCCATGTTCATGACGGACTATCCGATCGACACCACGCTGGACGGGGCGGGGCGCGAGCTGGCCCATGCGGTGACCCGATTGTTTCCGCGCGCTCTGACCCTGCGGCTGGCCTGTCTGGGATCGCCTTGCACCGAGACCCTGACCGTGGGGTTCGCACCGGAGCTGACACCGGACGCGCGCGTGTCCGTGGCGGCGCTTCTGCTGCAGGCTTTCGAAGCGGAGGCCGGGCGGGCGGGGTGCGGCCTGCTCGGTATCAAGGACGCGCCCGAGGACCAGTCGGTGCTTTGGGACCGGGTCGCGGTCCGGGCTGGATATGGTCGTGTCCCGGGTTTGCCGGTGGCCTGGCTGCCGATCGATTTTGCGGACCGCGAGGCCTACCTTGAGCGGTTGTCGCCATCGACGCGCAAGGACATGCGCCGCAAGCTACGGTCGGAGAGCCAACTCCGGATCGAGGTCCGCGCCGATCTGGACGGGATGCTGGACCGGGTCATGGACCTGTATCGCCAGACCCGCGCCCGAGCCGAGATGACGCTGGAAGACCTGACCCCGGCCTATTTTCAGGGTGTCTGCGAGACCATGCCTGGGCGCGTGGTCCACATCCTGTACTGGCAAGGCGACGATCTGATCGCGGCCAATATGCTGCTGCGGGACGACGCCGTTCTGATCGACAAGTTCTTCTGCATGGACGCAGCGCGGGGCCGCGCGCTGAACCTGTACTTCCTCAGTTGGTTCCGCAACATCGACTACTGCCTGGAGCACGGCCTGACGCGCTACCAGAGCGGTCAGGCGGCCTATGAGGTCAAGCTGAGGCTGGGCAGCCGGCTGATCCGCACCGCCATGCTGTTCCGTCACCGCAACTCGCTGGTCAACGGCGCCCTGCGGCTGGCCGCCCCTCTGTTCGCCGCCGATCCGACGCTGGAGATGGCGGCATGACGATCTGGAGCGAAGGCGACGGGCGGTCGCTGCTGCGTCGCCGAACGGCGCTGGCGGCCCTGTGCGTGGCCGTACCGTTGCTCGGGCTCGGTTATCAGGTGGCGGCCCGATATACCGCAGTCGCCATGGCCGGTGTCCCTTTCGGCCCTGCCTGGCTGCTGGGCGCCCTGCTGCAGCCTTGGGGCGTAATACTGCTGCTCTGTGAGGGCCTGGGCCTGATGGCCTGGATGACGGCCCTGTCCGAGATCAAGCTCAGCGTCGCCGTGCCGCTGTCGGCGCTCAGTTACGTTCTGGTCGTGTCCTTCGGCTGGATCGTGCTGCACGAACGGTTCGATCCCGTGCAATTGCTGGGCGCTGTGGCCATCCTCGGCGGCGTGTGGCTGGTGGGGCGGAGCCGGTCATGATTTCACTGGCTCTCAAGACCCTGCTCCACGACTGGCGCCGATACATGCCGGCGGTGGTGGCGGTCGCCTTTTCCGGGGTCTTGGTCCTGCTGCAGGGCGCCCTGATCCTGGGCATATTCTCCCTGTCGAGCCTCTACGTGACCCGGTCGGGCGCGGATTTGTGGATCGGATATCCCGGGGTGCAGAGCATCGATCTGGGCCGCCCCATCGGCAGTCAGGCTGAGCTGGACGCCTGGATGGAGCCTGATGTCCGTCAGGTCGAACCGTTCCAGTGGGGCGCCGGCGAGTGGCGTACGCACGATCAGGGCATGGTCAATGTCTATCTGGTCGGCGTGTCGCTGGCCCCCGACGCCATGGCCCTGTCGGAGGCCCTGACCCCGGCCCAGCGCGCGGCGCTTGCCGAACCCGGCTCGGTGCTGGTCGATGCCGGCGATCGGAACAAGCTCGACGCCGGACTGGGCCAGACGGTTGAGATCAACGGCCGGCGCGTCCGCATTGCGGGTTTCACCGAGGGGCTGCGCGGCCTCGGCGGCGTTAATGTCATCGGGTCCCAGGCCACAGTCCGAACGCTGGATCCCGCCGCCGGAAGCGATGGGCGGGTGGCTTATTTCCTCGCCCGTTTCGGTACGCCGGAGGCCGCCGTAGCCTCGGCGCGACGCCTGACCGAGCGGGGCAGGACGCGGGGCTTCGAGGCCGTGACGGCAAAGGCCTTCGCCGATCGCACCACCAGCTACTGGCTGGGCGAGTCCGGCGCGGGCGTGGCTTTCCTGTTCGGCAGCAGCATCGCCCTTCTGGTCGCGGTCATCATCACCAGCCAGACCCTGACCGCCGCCGTCGCCGGCTCCATCAAGGAATACGCCGCCCTGCGCGCCCTCGGCTTTCCCATGGGGTCCCTGCGCGCGCTCGTACTGGAACAGAGCGCCTGGGTCGGGGTGGCGGGGCTGGTCGTCGGCAGCCTGTTGACCCTCGCCCTCGCGGTCACCGCCCGCACCCAGGGCGTCCCGATCGTGCTGTCGCCCGCCATGACAGGGGCGGCGGCCCTTCTCATCCTCATCGTCGCCCTTGGGTCCGGAGCGTGGGCGCTTCGCCGTGTCGCCCGGGCCGATCCCGCGAGTCTGCTGCTATGATCCGAACTTGCCTCTCTCTCGCCGCCGTCGGCCTGACGGTGATCGCTCTGGCCGGATGCCAGGCATCCGCCAGACCGGTCGGGCCTGTCGCCGCCGCTCCCCAAGCTGTGGCGCGGGGCGTCGTCCAGTCCCGCGAAGGGCTGGTGCGGATCGCCGCTCCCGTCCAGGGCGTGCTGGCCTCGGTCAATCTGTACGAGGGCGATGTGGTGGTTCAGGGCGATGTCCTGGCCCGTATGGACGACCGGCTGGCCCGGCTCACTCTGGCTGCGGCCGACGCGGACGTGGCCCAGTTCGACGCCCAGACCGCCATCGCTGATGCCCGGGCCGGCGGGGCCCACCTGCAGGCGAACCGGCTCGGGCGACTGGCCTTTGCCGATGCAGGGCCGCGTGACGTGGCTGAAGGCGCCGCAGCCTCGGCGACGGTCGCCCAGCGTGAACTCACCGCCGCGCGTCTGGCGGCGCAGGCGGCGCGCGCGCACCGCCAACTGCAGGTCTTCGATGTCGACCTCAGAACGGTTCGGGCGCCTGTCTCCGGCCGGATCATCCGGCGCACGGCTGTGACCGGCGCCTCGGTAGAGGCGGGCACGGCCCTTTTCCTGATCGAGCCGGCAGGCGCCCGCATTGTCAGCGCCGACCTCGACGAGACCTATGCCGATCGTATCCGGCCGGGCGCGAAGGCCTTGATCTCGCTGGAGAGCGATCCGTCCAAAGTCTATCCGGCCCACGTCAGCCGCGTGGCCGAGGCCTTCGGCGCACCGATGCTCCAGGACGATCCCACCGCGCCCAGCGACACTCGCACCCTGCCGGTGCAACTGACGTTGGACGGCGCTCCGGCTCTGCGGCTCGGTCAGCGCGTTCTGGTCCGGTTCGTCCGATGAGGGCGCGCGTTCCTGTGCTCCTGGCGGTGCTGGCGTCCGGACTGGCGGCCTGCGCCACCGACGGCGCGGCGCCGAGGCCGTCGGCGCTTTTGCTGCAGCCGGTCGGGTCGTCTCCCTGGGTCGAGGATTTCGGCGATCCAGAACTGCGTCAACTGCTCGACCGGGCCGATCTCGGCAGCCTCGACGTCAAAGCGGCTCTGGCCCGCCTCGAGCGCGCGACGGCCGAAGGTGACAGGGCGCGAGCGTCACGCTCGCCCGTGGTTCAAATCGGCCTGGCCGGGGCGGTCGGCGGGGACAGTTTCAGCCGGGGCCGGACAGCCGCAACGCCGACCCTGGAGGCCAGCTACGACATCGATCTGTGGGGGCGGCGCCGCGCCGCCATCGCCGCCGCTTCGAACGAAGCCCTCGCCGCCGCCGCTGAAGTTGAGCAGGCCCGCCGCACGGTCGCGGCCGAGACGGTGAGGACCTGGGTGGCGCTGCGGGCTGATCAATCCGCCGTGGCCGCGACCCACAGGCGTCTCGTGCGGGCCCAGCATCAGGCCGACCTGATCGCCGTCCGTATTCGCGAGGGCGTAATCGACGCCCCCGCCGCCGCGGCCGCCGCGGAGGCGATCGCCGAGGCCCGGGCCAACGAGGCCGACCTCGGGTTGGATATCGCGGGCGACCAGCGCAGGCTCGCCGTCCTGCTCGGCGTCGCCGATCCTGTCGCACCTGGTCCGGGAGATTTGCCACGGTTCGCGCCTGCGCCGGCCGACGTCTCGTCAGACGTGGTCGACGCCTTGCCGGAGGTCCGGGCGGCTTTCGCCCGGCTGCACGCCGCCGACGCCCGACGTGCGGAGGCGGTGGCCGCGACCCGGCCGCAGTTCCAGCTTGTCGCCGCCCTGGGGGCGCCCGATGCGGCGGTCTCGACCTTGCTGGACGTCAAGGCTTTGGCCTGGGCTCTCGCCGGCGCACTGACCCAGACGGTTCTCGATGGAGGCGCACGCAAGGCCGAGGTGGCCCGGGCTTCGGCCGAGGCGGATCTCGCGGAACTGGCCTGGCGGGCGGCGGTGCTGCAGGGCTGGTCCGACATTCAGGGCGCTCTGGCCGAGGAAGCGAAAGCCGGCTCCCGGCTCGAGATCGCCGACCGCGCGGCTGACAGGGCTGCGGAGATGTTCGAGATTTCTGTTCGGCGTCACGACGCCGGTGTGATCGACGGCGTCGCCCTGACCGAGGCCGAAGCCGCACAAGACGACGCACGCCTGGCCGTCATCAACGCCCGCAAGACGCTTCTGGACGCCGTCGTCACCCGCCATCTGGCCGAGCCAAACGATGGGTGAGGTGTTGCTCGATGCGCGTGGCGTCACCAAGAGCTATGGGCAGGGCGCTGGCCGCGTCATCGCCCTGCATCCGACGGATATCGTCCTGAAGACGGGCGAGTTCGTGATCGTCGCAGGTCCCTCCGGTTCGGGAAAGTCCACGCTGCTGGCCATGATCTCGGGCCTCCTCACCCCGGAGGCGGGTGAGGTCCATATTCTGGGACACAATCTGTCGAACCAGACGCGCGCCCAGGCGGACGCCCTGCGTCTGGCGGACATCGGGTTCATCTTTCAGGGGTTCCATCTGCTGCCTGCGCTTACGGCGGTGGAGCAGGTATCCATCGTGCTGAAGCGGCAGGGGCTGAAATCGCGTTTGGCGCATGCCCGCGCAGGTCTCGCGCTGGAACGCGTCGGCCTGTCCCATCGTCTGAACAGCCGTCCGGACCAGCTGTCGGGTGGCGAGCGGCAGAGGGTCGCGATCGCCCGGGCCCTGGCCAAGGCGCCACGCATTATTTTCGCCGACGAACCGACCTCGGCGCTGGACTCGACCAACGGTCGGCAGGTTGCGACCCTGCTGCGGGAGACGGCGGTAGAGACCGGGGCGGGCGTCCTGTGCGTCAGTCACGATCCCCGTCTGGAAGGCTTCGCCGATCGGGTGATCCGTATGGAAGACGGTCGGGTCGTGGGCGAGCATCGCGCCGAAGTCGTCGCCGGGAGCGGGTGGTGAAGGACCCCGCTTACCGATCCGCACCGGTTCGCCGCGGCCTTGCCCTGATCATCGGTCCGATCCTGGCGCTGGGCTCCGCCGCCTGTGGTGATCCTCCAGGTGTGGCGGCCGGTGGGCGTCCTCGCCCGCAGGCAGCTGGCGCTCTCGGGGCGCAGGAACAGGCTGAGCGCCGCAAGGTGCTTTCGTCGGCGACGGATTCGTTTCGCCTGGTCGCCGACGGCGCGCTCGGGCGGGACTTCCCGGCGCTGGATGTGGAAATCGTGCGCCTTCACGTCGTCACCGCCGCCGCCTTGTCTGCCCTCACACCCGAGCAGGGGGCGGACCTTGTGCACTGCGTGAACCTCATCGAGACGGCGAGGGATCGTCAGGCTCGTCCCGACATGGCTCTTGCCGGCGCGGCTGGATACCGGCTGCTGGTCGTTGCAGCTCCCCCGGCGGCGATCCCGGCCGAGGTCGGCTTGCTTGACTACTCGGGCCTTCGCTTCGCTGCCGATGTCGCCGCAGACCCGCCCCGATGGACCGACGCTGTTCTGGCTGCGGATGAAGCCGGCGAATTCTGGGACCAGGTCGCCCCACGCGTACGCGACGTTGGATTGCGGGGGCGGTTCGGCGCGGCGGTTATCGACCTCAAGAGGGCGGCTCGCGCACGCAACTTTCGCAAGGCGGAGGCGGTGATACGCAGCCGAAGCGGTTTGCTGGACGAACTCGCGGCCGACCTGTCGCCGGAGAGCGGCGGCGCGGACCTTTCAGCCCGCCCGCTGCCGGATGACGGCCTTTGACGAGCCATCGCCCTGATCAACGCATTCCGACCAGCGCGTCGCGAGACGGTGTCTGAGCGGCGAGGGCGTCCCGGATCGCGAAAGAGCGTTTGAGCACGGCCTCGGCGTCGTCGCCCGGCTTGTAGGGATACATCAGCCCGATCGCGCCGATGGGATGGCGGCCTGCGTCGCGCATCTGGACCAGAACGCCGATCCTCACGCCATCCTTCTGAACTTCCACGAGCGGCGCGCCGGTCGTCATGACGCCGAGATCGTCTTCGCCCGAGGGTTCTCCATTGGCGTGCCGGAGGTGGGCCGCCACCACGATGTTCGCCGCCGAGGGTGTCGGGCTGACGTGCAGGATGACATCCAGCATATCGGGGTTGCGGGCGACGATGTCATCCGCCACCGCCTGGGCGTGCGGATAGGGAGCGGCGTCTTGCGCCGACGCGACGGCCGGCGTGAGGATCAGGGCGAAAGCAGCCAGAAATAGGGACTTCATGGGGAGGGCCTTTGACTGGGGGAAGAGGTAGCAAGCGCGACGTCGCAAGGCCGCGGGCCCTGCGACGTCGCTTGGGTTGTCACGCTCAGTCCGGATTTGCGCCTTCCTCGGCGTTCTCCAGCACAGCGCCGTCGGCGGCGTCGACGCCGACCTCGAAGGTCTTGCCGTTGACCAGGATGTCGAAGGAATACCGCAGGCCGCTGCCACCGGCCTCCTTCTCCAGTTCGTGGTCCTTGACCTCGCCCGGGCGAGCGTGAAGGGCGATCGCCTGGGCGTCGGCCAGCGAGATTTTGGCTTCTGCGGCCAGTTCGGGGCCGTCGTCGTCTTCTTCGGTTCCGGGCGCTTCGGCCGCTTCGTGGTGGGCGGGAGCGTGGGCCGACTGCGCGAAGGCGTAGCCGCCGACAGCGAGGGAGGCGACGGCAGTCGCCAACAGGATGCGTTTCATTCTTGAGTCCTCTCTATTGGAGGTGGACCCTCCGCTTGTGACCCTAGAGAGCGCTCCATTCGCGCAAGGTGACTCCGACATTCGCATTTTCAGCCCGCAACCTTCGGCCAACCTTCAGTCCGGACTTTCCGGCGCGCGGAGTGTCAGGCTGATCAGGGCCGGCATCGCCAGCAGCACCAGCGGAAACTGCAGGAACAGACCGCCGATGATCGCGATGGCCAGGGGCTGCTGGATCGCCGAGCCCTGACCGATTGCGAAGGCCAGCGGCGCCAGGGTCAGCATGGCGGCCAGTGTCGTCATGGTGATCGGCCGCAGACGGTCACGGCTGGCCTGACGCAGCGCCTCGCGCGGCGGCAGATGGTGCGACAGCTCCTGGTATTCCGAGACGAAGAAGATCGACATCTCTGCTCCGATGCCGATGATCATGGTCATGCCCATCAGGGCGGTGATGTTCAGGTCTACATGGGCTAGCCACAGGGCGGTGAAGACGCCCGCGGTGGACATTAGCGAACAGCCGATGATGATGACGGGCAGCCACAGCCGGCGGTACAGCACCAGCAGCAGGATGAACTCCGCGATCAGGGCCGCGACGAACACCTTTGACAGGTCGGTGAAGGCGATCTGCTGTTGTTGATACAGGCCACCCAACTCGTAGCGGACACCGGGGCTCAGCACGCCCGGTTTGGCCAGGGCGGTCTTCACGTCGGCGATCGCGGCGCCCATTCCGCGGCCCTCGATCCGGCCGGTTATGGCGACCATCGGCTCAAGATTGTCGCGCGACAGCTGGGGCTGGCCAGTCACCGGCACGATCTGCGCGACGCGTGACAGGGGGAACAGGTGGCCGTCGGGCGCGCGGATCGGCAGGGCCGCCAGATCGGGCTGTTGCAGCGTCATGGCGTTGGGCAGGCGGACACGGACATCGACCACCTTGGACGGCAGGACGACGCGGGTGGCGACAACCCCGGTCAGGGCGGCGTCGACGGCCTGGGCCACCTGATCCGGCGTGACGCCTTCCAGCCCGGCGCGGACGGGATCGATCCGCAGGTCCAGAGCGTCTCCGGCCAGTTTGATCCCGTCCTTGACCTCGACCACGCCCGTGATGGCGGAAATGGCGGCGGCGACGCGCCTGGCCTCCGGGATCAGGGCGGTGTTGTCGGCGCCGTACAGCTTGACCTCGATCGGCTGGGGCACGGCTGTCAGGTCCCCGATCAGATCTTCCATCAACTGGGCCAGTTCGATCTGGACACCGGGGACCTCCGCGGTGGCCTGGGCCAGGATGCTGGCCATGACTTCGGGCGTGGGGCGTTTGTGGTTGTCCTTCAGCCGCACGAAATAGTCGCCGTGGTAGCTCTGCCCCAGGTTGCCGCCCAGACCTGTGCCCAGTCGTCGGGAATAGGTCGCGACTTCGGGGGTCCGGGTCAGGATGGCGTCGATCTGGGCGACCTCGCGGTTGGTTTCGTTCAGCGAGGAGCCAGGGCGGGTGGTGTAGTCGATGATGAAGCCGCCCTCGTCGACCTTGGGCATGAAGCCGGTCGGCACGGAACGGCTGGCCAGTCCGCCGATCAGCAACACCGGGATCAGCACCACAAGCAGCAGCCAGGGACGGGCCATGGTTGCGTCCAGCAACCGCGCGTGAGTGCGGCCCAGCCAGCTGTCCTTCTTCGAGGCGCCCGGGTCGCGCCAGCGTTTGAAGTCGACCATTCGCCGCGCCAGGATCGGAACCACGAAGGCGGTCATCAGCCAGGAGATGACGAGGGCGGCGGTCATGGTGATCGACAGGGCCTTGGAGAAGGCGCCCGTCACCCCGCTCATGAAGCTCAGCGGAATGAAGACGATCAGGGTCGCCAGGCTGGAGCCGGTCAGGGGGGACATGAACTCGCGCGCGGCCGGCAGGACGGCCTCGGCGCCGGCGACATTGCCGTCCTTGTCGACGGCCCCGGCGCGGCGGGCGATGTGTTCGATCATGACGATGACGTCGTCGATCAACAGGCCGACGGCAGCCGCGATCCCGCCCAGCGTCATGATGTTGAAGCTCAGGCCCAGAAGGCTCAGCACCAGCAGGGTCGCGGCCAGGGTGGCGGGCACCACCAGGACGGCGATCAGCGTCACGCGCCAGCTCCGCAGGAACCACAGCAGGACGGCGCCGGCCAGAACCAGGCCGATCAGCACCGCGTCGCGCACGCTGGCGGCGGACTGGGTGACCAGCTGGCTCTGGTCATACCAGCTGACCAGACGCACGCCCGGAGGCAGGGGGGACGCCTTCAGCCGGGTCTCGACCGCCTTGACGATCTGGACCGCATTGCCGCTGGGCTGTTCGTAGACATTGAACAGGACGGCGGGTTTGCCGTCCTCGAACACACGCGTCCACTGGGGGGCGACCCCGCTCTGGACCGTGGCCACGTCGCGCACCCGGACCACGCCGGAGGCGTCAGCGCGCACCGTCATGTCGGCGATTTCGGAGGCCTGTGTCGCGCTGCTGTTGGTCACGACCAGGAACAGCTTGCCGCGGTCCTGAACCCGGCCGGAGGCCTGCAGCACATTGCAGGTCTTCAGGGCCTGGGCCAGGTCGTCCATCGACAGATTGTGAGCCGCCAGTCGCTGGGGATCGCTCAGCACCTGGATTTCGGCGGTGTCGCCGCCCTGCACCGACACCCGGGCCAGACCCGGGATCGAGGAGAGCATCGGCTTGATCTGATACTGCGCCAGATCCTGCAGGGCGACCGGCGACAGGGTGTCGGACTCCAGCGCGTAGGACAGGATCGGATAGACCGTCGGATCCATCCGCTTGACGTCATAGGTCGTTCCGGGCGGAAGGCCGGGCAAGGCCCGCGCCACCGCCGTCTCGACCAGCAGGGCGCCGGCGGTCATGTCGCGACCCCAACCGAAGTCGACCGAAATCTGGGCCGAGCCCCGGCTGGTGTCGGAGCGCACGTCCTGAACGCCGGGGATGGTGCGGATCGCCTCCTCGACCGGGCGGGTGACCAGAAGCGCGGTCTGGTCGGCGGGGCGACTGCCGGAGTCGAGATCGACCACGACGCGCGGGAAGGCGGCCTGGGGGAACAGGCCGACGGGCATTGATGTCGCCGCGATGGCGCCTGCGACGGCGATCGCGAAGGCGACCAGCAGGATGGCCCGGGATTGGCTGGAGATGAAACGCGGGAGAGTCATGGTCTGGCCTGTCTGGTGGGAGCTTGAATTCTGGCGCTCATGCCGTCGGTCAGCTGGAAGGCGCCGTCGACGATCACCGGACGAGAAGGGTTCAGGGCGCCTTCGACGAGGTCGTCGGTCGATGACGGCGCGCGGACCTTGACGGGAATCCGGACGGCCTTGCCGCCCGCGAGCTGGAACAGATAGTCGCCCTTCTCGTCGTTCAGGACGGCGGCGTGGGGCACGATCCAGCCCTGGGCCTGGCCGATCGGAACCGACGCCTTCACGGCTTCGCCGACGATCGGGGCGACACCCGGCGCCGACACATCGACATCGATCATCCGCGAAGCCGGGTTCAGGGCATTGTCGACCCGCAGCACCCGTCCGGACTGGCTTGCGCCGCTGGACAGGGACTGGACGGCGACAGCGTCGCCCAAGTGAACCTGACGCGCGGCGTCAGGCTCGACCCCGACCGTGGCCACCAGACCCGCGCCGGGCGCCAGGGTCAGAAGCACCGTGCCCGGCTGCGGCCGGTCGCCGGTCGCCGCCGTGACGCTGATCACCACCCCGTCGAACGGGGCGACGATCGCACCGCTCCCGCCCGCCCCCTGTTGGCGCAAGGCGGACAGGCCGGCCTGGGCGGTCTGCAGGGCGGCGTCGGCGCGGGCGACATCGTCGCGGGTCGCCAGCTGATGGGCGAAATTGTCGGCGGTGTGGGCCTGCTGCGCCTTGGCCAGATCGACGGCGGCCTGGGCCTGGGCGGCGGCGGCGCGGGCTTCGGGCGCGGCGGCGTAGGTCAGCAGGGTCTGGCCTGCGCGCACTGCGGCGCCGGGCGCGACGTTCAGGCTGGTCACCACCGCGGCCTGTTGCAGGCTGATGGCCCGCACGGCGGTCGCCGGCGCCCCGACCGTGCCGAACGCCTCGACGGTCAGGGGCAGGACGCCTTGCCGCGCGGGTCGAACGGTCACCAGCACGCTGGGATCGGCGGGGGCGGCGGGTTTGGCCCCGCAGGCTGCGGCCGTCAGGGCCATGCCGACCAGCAGCACCAGTCGCGAGTGGAAACGGATCCGCTTCATTTCAGGGAGTCCTTGGGCAGGTTCTCGACAGGGGGGAGGCCCGCGCCCGTCAGGGTGGCGATGGCCACACGTTGTTCGAGCAGGGACTGTTGAAGGGTCTGGATCTCCTCGGCCCTGGCCAGGCGGAGCGAGGCGAGATCGGCATGGGTTCGGGCGTCGAGATCGCGAGATTGGAAAGCGGCGTCAGCGCGCGCCGCGAGCGCGTCGGCGGCAGGCAGTTCAGCGTGCAGCCGCGCCAGCCGCTCGGTCTGGGTCGCTGTCTCGCGCCGGAGCGCCGCCAGTTGGCCGACGGCGGAGGCCAGCCGTGCCACGTATTCGGCGCGCAGTTGTTCGCGTGTGGCCTGTTCCACCGAGACCCCGCCCTGGTTCCGGTCGAAGATCGGCAGGCCGATGCTGGCCTGGGGGCCGCCGTTGATGACCTTGGCGTTGTCGCTGCCGATGGTTCCGCCCAGGGTCAGGGCCGGGAACTGACCCAGAATGGCGGCGCGCACCCGGGCGTCTTCGGCGGCGTAGCCGAGGCGCAGGGCCACCAGATCCGGCCTCCGCATCGCCATGGCGTCGGGATCGGACAGGGCCTCGGGATCGATCACGGGCAGGTCCGCTGTGTCGGCCAGTGTCAGCATGACGTCCGGCGCCAGTCCCAGCAGGGCGTTGAGCTGGTGACGGCGCGACAACTGCAAGGCGTCCAGATCGTCGAGCCGGGTCTGCACGGACTGCAGGGCGCCGAGACCCGGGGCGATCATAGTCAGGGTGGCGTCGCCGCGCGCCAGGGCCGCCTGGTCGCGCTGCACCCGATCGGCCAGCAGGGTCCGCGTCTGCAGCAGTAACGCCCGCAGGCGCGCGCCCTCGATCAGGTCGACGGCCACGAGCCGGACCTGCCCGACCGTCTGCCACTCCTGCCAAAGAATCTGGGCGTCAACCTGTTCGGCGGCGTGGGTGGCGGCGTCGCGGCGGGCCGACAGGGTGATCAGGGCCTTGATGTCGACGCTCAGAGCGGCGTTCCAGGCGGTCACCGTGCCCGCGCCTGACAGCAGGGGCAGCAGCGCGCCGGACAGGGTGGGGTTGGGCGCGGCGCTGTCGCGCTGGCGTTGACCCTGGGCGACGGCGTGCTGCAGGCGCAGGGCGCGCAGGTCCAGATTGTCCGTCAGGGCGATCGCGACCAGATCGGAAACGCTCAACGGCCGGCCGGGCGCCATGGAAGCGGGGGCGACGGGAGACAGGGCCGTGCCTTGTGGCAGGGGGGCGGGCTGATAGCCGGCGCAGGAGGCCAGCAGGGCGCCGATCAGCACGATCGGCGTTCCGATCCGGCCTGTACGTCTGGTGAGGGCGGCGGAAGCGGCCAAGACATGATCCTCATGCGTCGCCACACCCATCGGCGACGACACGGAGACCATGCGTCCTCGCGCATGAGGCGCCCTTCACCGCTCCATGAAAACGCCTTCAGATTCGAGGTGAGGCTTTGAGGTCAGGGCTGCAGCCGATAGCCCACGCCCGGAACCGTCCCGATCATGGGCGTGTCGAACCCGTCGTCCAGCTTCTTGCGCAGGCGGTAAACATGGGCGTCGATGACCGCGCTCTGCGGGTCGAACTCGAGGTCCCACAGCGCTTCCATCAGTTCGGTCCGCGTCACCACCGCCCCGACGCGCTCCATCAGCACATGCAGGATGGACAGTTCGCGGTGAGTGAGCCTCAGCGGCCGGCCGGCCCGGGTGGCGCTGCGGGTCGGGAGATTCAGCTCCAGATCGCCGACCTTCAGCACCGTTCCGCCGTGATCGCCGTAGCGCGTGAGGGCGTCCAGCCGCGCCAGCAGTTCGGCCAGGGCGTAGGGCGCCGCCAGATAGTCGTCGCAGCCCGCCGCCAGTCCCTCGACCCGCTCGCCTGCCGAGGTTCCGGGACCCAGCATCAGGATCGGCGCGTTACAGCCTTCCGCGCGCAACCGGCGTGCGGTCGCCAATCCGTCAAGGGCTGGCAAGGCCCGGGCCAGGATGACCGCGTCGAAGGGATACTCTGTCCCCAGGTTCAACGCCGTCTCTCCGTCCTTCGCCAGATCGATCACATGGCCGCTCTCGGCCAGGGCCCGCTGCAGATAGGCGCCCGCGCGGCGATCGGCCTCGGCGATCAGCAGGCGCATCGAAACTCGAATCTGAACATATCTTCAGTGTCCGGCGATGAGGGTCTCATCGTTGGGGACGCACTGTGCCACTCTCGCGCCGGCGCGCAAACGAAGGGCGGATCTCTTCATGGCCAGAATCCTCGTTGTCGAGGACGATCTTGAAACCGCGGCCGAGCTTTCGGCGGCGTTGAACGATCATGGGCTGGAGGTCGACTGCGTCCACACCGGCGCCGACGGCCTCGTCCGGGCGGTGCAGCAGTCTTACGACGCCATCGTGCTGGACCGTATGCTGCCTGGCGGTATGGATGGCCTGTCGATGCTGGCGGCCTTGCGCGGCGCGAATATCGAGACGCCGGTCCTGATCCTCAGCGCCCTGTCCAGCGTCGACGAGCGCGTGCGCGGTCTGCGGGGAGGCGGCGATGACTATCTGACCAAGCCTTTCGAATATCTGGAGCTGACGGCCCGGGTCGACGGTCTGCTGCGGCGTCGTCGCGCCCCGGCGGCGGTTGAAAGCCGGATCGAGTTGCGCAAACTCTCCCTCGACCTTCTGGCCCGCGTCGCCCGCTGGGGCGATCAGGTCGTGGATCTGACGCCACGAGAATACCGGCTGCTCGAATATCTCGTCCGCCATCCCGGCGAGGTTCTCACCCGGACCATGCTGCTGGAGGGGGTTTGGGGCTATCGCTACGACGAGCGCAGCAACTTGATCGATGTCCATATGAACAAGCTGCGGCGCAAGCTGGAAGCCGCCGGCGCCGATTCCGCCTTCATCCAGACCGTCCGGGGGGCAGGCTATGTCGTCGATGCGCCTGCGTGACCTGCCGCGCACCACCGGCTTCCGGGTGGCGGTCCTGTTCATGGCCTTGTTCACCGTCCTGTCGGTGGCCCTGTTCGGCTTCGTCTACAGCCAGACCTCGACCTATCTGTCGTCGCGCGTCGATGACTTCCTTCATCGCGAACAGATCCCCCTGCTAGCCATGTCCCCGCCCGAGCGCGTGCGGCGGCTGAATGAACACGCAGCAGCTGATCCGGGCGGAACCCGGCCGTTCGGCCTCTTCACCGTCACCGGCGAACACGTCGCGGGCAATCTTCGCGACATCCCGCTGCATCCCCTGCCGACGAACCGCACCTTCGCCTTCGATGGACCCGGCGCGGTGGGCGAGGCCTCATTCCGTGGACTGGCGGCCCGGCTGCCCGACGGCGGCGTGCTGATCGTCGCCGATCAGCTGGTCGATCACCAGACGTTCAAGGCAGGCCTGCTCAGGCGGATGGTGTGGGGGGGGCTGCTGATCCTGGTGCTGGGCGCGATCGGCGCCGTCTTCGTCGCCAGCGAGGCTGTCCGGCGCATTGACGCCGTCGCCGTGGCCATCGACAGGATCATGAAAGGCGATCTGGCGGAACGGCTGCCGACGCGCGGCGACGGCGGCGACGTCGAACATCTTGCGGCCGCCGTCAACCGGATGCTGGATGAGATCGAGCGGCTCATGTCCGAGGTCAAGGTGGTCGGCGACGGCGTCGCCCACGACCTCAGAACGCCGATGACCCGGATGCTGTCGGGACTGGAGCGGGTGCGCCGCCGCGATTCATCCACCGCCGACTACGAGGCCGCGGTCGATCTCGCCATTACCCAGATCGGCGGACTGCTGCGGACCTTCAACGCCATGCTCCGTATCGCCGAGATCGATCATGCCGAACGACGCGCCGGCTTCTCGACCGTAGATCTGGGCGAAATCGCGGTCGACGTCGGGGAGTTCTACGAACCGGCCGCTCTGGACAGGGGGGTTCGCCTCTCATGGCCTGCATCGCCGCCCTCCGCGCCGATCGAGGGCGATCCCAGCCTGTTGTTCGAGGCGATCGGCAATCTGGTCGATAACGCCATCAAGTTTACCCCGGCGGGGGGGCAGGTTCACATCGAGATCGACCCCTCGGGGGTCGCCGTCCGCGACACCGGCTCAGGGATTCCGGCGACCGAGGTCGCGACCCTGCTCAGGCCTTTCCATCGTGGAGAGGTCAGCCGCAACACCCCTGGAAACGGCCTGGGACTGGCGCTTGTCCAGGCCATCGCCCGGCTGCATCGAATGGACCTGTCCATCGCTGATGCCGGACCGGGCTTGCGAATTCGTCTGACGTTGGTCGGTGACGTGTGAGGGGCCTGTAAGCCAGGAGGTCGTCATTCAGTCGGGCTTAAAGATCCGTGTGGACGCGGGCATTCCGCCCCCGGGGGATGCTGGGCCCGGTCGGCGCAGCAATACTCCGAAGGCAAAGGTCACACGTTCGAATCGGGTCGGGTGCGCCATTCCTCCCAAGGAATCTAACCTAAGGTTGAATTTTCAACCCGATATTACCCCTGTGGTGCAATTATTTCGCGCCTGTGGCTGGACGTCGCCGGACGAAGCGGCATGATCCTCCTGCGGATCCGGAGAATCCGCGAGGCGTTGGGGCAGTAAGACTGATGGACCGGCCGTTGTCGCCGATGCAGCTCGAGTGTCTTCGTCGTGCGGCGAGCACCGACAAGGAAATCGCCCGCGTCCTGAACATCTCACCCGATACGGTCAGCAACCACATCCGTGAGGCCATGCGACGCTTGGGCGCGTCGGACCGGCGTGACGCCATGGGGCGCCTAGCGGTTCATCCGCTATACGGAGCGGTCGACATACCCGGGGTGGTGATTGTGACGCCTTCTCCGGTGGCGACAGACGCTCCGTCGCCGCCGGAACCGAAACTCCAGCGTCCCCAGATCTTCGGCCGTGACCTCCCGGACCTTCCGGGAACGGCGGGCCGGTTGCGATGGGTGCTCCTGACCTTCCTGGCCCTGACCGGCCTGGGGCTGCTCGGGATCGCCCTGATCAATGCGCTGGCGGACCTGGGCAATCGGCTGGCGCCGCCGGGAGCCGTCTGACGCGATTGACTGATCGCCTTCAGGGGAAACGCGACATGACCAACAAGCACGAAACGGGCATCAGGATCGCCCGGCAGCTCCGCACCACCGAACACGCCGTCGATACCGCCCTGGCCGAGATGTTCCGTCTCGGCGCCCAGATGGTCGATGGACGCAAGGCCGCCAATCTGGCCGCCGCCGTCGGTCAGGACAGTCTGACTGAGATCGTCTCCGGCCTTTCCGCGCTCAACACCGCGCGTCGGGCGACGGTGGCGGCTCACGGCAACCTCCTGGAAGTGGCCCAGGACCACGGCGTCGTCTGGCGCATGGACGGAACGACCGAGGACAAGCCGGTCCCGACCGGCGGCACGACCGGCCATCTGGCTGTGGTGGCCTGAGGCGGTCGGCGTGCAGGCTTTCGTCTTCGCCCCGTTCAACATCTTCTCCGCCATGGCGCTGGCGACCCTGGCGCTGTGCGGAGGCCGTGTGGAACGGGCGGGGGCGGCCCTGTTCGCCGCCGTTCTCCTGCTTACGCCGCTGTTCGACGGGCTGACGATCGGAACCTTCCGCTGGGCGGTCGCCCTGTCGTCCCTTGTCCTGTTCGCGGTGCTCCTCTGGGGCGCCATGACCCGGGACCGCTGGTGGCTGGTCTTCGCGGCCGGTTGTCAGCTCATGGCGCTGTCCACCCATCTGGTGGCCTTGCTGCGCGTCGACAGCCTGCTGTGGACGATGGTCTCGATCCGCTGGTTCTCATGGCTGTTCATGATGACCATCGTCCTGTTCGGAGCCTGGGAAGGCTGGGCGCTGAGCCGCATCGCGCGGCAACGCCCGCCGGCGGCCTGAGCGCTCATCCCTTTTTTCGGAAGCGCGGTCGTCCGCCGCCTCCATTCTTACCTGTATCGGAGACACCGCCATGGCGGAGCTTGATCACGACGCCTTCATGACCCACGCCCTGATGTGGGCCGCCCATGCCGAAAGCCCGTCCTCGCCCGAGCTCGAGGTCGAGGACGAGAACGGCCTGACCCTGATGGAGATCGCCGAGGCCTACATCCTGGGGCACCCGCCCGAGAACACCGCCCAGATCATCGTCCAGCTCGAGCTCATCTGCCAGGACCTGGGCGCGGAGGGTGTTCGACACGACGGGCTGGATGTGCTGGCGCTTCGCAGCATCCAGGCCGCCCTGTTCGCCCCGTCCCTGGCCACGGACGGTGATCTGGGGCGGTTCGCCGCGACCCGCAGGATATCCCGGACCATGGCCGACGGCGGTTGGAACGGTCCGCTCGACACTTCCCTGAGCAACTAGGGCGCGGCGAGACCGAGCGTTTGCCGCCCGGTCCGCTCCGGGCGGCGGATCTAGAAGCTGAAGGTCGCGGTGACGGCGATCTGGGTGTCGTGCTTGTTCGCTCCGGGGGCGCGGCGCAGCTGGGAGCCGACCTCCATCTGAATGTCGAACCGCCGGTCGACGCTGTAGTGGACGTTGAAGCCGACGCTGGCCAGGGTCGCGCTCTCGGGCAGGTCCGGGAAGGGATCGGGCTGGCTCAGCCAGGCGTAGTCGACGAACAGGCCCAACTGCATCCGGTCGTCGATCCGGGGCAGGACGCCGAAGGCGCCCGAGCGCACCTCGGTGCTGAGCACCACCCCCTGGCTGCCCAGGGCGACATTGGGGTCATAGCCGCGCACCCCGCCGAAGCCGCCGCCGCCGATCTGTTCGCTGTAGGGAAGGTTGCCGCTGGCGTACTGGCTCATGCCCCGGACGATCCAGGTCATGCCGCGCGACAGGACGGTGGTGCGGGTCACTGACAACCGGTCATAGGCGTAGTTGGCGTCGGCGAAGGGCACGAGCTGGCGGAGGGCGGCGTCGGTGTTGTGGTCGGACAGACCGCCAGGTGAGATCACCGTCATGTTCTCGAGCACCGTCTGGCCGTGTCGGTCGGGCGCGGCCAGGGTGTAGAAGATCGGGATCTGGATGATCTCCACCGAGCTATCGAGGACGGTGAAGCCGAGGAATTCCAGATCGTTGTCGGTGCGCTTGTAGTCGAAGCCCAGCTGCAGGCTCTGGGTCAGGGCGGAGTTGCGGCCGAGGTCGTGGATCAGGCGGGCGCTGACCTGGGCGGTCTTGCCGTCGCTATTGAAGATCGTCCCGTCGCCGATCTCGGGCCTCTGGGTGGCGTAGGCGCCGAACAGCCACAGCCGGGCGTCGCTGTTGATCGGGATGACGTCGCTGAGCGAGTGGGATTCGTACCGGCCCGAAAAGCTGCGCGTATACTGATAGGACAGCACCTGGGCCTGGCCGAACAGATTGCCGAGGTTGAAGCCGGCGTACCATTCGTCGCGGCCCAGCGACGGGGCGCCCTGGTTGTCATAGCCGGCGTAGACCCGGACGGGGGTGCGGTCCTCGACCTTGAGCGCGATGTCGGTCAGGCCGATGGTCTGGCCGGGCCTGGCCACCGCGCTGACCGACAGGAAGGGGTTGCGGTTATAGTCGTCCAGCGCCTCGCGCAGACGGGGCAGGGTCAGAAGATCGCCCGATTCCAGTCCGCCCAGGCGCAGGATGGTCTCGTCCGAGAAATGGCGATTGCCGCTGATCTCGATCTGGTCCAGCCGGTATTCGACCACCACGATCCGCACCACGCCGTTCTGGACGTTCTGGGGCGGGGCGGTCACGTCCATGAAGGGATGGCCGGCCGCGCGATAGCGATCACGCACGAGGGCGATCAGGGCCTCGAGATCGGCCCGGGTCAGAGGCCGGCCGACAGAAGCCTGCGCGGCGGCGAGGAAGGCCGAATCCTCTGCCAGCAGGGGCAGCCCCGCCGCGCTGACGCCGTCGGGGGGCGTCTCGACGGCGCCCCGGGCCCGAACATCCGCCGGCTCGCCTACGAAGACGATCCCCTTCAGTTCGGGGATCAGGACGGTCTGGTCCTCCGAGGCGGGTGGCGCCTCCGCCGGCGTCTGCACCGCGAGTGGCGGCGCCGTGGCCGGAAGCCTCGGCGCCACGTGTTCGAAATCCTGGGCCAATACCGCCGTCGCGGCCGCCGAGGCCAGGATGACGGACAGGACGGTGGGCAGGGCCAGACCCGTGGCGACGCCTCCCGACGCCCTCACGGCCGGGCCTCGAGCATCTCGCCGCTCGGGCGCGGGGGGAAGCTGATCGAGAAGCGCTTGGCCCGGCCGCCCTGACGCAGGATCTGGCCGGTCGAGTTGATCACCGGCGCCCCGGTGTCGATGAAGACGCCGTCCTCGAGGGTCGTGGTGCTGGGCGCCCAGATGATGCTCGGCAGGGCGGCCAGGCCGCTGGTTCCGCCCTGATAGATCGAATCGATCACCGGATACGGCACATAGAAGCGCACCGTGCCGATGACGTGGGCCACGGGCAGGACGTCGTCGGGATCGATGCATTCGTTCAACGACCGGCATGGCGTCGGGCCTGGAGGAGCCGGGGGTGTCGCCGAGGTGATGTGGCCCTCGCCGCTCGCGCTCTCCGGCAGCACATAGTTGGCGAGCAGGGTGCCCTGGGCCGCCTGATAGTCGGCCGCGGTCAGGGACGCGGTGACCGTATGGGCGCCGATCTCGGGAGCCGCATAGGCGCCGAGGGTCTGGGTGACAGCGGCGCTTTCGCCGCCGACGAAGCCGCTCAGGCCGTAGTTGGCCGAAGTCAGGGTCGCCGTGGTCGTTCCGTCGAAGGTCTTGGTCGGATCGCCGATGATGGCGGCGCTCAGGACGGCGCGGTCGATCTGGCCGGCCCCGCTTGCCGAGGTCGGCAGGACATAGTTGGACAGCAGGGTCGAACCCGCGGCGGCGAAATCTCCGGCGCCCAGGCTGACGCTGACCGTGCGGGCGCCGGCATTGGCGCTGTCGTAGGCGCCGACCGTCTCGGTGACCGTCGCGCCTTCGGATCCGACGAAGCCGGTCAGCTGATAGTTGGAGGCGGTGAGGGTCGCCGTGACGGTGGCGTTGTAGGTCCGGGTCGGGTTGCCGACCACGGCGGCCTGGAGCAGGGCGCGGTCGATGACGCCCGCCCCCGTGGCCAGGGTTGGCAGGCTGTAGTTGGAGAGCAGGGTCCCGCCGTTGGCGGTGAAGTCGCCACTGTCGAGGGCGGCGGTTGCCGTCCGGGCGCCGGCGTTGGGGCCGTCGTAGGTCCCGACCGTTTCGGTGACGGTCGCGCCTTCCGCTCCGACGAAGCCGGTCAGCTGGTAGTTGGCGCTGGTCAGGATCGCGCCCGTCGTCGCGTCATAGGTCCGGGTTGGGGTTCCGACGATGGCGGCGGTCAGGGCGGCTTGGGTGATGTGGCCGGTCCCTGTCGCCGACGTGGGCAGGATGTAGTTGGACAGGCGGGTGGATCCCGTGACCGAGAAGTCCCCGGCCCCGAGGCTGACCGTCAACGTCCGCCCCCCGGCGTTGGGGCTGTCATAGAGGCCGACGGTCTCGCTGACGGCCGCGCCTTCGCCAGCGACGAAGCCCGCCAGTTGGTAGTTTGCCGAGGTCAGGGTCGCGACGGTGGTCGCGTCATAGGTGCGGGTCGGATCGCCGATGATGGCTGCCGTCAGAGCCTTCGGGTTGATGGTTCCCGCTCCAGATGCGTTGGTCGGAACGATATAGTTGGTCAGTAGGGTCGATCCGCTCGCGGTGAAATCGCCGCCGTCGAGGCTCGCGGTGACGATACGCGCCCCCGCATCGGCGCTGTCGTAGACCCCGACAGTCTCGGTGACCGTGGCGCCTTCGGAGCCGATGAAGCCGGTCAGGCTGTAGTTGGCCGAGGTCAGGGTCGCCGTGCGCGTCCCGTCATAGGTCTTGCTCGGATCGCCGATGATCGTCGCCGTCAGGGCCGCCGGGGTGATATGGCCGAGGCCGAGAGCCGAGGCGGGCAGAATGTAGTTCGACAGCAGGGTCGAGCCGTCGGCTGTGAAGTCGCCGCTGTCGAGGGCGGCTGTGACGGTGCGCGGCCCGGCATTGGGGGAGGCATAGGCGCCGACGGTCTCGGCGACCGTGGCGCCCTCGCCCGCGACGAACCCGGTGAGTTGGTAGTTCGCCGAGGTCAGGGCCGCGACTGCGGTCGCATCATAGGTCCGCGTCGGGTCGCCGATGATGGCCGCCGTCAGGGCCGCCTGGCTGATTTGACCGATGCCGGGGGCGCTGGTGGGCAGGACGTAGTTGGCCAGAAGCGTCGCGCCCGTTGCGGTGAAGTCGCCGCTGTCGAGGCTGGCGCTGACCACCCGCGATCCCACATTGGCCGAGGCATAGGTCCCGGCGGTTTCCGTGACCGTGGCGCCTTCAGAGCCGACAAAGCCGCTCAGGCTGTAGTTGGCCGAGGCCAGCAAGGCCGCGGTCGTGCCGTCATAGGTCTTGGCGACCCCGATCAAGGCCGCTGTCAGGGTCTTCTGATCGATCTGGCCTGCGCCTGAGGCCGTCGTCGGCAGGAGGTAGTTCGACAGCAGCGTGCCGCTTCCGGCCGTGAAGTCGCCGCTGTCGAGGCTGGCGGTCACCATGCGGGCTCCGGCGTTGGCGCTGTTGTAGGTCCCGACGGTCTCAGTGACCGTGGCGCCCTCGGAGCCGATAAAGCCGGTCAGGGAGTAGTTGGCCGAAGTCAGGACCGCGCCCGTGGTGGCGTCATAGGTTCGGGTCGGATTGCCGATGATCGCCGCGGTCAGGGCGGCCTGATTGATCTGTCCGATGCCCAGGGCGCTCGTCGGCAGGATGTAGTTCGCCAGCAGGGTGGAGCCGGTGGCGGTGAAGTCACCGCTGTCGAGGCCGGCGGTGACGACGCGCGCCCCGGCGTTGGGCGAGGCGTAGATCCCGACCGTTTCGGTGACGGTCGCGCCCTCGGCCCCGACGAAGCCGGTCAGGGCGTAGTTGGCGGCGCCGAGCGCGGCGTCGGTCGTGCCGTCGTAGGTCTTGGCCACCCCGACGAGCGCCGCCGTCAGGGTTTTCTGGTCGATGGTCCCCGCGCCCGAGGCCGAGACCGGCAGCACATAGTTGGACAGGAGCGTCGAACCGGTGGCGGTGAAGTCGGATCCGTCCAGAGTGGCGACGACCGTGCGGGCCCCTGCGTTCTGGCTATCGTAGGTTCCGACCGTTTCGGTGACGGTGGCGCCCTCGGAGCCGACGAAGCCGGTGAGGCTGTAGTTGCTCGCGACCAGACTTGCTGCGGTCGTGGCGTCATAGACCTTGGTCGGGGCGCCGATGATGGCGGCTGTCAGGAGGGCCTGGGTGATGTGTCCCGTCCCGGCGGCGCTCGTGGGCAGGATATAGTTCGACAGGAGCGTCGAGCCGGTCGCCGTGAAGTCTCCGGCGTCGAGGGCGGCGGTGATCGTGCGCAGTCCGGCGTTGGGAGAGCCATAGGTCCCGACGGCCTCGGTGATCGTCGCACCGTCCGTGCCGATGAAGCCGGTGAGGCTGTAGTTGGCCGAGGTCAGGCCGGCGATCGTGGTCGCGTCATAGACCCGGGTCGGGTCGCCGATGATGGCCGCGAGCAACTGGGCCTGGCCGATCTGGCCGATGCCGACCGCCGTGGTCGGCAGGATGTAGTTGGACAGGGAGGTGGAGCCTGTCGCGGTGAAGTCGCCGCTGTCGAGGCCGGCAGTGACGACATGCGAACCGACATTGGGCGAGGCATAGGTCCCGGCCGTCTCGGTGACCGTGGCGCCCTCCGAGCCGACGAAGCCTGACAGGGTGTAGTTGCCCGCCGCGAGCACGGCGTCGGTCGTGCCGTCATAGGTCTTGGCCACGCCGACAAGCGCCGCCGTCAGGGTCTTCTGATCGATCTGTCCGGCGCCGGAAGCGCTGGTCGGCAGGACGTAGTTCGACAGCAACGTCCCCCCACCGGCGGTGAAATCGCCGCTGTCGAGGATGGCGGTGACTGTCCGCGATCCGGCGTTGGCGCTGTCATAGGTCCCGACGGTCTCGGTGACGCCGGCGCTTTCCGAACCGATGAAGCCGGTCAGGGTGTAGTTGGCGCCTGTGAGGGTTGCGCCGGTGTTGGCGTCATAGACCTTCGTCGGATTGCCGATGATGGCGGCGGTCAGGGTCGCCTGGTCGATATGGCCGATCCCTGAGGCCGAGGTCGGCAGGACGTAGTTCGACAGCAGGGTCGCGCCGTCGGCGGTGAAGTCCGCACCGGTCAGGATCGCGGTGACGATGCGCAGTCCGGCGTTGGGGGAGGCGTAGGTCCCCGCCGTTTCGGTGACCGTGGCGCTTTCCGTGCCGACGAAACCCGTCAGGCTGTAGTTGGCGCTGGTCAGGACGGCCACGTCCGTGGCGTCATAGACCCGGGTCGGGTCGCCGATGATGGCGGCGGTGAGGGTCTTCTGGTCGATCGCGCCGGCGCCCGACGCGCTGGTCGGCAGGATGTAGTTCGACAGCAGGGTGGAACCGGTGGCGGTGAAGTCAGACCCGTCGAGAGCGGCGGTGACGGTGCGCGATCCTGCATTGGCGCTGTCGTAGGCGCCCACCGTTTCGGTGACCGCGGCGCCTTCCGAACCGATGAAGCCGGTCAGGCTGTAGTTGGCGCCTGTGAGGGTTGCGCCGGTGTTGGCGTCATAGACCTTGGTCGGGTTGCCGATAATGGCGGCCGTCAGGGCCGCCTGGGTGATGTGGCCGACGCCGGAGGCCGTGGTCGGCAGGAGATAGTTGGACAGCAGCGTCGAACCGGTGGCGGTGAAGTCGGAGCCGCCCAGTGTTGCGGTCACGATACGGGCGCCGGCATTGGCGCTGTCGTAGGCGCCGACGGTTTCGGTGACCGTGGCACCTTCCGCGCCGACGAAGCCGGCCAGGCTGTAGTTGGCGCTGTTCAGAGCGGCGACGGTGGTCGCGTCATAGGTCTTGGTGGGGTCGCCGATGATGGCGGCGGTCAAGGCCTTCTGGTCGATCTGCCCCGCGCCCGAGGCCGTGGTCGGCAGGACGTAGTTCGACAGCAGGGTGGAGCCGGTGGCGGTAAAGTCGCCGCTGTCCAGCGCCGCGGTGACGGCGCGCGACCCCGCATTGGCGCTGTCGTAGGTCCCGATGGTTTCGGTGACCGTCGCGCCTTCTGCGCCGATGAAGCCGGTCAGGCTGTAGTTGGTCGCGGTCAGGGTCGCGCCGGTGGTGGCGTCATAGACCTTGGTGGGATTGCCGATGATGGCGGCAGTGAGTGTCGCCTGGTCGATCTGCCCCGCGCCCGAGGCCGTGGTCGGCAGGACATAGTTGCTCAGCAATGTGGAACCGTCGGCGGTGAAGTCGGAACCGTCCAGCGTCGCGGTGACGGTCCGGGATCCCGCATTGGCGCTGTCGTAGGCGCCGACGATCTCGGTGACGGTGGCTCCCTCGGCGCCGATGAAGCCGGTGAGGCTGTAGTTGATCGAGGTCAGGACGGCGCCGGTCGTGGCGTCATAGGTCTTGGTCGGGTTGCCGATGATGGCGGCGGTCAGGGTGGCCTGGGCGATATGCCCCGCCCCCGCCGCACCCGTCGGCAGGATGTAGTTGCTGAGCAGGGTTCCGCCGTCGGCGGTGAAGTCCGCGCCGGTCAGGGTCGCGGTGACGGTCCGCGCCCCCGCGTTGGCGCTGTCATAGACCCCGGCCGTTTCGGTGACTGTGGCGCCTTCCGTGCCCACGAAGCCGGTGAGCTGGTAGTTCGCGCTCGTCAGGGCGGCGACGGTGGTGGCGTCATAGACCCGGGTGGGGTCGCCGATGATGACGGCGGTGAGGGATTTCTGGTCGATCGCGCCCGCGCCCGAAGCATTCGTCGGCAGGATGTAGTTCGAGAGCTGGGTCGAGCCGATGGCGGTGAAGTCCCCGGCCCCCAGGCTGGCGGTGACGGTGCGCGCGCCGGCGTTGGCGCTGTCATAGCTCCCGACCGTTTGGGTGACCGTTGCGCCTTCCGCACCGATAAATCCGGTCAGGCTGTAGTTGGTCGAGGTCAGGGTCGCGCCGGTCGTGGCGTCATAGACCTTGGCCGGATTGCCGATGATGGCTGCGATCAGGGTGGCCTGGTCGATCTGGCCCGCGCCCGAGGCGGTTGTCGGCAGGACGTAGTTGGAGAGCAGCGTCCCGCCGCCCGCCGTGAAGTCTCCGGCGTCGAGCAAGGCGGTGACGGTGCGGGCCCCGGCATTGGCGCTGTCGTAGGTCCCGACGGTTTCAGTGACGCTGGCGCTCTCGGAACCGATAAAGCCGGTCAGGGCGTAGTTGCTGCTCGTCAGCGCAGCGCCGGTGGTGGCGTCGTAGGTCTTGGTCGGAGCGCCGATGATGGCGGCGGTCAGGGTCGCCTGATCGATATGGCCGATCCCCGTGGCCGAGGTCGGAAGGATGTAGTTGGACAGCGATGTCCCGCCGTCGGCGGTGAAGTCGGCGCCGGTCAGGGTCGCGGTCACGATGCGGACGCCTGCGTTGGGCGAGCCATAGGCCCCGACCGTCTCGGTGACCGTCGCGCCTTCCGATCCGACGAAGCCCGTCAGGCTGTAGTTGGCGCTGGTCACGGCGGCGACGGCGGTGGCGTCATAGGTCTTGGTCGGGTCGCCGATGACGGCGGCGGTCAGGGCCTTGGGGTCGATAGTCCCCGCGCCCGAGGCGGCTGTAGGCAGAACGTAGTTGGACAAGAGGGTCGAGCCGGTGGCGGTGAAGTCCCCGTTGTCGAGGGCGGCGGTCACCGTGCGTGATCCCGCATTGGCGCTGCTGTAGGCGCCGACGGTCTCGGTGACGGTGGCGCCTTCGGAACCGGCGAAGCCGGTCAGGCTGTAGTTGCTTGAGGTCAGGACGGCGCCGGTCGTGGCGTCATAGGTTCTGGTGGGATTGCCGATGATGGCGGCGGTCAGGGCCGCCTGGGTGATGTGGCCGATGCCGGAGGCGGTCGTGGGCAGGGTGTAGTTGGCCAGGGAGGTGCCGCCGTTGGCCGTGAAGTCGCTGCTGCCGAGGGCGACGCTGACCGTCCGCGCCCCGACGTCCTTGCCGCTGTAGGTCCCGACCGTCTCGGTGACCGTCGCGCCCTGGCCCCCGACGAAGCCGGTCAGTTGATAGTTGGCCGAGGTCAGGGTCGCCACCGTGGTGGCGTCATAGGCCCGGGTCGGGTCGCCGATGACGGCGGCCGTCAGCAGGGCCTTGGTGATCACCCCGCCGCCCGAGGCGCTGGTCGGCAGGACATAGTTGGACAGCAGGGTCGAACCCGTCGCGGTGAAGTCACCGCTCGCCAGGGTGGTCGAGACGTTGCGGATGCCGGCGTCGGCCGAGACATAGACGCCGGTCGTCCTGGTCACATCGGCGCCCTCGCCCGTGACGAAGCCGGTCAGGCTGTAGTTGGCGCCGGTCAGGGTCGCGCCGGTCGTGGCGTCATAGGTCTTGGTCGGCAGGCCGACGATGGTGGCGGTCAGGATGGCCTGGGTGATGATTCCCAGCCCGGCGGCGCTGGTCGGCAGGATGTAGTTTGAAAGCGAGGTCCCGGCTCCGGCGAGGAAGTCACTGGCCAGCAGGCTTGTGGTCACGGCCTGCGGCCCGGCGTTGACCCCGGCATAGGTCCCGGCGGTCCGGGTGACGCTGGCGCTCTCCGACCCGACGAAGCCGGTCAGGCTGTAGTTGGCCGAGGTCAGGGCAGCGACATCGGTTCCGTTATAGGTCCGGGTCGGATTGCCGATGATGATGGCGGCCAGGCTCTTCTGGTCGATCTGGCCGGCTCCTGCGGCGCTGATCGGCAGGACGTAGTTGGACAGCAGGGTGCCGCCGTCGGCCGTGAAGTCTCCGGCGCCCAGGGTCGCGGTGACCGTCCGCGCCCCGGCGTTGGCGCCGTCGTAGACGCCGACGGTTTCGGTGACGGTGGCGCCTTCCGATCCGACGAAGCCGGTCAGGCTGTAGTTGGCGCTGGTCAGGGTCGCGCCGGTCGTGGCGTCATAGACTTTGGTCGGCGTGCCGATGATTGCGGCGCTCAGGGTCGCCTGGCGGATATGGCCCACGCCGCTGGCCGAGGTCGGCAGGATGTAGTTGGCCAGCAGGGTCGTGCCAGTGGCAGTGAAGTCTCCGGCGGCCAGGATCGCGGTGACCGTCCGGGCCCCGGCGTTGGCGCTGTCGTAGGCGCCGACCGTCTCGGTGACGAGGGCGCCTTCGGAACCGACGAAGCCGGTCAGCTGGTAGTTTGCGTTGGTCAGGCCGGCGACGGTGGTGGCGTCATAGATCCGGGTGGGGTCGCCGATGATCGCCGCCGTCAGGGTCTTCGGATCGATTTGGCCGGCGCCCGAGGCCGAGGTCGGCAGGATGTAGTTGGACAGCAGGGTCCCGCCGCCCGCCGTGAAGTCGCCCGCGGTCAGGGTCGCGGTGACGGTTCGGGCCCCGGCGTTGGGGCTGTCGTAGGTCCCGACTGTCTCGGTGACGGTCGCGCCTTCAGAGCCGATGAAGCCGGTCAGGCTGTAGTTGGCGGAGGTCAGGGCGGCGACGCTGGTGGCGTCATAGGTCCGGGTCGGGGTTCCGACGATGGCGGCCGACAGGGCCTTGGGGTCGATGGTCGCCGAGATGCCGCCGGGCTGGGTCAGGACGTAGTTGCCCGCGTCGATCCCGGTCAGCAGATAGCCCGAGGCGGCGACCGAATAGGTCCCGACGTTCGGCGACCCGAAGGCCGCGCTGGAGCCTGCGCTGTTCACGCCCAGATCGTCGCTGCCCAAGGTCCCGACCACGGTCGTGCCGGTGTTGTTCAGCGTCAGGGCGGTCGTGCCGTCATAGATTTTGGTGTTCGCCAGCATGCCGGTCAGGGTGACCGTCGCCGGGGTGATCTCGCCGATCGCCGCATTGGTCAGGGCGGTGGCGATCGAATAGTTGCCCGCATCCGCGCCGGTCAGATCCAGGCCGGTGAAGGTGACGTTGATGTTCGTGCCGACGTTCTTGGTGGCGTAGTCCCCGATGATGCCGCTGGCGTCCACCGCGACGTCGTCGCCCGAGACGATCCCCGCCAGGCTGTAGGCCGCACCGTCCGTCGGCAAGGGGGTGAAGGCGGTATAGACCCGCGTCACCTTGACCAAGGTCAGCAGCGCCTGGGTGATGTCGGCGGTCAGATAGTTGGGCTGCTGCAGGATGTAGTTCGGCGCATCGGTTCCCGAAATCGAATAGCCGTTGGTCGTCACGCTCTTGGCGGTCCCGACATTGGCGTCGGCGAACTGGCCGGTCGTGGCGTTGGTCAGGGTGACGGCGTCGCTGCCCAGCACCCCGACCAGCGACGTGCCGGTGTTGGTGATGGTGGCGTTGGTCGTGCCGTCATAGACCTTGTTGTCAGCGACGGCGCCCGCGACGGTCAGCAGGGCCTGACTGATCTGGCCCGCGCCCGAGGCGCTGGCCGGCAGGACATAGTTGGTCAGCAGGGTGCCGCCGTCGGCCGTGAAGTCGCCGCCGCCGAGCGAGGCGGTGACCGTGCGCGCCCCCGCGTTCTTGCTGTCATAGGCCCCGACCGTCTCGGTGACCGTGGCGCCTTCACCGGAGACGAAGCCGGTCAGGCTGTAATTCGCCGAGGTCAGTGTGGCGGTCGTGGTGGTGTCATAGGTCTTGGTGGGGTTGCCGATGATCGCCGCGATCAGGGCCTTGGGCGAGATCACCCCGATGGCCTGATTGACGACGTCGGAGACGACGTAGTTGCCGGCGTCGGTTCCCGACAGGCTGAGGTTGGCGACGCTGACGTCGATACCGGCGGTGACCACTCCGCCCGACAGGCTGCCGCCCACATTCTTGCCGGCATAGGCCCCGGTCGCGCCCGCCGGACTGGCCGAGACCGCGTCGCCGCTGAACACGCCGCTGAAGCCATAGGCGGCGCTGTCGGTCGGCAGGGCGGTGGTCCCGTCATACGTCTTGCTGACCGAGGTCAGGAAGATCTGGAACGGAGTGATGTCGGCGGTCAGATAGTTGGGCTGCTGCAGGACGTAGTTGCCCGCATCGACGCCGCTGACGCTGTATCCGGTGGTGGTGACCGGCTTGTTCGTCCCGACGTTCTTGTCGGAGAACTGGCCGCTGTTCGAGACCGTCAGGGTGACGTCGTCGCTCAGCAGGACGCCGTTCAAGGTCGTGCCCGAGTTGTCGATCGTGGCGTTGGTGGTCTGGTCATAGACCCGGTCGTTGGCCACGGCGCCGGCGGTGGTCAGCTGGGCCGGGGTGATGGTCCCGATCGGGGCGTTGGTGGTCGTGGAGGCGATCAGATAATTGCCCGCGTCGGCCCCGGCGATGGCCACCCCTGCGAGGCTTATCGCCTTGCCCGTGCCGACGTTCTTGGTGTCATAGTCGCCCGTGATGCCCGCGGCGGTCACCGTCACGACGTCGGCGCCGAACACCCCGGACAGGGCATAGGCGCTGTCGTTGGTCGGGGCCGTGGTTGTCGCCGTATAGACCCGGGTCACCGAGGCCAGGGCCAGGGTCGCCTGGCTGATGTCGGCGGCGAGGCCGGTCGGCTGGACCACGACATAGTTGCCCGCGTCGGCGCCCGCGAGCGCGTACCCGGTCGCCGTCACCGCGATATTGGTCCCGACGTTCTTCGTTGCGAAGACGCCGCTGGAACCTGAGGAATCCACCGTGACCGTGTCGGCGCCCAGAATGCCGGACAGGTCGGCGAGGCTGTTGTCGAGCCCGGCCGCCGTCGTGCCGTCATAGACCTTGTCCAGGGCCACCACGTCGGTGACGCTGACGCTGGCCGGGGTGATCATCCCGCCGCCCAGGGCGATGTTGGGCAGGTTGTAGTTGGCCAGATTGGTCGAGCCGGTGGCGGTGAAATCGCTGTCAGTCAGCAGGGCGGAGATCGACCGGTTCCCGACGTTCTTGCTGGCGTAGAGGCCGGAGGTCTGGGTGACCGTGGCGCCCTGGCCGGCGACGAAGCCAGTGAGCGAATAGTTGGCGCTGGTCAGGGTCGCGGTCTGGGTCGCGTCATAGACCTTGGTCGGATTGCCGATGATCGCCGCCGCCAGGGTCAGGCGGTTGATCAGGCCCGGCCCGGTGAGGGTTGTGGGCAGGAGGTAGTTGGACAGGTCGGTGCCGGCGCCGGCCTGGAAGTCTGAGACCACCACCGTCGCCGTGACGGTGCGCGCGCCCGCGTCGGGACTGTCGTAGGCCGCGCCCGCCGCCTGGGTGACCGTGGCGCTCTGGCCGGCGACGAAGCCGCTGACGCTGTAGTTGGACGAGGTCAGGAAGGCTTGGGTGGTGGCGTCATACGTCCGGGTCGGCGTGCCGATGATCGCGCCGGTCAGTTGTTTCGGCGTGATGGCGGCGGTCAGATAGGAGGGTTGGCTCAGGGCGTAGTTGCCGGCGTCAGTCCCGTTCAGGGCGAAGCCCGAGGCGTTGACGTGCAGGCCGGTCCCGACATGGCTCTGGCCGAAGGCGCCGGCCGCCCCGGCGGTGGTAAAGCCGACGGCGTCGCCCGCGAAAACCCCGTCCAGCGTCGCACCGCCGAGGTTCAGGGTTGCGGTGGTGGTGGCGTCGTAGATCTTGTCCAGGGCGATGACGCCGAGAATCTGGACGCCCTTGGGCGTGATGCTGGCGGTCAACCCTTGCGGCTGGGTGAGGACGTAGTTGGCCTGATCCGCACCGGTCAGGGCGTAGCCCGAGGCGGTGACGGCGATGCCGCTTCCGACATTGCGAGACGCGAAGGTCCCGGTCGCACCGACGCCGTCGAGGCCGACGATGTCGCCGTCCACCAGTCCGAACAGGGTCGCGGTCCCGGCCAGCTGGGCGGTGGTGGTGGTGTCATAGACCTTGTCGGCCGCCGAGACGTTGAGGATGGTCAGCGGCGCCTGGTTGATAGTGCCGGCGCCCACGGCCAGGGTTGGCAGGACGTAGTTCGATAGCAGGGTCCCGGCGTCGGCGACGAAGGCGGTGGGGCTCAGGGTCTTGGAGACGATGCGCGTCCCGGCGTCCTCGCTGCTGTAGGTCCCCACCGTGGCGGGCAGGCTGGCGCCCTCGCCCGGGACGAAGCCGGTGAAGCTGAAGTTGGCCGAGGTCAGGATGGCGTTGGTCGAGCCGTTATAGACCTTGGTCGGGTTGCCGATAATGGCGGCCGTCAGCTGGGCGCGCAGGATGGTGCCGATGCCGGTCGCCTCGGTCGGCAGGTTGTAGTTGTCCAGATTGGTGCCGACGTCGGCGGTGAAGTCCGTCGGCGCCAGATAGGCGATGACCGACTGCTGTCCGGCGTTCTTGTCGCCATAGGTTCCGACCGTCTGGGTGATGGTCGCCCCTTCGCCCGCGATGAAGCCGGTCAGGGTGTAGTCGGACGGCGTCAGGGTGGCGATCGTATTGCCGTCATAGGTCTTGGTCGAGTTGCCGGTGATGTCAGCGTAGAGAGTCCCCGGGCCGATATCCCGACGCGTGATCGTCCCGATCCCCGTCACCGGCGAGGGGATGATGTAGTTCGACATCAGGGTGCCGCTGTCGGGATCGAAGTCGCCTGCGTCCAGATCGGCGCTGACGGTCCGCGTGCCGGCGTCGGACGAGCTGTAGGTGCCGCTGGTCTCCGTGACTGTGGCGCCTTCGCCGGGGATGAAGCCGTCGACCTCGAAATTGCTCGAGCCGAGCGAGGCGCCGGGCGTGCCGTCATAGGCTTTGGTCGGATTGCCGACGATGGTGATGGTCAACTGGGCCGGGTCGATGGTCCCCAGCCCCGTGGCCAGAATCGGCAGGATGTAGTTCGACAGGGCCGTGCCCGCGTCGGCGACATAGTCGGGCGGCGACAGGGTGGCCGACACCATCCGCGATCCAGCGTCCTTTGAGGCATAGGTCGCACCGCTGGTCTGGACGATGGAGGCGTTCTCCCCCGCGACGAAGCCGGTCAGCTGAAAGTTGAGCGGAGAGACGGCCGCCTGGGTGTTGCCGTCATAGGTCTTGGTCGGATTGCCGATGATCGAGGCGACCAGCGGCGCGGGGGTGATATCCGCCGAGAAGGGGGTGAGGGCCACCACATTGTAGTTGCCGCCGTCGGCGCCGCCGATCTGAACGTCCGAGGCGCGAACGGCGATGTTGTCGCCCACGTCCTTGCTGTCGAAGGTGAAGGCGCCGGACGTCACCGAGACATCGTCCCCGGAGATCAGCCCCAGGAAGGTCGCGCTGGAGGTGTCGGCGGTGGCGGTGCGCGTGCCGTCATAGACCTTGTCGTTGATCGTCACCGACGCAACCTGCAGCGTCGCCCGGGTGATGTCGGCCGAAAGGCCCGTCGGCTGCAGGACCTGGTAGTTGGCGGCGCCGGCGCCGCTGACCGAGAATCCGGAGGCGGTCACGGCGATGCCGGTCCCGACGTTCTTCGTGGCGAACAGGCCTGTCGCGCTCGCCGTGCTCAGGGCCACGTCCTCGGAGCCGATGACGCCGAACAGGGCGGCCGAACCGGTGCTCAGGGAGGCGGTGGTGGTCCCGTCATAGACCTTGTTGTTGGCGCTGACGTTGAGCACCGTCAGCGGCGCCTGGGTGATCAGGCCGGCCCCGCTCGCGTTGGTCGGCAGGACGTAATTGTTGAGATTGGTCGCGGCGCCGGCCACGAAATTGGTGCCGCCGAAGGTGGCCGTGACGGTGCGCGCTCCCGCGTTGGCGCTGTCGTAGTTGGTGGTCGCGGCGCCGTTGACGGTGATGGTCTCGCCCGCCACAACCCCGGTCAGAGAGACATTGCTCGGGACCAGCTGGGCCAGGTTGGAGGCGTTATAGACCTTGGTCGGGGTGTTGATGATCGCGGCCGTCAGGCTGGCTCGCGTGATCTCGGCCGTCGTCGTGGTCGCGGCCGGATCGGAGACGGCGTAGCCGTAGACGGGGATGCCGCCGTTGGTCGCCTGGAAGTTGCTGGCGGTGACGGTCAGGCCTGTTCCGGCGTCCTTGGTCGAATAGGCGCCGTCCAGCGCCCAGTCGTCGCCGCCCAGAAGGCCGGTGACGGTGGTGTTCGTCCCGTTCAGGATGGCCGTGGTCGTGCCGTCATAGACCTTGGTGATCGTGCCGAGGGTGACCGTGGCCGTGGGCGCGACCCGGTACAGCACGGCGTTTCCGGTCGAGGCCGCGGTTTGGGTGGTCAGGAAGTCGTACTGGAAATAGTCCGGTGTCAGGCCGCCGAGGGTGGTCGAACCCGGCCCGTCGGTGAGGATGAACCACTCGGCGCTGCTGCTGATCGCGCCGGCCCCGGCCTGGTTCACGAAGGATCCGCCGACGACGCCGACGCCAAGGGCGCCCGTCAGGGATCCTCCGGCGGCGATGGTGTAGGTCCCCGCCACCCCGGCGAAGGCCGGCGATCCGGTCGCGATGGCGGTCGCGCTCACCGGGGCGGCGATGGTAGCGTCGCGTCCGGCCTCGAAGGTCACCCAGCCGCCGCCGCTGATCGCCGCGTTGACGTTGAGGTCACGATAGGCGGTGAGGGTCAGATCGCCGGTCCCGGTCCAGACGATCGGCGCCGCCACCGTCAGATCGCCGCTGCCGCCCGTACCGCCGGCCGTGGTCGTCGGGTTGACGTTGCTTCCGCCGTCGAGGGTCGAGACGATCGTCGCCGCGGCGGCCGCGTCGATGGTCAGGTCATCGGGGTCGAGCAGCCATAGCCCGCCCTTGCCGGGATCGATGCGGGCGCCGGCGAAGGCGAGGGTCTGGCCCGAGGTCTCGATCCGCCCGCCGCCCGCCGGTCCGCCGGCCCGGAGGGACGCGCCCTCGGCGATGGTCGTATGGGCGGCAAGATCGGCGGCGGTTCCAAAGGCCGAGGTCCCGATCAAAACCTCGCCGCCCTTCATTCCGGTCGCGGCGACATTCGCCGTCCCTTCCAGGGTCACGGTCTGGCCGTTGATCAGGATTTGCCCGCCGCCTCCGTCAGCCTGCGTCGCCGCCAGCGCGCCGGCGACCCGAACCTCCCCCTTGGGCGCCGTCAGCCACAGCTGCCCGTCGATGGTCTCGGAGCCGGTCGCCTGGATCAGGCCGTCGCGGTTTCCCGCCAGGGCGAAGATGTTCCCGCCCGCCGCGTGCAGCGAGACGGCGGCTGCCCGGATGCGACCGGTTTGGGTGACATCGCCGTCTCCGCCCTCCGCGACCGAGACGAACAGATCCTTGCCGTCGGCGTCGCTGGTGGTCAGCAGAACGTCGTCGGCGGCGGCCAGGGTGACGCGCCCTTGAGACGCCTGCACCGTCCCCGCGTTCGTGACCGAGCGCGCGATCATCACCACGCTGCCGCTCTGCGACTGCAGCTGACCCTCGTTGAGAATGGTACCGTAGGAGGTCCCCGAGGCCGCCAGCGGTCCGCCGCCCATGAAGGCGTCGGGGTTCATCGGGCGTGTCGAGACGACCAGATTGCCGCCGGACAGGATGCTGCCGTCGGTGCCGACGATCACCCCGGCGGGGTTCATCAGATACACCGACCCGGTCGCGCTCAGCCGCCCGTCGATCTGCGAGATCTGGCCGCCGAGTACGCGGTTCAGAGTGGCGCCGGCGCCGTTGTTGATGTCGACCTGGCCGTCCTTGCCGATCGAGAAGGTGCTCCAGTCGATCACCCCGCGTGTGCTCGACTGGGTGATGACCATGGCGCCCGGCCCGGTCTGGCTGATCTCGCCGTCACCACGCACGAAGGCGCCGCCGGTGGGCAGGGTTTGAGGGGCTGTCTGGGCGAGCGCGGGGCTCGCGCCGGCCACGAGGGCGGCCGTTCCGAGCAGGGCGTAGCGGCGGGCGATCACCAGCATACTGGTGGAAAACAGAACGGATTTCAGCCGGCGAACACGCACTCGGGCCCTCGTTTCCCGGACCCCCCTTCCTGCTCTGAGGGTCGAGAAATTTAGAGCACCGACCCGACCTTCCGAACTATCGGGCCAAACCCCGAACCGCCCGTAAGATCATCCGCCTTTCCGGAGACAGGCCCGCGCCGCCGGACCTACCACAGCCGGATCCGGTCTCCGGGCGGGACATACATCGGGTCGCCGGGATGGACGTCGAAGGCGGTCTGGAAGGCGTCCAGATGGACCACGATCCCGTTGACCCGATAGCGTTCGGGCGCATGCGGATTGGACTTCAGCAAGGCGATGAGGGCCGCCTCGCGGCGCTTGCCCATGAAGCTCTGGGCATAGCCGAGGAAGAAGCGCTGCTCGCCCGTCAGGCCGTCGATCACCGGAGCCTCGGCGCCATTCAGCGAGGCGCGCCAGGCATCGTGGGCCAGCTGCAGTCCGGCCAGATCGGCCATGTTCTCGCCCAGCGTCAGGGTCCCGTTGACGTGCTGGCCGGGCAGGGGCTCGAAGGCATCGAACGCGCGCGTTAGCCGGTCGGACAGGGCCTGATAGCGGGCGCGGTCCTCGGGCGTCCACCAGTCGCGCAGGTTGCCGTCGCCGTCGTAACGGCTGCCGCGCACGTCGAAACCGTGGCTGATCTCGTGTCCAATCGTCGCGCCCGTGGCCCCGTAGTTGTACGCGTCGTCCGAGCCCGGATCGAACATCGGCGGCTGCAGCACCCCCGCCGGGAAGGCGATCTCATTGGTGGCGGGGCTGTAGTAGGCGTCGACGGTCGGGGTGGTCATACGCCATTCGCGGCGATCGACCGGCGCCGACAACAGGGCCCGCTTGCGCCGCCATTCGAAGGTTCGGGCGCGGAAAATGTCGCCCAGCAGATCGTCCGGCTGGATCTCGAGCGCCGAATAGTCGCGCCAATGGTCGGGATAGCCGATCTTCACATCGATCTTCGCCAGCTTGGCCAGAGCCTCGGCGCGGGTCGCCGGGCTCATCCAGGCAGCGTCGTTCAGGCTGCGCGCCTGGGCCGTCATCAGGTTCTGCACCAGGGCGTCGATGCGCGCCTTGGCCTCGGGGGGAAACTCACGCTCGACATAGAGCCGGCCCGAGATGTCGCCCAGCAACTGGTCGACCAGGGCGGCGCCGCGCTTCCAGCGTTCGCTGTTGGTGGTGGTTCCGCGCAGCACCCCTTCGTTGAAGCCGAAGGCGGTGTCGGCGAAGGCCCGGGACAGGAAGGGCGCCGAGGCGTCCAGGACCTTCAGGCGCAGCCAGGCGCGCCATACCGGCAGGGGCGTCTCGGCCGCCAGTCGCGACAGGCCTTCGAAGAAGCTCGGCTCCCGCACGACGATCAGGGGCGTCGCGCCGCCGAGTCCCTGCGCCGCCATCCAGCCGGTCCAGTCGAGGTTCGGCGCCGACCGCTCCAGATCGGCGAGCGTCCGGGGATTGTAGGTCTTGTCCGGATCGCGGGCGTCGACCGGCGACCAGTAGAGTCGGGCCAAGGCTGTCTCCAGCGCCAGCACGGCCGCCGCGTCCGATTCCGCCTGCGCCGACGGCTCTCCGGCCAGCACCAGCATCCGCGCGACATAGGTCCGATACTGGTCGCGGACGGTGATGAACCGGGTTTCCGCACTCAGATAATAGTCGCGGTCCGGCAGGCCGAGCCCGCTCTCGTAGAGCCACAGGGCATTGCGATCAGCGTCCTTCGCATCCGGATCGATGAAGACGCCGATGGGGGTCGTGACCCCGATCGCATCCAGCCGCGCCATCAGCGGGGCCAGGTCCCTGACCGTGGAAAGGGCGTCTACCGCCTGCAACTGCGGCTGGAGCGGGGTTAGGCCCGCCGCCTCGATCCCGGCCTCGTCCATGAAGGCGGTGTAGAGGTCACCGACCTTGCGCGCCTCAGGATCGGTCGCGGTCGTCGCCGCTTCGGCGACGGCGCGCTGCTTGATCAGAGACCGCTCCGCCATCATGGAATCCACGCCGTAGCGCGAGCGATCGTCGGGGATGGGGGTATCGCGCAGCCAGCGGCCATTTGCGAAGGCGAAGAAATCGTCCTGCGGCCGCACGGCCGTATCCATGTCTGCCGTCTGCACGCCCGAGCCCAGGGCGACGACCGACGGCACAGGTGCTGTCGTTTGGGGCTCGGCCAGACCCGCGCAGGCCGCTAAAGCCAGCAGGGAGACGCCGAGGACGGCGGAAAAAGGGGTTCGCATGGCCGTATCCGTGTGAATAGTCTTTTTCGTACTATCACGGCGAACGGTTCGCGCAAGGGAGGCTGGCGATGCTGACGGAACTGGAAGGCTCGGTGCTGTCCGAACTGCATCACCGGGGGCGTCAGACCGCCTTTCAGGTGCGCCGCTCCTTCTCGACGTCGCCGTCCATCGAGTGGCGCGGTAGCGCGGGCGCGGTCTATCCGGCGATCAAGCGGATGGAGCGGGACGGCCTGATTGCGGCCGAGGCCAAGGGCGACGGGCGGGCGACGCGGCTGCTGTCGGTCACGGCTGAGGGCCTTGAGGCGATGATGCAATGGGCGTGCGACCCCGGCCGCGCCTCCAGCGTCGGCATCGACCCTTTCCGGATGCGGGCCGGCATCTGGATGCAGTTGGAGGGCGCGCGCCGGGCCGAGGTCCTGACCGCCGTCCGGCAGGAGTTGCTGGAGGGGATGGAGCGGCTGGCCGGCTGGTCCCGGCACGGCGACTCCATCGAGCGCGCCAGCGTCGATCTCAGTCTGCGCCTGCAGCGCGCCCGGCTGGACTGGCTGGATGAGGTCGCCCAAGGCGAGGGCTGAACTCTATTCGAGCGCGCCGATGGAGGCGCGGGCGCTGCGCAGGCCGGACAGAAGGGCGCCGACGTTGGGCTTCTCTCCGCGGTTCATGACCAGGCCCAGGGCGGCCGCATGGACATGGATCAGATCGGCTCGCCAGCCGCCGTCGGCGTTCAGATGCCGGATCAGGACGGCGATTCCCTTGGCGATGTCGCCGATGGGGTTGGGCCGGCCCGAGCCCGCCACCTCGGCCAGAAGGCCGGCTTCGGTGGCCAGGGCCAGGCGGGCCTCCGGCGTCGCGGGCGGCGGACCCGCCATGGCGCGGAGCAGGGCCACGGAGCGATCCGCCACATAGACGTCGACGGCCGGCGCCATGGCCTCGACCCGGCGGGCGGCGTCGCGAAGCATATCGTGGATGTCGGCGGCGCCGGGCGCGTCGATGCCGCGCGCGAGGGTGTTCTCCGGGACGAAGATACGGGCGGCGTCGGTCATCCGAACAGCGAGTCCAGGTCGGCCTGGGACATTTCCCGGGTGGCGTCCGAGGTCAGGGCCAGGGCCTCCGCTCGGCGCTCATCGACGCCCTGTGGCGGCCCGGCCTTGCGGAAGCGCCGGTCGGGCCCGGAATAGTTGTCGGCGACGACGAAGGCGCGATCGTTACGGGCGATCCACTCGATCCGGCTGAGAAGGGCCGCCGGCGATACCGGCTTGGACACCACCATATTGACCCCGTTGTCGCGCGCCTCGCGCACGGTCGTCGGGGGAGTGAAGGCTGTCACGATCATGATCGGGGTGGTGAAATTGGTCTGGTCCACCCGCGACCGGACGTAGCGGCTCAGGTCGAGGCCGCTCTGGGCGGGCATCTCCCCGTCGATCAGAAGCAGGTCGAACGGCTCCTCGTCGATGGCCTTGCGGGCCTCCTCGGCGGAGCTGCACTCCCGCAGGTGCTTGATACGGAAGCCGTTCAGGATCTGCTTGAGCAGATCCAGGGACATCGGATTGTCGTCGACGGCGAGAACTGAGGCCTGACGCAGGTTCAGGCGACGGGTCGTTTGGGATGACATATCGCGCTTGCTCTTCGCTGAAGGGAGATCAGGACGTCAGCAGTCGGTCGGCGGCCTGTTGGTCCAGGCCGCCGGTTAGGGCGGGGCCGTTCAGAAGAGGGTCGGCGGTCGTGGCCTTCGGCGCCGGGTCGATCAGGCCGCCGAGGACCGTCAGCCGCTGGCCGGTCAGATCCTGGAAGGCGCAGGCCTCCATGATGCTGAAGAGGGCCTGTTCCAGCCGATCGAGCGCCTCCGCCGATCCGCCGCGAACCCCCTCCATCTCCCGCAGGCAGGTCTCGGCCCCGGTCAGCACCTGATCAACGCCGGCTTCGACCTCGCTCCGGACCGCGGCGATGATCGCGACGGGATCCAGCTGGGTCATCCCAGTTCTCCCAGCACGGTGGTCAGCTTCTGTTTGAGCACCGCCAGGGTGAAGGGCTTGATGATGTAGTTGTTCACCCCCGCCTGCCGCGCCGCGACGACGTTTTCGGTCTTGGCCTCGGCGGTGACCATGACGAAGGGCGTCTTGGCCGTGCGGGGTTCTGCGCGGACCTGGGTCAGCAGTTCCAGGCCGGTCATCGGGACCATGTTCCAGTCCGACAGGATCAGCCCGTACTCCTGGTTCCGGATCTTCTCCAGGGCGCTGGGCCCGTCCATCGCCTCATCGACATTCTTGAAGCCGAGTTGCTCCAGAAGGCCGCGAACGATGCGGATCATTGTCTTGTAATCGTCCACGACCAGTACGGGCATGTTTTTATCGACAGCCATAGTCAACGTTCCTGCTGATCTGGTTCATATCGCTGGAAGTCAGCAATATTCACTCGATGAAATCAGGAAAAAGGTTCCTTTATGGTTAAACATATAGTTTTCAAAGGAATTTCAAAATTTATATGGAATTGCAATACAGTATGAAATCGCAACGGATTGCACTCAAGGTGTAAAAATATCCGCATTTTGGGCAATCAATTCGTTTATACGTACACAACAATGCGTGTAATCTCAAGTTGCGATCTATATAAATTGATATGTTGGTCGGTTGTATGAGTAACGATGGGTCAGATTAACCATTAAGTAACAGTATTAACCCTCAATAACGTTGGGGTATCAAGCAATGCGCTTGGTCATTGAGGGGCGAGCGCTTGGACGAGCTGGTCAGCGATTTCATTGCCGAAACGCGCGAGGGGCTCGAAACGCTCGACAGCGAACTGGTGCGGTTCGAGAAGAACCCCGGCGATCCCGAAGTGCTGGGCGGGGTCTTCCGTCTGATCCACACGATCAAGGGGACCTGCGGCTTCCTGGGCCTGATGCGTTTGCAGACCGTGGCTCATGCCGCCGAGAATGTGCTGGGCGAGTTCCGCGACGGCTCCCTGGCCGTCACCCCCGCCGCCGTTTCGGCCATTCTGGATACGGTCGATCTGATCCGCGATCTGGTCGACGGCCTCGCCAGGACCGGACTAGAACCTGCGGGAGACGACGGCGAGCTTATCGGGCGTCTCGAAGGCGTTCTGGCGGGGGCGTCGGCTGATGGCGCCGCGCCCGTGATGTCCGCGCCGACGGCGGTTGAGACGTCCGCCGATCCACGCCCTCTGATCCAGCGTCTGGGTGGAGAGGCAACCCTGGATGCGGCGGTGGAATCGGCCCTGTCCCGATTGCACGCCTGGCCGGCCGTCAACGCCGCCTTCCTGTCCGTCGATCCCGACCGCCTCCAGGGCGAGTTGCGCGACTGCCTGACCACCGGCGCCTCGGGCAGTGCGGCCGCCGTCTCCCTGTCCGCGACCGTTCGGGGCCTGGTCGGGGCGCCGGTCGAGGCCGTGGCCCTGGCGGGCCTGATGGATATCGTCGGCCTTTGCCTGGCCGAGCTGGACGTCGACGATCGGTCGCTGGCCGATCTGGCCGCCGTCTTCGCCGCCGAGACAACCGCGGCGCCGTTGGTCGAGATCGCGCCGGCCCCAGTGGAGAGCCCGACCGCGCCTTCGCCCTCCAGCGAGGCCATCGCGCCCGTCGCCGCCGCACCCGTGTCGTCCCGGCCGAAGACCCTGACGCCCGACGCGTCCGACGTCGAACTGGCGGGCCCGGCCCAGACCATCCGGGTCAGTGTCGACGCCCTTGAGCATCTGATGACCGTGGCCAGCGAGCTGGTCCTGATCCGCAATCAGCTGATCCAGGTTCTCAGGCTCGATCCAGAGAGCCCGTTCGCGGCGCCGCTCAACCGCCTGAACCAGGTCACGACCGAGCTTCAGGAAGGGGTGATGACCACCCGGATGCAGCCGATCTCCGGCGCCTGGGCCAAGCTGCCGCGTCTGGTCCGCGACCTGGCCCAGGACCTGGGAAAGTCCATCGAACTGTCGATGCACGGTCAGGAGACCGAGCTGGACCGTCAGGTTCTGGAGCTGATCAAGGATCCGCTGACGCATATGATCCGCAACGCAGCGGACCATGGCATTGAGACGCCGGCGGACCGTCTGGCGGCGGGCAAGTCCGAGGCGGGGCGCATCACCCTTCAGGCCCGGCACGAGGGCGGCGCCATCGTCATCGAGGTGATGGACGACGGGCGTGGGCTGTCGGCGACGAAGCTGCGCGCGAAGGGTGTCTCGCAAGGTCTGATCACCGCAGCCCAGGCCGAGGCCATGTCGGACTCCGAGGCGCGCCATCTGATCTTCCGTCCTGGCTTCTCCACCGCGCCGGAGATTACCGCCGTCTCCGGTCGCGGCGTGGGCATGGATGTCGTGCGCACCAATATCGAGCGCATCGGCGGCGCCATCGAGATGACCTCGACCGAGGGCGCCGGCACCCGCTTCACCATCCGCATTCCCCTGACCCTGACCATCGTTTCGGCCCTGATCGTCGAATGCTGCGGCGAGCGGTTCGCCATGCCCCAGTCCTGTGTGATCGAGTTGGTCAGCGCCAGCGATGGCTCGGGCCGGGTGGTCGAATATGTCGATGACGCCGCCGTCCTGAGGTTGCGCGACCGGCTGCTGCCGCTGGTGTCGCTCGGGACGCTGCTGGGCCTGCCCGCCAACGTCGAGGTGACGGGCGAATCCTGCATCGTGGTGGCCCAGGTCGGGTCCTTCACCTTCGGGGTGATTGTCGACCGGGTGTTCGATACGGAGGAGATCGTGGTCAAGCCGGTGGCCTCGGTTCTGCGTCACCTGAAGCTCTATTCCGGGGCGACCATCCTGGGCGACGGCTCGGTCATCCTGATCCTGGACTTCAAGGGCATCTCGCAAGAGGCGGGCGCCCAGCAGAGCGCTGACGGCGCCCGGGACGAGCTGGAACTGCCGGCCTCGGCCTCAATGGAGCGGACCGCGCTCCTGACCTTCCACGCCGGCGATGCCACGCCGCGTGCGGTGCCCCTGTCGCGCGTTGCCCGGATCGAGGAGCTGCTGTCGCATCAGATCGAGACGGTCGAGGGCCGTACGGTCATCCAGTACCGCGGCGGGCTGATGCCCGTGGTCGACGTCGATGCGCGGCCCGTCCAGCCCTGGACCGACGAGACGACCCGGCCGCTGCTCGTCTTCGCACGCGGCGAACAGGCCGTCGGCCTCCTGGTCGACGAGATCGTGGACATCGTCGAGGACGAACCGGCGAAGGTCGGGGATCCCGACACCGCCGGCCTGATCGTCGCCGGCCGCGCCACCGAGATGGTCGATATCGACCGCTACTGGGGCGATGCGCCGGCCGCATCGCGGTCGGCGGCGTCTCTCGCCGCGAGGACCCCGGTCGCCGGCCTGAAGCGTCTGCTGCTGATCGACGACAGTCCGTTCAGCCGCCTGCTGCTCCAGCCGCTGCTGGCCCAGTCCGGCTATGACGTCGTCGTCGCCGAGGGCGCCGTCGAGGCTCTGACCCTCTATGAGGCCGGCGAGCAGTTCGACCTGATCATGGCCGAGACCGATCCCCAGGGTGAGGAGGCGCGCCGCTTCGCCCAGGCCTTCGGCAAGGCGACCCGCTGGCACGCCACGCCGCTGATGGGCCTGTCGCTGCAAGGCCGCGATCGCGGCGCCGCCCGGTTCGACGGCTCGCGCCTGCTCGACGCCGTGAACTCGGCCTTCAACACGAGGCAAGCCGCATGACCGCTTCCGAAACCGGGCCGGCCGCCGTGTCCTCGGGGACCGATGACGTCGAGGGTCTCGTCTCCATCCGCGTCGGGTCCCAGACCTTCGGCGTGCCGGTGCTCAAGGTTCAGGACGTCATCGCCCAGACCACTATCAACCGCGTGCCCCTGGCCCCGCCCGAGGTCGCCGGGTCGCTGAACCTGCGCGGCCGGATCGTCACTGCGGTCGACATGCGTCTGCGTCTGCGCATGGCCCCGCGCGAGGCCGGCGAAGGCTTCATGTGCGTGATCGTCGAACGGGGCGGCGAGCTTTACGCCCTGCTGGTCGATGATGTCGGCGACGTCCTGTGGCTGTCGCCCGAGACCCGCGAGATCCCGCCCGTGACCCTGTCCAACCGGTGGCAGTCCGTCTGCACCGGCCTGTACCTGCTCGAGAGCGAACTCCTGATCGTGATGGACATCGACCAGGTTCTGACCCTCGCGCCCGTTCCTATCGCCGCCTGATCTTCACACCGAAATCTCTTCAAAGGACAACGACATGCCCAGCAGCAACGCGGCCCTGAAAATCGATTCCGAGGCCGAGGAATTCGACCTCCTGTTCCAGGACTACCGGGGCAAGGTGGCCGCCATCGAGCGGTCCCAGGCCGTGATCGAGTTCGAACTGGACGGCAGGATCACCACCGCCAACGAAAACTTCCTGACCGCCCTCGGCTATTCCCTGTCGGAGATCCAGGGCCAGCATCACTCGATGTTCGTCGATCCGGCCGAACGCACCGGCCCCGAGTATCAGGGCTTCTGGGCCAAGCTGGGCCGCGGCGAGTATGACGCCGGCCAGTACAAGCGTATCGCCAAGGGTGGCCGCGAGATCTGGATCCAGGCCAGTTACAACCCGGTCTTCGACGCCGACGGCAAGCCGGTGAAGGTCGTCAAGTTCGCCACCGACATCACCGCCCAGAAGGTTCAGGCCGCCGATTACGAAGGCCAGCTGGACGCTATCTCGAAGGCCCAGGCGGTCATCTCCTTCTCGCTGGACGGCAAGATCCTGGACGCCAACGAGAACTTCCTCGCCGTCCTCGGCTACAGCCTCGATGAGATTCGCGGCCAGCATCATTCGATGTTCGCCGAGCCGGCCTATCGTCAGAGCCCTGAATACCAGGCCTTCTGGGCCAAGCTCGGTCGCGGTGAGTATGACTCCGGCCAGTACAAGCGCGTCGCCAAGGGCGGGCGCGAGGTCTGGATCCAGGCCAGCTATAACCCGATCCTCGATCTGAACGGCCGCCCCTACAAGGTCGTGAAATACGCCACCGACATCACCGCCCAGCGCGACCAGCGCAAGCTGGCCGAGCGGGTCGGTGAAATCTCCAACATCGTCGCCTCGGCCGCCACCCAGATGCAGGCCACCGCCGAGTCCATGGCCCGCTCGGCTGAAGACGCGACCCGTCAGGCCGGCGCTGTCTCCTCTGCCGCCCAGGTCGCCTCGGCCAACGTCCAGACCGTCGCCGCCGCCGGCGAGGAGCTGTCGGCCTCGATCAACGAGATCGCGCGTCAGGTCGCGGAATCGACCAGCATCACCCGTCAGGCCGTTTCCGAAACCGACAAGACCAGCGCCGCCATCCAGTCCCTGGCCGAAGCCGCCCAGAAGATCGGCAACGTCGTCACCCTGATCAACAACATCGCGGGCCAGACCAAGCTGCTGGCCCTCAATGCGACGATCGAGGCGGCGCGCGCCGGCGATGCGGGCAAGGGCTTCGCGGTCGTGGCGTCCGAGGTGAAGAGCCTGTCCGACCAGACCGCCAAGGCGACGCAGGAGATCTCGTCCCAGATCACCGCCATGCAGGCCGCGACCGCGACCTCGGTCGGCGCCATCCAGGGCATCGCGGGCACGATCAACAAGGTCGCCGAGATCGCCGCCGCCATCGCCAGCGCGGTGGAGGAACAGTCGGCCGCGACGGGCGAAATCTCCGCCAGTGTCGTAGAGGCCGCCGCCAGCACCCGCGAGGTGACGACCAACATCATCGGCGTCAACGAGGCGATCGCCCAGACCAACACCGCCTGCGGCGAGGTCACGACCTCCTCGGGCGAGCTGTCGGTTCAGGCCGAGGCCCTGCGCCGCGAGATGGACGCCCTGCTGGCCGCCTGATCCGGCGACCGATCCTTCCGGCCGGGCCGTCGCGCCCGGCCGGTCCTGTTTTCCGAGTCCGATTTTCCCGAGGTATGAGACTGTGACCTTAGCCAGCCCGGCGATGCCGACGGAGGCCTCGGCCATCCGGGTCATGGTCGTCGACGATTCCGCCGTGGTCCGGGGAATGATCTCGCGTCAGCTCGGGGCCGATCCGGCGCTGACCGTCGTGGCGACCGCGGCCAACGGCGAGCTGGCCCTGGCCGAACTGGACCGGCGGCCGGTCGATGTCGTGGTGCTGGATATAGAGATGCCGGTGATGGACGGCATGGCCGCCCTGGCGCGGATGCGCGAGCGCCATCCGACGGTGAAGGTGGTCATGGCCTCGACCTTCACCCGCCGCAACGCCGAGATCAGCCTCAAGGCCCTGCGCATGGGCGCCGGCGACTATGTGGCCAAGCCGGAGACGGGCCTGGGCGCCGCCGAGGCCTTCCAGCAGGAACTTCTGGCCAAGGTGAAGGCGCTTGGGCGGGCCCGCGCCAGCACACCGCGGGCCCCCGCTGTCTCGCCCACAGCCGCGCCTGCGACCGTCGTGGCCGCTCCGCCGAAGACCCGACCGCATACAGGCAAGTTCGTCCGTCCCGCGGTCATCGCCATCGGCGCCTCGACCGGCGGTCCTCCGGCCCTGCTCAAGGTGTTCGAGGCGATCCGGGGTTCGGTCGAGCAGCCGATCCTGCTGACCCAGCACATGCCGGCCGCCTTCACCGGCCCGTTCGCCGAACAGCTGGCCCGCGCCGGCGACCGCCCCTGCGCCGAGGCCGTCGACGGCGAGCCCGTCCTGCCCGGCCGCTGTTACGTCGCTCCCGGCGGCTGGCACATGACGGTGGAGAGCCCGGGCGTCGGCGTGCCGCCGATCATCCGCCTGAACCAGGAGGCGCCCGAGAACTTCTGCCGCCCCGCCGTCGATCCGATGCTGCGCAGCATCGCCCGGGTGTATGGCTCCGCCGTCGTCACCCTGATCCTGACGGGCATGGGCGCGGACGGGGCCAGGGGCGTCGATTCCATCGCCAGGGCCGGCGGGCGCATCGCCGCCCAGGATGAGGCCACCAGCGTCGTCTGGGGCATGCCCGGCGCCGTCGCCGCCACGGGCCTGGCCGAAACCCTTCTTCCCCTCGACGAGGTCGGCCCCTGGCTGGTCCGGATCTCGGAGCAACGTGCATGACCGGTCCTGATTTCGATTATTTCTGCAAGCTGATGCGCGACCGTTCGGGTCTCGTCCTCTCGGCGTCCAAAGCCTATCTGGTGCGTGGCCGGTTGGAGCCGGTGGCGCGGGCCGCCGGCCTGGCCGACGTCGAGGGCCTGCTGGCGAAGCTGCGCTCGGGCGCGACGGATGCTCTGATCCGTCAGTGCGTGGACGCCATGGCGACCCACGAATCCTCCTTCTTCCGCGACGGCGCGCCGTTCGAACAGCTCGGCAAGACCATCCTGCCCGCTCTGATCAGCCGGCGCCGGGCGTCGCGGCGGCTGCGGATCTGGTGCGCGGCCTGCTCCAGCGGTCAGGAGCCCTGGTCCGTGGCCATGATCCTGAAGGAAAACGCCCAACTGGCTGGCTGGACCCTCGAGATCGTCGCCACCGACATGTCCGAGGGAATCCTGACCAAGGCGCGCAGTGGCCTCTACAGCGACTTTGAGGTCCGCCGCGGTCTGGCGCCCGAGCGCTTGACCCGATGGTTCGAGCCGCACGAAGGCGAGTGGCGCGTCCTGCCCGCCCTGAGGGAAATCGTTTCTTTCCGTCCCCACAACCTGCTGCAAGGTGTCGCAGGGCTGGGCGTGTTCGACATCATCCTGTGCCGCAATGTGCTCATCTACTTCGACGTAGAGCGCAAGCGTGAGGTGTTCGTACATCTGGATCGCGCCCTCGCGGATGACGGAATCCTGTGCCTGGGCAGCTCGGAGACCGTTCTCGGCGTCGTGGATACCTTCGCCACGGCGGAGGGAGCCAGAGGCTTGTATCGTAAGGTGAATCAACGTTACGCGGTGGCGTGACAATCCATTCGCGCCAAGCGTGTTTGTCAAAAAACGATCATATCTCGAAGCTTGGCCATTCATGTTAGTGCTTCGCAGTCTCTCTCCCCCGGAGTCCCCGTGTACGTCGATGAATATTCCATCACAGGCGAGCAAGTCCGCGCGGCGCGGGCCCTGCTGAGGGTCGATCAGAAGCAGATCGCGCTCGCCGCCGGCGTCAGCCTGGAGACCATCAAGCGGCTCGAGGCCGTCGAGGGGCCGATCAACGTCACCTCGCGCACCCTGTCGGCCCTGAGAAACGCCTTCCTGAAGTTCGGCGTGGTCTTCGACGGGCGTGAGGACGCCGACCTGGCCGTGGGCTGGGCGCGCCGCGACGTCGGGCTGATCCTGCGCCCGAGCGTGCCGCGCCCCCGGCGGCGGACAGAGCCGGCGCCCCTGACGCGGCTGATGTTCTGGAGCAGGCGTCCTGCTGACACCGGTAGCGCTCCGGGGGCGGGCGGTGTGCCGAAATGGCTGAAGCAGCAGCTGAAAGCGGACGTCACGGGCGCCGAACTCGAACACGGCGACTATCGGATGCAGGTGCTGGAAGGGCCGACAGACGTGATCGCGGCCATGTTCGACACCCTGCGTCGCGACGGCGCCAACGACGAAACCACCCAGATTCAATCGCGGGCGGTGACCGGCCGGCTTTTCGACGGCTGGACCGTGTTCGGCGATGATCCGGACCTGATCGAAGACATCCTGTTCCGCGACGTCGGCCTGACCGGTGAATTCCGCCCGGGCGACCTGGCCCCGGCGACCGCGCTGGGCCTGTTTATCCTCTTGCTGGCGTCCCAGGCGTCCTCGCGGCGGTAGCGCCATCCTCCGCCGTCAGGGATGGCGTCAGGATCGTCGAAAGAATCGACCTTGGCGGTAAAATCCGGCTAGGTGTCGCAGCCGTGCGCGGGTATTCCATGCGCGCACAAGCTCATCTGCCGCGAGACACCGCCCATGACCGCCGCCTTTACCCGCGTTCCCCATCCCTCGCTGGTCACCGCCGCCGACCGCGCCGTGCTGATGGAAGACCCGGGCTTCGGCCGGGTGTTCACCGACCATATGGTGACCATTCGCTACACCGCCGGTCAGGGCTGGCACTCGCACAAGGTCGAGCCGCGCGGCCCGATCCCGCTCGATCCCGCCGCCTCGGTCCTGCACTACGCCCAGGAAATCTTCGAGGGCATGAAGGCCTACAAGACCGACGACGGCCGCGTGGCCCTGTTCCGCCCCGAACAGAACGCCCGCCGTTTCGCCGCCTCGGCCGAGCGTCTGGCCATGCCGGTCCTGCCCGAAGAGCTGTTCCTCGAGGCCGTCGCCGAACTGGTCAAGACCGATGCCGACTGGATCCCGGAAGGCGAGGGCAGCCTCTATCTGCGCCCCTTCATGATCGCGACCGAGGCCTTCCTCGGCGTGCGCGCGGCCAATGAATATCTGTTCGTCGTCCTGGCCTCGCCGGTCGGCGGCTATTTCAAGGGCGGCAAGAACAGTGTCACCATCCGGGTGTCGGAGCACTACACCCGCGCCGCGCGCGGCGGCACCGGCGCGGCCAAATGCGGCGGCAACTACGCCGCCAGCCTGATCGCCCAGGCCGAGGCCGTGGCCAACGGCTGCGACCAGGTCGTCTTCCTCGACGCCGCCGAGGGCAAGTGGATCGAGGAACTGGGCGGGATGAACGTCTTCTTCGTCTTCAAGGACGGCTCGCTGCAGACCCCGCCGCTGGGCGGCACCATCCTGCCCGGCGTGACCCGCGCCTCCATCATCCAGCTGGCCAAGGACGCCGGCGTCACCGTGCGCGAAGCCCCCTACGCCTTCGAACAGTGGCGCGCCGACGTGGCCTCGGGCGAGGTGGTCGAGGCCTTCGCCTGCGGCACCGCCGCGGTCCTGACGGCCATCTCCAAGGTGGTTTCGCCCGGCGGCGACTTCACCATCGGCGACGGCAAGCCGGGCCCGGTCACCACCGACATGCTGGGCAAGCTGGTCGGCATCCAGCGCGGCCGCGTCGCCGACCCGCACAACTGGGTTCAGACGATCATCGAAGCCTGAGGCGCTTCTCGCAGCGCTTCTGAAAGGGCGGCCGAAAGGTCGCCCTTTTCCATGATCTCGACCCGCTCCAGCCCCAGCCAGCCGGACATGGCCCGCAGCTGTTCGGCGAGGACGCGCGGCGTCTCCGCATTCGCGTCCGGCTCGCGCCAGGCGGCCTGGACCAGCAGGGCCGAGCTCTTGCGGTCGCTCTTCAGATCGACCCGAGCGGTGATGGCCTCGTCCTGAAGCAGGGGCAGGACGTAGTAGCCGTGCTCGCGCTTGTGGGCGGGGGTATAGATCTCCAGCCGGACGCGGACACCGAACAAGCGTTCTGTCCGCTCACGGAACCAGATCAGATTGTCGAACGGCGACAGCAGGGCCGCGCCTTCGATGCGACGGGGCTTGCGCGCGGCTGGGTCGAGGAAGGCCGGCTTGTTCCAGCCTTTGACGGAGACCGGGATCAGCTCACCCGCTTCGACCAGTTCGTGGATCCGCGCCCGGCTGTCGGCCAGCGGCAGGCGGAAATAGTCGCGCAGGTCGGCGGCCGTGGCGATTCCCATGGCCCGGGCCGAAATCCGCACCAGTTCGCGCTGGGCGTCCTCAGGGCTCGGCGTCGGCGCCTCGACGACGGCGCGGGGCAGGGCGCGTTCGGGCAGGTCATAGACGCGCTCGAAGCCACGCCGGGTCAGGGTGGTGATCCGTCCGGTCCAGAACAGCCATTCCAGCGCCCGCTTGCCGTCCGACCACTCCCACCAGCCGGGCGCCCCGCGCGGCCCCTCGGCGAAGTCGCCGCCGGTCACGCCGCGCCGTTTGCCGATCTCGGTCAGGATGCCGTCGACATAGTCGCTCTTCTCATGGCCGAAGCGGGCGATGGAGCCCCAGATGCCTTGCCCGGCCTCGGCCGCCGCCATGCGCCAGCGGAACAGGGGCTGGGTCTCGACTGGCAGCAGCGAGGCCTCATGCCCCCAGTATTCGAACAGGCTGCGCTTCTTTCCCCAGGCCTCGCTCTCCAGCACATCGCGTGGATAGGCGCCCAGACGCGAGAAGGCGGGCAGATAGTGGGTGCGGGTCACCACATTGACGCTGTCGATCTGGATGACGCCCAGCTTGCGCGCCGTGCGGCGAAAGGCGGCGGCGTTCACTCCCGCTGGAGACGTCCCGAAACCCTGCGCGGCCAACGCGATGCGGCGGGCCTGGGCGGCGGAAAAAGTTTCAGTCATGGGGCTCTCTGCGACTCGGTCCGCCAGTGAACGACAGAGTGTCGCGGAACGCAAAGGGAACGGCAGCGCTTGCGATCCGGTCCAGCGTGCATAGATGGGTTACGGACGCTTCGGCGTCCCACCCTCCTTCCAGGGTGTTTCCTCCCAAGAGAAACTTCGGCCGTGTCGTTTGACGCGGCCTTTTTTCTGCTTGTCGTTCTAGACGCCGCCACCCTCGGAGAACTCCGGGTCGGGCCGCAGATAACCGCCCTTGCGCAGGCGTTCGACGATCATTTCCGCCGCCTGTTCCGGCGTCATTGAGGCCGTATCGACCACGATTTCAGGGCTCTCCGGCGCCTCATAGGGGCTATCCACCCCGGTGAAGTTCCTGAGCGCGCCCGATCGGGCCTTGGCGTAGAGGCCCTTGACGTCGCGGGCCTCGGCGACCGCCAGGGGCGTGTCGACATGGACCTCGAAGAACTCGCCCGGGCCCAGCAGTTCGCGCGCCAGCCTTCGTTCGGAGCGGAAGGGGGAGATGAAGGCGGTCACGACGATCAGGCCGGCGTCGACCATCAGCTTCGCCACCTCGCCCACGCGGCGGATGTTCTCCACCCGGTCGGCGTCGGTGAAGCCGAGGTCGCGGTTCAGGCCGTGGCGGACGTTGTCGCCGTCCAGCAGATAGGTGTGTTTGCCCTCGAAGCGCAGTTTCTTCTCGACCAGATTGGCGATGGTCGACTTGCCAGCGCCTGACAGGCCGGTGAACCAGATCACCGCCGGCTTCTGACCCAGATCGCTGGCGCGCGAAGCCTTGGTGACGTCCAGCGCCTGCCAGTGGATGTTCTGGGAGCGGCGCAGGGCGAAGCGGATCATCCCCGCCCCGACGGTGGCGTTGGTCAGCCGGTCGATCAGGATGAAGCCGCCGGTATCGGGAACCTCCGAATACGGATCGAAGCCGACGGGCCGGTCGAGCGACAGGTTGCAGACGGCAATGCCGTTCAGCGGCAGGGACTTCGCCGCCCGCTCCTCCAGCGTGTTGACGTTGATCTCGTGCTTGATCTCGGTGATCTGGGCCGAGACCGTCCGGGCGCCGACCTTGAGCAGGTAGGGACGGCCGGGCAGCAGGGGCTCGTCGGCCATCCAGACGATGGTGGTCTCGAACTGGTCGGCGACCTCGGGGGCGGAGGTCGCGGCCGCCAGGATGTCGCCGCGCGAGCAGTCGACTTCGTCGGTCAGTGTCAGGGTCACCGACTGGCCGGCGACGGCCTGATCCAGATCGCCGTCCTTCGTCACGATCCGGGCGACGGTCGAGGTCCGGCCCGAAGGCTCGATCCGCACGGCCTCGCCGGGCCGCACCGCGCCCGAGGCGATCAGGCCGGAGAAGCCGCGGAAGTCGAGGTTGGGTCGGTTGACCCACTGAACCGGCATGCGGAAGGGCTTGGACTGCAGCCGGTCGGCGTCCAGCTCGACCGTCTCCAGATGCTCCATCAGGGCGGGGCCGGCGTACCAGGGCGTCGCGTCGCTCTTCGTCGCGATATTGTCTCCGGCGAGGCCCGACAGGGGGATGGCCAGCACGTTCTTGAGCCCGACCTGCTCCGCGAAGGCCGTATAGTCGGCGACGATGGCGTCGAAGACCGACTGGTCGTAGCCGACCAGATCCATCTTGTTCACCGCCAGCACAACGTGGCGGATGCCCATCAGCGACACGAGGAAGCTGTGCCGGCGCGTCTGGGTCAGGACGCCCTTCCTCGCATCGATCAGGATGACGGCGAGGTCGGCGGTGGATGCGCCGGTGACCATGTTGCGGGTGTACTGCTCATGCCCCGGGGTGTCGGCGACGATGAACTTCCGCCGGTCGGTGGCGAAGAAGCGATAGGCGACGTCGATGGTGATGCCCTGTTCCCGCTCGGCGGTCAGGCCGTCGACCAGAAGGGCGAAGTCGATGTTCTGGCCCTGCGTGCCGACCCGCTTCGAATCCGCCTCCAGCTGGGCCAGCTGGTCCTCGAAGATCTGGCGCGAGTCATAGAGCAGCCGCCCGATCAGGGTCGACTTGCCGTCGTCCACCGAGCCGCAGGTGATGAAGCGCAGCAGGGATTTGGTCTGGTGAGCCTTCAGATAGGCGTCGATGTCCTGTTCGATCAGGTCCGACGGCCTGTAGGCGTTCGAGGGCAGATCCATCAGAAATAGCCCTCCTGCTTCTTCTTCTCCATCGACCCGGCCTGATCGTGGTCGATAGCCCGGCCCTGACGCTCGGAGGTCGTGGTCAGCAGCATTTCCTGGATGATGGCGGGCAGGGTGTCGGCGGTGCTTTCGACCGCGCCTGTCAGGGGATAGCAGCCGAGCGTCCTGAACCGCACCGACTTCATCTGCGGCGTCTCGCCGGGCCTCAGGGGCATCCGCTCGTCATCGACCATGATGATCTGGCCGTCACGCTCCACCACGGGCCGCTCGGCGGCGTAGTAGAGGGGCACGATCGGGATGTTCTCCAGATGGATGTATTGCCAGATGTCCAGCTCGGTCCAGTTGGAGATGGGGAAGACGCGGATGCTCTCGCCCGGGCTCTTGCGGGCATTGTAGAGCTTCCACAGCTCGGGCCGCTGCGCCTTGGGGTCCCAGCGGTGGCCGGCCGAGCGGAAGGAGAAGATGCGCTCCTTGGCCCGCGACTTCTCCTCGTCGCGCCGCGCCCCGCCGAAGGCCACGTCGAAGCCGTGCAGATCCAGAGCCTGCTTCAGCCCCTCGGTCTTCCAGAGGTCGGTATGCAGGGCCGAGCCGTGGTCGAACGGATTGATGCCTTTCGCCAGCGCTTCCGGGTTCTGGTGCACCAGAAGTTCGAAGCCCAGCTCCTTCGCCATCCGTTCGCGCATCTCGTACATGGCGCGGAACTTCCACGTCGTATCGACGTGCAGCAGGGGGAAGGGCGGTGGCGAGGGCCAGAAGGCCTTGGCCGCCAGATGCAGCATCACCGCCGAGTCCTTGCCCACGGAATAGAGCATGACCGGGCGCTCGGCCTCGGCGACGACCTCGCGCAGGATGTGGATGCTCTCGGCCTCCAGTCTCTGGAGGTGGGTCAGGGTCGGCAAGGCGAAATCCTCGGTACTTGAGGGGGCGACATAGCCGGGCTGCATCGCCGTCCCCTCACGAAATAAGCTGAAGCCAGACCATAGGGATGCTTATCGCGTCTTTTGTCGGGCTGCAGGTTTCGCACTGTTTCCGCCCCCGAACATTCCCGGCCAGCCGCCGCTGGTCAGCAGGGCGACGTCCAGCAGGGCCAGAGGCAGGGGCGTCGACACCGGGGCGGCGATGAAGCGGGCGCGCCAGTCGGGCGCGAACTTCGACTTGTAGCTGCGCAGGCCCTGGAAGCCGTACAGGGCGCCGCCCTCCTCGAACACCAGGGCGCCGACGCGGGCGAAGACGGGGGCCAGGCGGCGATCCTCCAGCCCGGCCAGGGGCGCCATGCCCAGGTCGAAGGCCTCGAAGCCCTCCGCCGCCGCCCACTGGATGGCGCGAATGAACAGATAGTCCATCACCCCCGGAGGGGCGTTGGGCAGGTGGCGCATCAGATCGATGGCCACCTCGCGGTCGTCCCCTTCGCCGGGCAACAGGTTGGCGAAGGCCACGATCCGTCCCCCGGGGCAGGTCTCCGAGGTCTGGCGCACGATCGCCAGCGGGGTCAGGTCCAGGTAGGTGAAGTCGAACCGGCCCAGGGAAAAGGCCTTCTCAGCCCCATTGTGGTCCGCGAGCCAGGCGTCCGATACGGCCTTCAACTCGTCGCCGAGCGCACTCGCCGACCCGGCGGGCAGAACCTCGAAGCTCGCCCCCTCGCGCTCCGCCCGATTGATCGCGGTCCTCAGGTTCTGCTTGGCCTTGCCCTCCAGAGAGAACTCCGCGACCGGCACCACGGCGGTCTCGCCCACCTTGCGCATGGCCAGACCCATGGTGGCGAGGTCCGCCAGCACGCCTTCGCCGACCGAATAGAAGACCGCCGCCCCGCCGTAGCTGTCGGCCAGTTCGGCGAAGGCCCAGAGCAGGTCCAGCCGCTCGCTCTTCAGCCCCGCCGGTTCGCCCATGGCGATCCAGCGCCTACCGCGCACGCGGTAGGCCAGGAAGCTGCGGCCCGAGGGGCTGAACAACAGGGTCTTGTCGCCCAGGGTCGCCAGCCAGGCCTCGGGGGTGGCGTGGTCGGCTTGCGACAGCGCCTCCAGAGCCTTGGCCCGATCCGCCGCATTGCCGAGCCGCCGCCGTCCGGACCCCGGTGAGGACAGCAGCGACACAGCCGCCATGGCCAGGGTCAGGATGGCCAGGATCGCCGCCGCCCTCAGGAAGCCCGAGGCCTCGCGGTCGGTCAGGAAGCTCCACCACAGCTGATCGGTGTAGTCGATGTCCCGATAGGCGAAAAAGCCCAGCCAGATCGCCGCGATCACCGCCGTGGTCAGAAGGATCAGCCAGCCGGGCCGCAGCGGCTCCAACAGTCGCGACCGCCGGTTGAAGGCCGTTCGGCAGGGGATCAGCAGGGCGGCGATGATGGCCAGGGCCAGGGCTTCTTCCCAGTCCAGGCCCTTGAGCAGGGAGAAGACCACGCCCGCCCCCATGGCGGCCAGGGCGGTCCAGTAGGCGCCGCGTCGCCGCCGCCACAAACCCGCCGAGAGCAGTAGCAACAGGAAGCCGACCACGCTGGCCGCGAAATGGGACAGTTCGATCAGAACCGGCGACACCGACCCGCTGAGCGCGCGCAGGCGGTCGGAAAAGGCAGGAGTCACGGCCGAGATGATCATCAGGGCGCCGACCGCGAAGACGGCCACGGCGAAGATCTGGGGCGTCGCCTCCCTGGCCAGACCGGCCAGGCGGCGGCCCACGCCGCGTCGCGGTTCGGCTTCGTTCGTCATTCGACCCTGATGCCACGATCCCGTGAATCGTCCAATCGTGACCGCTCCGGGGTCATTTCTGGGCGGTGGAAACAATCCGAAACATTGCGGGTTTGTAATCCTGCGGCGCTCCCGGCCGCGCAGATATTCGGAGAACGGACATGATCCGCAAGACCGCCCTGATGACCGGCATCGCCGGCCTGATGCTGGCCGCCGCCCCGGCCGCCTTCGCCCAGGATGCTCAACCGACGCCTGCCCCCGCCCCGACGCCGGCTCCCGCGGAAGCTCCGGCGACCGCCCCGGCCCAGTCGCCCGGCACCCTGACCCTGCAGCCCGGTTCCGACGTCAAGGGTTCCGATGGCGCCGTCCTCGGCAAGCTGGAAGGCGTCCGCAACAACGCCGGCGCCCAGGAACTGACCGTGCGCGGCACCGACGGCCAGCTGAAGGGCGTGCCGCTCGCCGGTCTCAAGCCGGAAGGCACGGGCGTGACCGTCGGCTGGACGATGGCTGAATTCACTGCCGCCCCGGCCATCCCGGGCGCGCCGGACGCCGCTTCGTCGGCCGCCCCGGCCTCGACCCCGGCGGCCGAGCCGCCCGCGTCGGACGCCGCGTCGCCGGAAGCCGCGCCCCCGGCCTCGGAGTCCTCGACGACTGAGGCCAAGCCCACCGAAGAGCCGGCGACCGAGTCGACCCCGACCGAGACCCCGGCCCCTGAAGAGCCAGCGACCCCGCCGGCCCAACCCCAGGCCTGATCAAGGTCTGATCCGGGCTCAAGCCGGATAGGGATTGTTAATCCTGATGAAACGCGCCGGACCTCCGGCGCGTTTCTGCTTTCAATGGCGCCATAGCGGCGCCCAACAGAGAGGAAGCCCACTATGCGTACCCTTCTTTTGACCACCGCGGCCGCCGCCCTGGCGATCGCTCTTCCCGCCTCGGCCCAGGTGCTCGGCGGCGGTGTCGGGGCCCAGGTGGGGGCTCAGGTCGGCGTGCCCCAGACGGCGCCCATCACCGGCCAGGTCGGTTCGACCGTTCGGGGTGTCGGTGATCTGACACGCGGAACTGTCCGTGACGCGCGCTCTGCCGCCAGCAGCGCCGCCAATGCTTCGGCCTCGGTCCAGTCGGATACGGAGGTCTCCGCCGACCGCAACGGCTCGGAGGCCAGCCTGAACATCTCGACCGGAGCCATGGTCCACGGTTCCGACGGCAATATGCTCGGCTCGGTGGTTCGCCTGACCCGCAACTCGGCCGGTCGTGTCGAAAGCTTCGTGGTCCGTTCGGCCGACGGGACCTTGCGTTCGGTGCCCGCCACGGGCGCCAGCGTCCAGGGCGACGCCGTGGTCACCGCCTGGACCTCGAGCGAGTTCAACCGCGCCGCCCCGGTACAGTAGTCTCGCCTTTCCGGCATGAAGAAGGGGCGGCCCGCGAGGACCGCCCCTTCTTGACGTCTGATCTGTCGATCAGGCCCGGCGCTTGACCAGGCCGAGCAGGAACAGCAGCAGACAGGCGCCGCCGAATGCCACCAGCAGCGTCAGCAGATTGAAGCCGCCCACCGGAATGCCCAGCAGGGCCCCGGCGATCCAGCCGCCCAGAATGGCGCCCACGACGCCCACGATCAGATTCGTCAGCAGGCCGTGATTGCGCCCCATGACCTTTTCAGCCAACCAGCCGGCGACGATGCCGATGATCAACCAACCGATAATTCCCAAGCCCATCATGTCCTCCAAAGCTTGACTGCTTCTGGCGACCTGAACTCCCGTCGGCGACGGAGGTTGCGTTTCGGGATTGGGACGGGCGTTCCCGGTCCGTGGTCCTAAGCTCCCGCCCATAAATAGTTCGCCGAACGCGGCTACTCCCTCGGCTGGGGAAAGCGGCATGTGGTTTGCGGCGAACAAGGCGAGCCGTTCCATTTCGGGACAGTCCGTCAAACTGGGGAATATGGGGCCATGGCCACCGATATCGATCTTCACCTGGGCCGCCGCCTGCGTCGCCGCCGTCGCCTGCTGGGCCTGACGCAGCAACAGCTGGCGCTGCAAGTCGGCATCCGCTTCCAGCAGATCCAGAAGTATGAGTGCGGCGCCAACCGGATTTCGGCCGCCCGCCTGTGGCAACTGGCCGAGGCGCTGGAATCGCCGGTGAACTATTTCTACGACGGCCTGACCGAAGCCATGGAACGCAAGGAAGCGGCCGGGGCCAACGGCGGTGAGATGTTTTCCCGCAAGGAAACCCTCGACCTGATCCAGGCCTACTACCAGCTCGGCGAGCGCCCGCGCCGCCGCCTGCTGGACCTGGCCAAGTCTCTCCACGCCGAAGAGCCGGCGGCCTGAAGCCGTCGTGAGCGCTCCGGGTTCGGGGGCGAGGCGGCGAGGGCCGAGTATTGCAGACCCGGCGGCGGTCCTTGGGGGAGGACACCGGCGACCGGGCGGGGTAGAGGTCATCGCGACCCCTGACCCCTCAAGACCCGGCCCTCGCCCCTCATGACCGAATTCGAAGCCTTCGCCGTCGAACTGGCCCGTGAAGCGGCCGGGGTGACCCTGCCCTTCTTTCGCGGCGACTACGCCGAAGAGAACAAGGCCGGACCCGGCGCTTTCGATCCTGTGACACAGGCGGACAAGGACGCCGAGGCCGCCATTCGCCGCCTGATCGCCGCCCGCTATCCCGATCACGGTGTCATCGGTGAGGAATACGGCGAGGACCGTCCGGATGCGGAGCATGTCTGGATTCTCGATCCCATCGACGGCACCCGCGCCTTCATTTCCGGCCTGCCGTTGTGGACCACCCTGATCGGTCTGCGGGTCGCCGGCCGACCGTCCGTCGGCGCGATTTCCCAGCCCTATATCGGCGAACTCTTCCTGGGCGGGCCCTCTGGCGCCGTGCTGATGAGTCGGGGTCAGACGAAACCGATCAAGACCCGCGCCTGCGAGCGCCTGACCGATGCGGTCATTTCGACCACGGATCCCGAAATCTTCACCGGCTCGGAACTGGGCGCGTGGACCCAGGTGCGGGCCGCAGCGCGCCTCGCCCGCTACGGCTGTGACGCCTATGCCTATGCCATGGTGGCGGCCGGCCGCATGGACCTGGTCGCCGAGACCAGCCTGAAGCTCTGGGACTGGTCGGCCCTGATTCCGGTGGTCGAGGCCGCCGGCGGCGAGGTCACCAACTGGCGCGGCGAAGCGGTCGACGGCACGGGCCAGATCCTGGCCGTCGGCGACGTCCGTATCCGCGAACAGGCGCTGGTCACGCTGAAACGCGCGGCGCTCTAGTCACTCACCAACTGATCCCGCGCTCAGGCAGCGCGCGACCGCGTCGCGCGCGGTAGCGCACCAACTATGCCGCGCCGACCTCGACGTCGTCGGGCTGGGGCAGGGGCCGCAGGTCCTGGGTCGGGGCGACGTAGTCGGACATGGCGTCGAACTCGCTGAGGAAATGCGCCCTCAGATCGTCGGTCTCCATGATGATCTCGTGCTTGGCGCCCGGGACCTCGACATAGCGGCCGCGGCCCAGACGCTTGGCCGCCCATTTGTTGGTCTGCTTCCACACGCGGTCGTCCTCGCCCGCCTGGACGAAGGTGCAGGGGATACGGACGTTCTTCAGGGCCTTGGGCTTGAGCGCGCGCTCGCCGGCGTCCAGGGCGAAGGCCAGCCAGCCCCAGGTCGGGCCGCCGACCGCCAGGTGCGGACAAGCGTAGAGCTGCTGCCGCCACAGTTCGTAGCGGGTCTCGTCCGTGGTCAGGGCGTCCTTTTCGAAGGTGTGGTCGAAGGGATCGTCCGCATCGTCCAGTACGAAGTCCCCGGCCTTGCCGTGACGCAGGTTCCAGCGAACGGCCAGCTTGACCGACCACATCGAGCGCTTGCCCGTCTTGATACGGAGCATCGGGCCCGACAGCACCGCGCCCGAGAACCGCTCTTCGCCGTTCTCCAGCGTGAGCAGGTTCAGAGCCGCGCCCATCGAATGGCCGACCATGATCCAGGGCTTGGGCGCCCGGGTCTCGAAGGCGTCGAGCAGGCGGTGATAATCGTCGAGGAACTCCTCGACCGCGCGGGCGTGGCCCTTCAGCCGGTCGGGCAGCAGCCGGGCCGACAGGCCCTGGCCGCGCCAGTCATGGGCCAGGACGCAGAAGCCGCGCGCCAGGAAGTTGCCGATGACCTCGAAATACTTCTCGATCGGCTCGGTGCGGCCGGGCGACAGAATGACGGTGCCGCGCGGCTTGGCGGCGACCAGGGCCGAGGGCGTCCAGAAGGCGGCGCGCAGACGCAGGCCGCCGGCGCCGCGGAACCAGTCGCCCTGGCCTCCGGGCGGCGACGAGGCGCCGGGCACGCCCATCAGGGGGGCGTTGGCGGCAAAGGCTTGGGCGCGGTTCACTCAGGTTTCCTGAACTTCAAGGTCATGCGGTCGCTCTCACCGATCGCATCATATTTGCTGCGGTCGAATGTGGGATCGGGCGCCTGGCCTTGCGGGGCCGTCAGGCTTTGCGGAGGCAGGGTTCCGACACCGAACGGATGATCCTTGGTATCTGTTGCATTCGCGTTGATTTCTGACGACGCGACGAAAACAAATCCGGCCTCGGCGGCCAGCTGTTTGACGAAGGCCTCCTGGACATAGCCGTTGGCGGCGGCCGGGTCCTGATCCTCGTCGGGAGCCAGGCGATGCTGCTCGATGCCCAGGACGCCGCCGGGACGCAGAGCCTCGAAGGCGTCGCCGAAGGCCTTTTCGGCGATGCCGGTGGCCATCCAGGCGTTGAGGTTGCGCATGAACAGGACCAGATCGGCCGTCCCCGGCGGGGCCACCTCGCCCGACGACGGTCCGAAGGCGGAGAATTTGATGTCGCCGTACAGCTTCTTGTCGGCCGTAAATCGCGTTTCGTAATTGGCCATCAGCGAGGCCTGGGCGGCGTCGGCGCCGGGGCCGGTGCTGAAGCCCGCCGCGTAATAGGTCCCGCCGCCGCGCGCCAGATAGGGGGCCAGGATCTCGGTGTACCAGCCGCTCCCCGGCCAGAAGTCGACCACGGTCATATTAGGCTGCAGGCCGAAGAAGCGCAGGGTCTCCATCGGGTGACGCCATTGGTCGCGCGGACGGTCGGCGGCGCGCCAGGGACCCTGCACGGCCCATTCCAGCGAGCCCTCGGGCGGGCCGGCGGGCGCGGTCGGCGCCGGCGCCTCGGCCTTCTCGACGGGCTTGGCTTTACGGTCGCAGGCGGCGAGACCGAGCGGCGCCAGGGCGACGGCCGCAGCAAGGCCGCTCAGCACCGATCGGCGTGATCCCGTCATCGCTTCTGGTGTCCCGCCGGACGGCGCGCGTTTCTGCATACGGGTCTCCCGCCGAGCCGCCCCCAAACCTTGCGGTTCTGCTCGGGTCGAACGGGCTTAACGGGCTTCGTCGCGGTCGTCAAAGCCACGCGCGAAGGCGTGATCGGGGACCGGACGAACAGCGCCTCAGAAGGGCTTGCGGAAGCGCAGGGTCATGCGGTCGCTCTCGCCTATCGCGTCCAGCGCGGCTCTCTGTTCGGGCGTCAGGGCGCCGGATCCGTCGCGGGCCTGGGACTGGCGGGTCGGCGGCAGGCTCCAGACTCCGAACGGGTGGTCGTGGTCGTCCCCGGGGTTGGCGTTCAGCTCGCTGCGGGCCTCCAGCACGAAGCCCGCCGCCTGGGCCGCGCGGATGACGTAGCTTTCGGGCACATAGCCGGTCGGGGCGGTCGTCGCGACATTCAGCCCCTCGGCGCTGCGGTGCTGTTCCACGGCCAGGACCCCGCCCGGCTTCAACGCCTTGAAGAAGGCCGCCAGATAGGGCTCGGTGCGGCCGTCGCGGGCCCAGTTGTGGAAGGCGCGGGCGACCACGACCATGTCGGCGGTTCCGTCGGCGACCCCCATGCTGTCTGTCGGCTTGTCGACCGGCACATAGGTCCCGCCGGTCGCCGCGGCGTAGGGCTCGAGAATGTGGCGCCACCAACCGGCCCGGCCGGGCTCGATCTCGACCACCGTCAGCCCGGGGGTCAGGCCCCAGAAGGTCAGGGTCTCCAGCGGATGACGCTGGCCGTCGCGAGCGATGTCGGCCGCGGGGCGGGTGTCCGATCCGATCGCGGACTGCAGCGCCTCGTCCTCCTGCAGCACCGGCGGCGCCATGGCGGCGCGGCGCGCGGCGCGCTGGGCCGGGGTTTCGCCGACGCTGGGCGCGTCCTGGGCCAGAACCGGAGCCGCCATTGCGGTAAGAGGCAGGGTGGCCGAGAGGGCGAGGGCGATCAGGCGCATGGTCGTCTCCAGAAGGGGCCCGCCATCCCTAACGGCTCGGGTGGCCGAAGCAAGGCGACGAAACGTCCGCAAGATTGATGCCTCTTGCGCGGCCGAAACCGTATCCCACATCGATAGGCGAAGGCGCCGATCACCGGGCCTTCTCAGACCCACGGGGCCCAGAAGGGACCGCGGACCTGACCACCCAAGGCGGCTCCGGGCAAAACGCGGAGCGGCTCAATCTTGCTGATAATCAGGAGATCGACATGCGTACCATCGACTTCACCCCCCTCTATCGTTCGGCCGTCGGTTTCGACCGTCTGGCCCGTCAGCTGGAAAGCGCCGCACGCACCAGCGAGGCCGCCGGCTGGCCGCCCTACAACATCGAGACGACCGCCGAGAACCAGTACCGGGTCGAGATCGCCGTCGCCGGCTTCAAGCCCGAAGAGCTGAACATCGAGGTCAAGGAAAACCTCCTGACCGTCACCGGCCGCAAGACCGCCAATGACGACGCGGCCCCGCAGAAGACCTATCTGCACCGCGGTCTGGCCGAGCGCGACTTCGAGCGCCGCTTCCAGCTGGCCGACTATGTGGTCGTGACGGATGCGACCCTCGACAACGGCCTGCTCGCCATCAGCCTGAAGCGCGAGCTGCCGGAGGCCCTGAAGCCGCGCCGCATCGAGATCGGCACGACGAAAACGCCTCTGATCGAGGGCGAAAGCGCTGCCGCGTAAGCGAGGCGTCGGATTTGATCTGAGTTGGAAGGGGCGGTCTTCGGGCCGCCCCTTTTTCTATGCGGCTTCCGAGGACACGCCGTTGACGTGGTCGATCCGGGCGCCCTTGAAGGTCACCTCGGTCAGGTTGGCGCCCCGGAAGTCCGCGCCCGACAGATCGGCGCGGTCCAGACAGGCGCGGCCGAGGTCGGCGCGCCTGAGGCAGGCGTAGCGAAGACGGCTGTCGGCCAGGGTCGCGGGCAGGGTCCGGCCGCCGCCCATGGGCAGGGGACCTAGCTGCGTATCGGTCAGATTGGCCTTGTTGAGCAGTGCGCCGTTCAGACGTACGCCGCGCAGGTCCGAGCCCGACAGGTCCGCGCCGCGCAGGTCAGCCTTCTCGAGGTTGGCGCCCTGAAGCGCCAGATCCTTCAGGTCCATCCCGACCATACAGGCGCCCTTGACGCTCAGGGCCGGCAGCTTCAGCCCGCCCAGACGGCCGCTCAGCGGGCGCAAATCCTCGTTGTCGAACACCGCGGGCGCGCCGAGGACGCCGCCGCTCTCGGCCCAGGCGTTGGCGTCCAGCGCCTGACGCATCAGCTCCTCGGCCCGCGCGATCGCCGCCGCGGTCGGCGCCTTCAGGACACCGGTCAGATCGGTTTTGTCGAGACGGGCGGCCTCCATCTTCACGCCCGACAGGTCGGCGCCGATCAGGCGCGCCCCGGCCAGGTTGGCGCCCGAAACCTCGGCGTTCTCCAGCATGGCGCCGGACAGGTCGGCGTCCTTCAGATTGGCGCGGGTCAGGACGGCGCCGCGCATGGAACAGTCGGTGAAGTCGGCCTTGTGGGCGCTGACCCCGTCGAAGCGCGAGCCATCCAGCGTCGCCCCGGCGAAGCTGGCGCCGTCGGCCAGACCGACGCGCGTCTCGTGCTTGACCGCCGACAGGCCCTTGGTCTCGTGAGGCATGGCGATGACACCCTCGCGGAAGTCGGCCTGGGTCAGGTCGGCGTTTTCCAGACTGGCGCCCTGCAGACAGACGCCGCGGATGTCGGCGCGGACCAGAACCGCCTCGGACAGATCGGCGCCGCGCAGGTCGCAGCCGAACAGGACAGCGCGCTCCATCCGCGCGCCCCGGAGCCTGGCGTTCTCCAGACAGGCGCCGGTGAAGTCGGCGTCGTCCAGCAGCCGTCCGCTCAGGTCCAGGCCGGTCAGGTCGAGGAATTTCAGCGACAGACGGCGGCCGCCGGCCTTGCCCTCGACGAAGCGGGCGTGGGCGACGAGGAAGAGGTCGAGATCGCCCTGCGAGAGTTTGCGGCGAACCACGGTCATGCGGCGTCGGCCTTGGGATCATAGCCGCGCGCGGCCGTCAGGATCGCGCCCGTGAAGTCGGCGAGGCGGGTCTGGGCGCCGTGCAGGCTGGCGCGGCTGAGGTCGGCCTCGCAGAAGACGGCGCGGCGCAGATCGGCGCCGGACAGGTCCGCGCCCCGGAGGGAGGCGCCGGTCAGGTCGGCGGGCAACAGGCGTTCCGGCCCCAGCATCAACGGCCCCAGCTGGGCCTCGCGCAGATCGGCGCCGCCCAGTCGCGCGCCGTTCAGCCGGGCGCCGCGCAGGTCGGCGCGGCGCAGCCGGGTCGAACGCAGGTCCGCTCCCTGAAGCTGGGCGCCCTGAAGCTGAACCCCCTCCATGTCGAGGCCGTAGAAGACCGCGCCCTTGGCCGACAGGGCCGTCAGGTTCAGGCCGGTGATCGAGCCCAGCGGACGCAGGTCGACGCCGTCGAAGACCGAGGGCTGGCCCTGGGCGCCGCCGGTCTCGCACCAGACGGCGTGGTCGTGCAGCATGTCGGCGGCGGGCATCTTGGCGACGGAGGCGCAGGCCGAACCCTTGTCGGTCAGGGCGCCGTCCAGATTGGCGCCGTCGGTGCGCCACATGGAGGCGGTGACGCCGACGAGGACCGCATCGCGCAGGTCGGCCCCGGTCAGGTCGGCGCCCGACAGATCGGCTCCGGCGAGGTCGGCGCCGCGGAAGTTGGCGGATTTCAGATTGGCGCGCACCAGCTTGCAGCCGGTCATGATGGCGTCGGAGAAGTCGGCCGCCTGGGCGGCGATGCCGGACAGGCGAGAACGCTGCAGATTGGCGCCGGCCAGGCAGGCGCCCTGGGCCTGGGTCTCGTTGCGCTTCTTGGGCTCGACGACGCGGAAGCCGTCTTTCGCGTCGGCGGTCGCCAGGGTGCCTTCGCGCAAATCGGCTTCGAACAGGTCGGCGCCCGACAGATCGGCGCCGCGCAGACAGGCGCCGCGCAGGTCCGCTCGCCTCAGGCTGGCGTCGACCAGGATCGCCTCCTGCATGTCGGTGCCGAAGAAGGTGGCGTTGTCCAGTTTGGCGCCGGTCAGGTCGCAGCCGGTCATCTCGGCCGCGGAGAAGTCGGCGTCGGTCAGGTTGCGGCCGCTGAGGTCCAGGCCCGACAGGTCCATCCAGGCGAAGACGGCGCGCGCTCCGCCCGGACGCGCCTGCCAAAGGCGGTCATGTCGGGCGCAGATGACGTTCAGCTCTTGCTGGCTGATCCGCTTGCGCAGCTTTTCCTCGGGGGCTCCCATCCGGCCACTATCGACCCGTCGCGTTTAAGGAAGCCTTGCGAAAACGGGGGTTTCGCCAGCCGCCTGACTCGTCAGGCGGTGAGGAGTCCTTGCTCGGCGAGGGCGTCGGCCAGTTCGCCGGGGCCGGTCCACAGCCGGGTATAGCCCGCCTCGCCCAAGCGCTTTAGTTCGGTGACCAGGTCGGCCCGCGGGGAGGCGACGAAGCGGGCGTCGAACCCTTGGCCGTCCTGGCTGATCCGGACCATGGGTCGGCCAGTCTCCAGACGGTGCAGGAAGCCTTCGCACAGCACCTTGCCCTCGTCGCACATGAGGCCGGTCTCGACGATCAGTCCGGCCTGACGCAGCCGCTCCGTGCCTCGGCCCGAGGCGAAGGGGGAGGGGTCCAGGCAGGCGACGACGACCCGCGCCACCCCGGCCTCGGCCAGATAGTGGGCGCAGGACTGGCGGCCCGAAGACCGCGCCCCGCACGGCTCCAGCGTCACATAGGCGGTCGATCCGGCGACGTTCGGGCCGGCGGCGGGGACGGCCTGTTCCTCGGCGTGGGGGCGTCCACCCGGCGCCGTTGCGGACTCCGAGAGCACCTGCCCATCCTTGACGATGATGCAGCCGACCGCCGGGTTGGGCCAGGTCTCGCCCATTCGCCCCATGGCCAGTTCGATGGCCCGAGCCATGAACCGGGAGTCTTCTGCTTCGGGCGTGCTCACGCGATGGCCGGCAGGCTTTCGGCCCGTCCCGCATCCAGATAGCGCGCCGAAACCGGCTTCAGATCAGCGTCCAGATCGATCTCCAGCGGATTGCCGGTCGGGATCTCGACCCCGACGATCTGGTCGTCCGGCACGTCGAACAGGTGTTTGACGATGGCGCGCAGCGAATTGCCGTGGGCGGCGATCAGCACGTCCTCCCCCGCCTTCAGGCGCGGGGCGATGGCGCTGTCCCAATAGGGCAGCACGCGATCCAGCGTGGTCTTCAGGCTTTCGGTGTCCGGAATGTCCTGACCGGCGTAGCGGGGGTCGGCGGTGAAGTCCCATTCGCCGCCGGGGGCCAGGGGCGGCGGCGGGACGTCATAGCTGCGGCGCCAAACCTTGACCTGGTCGTCGCCGTGCAGCTTCGCCGTCTCGGCCTTGTCGAGCCCGGTCAGGCCGCCGTAGTGGCGCTCGTTCAGCCGCCAGTCCTCGATCGTCGGCACGTCCTTGAGGCCCGCGGCCTGCAGGGCGATGGCGCCGGTGCGCTTGGCCCGGGTCAGGACCGAGGTGAACATCACCGCCGGGGTGAAGCTGGCCTCGGCGATCAGTTCGCCACCGCGCCGCGCCTGGGCCTCGCCCTCCGCCGTCAGATCGACATCGACCCAGCCGGTGAAGCGGTTCTCGAGGTTCCACTGGCTCTGGCCGTGACGAAGAAGGATCAGACGAGGCATGGTCGGCTCCGGCGTCGCACCGGAAGGGAGCCGGCGGCGCGGTTGGGAATTTTCTGGACCCTCGGCCTAGGACGCGACCCTTCAGGGGTCAAGCCGGGACCGTGACGGAATGATGAACCGTGATACGCGGAAGGCGATCCCGGTTGTTCCCCGCGCGGGCCGCCTCTATTAGGTCTGATCATGTCCGACCGATTGTTCTTCGCCCTGGCCGTTGTGATCGCGGCGGCCATGACGGCGGTGGCGCTCGTCTGGCCCTGATCATCCTCCCCAGGACTCTCGCATGTTGAAGCCCCGCCAGGATCTGGTTCCGAACACGGCCGATTATGAGGTTACGCCTCTGGTCAAGCCGACCGGGTTCCGCGAATACGACGCGCGCTGGATCCTGGAGAAGGAAATCAACCTGCTGGGCATCCAGGCCCTGGGCCTGGGCCTGGCCACCTATGTCCACGAGATCGGGGTGCAGCCGCGCATCGTCGTCGGCCACGACTTCCGGTCCTATTCGCTCAGCGTCAAACAAGCCCTGATCCTGGGTCTGCTGGACGGCGGGATGGAGGTGCTGGACATCGGTCTGGCCCTGTCGCCGATGGCCTACTACGGCCAGTTCGCCCTGAACGCGCCCTGCGTCGCGATGGTCACCGCCTCGCACAACGAGAACGGCTGGACGGGGGTCAAGATGGGCGCCCAGCCGCCCCTGACCTTCGGTCCCGACGAGATGGGCCGACTGAAGACCCTGGTGCTGGAAGGTCAGGGCGTCTCGCGTCCCGGCGGCCGGCTGGAACGCATCGAGGGCTTCCGCGAGCAATATATCGCCGACGTCGCCGCCAAGACGAAGTTGGCCCGTCCGCTCAAGGTCGTCTGCGCCTGCGGCAACGGCACCGCCGGCGTCTTCGCGCCTCAGGCACTGCGCCTGATGGGGTGCGAGGTGATCGAGATGGATACGTCACTCGACTATACCTTCCCCAAATACAATCCGAACCCGGAAGACCACGCCATGCTGGTCCAGATGGCCGAGAAGGTGAAGGAGACGGGTGCCGACCTGGCCCTTGGTTTCGACGGCGACGGCGACCGTTGCGGCGTCGTAGACGACACGGGCGAGGAGATCTTCGCCGACAAGATCGGCCTCATGCTGGCCCGCGACCTGTCGGTCTTGCACAAGGACGCGACCTTCGTGGTCGATGTGAAGTCGACGGGCCTCTACAAGACCGACGAGGTGCTCAAGGCCAACGGCGCCACGACGGTCTACTGGAAGACAGGCCACTCCTACATCAAGCGCAAGACCGCCGAACTGGGCGCCCTGGCCGGGTTCGAGAAGTCGGGCCACTTCTTCCTCTCGGGGCCGCTGGGCCACGGCTATGACGACGGCATCGTCGCCGCCGGCGCCGTTCTGGCCATGCTGGACCGCAACCCGGGCAAGAGCCTGTCGGAGCTGAAGACGGCCCTGCCGGACGCCTGGACCTCGCTGACGATGTCGCCGCACTGTTCGGACGAGACCAAGTATCAGGTCCTCGAAAAGCTGGTCGCCGAATACGAGGCCCTGTTCGCCGCGGGCGGTTCGATCCTGGGCCGCAAGATCGTCGAGGTGATCACCGTCAACGGCGCCCGCGTCCATCTGGAAGACGGCTCCTGGGTCCTGATCCGCGCCTCCTCGAACAAGCCGGAGATGGTCGTGGTGGTCGAGAGCATGCGCTCGGCCGACGACATGCGCGACCTGTTCCGTCAGGAGATGAAGCCGCGCCTCGCCGCCCACGGCGTCACCGACTACAATCAGGAAATCTAGATCGTGATCCGGAGCCTGCGGTTTGACGCCGCAGGCGACCCGGTCCAGAACCGCGTCATGTGTCGGAGCGGTCGTGACTGAGTCTGTGAAGCGGATCGCGATTGTCGGCGGCGGGTTTTCCGGCGCCATGCTGGCCGCGCGTCTGGCCGAGAGCGGCCTGTCCTCTGTCCTGATCGGCGCCACGCCCGAGGTCGGCCTCGGCGTCGCCTATTCGACCCCGTTCGAGGGGCATCTGCTCAATGTCCGGTCCAACCGGATGACGGCGGTCGAGGGCCAACCCGACGACTTCGTCGACTGGCTGAAGGCGAACCGGCCCGAGCTGGCCGACGCCTCCGACTTCGCCCCTCGCAAGGTCTATGGCGACTATGTCCGCGCCCGGCTGGCGGCGGTGGAGGCCGCGCATCCGGGTCGGATCGAACGCCGCGTGGGCATGGTCGCCGCCGTGACGCCTTCCGGTCTGACCCTGTCGGATGGAGAGACGGTGGAGACCGATACGGTCGTCCTGTGCACCGGCAATCCGGCGCCCAACGCGGGTGACGCCCGGGGCGAGCGGGTCATCGGCGATCCGTGGGCGCCCGGAGCGCTGGACCGGATCGGCCCCGAGGACGACGTCATCATCGTGGGCACGGGCCTGACCATGGTCGATATGGTGCAGGTGCTGGTCGCGCGCGGCTGGACCGGCAAGGCGACGGCCCTGTCGCGGCGGGGGCTGACGCCCCGGCCGCATAATCTGTTTCCGGACACGCCGACGCCCTTGCCGGCCGAGGCGCTCAGCGGACCGCTGTCACAGCGGTTGAAGGCGGTGCGCGAACTGGCCCGGCAGGGCTGCTGGCGCTGTGTGATGGAGGCCTATCGTCCGATCACGGCGGATCTCTGGATCGCCGCCACGCCGGACCAGCGCGCCCGGATGGTCCGACATCTGCGGCCCTGGTGGGACGTGCATCGCCACCGGATCGCGGCCCGGATCGGCCATGCCCTCGATGCGCTGAAGGCTGGGGGGCGGCTGACCGTTCTGGCCGGTCGGTTGGGACGGGTCGAGAGCGGCCCGGACGGCGTGACGGTCCACTGGTCTCCGCGTGGGGGAGGATTGGCTCAGCCCCTGACCGCCGCATGGATGATCGACTGCACCGGTCCGGCCCATTCGGCGGCGACCGATCCGCTGACCGCGCCCCTGATCGAGAGCGGCCGGGCGCGGATGGATCCGCTGCGGCTGGGGCTCGAGCTGGACGCCGCGGGGCGGGTGCTCAACGCCGACGGGACGCCGGACGCTGGCCTGTTCGTCCTCGGTCCCCCGGCCCGCGCGGCCTTCTGGGAGACCATCGCCGTGCCGGATATCCGGAAACGGATCGAGGCCGTCGTCGCGGCCCTGATCTGATCAGTCGGCGCGCGCCGGGAAGCTCGGCAGGCGGCCGTCGGGCGCGACGTCGTAGGAGATCGGCACGGAGCACTGGCCGACGCGGCGCTCGAGCAGCAGGGTCATCTGCACCGGATCGCCCTGACGGAACATCAGATCGGTCTGGACGGGACCCGACGGCCGCTCGGTCGAGGGGGTGTCGGCCCGCTGGAGTTCGCCGTTCCTGCAGTCGCTTCGGGCGGTCCCCTGCGACCGGACAACGCCGGGCAGGACATCATCGGCATCGATCCGGACGGTGGGCGCGACCGGCGGTTCGGCCGGGGGCGCAGGCCGGGACGCCGTCTGCGGCAGGGGCGCGGCGAGCAGCATCAGCATCAGGGGCAGCATGGGCGGTCTCCGTTGCGACGGTTCAAACCTGTGCTGGCCAGCCTCGGCCAGGCGGGAGCCGGACGCAAGTCACAACTGCGGGTCATGTCGCCGCATTCCCGAGCGCCTTCCAGCCGAACTCCAGCAGGGGGCGGGCGTCGGCGGCGAAGGCGGCGATGACGGCGGGCAGGCGGTCCGAGCCGATCTCGGCGCCGGTCAGCCGACGGCGGACGATCCAGCGGGTGCGCTTCAGGGCGGGGTCGAGCGGGCCGCCGGCGTGATCGGCGAAGTCACGGGGCGTCTTCTTGACCGGATCGCCGGGCGCGAGTTCGAGACCCGCCTTTTCCAGCGCCTCGACCATGGCGAAATACGCCGCCGGATTGGCGACCATGGCGCGGCGGACGGCGTCGATATTGGGCCGTTCCGACAGCCAGAAGCCGGCGGCCACGAAGGGGCCGGAGCCGGAATAGCTGTCCTCCTCGGTCTCCGGTTTGGCCGCGACGACCGCGCCGCGCGCCGAGGGCAGGGTGGCGGGATCCAGAGGGTCGATGCTGTCGGGATCGAAGTCCGGAACCGGCGCCCGCGAGCCGCCCTCGGGCTCGATATGGATATAGACCATGCCCGGCGACATCTTGCGCCATTCGCCGTCGGGGCCGGTGCGGCTGACGGTGGCGGCGACATGGACCTTGTACGGACGTTTGTCGTTGGAGAAGCGCACGTCGCGGTGAATGCGGAACTGGCTCTTCTTAGCATCGCCGCGCAGGGGGATGCCGCGCGCCGCCAGCAGGGGATTCAGATCGTCGATCAGGGCCGCCAGCCCGGGCTTCAGCCCCTCGTCATAGGCGGCGCGGTGGGCGGTGAACCAGTCGCGGTCGTTGTTGGCGGCCAGACCGGTCAGAAAGGCCAGGTCGGCGGCGGCGAAGCCGGTGAAGCTCATACTTAGTCGGGGCCTGTTCAGTCGTGGTCCAGAGGTTCGATGCGGCCGAGGCGCAGGCGGTCGACGGTCAGTTCGCCGATGTGCAGCCGCTCGAACCGGCCGCGTTTGACGCTCAGCCGACCGATGGCCAGCGCCCCGATCGCCATGGCCCCGACCATCAGACTGCCCAGACCGAGGGTCCCGACGGCGCCCGCCCCGACCGCGCCTGCGCCCAGAGCTCCGGATTCCGCCGAGACCTTGCGCAGAGTGCGCGTCGGCGGCGCGTGGCCGGGAACGGCCCCTCGGGCGCGGGATCGGGCTTCGCGATCGAAGACATTGCTCATGGGCGGGAGGATAGCATGGAACTCCGCTTCCTTCCCCCCTTGCGGGAGAAGGTGCCCCGGAGGGGCGGATGAGGGGTTGCGCCGACGTTTGACGTCCCACGCATTCGGATATTCCTCTCCTGACGGGCCTGTGTGACCCCTCATCCGTCGCGCTCCGCGCGCCACCTTCTCCCGCAAGGGGAGAAGGCACAAATAATCGCCCTCACACGCCATGCGCTGAAGCTGTCGGGGGCCCATCCTGGTGGGGGCTGGGCGGAGCGACGGGCCTTCGCCCGGGACCGTGGGGTTATGTGTTTTTCGGCAAAGACAGATCGCTCCGCACGGACGGTTTTCGACTGCGCCGAGGGCCTGGCTTCGCTCTTAACGAACGCCCCGTCTGCGCGCCGTGGGCGGCGGAGGCGACGACCTCCTGCCGGACCGGTACGGGTACTCCTCCCCGCCCCTGAGCCTGCCGGACTCGCACCGGCTCGACTTCGCGTCCCCTTCGGCGTCTCCGCCGCCAGGTCGCGCCCACTCCCTCCGTTCCCGCCGCCGCTTCGGATCGCCGGCCGAGCGAGCCCCCTGACGACAGGACGCGAGCATTATAGGCGGGTTTTCGGGCGTGCTTGATTGGGGCGGGTGAGAAAGGCGGAAACCCGGGAAATCGTTGGGATTGGGGAGGGGGTATTGTGATGGCTGGAGCGGGTCGAGGTCGCAATCCTCCCCCAACGGGGGAGGGGGACCGCGAAGCGGTGGAGGGGGCTCACCGCTGGCTCTTGCAGTAAGCGCTAGTGGAAAGCGGCTTTCCAGCCACTGCTAGGGACGGGGAACGAGAGTGGTATGTGTCCCTAACCAGTCACTCGCACTAGGAGCGGGATAAGATCTGCGCGGAACTCACGCCAAGAAAGTTTAGCGAACTCTCGGCACAGCTCATCTTGAACCGCGTCAGTGGACCGGCCCGTCCGTTGACTCAGATATTCGAGAACCCGCTCTACGGCATCCTTCGCCGACCTGCGGAGGGGGCCTCCCGCTAGATTTTCGTCGAATGCCGCAATTGATGCCCCCAAGCGGATTTGGTTGTCTCGCATGCGGACACGCAACCCCTGCTCAACGGCCGCTAGATTGGTTCTCATATACGCGATCAGGCCAACTTCAGGAGCCCAAGGCAGATAGGCGATGTGGTTGGCCAGCCGGTCAAACTTGGCAAGACGAGGATTGTGATTGGCGCGCCAAGCCACGAGCGTTTCCTGCGCCACATCTCCGTCCAATAGCGCTTGTTGTCGACACCTATCTGGAAGGACGGCCCTGTTCTGATCGAGAAATGCCACTACCTCCTTAAATCCCCCGACTGGAAGGACTTTTACTGTAGGTCTAACGCTCGGATCTTCAAAACGTTCTTCAAGATACTGATCTAAATATCCCGAAACTATATCCTTTGCGAACAGGTCCTCAACGTAAGCGACCCCGTCAGGAATTGTCTCCTCGTCGTAAGCGATGTTTCCGATGGCGTAAGTGGGGTAGCAGCCGACGATAGGAACAATCTCTCCATCATCTTGGCGATCGAGATATATAATGCGTCGACGATCTGCTACCTTCAGTAAAGTCACGGAATGTGTTGAAAATAAAACCGTCAGTCGTTTTTGATTTGACTGCTCTGTTAAATACTCAAGAAGTCTAATTTGTGCCTTGGGGTGAAGAGCCATTTCTAACTCGTCCACAATGATCATGCTGTTATTCTGAACGGAATGGACAAGCTTAAGGAGCTTTAGCACGCAAAGCTCGCCCAAGCTGAAATGTTTTTCAGAGTGGTAGGACGTGGGGTTTCCGCCTGTTAACAGGACGAAGGCGTCGTTTCCCACGCCTCTTGCAAGGTTTACGGTCCTTAGGTCGTCCTGTCGCCCGTGGCGCCCATGTACGTGACCGAGGGGTAGCCAAATCGGGCAAGTAGGGTGGCGTTGCTTCGGGGGCGAGGTGTCCACCGCTCGCCTCGATAAGCGTATTCGACGGTATCCCCATTAATCTCGTAGGTAACGCTGCCTTGAGCGTGATTGTCTAAGCGAGTGGACCTCAATGAACTCGGAAAGTGGACCGGAAACGCGTTTGGGTAACCGATCCGTCGGATGCAGGCCAAGAGTGAGGTCTTACCAGCGCCATTGCCGGCGGTCAGAAGCCATACCCCTCGGTCAGGAACTTCGAAGCGCAGCTTCGCTATGTTCCGTAGGTTCCGAATCTCAATTGTTCCAGCCATAGGCACCTCCCCTAAGCGGGAGCGTTAGCCATTTTGTCCGGGAGGTAAAGCGTCAGGTTGTGCTCACACCTTCACCTCCACCACCCCGCCCCCGGCGCGGAACTTCGCCGACATCTCCGCCATCCCGGCCTCGGCCGCTTCCAGGCTCGCCCCCGCATCATTCTGCGCCTGGGCATCCCGGCGGATGTCCTGGCTGATCTTCATCGAGCAGAATTTCGGGCCGCACATGGAGCAGAAGTGGGCGGTCTTGTGGGCTTCTTTCGGGAGGGTCTCGTCGTGGTATTTGCGGGCCGTTTCGGGGTCGAGGCCGAGGTTGAACTGGTCTTCCCAGCGGAACTCGAACCGGGCGCGTGACAGGGCGTCGTCGTGCAGGCGGGCGGCCGGGTGGCCCTTGGCCAGGTCGGCGGCGTGGGCGGCGATCTTGTAGGTGATGACGCCATCCTTGACGTCCTGACGGTCGGGCAGGCCGAGGTGCTCCTTGGGCGTGACGTAGCAGAGCATGGCCGTGCCGAACCAGCCGATCATGGCCGCGCCGATGGCCGAGGTGATGTGGTCATAGCCGGGGGCGATGTCGGTGGTCAGCGGGCCAAGCGTATAGAAGGGCGCCTCGTGGCAGTGTTTGAGCTGCTCATCCATGTTCGCCTTGATCTTGTGCATCGGGACGTGGCCCGGGCCCTCGATCATCACCTGACAGCCCTTCGCCCAGGCGATCTTCGTCAGCTCGCCCAGGGTGCGCAGCTCGGCGAACTGGGCCTCGTCATTGGCGTCGGCGATCGAGCCGGGACGCAGGCCGTCGCCGAGGCTGAACGACACGTCGTAGGCCCGCATGATGTCGCAGATCTCTTCGAAATGCTCGTAGAGGAAGCTCTCCCTGTGGTGGCTCAGGCACCATTTGGCCATGATCGAGCCGCCGCGGCTGACGATGCCGGTGACCCGTTTGGCCGTCATCGGGATGAAGGGCAGGCGGACGCCGGCGTGGATGGTGAAATAGTCGACGCCCTGTTCGCACTGCTCGATCAGGGTGTCGCGATAGACCTCCCAGGTCAGGTCCTCGGCGATGCCGTTGACCTTCTCCAGCGCCTGATAGATCGGCACGGTGCCGATGGGGACGGACGAGTTGCGGATGATCCAGTCGCGGATGTTGTGGATGTTGCGGCCGGTCGACAGGTCCATGACGTTGTCGGCGCCCCAGCGGGTGGCCCAGACCAGTTTGTCGACCTCGTCGTCCACCGAGCTGAGGACCGCCGAGTTGCCGATGTTGGCGTTGATCTTCACCAGGAAGTTGCGGCCGATGATCATCGGCTCGACCTCGGGGTGGTTGATGTTGTGCGGGATGATGGCCCGGCCGCGGGCGATCTCCTGACGCACGAACTCCGGGGTCACGAAGTCGGGGATCGCGGCGCCGAAGTCCTCGCCGTCGCGGATGCAGGGGGCGTTCTGCTCGCGGCGCAGGTTCTCGCGGATGGCGACATATTCCATCTCGGGCGTGATGATGCCGGCCCTGGCGTATTCGTACTGGGTGACCGGGCGGCCCTCGACGCCCTTGAACACCTTGTGGTTCGAGACGTCGAAGCGCGGGGCGAGGTGGCGGCCCGAGGCGTGGCCGTTGTCCTCGGGTTTGACCTCGCGGGGGTTCTCGACCGGGGCGATGTCGCCGCGGTCCAGCTGCCAGCTGGTCTTCACCAGCGGCAGGCCCTTTTTGATGTCGATCGTGACGGTCGGGTCGGTGTAGGGGCCGGAGCTGTCATAGATGGTCACCGGCGGCTCGTTGGCGCTCGGGTGGACGGCGACCTCGCGGAAGGGGACGCGGATGTCGGGGAAGAGCTCGCCCGAGACATAGACCTTCTTCGACCCGGCGCGCTCGCCGGTCGGGATGGTCCCGGTCTCCGCCATCACCTGTTCGCGGGCGTCTTTCAGAGCCAGTTCGACGTTCGGCTCTTCCGGGAGCGCGGGCGGGGTGACTTGAATGTTCATGGCGGCCTCAGGTGTTGAGGGCTGCGCCGGCGCGGGGAATGAAATTGGTCCTGTGGCGTGCGGACCGGAAGCGTACTCATCCCTTCGCCGGCATGACCCGGATCAGGTTCGGCCGGTCAGAGGGCTACCTCAATCTCAGCGGCTCGAATGCCGCCCCCGGGAGAACGCGATGACCCTAGGGCAATCGGGCGCCGGGCTCAACCGGCGAGGTTCAGGTAATCGGGGAGGTGGTGCGGCGGCCAATTGTGGCGCGTTTAAGGCGAATTTCATTGGCCCGCAAGCGAGGGTTGTGAGATTTTCGTTTCCGTTCAGGGCCTTATGAGTTTGGAAACGTTTACAGGAAATGGTCGTTTCCTAGTAAACCGCTTCGCTTCCATCCCCCGGGAACGCCATGACAAAGACGCTCCAGCGACTGGTGTATCGCAGTACCGCCACCGGCAGCACGACCTCCCTCCTGAACCTTGTTTCCATCCTCGGCGAGAGCCAACGCAACAACGACCGCGATGAGCTGACCGGGGCGCTGGCCGCCCACGGCGGGCGCTATGTCCAGGTGGTCGAGGGGGCGGCGACGACCCTGGACGGCCTGCTGCGCCGGCTGGAACGGGACCCGCGCCACAAGGACATCAAGCTGCTGGAGCGCGAGAACATCGCCACGCGCGAGTTCGGGCGGTGGGCCATGGCCAATGCGGTGGTGACGCCCGAGGCGGCGCCGGTGCTGGAAGAGCTGATGGCGTCCGACTTCCCCTCGGCGGCCCTGATCGTCGAGGCGCTGAAGGCGGCGGTCGACCTGCAGCACGCCGAGGCGGCTTAGGCGTCTTCCCTCAGTCGTCTGGGCGCCGCCGCATCGGCGGCGTAGGAGGGTTTCGCAAACCGGAGCCCCCCTCATGCACCTCGCCCGCTTCCCCCGCGTCCGACTGGCCCATCTGCCCACGCCGCTGGAGCCCCTGCCGCGCCTGTCCGAGGCTCTGGGCGTCGAACTGTGGATCAAGCGCGACGACTGCACCGGCCTGGCCGGCGGCGGCAACAAGACGCGGAAGCTCGAATTCCTGCTCGGCGACGCCTTCGAACAGGGGGCGGATACGCTGGTGACCCAGGGCGCGGTCCAGTCCAACCATGTGCGCCAGACCGCGGCGGCCGCGGCGGCCCACGGGCTCAAGTGCGAGATCATTCTGGAAGAGCGGACGGGGTCGAAGGCGACCGACTACACCCGCAACGGCAACGTCCTGCTGGACCGGCTGTTTGACGCCCAGATCCGCACCGTGCCGGGCGGCTCGGACATGGTCGCCGAGCTGGAGATCTCGGCCGAGGCGGTGAGGAAGCGCGGCGGCAAGCCCTATGTCATCCCGGGCGGCGGCTCCAACCCGATCGGGGCGCTGGGCTACGCCGACTGCGCGCGCGAGATCGTGGTCCAGGCCGATGAGCTGGACATGCCGATCGACCGGATCGTGACGGCGACGGGCAGCGCCGGGACCCATGCGGGTCTGGTCGCCGGTCTGGCGGTCATGGGCGCGGACATCCCTGTGCTGGGCATCGGGGTCCGGGCGCCGAAGGAGAAGCAGGAGGCCAATGTCCTGAAGCTGGCGAAGGAGACGGCGGTGCTGCTGGGCCGTCCGGACGCCGTGACCGACGGGATGGTCGTCGCAGACTGCGACTATGTCGGCGCGGGCTATGGTCTGGTCGACGAGGCGGTGATCGAGGCGCTCAAGCTGGCTGCCCGCACCGACGGCATCGTCCTGGACCCCGTCTATACCGGCAAGGCGATGAAGGGGCTGATCGCCCTGGCCCGCGCCGGCCGGTTCGAGAACGAAACCGTGGTCTTCCTGCACACCGGCGGAGCGCAGGGCCTGTTCGGCTATCAGGGCGAGATCGAGGGTTCGCTGTAATGAAGGTGCTGGGCGTTCTCGGCGGCATGGGGCCGGCGGCGACGGTGGCGTTTCTGGCGCGGGTCCAGGCCCTGACCCCGGCCGAGGGCGACGCCGACCACATCCGCGTCCTGATGGACATGAACCCCCAGGTGCCGGACCGGAACAGGACGCCGGATCAGGCCGAGGCGGTGCTGGGCGAGATGGCGGCGCGGCTGAGGGACGCGGGCGCCGAGGTCATCGCCATGCCGTGCAATACGGCGCACGCTCAAGGCGCCGGCATCCGGGCGGCGGGCCTGCCCTTTATCGACATGATCGCCGAGACGACGGCGGCCGTCGTGGCGACGGGAGCAAGGCGGGCGGGCATCCTCGCCACGCCCGGCGGCGAGGCCCTCTATACGGCGGCCCTGACGGCGGCGGGGATCGAACCGGTGGTGCTGGACGGCGCCGACCGCGAGACCTTCATGGCCCGGGTCTATGGGGTCAAGGCGGGCGACATGGGCGAGGCGGCGCGGACGCGCATGGCCCAGCTGGCGGCGGCCCTGGTCGCGCGTGGGGCCGAGGTGGTCATCGCCGGCTGCACCGAGGTGCCGTTGCTGCTGAGCGCGGCCGAGGTGACGGTTCCGCTGGTGGATTCCGCCGAGGTGCTGGCCGGGGCTTGCGTCAAGGCCTGCCGCTGAGCTTAACAGGTCCGGGGGGACATCATGGCCGACGACATTCGCAGCTATCTGCTGGCCGGAGAGAAGGTGCTCTGGTCGGGCAAGCCGCAGCAGGGGCTGAGGTTCGCGCCGATCGACATCTTCCTGGTGCCGTTCAGCTTCATCTGGGCCGGAATGGCGGTCTTCATCGGCGGCCAGGCGATCTGGTCCATGCCGTTCTCGCTCTTCACCCTGATGCCCTGTCTGTTCGTCGTGGTCGGCGTCTATATGAGCGTCGGCCGTTTCGTTCAGGACATCTGGGTCCGCGCCCGGACCGACTATCTGCTGACCGATCGAAGAGCGGTTATCCATCGTCGCCCGGCCTTTGCGGGTCTGGGCAGCGATCTGGTCGTCGTGGATCTGACGCGGGGCGCGCAGGTGCGGTTCAAGGCCGGCATGGGCGATCGTGGCTCCATCGTCTTCGGACAGGAGATCGGCTTCAACCTCTTCCGTCGCGCCAACGTCGGCCAGTGGGTGCCCAGCCTTGACCCGACGGCCCGCTTCATCGGCATCGAGAACGCCCGCCGGGTGTTCGACCAGATCCAGACGCTGCAGAGCCGCGCAGGCTAGGGAAAAGGCGAGGCTTGCCCTTCGCCCCGACCCTCGCCAAACCTGTCGCGATGACGACGCGTAGCCTGATTATCGATTGCGACCCCGGGGTGGATGACGCCGTGGGGTTGTTCCTCGCCTTCGCCGCGCCCGGGCTGGAGCTGCTGGCGGTGACCACGGTGGGCGGCAATGTCCCGGTGACGGCGACGGCGCGCAACGCCCGGATCATGCGCCAGATCGCCGGGCGCGGGGATGTGCCGGTGTTCGCGGGCGCCGAGCGGCCTCTGGTGCGCGAACCGGCCGGGGCGGGCGAGTTCCATGGACTGGAAGGGACCGGCGACCTGACCGCCTTCGAACCCGAGGCGCCCGTGGCTAAGGGGCATGCGGTCGACGCCATCATCGATCTGGTCATGAGCCGGCCGGCGGGTGAAGTCGCCCTGTCGGTCATGGGGCCGATGACCAATGTCGCCCTGGCCATGCGCAAGGAGCCCGGGCTGGCCGCCCATGTCGGCTGTGTCGTCGTCATGGGCGGCGCGCGCAGTGAAGGCGGCAACATCACCGCCTCGGCCGAGTTCAACATCTGGGCCGACCCGGATGCGGCGGCCGAGGTCTTCGCCTCGGGCTGCGAGATGATCGTCATGGGTCTGGACGCCACCCATCAGGTGCGCGCGACCGAGGACAGGATCGCCGCCATCGAGGCCATCGGCACACCGGCCGCCGACGCCACGGCCTCCATGCTGCGCTTCTCCCAGCGGATCGAGCGGACCGTCGTCGGTTGGGATGCGGCGCCGCTGCATGACCCCTGCACCGTCGCCTGGCTGCTCAAGCCCGAACTGTTCGAGACCCGGCCCTGCCGGATCGAGGTCGAGACCGCGTCCGACCTGACCCGCGGCCATACGGCGGTGGAGTTCCGCATCGACCCCGCGACCGCGCGACATCACTGGGCGACGCAAGCGAACGGGCAGGGGGTGTTCGACCTGATCACGGCGACGCTGAAAGGCGCCGCCCCGTCGCGAAAGGCCGTCGGATGAACATCACCGTCGTCGGCTCGATCAACCTCGACTTCGTCGCCTCCGCCCCCAGCCTGCCGGCGCCGGGTGAGACGGTCACGGGCGCGACCCTGATGCGCCATCCGGGCGGCAAGGGCGCCAATCAGGCTCTGGCGGCCGAGAAGCTGGGCGCCGAAGTCGCCCTGATCGGCCGCGTCGGCGACGACGGCATGGCGGGCGTGGCCCTGGCCCTGATGGAGGATTTCGGAGTCGATCTGGCGGGGGTCGAGGTCGATATCGCCGCCCCGACCGGCGTCGCCCTGATCGCCGTCGATCCGTCGGGCGAGAACCAGATCGTGGTCGCGGCGGGCGCCAACCACATGGTTACGCCCGAACAGCTGCCCGCCCGGATCGAGGGGCCGCTGATCGTCCAGTTGGAGCTGCCGATCGCGACGGTGGAGGCCGCTGTCGGCCGCGCCGTCGGCTTCGTCTGCGCCAACCTGGCCCCGGCGGCGCCGGTGTCGGAGGCCCTGCTGCGCCGCGCCGACCTGATCGTGGTCAATGAGGGGGAGGCCGCCTTCTACGGCGACCTGCTGCATCACGGCGGCGGCCGGGTGGTGATCACCCAAGGCGCGCGCGGGGCCGAGATGTACCAGCGCGGGGTCAAGATCGCCTGGGCCAGTCCGCCGAAGATCACGGCGGTGGACGCCACCGGCGCGGGCGACGCCTTCGTGGGCGCCATCACCGTGGCCCTGCTGGACGGGATGGAGCCGGCGGAGGCGCTGAAGTTCGCCTGCGCCGCCGGGGCCGTCGCCGCCACCCGGGCCGGGGCCCAGCCGTCCCTGCCGACGCGCGACGAGGTCGAGGCGCTGCTGGCTGAGGGCTGAGGTTTCCTGTTCGAGGCGGAACCGGCTATAGGCGCCGCGATGAACACGATCCTCTATGGACGGCCGCCGCTGGTCTTCGATCCGCCCGGCGCCGCGACCCAAACCTCGCCCCTGATCCCCGGCTCGACCCCGCTGGAAAGCCTTGAGCCCGGCTCGGCCGACGAGATCATGATCTATGCCCCGCCCGGCGTGCTGGAACGGCGCTACACCCTGGCGCTGGCGCTCAAGGCGTTGAAGGTCGGCGGGCGGCTGGACGTCATGGCCCCCAAGGACAAGGGTGGCTCGCGCCTGAAGAAAGAACTGGAGGCCTTCGGCGTTGAGATCGGCGAGACGGCCAAGGCGCATCACCGCCGCTGCGTGGTCATCAAACCGGAGAGCATGACCGGGATCGAAGCGGCCATCGAGGCGGGCGCGCCGCGTCTGGTCGAGGGTCTGGAAGCCTGGTCGCAGCCCGGCATCTTCGCCTGGGACCGGATCGACGGCGGGTCGGCCCTGCTGGCCCAGGTCCTGCCGCCGCTGAAGGGCAAGGGCGCCGACCTCGGCTGCGGCTACGGCGCCCTGTCGACGGTGGTGTTGCGCTCGCCCGCGGTGACGGCCCTGAAGCTGGTCGACACCGACCGGCGCGCAGTCGAGGCCGCGAAACGCAATGTCGAGGATCCGCGCGCGAGTTTCGACTGGGCCGACGTGCGGACGCTGGAAGGCGAGGGGAACCTCGACTTCATCGTCATGAATCCGCCCTTCCACGACGGCGGCGCCGAGGACCGGCGTCTGGGTCAGGCCTTCATCAGGAAGGCCGCGGAAATGCTCAAGAAGGGCGGGGTCCTGTGGCTCGTCGCCAATCGTCACCTGCCCTATGAGGCCGAGCTGAAGGACGCCTTCAAGCGCGTGACCCCGGTCGGCGACGGCGGCGGTTACAAGCTGTTCGAAGCTGTGAAATGAAGACCCCTACGAGCCGCGTCGACAAGCTGCTCGGCTCCATGGGCTACGGCTCGCGGACCGAGATCGCACGGCTGGGCAAGGTCGGGGGCATCGTACTGGACGGCGTCGATCTGACGGATGTGTCGAAGCGGATTCCGGTGACGCCGGACCTGCCGTCGCGGATGGAGATCGACGGCGAGCCGCTGGATCCGGTCGCGGGTCTGGTCATGCTGCTGAACAAGCCGCTGGGCATGACCTGTTCGCGCAAGGAAGACGGGGCGCTGGTCTATGACATCCTGCCGGAGCGCTGGAAACGTCGCGACCCGGCCCTCTCGACCATCGGGCGGCTGGACAAACAGACCTCGGGCCTCTTGCTGCTGACCGACGATGGCGACCTGCTGCACCGGGTGATCAGCCCGAAGAAACATGTGGCCAAGGTCTATCGCGCGACGCTCGCCCGGCCTCTGGTCGGGACGGAGGGCGCGCTGTTTGAGCAGGGCGGTCTGGTGCTGGAGGGCGAGGACAAGCCGCTGGCGCCGGCCTGGCTGGAGGTTCTGTCGCCGACCGAGGCCCGGCTGACGGTGACTGAGGGCCGCTACCACATGGTGCGCCGCATGTTCGCCGCTGTCGGCAACCACGTCGAGGCCCTGCACCGCGAGCGGCTGGGCGGCTTACGCCTGCCCGACGATCTGGCGCCCGGCGAATGGCGGTTGCTGGATCAGGCGGGCATTGACGCGATCTTCGTGGGCTCTTGACCTCGGACCGCCCGCCGCGCACCTGCGGGGCATGACTACCGGCGTGAAGATCTGCGGCCTGACCACTCCCGAGACGCTCGACGTCGCGCTGGACGGCGGGGCGCGCTTTGTCGGGGCGGTGATCTTCGAGAAGAGCCCGCGCCATCTCGAGCCGCTGGAGGCCGCCTCCCTGTTCGAGCGGGCGCGGCGACGGGCGAATGTGGTGGCGGTGGTGGTCGATCCGGGCGACCGGCTGCTGACCGAGATCGGGCTGATGCTGCGACCGAACTTCATCCAGCTGCACGGCTCCGAGACGCCCGCGCGCGCCGAGGAGGTCCGGCGACTGACCGGAGCCGGGATCATCAAGGCCCTGCCGATCCGGAGCGCGGAGGATTTCGGCGCGGCTGACGAGTGGGCGCCTTTCGCTGACCATCTGATGTTCGACGCCAAGCCGCCCGAGGGCGCGGATCTGCCGGGCGGGGTGGGGGCGTCGTTCGACTGGTCCCTGCTGGCCGGCCATATTCGCAAGGGTGGGGCATTCAAGAACCCCTGGTTCCTGGCGGGTGGGCTGAACCCGGAAAACGTCGCCGAGGCGATCCGGATCTCGGGCGCGCCCCTGGTGGACGTGTCCTCTGGCGTCGAAAGCGCCCCGGGTGTTAAGGACCCCGCTCTGATTGCGGCGTTTCTGAAGGCGGCGCGGTCGTAATTCCGACGCCTGCCCGCTCGAAGGTCCGCCTGTGAACGCCATCCTGCCCAACGCCTACGCTCAACCCGACGCCGAGGGCCGTTTCGGTCCCTATGGCGGCCGGTTCGTGCCCGAGACCCTGATGCCGCTGGTGCTGCAGCTGGACGAGGCCTATGCGGCGGCCAAGGCGGACCCGAGCTTCCAGGCCGAGCTGGACGGCTTCCTGACCCACTATGTCGGTCGCGAGAGCCCGCTCTATTTCGCAGAGCGCCTGACCGAGCATTTCGGCGGGGCGAACATCTGGCTGAAGCGCGAGGACCTGAACCACACGGGCGCGCACAAGATCAACAACTGCATGGGCCAGATCCTGCTGGCCCGTCGTATGGGCCGAACCCGGATCATCGCCGAGACCGGCGCGGGCCAGCACGGGGTGGCGACGGCGACCGTCTGCGCCCGCTTCGGCCTGCCCTGCACCGTCTATATGGGCGCGGTCGATGTCGAGCGGCAGCAGCCGAACGTTTTCCGCATGAAGCTTCTGGGGGCCGAGGTCTTCCCCGTCACCGCCGGCGCCGCGACCCTGAAGGACGCGATGAACGAGGCGATGCGTGACTGGGTCACCAATGTCGAGGACACCTATTACATCATCGGCACGGCGGCCGGGATGCACCCCTATCCGATGATGGTGCGCGACTTCCAGTCGGTGATTGGCAAGGAGATCAAGAGCCAGTCGATGGCCCGGATGGGCAAATTGCCAGAGGCCGTGGTCGCCTGTATCGGCGGCGGGTCGAACGCCATCGGCGCCTTCCATCCCTTCATCGACGACGCCGGGGTGCGGCTGATCGGGGTCGAGGCGGCGGGCCATGGGCTGGACACGCCCGATCATGCGGCCTCGCTGAAGGGCGGGCGGCCCGGCGTGCTGCACGGCAACCGCACCTATCTGCTCCAGGACGACGACGGCCAGATCCTCGAGGGTCACTCCATCTCGGCCGGCCTCGACTATCCGGGCATCGGGCCCGAGCATGCCTGGCTGCACGATATCGGCCGCGCCGAATACCGCTCGGCGACCGATCAGGAGGCGCTGGACGCCTTCCAGCTGTGTTCGAAGCTCGAGGGCATCATCCCCGCTCTGGAGCCCTCCCACGCCCTGGCCCGCACCGGCGAGATCGCGAAGGAAGTCGGCAAGGGCGGCGATGTGGTGCTGCTGATGTCGGGACGGGGCGACAAGGATATCTTCCAGGTCGCGAAATATCTGGGTGTGGAGCTGTGAACATGAAGATCCTGACCATCGCCGCGACGGCGCTTCTGTTGTCCGCCAGTATGGCGTCGGCCCAAACTCCGGCGGAGCAGGGGCAGCCGGCGACGGACACGCCCGTTCTGGCCGGCGCCACCCCGGCTCCGGATTGCGGAAATCTGTACGAGCTGAACGGCAAGGCGTTCTGCGTGTCGGCCCTGCTGACCGGCGTGGGCGCCCTGGCCGAGACCTATATCTCCGACTTCGAGAGCAAGGGCTGGCTGGTCGCCGCCGGCGACAACAACCGCGTGGTCTTCGTCAAGCGCCGCACGAGCGGCGGTTGCGACGGGCTTCAGATGCAGGCCTTCTACGACACCGCGACGGCGACGACGCCGACGACGCTCGGTTACCTCGGCTTCGCCACCATTCCGGGCGACCTTTGCGCCGCTCGTCCGGCCCCGACGGCGCCCGCCGGACCGCCCGCCCAATGACCACCGCCCGTATCGACGCCCGTTTCGCCGCGCTCAAGGCCGAGGGCCGGGCCGGCTTCGTCGCCTATGTGATGGCCGGCGATCCCTCGCGCGACCAGGCGCTGGACATCCTGAAGGGTCTGCCCGCCGCCGGGGCCGACATCATCGAACTGGGCTTCCCCTTCTCGGACCCCATGGCCGAGGGGCCGCCTATCCAGCGCGCCGCCCAGCGCGGTTTGAAGGCCGGGCTGACGTTGAAGGGCACGCTGGCGCTCGCCGCCGCCTTCCGTGAGACCGACGCCGACACCCCGGTGATCCTGATGGGCTATCTGAACCCCATCGAGAGCCACGGCTATGAGGCCTTCGCGCGCGATGCCGCCGCCGCCGGTATCGACGGCCTGATCGTCGTCGACTGCCCGCCGGAAGAGGCCGATCCGCTTTCCGACGCCCTTGATGCGAACGGCGTGTCGCTGATCCGTCTGGCCACCCCGACCTCGGACGACGCCCGGCTGAAGGTCATCGCGCGGCGCACCTCGGGCTTCGTCTACTACGTCTCGGTCGCCGGTGTGACCGGGGTGAAGGAGGCCCAGGCCCAGTCCGTCGCCCCCGCCGTCGAGCGCGTCCGCAAGGCCTCGGGCCTGCCGGTCGCCGTCGGCTTCGGGGTCAAGACGCCCGAGCGCGCCGCCGAGATCGCCCGCGTCGCCGACGCCGTGGTGGTCGGTTCGGTGCTGGTCGAGGAAGTCGCCGCCGCCCTTGCCGCGAACGAACCGGCAGCCCCGCGCGTTCTGGCGAAGGTGAAGGCCCTCGGCGACGCCGTCCGGGGTGCGCGCGTGGGCGAAACCGTCTAGAGACCCCCGATGGCCGATAACAAATCCCCCAATGACAAGCCCAAGGTCGGCTGGCTCTCGCGCTTCGCCCCGGGCGTGCGCAAGATCGTCAGCCGCCGCACGAACGAGACCCCCGACAATCTCTGGGTGAAGGATCCGGACTCGGGCGAGATGCTCTACCGCTCGGACCTGGAGGCCGCCCTGTGGGTGACGCCCTCGGGCCGGCACATGCGGCTGAACGCCGAGCAGCGGCTGCGCTACACCTTCGACGACGGCCAGTTCGAGGCGATCGATACGCCCGACGTGCCCGAGGATCCGCTCAAGTTCTCGGACGGCAAGTCCTACAAGGATCGCCTCGGCGCGGCGCGCAAGGCGGCCGGCCGCAAGGACACGATGATGATCGGCTTCGGCGAGATCGACGGCACGCCCGCCGTGGTCATCGTCCAGGACTTCAGCTTCATGGGCGGATCGCTGGGCACCGCGGCGGGCGAGGCCTTCATCGCCGCCGCCCAGGCCGCCATCGCCCGTGAGGTTCCGCTGGTCTGCTTCACCGCCGCCGGCGGCGCCCGGATGCAGGAGGGCGCGCTCAGCCTGATGCAGATGGCCCGCTCGACCCTGGCCGTGCAGGAGCTGAAATCGGCCCAGCTGCCCTACGTCGTGGTCCTGACCGATCCGACCACGGGCGGCGTCACCGCCAGTTACGCCATGCTGGGCGACGTCCACCTGGCCGAGCCGGGGGCCCTGATCGGCTTCGCCGGCGCGCGGGTGATCGAGAGCACCATTCGGGAAAAACTGCCGCCCGGCTTCCAGCGCGCCGAATATCTTCAGGAGAAGGGGATGGTCGACAAGGTGGTCGCCCGCCCCGATCTGCCGGAGACCCTGGGCGCCGTCCTGTCGATGCTGATGGGCGGCAAGCGCCGCGCCGCCTGAACCGGCCGGAGAGACAGGCGAGGGGGTTGCCCGAAACGACCCCTTTTCGCGACCTGAGGGGGCAGGAAATACCCCCGAAGTGGCAAGTCCATACCAAAGTTAGGACGCGCGCCGGGCGCGCGTCCTCTAGATTGCCTCTGGTCCGGACGTAGTAAGTCCGGGCGGGCGGCCCGGTCGCTTAAGTCCCTTCCAGACTGACCGGGCCGCATCCCTTCCGCGGGAACCGTCCCGTCCTATCAAGGACGGGAACGGGCCGGTAGAGCCGCGACCTCGGCCTCCGTCAGCTTCCGGTCGATGTGGGCGCGACACGTCTGGCCCTGGCCGTTCGCATCCGGCGCCGCCACCGTCACCCAATCGTTCGTACACAGACGGCTGGCCCCGGCGTCGGCGACGATCGCCATGCGGAAGGCATCCTGAAGGGCGGTGCAGGCGCCCGAGGTGTTGACCTCATAGACGTCGCCGCCGCGCACCTTCACATACAAGGTCGTCGAGGACCCGGCCCGGAAGTTGTCGATCTGCTGCTGGAAGAAGCACTGCCGTTGCGGAACCCCCGAGACCGCCTCGGAGGCTGTCCCGGACGCCATCTGGCCGGGGGCGGAACAGGCCGCGACGGCCAGGGCGGGAAGAAGAACCGGCAGGAACTGACGCACGAGGGGCTCCTTGAACAGGTTCGCGACTGTGCGCCCCGCCCCATGGCTGCGCAAGCGGGGCGGCGCAAGACGCGCGTCACCCGCCCCGGAGACGCCGGGGAGACAGACGGGCCGCGAAGCCGGCGGGAAGAGGCGAGGACCCGCGCGCGATCGTCGCCGCCAGATGTTCGCCGAGCAGGGGGGCGACGCAGAAGCCGCGCGAGCCGAGGCCGCCCAGGATCCAGACCCCGTCCTCCAGGACGCCGCAGACCGGCAGGCGGTCGGCGGTGGTCGCACGGATCGCGGCTCGCGCCGACGTCGGGGTTCCGACGATGAGGTCGGCGGTCGCGGGCAGGCGGGCGGCCAGGACGGCGCGATTGCGGTCGGTGTCGCCGGGGCGGACCTCGGTCGTGGTGTCGTCGCGGTCGTGGGTGGCGCCGAACAGGAAGCCGGTCCCGGTCGGTGCGAGATAGCCGCCCCAGGCCGTGGCTTCCGGCGCCGGTTCCATCTCGACCCAGTCAGCCTGACCCCGGACGGGGCGCAGCGTCAGGTCGGGCGCCAGATCGGCCGCTCCCCAGCCGGCGGTCACCGCCACGGCCGCGGCCTCGGCCAGGATCAGGCCCGTTGCGTCGACCAGGCGCAGGATCTCGCCGTCCCGCTCGATCCGGTCGACCCGACCGGTCACGACGGGAACGTCCTCCAGCCAGGCGTCGAGGATCCGTCGCGGGGCGGCGGTCAGGGCGCCGGCCATGTGCAGGCCGCCGTCGAAGACCGTCATCTCACCCTCGGACCACCAGGGCTGGTCCGCGACCTTGCCGAAGCGGACGGCGTCGCGATCGGCCTGGGTCAGCTGGGTCACGCCGGAGGCGATCACCGCGCCCGGCGTCGCCGCATAGAGGGTGCGGGCCCGCTCCAGGGCCTGGGCGTGGAGGCCGGCGATGACGGCGTCCCCGGCGTCCAGTCGGGGCGTGACCAGTGACGCCGGGAAGCCGGATCCCCCGGCGCCGGGCCGTTCGGTCTCGATCAGCACGACGGGGACGTCGAGGGCCTTGAGGGCGCGCGCGACCGAGGCGCCGGCGATCCCGCCGCCGATGACGGCGACCGAGGCGGGCGTTCCGGTCGGCGCGGCCGCTTCGGCCATGGCTTCGGCCCCCGCTTCGGGAAGGCGGGCCTCGAGCCGCTCGCGCTTGCGTCCGTGACCGGGGCGTTTCTCGACCGCGAAGCCCCGCTCCGACAGGCCGCGCCGCACGGCCCCGGCGACGGTGAAGGTGGCGACGCGGGCGCCGGGCGCCGATCGGGCCGCGATCCCGTCCATGACCGCATCGGACCACATCAGGGGGTTCAGGGCCGGGGAGAAGCCGTCCAGGAACCAGGCGTCGGCCCCCACGCCTCCATGGCCCTGCCACTCCTCAAGCGCCCAGGCCGCATCGCCGACGGCGAGGTCGATGGTGGCGCGGAAGTCGGGCAGGTCGATGCGGTGGAAGCCGGGCGTTCCGGCGGGCCAGGCGGCGATCAGGGCCGAGGCGATGTCGGCCACCTCGGGCCAGGCCGAGAGCGCCCGCGCCGCCTCCTCCGCCGTCAGGGGAAAGGCCTCGAGGGTGAAGACGTTCAGCCGCCCGTCCGCCGGACCCTGGCGCCGCCACAGATCCAGAAGGGCGATAATGTTGAGCCCCGTGCCGAACCCGAGTTCCGCGACGGTGAACGATTTCCGCCCGGCCCATCTCTCCGGCAGGCCGCAACCGGCGAGGAAGACCGCCCGACTTTCCGCCAGGCCGTCGTCCTTTGAGAAATAGACGTCGCCGAAACGGGCCGAGCGCGGTGCGCCGTCCTCGGACCAGGTGAGATCGGCGTGTCCGCCGGCCTCGAAATCCGGGGCGTCATCTTCGGGAAGTGTTTGATCGGGCATGGGGCGCCACCTCTAGCGGCGGCGGCGGATACGAAAAAGGGGCCGCCCGTGGGCGACCCCTTTCCGTTCAGGCCTGAAGGCCGTCTCGAAGGTTCAGTGCTTTTCCGGAGCCGGGGCGGCCGGAGCGGCGTGCGGCGCCATGGCGCTTTCCGCCGGAGCGGCATGGGCGTCGGCCGGAGCGGTCGTGGTGGCGGCGGCGGCGTTGGAGGCGGCTTCGCCCGCGGCGGCGGCGGCGTCGGCGGCGGCCTGGTCGGCGGTCGCGGCGGCGTCGGCGGCGGTATCGGCGGCGGCGGCCGAATCAGCGGCGGCGTCGGCGGCCTTTTCCTCGGGCTTGGCCGAGCAGGCCGTGATGGCCAGAGCGGCGGCGGCGGCGGCCGACAGGGCCATCAGATGACGAATGGTCATGGGAATTCCTTCCTTTTCCGCGGGATCGTGAAGCCCCGCAACGGGGAGCTAACGACCGCCCGGACCAAACCGCAAGTTAAAAACATCACGCGTTCGTGATTGCCGATCATGGTGCAGTGCGAGGTCGGAGTGCGGTCGTCCGGACCCGGAAAGGACCAAAGCGGCTCAGTGTGGGGCGGGTTCAGGCAGGGGGCGGGTGGTCGGTGCGCCCGTCTCCGGAAGCCCTGCGGCCTCGGCGGCCTGGGTGCCGGCCTTGAGCGCGGTCTCGCCCGCCTCGGCGGCGTCGGCATTGGCCCGGGCGGCGTCGGCGGCGGCCTGATCGGCGGAGGCGGAGGCCGCGTCTGCCGAAGCCTGGGCGCTCTTTTCCGGGTGATCGGAGTGGCAGGCCGCGAGGGCCAGGGCGACGACGGCCAGAACGGCGCCGAACAGGGGCGCGGTCTTCGACGGGCGGTGGGTCATGGCGGGCTCCCGGCGGGCGGGCGCCGGACCCGCATCCCGGCGTAACGCGACGAGCCGCTGGGACGCAAGAGGACGCCGCCACGCAGCGACGACGTCCTCGAAGCCGTCAGTGCTTCGGGGCCATGGCGCTGTCGGAGGCCGGCGCCATCTTGTCGGCGGCGGGCGCCATGGCGTGATCGGCCGGGGCCATCGCGCTGTCCGACGGGGCCATGGCGCTGCTCGAGGCGGGCGCCATCTTGTCGGCGGCCGGGGCCATGGCGCTGTCCGAGGCCGGGGCCATCGATCCTTCAGCGGCGGGGGCCATGGGGGTTTCGGCCTTCTCGTCCGGCGCCGGCTTGCAGGCGGCGATCGAAAGGGCGGCGAGGCCGGCGGTGATGAGTGCGATGCGGCGAACGGTCATGGAACAGTCCCTCTGTCGGCGATCGGCGAGACGATGTGTCGCGCCTTTGATCGTCCCTTCGAGGGCCGGTCCGTCCGCGCCCTCGACCCGCTTACGCGGACGAGGGGCGAAGGGTTACAGAATCAGACGTCAGTGCGGGGCGGTCGGGCCGCTGGAGGCGCCGGCGGGCGACAGGGTCCCCTTGGTCGCGGCGATGGTTTCCTGCGAGGTCGGCGGGCGGTCGGTGGTCGCCGGGGCCATGGCGGAGCCGGAAGCCGGGGCCATCGCCCCCGAGGCCGGGGCGGACGACGACATGGCTCCGCTGGACGGGGCCATCGCTCCCGAGCTCGCCGGAGCGTTGGCCGAGGCGTTCGATCCGGCATCGCTCGCCGACATCGCGCCCTCGGTCGAGGCCGCGGGGGCGGTTTCCTCGGCGGGCTTCTGGCAGGCTGCGACGGATAGCGCAGCGGCGCCGGCGGCGAGGATCATCAGTCTTTTCATGGCGTTCTCCCGGACGAGATCGCCTGGCCGGAACGGCCCGCCGTCATCGGCTCGCGCGATCGTCTCTCGGGGTGAACGAGCTTGAGTGGACTGTGTTCCGTCAGTCGGTGGGCGCGGCGGCCAGGGCCTCTTCCATCTCGGCGAAGGAGGGCTGGGCCGCCGAGGGGATGTCGCCGCGGCCGATTTCGACCGAGATCTGGGCGGCGTTGCCGTGCAGGTGGGCGACCAGGACCGACTGGATGATCTTGTAGAAGGCGGCTTCCTCATCGACGATCGCGTTCAGACGCGCCGCGAACGGACCGACCAGGCCGTAGGCCAGGAACACGCCGAGGAAGGTGCCGACGAGCGCCGAGCCGATCATCTCGCCCAGCACGGCCGGGGGTTCGGTGATGGCGCCCATGGTCTTGATGATGCCGAGCACGGCCGCGACGATGCCGAGCGCAGGCAGGCCGTCGGCCAGGTTCTGCAGCGCGTGCGGGGCCATGGCGGCCTCGTGGTGGTGCTTCTCCAGCTGCTTCTCCATGGCGTCCTCGATCTGGTGAGGATCCTCCAGGTTCATCGTCATCATCCGCAGGGTGTCGCAGATGAAATCGATGGCGAAGTGGTCCTTCATCACCTTGGGATACTTCTGGAAGATGCTGGATTCGCCGGGCTTTTCGATATGACTTTCCAGGGCGATGACGCCCTTCGATTTCATCGTCTTGGTCAGCTGGAAGAGCAGGGAGAGCAGGTCCTTATAGTCCTGCTTCTTCCACTTCGGCCCGGCGAAGCATTTGCCGAAGCCGCCCATCGCGCCTTTGATGACCCCGATCGAGTTGGCCATCAGGAAGGCCGCGACGCCGGCGCCGAGGATGGCCATCAGTTCGTGCGGAGCGGCGTGAATGATCACGTCCATCTTGCCGCCGGACATCAGGAAGCTGCCGAACACCAGGCCGAACAGCAGCACAATGCCGATAATCTGGAACATGAAGGGCCCAACGTCCTCGAAGGAGAGGCCGCGACCATCGCCGTTAATGATTAAGGGGCGGTTGCGATTTGCCGCCCGACGTTCTCAGAGCCGGTTTTCGCCGCTGATGATGGTCGCCAGGATCGCCGGGGTCAGCTTCTGATAGCCGGACTTGCCGCCGCGCACATAGATCGTCCCGTCGGTCTTGGCCGGATCGAAGCCCTCGGCGACCAGATCGACCTTGCGGTATTTGAAGGTGCCGGTGGTCTCCACCGTCTTGGCGATGCGGACGAAGACCGGCCGCGCATAGGGCGGCAGCTGTTCGTCGGCATAGTCGGAGAAGGCCTTGGCCGAGAACTTGCCCTCGGGGATGATGGTCACCATCCCGGCCTTGCCTTCGGTGAAGGGCACGGGGACGCCGTAGGCGATGACTTCCTGGACGCCCGGCGCCTCGGCCAGCCGCTGCTCGACCTCGGAGGTGGAGACGTTCTCGCCCTTCCAGCGGAAGGTGTCGCCGATCCGGTCGATGAAATAGAGATAGCCCTCGGAGTCCTGACGCATCAGGTCGCCGGTGCGGAACCATTTGTCGCCGCGCGCGAAGACGTCGGTGAGGATCTTCTTCTCGGACGCGGCCTTGTCGGCATAGCCGGAGAAGTCATGGCGGACGTCGTTGCCGATGGCGCCGATGGCCTCGCCGATCTCGCCGGGCCGGGCTTCCTCGCACAGGCCGTTGGCCCCGCGGACGGGCTCGTTGGAATCGACGTCGAAGCGGACCAGACGGATGTTGATCTGCTTCTTGAGCAGCTTGGGCACCCGGCCGATGGCGCCCTGTTTGCCGTCGAAGTTGAACAGGGAGACGTTGCCCTCGGTCGAGCCGTAGAACTCCAGGATGTCGGGAATCTTGAACCGGCTCTGGAAGTCGGGCCAGACGTCGGGGCGCAGGCCGTTGCCGAAGGCCAGCCTCAGCTTGTGGGCGCGATCGTCCTCACCGGGCGGGCAGTTGACCAGATAGCGGCACAGCTCGCCGATATAGACGAACATGGTCGCCCTGGTGGCCCGGACGTCGGCCCAGAAGTTGGTCGCCGAGAAGCGCTTCCTGAGGATCAGCCGGCCGCCGTTCAGCAGGGCCGGGCCGATGCCGACCAGGCCGCCGGTCGAGTGGTACAGTGGCAGGACATCATAGATGGCGTCCTGGGGCGTGGAGTTGGTGCAGCCGGCGAAGGCCCGCATATAGGTCCGGGCGCGCGAATGGGGGATGCGCGCCGCCTTGGGCAGGCCCGTGGTGCCGGAGGTGTAGATGTAGAGGGCGGTGTCGCGGTTGGTCAGGCCTTCGCGCACGGTCTTCGGCGGCCGCACGGAGGAGGCGCTGCGCACGGCGTTGTCCAGGTTGCGGCGGGCGTCGGCCTCGTCCTCGGACTTCAGGCCCACGACCCACAGCATCAGGCTGCGCGTGGCGAAGGGCCGGGCCTCCTCGACCTGTTTCCAAGTGCTCTCGTCGGCGACCACCTGGGCCACATTGACGATGTTCAGGCAGTGGGCCAGCGCCTGACCGGTCAGGTTGGTGTTGATCAGGGCCGTGGCGATGCCGACCTTGGAGAAGCCGATCCAGGCCGCGATGTATTCGATGCGGTTGTGCATCACCAGGCCGACGACGTCCGAGCGGCGCAGGTTGCGGCTGCGGGCCCAGGCGCCGAAGCGGTTGGCCAGGGCGTCCAGCTCGCGATAGGTGACCTTGCGGGTCTCGTCCTCGATCGCGACGTTGTCGCCGAACTTGTCGACGGCTTCCTCGAAGTCGTCACAAAGCAGGACCGGGCTGTCCAGCTCGATCGGTTTGATCCGCTTCAGCAGCCGCCGCAGACCATTGGCGAATTTGAGGTCGCGCCTGATGTTCGCTGCGAGACCCATGATTGCCGTCACTCCGTATGCGCCTTCTGTTCTCCTGATGGACAACCCGCCCGCCCGGGTCAACTCGCGGGCGAATTCAGAACGATGCTCCATGAGGTTTTGGGCGGTCCGTGGCGCCGTTGCGCCGGTAACGCACGGTCAAGTTTCGGCTTTCAGGGGATTTGAAAGGACGTCAGTTTTCGTCGGCTTGATCCGGAGCCAAGCGCGACGTTAAATCGCACAACGCCGGTCGTCGGATCGTCCGAATGAATTATCGGCGGGGGGAGTTTTCGAGATGCGCCGTCTTTCCATCGCCGCCGGTCTGTTCGCCATGCTCGCCGCCGTCGCGGCGCCCGCGCTGGCCCAGGACTATGACGCCGACACCACCTACGGAAACCTGGAGCTCCAGGCCGGCTTCACGCCCGACCCGGCTTTGGTCAGCCTGCAGGCGGGCGGATCGATCGACGCCTCGACCCGGTTCGACAGCTGCCAAGGCTTCATCGCCCAGGCGCCGGACGTGCGGCTGATGTGGAGCGGTTCGACCAAGGGCGGTTCGCCGATCAAGATTTCGGTCGTGTCCAATGCCGACACCACCCTGGTGGTCAATGCCCCGGACGGCAGCTGGCACTGCGACGACGACAGCGGCGAGGATTCCAACCCCTCCCTGACCCTGACGCCCCAGAACGGCCGCTACGAAATCTGGGTCGGCACCTATACCTCGGGCGAGACCAAGAATTCGGTTCTGTCGGTATCGGAAGTCACCAGCTTCTAAGGCCGGTTCAAGCCTTGCCTTAAGGCAAGCGGCGCCGTGAGGAGCGGTTGTCGTCACGATTGTGGCGACAACGGTGTTTCTTCCGGGCGGTGACGATTTGGCGGAACCCGGATCGGTGGCGAATGTTCTTTCTCCGAACTTTTGGAGGATACAATGTCCGTCACCTATACTGGCGATGAAGTCGCCCCGACTACTGAAGATGTCTATGTGCCGTCCTTCGCGCGCCGTCCGGCGAAGCAGAAGAAGGTGCGCGCCTGGATGGTCCTGGCCCCCATCGCGGCGGTCGCCCTGATCGGCGGCGGCGCGGCGGTGCTGATGTCCAGCGGTGGCGAACCCGCCCAACCGCTGGCGGAGCTGGCCCCGGCCCCGACCCCGATAGTCCAGCCGACGCCCGCCCCGGTCGTCCAGGCTCCGGTCGCCGCCGTTCCGGTCGAGGCCACGCCGGCTCCGGCCGTCCGTCAGGCTCCGGCCCCCGTCGCCCGTCGCGAAAGCGCCCCGGTCCGTCCGGCCGCCCGTCCGGCGCCCCGCGTCGAGACCCCGGCCCCGACCGGTCCGCAGCCCTACACTGGCGCGACGTCTTCGCTGAACGCCACGGTTCCGGCCCCGCGCGTCGTAACGCCTTCGATCCCGGCGCCCACCCCGGCGGCTCCTGCGCCGGTGATCGTGGTCCAGCCCCTGAACTAACGTGTGAGCTAACGTCTGCGCGTTAGGGTCCGCGCTTGAGTTTGCGGACCTGAAATGAAGAGGCCCCGGTGGAGCGATCCGCCGGGGCCTTTTGCTGCCTGAAGCCTAGTTCGCCGACGACACCCGCCAGACGACATTGCCGACGTCATCCGCCACCAGCAGGGCGCCCGTGCGGTCGGTCTGGACGCCCACCGGCCGGCCCCGCGCCTCGCCCTGGGCATTGAGGAAGCCGGTCAGGACGTCGCGCGGCCCGCCCGCCGGAACGCCATTGGCGAAGGGCACGAAGATGACCTTGTAGCCGTTCGGCGCGCTGCGGTTCCACGAGCCGTGCTGGCCGACGAAGGCCCCGTTGCGGAAGGCGGCGGGCAGGGTCGCGCTGTCCGAGAAGGTCAGGCCCAGCGAGGCCGTATGGGCCCCCAGCGCATAGTCGGGCCGGATCGCGCTGGCGACCAGCGCCGGGTTCTGCGGCTTGACCCGCTCGTCCACCGTCTGGCCGTAATAGCTGTACGGCCAGCCATAGAAGGCGCCCGGCGTGACCGAGGTCATGTAGTCGGGGACCAGATCATTGCCGATCTCGTCGCGCTCATTGACCGAGACCCACAGCTTGCCGCTCTCGGGGTTCCAGGCGAGGCCGACGGGGTTCCGCAGGCCCGAGGCATAGACGCGGCTGGCGCCCGTCGCCCGGTCGATCTCCAGGATGGCGGCGCGGTTGACCTCCTCGCCCATGCCGAAGTCGGCGACGTTCGAGTTGGAGCCCACCCCGACATAGAGCTTCGTTCCGTCGGGGCCGGCGACCAGACTCTTGGTCCAGTGGTGGTTCCGGCCAGCGGGGAGGTCGGTCAGCTTGACCGGCGCCGCGGTGATCCGGGTCTGACCCGTCTGATAGGGGACGCTGACCACGGCGTCGGCGTTGGCGACATAGAGGCGGTCCCCGACCAGGGCCATGCCGAACGGCGACATCAGACCGCTCAGGAAGACGGTCTTCAGCTCCGCCGTTCCGTCGCCGTCGGCGTCGCGCAGCAGGGTGATGCGGTTCGGGCTCGGCGCCCGGGCCCCGGCCTTCTTCATGAACAGGCCCTGGAAGAAGCCCTTGATGCCTTCAGATTTCACCTCGGGCGGCTTGGGCGGGGCGTTGGTCTCAGCCACCAGGATGTCGCCGTTCGGCAGCCGGTACAGCCAGCGCGGATGGTTCAGGCCCGTGGCGAAGGGCTGGACCTTCAGCCCCGCCGCCGGGGTCGGCATGGCGCCGGCCGGCCAGCCCACGGCCGGCGCCACCTTCACCGTCGGGAACAGACCCGAGTGCGGCGCGGGCAGGGTGGGGTTCGCTCCGAAGCCGACGGCGGGATCCAGCGCCTCCTGACCTCCGCAGGACGCCAGCATCAGGGCGGCGGCGCAGACGGCGACGGGGGCGGCGGTGAGCGATCGAGACATGGACAGTCCTCAGTTGGGCAGCGGTGCGGGAAACTCGAGCCGGGCGGGATCATAGCCCAGCTGGCGGACGCGTTCGACGAGCCGCGCCAGTTCCGGCTGCGATGGGACGGTGCGGGTGTAGATCCACAGTCGGTCGAAGGTCGGATCGGCCGAGATAAACCAGCTGTAGTCCTCGGCATGGTCGAGGATCCAGAACTCCCAGGTCACCAGACCGCCGAAGTACCGGGCGCGGAATTTGGCATTGGTTCCGGGATCGAGAATGGTCGCGCGCGCCCCGATGGCCTTTTCCTTGCCGGTCGGGGTCTTGTCCTGACAGGTGTCGCGCAGGGTGAGGGCGGCGGGACCTGTGAGGGTGTAGCTCGTCGTTCCCGCCACGCAGCCGTCGGTCAGCCGCATCGGCAGCCGCCCGATCTCCAGCCAGCGGCCGGAGTAAAGCCGTTCAGCGTCCACGGCCTTGGCCGGTTGCGGCGCCCGATATTGCGCAGGCGAGGGGGCCGTGGCGCAGGCGCTGAGCCCCGCCGAAAGCGCCAGCGCGGCCGAGGCGGCGAGGGCGAGGGATCGAAGGGACATCGGGGCAGGCTCCACGGCTGCGGTGACAACCTTCAGCTACGAACGCGGTTCCCGTCGCGATGCGGTCATCCTGTCGACACAAGAAGATATATCTTGAGAATTGTTCGCAACTGACTATATGCGGAGCCCGACAGAAGGAATATCCCCATGGCCGACACCGCCCCCACTTCACTGGCCCGGACCGAAACCGTTCACGCCAGCCGCTACCTGCAACAACTGGCCAAACACTGGAGCCACAAGTTCGAGGTCCGCTTCACCCCGACGGCGGCGACCATCGACCTGCCGCTGGGCCGCTGCGAACTGACGGCGGACGATCAGGCGCTGGAGGTGACGCTTAAAGGCACGCCCCACGTCGACATGGGCCGGTTCCAGACCGTCGTCGCCGAACACCTGCAGCGCTTCGGTTACCGCGAAACCCTGACCTTCGACTGGCGCGACGCGAACCCGGCCTGAAGTCGACCCGACGCCGAATTGTGTCAGCAGCCCCTTCCGGCGCCTTGAGGGTCTGAAGAACGTCGCCATATTCCCCGCGCAGCCGGATGCCGGCGCGCGGGGAGCCTGCATGACCTTGACGACCAATACGCCGCCGAAAGCGGCCCCCGTGATCACCATCGCGGGCCTGTCCAAGACCTACAAGTCCGGCCTCCAGGCCCTGAAGACGGTGGATCTGAGCATCGGCAAGGGCGAGATCTTCGCCCTGCTGGGGCCGAACGGGGCGGGCAAGACCACCCTGATCTCCATCGTCTGCGGCATCGTCACCCCCTCGACCGGCACGGTCGTCGCCGACGGCTTCGACATCCAGACCCAGTACCGTCAGGCCCGCTCGCGCATCGGTCTGGTGCCGCAGGAGCTGACCACCGACGCCTTCGAGACGGTCCTGGCCACCGTCACCTTCTCGCGGGGTCTGTTCGGCAAGGCGCCGAACCCGGCCTTCGTCGAACAGGTGCTGCGCGACCTCAGCCTGTGGGACAAGAAGGACGCCAAGATCATGACCCTGTCCGGCGGGATGAAGCGCCGGGTCATGATCGCCAAGGCCCTGAGCCACGAGCCCGACATCCTCTTCCTCGACGAGCCCACGGCCGGCGTCGACGTCGAGCTGCGCCGCGACATGTGGCAGCTGGTCCGCAAGCTGCGGGACCGCGGCGTGACCATCATCCTGACCACCCACTATATCGAGGAGGCCGAGGAGATGGCCGACCGGGTGGGCGTCATCCTCAAGGGCGAACTGATCCTCGTCGAGGAAACCAAGGCCCTGATGAAGAAGCTGGGCAAGAAGACCCTGACCCTCAACCTCGCCGAGCCCATGGCCGCAGTCCCCGCCGAACTGGCCCAGTGGTCACCCGTGCTCAAGAACGACGGCCATGAGCTGGAATACAGCTTTGACGCCAATGCCGACGATACCGGGGTGCCGTCCCTGATCCGGGCGCTGGAAAAGCTGGGCGTCGGCTTCAAGGACCTGAACACCAAGCAGAGCTCGCTGGAAGACATCTTCGTCTCCCTTGTTCATCGCGACAAAGGAGAAGCCGCATGACCTTCAACGCTTACGGCGTCTGGGCCATCTATCGTTTCGAGATGGCGCGGGCCCTGCGCACCCTGTGGCAGTCGGTGGTCACCCCGGTCATCACAACGGCCCTCTATTTCGTCGTCTTCGGCTCGGCCATCGGCGGCCATATGAACTCGGTCGACGGCGTGCCCTACGGCGCCTTCATCGTGCCGGGCCTGATCATGCTCAGCCTGTTCACCCAGTCGATCTTCAACGCCTCCTTCGGCATCTACTTCCCCAAGTTCACGGGCACGATCTACGAGATCCTGTCGGCGCCGGTCAGTTCGATGGAGATCGTCATCGCCTATGTCGGGGCGGCGGCGACCAAGTCGGCGGTGCTGGGGCTGATCATCCTCGCCACGGCCGCCTTCTTCGTGCCGCTGCAGATCCTGCATCCGGTCGCCATGTTCGCCATGCTGGTGCTGATCTCGGTCACCTTCAGCCTGTTCGGCTTCATCATCGGCGTCTGGGCCAACGGCTTCGAACAGCTGCAGATGATCCCGATGCTGATCGTCACGCCCCTGACCTTCCTCGGCGGCTCTTTCTATTCGATCGACATGCTGCCTCCGGCCTGGCGGACCATCACCCTGTTCAACCCCGTGGTCTATCTGATCTCAGGCTTCCGCTGGACCTTCTACGGGGCCGGGGATGTGGGGGTGGGTTACAGCGTCCTGGCGACCCTGGGCTTCCTCGCCGTCTGTCTGGTCATCGTGGGCTGGATCTTCAAGACGGGCTACCGGCTGAAGAACTGATCGGACGCTCTGGCCTGAAGCGCGTGTAACGCTCGGGTCACGAAAGGGTCGAACTGCGCCGCCATTGTGGCGTTCCCGTTGTAACGTCCGCACGGTTCCCGCCGACGGACCGGAGTGCGCATGTCCGACAAGACCCCGGAAAATCAGCCGTCCGCCGAGACGGGGACGCCCGCCGCCGGAGCGCCGTCGGCTCCCGAGGGCGGTGCGCGGCGTCCGCTCCAGTGGGGACGGCCGCCGTCCCAGGTCTTCCACGTCGGCCCCCTGCCCAAGGGGCCGCCGATCGCTCTTGCGCCACGGCCCCAAGCTCAGCCTCCGGCCTCCGCCCAATCCTCGCCCCCGATATCGGGCGCCGGTTCGACGGTCGCTCCCATCCGTCAGGGTCAACCCGGCGCCCGCCCGGCCGCGACCGGCCGCGGCGGCATCTACAGCGGCTCCCTGATCCCGCGCGCCCGGCCGGATAAGGGGTTCGGGACCCTTCCCCCCGTCGCCAACCCGCCCGTTGCAAAGCCGTTTGCGCCGACCCCGACCCCCGTTCCGAGCCTGGCCGAACACCCGGCGCGCAAGGCTCTGGCAGCGGCCCCGCGTCCCGCGCCCGCCGCTGATCCGGTTGTCCTGCCGCACGCCCCCGCCGCGCCGGTGGAGGCTCTGGCGCCCGCGCAGGCACAGTCCTGGCCGGACACCACCGTGCGCCCCCTGCCCGAGGCCGCCACGCCGCCCCGGACGGTCGCCCCTGCTCCTGCCAGCGCGCAGGTTCCGCCTCAGGCTCCGGCCCTTGCCCGCACGACCGCCAGAAAGAGCTCCGGCCGGCTGCCGCTCTACCTCGGCGCCGGGGTAGTGGTCATTGCCGCGATCGCCGCCGCCGTCTGGGTCCTGCGTCCCAAACCCGCCGAGCCGCCGGCCCCGGTCGAGACGGCGCCCGTCGCCGCGCCTGTCCAGCCGACTGTCACACCTGAACCGGTTCCGCTCGACGCCGGTATGGTGGCTGAGACCGCCGCGCCTGTCGTCCAGCCCGCCCCGACGCCGGCGCCGGTTTCGACGGCCGCCCGCCCGGCCGCCCCGATCACGACCTCGCCTCGACCGGCCGCCACGGCCCCGGCGGGACCCGCCGCTTCGGCCCCTCGCCCGGCGACCACACCCTCGACGACACCGGCCGCCCCGCCGCCGCAGATCGTTGTAGCCCCGCTGCCGACGGCGCCCGTCGCCCCGCCGCCGACCGCCGCGCGGCCGCAGACAAACGACCCCGACGCCCCGATCACGACGCGGCCCCAGCCGTTGGATTAAGCCTCTGGATTGAGGGAAAGCCCCGTGCCTAGCGCAGGGTGATATAGCCTCGCTCGACCATGCGACGCAGCCCCTCATAGGCCTCGGCCAGCTCCTCATAGGCGCTGCGGTGGGCGGTCAGGCGGGCGGTCTGGTCGGGCGTCACGGGCGAGCCGGATTCCGACAGGCGCAGGGCCTCGGACACCCATTTGGTCCGGGCTGTGGCCACCGTCACCGCCAGCCGCTGGAAGGTCGACGGGTCGATGACCGACAGGGCCGCGCCGATCACCTCGCGGTTGGAGATGAAGGCGGTGTAGTCGATCTGCTCCATCAGGCCACGCAGCTTGCGGACCTCGCTCGGATCGCTGTCCTGGGGCTCGAAATGGTCGCGGGTGCGGCGCGTGCTCGAGGTCATGATGCTCGACATCGGTTCGTCCTCTGGCCTCTGGATGGCCGTTCAGAGCGGAGGTTGCGCCGCGCCGGTTAACGATCGGTTCCGGATCATCCCCAACTGCGACGTTCCGACCGCTGATCCTGTCTGGCGACGCTTCCGGAATCGCGCGAGTCTTCCGCCACGGAAGGGGGACGGGTGATGATGCGGGAGCGACCTTACATGCGGCTGGCCATCGTCCTGTTCGGCGCCCTGATCGTGATGCTGGGGGTTGGTCACGCCCTGACGGCGCGGGCCGAGCATATCCACATCAGCGCCGACCACATCTATCTGGCCCTGATGGCCGTGGCGCCGATCGGCATCCTGCTGCTGTTCCTGCTGGGCGAGCTGTTTCCCAGCAAGAAGATGAACTACGGCCTCGGCTGCGCCTTCGCGGTGATCTTCGTGGGCGCCTTCGTCGGGGCCCGAACCCAGATCGGCGTCAGCGAGAGCGACTTCGCCGGGGCCATGATCAGCCACCATTCCCACGCCGTGACCCGCTGCGGAAACGCCAGCCTGAAAGACCCCCGGCTGATCGCCTTCTGCGAGCGCATGACCGCCCGCAACCACGCGGAAATCGCCGAGCTCGAACAGATTCTCGACAAACCCTGACGCTGCGTCATTGCGAAATCCTGTTAGACAGGTCACGGGCGAAGGCGGAAAACACGCAGGCCCGGGAGATGACATGACCGATCTGGAAACCTTCCGCGCGGAGACCCGCGCCTGGCTGGAGGCGAACTGCCCGGCCGAAGTTCGAGGCCCGCAGGGCGGCGAGGAAGACCGTGTCTGGGGCGGCCGCAACCCGACATTCAAGACACCCGCCCACAAGCTCTGGATGGAGCGGATGGGCGCGAAGGGCTGGACCGCGCCCGAATGGCCGAAGGAATACGGCGGCGGCGGCCTGAGCCGGGAAGAGTCCAAGGTCCTGCATTCCGAGCTGCGCCGCATCGACGCCCAGCTGGCCCTGTCCAGCTTCGGCATCTGGATGCTGGGCCCGGCGCTCCTGCAGTTCGGCACCGAGGAACAGAAGAAGCGTTTCCTGCCCGAGATCGTGCGCGGCGAGATCCGCTGGTGCCAGGGCTATTCCGAGCCGGGCGCCGGCTCCGACCTCGCGGGCATCCAGACCCGCGCGGAAGACAAGGGCGACCACTGGATCGTCAACGGCCAGAAGGTCTGGACCTCCTACGCTGACAAGGCCGACTGGATCTTCTGCCTTGTTCGCACCGACCCGGACGCGCCCAAGCATCTGGGCATTTCGTTCGTCCTGTTCGACATGGCGACCAAGGGTGTCACGACCAGACCCATCACCCTGATCAGCGGCAAGTCGCCCTTCTGCGAGACCTTCTTCGACGACGTTCGCGTCGAGAAGGAGAACCTGGTCGGGACGCTGAACCGCGGCTGGGACGTCGCCAAGGCCCTGCTGGCGCATGAGCGGACCATGATCGGGGCCATGGGCTCCATCGCCTCGGGCCGGCCCATGGGTCTGGTCGCCGCCGACAGCCTGGGCGTCGATTCCGACGCGCGTCTGGAAGACCCCATGCTGCGCGCCCGCATCGCCGAGCTGGAAGTCGACCTGGCCGCCTTCAACCTGGCCATGGAGCGGGTCGGCGATCAGGTGAAGGCGCGGCAGGTCTCGCCCGCCATCGCCTCCATGTTGAAATACTACGGCTCTGAGCTGAACAAGCGCCGCCACGAAGTGCTGATGACGGCTGGCGGCTCGGATACGCTGGAGTGGGAGAGCGAGCGCTCGGACCACGGGGCGGCGGCCCGGGACTGGCTGCGCACCAAGGCCAACTCGATCGAGGGCGGGACCAGCGAGATTCAGCTGAACATCATCGCCAAACACCTGCTGCAACTGCCCGGAGCCTGAGCGGATGCCGCTGATCCTGACCGAAGAACAGACCATGCTGAAGGAGGCCGCCGACGGCTTCCTGAGCGAGAACGCCCCCATCGCCCACCTGCGCGCCCTGCGGGACGGCCACGACGCCGACGGCGTCTCCCGCGATCTGTGGAAGGCGTTCGGCGAGATGGGCTTCGCCGGGGTGATCATCCCCGAGGAACATGGCGGCTCCGGCCTCGGCGCGGTCGAGGCCGGGGTGGTGGCCGAGGCTCTGGGCCGCACCCTGACGCCCTCGCCCTTCATGGGATCGGGCCTGCTCTGCGCCAAACTCCTCACCGACGGCGGCTCGCAAGAGCAGAAGTCAGAATGGCTGCCGAAGATCGCGGCGGGCGAGGCCATTCTGTCCCTGGCCATCGACGAAGGCCCCAAGCACCGGCCCTCGGCCATGACCGCCCGCGCCGAGCGCTCGGGCAACGGCTTCAAGCTGAACGGCAAGAAGGGCTTCGTGCTGGACGGTCACATCGCCGACGCCCTGATCGTCGCGGCCAAGACCGATGACGTGACCCTGACCCTCTTCCTCGTCGATCCGAAGACGCCGGGCGTGGAGATCGAGCGCACCGTCATGGTCGACGCCCACAACGCCGCCCGCGTCACCCTGACCGACGTCCAGGTCGATGCCGACGCCATGGTCGGGGCCATCGACCAGGGCGAGCCCCTGCTGCAGAAGGCGCTCAACCTCGGCCGCGCCTGTGCCGCCGCCCAGCTGAACGGCGCGGGTGATCAGGCCTTCCAGGTCACCCTCGAATATCTGCGAACCCGAAAGCAGTTCGGCAAGCTGATCGGCGAGTTCCAGGCCCTGCAGCACCGCGCGGCCCATCTGTTCTCCGAGATCGAACTGGCCCGGGCCGCCACCCTCGGCGCCCTGCAGCGCATCGACGCCGGTGTCGACGAGAAGGGTCTGTCCGCCTCCATCGCCAAGTCCAAGGCCGGTCGTGTCGCCGAACTGGCGGTGCAGGAGGCGGTCCAGATGCATGGCGGCGTCGGCATGACCGACGAGTTCGACGTGGGCCTGTACATGAAGCGCGTCCGGGTCCTGAACGAACTGCTCGGCGACGCCGGATTCCACGCCGATCGGCTGGCGAGGGCCCAAGGATACTGATGGGTTACTGATCGGTCGGCTGTCACGAAACGGACCCATCCGACCCTTAGGCGTGTTTCAGGACTGAAGCCTGAATTCGGAGACCTCCATGCGCATCCTGATCGCCGCCCTTGCTCTCGCCGCGTCCCTGACGGCGGCCTGCACCCCGGTGGCGACGCCCGCCGATCCGACGATCCCGGGCCAGAGCGCCGACGCCGCATCCTGCGCCTCGCGCGGCGGCGAACTGCGTCGCGTGGGCCGGATGCAAACCCAGCAGTGCATCGTCAAATACGCCGACGCGGGCAAGTCCTGCACCTCGGGTTCCCAATGCGCCGGCGACTGCCGTCTGGAAGGCAACAGCGGCGTCGCGCCGGGCGCCTCGGTCACCGGCCAGTGCCAGGCCGACAGCGACCGCTTCGGCTGCCACACCACCGTCGAGGACGGCAAGGCGGGCCCGACCCTCTGCATCGACTGACGCGCCGCTCCCAACAGGCATGAAAAAGCCCCCGCCGATCGCTCGGCGGGGGCTTCGTCGTTTCAGGCCGTCAAGCGATCAGTGCTTGGCTTCGTCCTTGACCGCGTCGGCGTGGGCGTCGGCGTTGGTCTTGGTCTGATCGGCCGCGGCGCGCATGGCGTCGGCGGTCGCCTCGCCCTGGGCCACCGTCTGGTCGGCGGCGGCCTGGGCGTGAGCCTCGGTGGTCTTGGCGTCGGCTTCCAGCTTCTCGGCGTTGGCTTCGCCCTGGGCCTGGATGGCGTCGGCTTGCGAGTCGGCGGCTTTTTCGGCCGGCTTCTGGCAGGCGGCGACGCCGGTCAGGGCAGCGATGGCGGCGGTGGCGATAATCAGCTTACGCATGGGGACTTCCTCCTTATGGAGACACCCAAACGCCTGCCGACTCTGTCGGTTCACGCCGCCGTGAGAAAATCGTGACCGATCAGTGATCAGTCTTTTCGGCCGGAACCGGCGTGACTTCCATCGTCTGCATCTGGGCCTCGATCTGGCGCTGGGCGCTTTCGATCTGAAGCTCGTGACGGCGCTCTTCGGGGGTCATGGTCGACTTGTCCGGCACGGGCTCGGCGGCCGGGGCGGGCGCCGGGGCCGGAGCCTCGGCCTTCTGCTCGCAGGCGGCGATGGTCAGGGCGGCGAGCGCCAGGGCGGAAACGGTCAGGATGCGCATTGAAGAAGGTCCAATCAGCCGAGGTCGGCAAAAGCCACGCGGGCGGCGCCCAGCAGGGCGGCGTGTTTGTGCAGGATAACGTGCGTCGGAATGGCCTGCATATACTCCTTGAACCGGCCCTTGCGCTCGAACCGCTCACGGAACGGGCTGACCTTCAGGAAGGGCAGGATGCGCGGGGCGATGCCGCCGGCGATATAGACGCCGCCGCGCGCGCCGGTGGTCAGGGCGATGTCCCCGGCGACGGCGCCCAGGATGGCGCAGAAGCGGGCGAGCGTCGCGCCGCAGTGGCTGTTGGGATTGTCCAGGGCTTCCTGGGTGATCTGGGCCGGATCGTCGATATGGCTCTCGCGGCCGTCGATCTCGGCCAGGGCGCGGTGCATGTTCAGCAGGCCGGGGCCGCAGATCAGGCGCTCGATCGAGACCCGGTCATAACGGCGGCGCAGGATGCGCAGGATTTCGTCCTCGACCGGGTCGCCGGGCGGGAAGCAGGCGTGGCCGCCTTCGGACGGCATGGCCATTTCCCGGCCGTGGGAATCGCGGATCAGGGCCGAGACGCCGAAGCCCGTGCCCGGGCCCAACACCGCGACGGCCGAATGGGGATCGCCTTCCTCGGGACCGCCCAGCGAGGCCAGTTGGTCGGACGGCACCACAGGCGCGCCCCAGGCCAGGGCCTCGAAGTCGTTGATCAGCCGCACGGGGTTCAGGCCCAGCGTGCCGAGCTCCTTTTCCGACACCGCCCAGGGGGAGTTGGTCAGGTCGATCTCGCCGTCGGTGACCGGTCCGGCCACGGCGATGACGCCGCCGGTCGGCTTGACCTCGCAGCCGTCGATGAAGGCCTTCACGCCTTCAAGGAAGGTCGGATAGCGTTCGGCGGGGAAGCTGTCGTGATGCTCCAGCACCGGCTTTCCCTCGACCATGTGCGCGAGCGCGAAGCGGGCGTTGGTGCCGCCGACATCGCCGACGAGAAGGGTCTTGTCCCAGGCCACAGTCATCAGTCTTCATCCTCCCGGGAGAAACAAACGGTGGCGCCCTCTTCTGCGGAGGTGACCACCCGGCGGAACGCCGAGAACAGTTCGCGGCCATAGCCCCAGGATGAGGCGTCCGCATTGGCGGCCGACCGCCTGGCGCGCGGTCGGGATTGCAGGTCGGAAACGGCAACCGTGGTCAGGACCCCGGCGTCGGCGTCCAGACGGATGATGTCGCCCTCCTGGACATAGGCCAGGGGGCCGCCCGCGAGGGCTTCCGGCGAGACGTGGATGGCGGCAGGGGTCTTGCCCGAGGCGCCCGACATCCGGCCGTCGGTGACCAGGGCGACGCGGAAGCCGCGATCCCACAGCACCGACATCAGCGGCGACAGGGAGTGCAGCTCCGGCATGCCGTTGGCGCGCGGCCCCTGGAAGCGCAGGACGATGACGACGTCGCGGTTCAGCTCCCCGGCCTTGAAAGCGGCCTGGACGTCTTCCTGGGTCTCGAACACGGCGGCGGGCGCCTCGACGATGCGGTGCTCGGGCTTGACCGCCGAGACCTTGATCACCGCCCGGCCCAGATCGCCCTTGACCAGCCGCAAGCCGCCCTCGGTGTCGAACGGATCGGAGACCGGACGCAGGATGTCGCGGTCGAGGCTTTCCCTGACCCCGTCGCGCCAGACCAGCTCGCCCTCGACCATCGACGGCTCCTGGAAATAGGCCTGAATGCCCTGTCCCATGATCGTCGTGACGTCGGAATGGATATGCCCGTTCTCGGCCAGTTCGCGGGCGATGAAGGCGACGCCGCCGGCGGCCTGGAAGGCGTTCACATCGGCCGAGCCGTTCGGATAGACGCGGGCCAGAAGCGGGGTCACGGCCGACAGCTGGTCCATGTCGGTCCAGTCGATCAGCACCCCCGCCGCCCGGGCCATGGCGACCAGATGGATGGCGTGGTTGGTCGAGCCGCCGGTGGCCAGAAGGGCCACGATCATGTTGACGATCGACTTCTCGGAGATGACGTCGGCCATGCGGCAGTCGCCGGTCTTCGCCAGTTCGACCGCCCGCTTCGCCGCCGCCGCCGTCAGGGCGTCGCGCAGGCCGGTGTCCGGATGGACGAAGGCGGTGGAGGGCATGTGCAGGCCTCCCAGCTCCATCATCATCTGGTTGGAGTTGGCGGTGCCGTAGAAGGTGCAGGTGCCGGGCGAGTGATAGCTGCCGACCTCGCTGGCGAGCAGCACATTCCGGTCAACCTTGCCCTGCGCATACTCAGCGCGGACCCGGGCCTTTTCGGCGTTCGGAATGCCCGAGGGCATGGGACCGGCGGGCGCGAAGATGACCGGCAGGTGTCCGAAGGCCAGGGCCCCCATGAACAGGCCCGGGACGATCTTGTCGCAGACGCCCAGCATGATGGCGGAATCGAAGGCGTCATGGGTCAGGGCCACGCCCGCGGCCATGGCGATGGCGTCGCGGCTGAACAGCGACAGCTCCATGCCCGGACGCCCCTGGGTGACGCCGTCGCACATGGCGGGGGTGCCGCCCGCGACCTGGGCCGTGCCGCCGACCTCGCGCGCCGCCTTGCGGATGATGTCGGGGAAACGCTCGAACGGCTGGTGGGCCGAGAGCATGTCGTTATAGGCGGTGACGATGCCGAGGTTGGGCTTCGACCCGTCCATGGCGGTCAGCTTGTCGGCGATGGTCTGGCCGGCGAAGGCGTGGGCCCAGTTGGCGCACGACAGCTTGGCGCGGCCGGCGCCCGAATCCCGGGCGGCGTCCATGCGGCGGATATAGTCGGCGCGGGTCGCCTTCGACCGTTCGACGATACGGGCGGTGACCTCGGCCACAACCGGATGGAGGGGGGGATGGAGAGTAGGCATCAGCTGGCTTCCGTCCACACGACTTCGAGCGGGACCTTGTTGGCGATCAGGGCGGCGATGGGCTGGATGGCCGGATCGCCTTCGGCCTCCATTTCGAAGACCTCGCGCTTGGCGGCGCCCTTGAGGCCGAGGATGACCCGCTCGGCCTGCATCAGCCAGGGCAGGTTGATCGAGATCCGCTCCAGCGTCGGGGCCGAGCCGTCACGCCCGTGGGGCACGCCCAGCACCGTCGGCTTCAGCGTCGGGGTCAGCAGGGTCTTCAGCGTCGGGCTGTTGGGGAACATGGAGCAGATATGGCCGTCCTCCCCCATGCCGAGAAGGACCGCGTCGAAACGCCCGCCTGTGGCGGAGCCCAGGGCGTGGGCCGCGACGGCGGCGGCGCGGTCGACGGTGACTTCGGGCGTATAGAGGGGAATGAAGGTCGCGGCCGCGGCCTTGTCCTGCAGCAGGACGTCGCGGATCAGACGCGCGTTCGATTCCGGCGAGCTCTCGGGCACGTAGCGCTCGTCGACCAGGGTCACGGCGATCTTCGACCAGTCGATATCGGCCTGGGCCATCCGCGCATAGACCGGCGACGGCGTCGATCCGCCCGGACCCGCGAAGGCGGCGCGACCGTTGGCGAGAACCGCCTCGCCGAGGGTCTCTTCCAGCCGCCCGGCGATGGTCGCGGCCCAGCTGTCGAGGGTGGGGAAGGCCTCAAGCATCGGTCGTGTTCCAGTCGCGGCCCGTGCGGGCCATCAGCATGTCCGAGCCGTCCGGACCCCAGGTCCCGGCGACGTATTCCTGCGGCTTCACGTTTCCATCGACCCAGGCCTCGGAGACCTCGTCGACCCATTTCCACGCCTGTTCGGCCTCGTCGCGGCGCACGAACAGGGTCGAGTCGCCCTTCAGCGCATCGAGCAGCAGCCGCTCATAGGCGATGCGGCGGCGCGGCGGCACATCGTGCTTGTCGCGGAAGCCCCAGCTCAGGCTCATCTTGATCGGCTGCAGCTGCATCCGGCTGTCGAGGCCGGCCTTCTTGTTCATCACCGTCAGGGAGATGTCTTCCTCGGGCTGCAGCTCGATGATCATCTTGTTGGCCTGCGGCTCCCCGTCCTCATAGTCGAAGATCGAGTGGGGCAGGGGCTTGAACTGGATGACGATCTCGGTGCGCTTCTCGGGCAGCCGCTTGCCGGTCCGCATGAAGAAGGGCACACCCGCCCAGCGCCAGTTGTCGATGTCGGCGCGGATGGCGACGAAGGTCTCCGTGTCCGAATCCTGGCCCCGCTCTTCGTCGTAGCCCTTGACCAGTTTCCCATCGACGAGCCCGCCGACGTATTGGCCGCGCACCGTCACCCGCTCGGCGTCCTCATGGGTGATGGGCCGCAAGGAGCGCAGCACCTTGACCTTCTCGTTGCGCACCGATTCCGGATCGAGATCCGACGGCGGCTCCATGGCCACCAGGCACAGCAGCTGCAGCATGTGGTTCTGCACCATGTCCCGAAGGGCGCCGTACTCGTCGTAGTAGGGCCAGCGGTCGCCGACGCCGACGGTCTCGCCGACGGTGATCTGGACGTGGTCGATGTTCTGGGCGTTCCACAGCGGCTCGAACACGGTGTTGCCGAAGCGCAGGGCGATCAGGTTCTGGACCGTCTCCTTGCCGAGATAGTGGTCGATGCGGAAGACCTGGTTCTCGGAGAAGGCGTCGGAGACCGCGTCGTCGATGGCGCGGAAGCTGTCCAGGTCGCGGCCGACCGGCTTTTCCAGCACGACCCGGTCATCGACCTCGGCCAGACCCGCGGCGCGCATGGCTGTGACGATCTTCGCATAGAGGGACGGGGAGACGGCGAGGAAGGAGGTCACCGACCCCTGACCCACCTTGTCCTTGAGCGGCTTCAGGCTTTCGGCCGAGGTGGCGTCGACCGCGAGGTAGTCGAGCCGGGCCTCCATCCGCTTCCAGACGGTCTCGTCCCAGACGTTGTCGGCCTTCGCCTTGGCCTCGCAGGTCTCGCGGACCTTGGCGATGTATTCGGCGGCGCTCTCCTCGGAGCGGGCGGCGCCGATGATCTTCAGATCCTCGGGCAGCAGGCCGTCGTGGTCGAGGAAATAGAGCGAGGGCAGCAGCATCCGCATGGCGAGATCGCCGCCGCCACCGAACAGCACCAATGCCGCCATGCCTGTTTCCTTCCGGAGATAGGGGCCGTGAAAGACCCTTCTTACGACGCGTCTTTGGCCGGTTGGGCCCGCTGAGCCAACACGTCCAGCACGTCCTGAAACACCAATTGACGCGACCGTAACAGGACCAGCAGATGATAGACCAAATCCGCAGCCTCGCTCGCGAGTTCCGCATCGGGTCCGGCGACCCCGGCCAGCGCCGTCTCCACGCCTTCCTCGCCGACCTTCTGGGCCAGACGCTTGGGCCCTTCGGCGATCATCCGGGCGGTGTAGCTGACCGATGGGTCTTCTGAGGCGCGTTGGGCGATGGTCCGTTCCAGCGCCGCGATCCGGCCGAGACCCGGGGCATCGGCGTCGCCGAAGCAGCTGGTCGTGCCCAGGTGGCAGGCCGGTCCCATGGGGCGCACGGCGACGACCAGCGCATCACCGTCGCAGTCGGGGATGATCGAGACGACCGTCTGGCGGTTGCCCGAGGTTTCGCCCTTGCGCCACCGCCCGCCGCGCGAGCGCGAAAAGAAGGTCGCCTCGCCGCTCTCGATCGTCTCCTCCAGTGCGGCCCGGTCCATATAGGCCAGGGTCAGCACCTGAAGCGTGTCGGCGTCCTGGACGATGGCCGGGATCAGGCCGTCGCCCTTGGCGAAGTCGAGCTGGGCGAAGTCCAGAGCGTTGGGATCGATCATTGTCTCACCTCCACGCCGGACGCCGCCAGCGAGGCCTTCAGGTCGGGGATGGCGATGGCGCCGGTGTGGAAGACGCTGGCCGCGAGCGCGCCCGAGACATTGGCCTGCTCGAACACGTCGAGGAAGTGCGACACCGCGCCGGCGCCGCCCGAGGCGATCAGGGGAATGGTCAGAAAGCTGCGCGCCTCGGCCAGCTGGGCGACATCATAGCCCTTCCGAACGCCGTCCTGATCGATGCAGTTGAGCACGATCTCCCCGGCGCCGAGAGCCTGCGCTTCCGTCAGCCAGTCCAGCGTTCGCTTGCCGGCCAGGCGGCGGCTGTCGGGATCGCCGGTGTATTTGTGGACGACGTACTCGCCGTTCTCGCTGCGGCTGTCGACGCCGACGACCACGCACTGGCTGCCCAGCCGCTCGGCCATTTCGGCGATCAGTTCGGGGCGTTCGAGCGCAGGCGAGTTGATCGAGACCTTGTCCGCGCCGTGGTCGAGACAGGCCGCGGCCTGATCGACGCTGCGAATCCCGCCAGCGACGCAGAAGGGGATGTCCAGCAATCGGGCGATCGACTTGACCCAGGCATAGTCCAGCGTCCGCCCCTCGGGGCTGGCGGTGATGTCGTAGAAGACCAGTTCGTCGGCGCCCTCGTCGCGGTAGCGGGCGGCCAGTTCGGCGGCGTCGCCCATGTCGACGTGGCCCTCGAAGCGCACGCCCTTCACGACCCGGCCGTCCTTGACGTCCAGACAGGGGATGATCCGGCGCGCGGTCACTGGCAGGCCACGATGGCTTCGGCGGCGGTGAAGCGGCCTTCGTAGATGGCGCGGCCGACGATGGCGCCGTCGCAGCCGATGGCGGCGGCGGCGGTCAGGTCGTCCAGCGAGGACACCCCGCCCGAGGCCTGGACCTTCAGATCGGGACGACGACGGCGCACCTCAGCCAGCAGGTCGAGATTGGGTCCGGTCAGGGCGCCGTCCCGGCCCACGTCGGTGATCAGGACATGGCTGAGGGTTCCCGCCGGATAGCGGTCCAGCGCTTCCCACAAGGTCACGCCCGCGCGCTCCGTCCACCCCTTGAGCGCGGGAATGGGCACGCCGTCCTCGATCTTGACGTCGAAGGCGAGAGTGAACTGCTCCGGTCGATACTCGATCCAGGACAGAACTTCTTCCGGGTCGCGGACTGCGACCGAGCCCACGACCACGCGCGACACTCCAGCGCCGAGCAGTGCTTCGGCATCAAGGATGGTGCGAATGCCGCCACCGGCCTGAATCTTTGCGGTGGAGCCCTTTGCCAGAGATCCAATCAGCTCGTGTTGCACCGCCTGCCCGGCTTCTGCGCCGTCCAGATCGACGATGTGGACCCAGGTAGCTCCCTCGGCCGTGAAGGTGGCAAGCCGATCGGCTGGGTTCTCATCATACTCGGTGACCTGATCGAAGCGGCCGTGCATCAGCCGCACGCAGGTCCCGGCGCGGAGGTCGATGGCGGGATAGACGATCATGCGGGCAGCTCGATGAAATTCTTCAGGATGCGGGCGCCGGCCTCGGCCGAACGCTCGGGGTGGAACTGGCAGCCCCAGCGATTGCCCTTGCGGACCACGGCGGGGACGACGGTTCCATAGTCGGCGCGGGCCAGGGTCGCCTCGCCGTCCGGACAGACGAAGCTGTGCACGAAGTAGGCGTAAGACCCTTCGGCGACACCCTCGATCAGCGGATCGGCCTTCACCGTCGTCAGCCGGGTCCAGCCCATGTGCGGCACCGGCAGTTCGGGATCGATATCGAACTTGGTCACCACGCCCGGGATGCAGCCGAGCAGATCGACGCCGCCCCCTTCTTCACTGCGTTCGAACAACAACTGCTGGCCGAGGCAGACGCCGAGCAGGGGGCGCTGGAAGGCTTTCAGCGGTTCGATCAGGCCCAGCGCGGCCAGCCGCTCCATCGCATAGCCCGCCGCCCCGACGCCGGGCAGGATGACCCGCTCAGCGCCTGCGACAACGGCGGGGTCGTCGGTGATCACGGCGTCGGCACCCAGCCGCTCCAGCGCGAACTGGACCGAGGCGGTGTTCCCGGCGCCGTATCCGATGATGGCGACGCTCACAGGACGCCCTTGGTGCTCGGCACCGCGTCGCCCTCGATCCGGATGGCCTGACGCAGGGCGCGGCCGAAGCCCTTGTAGACGGCCTCGGTCTTGTGGTGGTCGTCGTCGCCCGAGACCTTGATGTGGACGGCGGCGCCCATGGCCTCGGCCAGAGACCGGAAGACGTGGGCGGTCAGGTCGGTGCGGTATTCGCCGATGAAGGGGGTCGCGAACGTTCCCTCGAACAGCGGATAGGGCCGACCCGACAGGTCGATGGCGACATGGGCTTCGGCCTCGTCCATGGCCAGGACGAAGCCGTAGCGGGCGATGCCGCGCCGCTCGCCCAGCGCCTGTTTCAGGGCCTGACCGAGGGCGATGGCGCTGTCCTCGATGGTGTGGTGCGGATCGGTGTGCAGATCGCCCTCGCACGACAGGCGCAGGGAGAAGCCGCCGTGGGCCGCGACCTGTTCCAGCATGTGATCGAAGAAGCCGACGCCGGTGTGGATCGTGATCGGGCCGGTCGCATCGAGGTCGACGGCGCAGACGATGCGCGTCTCTTTCGTGTCGCGCACGGCCTGTCCGGTGCGGTGCGGCCGGGCGCGCGGCACGTTGAGCCCCAGCGCCAGCAGCAGCCGGTCGTTGACCTCGGGCCTGATCGAGATCGGCAGGCGCAGCCGGTCGCCGGAGCGATCCGCCGCCACGCCGTATTTCGCCAGCTCGGCCAGGGTCGTCTCGGGGGCGCTCGGCTTGGCCATCAGGATCGGGCCGACGCCGCTCTCGATGGTCATCAGCCGCTCCACCTCGCGGGCGACGCGGGCGCGCTCCAGCTTGACCGAGGCGATGCGCTCGGCGGTCTCGATCATCCGCGACGGATCCAGCGCCTGCTGCGCCAGCCGGACCAGAGGCTCGGGCAGGGCGTAGGGCTCCAGCACCGACGTCAGACGCGCAAGGGTCTGGGCTTGCGCGACCGCCGCCCCGACGCGGGCGCCGGCGAGGCCATAGGCCAGCGACAGGCTGCGCAGCACCACCAGATTGGCGTGGTCGCCGACGACCGTCACGGCCGAGGCGCCGTCGGCGAACTCGATCAGCCCCTCGTCCACGACCAACAGGGCGGGGGCGACGCGTTCAGCCATCTCGGCGACGGCCTCGGGCGAGCCGAGGGCGCGGATGACCACAGCTGCCGCTTCGCCCTTGCCGGGGTAGATGGCGGCGAGGCCGGAATAGGGCTGGGCGTCCGGAGCCTGGACCGATTTTCCTTCGCGGGCGGCGAGGCGCCAGACCAGCTCCAGCCCGTGGGTCAGGCCCCGCACCGGCAGGACCTGTTCGACGAGCGTACCGTAGATCTGCGCCATCCGGGCGGCGAGCGCCGACGGATCGGCCGGATAGCGATCCAGACCTTCGCCGCCGGAGACCAGCGGGGCATAGGGGGCGGGCAGGGTCATTCCGGGCTCCGCAGGTCGGCGGCGCGGGCGTGGGCTTCCAGCCCTTCCAGCCGCGCCAGACGGGCGGCGACGGGGGCGAGGACGGCGGCGCCGGCCTCGGTCACCGTCTGGACCGACATGGAAGTCATGAAGCTGGCGGTGGTGATCCCGCCCAGGGTCCGCGCTCCACCGTCGGTCGGCAGGACGTGGGATGGACCGGCGGCATAGTCGCCCAGGGTCTCGGCGGCCCAGCGGCCGACGAAGACGGCCCCGGCGGCCGTGATCTGTCCGACCAGTTCGTCGGCGTCCTCGGTCTGGATGGCGAGGTGTTCGGGGCCATAGAGGTTGGCGACTTCGCAGGCCGTCTCCATGTCGCGCACCTTGACGATCCGGGCCTCGGCGAGGGAGGCGCGGGCGATGTCGGCGCGGGGCAGGGTTTCGAGCTGGTCCTCGACCTCTTCGAGGATGGCGTTGATCGTCGCGGTGCTGTCCGAGACGAGGAGCACCTGGGCGTCCGCGTCGTGCTCGGCCTGGCTGAGGAGGTCGGCGGCGGCGATTTCCGGATCGGCCGAGCCGTCGGCGATGACCAGCAGTTCCGACGGTCCCGCCGGCATGTCCTGCGACGGCCCGCCGGGCAGGGCGGAGGCGTAGCGCTTGGCCTCGGCGACATAGGCGTTGCCCGGTCCGAACAGCTTGTCGCAGGCCGGGATGACCCCGTCTTCCAGCTCGACCCCGTAGGTCAGGGCGGCGATGGCCTGGGCCCCGCCGATCAGCCACAGGGCGTCGAGCCCGGCCTCGGAGGCAGCCAGGATCATGGCGGGGTGGACGCCCCCAGAATTGGGAAAGTCCTTCGACGGAGGCGTAACCGCGACCCGCTCCCGCACGCCCGCGACCCCCGCCGGGATGGCCAGCATCAGCAGGGAGGAGAAGAGGGGCGCGCTGCCGCCGGGCACATAGAGGCCCGCCGCGCCGATCGGCCGCCAGACAAGGCGCGATTTCACGCCCGGCGTCGTCTCGACCCAGGCAGTATCGGACGGCTTCGTCATCTGGTGGAAGACGCGGACGTTCTCGGCGGCGATGCGCAGCGAGCGGGTGTCGGCGGGCGCGAGCGCATTGCGCGCCTCGGACACCACATCCGGCGTGATGGCGATGCGGCGCGGCGCGGCCTTGTCGAGCTTCAGGCTCCAGTCGGTGACCGCCTGGCCGCCGCGAGCGCGGACGTCCTCGAAGATCTCGCGCACCACATCGACGACGCGACCTTCGGTGCGTTGCGTCGGGCGGGCGAGCGCGGCCTTGCGGCCGGCGGAGTCCAGTGATGCCCAATCAACCCGCTTCATCACATCATCTTCTCGATGGGGAGGACGAGGATGGCCGAGGCGCCGGCGGCCTTCAGCTTCTCCAGCGTCTCCCAGAAGACGGCCTCCTGACAGACGGCGTGGACGGCGACCGCGTCGTCGCGGCCCATCAGGGGCATGACGGTCGGGGCGCCGGCGCCCGGCAGGATGGCGGTGATCTCGTCCAGCGCCGAGCGCGGGGCGTTCAGCATGACGTATTTGGCCCCCTGCGAGGACACCACGCCCGCCATCCGTTCGATGATCGAGTCCAGCAGATGCGCCAGTTCGGGCTCGGGTCCGGTCGGCGACTTGATCAGGACGGCCTGGCTTTCGAACACCGTCTCCTTGGCGTTCAGACCATTGGCTTCCAGCGTGGCCCCGGTTGAAACCAGATCGCAGATGGCCGAGGCCAGCTTCAGACGGGGGGCCACCTCGACAGCCCCGCGCATGACGACGGTGTCGGCCTGAACGCCCCGCTCGTTGAGGAACCGCTGCAGGATCTTGGGATAGGAGGTCGCGATCCGCAGGCCCTGCAGCGAGTGCGGGCCCTCATAGGCCAGTGTCGGCGGCACGGCGAGCTTGAGCGTGCAGCGGCCGAAGCCCAGCGGCATGATCACCTCGGCGGTCGCGCCGCCGTTCTTGTCCTCCTCCAGCACATTCTCGCCGACGATGCCCAGGTCGCAGACGCCGTCGGCGACGAAGGTCGGGATGTCGTCGTCGCGCACGCGCAGCAGGTCGATCGGATAGTTCTCCACCCGGTACAGCAGGTCGTTGTGGCCCTTGACCCATTTCAGGCCCGCATCGCGGATCAGCTCGAGCGAGCGGTCGGCCAGACGGCCGGATTTCTGGACGGCGATGCGCAGCCGTCCCTGGACAGTACTCATGGCGGGGTCAGGCCTTCTTCTTTTTCAGGCGTTCCAGCACCAGGCTGTAGCCCTGATGCGGCATGTCTTTCAGGAACCGGGCGACGCGCACCACGGTGGTCGGGCTGGCGCCGGCCTCGGCGGCGATCTCGCGATAGGACTTCACCTGCTCATGCAGCAGGCGGGCCACGGCCCAGCGCTCGGCGAAGGCGCGGAGTTCCGAGGGCGTGCACAGGTCCGACAGGAAGGCGTCGACCTCCTCTCGCGTCTTCAGCGACAGCAGGGCGTCATACAGGGCGAGCCTGTCGTCGGCGGCCTGATGAACGGCCTTGCGGGAGATCGGGGCGGGCATGGCGCGTTCCACTAGAGTGTAACAGTGAAACAGTCAAGCGACGGAACGCAATCGGGTTGCGAGGCGAGAAATCGTCTTCGCGCTGCAACATTTCTGTTGCGCGATGCGACGAGGCCAGCCCAATCTGAACGGGCTTAACAGAGGGAGCGGGGCCACGTTCGACGAGATGTCAGGCGAAAGCGGATCCGGCGAGATCCGTCCCAGCTACCGGACACTGGCCCGGTGGCTCGAGAATGCGCCGTCCGATCTGCTACAGTCCCGGTCCCGTCAGGCCGAGCTTTTCTTCCGCCGCATGGGGGTGACCTTCGCCGTCTACGGCGATGTGGAATCCAATGAACGGCTGATTCCCTTTGACGTGGTGCCGCGCATCATCGGTGCGAAGGAGTGGGAGGACCTGGAGAAGGGCCTCAAACAGCGCGTCTCGGCCATCAACGCCTTCCTCAAGGACATCTACGGCCCGCAGGAATGCATCAAGGCCGGCATCGTCCCGGCCGACCTGATCTTCACCAACCCCCACTACCGCCCCGAGATGCAGGGCCGCCGCCCGCCGGGCGACATCTGGACCCACATCACCGGCGTCGACCTGGTCCGCACCGGCGAGGACGGCTTCCTGGTGCTGGAGGACAACTGCCGCACCCCCTCGGGCGTCTCCTACATGCTGGAGAACCGCGAGATGATGATGCGGCTCTTCCCCGACCTGTTCGCCGAGCACCGCATCCGCCCGGTCGAGACCTATACGGACATGCTGCTGGCCTCACTGCAGGCCTCGGCGCCGACGGGCGCGGGGGCCGATCCGAACATCGTCGTCCTGACGCCGGGCCCGTATAATTCCGCCTACTACGAACACTCCTTCCTGGCCGACAAACTGGGGGTGGAGCTGGTCGAGGGCGGCGACCTCGTGGTCAACGATGACATCGTCTACATGCGCACGACCGAGGGTCTGAAGCGCGTCGACGTCATCTATCGCCGCGTCGACGACGAGTTTCTCGATCCCCTGACCTTCCGCCCGGACTCGGCGGTCGGCATCCCGGGGATCATGGCGGCCTATGCGGCGGGCAATGTCACCCTGTCGAACGCGGTCGGCACCGGGGTCGCGGACGACAAGGCCGTCTATACCTATATGCCCGACATCATCCGCTTCTTCTCGGGCGGCGATCCGATCCTGGGCAATGTGCCGACCTGGCGCTGCCGCGAGCCGGACGCGCTCAAGGAGGTGCTCGACAAGCTGCCGGAGCTGGTGGTCAAGGAGGTCGGGGGCTCGGGCGGCTACGGCATGCTGGTGGGGCCCGCCGCGACCAAGGCCGAGATCGAGGAGTTCCGCGCCAAGCTGATCGCCGATCCCGACGACTTCATCGCCCAGCCGACTCTGGCGCTGTCGACCGCGCCGACGCTGGAGGGCGGCAGCCTGTCGCCGCGCCACGTCGACCTGCGGCCCTTCGTCCTGTCCAGCCCCAAGGGTATTCGTGTCGCCCCCGGCGGCCTGACGCGAGTGGCGCTCAAGGCCGGATCGCTGGTGGTGAACTCCAGCCAGGGCGGCGGAACCAAGGACACCTGGGTGCTGGACGACTGATGCTTAGCCGGACCGCAGACAGCCTTTACTGGACCGGCCGCTATATGGAGCGGGCGGACTTCCTCGCGCGTATTCTGGAAGCCGCCGTGCGTCTGGCCGCCCTTCCGGCCAAGGACGGCGCCGCCGCCACGGCCTGGGCCAGCGCCATCGCCTCCGCCGGCGTCTCGCGCGCCTTCGCCGCCTCGGGCCGGACGCCGAACGAGAAGTCGGTGCGCGAATACCTGGCCTTCGCCCCGGACAATCCGTCGTCGATCCGCGCCTGCATCACTGCCGCCCGCACCAATGCGCGCTCGGTCCGCACCGCCCTGACCATCGAGCTGTGGGAGGCGATCAACGGCGCCTGGAACGGCATGAACGAGCTGGGCGAGCCGGGCAAACGCGACGACTTCGTGCGCTTCCTGGAGTGGGTGAAGACCGTCTCCCTGAACGTCGAGGGCGCCTCGTCGCGGACCATGCTGCGCAACGACGCCTACTGGTTCCTGCGTCTGGGCATGGCCATCGAGCGGGCCGACAACACAGCCCGCCTGCTGGACGTGAAGTATCACCTGCTGCTGCCGGCCGATGAACGGGTCGGCGGCCAGCTCGACTATTTCCAGTGGACCACCCTGCTGCGTGAGGTCTCGGCCCTGACCGCCTATCGCTGGGTTTATCGCGAAAGCGTGCGGCCCTGGCTGGTCGCCGATCTGATGGTGCTGAACCGCCAAATGCCGCGTTCACTGGCCAGCTGTCAGGGGATGATCGTCTCCTATCTGGAGAAGCTGGCCACCGACTACGGCCGGCGCGGCCCGTCCCAGCGTCTGGCCTCGGCGCGTCTGGCCCAGTTCAACGACGCCAGGATCGAGGACATCTTCCAGTCCGGCCTGCACGAGTACATTCTCGGTTTCCTGAACGAGAACAACAATCTGGCCGCCGCCATCCACGACCAATACCTGGTGTGACCTGATGCGCATCCGGATCGACTACCAGACCCAATATGCCTACGCCCGGCCGGCGCGGTTCATCGTCCAGACCCTGCGTCTGACCCCGCGCTCGACCGAGAGCCAGCAGGTGCGGGAGTGGCGGATCGAGACCGATGTCGACACCCGTTTGCGCCGCTCGGAAGACGCCTTCGGCAACATCGTGCACACCCTCTATACCGAGCGGCCGACGCCGACCCTGACCATCCGGGTCTCGGGCGAGGTGGCGACGACCGACACCGGCGGCGTCCTGCGCGGGACGCCGGAACGGCTGTCGCCGCTGGTTTATCTGCGCGACACGCCCCTGACCCACGCCGACGCGGCCCTGCGCGCCTTCATCGACAAGGTGGACGGGGAAGGCGACGTCCTCGGCCGCCTGCACCGGCTGATGTCGGCCATCCATGGCGAGGTGGCCTTTATGGTCGGGGCCACGACCGCCGACCACACCGCCGCCGACGCCTTCGCCCAGCGCCAGGGCGTCTGTCAGGACCACGCCCAGATCTTCATCGCCTGTGCGCGGCGCATGGGCATTCCGGCCCGCTACGTCTCGGGCCACCTGCACCGCAGTGACGGGATCATCGATCAGGACGCCGCCCACGCCTGGGCCGAGGCCTGGGTCCCCGATTTGGGCTGGGTCGGCTTCGACGCGGCCAACGGCATCGCCCCCACCGAGCACTATGTGCGGGTGGCCTCGGGTCTGGATGCGCTCGGAGCCTCGCCCTTCCGGGGCACCAGCTACGGCGGTGGCCCCGAGACCATGACCGTGGCCCTGCGTGTGCGCCAGATGCAACAGACCCAGCAACAACAACAGACCATCGGATGGTCATGAAGTGTCAAGGGTCGTTGTGAGAAGAGAATCTGTTAGCGTTACGGCTTGCTTAGCGCGTGCGCGCCCCGAGGCTGTACTGAACCGATGACCTATTGCGTCGGCATGTTGGTGAACGAAGGTCTGGCGATGATCGCCGACACCCGGACGAACGCGGGCGTCGACAACATCTCGTCCTACAAGAAGCTGCACGTCACCGAGGTGCCGGGCGAGCGCATCATCTCCATCTGCACCGCCGGCAATCTGTCGGTCACCCAGACGGCCCTGTCGATGGTCGCCGAGGGCATCAAGATGCCCGGTCACGACGACATCGAGACCCTTGAGAACACGCCCAGCCTGTTCCGTGCGGCCCAGCTGGTCGGCTATGCGCTCAATCAGGTCCGCAAGGAAATCGCCCCCTCGCTGGAGGCCGACAGCCTGAAGGTCTCGGCCTCCATGCTGCTGGGTGGCCAGATCCGCGGCGGCAAGATGGGTCTCTATCTGATCTACGCCCAGGGCAATTTCATCGAGTGCAGCGCGGACACCCCGTACATGCAGATCGGCGAGCTCAAGTACGGCAAGCCGATCCTCGACCGCGCCCTGCGTCCCGACACCCCGATGGCCGAGGCGGTCAAGCTGGGGTTGATCAGCTTTGACTCGACCATCCGCTCCAACGTCGCCGTCGGCGCCCCGTTCGACATGGTCGTGATCAAGCGCGACAGCGTCCACGGCGAGCAGCGCCGCATCGAGGTCGACGACCCCTACTTCAAGGACCTCGGCCGCCGCTGGTCCGAGGCCCTGGCCAACGCCCACCGCGCCATGCCGGCCCCGCCCTGGCTTGAAGAGACGAACGGCCGTCCGCAGATTTCGGTGGTCGGCTAAGCGGCGGTTCGATCCCGCCAGCAATCGGTTTCAAATCGCCTATATTGCTCCCGATGACCGAGGAGACGATTCTGGCTGAGGATGGTTCGGGCGCGCTGAAGGCCGCCGAGCTGATCCGCGACGAGGCGCGGCGCGCGCCGGACAAGCCGGGCGTCTATCGCATGTACGGCGAGGACGGGACCTGCCTCTATGTGGGCAAGGCGCGGTCGATCAAGAAGCGCATCCTCCAGTACGCCCAGGGGCGGTTCCACACCCAGCGCATCGGGCTGATGGTGTCCCTGACCCGGTCGATGGAGCTGGTGGTGACGGCCTCGGAGACCGAGGCCCTGCTGCTGGAATCCAACTTCATCAAGAAGCTGAAGCCGCGCTTCAACGTCGTCCTGCGCGACGACAAGTCCTTCGCCGAGCTGATGATCCGCCGCGACCACCGCGCGCCCCAGGTTCGCAAGCATCGCGGCGCCCATACGACGCCCGGCGACTATTTCGGCCCCTTCGCCTCGACCTGGGCGGTGAACCGGACGCTGAACACCCTGCAGAAGGCCTTCCTGCTGCGGTCCTGTTCGGACAGCGTCTATGAGACCCGGACGCGGCCCTGCATGCTGCATCAGATCAAGCGCTGCTCGGCGCCCTGCACCGGCCTGATCTCGCTGGAGGACTATGGCGAGCTGGTCACCGAGGCCGAACAGTTCCTGCGTGGCAAGTCGCGCGCGGTCATCGGCCGCCTGTCCGCTGAAATGACCGCGGCCGCCGAGGCCGAGGACTTCGAACAGGCCGCCCGCGTCCGCGATCGCATCCGCGCGCTTTCAGCCATCTCGATGGAGAATTCGGTCTCGGCCGAGGGGGTGGCGGAGGCCGACGTCTTCGCCCTGTTCGCCGAAGGTGGTCAGGCCTGCGTCCAGGTCTTCTTCTATCGCGCCGGCCAGAACTGGGGCGGCCGCGCCTATTTCCCGCGCGTGGACAAGTCCGACACGGATCCCGAGATCCTGTCGTCCTTCCTCGGCCAGTTCTATGAGGACAAGCCGGTGCCGCGCCTGATCCTGTCGAACGTCGTCCCGTTCGAGAAGGAACTGCTGGAAGAGGCTTTCTCGATGAAGGCCAGGGAGGCGGACGGGCGGCGCGTTGTCTCCATCGATCGCCCGCAGCGGGGCGACAAGGCTGCCCTCATCGACCATGCCCTGACCAACGCCCGCGAGGCCCTGGGCCGGAAGATGGCCGAGGGCTCTGCCCAGGGCAAAATCCTCGACGAGGTCTGCGAGGCCTTCGGTCTGGAGAGCCGGCCAGAGCGGATCGAGGTCTATGACAACGCTCACATCTCCGGGACCAATGCGGTTGGCGGCATGATCGTGGCGGGTCCCGAGGGCTTCCAGAAGTCGCAGTACCGCAAGTTCAACATCCGCGATCAGGAGATCACGCCTGGCGACGACTACGGCATGATGCGCGAGGTCATGCGCCGCCGCTTCGGCCGACTGGTCAAGGAAGAGGAGGAGGGCGCCGAGGAGGTGGTCCGTCCTGATCTGCTGCTGATCGACGGTGGCGCGGGCCAGCTGGCCGAGGTGCTGGCCGTGCTGGCCGATCTGGGGCTGGACGACATCCTGGCCGTCGGCGTGGCCAAGGGGCCGGACCGGGATGCGGGTAAGGAGCATTTCTTCGTGCCCGGCAAGCCGCCCTTCATGCTGCCGCTCAAGTCGCCGGCCCTGTATTACATCCAGCGGCTGCGCGACGAGGCCCACCGCTTCGCCAACGGCGCTCACGCCAAGCGCCGGTCGATGGACATCAAGAAGAACCCGCTCGACGAGATCGAGGGCGTCGGACCGGGCCGCAAGAAGGCCCTGCTGCACGCCTTCGGCTCGGCCAAGGGGGTGTCGCGCGCCTCGGTCGTGGACCTCGTCAAGGTCGACGGGATCAGCGAGCCCTTGGCCGAACGCATTCACGCCTTTTTCCGCAAATCCTGATTCTCCAAACAGGGTTCGCCCTCTGGCCCGGCCAAGCTTCCGTGCTAAACCTTTGCGGGAGCTCTGGAGGGGTTATGTCGAAAGCGTGGTTGTGTGCGTTGGCCGCCGTGGTGGCGCTGACGGCGGGTGAGGTGCGTGCCCAGGAGGTCGAGCGCGCCGCGACGCCGTCATGGGTGCGAGCCCTGCCCCGGGAGGTAGCCGCCCCCGCCGACGCCTCGCCGATCCGCATCCTGGCCATGGACCAGCAGGTCCGCTTCACCCGCGACGGGGTGGACACCTACACCTTCCGTCGCTTCCGTGTGCAGACCGCACAGGGTCTGGGCATGCTTTCGACCGTCAGCGCCGTCTGGTCGCCGCCGCGCGAGACCGTCCAGGTTCACGCCGTGCGCATCATCCGCGGTGACCAGATCATCGATCTTCTGGACAGCCAGCAGTTCGAGCTGCTGCGCCGCGAGAGCAATCTGGAAAACGCCACCCTGGACGGCGCCCTGACGGCGACGCTTCAGCCACGCGACCTGCGCGTCGGCGACATTCTGGAAACGGCCTTCACCATCCACGATTCGGGCGGGGTTCTGGCGCCCCACCGCGAGCTGATGGACGGCATGAACTCCACTCTGGTGGTCGATCACTACCGGATGCGGGCCACCTGGCCGGACGATATGCAGATCCGCGTCCAGGGCATCGGCTCCTGGGCCGACGCCGCGGCCCGGCCCGATCGCTCCGGCTGGGTTCTGGAGATCGACAAGCGCGACATGCAGCCACGCCGGATGCCCGACGACCTGCCGTCCCGCTTCTACTTTGACCGGACGATCCAGTTCACAGACTTCTCCGACTGGTCCCAGGCCTCGAACCTGATCGCTCAGCTCTACGTCAAGGCGACGACGCTGGAGGCGGATTCGCCGCTCAAGGCCGAGATCGAACGTATCCGCGCCGAGAACCCGACCCAGGCCGGCCAGGCCGCCGCCGCCCTGCATCTGGTCCAGGACCAGATCCGCTACATCGCCCTGCTGATGGGGGAGGGGAACTACAACCCTGCGTCGGCCGACGACGTCTGGCGCGCGCGCTTTGGCGACTGCAAGGGCAAGACCGCCCTGCTGCTGGCCCTGCTGCACGGCCTGGGCATCAAGGCCGAGGGCGCCATGGTCAGCACGGAGCTGGGCGACGGGCTCGACACCCGCCTGCCGCTTCTGTCCTGGTTCGACCACATCATCGTGCGCGCCGAGGTCGACGGGAAGGTCTACTGGCTGGACGGCACCCGCACCGGTGACCGCGACCTCGCCTCGATCCGCCCGCCGTCCTGGCATTGGGCGCTGCCCGCGCGGACCGGCCCGGTCGCGCTGGAGCGGCTGGTCGTTCCGCCGGCGGACCGGCCGATGACCGACATGATCATCACTGTCGACGCCTCCGAGGGCCTGGACGCCCTGGCCAGGATGGACATGGACATGATCATGACGGGCGACGGGGCCACCGCCTTCCGCCGCCAGATCTCGACCATCCCACCGGCCCAGTTCCAGGAAATCATGAAGTCGCGCTTCCAGGGCGACGATGACGACGACAGCGTGCAGATCACCTCGGTCGAGACCCGCGACGACCTGGCCGCCAACGAGTTCCACATCCTGTTCAAGGGAACGATGCGTCAGGCCTGGGTGGCCAGTTCGGGCGGGCGGCTACTGGCGCTCGACACCACTGGCCTGCGGGCCTCGACCCAGGACGAGCGCAAGGGCCTCTACGTCGCCTGGAAGGACGATCCCTACGCCAACGCCTATCCCTATCAGATCCGCACGCGCACGCGGATCATCCTGCCCAACGGTGGCGCCGGCTTCCGCATCGAGGGCGGCGATCAGGTCGTTGAATCGGGCGGCTACCGGATGGAGCGCGCGGCCTCGATCGTCGACGGCGTCGCCGATGTGGTCGTGACCACGACCAGCATCCTGCCCGAGGTTCCGGCCGCGGAGATGGCCGCGGCCCGGACCCGCAACGAGAACCTGAGCAACGCCCAGATGCGCCTGCGCGCTCCGGCCGACTATCAGGCGACGGCGGCGGACCGCACCCGTCTGGCCACCGCCGAAAGCGACGTCGAGGAACTGGTCAAACGCGCCGAGCGCCTGACCGGGAACGGTGACTACAAGGGCGCAGTCGCCCTGATGGATAGCGCTCTGGAGAAGGAGCCCGAGAATGTGAAGGCCCTGCGCGCGCGGGGCGACGCCCGTCTGGCGGACCACGACTATGAGGGCGCCCGGGCGGACTACGACAAGGCCGTGGATCTGGACCCCGCCGACCTCGAGGCGGTGATCGGCCAGGGCGTCGTCGCGCTCAGCGATGGCCGGCCCTCCGACGCCGTGATCAGCTACAGCGTCGCCCTGCGGCTCGATCCGGGCAGCCTGGGCGGGATGTGGGGGCGCGCCAGCGCCTATTATCAGCTCGGGCGCTACGACCGGGCCCTGGCGGACTTCCGCGCGCTGAAGACCGCCGCGCCCCAGGTCGAGGCCGCCGGCTATGGCGAGCTGCGGTCCCTGTTCCGCCTGAACCGGCTGGACGAGGCCGCGCCGATCATCGCGGCCCTGCTGGAGAAGGACCCGACCGACGGCGTCGGCCTGGACACCCGGGTCAAGCTGGCGACGCTGAAGGGCGAACCGGCGGCGGCCCTGCCGGCGCTCGACGCCGCCGTGACGGCGGCTCCGGAAAATGCCGTACTCCGCGCCCTGCGTGGCAAGACCCGGGTGCTGACGGGCGATGCGGCGGGGGCGCGCGCCGACTTCTCGACCCTGCGCACCCAGGCGGCCGGCGACCCGACCCTGCTCAACAACCTGTGCTGGGCCGAGGCGGAGGCCGGCTTCGATCTGGAGGCGGCCCTGACCGATTGCGACGGCGCCATCGCGGGCGCCGAGGAGGCCGGCTTCATCGACAGCCGGGCGCTCGTCCTGCTGCAGCTAGGCCGTTACGCCGAGGCCAAGGCCGCCTATGACCAGGCTTTGGCGGCCCAGCCCCGGCAGAGCGCTTCGCTCTACGGACGGGGGCAGGCGCGTCTGGCCATGGGCGACGCGGGCGGGGCCCAGGACCTGGCCGCGGCCAAGGCCCTGGACATGGATGTGACGGACAGTTTCGACGCCTTCGCGGCCCGTCACCCGGAACTTTCGCGCTGACGATCTTGGCGTCGCCTTCGGGCGGCGCCAAAAGCGTCTCATGACCGATCCGAAGAACGACGCCCTCGACACCCTGACTGAAGGCTACCGCCGCTTCCGTCAGGACCACTGGCCGGAGGCCCGCGCTGAATACGAGGCCCTGGCCGGAGGGCAGAAGCCGCACACCCTGATCGTCGCCTGTTCCGACAGCCGCGCCGACCCGGCCCTGATCTTCGACGCCGCTCCCGGCGAGCTGTTCGTGGTCCGCAACGTCGCCAACCTGGTCCCGCCCTATGAGCCTGACGGCCAACGCCACGGCGTCTCTGCGGCGCTGGAGTTCGGGGTCAAGGTCCTGGGCGTGTCGCGCATCGTGGTCATGGGCCACGCCAGCTGCGGGGGGGTCGGCGCCATGCTGCACGGCGCCCCCGACAACTGCCGCGATTTCGTCGCCCCCTGGGTCGAGCAGGGCACCCCCGTCGTCCGCCACGTCGCCGAGACGGTCGCCCCCGATCAGGTCCAGAGCGCGGCGGAGGAGGCGGTAGTCCGCCTGTCGATCCGCAATCTGCGCACCTTCCCCTGGATCGCCGAGCGCGAGGCGGCGGGCCAGCTGACCCTGACCGGCCTGCATTTCGGCATCGCCGACGGCGTCCTGCGCAAGCTGGGCGACGGACCCAGGTTCGAACCTCTGGGGTAATCGCCCGTTAGCCCGGATGGTCGCGTCCAGCGGCGAAGCATGGCAAACGGTATGAAGCCGCCTGAAAGAGACCCGATGACCCCCGCCTATCACGCCAATCCGATCCCCAACATCCTGACCGGCATCCGCCTGTTCGCCGGGGTGGTGATGTTCCTGATCCTGGCCGGGGCCACCGGGGGCTTCCCGATCTTCTCGGCCTATCTGGACCCGGACGACCAGTTCGCCCTGTATCGCGTGGCCTTCTGGATCTTCGTGGTCGCGGCCTCGACCGACTGGGTCGACGGCTATCTGGCGCGGCGCTGGAATGCGACGACCCGCTGGGGCGCCATCCTCGACCCCATCGCCGACAAGATCCTGGTCACCGGGGCGATCCTGGGCGTGCTGACCTCGGGCTCGGTGCCCCAGATCGCCATCCCTTGCGGCCTGATCCTGTTCCGAGAGTTCGCCGTCTCGGCGCTGCGCGAAACCACGGCGGGTCGGGTCAAGCTGGATGTCACCCTGCTGGCCAAGTGGAAGACGACCCTGCAGATGGTCGCCCTCGGCGCCCAGCTTCTGGCGCGCAACTGGGACGGCTTCGGCTGGGACCTGGAATATATCGACCAGTTCCAGCTGGTCGCCGACTGGCTGATCTGGCTGGCCGCCTTCGCTACCCTGTGGACCGGCTGGCAGTATTTCGACAAGGCGCGGCGCGAGCTGAACAAGCCCGAAGTCGTCAAGCTGGACCCGCTCTAGGGCCGGAACGGAGGTCAGCGACGGCGGCCGGGAGGCGTGTTGTCGTTCAGCCCCTGGAACGGCTCAGTGGCTTTCGCTGTGTGGCGGAGGGACCGTCGCTCCCGAAGCAGCGCGTGGAAGTCGTCGGCGAGCTCGAGCAGCTGTCGGTTCGACAGACGCCGGGCCACGACGATCAGTTCGTTTTCCAGCTTGCTGAAGCTCCGCAACGATACGCCTGGACGGCTGGGCATGCGAACCTCTGTACGATTTCGGGGGCGGGGGAGACCCGCTGATCAGCTAAATCGTCATGCGTCTCAGTGTCATGGGGGCAGCATGATTAACGCCACGCAGAACTCGCCATTTCTGAAAAGCGTCCACAGCTTTTAGCTGCAAAGCTTGCCGGCTCGCGGGCGGGCGATCAGGCTGACCCGATCATAACGCCTTCGCCAGCACCACGAACTCCAGGTCGCGCCGTTTGGGCAGGCCGAAGCGTTCGTCGTCCAGGGGGAAGGGGTGGATCTCGCCCGTCAGGGCATAGCCGCGCCGTTCGTACCAGGCGATGAGCTCCGCGCGTTGGCGGATGACGGTCATCTCCATGCGCGGCGCCTTCAGTGTCTCCGCCGCGAAGGCCTCGGCGCCCGCCATCAGCTGACGGCCCAGACCGCCGGCCTGCCGGTCCGGATCGACCGACAACATGCCCAGATAGGCCGAGCCGTCGGCCTGATGTGCCACGAGGACGCAGCCGACCAGACCCTCGCCCTCCAGCGCCAGCAGAAGGGTCTTGGCGGGATCGGCGATGATCTCCGCCAGACCGTCCGCGTCGGTGCGCTGACCGCCCAGCAGGTCGGCCTCGTGGGTCCAGCCCTTCCTGGCCGTCTCGCCGCGATAGGCGCTTTCGACCAGACGGTGCAGGGTCGGGATATCGTCCGGCGTCGCCGGTCTGAGGTTCAGGTTCACCGAACCCCCAGCTCAGCGACCAGACCCGACATGCCGTAGACATCGCGCAGGGCGGCGGTGACGGCGCCGGTGGTGACGATGACGCTGCGGTTGACCTGACGGTCATAGCCATAGGCGTTGCGCTGGCTGAGGACGGTCGAGTCGAAATTGGCCCCGACGATCTCGCCCCTGGCATTGACCACCGGCGAGCCCGAAGAGCCGCCGATGGTGTCGGACGACACGGTCATGTCCAGCACGGTGTCGGCCGGGATGCGCTCCTTCGCCGCCAGCAGCTTCGGCGCGACGTCGAACGGCGGAGCGCCGGTGGCGCGGTCCCACAGGCCGGCGAAGGTCGTGAAGGGCCCCCAGCGCTGGCCGGGAACGTCCGAACCCTCGATCTTGCCGTAGGTCAGACGCAGGGTGCCCGTCGCGTCCGGATAGACGGCGTCGCCATAGGCGGCGAAACGGGCGGCGGCCAGTTGCTCCGAGGCGCGGTCGGTCGGGGCCTGGACCTTCGCCTCCCATTCGGTGCGGATGGCGCGGGTCGGCTCCTGGATCGACAGCAGGTACTGGATCATCGGATCGTCGGAGGCCTGAATGGCGGCCAGACCGCCTTCCCACAGGGCGCGGCGCACGGCCGGGTCCGCCAGCTTGGTGCCCGAGACGACGCGCGCCGACAGCTGCTCGGGCGACTCGCGGCCCAGCAGCGGACGGACATAGGGGCTGTCGACGGTCAGCCATTCGCGGGTCTTCGAGAGCCACCATTCCATTCGGATCTGCTCAAGCTCCGGATAGACGGGCTTTTCGGCGAACAGGGCGGTGCGGGCGGCGGACAGGCGGCTGTCGGCGAACTCGGGCAGGCGCTGGTCGGAGGGCTTCTCCCGCTCCTGCGCGCCGCGCACCAGCGTCCGGGCCCAGAGGAACAGCTGCGAGCCGCCGGCGACCGAGGTGGTGCCGATGCCGGTGCCGCCTTCCAGCAGGGCGTAGGGGGCGTAGAGCTCGCGCACGGCGGGCTGGATCGCGGCGAGATCGTTGAAGGTTGCTTCGCCGGCCTTCTGGCGGAAGTCGGCCTCGCCTGCCGCTCGGGTGGCCATGAAGGCCGGGTCGGTCAGGGCGCGCATCCGGCCCAGACCGCGCTTGTAGGTGTTCTCGAGGCTGACGATCGGGTCCATGGCCTCGAAGGCCTGACGCTCGCCCTCTTCGGAATAGCGGATCATCCGGCCGCGCAGCTCCGAGGCGATCAGCTGGTCCATCGGCAGGACCACGTCGCGCACCGTCATCAGCTGGTCCTGAGTCAGCAGACGCTGGGTCGCGCCCGGGCTGCCGGAGACAAAGACGGGCGTGCCCTCGACCGGGGCCGAGGCGTTCCACTTGAAATGGGTCGGGGTCCGGGCGGGCGCGTCGTTCTCGTACAGCCGGATGAAGGCCGCATCGATGGCGAAGCGCGGGAAGGAGAAGTTGTCGAGGTCGCCGCCAAAGGTCGCGGCCCGGTCCTCGGGCGCGAAGGCCAGGCGGACGTCGGTGTACTTCTTGTAGGTGTAGAGCTTGAACTGGCCGCCCCGGTACAGGCTGACGACCTGACAGCGCTTGTCGGTGGCGTCGCCGCAGGCCTCGCTCTCGATCCGCCCGGCCTCGGCGTCGCGGGCCTGGGTGAAGGCGGACCCCGACAGGCCTTCGCCGGCCTTGTGCATGCGCTCGGTGACATCGGCGATGCCGGTCAGGACCTCGGCGGTCGAGCCCGGGCATTTGACCTCTTCCTCACGCGCCTTCGGGGTGAAGCCGGTCTCGGCGTAGTTGGTCGCCTGGGTCGAGATATTGGCCACGCAGGTCGCGACGCAGTGGTTGTTGGTCATCACCAGCCCCTCGCCGGAGACGATCCCCGCCGAACAGCCGCCGAACTTCACCGACGACAGCCGCACCTGATCGAGGAAATCCTGATCGATGCGGGTCCCCAAGGTCTGGTTGGCCCGGGCGATGGGGAAGTTGTCGAAGGTCCACATGCCTTCCTCGGCACTGGCCGAGGAGGCGGCGGCGAAGCCGAGGACGGCGATGGAGGCGGCGAAGGCGAGATGACGCATGGATAACTCCTGTTTCCTCCCTGTCGCGCAGCAATGGGGAGGTGGATCGGCGGCCGCTTGGCCGGCGAGACGGAGGGGGTCTTGAAGCGGACGCGGTCCGAGGTCTTCAGATCGTGGTGCGGCGAGAGCCCCTCCACCACTTCGTGGTCCCCCTCCCCATTCGCAAAGCAGCGAACGGGGAGGAGATATCGATCAGCGAACCCCCAGTTCCGCTAGCAGGCGGGGCTGGTGGTAGATGTTGCGCAGGGCCTCGGTGATGGCGGCGGTCGAGACCGTCACCGTCCGGTTCAGCGTGCCGTCGTAGCCGAACGACCCGCCCAGCGAGTGGATGTTGCCGTCGAAGGCCGCGCCGATGACTTCACCCCTGGCGTTGATCACGGGCGAGCCCGAGTTGCCGCCGATGATGTCGTTGGTCGAGACGAAGTCGTAGACGGTCTGCTTGTTCACCTTCGACTCGTTGTCGAGGAAGGCCTGGGCCGCGTTGAACGGCTCGGCGCCCGTGGCCCGCTCATAGAGGCCGCCCATATAGGTGAAGGGCGGGACGGTGACGCCGCGATAGGTCCAGCCCTCGACAGCGCCATAGGACAGGCGAAGCGAGAAGGTCGCGTCGGGATAGAGGTTGGTGCCGTAGACCGCGAACCGGGCCTGGGCGATCTTCTCGCCGGCCTTGGCGGTCGGGCCGTTGACCGCCGAGTCCCACTGGGCGCGCACGGCCTGGGCCGCGTCGTCATTGGCCAGGACGAAGGCGATCATCGGGTCGCCGGAGGCGGCCAGCTGTTCCGGCGTCATGGCGAACATCTGTGCACGGACGGCCGGATCGCCCAGCTTCGTACCCTGAACCAGACGGTCGGCGATGTCGGCCGGAGCGTCCTTGCCGAGCATGGCCTTCACCTCGGCGTTGTCGACGGTCAGGTACTCCCGCGTCTTCAGCATCCAGTGGGTCAGGTAGATTTCTTCCAGACCCTGATCGATCGGGGTGACTTCGGCCAGACGCCGGGCCTGCTGGGCCAGGGCGGCGTCGGTATAGCCGGCGCGGCGTTCGGCCAGGGGCTTGGCGCGTTCCTTCGCCGCGCGGACGATGGTCTTGGCGTAGCGGTACAGGTCCGAGCCGCCGCCGGCCGAGGCTTCCAGCTGGCGGTAGGGCAGGTAGAGGTCGCGAGCCGAGGCCTGGACGCGCTCCAGATCACCCCACGGATCGCCGATGCGGGCGGCGATGGCGGGATCGGCGGCGACGCGGGCGCGCAGCTCGGCCTCTTCCTCACGCTTCTTGCCCATGAAGGCCGGGTCGGTCAGGGCGCCTTCCTGGCCGTAATAGACCTTGAAGCTGTTCTCCAGGCCGAACAGGGGGTCGAAGACGACCCGCTTGGCCTCTTCCGAGGTGGTCGCATATTCCTGCAGCCGGCCGCGCAGCTCCGAGGCCTGGATCAGGGTGATCGGGTTCACCTGATCGCGCAGGCGTTCCAGCTGCGACATGGTCAGCAGGCGCGAGGTCGAGCCCGGGTTGCCCGCGACGAAGGTGACGTCGCCTTCCTTGGGCGGGTTCGGGTTCCAGGTCAGGTGGGTCGGGGTCGAGACCGGCTTGCCGTCCTCATAGATGCGCAGGAAGCCGGTATCGAGGGCGTAGCGCGGGAAGTTGAAGTTGTCGGGGTCCCCACCGAAGAAGGCGGCCTGGTTCTCCGGGGCGAAGACCAGACGGACGTCCTCGTACTTGCGGAACTTGTACAGGGCGTAGCGGCCGCCGCGGTAGAAGCTGATGACCTGACAGGTCTGGGTTTCCTTGTCGGTGCAGTTCTCGTCCTCGATCTTCGTCGTCTCGGCGGCGCGCGCCTGGACGAAGGCCGCGCCCTCCAGGCCCTGGCCGGCGCCCAGAACCCGGTCGGTGACGTCGACGATGTCGGTCAGGATCTCGGCGGTCTCGCCGGGGCATTCCTTCTCTTCCTCGCGGTTGGCGGTCAGGAAGCCGTTCTTGACGTAGTCATGCTCGGCCGAGGACAGTTCCTGGGCGCAGCCGACGACGCAGTGCCAGTTGGTCAGGATCAGGCCTTCGCCCGAGACCAGCGAGGCTGAGCAGCCGTTGATGCGGACCGCCGAGTTACGGACATGGTCCAGCCAGGCCTGGTCGATGTGGGTGCCGTATTTGTCGTTCACCGTCTGGATCGGGAAGTTGTCGAAGGTCCACATGCCCTCGTCCGCCTTCGCGGGGGTAGAGGCGGCGGACAGGACAGCCGTGGCCGCGCCGAGCGTAGCGAGTGAGACGGTGAAACGTAGCGACATAGGGTCGATCTCCGATTGGAACGCGGGAGTGCTAGACCCAAGCCGGGGGACCTGTCCATGCCGTCGGCCTGTGTCGTCGCGACACGCCCTTCGGCCGACGCGGCGCCTTACCCCGATTTAACTTGGTCTTGATCTCCGGCGGCCTCAGATAACGGCAACACTTCGGGGTTGAAACGCTTTTCCATGTCGCTTGCACTATCCACGCTGCTGTTCGAGTGGCGGCGCTATATGGCCGCCGTCATGGCGCTCGCCCTGTCCGGCCTCCTGGTCCTGGCCATGACCGGTGTCTTCATCGGCATCGGTAAGGGCTTCACCGCCACGATCGAACGTTCCAGCGCCGACATCATCATCATGCAGCCGGGCGCCAAAAGCCTGATGGGCGGCCCCTCGGGCGTGCCGCGCCGGTTCATCCCGCTCGCCTACAACCACCCCGAGGTGGTCGAGGTTAAGCCGCTGGACGGTGCCGGCGGCTCGTTCCAGTCGATCAAGAACGTCGATCCGACCATGTCCCAGGCCGAACGCGCCCGGCGCGGTGCGCCCAAGCAGCAGTTCGTCCAGACCTCGATCATCGACACCACGCCCGGTTCGGTGACCATTCCGACCGACTATTCCCAGGAACTGATCGACGCCCTGCGCCAGCCCTATACGGTCGCCATCGACGAGACGGCGCTCAAGCCGCTGGGCGTCAAACTGGGCGACAAGGCGCTGTATAACGGCCAGACCGTGACCGTGGTCGCCGTCCTGCGCGGCTATCCCAACATGATGCAGTCCACCATCGTGATGTCGCGCGACACCCTGCGGATGGTGGGCCAGGCCGACACCGGTCCGCGCGTCGGACCGCTGATGGTCAAGCTGCGCGATCCCGCCCGTTCCCAGATCGTCGCCGCTCAGCTCAACGCCATCGGCAACGGCCAGTGGAAGGCCTGGACGCGTCAGGAACTGGCCGACGCCAACGCCGGCGCCATGTTCGAAGAGGGCATCCTGGTCATCATCATCGGCGGCTGCGTGGTGCTCGGCACCATCATCGGCGTAGCCATCACCTGGCAGACCCTGCGCGGCGCCATCATGGCCAACATCAAGGAGTTCGCCTCCCTGCGGGCGCTCGGCGTCGGCATGGGTTCGCTCAACCGGATCGTGGTCGAGCTCAGCTTCTGGGTCGGCTGCGTCGGGGTGGTGGCGGCCATCGTCCTGACCTGGCTGGTGTCGCTGCTGGCCATGGCCAACGCCGTCATCATCGCCCTGCCGCCCATGCTGCTGGTGGTGGTCGGCGGCGGTCTGATCCTGATCGCCATGCTGTCCGGCATCCTGTCGCTGGGCATCCTCAAGAACAGCCAACCGGCGGACCTGCTGCGATGAACGCCCATACGAAAGTTCACGGCAAGCACGGCGACTTCGCCATCGAGGCCAAGAAGCTGGTCAAGCGCTTCAAGTCCGGCAAGGCTTACGTCGAGGTGCTCAAAGGCGTCGATTTCGATGCCCGCCACGGCGATCTGACCATGGTCATGGGGCCCTCGGGCTCGGGCAAGTCGACCCTGATCGCGGCGCTCTCGGGCCTGCTGCGTCCGGAGGAAGGCCGCGTCGACGCCCTCGACGTCGATGATCTGTGGAAGCTTTCCAGCGGCCGGATCGACAAGTTCCGCCTGGACCACTGCGGCTTCATCTTCCAGGGCTTCAACCTGTTCCCGGCCCTGACCGCCCTGCAGCAGGTCGAGATCGTGCTCAAATTCCAGGGCCTCACGCCCGGCCAGGCGAAGAAGCGCGCCACCGAGGCCCTGACCGAGGTCGGACTGTCGCATCGCCTGCACCAGCGCCCCGCCATCCTGTCGGGCGGTGAGAAGCAGCGCGTCGCCATCGCCCGGGCCCTGGCCAAGGATCCCAAGATCCTCTTCGCCGACGAACCGACCTCGGCGCTGGACGGCGAGAACGGCCAGGTGGTCATCCGCCTGCTGCGTCGCGCCGCCACTGAACACGGCGCCGCCGTCATCTGCGTGACCCACGATCCCCGCCTCGAGGCCTGGGCCGACCGGGTCATCAAGATCGAGGACGGCGTCATCGTCTCCGACGAGCGGCGGGTCCCCGACCCGACCGCCACCCTCTCCTCGCACCACTAATCGCCAGAACACGATCCCTCAGGACCCAACGCAAATGCCCGCCTTTCTGAAGAACAAATGGACCTGGATCGGCCTTCTGCTGATCATCGTGCTGGTCGTCGGCTTCCTCGTCGTCAGCAAGGGACAGGCCGCCAAGAAGGCCGAGGTCGAGAAGGCCGCGGCGACCAAGGTCGAGAGCCCCTATGCGGCTATCGCCAACGGCAAAGTCGATATCGAGGGCGGCATCATCCAGGTCGCGGCCCGTCGCGGCGGCATCATTCGCGAAGTCCTGGTCCAGGAAGGCGACCGCGTCGTCGCCGGCCAGATCCTGGCCCGGCAGGAAGACGATGAAGCCCGTCTGGCCGTCCAGAGCGCCCGCGCCGCCGTCGCCCAGTCGGAAAGCCAGCTGGCCCAGATCCGCGTCGACATCCGCACCGCCCAGCGCGAGCGCGACCGCCTGCAGAAGCTGGTCGCCACCAACTTCGTCGCCGCCCAGCGCATCGACCAGGCCCAGGACGCCATCGACATGGCCCAGGCCCGCCTGGGGTCCCAGACGGCCGCCGTCCAGACCGCCCGCGCCCAGCTGTCTCAGTCGCTCTACAACGAAGAGCTGACGGTGATCCGCAGCCCCATGGCCGGCCGCATCGTTCGCCGCTACGCCAACCCCGGCGCCGGCGCCTCGACCCTGAACGTCTCGGCCATGTTCGATCTGGAGCCCGACGCCCCGCGCATCGCCCGCGCCGAGATCGTCGAATCCGACATCCCCAACATCGCCGCCGGTCAGGCCGTCGAGATCACGCCGGAAGGCGACCCGACCAAGGTCTATATCGGTTCGGTCCTGCGCCGCGCCGCCGTCTTCGGCGCCCGCAAACTGGCGTCCGACGACCCGTCGCAACGCTCCGACGAACGCGTCGTCGAGGTCGTGGTCTCGGCCGGCGACGCGCCCCTGCTGATCGGCCAGCGCGTCCTGGTCAAGTTCATGAAGCCCGGCCAGACCGCCGGCGCCCCGCGCGCTCCGTCCAACGGCGTGCCGGCCACGCGTTCGATGCGTCAGCCGGGGGCGTAATCTGATCCTTCTCCCCTTGCGGGAGAAGGACTCTAGGCCTCCGCCGCGACCTGCCTCAGGGCGCCTTCGAAGACCTCGGCGGGCTGACCGCCCGAGATCAGATATTTGTCATTGATGATGACGGCCGGGACGGAGCTGATCCCCCGGCTGCGCCACAGCTCTTGCGCCGCGCGCACCTCGGCGGCATAGCGGCCCGAGGCCAGCACCTCCGCCGCCTCCGCCCGGTCCAGTCCGACCGAGGCCGCCGCATCGGCCAGGACCTCAGGGTCTCCGGGGTTCAGCTGTTTCGTGAAATAGGCCTCGAACAGGGCCGCCTTCAGCGCCGCCTGCCTGCCGCTCTCTTCCGCCCAGTGCAGCAGCCGGTGGGCGTCGAAGGTGTTGTAGATGCGGCTCTCATCCGTCATCCGCATCTCGAAGCCGTATTCGGCGGCGCGGCCCTTGATCATGGCCCGGGTCTGGGCCGACTGCTGCGGCGTCGCCCCATATTTGCGGCCGATGTGTTCGACGATGTTCTCGCCCTCGGGCGCCATCTGCGGGTTCAGCTCGAACGGCTGGAAGTGGATGTCGACGTCCGCCAGATCCCCGACCCGGCCGATCGCCGTCTCCAGCCCGCCCAGTCCGATCACGCACCAGGGGCAGGAGACGTCGGAGACGAAGTCGATCTTGATCGGGGTCGGCATGGCGATTGTCCTCAGGGGTTCGTCCGCATATGGGCGCTGATGCGTCCCCCGCCAGACCCGTCAGCCGATCGGCGCCGTCAGGATGACCCGCAGACCCGGCCTGGCGGCCCGATATTCGATCGCCGCCCCCAGCTGGCCGGCCAGGCTTTCGATCAGGCGCGAGCCGAAGCCCTTGCCCGACTGGTGCCCGCCCACCCCCTCGTCGGCGACGATGACCCGGGCAGAGCCGCGGTCTTCCTCCAGCGTCACGTACAAAGGGCCCGGGCTGCCGCCATAGGCGTATTTCTGGGCGTTGATGATCAGTTCGGTCAGGACCAGGCCGAAGGTCACGGCGCGACCGGCCTCGATGCTGATCGGCGCCAATTCGGTATGGATCAGCGTGGCCCAGTCCTGACCCGAGGAGGTCGCCATGTCCTCGATCAGCTCCGAGAAATAGCGACCCAGATCGATCGTCTCGAACTGGTCGGCGCGGTACAGGCGGCTGTGAACCAGCGACACCGCCTTCACCCTCCGCTGGGCTTCCTTCAGCACCTCGGACGGCGGCCGGGTATCCACATTGTCGCGCGCCTGCAGCGACAGGAAGCTGGCGATCAGCTGAAGGCTGTTCTGAACCCTGTGATTGACCTCGCGCAGCAGGAAGTCCTGATGCTCGAGTTTCAGGTCGCGGTCGGCGACCGATTCCTGCAGCGACTGGTTGACCCGGCGCATCTGGCGCAGCGCCCGAAGTTCGAACAGGGCGTCGCGGAACCGGCCGGCGCTTTCGATCTCGGGGTTGGTCCAGCGCTGGGCCCGGCCGCTCACCGTCTCGGTCCATTCGGTGAAGCTGGCGCGCGGCGTCAGCTTGCCCGCCTCGCCCGTCTTGACCGCCGTATGCGGATCGCCCGCCCAGCGCACGACCTCCAGCTTTTCGGCCCGGAACCACATCAGGACGAAGGGCTCTTCGGCGGCGATAACGAAGGCCATGAAGCCACTGGCCTCGGCCTTCCAGGCAGTCGCCGCCGGGAAAATTTCCGACAGGCTGGCGCTTGAGACAAGCCGTCCCGCCGCAGTCTTCGCCACCCAGTTCCCGAGGGCCGCGACGCCATCGGCCGGCGGGCAGGCGCCGCCGGTCGAGACGTTCTTGCCGCGCAGCACGGCCGCGCCTGTCGCCCCGATCAGGGACGCGATCTCGTCGAGGTGCTTGGCCAGGGCCGCGTCGAGCGGTTCCTCAAGCGGGATGCGGGCGACGAGCTCGTCCTCAAGCCCGCGCAGCCGCACCCGCTCGCGATACAGTTCGGCGTCGTCCTTGGCCTTGAGCTGTCGGGCCAGGCCCCGGGCGAGGGCAGTGGCGGCGATCCGCGTCTCATGGGTCAGAAGCCGGGACCGGCTGTCATGGCAGGCGACCAGACCCCACAGCACCCCGTCGGTGACGATGGAGATCGAAGCGGAGGATCCGACCTCCATGTTGCGCAAATACTGGAGGTGGATCGGCGAAACGCTGCGCAGGACGCTGTCGCTCATGTCCAGCGGCGGCTCGCCCTCCGGCAGGGCGGGACGCAGGGGGCGCGGGGCATAGCGCACCTCGGGGATGACCCGCACCGGGTTGCGGACATAGAGGGCGCGCGCCTGCTTCGGAATGTCCGTCGCCGGGAAGTGGTGGTTCAGGAAGGACGACATCTCCGGCGCCTTCGACTCCGCCAGCACGCTGCCCGCCTCGTCGTCGAGGAAGCGGTAGATCATCACCCTCTCGAAGCCGGTCAGACTGCGGAACTCGTCGGCGGCGCGGGCGGCCAGCTGGCGGACATTGGCGGCGCGTTCGAAGGCGACCCCGGCCTTGTCCATCCGCGACAGGAGGTCGATGCCGATGTGGGTCGTGTCGCCGCTACGTTCGACTTCGACGATCCGCCGCGTCCCGCTCAGATGAGTGCTGACGTCGAAGGCCTCGCCCGAGGGCGCGGTCCAGCGGCCGACGAAGACGGCGCCCTCGCCGGGGGCGGGGGACGCGGCGGCTTGCGCTATCACTTCGCCGAGCAGGGCGGAGACGGGCTGTCCGACCCAATCCTGGACGCCGGTAATGTCTTCGATGTCGCCCGCGCCGTGGGCCACGACGGCGTCATCGGCGCCGGTCACCAGCATGAAGCCGTGGGGCTGGATCGACCCCGGGATGTGGATGGGTTCGCGGTCGCAGTCGTTCAGATCGGCGTCGGAGACGGCAAGGTCAGCAGAGAGCGTTTCAGGCACGTCAGTCTCCGCAAAGAACCTCATGGGCATAGCGGAAGCCGGCGACGCCGCCGGCCAGAACGTCCGGACGCGCCTCGGGTTCCCGGCGGTCGGCCGCGTCGAGAACCTCGACGAAACGACGCCACCAATCCCCTGTATCAGCCCCGTACGGATGCAAAAAGCGCAATCCGGCCAAATCCTTACCCTGGCCGAGAAGTGTACGGTGGATGACCCGGCCGCCCAGTGAACTGCCCTCCAGCACATACCACCGGCCGAGGGCCTCTGCGGCCGAGCGAACGGTCGGCGGCGTGGCCGTCAGGGGCTGGCCGCCGAGCTCGGCGAGGTCCCGCGCAATGCCCTCCGCCCGGCGGCGACGCCCGAACTCCAGTCCCGGCATGTCTCCAAGCCACGGCTCCACCGCCGGCTCGACCGAGGCATGCAGCCGGTGGAAGCGGGCGACCAGATCGCGGCGCCGCTCCGGATCGGCGACCCGACCGAACAGGTCGATGTCGGTCTCCAGCGCCTTGTGCGCTTCGCCGGTGGCCTCGCGCAGGGCCGCGATGATCTGGGGTTGGGACATCAAGCCTGTCTGCCGAAGCCGGCGCACCGACGCCAGAGGCGAATGTGTCGTGAGACGTTAAGACCGATGGTGCAGGGTTCGTTTCGGGTCGTTTCGGGAGGGACGTCATGAAGCGGGCGACGCCCATCTTGTTTCTGTTCCTCGTGATCGCGTGGGTCGCGGGGCCGTTCCTCTATCGCGCCAGCTGGGCCCTGACCGGCGCGCCGGTCGCGACGCGGACGACCTTTCCCCTACCGAAGGTCACGCCGGAGAAGGCGCGGGTTTTCGGTCGCGACACCACTGTCGCGACCGAGCCGACGCCCTCGTGGGCGGTGCCGCCGTCGTCCGGCTTGTACGAGTGGCCCGGCGACAAGCCGCTCTCGTCGGAGGCAAGGCTAAAGAAATGCGGTCTGCCGCGACCCGACCCGAACGCCGAAATCATTCTGCTGGGGGTCGGGAGTGGCGAGGCGCTTGCCACCGTCAGTCTGGCGCATGAGGGCATGGCGACGACCGTGGTCGATCTGATCATAGAGCCCGGAGATCGGCCCCTCTATCTGGTTCTGTCATCCTGGCAGAACATCATCTGGCGGCTCGAGGGCGCCACGGACCGTGTGTCGCAGGTCGGTCTGCTGGCCTGGCCCCGGGCGTTCGCGTGGCCAGGGTCGCGAAAAGGGTTGCAGTTCAATGTCCCACCGCCTCCGCCGCGCTATGCAGGGGTAACTGGTCTTCCGGCGGCGCGCGTCGTGACTGCGCAACCCGCCAACTGTCTCATGGTGGGCGACCTGGCGCGTGAGGACCTGATGGAGACCACTGCGGCCCGGGCGAAATCCCTGTTCGGACGGCCTGCGGTGGTAATGGCCGGAGGCGACCGGGCCAGCGCCGTCCGGTTGCCGTCCGGAGTCGCCGCGACGATGCAGGCGCCGGCTCAAACGACCGGATCGGTCATGCCGGCTCCTCCCGCCACGATGCCCGAATCCTGGGCAGAGGCGCCGGATCCGCTCAGCCAGTGGCCGGGTGGGTTGGTCACGGTTCACACGAGCCAGGTCGCTTCGTCGGTGGCGGTCAGGCCCGCCGGGCTTTTACCCGGGTCCATGGGGCTGGCGCAGTTGATCGAAGCCGGCGACATCCGCCGGGTCCGGCGCGGCGATCGCGTCGAATATCAGGTCCATCGGCCGATCGCGCGCCTGCCGTCCGGGATGTCGCCATGGTCCGTCTTCGTGCTGGAACCGGGCGTCCCGGCGCCGGCCCGTGGTGATGGGACAGACTGCATTCGACGCCGAACAATCTCGGGACTGCCCTTCACCTATCCAGTTGGGCCGAGGCCATGCATGAAGTGGTGATCCCGGCCCGCGTCAGTCGCCCGTGAAGGTCCCGGGGCGCTTCTCGAGCACCGCCGTCACCCCTTCGATATGGTCGTCGGTCAGATGGGCCAGGGCCTGCATGGCCGCCGACAGCTCAAGCGTCTGGTCGAAATTCATGTCGCGGCCCTGACGGAGCAGGGACTTGGCCATGCGCAGGGCGCGGGGCGGCTGGGCGGCGACCTGTGCGGCGGTGGCGAGCGCCTCGGTCATCAGGGCCTCATGCGGCACGACACGGTTGACCAGACCCCAGCGGTCGGCGGTCTCGGCGTCCACGGACCTTGCGGTGAACAACATCTCGGCGGCGCGGACATAGCCGACGTTGCGGGGCAGCAGCCACGAGCCGCCGTCGCCGGGGATGATACCCAGCTTCAGGAAGGGCACGCCGAAGCTGGCCCGGTCCGAGGCGATTCGGATGTCGGCCAGCCCGGCGATGTCGCAGCCCAGACCGAATGCGGGGCCGTTGACCGCCGCGATCAGCGGGACCTCCAGCCCGTAGAAGGCGCGGACGATCCGGTGCACGACCCGGCGGTACTGCTCACGGATGGCCGCGCCCGAACCCGAGAACAGATCCTCGCGCGCCTTCATGGAATTGAGGTCGCCGCCCGCCGAGAAGGCGCGACCGGCGCCGGTCAGGACCACGCAGCGGATATCGAGGTCGGCGTTCACCGCCTCGCAGATGGCCGCCACCTCGTCGCCGTCGGTCAGGTCGGGCAGGGCGTTCAGCCGCTCGGCCCGGTCGAAGGTCAGGACCAGCACCGATCCGCCGCCGGGCTGGGCGATCTTTTCCTGAAGGATGAAGGCCACGACGCGCTCCGGAATTGCAAAACCCCGGCCTTGTCGGGGCCGGGGCGCGGTGGCGCAAGTCGAAACCTGCTGTCTGATCTTGCGATCTGGCTTCGGCCCGGATCAGCGGACCCTATCGGGGGCGCTTGATCTCGATGGGCGTGAAGTTGGACGGATGGCTGACCACGCGATCGTTCGCGCGGCTCTGTTTGCCCGAGTTGACCAGCATCCCGCCCCAGAAGGCGAAGGACGTCATGGCGTGCTGGAGATTCCGTTCCTTGTCGTTCATGTTTGATGTCTCCTTTCGTTGAACGAGGAAAAGAGACGCGTCGTGCTTGCAGGGGTTTGCACCCTCTTAGTCGTTTTGCGTCGAGTTTTAGATCGCACACGGAACGATTAATTGCAAGGGTTTTGGTCTGGGTTCGGAGTATATTTCGCATGTCTGTCACGCCTGTGACTCATGAGCCACGGCCAGAGAACCGGGTTGTTCCCCGCGCCATCGCGACCCCTTGCGTCAAGGTCTGCATCGTCGACGGCGTCTCCGGCCTCTGCCTCGGCTGCTACAGGACGCTGATCGAGATCGGCGGCTGGTCCGGTCTGACCGACGAACGGCGCGCTGAAATCATGGCCGAATTGCCGGGGCGAAAGAGCCAGATCGAGCCCGCAAAACTGGGGCTCTAACGCGCCGCCGATACGGCTCTGCTCGCTAACCTTTTGTCAGCCACATCGGTTCACCGCATCCCAAGACGGCTGTGAGAGAGTGATCTGGCCGCAGAAGCGGTTTCAGTCGCGTGAGCCCATGATCCGCTTCGATTTTCAGACGGTCGCCGTCATGCTGATGGCCACGGCCTCCTCGCTGAGCGTGGCCTTCTGGCTGAATCACGCCGATGCGCGGGGCCAGGCGCATGCCGAGACCGTCGCGGTCATTCCCGCGGTGGCCGCGCCCGCCCATCCGCATTCCGGCGCGAGCGCCGCCCAGGTGCTCAAGGCCGCCGACGGCCACTACTGGGCCGAGGCCGAGATCGACGGTCGCGCCGTCCGCGTGCTGGTCGATACCGGCGCCAGCGTCGTGGCCCTGACCCGCGAGGACGCCCTGCGTCTGGGGCTTCATCTGACTTCGGACGATTTCACCCGCACGGTCCAGACCGCGTCCGGCCCCGCCCGCGCCGCGGCGGTCGAGCTCAAGTCTGTCGCCATCGCCGGCGCCGAGGTTCGTCAGGTCCAGGCCCTGGTGGTCGAGAACGGTCTCAGCCAGTCCCTTCTGGGCATGAGCTATCTGGGGCGTCTGTCCGGCTTCGAGGCGACGCCCGCCGGCCTCACCCTGCGTCCCTAGAACCTGTAGGTCACACCCACCTGCACCACGGGCAGGACCTTGTAGTTGTCCGCTTCGTTCTGGATGTCGGCCTCTTCCTGCGCCAGCCGCGCCTGGAAGGTCGGGTCGCTGGACAGCGTCCCGCCGCTGGAATTCAGATCGACCTGGGGCGCATCCCCGAACGCGGCCCCGGCCAGCAGGCGGAAGCCCCAGTGGCCCGCGTGGGTGAAGGTGTTGTCATAGCCGATGCCGACGAAGGGCGCGGTGCTCTCCAGCTCGATCTTGCCGTTCAGATTGCCGATCTGGGCTGGGGTGAAGACCACGCCGCCGATGTTCGTATTGGTGGTCGGGGTGGCGTCCAGATTGACATCGCGCGAGCCAAAGAAGGCGCCGGCCGAGACGAAGAAGGCGTTGCCGGTCGGGTGCCAGTCGATGAAGGCGCCGGGCGAGTTGAAGTCCAGCTGGGCGTTGTAGGCGACGTCGTTGTAGCTGTCGTCGCGGTCGAACTTCAGCGCGTCATAGGAGCCTCGCACCACAAAGTTCGGCGACAGGGAATAGAGGACCGAGACGCCGCCGCCGGGCGTGCCCAACTGGCCGCCGACGGCGAACCGGCCGTCCTGGGCGGAGGCGCCCGACGCGAGGGCGAGAGCGGCGACGGCGGTCGCGGCGAAGAGGCAGGTCAGGCGGATCATGGGAGAACTCCGAAGAGGGCGGCCGGGGGAGCGGTTCGCCTTCTAATGGATTCACCCGATAGACGTTCCCCGCCGCCTGTGCCTGGTCAGGCGGCGCGGTCTTCGGCCTGGCTGACTTCAAACGCCCGTTCGGCCTCGCGCACGGCCTCGACGGCGCGATCGACGACCTCTATCCCGGCGCCCCTGGCGATGGCCTCGACGGTCAGGATACGGCGGAAGGCGCGGGCTCCACGACGGCCGTGCATCAGCCCCAGCATGTGCCGCGTCATGGCCGGCATATGCACCCCTTCTTCCAGTCGGGCGACCAGATAGGGGCGATAGCGGGCGATGGCTTCGAACGGATCGACGTCGGGCGTCTCCGCCCCGAACAGCCGCCGGTCGACCTGACCCAGAAGGGCCGGCTCGTGATAGGCGGCGCGGCCCAGCATGACCCCGTCCAGCTGCACCCCGTCCGAGGCGTCCAGATGGGCCTCTGCGGCCTCCAGCGAGGCGATGCCGCCGTTGATGCAGATGGTCAGATGCGGCCGCTCGCGCTTCAGTCGGCGCACCAGATCATAGTCCAGCGGCGGCACGTCGCGGTTTTCCTTGGGCGACAGACCCTTCAGCCAGGCCTTGCGGGCATGGACGATGAAGGTCGTGATCCCGACGGCGGCCGAGGCGTCGACCGTGGCGAACAGGCTGGTTTCCGGATCCTGATCATCGACCCCGATGCGGCATTTGACGGTGGCGGGAACGCTGACGGCCTCCTTGATCGCGGCCATGCAGTCGGCGACCAGCTCGGGCTCGCGCATCAGGCAGGCGCCGAAACGCCCCGACTGCACCCGGTCCGAAGGGCAGCCGACGTTTAGATTGATCTCGTCATAGCCGAAGGCCTCGCCGATCTTCGCGGCCTCGGCCAGCTGGGCCGGGTCCGAGCCACCCAGCTGCAGGGCGACCGGATGCTCGACCGGGTCGAAGCCCAGCAGCCGCTCCCGATCGCCATGCACCACGGCCGGCGAGGTCACCATTTCGGTGTAGAGCAGGGCCCGTCCGCTCAAGGCGCGGTGAAACGCCCGGCAATGCCGGTCGGTCCAGTCCATCATGGGGGCGACGGACAATCGGTGCGCCGGAGCGGTCAAGCCTTGGGCCTTTTGCGGAAGGGGAGGAGAGGGAAGCTGGGGTCTCTAATCCATTTCGCAAGATTTTTCGCCCCCGATCTGGCGGCGCGCCGGACCGGCGGTCGAGACGGGGTTGTCAGGCTTGGCCTTACCGATAGTGTCGCGCCTCCATTCGTCCGCAAAGGAGCTTGAGCCGCCATGACCCTTCGATCCCTGCGTGGGCTGGCGCCCGTTCTGTTGTGGGCGCTCGCCGCCCCGGCCCTGGCCCAGAACGCCGCTCCGGCCGCCTCGGGCGCACTCGCCTATCAGCAACCTCCGGCGCCCATCGCCTCGATCCTGGACGCCCGGCCGACGCCGAGCGCCAGCGTCAGCCCCGACAACAAGGTCCTGGCCCTGCTGGACCGGTCCAACCTGCCGACCATCGCCGAACTGGCCGAGCCCCAGCTGCGGCTCGCCGGCTATCGCATCAATCCGCGCAACAACGGCCCGGCCAATGCCCGGATCTCCTGGCTGACGGGGCTCAGCTTCCAGTCGGTGGACGGCGGCGCGGCGCGCGTCGTGGCCCTGCCCGCCGGAGCGCGGTTCACGGCGACGACCTGGTCGCCGGACGGCAAGCGGCTGGCCTTCCTGCTGGACCGTCCTGGCGGGCTTGAGCTGTGGGTCGCCGACGTCGCCACCGCCTCGGCCAAAGCCCTGACCGGTCCGCGCGTCAACGCCGCCGCCGGGGCCGAACTCGACTGGCTGCCCGACAGTTCGGCGATCCTGACCCTGCTGGTCCCCGAGGGAAGGGGCGTCGCACCCGACACTGCCCGCGCACCGACCGGACCGACGGTCGCGGAAAGCATGGGCCGCGCCGCGCCTGTGCGCACCTATCAGGACCTGCTGACTGATCCCGTCGACGCCGCCCTGTTCGACCACTATTTCACGGCTCAGCTGGCCCGGGTCGGCCTGGACGGCCAGACGCGGCTTCTGGGCGCGCCGGGCGTGATCCTGAACGTCTCCCCCTCTCCGGACGGCCGCTATATTCTCCAGACCGTGGCCAAGGGGCCGTGGAGCTATTCGGTGCCGGCGGGTCTGTTCCCGGCCGACGTCTTCATCACCGATGCGGACGGCAAGGTGGTCCACGAGGTCGCCGACCTGCCGCTACGCGACGACATCCCGATCGCCTTCGACGCGGTCGCGCCCGGACCCCGCGCGGCCCAATGGCGCGCCGACGCCCCCGCGACCCTGGTCTGGGTCGAGGCCCAGGACGGCGGCGATCCGCGCAAGCCCGCCGAGGTTCGCGATCGCCTGTTCAGCCTGGCCGCGCCCTTCAACGCCGCGCCCCAGACCCTGGTGGACCTCAAGGAACGCTACGACGGCGTGCGCTGGGGTCGGGCCGACGTCGCCCTGGTCAACAGCCAGTGGTTCAACACCCGGCACGAGACCCGCTATGTTATCGACCCCTCCAAGCCGGGCACGGCGCGCGTCCTGTTGGAGCGCAACTATCAGGACCGATACAACAATCCCGGCGATCCGATCATGGAGCCCAACGCCGCCGGGCGGTCGGTGCTTCAGTTCACCGCCGACGGTTCGGGCGTGCTGATGACCGGCCCCGGCGCCTCGGCCTCGGGCGAGCATCCCTTCCTGGCCGCGATGAACCTGACGACCGGGCGTTCGACCCGTCTGTGGCAGGCGGCTGAGAGTGACTATGAAACCGTGGTCGGCCTGGTCGATCCAGCGGGGCGCCGCATCATCACCCGGCGCGAAAGCCGGCTGGATCCGCCGAACCTGCAGATCCGCGACACCCGCAACGGCCGGGTCACGCCGCTGACCCGTTTCCCTGATCCGGCGCCTCAACTGGCGGGGGTGACCCAGCAGTCGATCACCTACACCCGCGATGACGGGGTGCAGCTGTCCGGGACCCTCTATCTGCCGGCCGGTTACGACAAGACCCGGGACGGGCCCCTGCCGATGCTGATGTGGGCCTATCCGGCCGAGTTCACCGACGCCGCCGTCGCGGGTCAGGTGGTCGGCACGGGCAACCGGTTCGTGCGCCCCGGCGGCTCCAGCCACCTGTTCCTGCTGACTCAGGGCTATGCGATCCTCGACAACCCCTCCATGCCCATCATCGGCAAGGACGGGGCGGAGCCCAATGACACCTATGTCGCCCAGCTGACGGCGGATGCGAAGGCGGCCGTCGATGCGGTGGTCGCCATGGGCGTCGCCGATCGTGACCGCATCGCCGTCGGCGGCCACAGCTACGGCGCCTTCATGACCGCCAACCTGCTGGCCCACACCGATCTGTTCCGCACCGGCATCGCGCGCTCGGGCGCCTATAACCGCACCCTGACGCCGTTCGGCTTCCAGTCCGAACAGCGCGATTACTGGGAGGCGACGGACGTCTATACGGAGATGTCGCCCTTTACCTACGCCAACCGGTTCAACGAGCCGATCCTGCTGATCCACGGCGAGGCCGACGACAACTCGGGCACCTTCCCGATCCAGTCGGAGCGGTTCTATGCGGCGCTCAAGGGCAATGGGGCGACGGTGCGCTATGTCGTCCTGCCGCTGGAAACCCACGGTTATCGGGCGCGGGAATCCGTCGGCCATACCCTGTGGGAGATGACCCGCTGGCTTGACCAGTATGTGAAGAACGCGCCGCCGCGGACCCCCGCGGCGGCCCCGACGGCTCAATAGGGCGAGGCGCCGCCCCGGAACCCGGTTCCGGGGCGGTTTCGCTTCAGGCCTTCGGCAGCCCGTCCAGCTGTCCACGCAGCATCTGCAGGATGGCCGAGAAGTCGCGGCCGCCGTAGCCCAGGCCGTTGAACATCTGGAACAGGGCCTCCGACTGGGCGCCCAGCGGGGTCGAGGCGCCGGCCTTGGCCGCTGCGTCCTGGGCGAGCTTCAGGTCCTTCAGCATCATGGCCGTGGCGAAGCCGCCGTCGTAGTTTCGGTTGGACGGCGCCGTCGGCACCGGCCCGGGCCAGGGGTAGTAGGTCGTCACCGACCAGCTCTGACCCGACGACTTGGCGGCGATGTCGAAGAATTTGACCGGGTCCAGACCCAGCTTTTCAGCCAGGGCGATCGCCTCGCAGGTCCCCAGCATGGTGATGCCCAGGATCATGTTGTTGCAGATCTTGGCCGCCTGTCCCGCGCCGTGATCGCCGGCGCGGAAGGTGGCCCGGCTCATCGGCTCCAGCGCCGCCTCAATGCGCGCGAACTGGTCCTCGACGCAGCCGACCATAAAGGCCAGGGTCCCGGCGTCGGCCGCCATCGTTCCGCCCGAGACCGGGGCGTCGGCGAAGACATAGCCCGCCTCGCTGGCCAGGCCCGCGACCTTGCGCGCCGTGTCGACGTCGATGGTCGAACAGTCGAGCAGCAGGGCGGAGGAGGGGGCGGCGCCGATGACCTGCTCGGAATAGACCGACAGCACATGCGGTCCGGCGGGCAACATGGTTATGACGATGTCGGCGTCCTTGACCGCCTCGGCGACCGAGCCGGCCGACGAACAGCCTGCGCCCTTGGCCCGGTCCAGCGCCGCCTGCGACAGGTCGAAAGCCGAGACCTCATGGCCCGCCTTCGCCTGGTTCGCGGCCATGCCGCCGCCCATATTGCCCAGGCCGATGAATGCGATCTTCATGGTGTTTCCTCGTTGAGTTCAGGCCCGGTTTGTCCGGATCTCGTGGCTATGAGCTTGCTTGCGATCTCGAGATTGAACGCTCTCGGCTGAGGGCATTCCATGTGCTCGTTTGACGCCCAGTCGAGATAGTCCGCGATCTGCTCCGGTGTTTCGTCGCGCATGACCTTGCCGATGATCGGCCAGACATAGCCGTCGTACTCGTCGTCAGGCCCCCAATCGTAAACCCCGATTGGATCCCAGTCGCGCCAGAGGATGGCATGCACCGCCGGTCCCAACGGATGCTTGAGCCTCTGTTCGACCGGAAGAAGGAGGCTCACTGTCTCAACATCTCCCGGGCGGTGATGACCCGCATGATCTCGTTGGTGCCTTCAAGGATGCGGTGGACCCGCAGGTCCCTCACGATCCGCTCCAGCGGATAGTCCTTCAGATAGCCGTAACCGCCGTGCAGCTGCAGAGCCTCGTCGGCGATCTGGAAACAGGCGTCGGTGGCGAGGCGCTTGGCCATGGCGCACCATTTGGTCTTCTCGGCGTGGTTCGTATCCAGAGCCCAGGCGCCGCGCAGCACCATCAGCCGGGCGGCCTCCAGCTCGGTCGCCATGTCCGCCAGTTTGAACTGGGTGTTCTGAAACTCGGCCAGGGCCTTGCCGAACTGCTTGCGGCTCGCGACGTAATCCTGCGCCGTCTCCAGCGCGAGGCGGGCGCCGCCCAGCGAACAGGCGGCGATGTTCAGCCGCCCGCCGTCCAGCCCCATCATCGCATAGCGGAAGCCGTCGCCCTCCTTGCCCAGAAGATTGGCCGCCGGGATGCGGCAGTCGTCGAACTGGACGATGGCGGTCGGCTGGGCGTTCCAGCCCATCTTCTTTTCCTGGGCCCCAAAGCTCAGGCCCGGGGCATCCTTGTCGACCACGAAGGCCGAAATGCCCTTCGGCCCCGCCTCGCCCGTGCGGGCCATCACGACATAGACGTCACTGGTCCCGGCGCCCGAGATGAAGGCCTTGGAGCCGTTCAGGACGTAGTGATCGCCGTCCAGCGTCGCGGTCGTCCGCATCGCCGCGGCGTCCGAGCCCGAGCCCGGCTCGGTCAGGCAGTAGGAGGCGATTTTCTCCATAGCGACCAGCGACGGGACGTAGCGGCCGCGCAGGTCGTCCGAGCCGAACCGGTCGACCATCCAGGTCGCCATATTGTGGATCGAGATGAAGGCCGCGACGGAAACGTCGCCCCGGGCCAGCTCCTCGAAGATCACCGCCGCCTCGACCCGGCCCAGCGCCATCCCGCCGTGCTCTTCGCCCGTGTAGATGCCGCAGAAGCCCATCTCCGCCGCCGAACGCATGACGTCGACGGGGAAGATCTTCTTCTCGTCCCACTCGGCCGAGTGGGGTTTGAGCTGATCCTCGGCGAAGGCGCGGGCGGCCTCCTGAATGGCGCGCTGGTCGTCGGTGAGGGCGAAGTCCATCTGGCGGCCTTACGCCATCGTCGGGATGACGAAGGAGCTGTCTGCGTGCTCGAGCTCCGAGTCCGGCCAGCGGGCGGTGATGGTCTTGACCTTGGTCCAGAACTTCACGCCTTCCATGCCGTGCTGGTTGGTGTCGCCGAAGGCCGAACGCTTCCAGCCGCCGAAGGTGTGATAGGCGACCGGCACCGGGATCGGCACATTGATGCCCACCATCCCGACATTGACGCGGGCGGCGAAGTCGCGGGCCGCGCGGCCGTTCTGGGTGAAGATGGCGACGCCGTTGCCGTACTGGTGCTTCGACGGCAGCGACAGGGCTTCCTCGAACGACGCGGCGCGGACGATCTGCAGCACCGGGCCGAAGATCTCTTCCTTGTAGGATTCCATCTCGGGCGTGACATTGTCGAACAGCGACGGGCCGACGAAATAGCCCTTCTCGTGCCCCTGCAGGGTGAAGCCGCGGCCGTCGACGATCAGGTCGGCGCCGTCCTTGACGCCCTGTTCAATCCAGCCCTCGACCCGGGCCTTGTGCTGGGCCGTGACGACCGGGCCGTAGTGGGCGCCGGCGTCGGTCGAGATGCCGACGCGCAGGGTCTCGATCTCGGCGACCATCCGGTCACGCAGTTCGTCGGCCGTCTTCTTTCCGACCGGCACGACGACGGGCAGGGCCATGCAGCGCTCGCCCGCGCTCCCGAAAGCGGCGCCGGCCAGATCCTTGACCACCTGGTCCATGTCGGCGTCGGGCAGGACGATACCGTGGTTCTTGGCGCCGCCCATGGCCTGGACGCGCTTATGGTTGGCGGCGCCCGTCTGGTAGACATAGTGGGCGATGTCGGACGAGCCGACGAAGCTGACCGCATGGATCAGCGGGTGGGTCAGGATGGCGTCCACGGCCTGCTTGTCGCCGTGCACGACGTTCAGCACCCCGGCGGGGGCGCCCGCCTCCATCATCAGTTCGGCCAGACGCACCGGCACCGAGGGATCGCGCTCGGACGGCTTCAGGATGAAGGTGTTGCCCACCGCGATGGCCACGCCGAACATCCACATCGGGATCATGGCCGGGAAGTTGAACGGGGTGATGCCCGCGACCACGCCCAGCGGCTGGCGCATGGAATAGACGTCGATGCCGGGGCCCGCGCCCCAGGTGTATTCGCCCTTCAGCGCGTGCGGGATGCCGCAGGCGAATTCGATGACTTCCAGACCGCGCTGGATGTCGCCCTTGGAGTCGGCGATGACCTTGCCGTGCTCCGAAGACAGCATTCCGGCCAGCTCGTCCATGTTGGCTTCGACCAGGCGTTTGAACTCGAACATCACCCGGGCGCGGCGCTGCGGATTGGTCGAGGCCCAGCCGTCGAAGGCGCCCTGGGCGGCCTGGACCGCGCGGTCCATCTCCGCGTCATTGGCCAGCTGCACCCGGGCCTGAACCTCGCCGGTGTTCGGATTGAACACGTCCGAGAAACGCCCCGAGGCGCCGGTGAAGCTCGCGCCGTTGATGAAGTGATTGATCTCGCGCATCGGCTGCGTCCTGTTGGTTTCTGTCCCTGTTGCGGCCCGATCTAGCAGGCCGGGCAGGGCGATGGCATTGCAAAGTTGCGGTCACTGACCTGCGAAAACGCATTGTCGCGCGACACTGAAGCTTCTCCTGCGTCAACCGCGATATCCGCTACGCTTGGCGTAACGAGGAAATGCCGGAGAGGCCAGATGCCCGATTTGAACCGTCGCCTGATGACGTCGAAAGCCGACCTCGGCGCCACCCTGCTGCAGCCCAGCGGGCCGTTCGAGCCGAAGGCGGGCGAGGTGGTTCTGGCGCTGGACCGGTTCTCGCTGACGACCAACAACATCACGTATGCGGCCTATGGCGACAGCATCGGCTACTGGAGCGTCTTCCCGACGGGACAGGAGGGCTATGGCCTGATGCCGGTCTGGGGCTTCGCCGATGTGGTCAAGTCGCGCGCCGAGGGCATCGAGGTCGGCGCCCGGGTATTCGGCTATTTCCCCATGGCGGATGCGCTTCTGGTGCAGGCCGAGAAGATTTCGAAGGGGGGCTTCGCCGACGCCGCGCCCTGGCGCAAGGCCGTGCCCGACATCTACAACCGCTATGTCCTGTGCGCCGCCGACGCCAACTATTCGGCGGCCCTGGAGAACCCCGAGGTCCTGTTCCGGCCCCTGTTCATCACCTCCTATACGGCCGTCGACTTCCTGCGCGACCACGACTTCTTCGGCGCGAAACAGGTCGTGGTCTCCAGCGCCTCGTCCAAGACCGCTTATGGCTCGGCCTGGTGTCTGGCTGAGGACGACGTGACGCTGATCGGCCTCACCGGCGCTCGCAACCGCGCCTTCGTCGAGGGTCTCGGCGTCTATTCGTCCGTGTACGGATATGACGAGGTCGAAAACCTGCCGACCGGCATCCCGACCCTTTGCCTCGACCTCGCCGGCGACCCCGTCCTGCGCCGCCGGGTCCATGCCCATTTCGGCGCCGACCTGACCTACGACTGCCTCGTGGGCTCGACCCAGAGCGATGAGTTCACCAATGACGATCCGGAACTGAGCGGCCCCAAGCCCGAGTTCTTCTTCGCCGCCACCTGTCTGGACGCCCACCGCGAGCGCGGCACGCTCAGGGCCTTCTACGAGAAATTCTTCGCCGACCAGCGCGCCTTCTTCGAACGCGTCGTCGATCCGGCCTCGCCCTGGATCCGCATCGTCGAGCACAAGGGACTGGGCGAGGCGGCCAAGGTCGTGCGGGCGCTGGCGGACGGTGTGTCGGAAGCTGCCGAGGGGGCGGTGGTCCGCATTCAACGCTAGGGTCTTGCATTATCGCAGCGGTCCATGCGCAATCGCGCAATGTTCGACTGGGACGACGTTCGCATCTTCATCGCCGCCGCCCGCGCCGGCTCTCTGGGCGGAGCCGCCACGCGGCTGGGCATAGACGCCGCCACCGTCGGCCGCCGGGTGGCCCGGCTGGAGAGCGCGCTGAAGTCCACCCTTGTGGTCCGTTCCGCCTCCGGCCTGCAACTGACGGCGGCCGGCGCCCAGTTGCTGCAGGTGGGGCTCGAGGCTGAGAGCGCCATGGACGCCGCCGCCCGGGTGGCCCAGCCCGACGTCGTCGCCGGCACCGTCCGGATCAGCGCTTCCGAGGGCTTCGGCGGCGCAGTGCTCGCCCCGGCGCTGGCCGGGCTTCACGCCGCCCGGCCGGGCCTGCGCATCGAGCTGGCCGCCAGCTCGGGCTTCCTGTCGCCATCGCGACGTGAGGTCGATATGGCCATCACCCTCAGCGCGCCGGACAGCGCCCGGCTGATCGTCGAACCCCTGACCCCCTATCAGTTGGCCCTCTACGCCAGCCCTGCCTACCTCGCCGCCCGTCCGGCCCCGGACAGCGTCGAGGCCCTCAGCGACCACGACATCGTCGGCTATGTCGACGACCTGATCTATGCGCCCGAGCTGCGCTATCTCGACGAGGTCCGTCCCGGGCTGACGCCGCATCTGGCCTCCTCCTCCATCCGGGCCCAGCGTGAGATCATCGCCGGCGGCGGCGGGATCGGCGTCCTGCCCTGCTTCCTGGCCGATGGGCTCGCCCGCGTCCTGCCCGGCGTCCTGATCGAGCGCCGCTTCTGGCTCAGCACCCATCGCGAGGTCCACGATACGGCCCGTCTGCGCGCCGTCACCGCATGGGTCCGCGACCTCTGCGCCGGGGCAGGAGAGCGGCTCTCTCCGTTCTAGAACGGCGGGCTGACATTCGCGTCCAGTCTGCTATGTCTGACGCATGAGTAGTGTTTCTTCCCCCACTGCAACGTCGACAGCCACAGACGACCTCTGGTCCGCGCCCGGCCGGCCGCGCGACCCTGACGCCAAGCGCGAGGCCATCCTGACCGCCGCCGCCACCGCCTTCGTCAAGGACGGCTATGGCGCCACCTCCATCGACGACGTCGCCGCCCGCCTGGGGGTGTCCAAGCCCACGGTCTACTACTACGCCGGATCGAAACAGGCCCTGCTCAGCGCCTGTTTCATGATCGCGCTGGACGCCTATTCCGAAGCGGTGGAGGAGGGGGCGGTCTCGGGCGCTGACGGCCGCGAGAGGCTGCACCAAGTCGTTCAGAAATATGTGGAAATAACCACGACCGTGTTCGGGCGCTGCCTGCACCGGGTGCCTGATGTCGAGCTGACCCCGCCGGTGCGCGAGCGGCTGCGCGCGGTCAAACGCAAGGTGGACGCCCGTATCCGCGACCTGCTGCGCGAGGGCGTCCGCGACGGGTCGCTCCGCACCGCCGACGTTCGCATGTCGACCTTCGCCATCTCCGGCGCGATGAACTCCATCGCCCAGTGGTACGCCCCCGAAGGCAAGCTGAGCCCCGAGGAAATCGCCGAACGCCTGTGGGATGCCTTCTCCGAAGGGGTACGTCCCCGGTGATTGGCCCCGTTGACCTTCCGGAACCGTTCCGCCATTAAGTCTACTCGCAAGTAGGAAATCGTGATGCAAGCCATCCTCGACCAACTGGAACAGCGCCGCGCGGCGGCCAAGCTCGGCGGTGGGGCCGCCCGCGTCGCGGCCCAGCACGCCAAGGGCAAGCTGTCGGCGCGCGAGCGTATCGACGTCCTGCTGGACGAGGATTCCTTCGAAGAGACCGACATGTTCGTCGAGCACCGCTCGACCCAGTTCGGCATGGAGAAGCAGCGCATCCCCGGCGACGGCGTGGTCACGGGCAGGGGCACCATCGGCGGCCGTCTGGTCTATGTCTTCTCCAAGGATTTCACCGTCTTCGGCGGGTCGCTTTCGGGCGCCCACGCGGCCAAGATCGTCAAGCTGCAGAAGATGGCGCTCACGACCGGCGCCCCGATCATCGGCCTGTTCGACGCCGGTGGCGCCCGCATCCAGGAGGGGGTCGAGGCCCTGGCCGGCTATGCCGACATCTTCCTGCAGAACACCCTGGCCTCGGGCGTCATTCCCCAGATTTCGGTGATCATGGGGCCGTGCGCGGGTGGGGACGTCTATTCGCCCGCCATCACCGACTTCATCTTCATGGTGAAGGACACCTCCTACATGTACGTCACCGGCCCGGACGTGGTGAAGACGGTCACCAATGAGGTCGTCAGCCATGAGGACCTGGGCGGCGCCAAGGTTCACGCGGGCAAGTCCGGCGTCGCCGACGGCGCCTTCGACAACGATCTGGAGGCCCTGGCCGAGGTCCGCCGCCTGATTGGCTTCCTGCCTCTGTCGAACCGGGAAAAGCCGCCGGTGCGCGACAGCTACGACGATCCGGATCGTCACGAGGCCTCGCTCGACACCCTGGTCCCCGACAATCCGAACCAGCCCTATGACATGAAGGAGCTGATCCTGAAGACGGTCGACGAGGCCGACTTCTTCGAGATCGGCGCGGATTTCGCCAAGAATATCATCTGCGGCTTCGGCCGTCTGGACGGCCAGCCGGTCGGTATCGTCGCCAACCAGCCGCAGGTTCTGGCGGGCGTGCTCGACATCGACTCCAGCCGCAAGGCCGCCCGCTTCGTCCGCTTCTGCGACGCCTTCGGCATCCCGCTGGTGACCCTGGTGGACGTCCCCGGCTTCATGCCCGGCACCAAGCAGGAGTACGGCGCCCTGATCAAACACGGGGCCAAGCTGCTGTTCGCCTATGCCGAGGCGACCGTGCCCAAACTGACCCTGATCACGCGCAAGGCCTATGGCGGCGCCTATGATGTGATGAGCTCCAAACACCTGCGCGGCGACGTCAACTACGCCTGGCCCACCGCCGAGATCGCGGTCATGGGCGCCAAGGGCGCGGTCGAGATCATCTTCCGCAAGGAGGCCGGCGACCCCGAGGCCCTCGCCGCCCGCGAGGCCGAATACAAGGACCGCTTCGCCAACCCCTTCGTCGCCGCCGGCCTCGGCTATATCGACGACGTCATCATGCCCCACGGCACGCGCCGCCGCCTGATCCGTGCGCTCAAGACCCTCGCCAACAAGGTCCAGGACAATCCCTGGAAGAAGCACGACAACATTCCGCTGTGATGGGCTCGCTCGGCGACATCGATCCCGCGGCGATTGCCTGCGCGCGTGCCGAGGACAGCCAGCGGCTGATCCGCATGGATGCGATGCGTCCTGAGGACTGGTCCGACGAAGATCTCGATACGCTTCTGTTTCGCGCGACGACGACCATCCATTCGGACAGGATCGTTCGCTCCATGGTCCCGGAATTTCTGCGCCGCGTCATCCGGGAGCCCTACGGCTATGGATGGATGGTTTTTGGCGATGTGGTCCGCTCCAAGCTCGAACGGGCCAACTTTCCCGCCTGGCCCGAAGCCGATCAGCAGGCCGTTTTGACCTTGCTGCCCGCCTTTATCGCCACCCCCGACACTGACTCCGAAAGCCTGGCCGAATGGCTGCGAGCTTTCAGCCTGAAGGACGCCTGATGTTCTCCAAAATCCTCATCGCCAACCGGGGCGAGATCGCCGTTCGGATCATCAAGACCTGTCGCCGGATGGGCATCAAGACGGTGCTGGTTCACTCCGACGCCGACACCGGATCTCTGGCCTATGAGATGGCCGATGAGACCGTGCATATCGGTCCGTCGCCCGCCGCCCAGTCCTATCTGTTGCAGGACAAGATCGTCGAGGCCGTGCGCCAGACGGGCGCCGAGGCCGTGCATCCGGGCTTCGGCTTCCTGTCTGAAAACCCCGTCTTCGCGCGCCGGCTGGAGGCCGAGGGCATCGCCTTCATCGGCCCCAACCCCCACGCCATCGAGGCCATGGGCGACAAGATCACCTCCAAGAAGTTCGCCGCCGAGGCCGGAGTCTCCACCGTCCCCGGCCATATGGGTCTGATCGACACGCCCGAGCAGGCGGTCGAGATCGCGCGGACCATCGGCTATCCGGTCATGATCAAGGCGTCGGCCGGCGGCGGCGGCAAGGGCATCCGGGTCGCGGAATCCGACGCCGACATGGCCGAGGGCTTCGCCGCGGTGAAGGCCGAGGCCCTGACGGCCTTCGGCGACGACCGCGTCTTCCTTGAGAAATTCATCGTCAACCCGCGCCACATCGAGATCCAGGTGCTGGGCGACAAACACGGCAATATCGTCTCCCTGTTCGACCGCGAATGCTCGATCCAGCGCCGTAACCAGAAGGTCATCGAGGAAGCGCCGTCGCCCCTGCTCGATGAGGCCACGCGCAAGAAGATGGGCGATCAGGCCGTCGCCCTGGCCCGCGCCGTGAACTACGACTCGGCCGGCACGGTCGAGTTCGTCGCCGGTCAGGACAAGAGCTTCTACTTCCTCGAAATGAACACCCGGCTGCAAGTCGAGCATCCGGTCACCGAGCTGATCACCGGCGTCGATCTGGTCGAGCAGATGATCCGTTCGGCGGCGGGCGAGACCCTGGCCTTCGGCCAGGACGATCTGAGGATCGAGGGCTGGGCCATCGAGAGCCGCATCTACGCCGAGGACCCCTATCGCGGCTTCCTGCCCTCGATTGGCCGTCTGGTCCGCTACGAACAGCCGGAAGAGGGCGATCAGGGGGATTATACGGTCCGTAACGACACCGGCGTCCGCGAGGGCGACGAGATCTCGATGTTCTACGACCCCATGATCGCCAAGCTCTGCACCTGGGGAGAGACGCGGATCGCGGCCGTCGACGGCATGGCCCGGGCGCTGGAGGACACCCATCTGTCGGGCGTCGGCCACAACGTCCCCTTCCTCGCCGCCGTGATGGATCAGGAGCGCTTCCGCTCGGGCGCCCTCTCGACCAGCTACATCAAGGACGAATTCCCCGAGGGCTTCCACGGCGTCCCCGCCGGCGCCCTGCAGAAGGACGTCATGGTCGCGACCGCCGTGGCCATGAACGAGATCCTGTCGGATCAGGCCGGCGACCCGTCGCAACGCACCGACTGGATCGTCCTGATCGACCGCGAGGCCGTCGGCGTCACGGTCGGCTATGACGACGAGGAGGCCCTGACGCTGGAACTGGTCGAGGAAGACCGCGTCCTGCAGCTGTCCGAGATCGACTGGCGGCCGGGTCTGGCCCAGTTCCGCGGCGTGCTGGATGGCGAGGCCTTCACCGCCGAGGTCAAGCGCGTGCCCGGCGGCTTCGAGATCCGCAGCCGCGCGTCGAAGGCCCGCGTCCGCGTCCTGTCGCCCCACCACGCCGAACTCTTCGCCCGCCTGCCCGAGAAGGTCGCGGCGGATACGTCGAAGCTGATCCAGTCGCCCATGCCGGGTCTGGTCGTCTCCATCGCGGTGGAGCCCGGCCAGTCGGTCAAGACCGGCGAGACCGTGGCCATCATCGAGGCCATGAAGATGCAGAACATCATGAAGGCCGAGCGCGACGGCGTGGTCAAATCGGTCGGCGCCAAGGCCGGCGACCCGGTCGCCGCCGACGACGTCCTGGTCGAGTTCGAGTGATGTCCAGCTCCGGTGAATCTGGGGCCTTCGACACCCCCACGCCCGAGCAATGGCGCGAGTCCGCCGTCAAGGCGCTCAAGGACAGGCCGCTCGAAAGCCTGCTTCATCTGGATACGGATCATCTGGTCACCCGGCCCCTCTATGCCGATGCGACCGGGATCCAGCCCCTGTTCGCGCCGCGTCCCTCTGACGCCGAAGGCCGGGCATGGGATCTGCGCACCCAGGTCGAGGGCGATGATCCCGAGGCCGTTAACGTGGCCGTCCTGACCGACCTCGAAGGCGGCGCCGCCAGCGTCATCCTGTCCGGCGCCGTGCTGTCGGATTCCGAACCTCTGGGCAGGGCGCTGGACGGCGTCGCGCTGGAGCTGGCCGCCGTCGGCCTCGACGCCGGGCTGGACGGTCCCGAGGCCGCCAATGCCCTCGCCGTCGTCGCCAAGGGCTCCCCACGCGCGAAGCTGATGTTCCACATGGACCCGCTGTCGGCCTACGCCGCGAACGGCGGTTCGCCCCTGCCGATCGAGATGCATCTGTCTCAGATGGCCGCCACCGCCGATCGCCATTCGGGCGCCTATCCGGAGGCCAGTTTCTTCCTCGCCTCGGGCCGCGCCGTGCATGAGGCGGGCGGCTCGTCCGGGCAGGAACTGGGCTTCGCCGCCGCCGCCATCGTCGCCTATGTGAAGGCCGCCGTCGACGCAGGCCTGTCCGCCGAACGGGCGCTGAAGGGCACGGTCCTCGGCGTCTCGGTCGATGCGGAATATTTCGACAGCCTCGCCAAGGTCCGGGCGTTGCGCCTCGTCTGGGCCTCGGTGACGAAGGCCTTCGGTCTCGACATCCCGGCGAACATCGAAGCGCGCTCGTCGCGCCGCATGCTGGCCGCGCGCGATCCCTGGCCCAATCTGCTGCGTCTGACCGCCGCCGGGTTCGCCGGCGCCGTCGGCGGCGCCGACGCCGTGGTGCTGGACGGCTTCACCCGCGCCTCGGGCCGCCCCGACGCCTTCGCCCGGCGTCAGGCTCGCAACACCCAGATCGTCCTGATGGAGGAGGCCCACCTCGGCCGGGTCGACGATCCCGCCGCCGGCAGCTGGTTCCTCGACGCCCGCACCCGCGACCTCGCCGAGGCCGGCTGGGCCGAGTTCCAGCGCATCGAACGCGAGGGCGGCGTCGTCGCCTCGCTCAAGGGCGGCGCCATCCAGATGCGCGTCGCCGCGAGCCGCCAGACCCTGCAAACCGCCTTCGACAAGGGCGCGAACCAGATGATCGGCGTGACCAAATACGTCGACCCCGACGTCCGCCCGGCCCCCGTCGAAGCCAGCGCTCAGACGCCCGTCGCCGCCATCATCGACAGCTGCGCTCCGCTGGTCCCCCTCCGCTTCGCCGCCGCCTTCGAGGAGGCCGGACAATGACCGCTCCCGGGACTTTCCCCGACTTCACCAGGGTCGAGCTCGACCTCGGCGCCACCGGAACCGGCCCCGCCCGCGACCCCTGGCGTACGCCCGAGGGCATCGAGGTCGCCTCCGCCTATGACGCCTCGGCCATCGCCGGCAATGAGACGGTGCACGGCCTGCCCGGCTTCGCCCCCTTCCTGCGTGGTCCCTATCCGACCATGTACGCGGGCAATCCCTGGACGATCCGCCAGTACGCCGGCTTCTCCACCGCCGAGGCCTCGAACGCCTTCTACCGCCGCAATCTCGCGGCCGGTCAGAAGGGGCTGTCGATCGCCTTCGACCTGGCCACCCACCGGGGCTATGACTCGGACCACCCGCGGGTGAAAGGCGACGTCGGCATGGCGGGCGTCGCCATCGATTCCATCCTCGACATGCGGACCCTGTTCGACGGCATTCCGCTGGACCAGATGTCGGTGTCCATGACCATGAACGGCGCCGTCCTGCCGATCCTGGCCCTCTATGTCGTCGCGGCGGAGGAGCAGGGCGTGCCGCACGCCGCCCTGACCGGGACCATCCAGAACGACATCCTCAAGGAGTTCATGGTCCGCAACACCTACATCTATCCGCCCGAGCCCTCGATGCGGATCATTGCGGACATCTTCGAATGGACGGCGAAGGAGACGCCGAAGTTCAACTCCATCTCGATCTCGGGCTACCACATGCAGGAGGCCGGGGCCTCGGCCGATATCGAGCTGGCCTACACCCTGTCCGACGGCATCGAATATCTGCGCGCTGGCAAGGCGGCGGGCATGGCCATCGACCGGTTCGCGCCGCGTCTGAGCTTCTTCTGGGCCATCGGCATGAACTACTTCATGGAGGTCGCGAAGATGCGCGCCGGCCGCCTGCTGTGGGCCGAGGCGGTGCGCAAGGAGGGCGGCGTCGATCCCAAGTCGCTGAGCCTTCGCGCCCACTGCCAGACCTCCGGCTGGAGCCTCGCGGCCCAGGACGTCTTCAACAACGTCTCGCGGACCATGGTCGAGGCCATGGCGGCGGCGGGCGGCCAGACCCAGTCCCTGCACACCAATGCGCTGGATGAGGCCCTGGCCCTGCCCACGGACTTCTCGGCCCGGATCGCGCGCAACACCCAGATCCTGCTGCAGCAGGAGACCGGCCTGACCCGCGTCATCGATCCCTGGGGCGGCAGCTACTACGTCGAGAAACTGACCCAGGAACTGGCGTCGAAGGCCCGCGCCCTGATGGACGAGGTCGAGGCCGCCGGCGGCATGGCCAAGGCCATCGAGGCCGGCATCCCGAAGCTGCGCATCGAGGAATCCGCCGCGAAGACCCAGGCCCGCATCGACACCGGCCAGCAGACGGTCGTCGGGGTGAACCGCTATCTGAACGACGTCGCCGACGACATTCCGATGCTCAAGGTCGACAACGCCGCCGTCCTCGCCGCCCAGATCGAGAAGCTCAAACGCCTGCGCGCCGAACGCGACGAGGCGGCGACGCAGACCGCGCTTCAGGCCCTGACGGACGGCGCGCGCGGCACTGCCAATCTGCTGGAGCTGGCGGTTCAGGCCGCACGCGCCCACGCCACCGTCGGCGAGATTTCCGACGCGCTCGAGGCCGCCTTCGGTCGCCACGTCGCCTCGGTGAAGACCGTCTCCGGCGTCTATGCGAAGGAGGCCGGCAAGGATGCCCGCTTCGCCCGCGCCCGCGACATGGTCGCCACCTTCGTCGAGAACGACGGCGGCCCGCCGCGCATCCTGATCGCCAAGCTCGGCCAGGACGGTCACGACCGGGGCCAGAAGGTCATCGCCACCGGCTATGGCGATCTCGGCCTCGACGTCACCGCCGGGGCCCTGTTCCAGACCCCGGCCGAGGCTGCGCGCGACGCGGTCGCGGCCAATGTCCACGCCGTCGGCGCCTCCTCGCTGGCCGCCGGTCACCTGACCCTCGTCCCCGAGCTCAAGGCCGAGCTGGAGAAGCTGGGGCGGTCCGACATCATGATCGTGGTCGGCGGGGTGATCCCTCCGAGCGACGTCCAGCCCCTGATCGAGATGGGCGCCGCCGCCGTCTATCCGCCCGGCTCGACCGTCGCCGACACCGCCGTCGACCTGATCGAGAAGCTGAACCAGCGTCTCGGCTACGCCCAGCCCGCCCCCGTCAAGGAACCCGCCCGATGATCGGCAAGCTGAACCACGTCGGCGTCGCCACGCCCTCGATCGCGGACTCCATCGTCCTCTACCGCGACGTCCTCGGCGCCACCCGGATCGGCGAACCTTTCGACCTCCCAGCCCAGGGGGTGAAGGTCTGTTTCGTCGACCTGCCCAATGCCCAGATCGAGCTGATCGAACCGTTCGACGACACCTCTCCCATCGTCGGCTTCCTCGCGAAAAATCCGAAGGGCGGCCAGCACCACGTCTGTTTCGAGGTCGAGGACATCCACGTCGCCGTCGCCGAAAGCCGCGCCAAAGGTCTGACCATCCTCGGCACGGGCGAGCCCCGCATCGGCGCCCACGGCACCCCCGTCGTCTTCCTCCATCCGAAAGAGATGGGCGGCGTCCTGATCGAGCTGATGGAGACGCCGAAAGGCGCTCACTGATCCCGTCCCCCGACGGCCTTTTCTCTCCCCCAACAAGAGTCCTTCGATGACCTCCGCTTCTCTCGCCCGCGCGAGCGCTCTCGCGCTCGCCGCGTCCGCCTTCGCCCTTCCTGCTCTGGCCCAGACTGCCCAGCTTGACGAGATCGTCGTCACCGCCGAACGGCGCGAGAGCCCGCTGCAGCGCACGCCCCTGTCCGTCTCGGTCGCGGCCCAGCCCCTGCTGGCCGGCGCGGGCGTCGTGGACATCAAGGACCTGGCCATCGTGACGCCCGGCCTGCTGGTCGCCTCGACCTCGAACCAGACCTACACCACCGCCCGCATCCGCGGCGTCGGCACCGTGGGCGACAATCCGGGTCTGGAGAGCTCGGTCGGCGTCGTGGTCGACGGCGTCTTCCGCGCCCGCAACGGCGTGGCCCTGGGCGACCTCGGCGAGGTGGTCCGCACCGAGGTTCTGCGCGGTCCGCAATCGACCCTGTTCGGCCAGAACACCTCCGCGGGCGTCATCAATGTCGTCACCGCAGGCCCGAGCTTCGACTTCGGCGCGACAGGCGAGGCCACGGTCGGCGACCACGGGACGCGCGGCGGTTCGGTCTCTGTCACCGGTCCCCTGATCGAGGATAAGCTGGCCGGTCGTCTCTATGCCGCCGTCCGCCGCCGCGATGGCCTCTATGACGTGCGTACCGGCAATGGTCCGCGTACGGAATCCGACGACCAGGACGAGGCCTATGAGACCATCCGGGGCCAGCTGCTCTGGACGCCGGTCGAGGGGATCTCGAACCGCCTCAGTGCCGACTTCACTCACCGCGACGAGCGCTGCTGCATCGGCGTCCAGCAATCGACCGGCCCGACCGCAGGCATCCTCGCCCTGCTCAGCCCCGACGGCGGCGTCATGAACCCGGCTGATCCGTCCGCCCGCACCGGCTACGCCAATCGGGACACCAATACCCGCATCAGGGACGGCGGCGTCTCGCTGCATACGAAGATCGACACCCGGCTCGGCCTCGTCGAACTGACCACGGCGGGTCGCCAGTGGCGCGCCGTCCTCAGCCAGGACTGGGACTTCACCTCCGCCGACATCGCCTACCGTCCCGATGACGGCAGCTGGTCCAACCGCTTCCGCACCTTCAGCGAGGAGGCTCGCCTGACCGGCTCGCGCGGCGCGGTCGACTATACCGGCGGCGTCTTCCTCCTGCGCGAGACCCTGCTGCGCAAGGACGCCTTTCTCTACGGCTCGGCCTATGAGGACTATCTCGGCCGTGTCCTGACCCGCTCGACCGCCAATCCCGTCGGCCTCGCCGGATATGTCTCGACCCTGACCGGCCTGCCCGTGGGCCAGAGTTTCGTGGCCGGGCAGGGGGCATTGGACACCTACGAACAGACCGCCACCACCGCCGCCCTGTTCGGTCAGACGACCTGGCACGCCACCGACAAGCTCGGCCTGACCCTGGGTCTGCGCTACAGCCATATCGAGAAGGATCTCGACGCCCGCTATACGAACACCGACGGCGGCAAGGCCTGCGCCGCCGCCCTCGTGCGCGGGATCACCAACGCCACGATCTGCCTGCCCTGGGCCAATCCGGCCTTCAACAATCTGAGCCGCTCCGAAGGCCTGACCGACGACGGCTGGTCGGGTCTGGCCCGCGTCGAATACCAGTTCACCCCGGCGGTCCTCGGCTATGTGTCCTACGCGCGCGGCCGCAAGAGCGCGGGCTACAACCTCGACCGCGCCCAGACCAATCTCGTCCCCGACGCCTCCACCGCCTTCGCGCCCGAGGTCGTCGATTCCGTCGAGGTCGGCGCCAAGGCCAGCCTTCTGGACGGCCGCCTGCTCGTCTCCGGCGACGCCTTCCATCAGGCCTATACGGACTTCCAGCTCAACACCTTCCTCGGCACCACCTTCCTCGTGAAATCCATCCCCGAGGTGACCGCAAAGGGCGCCGAGCTCGAAGGGACATACCGTCCTTTCGCCGGCCTCAGCCTTCAGGCGGGCGTCGTCTATGCCCAGACCGAATACGGCGACGCCCCGGTGTCCGGCCTGCCGCTTCTGGCCGGTTCGCGCCTGTCCTTCGCCCCCCTGTGGTCGGGCAATCTGGCGGGGACTTGGCGCCGCGACATCGGTAACGGGTTCGCGGTCCGCGCGGCTCTCGCGGCCAAATACTCCTCGGCCTACAACACCGGCTCGGACCTCGCGCCCGAGAAGGTGCAAGACGCCTTCTGGCTGGCCAACGGCTCGGTGGGTCTGGAGGCGGACGCAGGTTGGTCGGTCGAGCTCTGGGGCCGCAACCTGTTCGACGAGCAGTATCGCCAGGTGGCCTTCGGCGCCCCCTTCCAGACCGGCACCATCGGCGCCTTCCTCGGTGCCCCGCGCATGGTCGGGGTGACCCTCCGCGTCACGCGCTGAACCTGAGGCCGGAGATCCGCCGCACGCGGGTCTCCGGCGCGGCCGTCAGGGTTCGTGCTGATTTCCGGGATCGGGCCGGGCGGGGACACTTCGCGTCTCTCCTCACGATCCCGAAGGCGCGATCATGGAAGCCCTCAAGACCCTCCTCCCGATCATCCTGACCGGCAGCCTCGCCGGTCTGGTCCTGACCGTCGCCCTGAACTCGACGTCGGGAGACCTGCTCTACGTCCTGCGCCGGCCGGGCCTTCTGGGCCGCAGCATCCTCGCGGTCATCATCATCCCGCTGATCGTCGCGGGCCTGGTGGTCTGGCTCCTGCCACTCGATCCGGTGGTCAAGGCGGGCATCATGCTGATGGCCGTCGCGCCGGTGCCCCCCCTGGTGCCGGGCAAGGAGCTGGGCGTCGGCGCCCGCAAGGAGTTCGCCTATGGCCTCTACGCCGCCATGGCCCTGCTGACCGTGATCTCCGTGCCGATCGCCTTCAATCTCGCCTCGCAGCTGTTCGGGCGCGACGACACGGTGACGGTCGGCAAGATCGCCATGACCGTCCTGACCGGCGTCCTGATCCCGCTCGCCCTCGGCCTGCTGGTTCGCCGGTTCGCCCCGGCCCTCGCGGTGAAGGTCGCGCCCTGGCTCTACAAGCTCAGCCTGCTGCTGGTGGTGCTGGCCTTCCTCCCCATCCTCATCAAGGTCTGGCCGGCGCTTCAAAGCCTGATCGGCGACGGCACGCTCGTGGCCATGGCGGTGGTGATCAGCCTGTGCATGGCCGGTGGTCACCTGCTGGGCGGCCCTGATCGGGTTGATCGCGCCACCCTTGCGGTGGCCAGTTCGGTGCGTCACCCGGGCATCGCCGCCGCGTTGGCGGGGGCCAATTTCGAGGACCGCCGGGTCGTCGCCGCCATCCTCCTGTTCCTGCTCGTCGGCCTGGTCCTCGGCATCCCCTACAAGATGTGGATCAAGCGCACGACGAAGCCGGAACCGGCGGCCGCCGCGACCGTCTGAGCCTCGGCCCGCCGTCAGAAGGTGATCGACATCCCGATCAGCGGGCCATACTCCGCGACGTCGAAGACGAAGCCGTCGTGGTCGTAGTCGATGGCGTAGTACCGGTAGCCCGCCGTCAGGGCGAGGCCGTCGCTGAAGTGGTAGTTGACCGAGGCCAGCGCCTGCCAGGTCAGGTCCGAGGACACGCCGAAGCCGCCGACGTCGCCATAGCCCGTCAGCGACCAGCGCGGACTCAGCCAGACCATCCCCTTGGCCCCGATGATCGGATCGGCCCAGGTCTCGTTGTCGTTAGCCTTCACCGAACTGCTGTCGGGCCGCATCAGTCGCACGTCGTTGTCGGCCCAGTTGATCCGGGCGCCGCCCAGCAGGTCCAGCGAGGCGCCGTCCCCGTCCACGACCCGATACGAGATCGCCAGGGTGCTCATCAACGACTTGGAATCCAGACCCGCGGAATCGAAGCCCGAGGTCGGAACCTTCAGATCAGCGCTCTGACCGGTGTCGACATAGCTGAGGTCGCCGACGAAGGCCCACAGGCCGTTGCGGATCTCGAACGACGAGGCCAGGCCCAGCTGCAGCTCATCGACAATGTCGCTGAAGCTGGAATCGGTCTCCACCGTCGGCAGGCCCGGCACCGGGGCGACGTCCCCCTTCATGCCGGCGGCCCAGAAATAGGGGGTCACCGTGACCTGTGCGGCGGCGGGGAGGGCGGTTGCGGCCAGGGGCAGGGCGAGGGCCAGACCGGCGCAGGCGGCGGGGATGAGCGGCTTCATTGTCGGGACTCTCCGGAGGCAGACGATTGATCCGCCTCAGTATTTCGGGGTCGCTCCGCATGGCCCATCGGGCGAAACCCCATGCGGGCCGCGCGGCCTCGCGGGCGCGCTATTTCGGGAACAGGAAGGTCGCGTTCGCGCGCAGGCCCCAGTCCGGCGCATTGGTCTCATTGACCAGATAGATCTTGGCCCCGACGCCCAGCTGCACCCTCTGGCCGCCGAAATTATAGAGGTGCGACACCGACAGATTGGCCGGCACGCTCCAGGTCTCGTGGGTCCAGTCGTATGCGGCCTCGAGGTTGGCGCCCCATGTCGTCGCGTCGTGGGTGGTGTAGCTGTAGAAGGGCTGCAGGAAGGTCTGGCTGACGTCGTCGCGCGCCTTCGATCCGGCATAGGACCAGATGTGGTTGGCCAGCAGGCCATAGGTGTTCTGGCCCTGCTGCTTGAGCACCAGCCCGGTCGGCCCCGCGCCCCATTTGTTGGTGCCCAGTTCGTCGGTCCCCACGGGCCACAGGAAGACCGGCCCCACCGCCCAGGTGAGGCCGTCCTTCGACCGGGGCGAGAAGAAGAAGCTCTGGGTGACGTCCGACAGGCCGTAGGCGTCTTCCACCCCCGGCGCCGGGCTCTCCTGATAGACCAGGGGCACGATGGTCCGCACGATCAGGTTCCACTCGTCGTTCAGCTTGACCGGCACGACGGGCTGGATGTTCAGCGTCTGCCGCGCCCCGTCGTCGGGGCCGAAGCAGCAGTCGTAATTATACTGGAACGGCACGCTGATCATGCTGGCCACAGGGTTGGACAGCTTCTTGGCCAGTTCCTGGGCGTCGTCCTGTGCCCGGGCCAGGCCCGGCGCCGCCCAGGCGGCCACGATCGCAGCCGCCCGGATCAGATTTCCCCGCGTCATCCGCCCATCCGTCAGGGCCGGTCGACGACGACGTAGGTGATCGTGTCGCCCTGATACTGCGGGGCGTAATAGACCCCTCCGCAATAGTAGTAGCTCCCCGCATAGGGCGAGCAGGACGGCGGCAGGGAATAGACCATCGAGCCGATCACCGCCGAGGTCACCGCCGCGGCCGTGCCGATCGCCACTCCCGTCGCCACCGGGTGATAATGGTCGTCCCAGTCGTAGCCGTGGTCGTGGTGGTCGTTGTCGACGTTGATGTTCACGTCACCGGTGTTGATGCGGTTGTTGTTGCCGCGGTTGCCGCTGTTGTTGCCGCCTCTGTTGACGGTGTTGTTGTGGACGCCGCCGCCGTTGCGGCCGGGCTCGGCCCGACCACCGCCGCCTCCGGGGCTGCGGGGCGCCCCGGCGTGAGCGCCGCCGCCGTGACCGACGTTGGAGCGTCCGGCGCCGCGCACCTGGGCGGCGGCTTCGAGCGCCGGAGCCGAGGCCAGCAGGGCGACGGCCGCGGCGACGATCAGCTTGTGAGAGGAAGTCATGGCGAACCTCACTGTTCGGCCATGCGGATGGCCGCATCGCCGCTGGCGGGACTGAAGGCGAAGGTCGAGGCGTTAAAGCGCGGGTTCACGGTCCAGGACAGCTTGGCCGAAAACTCCGGCTGCGCGGGATCGGTCCGATCGACGATGACGATCTTGCGCGGCAGGGGCTGGTCGCCGCGCTGGATCCAGATCTGCCAGTCGATCTCGTCGCCGCCGAAGGCGTACTGGTCGGTCTCGACGCCGTCGACGGTGGCCACGCCGATGTAGTCGGCGTGGTTATAGCCGGTCGGCAGATTGGCCGGATCGTCCCAGTGGAACAGGTCCTGAAGCGGCAGGACGATGCCGTAGCGGTCGGCCGCGATGTCCAGCACCTCGGCGATCGTCGGCGGGGCCTCGACGCTGGCGTAGAAGCCGCGCGCCGGCGCATAGACCGTGAAGCGCTTGCCGTCATAGATGAAACGACGAAGCTTTTTGTCGGTCCTGGTCTCGATCACGAAGCCGTCGGGGCGGCGGACCTTATAGGTCGTGGTTCCGTCCAGATCGATCCGACGGTCGTCCTCGGTGACCAGATCGATGCTGCTCTCCGAGGTTACCTCGAAGGCGTCGAGCGTCGACAGATAGGCGCCCATCCGGTGCAGGGCGGTGGCGGGATCGGGGGCGGCGGGGGCCGCCGAGGTCTGGCTCGTCGAGCTCTGGGCCGCCGCCGAAGCCGGCGCGAGGGCGAGGATGGCTGCGGGGGCGGCGGCGATCGCCGTCGTCAGGGCCAGGGTTGAGAGGATGTTGCGCATGGTCGGGCTCACGGCAGGGTCTTGAGCATGTCGGCGGCGACGGCGTTCAGCGCGGCCTGATCGGCGTCGGCGCTGTCGACCCGGCGCTGCGATGTCGCCCGCCAGGCCAGCTGGCCCGACGCGCGATCGACCAGGTCCAGGATCATCGTGCCCTGGGTATAGTTGATCGTCTCCACATCCATCATCGGCGCGCCGTAGAAGCCCCAGCCCGCGACACAGCCGCGGAAGCCGCAGGCGGCGGCGGGCGGCGGGCCCATGTTGTTGGACTGGATGTCGGAACGCGCCTCCAGCCCGACGTAGTAGGAGACCAGCAGGGTCGCCTGACCCGGCGAGCTGACGCGGCGATACCCCTTGGCGGCCAGGGCTCCGTCGACGGCGGAGATGATGCGCTGATTGATGATGTCGTTGGCCACGCGCGGATCGGTCGCGCGCTGCGTCGGGCTGGTCACCGGGGCCCAGGCGTAGGTAGAGCCCGCGACGACCGAGGTCGCGCTGGACTGAAGCACATCGACCTTGCCTGCGGGGGTTTCGCAACCGGTCAGGGTCAGGGCGGACAGGGCGACGGCGGCAAGGCCGATCCGGGCCGCAAGACGGGTGGAGACAACGGACATGGGACGATCCCTTCGGGCTGAATGTCGGCCCCAATGTTCGATCCGCCGGTGGTCCGGAGTAATCGGGTAAAGACCTGAGACCCTTGCGGTCCTGCCCCTGATGCCCGTGTCCGGGCCGGGAGTGCCCTGGGCCGGCCTAGGGTGCCGGCCCGATAGGATTCCCCGGCGCGGCGCCGGATACGGGATAGGTAAGGAGGCGCGCGCGAATGCCGTTCGACCGATTCCGATTTCACCATCCCGCGCCGATCGGCGCCGTGAAGAGGCGGCTCGGGCCGTGGGCTTCGGTTCCGGCATTTTGCTTCGTGGTGGGAAGTGCGGCGACGGCGTCGGCCCAGAATTCGGCTCAGGATCAAGCCCCCGTCGCCTCCCTTCCGGCCGTTGAACCGGCCGCACAGGACGCCACCCGAAAACCCCACGACTTCAGCTTCGTCGCCCTGCCCATCCCCGTTTCCAACCCGACCATCGGCAGTGGCTTCGCCTTCGGCGCGGGCGCGCTCTACAAGGCCGGCAAGTCGGACAAGCCCTGGGTCACGGGCGTCGCCTTCCTCTACACCAACACCGAAAGCTGGGGTCTGGCCCTGGTCCAGAAGGCCTATATCGGTGACGACCGCCTTCGGCTTGTCGGGGCGGTCGGCGGCGGTGAGTTCCACATCGACTACTACGGCATCGGACCCGACGCCGGAGACCGCGACGTATCGATCCCGATCACCCAGAGGGCGGGCTTCATCGGCGCACAGGGTCTGGTTCGCGTCGCGCCCCATCTCTATGCGGGGCTGCAGTATCGCTATCTCGATATGGGCACGAGCCTGCATATCGATCCGCCGCCGTTCCCGGACCTCAGGCCGCCGGACGCGGAGCTGGAGTCCGTCTCCTCGGCCCTCGGCCTGTCGGCCGAATACGACAGTCGCGATAGCGAATACCAGACGTCCAGCGGGCTCTACGCCACGGGCGTCTGGCTGGTCTCTGATACGGCCCTCGGCAGCGACCGCGACTACAGCCGCGGCGAGGCGCGCATCAACGGCTATCAGCGGCTGGATCCGAAGTCCGTCCTGGCCTGGCGGGGCTCGGTCTGCGTCGCCGGCGATGACGCCCCCTTCTACGACATTTGCAACTACGGCAGTCAGGGCGACCTCAGGGGCTACGCCTCGGGTCAGTACCGCGACCGGGCCATGGTCGCCGCCCAGGTCGAGTATCGGCGCAAACTGTTCGGCCGGTTCGGGGGCGTCGTCTTCGCCGGCGTCGGCGGGATCGGACCGGATCTCGGGTCGGTCGGCGACGCCTTCCTGCCCGCCGGCGGCGCGGGGCTGCGGTTCGAGGCCTCGCGCAAATACGGCGTCAACGTCGGGGTCGACTATGCGGTGGGCAAGGACTCCTCGGCCTTCTACTTCCGTATCGGCGAAGCCTTCTAGAAGCCGCGCCGCCGGACCCGCCTGACCGGCTGCGCCTCGCAGACGGCCGGAAAGACCGACGCCCAGTCCCGGCTCATGCTGACCCGTTTCAGCCCGAAGCCGTCGGCGTGATCGAGGGCTTCGGAAAGCGGGCTCAGGATGAAGTCGCGGTCATAGGCGACCTCCCGATCCGCATCGTCGTGATGCAGCAACAGGGCCAGCCGCTTGCCGGGGCCTGACAGAGTGTAGCGCATCATCGACAGGTCGCCGTCGGAGTTGCCGAACGCCAGGATCGGCCGCCGCCCGATGTGAAGGCCGATGTTCTCCGTCTTGGCCTCGCGGTCGTCGAAGGTCTCGAGGTGCGGCAGTTTGAACAGGTCCAGATGGCCGTTGCTGTCCAGCACCTGGGTGCGCACGGCGCTGCCGATCACCCGCTCGGGCGGCACCCCGTAGCGGGCCTCGGCGAAGGCCCGGATGAAGTCGGCGCCGCCGCCGGAGACGATCCAGATCTGAAAGTCGTGGGCGCGCAGATAGTCCAGCAGCTCCAGCTGGGGCTGGTAGACCAGATCCGTATAGGCGCGATCGAACCGCGGATGACGCGCTTCGGCCAGCCAATCTCTGGCCGAGCGGATGAAGGTCTCGACGGTCATTCCGGCATGGACAGCGAAGGCGACCTCGAACACCCCGCGCTTGCCCAGAGCCTTCAGCGCCGCCAGGTCGTGGTCGAGGAAGGCCTTGTAGGGGGCGCGGTCGGCCAGCCCCGGATTGGTCCGGACCAACTGCTTCAGTCGGGCCTGACAGAAGGCGACCTGGGGCTGTACCGGCTGTTCGCACCACAGGGTGCCGTCATTGTCGAACACGGCGACCCGCTCGGCCGGGGGCACGAAGTGAGCCCCCTTGGTCGTCACCGCCTCGACGAAGCCGATGATGGCCTTGCGGATCGCGCCCGCGCGCCAGGAGGGGAGGGGTTCGGTCATGAACGGGCCGCTGACATGGGAGAGAGGCGGCCAGACAGCCACGGTTGCGGCCGGAGCGGGATCAGGTGAAACCCACATAAGGCCCAGCTCGGCCTTCGGGGCCTTTAGGCAAAGGACCGACGGTCGCCCGCCGGCCCTTCGGTCTTCCGGATTCTGCGGGCGCTCAGCCGCCGCCGCCGGCCTCCGCCATCTTCGCCACCGCATCGTCGATGGTGAAGCTGTTGGGCTTCTGCACCGGCGGGAAGTCCTTGAAGGTCGCGGCGAAGCCGTCGGCGACGCCCCAGGCGCCATAGATGATGTAGGCGTGGTAGAGGAACCACTCGTAATAGCTGTTCGAGGTGATGTCCGCGTACTCGTACGGATCGGTCCTCAGGTTGAACAGCTTGGGCAGGCGCAGCGGCGTGAAGGGCTCGGCCCACAGCTGCATGGTGCCCTTCAGTCGCTGCTCCATGAACACGACCTTCCAGTTGTCGTAACGCACCGCCAGGATGTCGCCGTCGTCCGAAATGTAGACGAACAGCTGACGCGGGCTCTTGTCGACCTCGCCGGTCAGATAGGGCAGCAGGTTGAACCCGTCGATGTGGTTCTTGTAGGTGCGGCCGTTGGCCGTCACGCCCTTCTTGACCTTCTCCACGATGTCCGGCTCGCCCGCCGCCGCCAGGAAGGTCGGCAGCCAGTCATGGTGCTGGATGATCTCGTTGGAGATCGAGCCCGCCTTGATCTTCCCGGGCCAGCGGATCAGTTCGGGCACCCGGAAGCCGCCTTCCCAGTTGGTGTCCTTCTCGCTGCGGAACGGGGTCGTGCCCCCGTCCGGCCAGCTGTTGCGGTGCGGCCCGTTGTCGGTCGAATAGACCACGATGGTGTCCTCGGCCAGGCCCAGCTCATCGAGCAGATCCAGCATCTGGCCGACGTTCTTGTCATGATCGATCATGGTGTCGTGATACGGCGACTGCCACCGCCCGGCCTGACCCAGGCTCTCCTTCTTCGTGTGCGTGAACATGTGCATGTGGGTGGTGTTGAGCCAGACGAAGAAGGGCTTGTCGTCGCCGTCCGCCCGCTTGATGAAGTCGGCCGCCGCCTCCACGAACTCGTCGTCGCAGGTCTCCATCCGTTCGATGGTCAGCTGGCCGGTCTCCTCGATCTTCTGCTTGCCGACCCGACCCCAGCGCTCATGGGTGGTGTCGTCGTCGACATCCGTCGCCCAGCTGTGCACCACGTCGCGCGGCCCGTTCTTCTTCTTGAAGTTCGGAAAGTCCGCGTCCGGATAATAGTCGTACATTTCCGGCTCTTCCTGCGCATTCAGGTGGTACAGATTGCCGAAGAACTCGTCGAAGCCGTGGTTGGTGGGCAGCATGTGGTTCAGGTCGCCGAGGTGGTTCTTGCCGAACTGGCCGGTGGCGTAGCCCTGCTCCTTGAGCAGGGCGGCGATGGTCACCAGCTTGTCGTTCATGCCCACGGGCGCGGCCGGCGCCCCGACCTTGGACAGGCCGGTCCGCAGCACGCTCTGGCCGGTGATGAAGCTGGACCGGCCGGCGGTGCAGGACTGCTCGCCATAGCTGTCGGTGAACAGCATGCCTTCATCGGCGATGCGGTCGATATTGGGCGTTTGATAGCCCATCAGACCCTTGGAATAGCAGCTCAGATTGCTGATCCCGATGTCGTCGCCCCAGATCACGAGGATGTTCGGTTTTCCGTTCGGCATGGCGGTTCTCCACTGAAAGGTAGGGCAGGGGTAGCGCCGCCCTGATCGAGCCGGGATCGGGTCAAACCCGCCTGACCCGCCCCTCAGGCCCTCGCCCGATGGCGGGCCTGAGGCAAACCGGCTTTTCTGCCGCCATGCCCAGCCGTCTGGTCACCCTTGCCGGCGTCGTCTCCCTCGCCCTCACGAGCGGGGGCTGTATCGGGCTGGGCGGGCAGCGCATCGGCATCGACCGCGCCGACTACACCGTCCGCCTGCGCGACAGCGAGAAGGCCGAGCTCCTGTCCAACATCGTCGCCCTGCGCTTTGGCGACGCCCCCAGCTTCCTCAGCGTCGCCTCGGTGATCAGCCAGTACACGCGCGAGACCAGCGGCCGCCTGCACCTGGACCTCTCGCCCCCGGTCGACGACAGCCCGGGCAATACCGACGGCTCCATCCTGTTTCGCGAGACCCCCACGGTCACCTACACCCCCATGTCCGGCGAGCGGTTCGCGCGCAGTCTGCTGTCGCCCATTCCGCCCGCCTCCCTGCTGGGCATGATCGAGGCGGGCTGGGCGGCGGACGACCTGTTCCACATCGCCGTCCGCTCGATCAACGGGGTGCGCGCCGGCGCCAGAGCCCCGCTTTTCGCCACCCCCGGAGACCCCGACTTCGCTGTCGTCGGAGCCCTGCGCCGGCTCCAGGCCTCGGGCGCCCTCAGCATCCGGCTGAAACAGGAGGACGGCGTCTGGGCTTCCGTCGCCCGGTTGTCGGAGACGATGACCGACCAGGACCGCGCCGATCTGGCGACCCTCAGCAACCTGCTGAACCTGCGTCCCGAAGGTCGCGACATGCGCGTTGTCTTCGCCGTCGAGCCGGTGGCGAAGGACGAACTGGCCCTGACCACCCGCTCCATGATCGAGGTGCTGCAGGAGATGGGGCAGGGGGTCGACCTGACCGGCGAAGACCGGTTCGACCCCGGCGACCTGATCCGCGTCCACTCCGGCCCCAAGGCGCCCGACCAGGTCCACGTCGCGGTCCAGCAGCGGGGGCGCTGGTTCTGGATCGAACAGGACGACACCGCCTCCATCCGTGCCTTCCTGCTGGCCCAGATCCTGATGTCCCTCAACGACGACACCGGCGCCGCCCGCTCGCCACTCGTCACCATCCCTGCGGGTTGATCCCCGGAGATCGCCATGGCCACCGCCGCTGACATCGCGCCCGCCACGCCCCAAACCTTCTGGTCCCGCGTCGTCCACTGGATCGGCGGTCATGCCGACATCGCCAGCGCCGTCACCCTGTCGATCGCGGGGCTGCTGACCTCCTGGTCCGGCTATCAGGCGGCCCTGTGGGACGGGGACCAGGCGGCCTCCTACAGCCAGGCCGGCGCCCTGCGCACCGAGGCCTCGCGGCGTCAAATCCAGGCCGGCCAGATCGAGGCCGCCGACATCGTCATGTTCACCCAGTGGCTGGACGCCGAGGCGCGGGGCGACACCGGCCTGGCCGGCTTCTACGAACAGAGGTTCCGCCCCGAATACCGCACCGCCCACGCCGCCTGGCGAGCCCGCCGGCCCCTGACCGATCCGGCCGCCCCGCCGACCCCCTTCGTCATGCCGGAATACCGGCTGGCCGCCCGCGCCGAAGCCTCGGCCCTTGAGACGCAGGCCTCGGCCATGTTCGAGGACGGCCAGAGGGCCAACCACATCGGCGACGGCTTCGTTCGCGCCACCGTCATCTTCGCCAGCGCCCTCTTCTTTGGCGGCATCGGCCAGGCGTTCCGACGGCCGGCCCTGCACGTCGTCATGCTGGTCATCTCGGTGCTGCAGTGCGCCTGGGGCGTCATCGCCATGATCCAGCTGCCTCTGAACTGAAGGTGGAGACTGGTGGTCAAAGCCCGGCGAGGAAGGCCGGGACCGTCTCCGTCGCCGGGCCATAGATCCTCTCATCGAAGGCGCCGGCGCCCATGCCCGGCTCCAGATTGATCTCCACCGTCCGTGCCCCCGCCATCCGGGCCAGTTGGACAAAGCCCGCCGCCGGATAGACCGTCCCCGAGGTACCGATGGAGACGAAGAGGTCGCACCTCGCCAGCGCCGCCTCGATCCGATCCATATGCAAGGGCATTTCGCCGAACCAGACGATGTGCGGCCGCATCCGGCCTTCAGGATGGTCGAGAGAGGGCTCGTCGGGGGCCATGTCGCTGGTCCAGTCGCTGACGACGCCCGAACGGGTGCAGCGCCCCTTCAGCAGTTCGCCGTGCATGTGGATCAGCTCGAAGCCCGGCGCGGGCGGGGCCTCGGCTTCGGCGCGGTCGTGCAGATCGTCGACGTTCTGGGTCACCAGCAGGAAGTCGCCCTCCCATCGCGCAGCCAGCTCGGCCAGGGCTCGGTGGGCGGCGTTGGGCTGAACCGTCGGCAGGGCGGCGCGGCGCAGGTTGTAGAACCGCTGCACCAGCACAGGGTCGCGCGCGAAGGCTTCGGGCGTCGCCACATCCTCGAACCGATGACCCTCCCACAGCCCGTCCGCCCCGCGAAAGGTCGGCACGCCCGATTCCGCCGAGACGCCGGCACCGGTCAGGACGACGAGGTTCCTATGAGCCATGCGATCTCGTACCGCGCCCGTGTGACGATTCGCGTCGCGCACGGCGAGCGGCGGCGAAACTGCTCTCGCTGTTCGCATATTCGGGCGGCAGCAGGAATTTGCCGCTGCGGTCGTAGTCGCGTGCGCTCAGGATCGAGGCCGCTCTTGTCAGGCGACCGGCCCGCCAGATGACGAACGCCGTCCATGCCAGGGCCAACGGGATTGGAAGAAGCCAGAACCAGTCCGGCATGGCCCCATCCGTCGCCCACTCAAGCAGGGTGAAGGGAAGAAGCAGCATTCAGGCCGGCGCCAAGGCCCCGCCCTGAATGCTCGGCGAGGGATTCGACAGGACCTTGTCCACCCATCGGCGGAGCGGGAGATACGCTTCGAGAAGGTTCACGCGTCTCATGCCAGGGACGCTGAACCATCCAATCATGGCTGGCAACGGCCAAGGTGGTTTCGATCCGCGCGCCCGCCCGCTAGAACCCTTCCAGACTCACGGAAAGGATCTCCCCATGAAAACCCGCGCCGCCGTCGCCTTCGAGGCCAAACGTCCGCTGGAGATCGTCGAGGTGGATCTGGAAGGTCCTCGTGCGGGTGAAGTGCTGATCGAGATCAAGGCCACCGGCATCTGCCACACCGACGCCTATACGCTGGACGGCCTGGACTCGGAGGGCATCTTTCCCTCGATCCTGGGCCATGAAGGCGCGGGCGTGGTGGTCGAGGTCGGACCCGGCGTGACCTCGCTGGAGGTCGGGGATCACGTCATCCCGCTCTACACCCCCGAGTGCCGCCAGTGTAAATCCTGCCTCAGCCGCAAGACCAACCTGTGCACCTCGATCCGCGCGACCCAAGGCAAGGGGCTGATGCCCGACGGCACCAGCCGCTTCAGCTACAAGGGTCAGGCCATCGCCCACTATATGGGCTGCTCGACCTTCTCGAACTACACCGTCCTGCCCGAGATCGCGGTGGCCAAGATCCGCAAGGACGCGCCCTTCGACAAGGCCTGCTACATCGGCTGCGGCGTGACCACGGGCGTGGGCGCGGTGGTCAACACGGCCAAGGTCGAACCGGGCGCCAACTGCGTCGTCTTCGGCCTGGGCGGCATCGGCCTGAACGTCATCCAGGGCCTGAAGATGGTCGGCGCCGACATGATCGTCGGCGTGGACATCAACGACACCAAGGAGGAGTGGGGCCGCCGCTTCGGCATGACCCACTTCGTCAATCCGAAGAACGTCTCCGATGTGGTCGCCCATCTGGTCGAGATGACGGGCGGCGGCGCCGACTACACCTTCGACTGCACCGGCAACACCGTGGTCATGCGACAGGCGCTTGAGGCCTGCCACCGCGGCTGGGGCGAGAGCGTCGTCATCGGCGTGGCCGAGGCCGGCAAGGAGATCGCCACCCGCCCGTTCCAGCTGGTCACCGGCCGCGTCTGGCGCGGTTCGGCCTTTGGCGGCGCGCGCGGCCGCACCGACACGCCGAAGATCGTCGACTGGTACATGGACGGAAAGATCGAGATCGATCCGATGATCACCCACACCCTGCCGCTGGAACGCATCAACGAGGCCTTCGACCTGATGCATGCGGGCGAAAGCATCCGCAGCGTCGTGGTGTTCTGAGACAACGAAAAGAGAGGGAGGAGACACACATGTTCACGCACCTGACGGTGGGCGCCAACGACGTCGAGGCGTCGCGCAAATTCTATGACGCGGTTCTGCCCGTTCTGGGCATTCCGGCCTCGGCCGGACCGGACCCCAAGGGGCGCTACTGGTGGCGCACGGACAAGGGCGCCTTCGCGATCGGCAAGCCGATCGACGGCGAACCGGCCTGCCATGCCAACGGCGGCACCATCGGTTTCGCGGCGAGGGACGCGGCGATGGTTAAGGCCTTCCACGACGCCGGCGTCGCGGCCGGCGGGACGTCGATCGAAGACCCGCCCGGCGAGCGCAACGGGACCTTCGGCACGCTCAACCTGGCCTATCTGCGCGATCCGTCAGGCAACAAGATCTGCGCGGTTCATCGGCCGGGCTAAGGGGTCGCGCAAATGACAGCGCCGTCGCCCACCTGAGGGCGGCCGCGAAGGCCCGGGCCATGTCCCTCGGCTGAGAGCCGGGACATGGCCCGGGATGGGCGCCGCTCCAGCGCGGTGCGCCTGCTCGGCGTACTTTGACGAGCCTTGACGGCAAGGTGTGGGAATTTCTCGCCTGAATAATTGCAACGGCGACAAATTTGTTTCCTTGAAAGCGCACGTGATGGAATATTTTTTGTTCCACGCACCTATAAGTAAAATGCGCTACCTAGGGTTAGTCCCGCATTAACCCTCTCCATGGCACGGCTTTCGCGTGGGCTAACGGCCAACGGGGGCGAAAGTGGTTGTCTAAGAAGTTTGATGGATCGTGCTCCTAGTGGAGACGGTCGCCTATAAATTGCGCCAAGGGCTACGTTACCGTCCCCAAGAAGACGGAAAGTATTTGGAAACGCTTTTGTCCTGTCCTCGGGACCTTACTTCAAATACGCGCGCCCGTTAAACCTGGGTTGCCTTTTGAAAATGCACGTCGTGCCGCCAGAATGAGCGGGCGCTTGATCTATTCATTATTGACCAAACTCAGGGCTTTCTTGACCATGAAATCTATTCTTCTCGCCGGCGCAGCGATGTGCGCGCTGACGTTCGGCACCCCAGCTCTCGCGCAGAGCCAAACGCCCGATGTCGCTGAGCTCGTGAGCCTGTTGCGGGCCCAGTCCGAAGAGATAGCTGCACTGCGTGCTCGTCTGGATGCTGTCGATGGAGGCGGCCAGACGGCTGTCGTCAACCGCCAGGCAGCGGCCCAGGTCGATGCGACCGCAGACTCGGCCTTCGTGCCCGGCAACGCTGTGGCGAACCCGCCGATTCAACTGATAACCACCGGGCAAGGGGGCGCCGCCAATCCCGCCAATGTGACGACGGAGTGGAGGGGCGGTCTGCCGACCTTCCGTTCGCCGGACGGCAACTACCGGTTCAAGGTCCGCGGCCGGATCATCAGCCACGCCAGCACCACCTTCGGGTCCGAGTTCGACGACCGCAACATCACCACGACCGGAATGCGCGCTGCTCGTATCGGTATCGAGGGGTCAGCCGGCTCGCATTTCTTCTACCAGTTCGAAAACGACTTCGCTGACAACGTGTCAGATGTCGGCACGCTGTTTGTCGGCTGGCGTGACAAGATCAACAAGGACATCTCCTACGACGTCCGCTTCGGCAACATGTTCAACGACCGCGGGTTCGAAGGATCGGGCGGATCCGATGCGCCGCCGTTCCTGGAGCGTAACGTCGTCGGGACGGCGATCATCCCGCAACGCGGCTTCTATGGCATCGCTCTGATGCCGAGAATCTTCTGGAACAGCGGCCACGCCTCACTCACCATCAGCGGCGACACGGTCGACAACCGCCAAACCGCCGCCGACAGCCTGACCGTCATGGGCCGGGCGCACTGGAACCCGGTCAAGACCGACCGCAGCATCGTGCACCTGGGGCTGTGGGGCTTTGACGAGCAGCTCTCCTCAGTGAACGGTTCGCTGACCCGCAACACGGTGATCGGCGGGCGCTTCAACGGCAACCTGCGTGTCTCCAGCGGTACGCTGACCGGCGGCACCAGCACCACGGGCTACGGCCTGGAAGCCGGCGGCTATGTCGGGTCGGTGTGGGCGATGGCCGAGGCCGGCGAACGCAACGCAGCGCTGGACGCCGGACGTCCCGACTTCAAAACGCGCGCCTTCAGCGTCTCGAGTGGTTGGTTCGTTACCGGCGAACTGCCGCCGTACAACGCTCTTCTCGGCACGTTCGCTCAACCCAACGTGCTGCGCCCCGTCTTTGAGGGCGGTCCCGGTGCGATCGAACTGTTGGCTCGCTACGAGGATCTGGAGTTCTCGGGCGTTCCCACCGCCGGTCAGGGATGGGCCGCCACCGCCGGCGCCAACTGGTATCTGGACGACGTCATTCGCCTGCAGTTCAACGTAATCCACTGGAACGCGACCAACCGCTTCGGTGCGTTCAGTGGCAACGACAGCGGCGAAACCATCAGCGCGGGTATCGGCGTCACCTACTGAAGACCCTTCTATTGCAAGAGCGCGGCAGCCCGGTCCCTGAGGCCGGGCTGTCCTGTCGTTTAGCGCAAGAGGTTTCCCTGGGGCGCGGGCCGCAGACCCACCCCCGACCGTGGCCCTTTCGTGAGGCGATACTTCGTCCCGCTGGTCACAGCGAAGGTGAAACTGTTCCGCAAGTTCGCTAATGCTCCTGCATCCCAGACCTGATGCCGGAGTCGCCTTGCCCCTGGAAATGCTCAAGACCCATGCCGTTCACGGCGGGACGCTGCGCTATCTGAGGCATGACAGCGCGACAACCGGCACGCCCATGACCCTGTCGGTCTTCGTCCCGCCCGGCGAAGGTCCGTTCCCGGTGCTGATCTGGCTGTCGGGCCTGACCTGCACCGAGGACAACTTCACGACCAAGGCCGGGGCCTATCGGTCGGCGGCCGAGCATGGCATCATCGTCGTGGCTCCCGATACCTCGCCGCGCGGACCGGACCTGAAGGGCAGGGCGGTCGCCGACGATGCGGCCTATGATCTGGGCCAGGGCGCCGGTTTCTACGTCGACGCCACCGAGAGGCCCTGGGCGCCGCACTTCCGCATGGAGACCTATGTCACGGACGAACTGATCGCCCTGATCGACGCGGAGTTTCCGACAACGAGGGCGCGGTCGATCAGCGGCCATTCCATGGGCGGGCACGGCGCCCTGACGCTCGCCCTGCGTCATCCCGAATTGTTCAAATCGGTCTCGGCCTTCGCCCCCATCGCCTCACCGACGCGTTGCGCCTGGGGCGAGAAGGCCTTTACCGCCTATCTGGGCGAGGACCGGTCGCTTTGGGACGTGCATGACGCCGCGAAACTGGTCGAGGCCGGCGCAGCCAAGGGGGTGTTCGACGACATCCTGATCGATCAGGGCGACGCCGACGGCTTCCTCGCCGACCAGCTCAAGCCCGAGCTTCTGGTCGAGGCGGCCAGGGCCGCGGGCCAGACCCTGACGATCAGGATGCAACCCGGGTACGACCATTCCTATTTCTTCATGGCCAGCTTCATCGCCGACCACGTCGCCTTCCACGCCAAACGACTGAAAGCCTGATGACTGACACTGCCCAGTCCGACTACGCCGAAATGTTCGCGGCCTTGTGCCGTGAACTGGGCTACTGCCTGCACGCCAAGGGGGAGAAGCGGGTGATTGCGGCCCTGCCTCAAGGGCTGGACGCGGCCGTGACGGCGGTGCTGGAGGCTGAGGGCGCCGATGTTCTCAACACGGCCGGTTCCCTTAAGCGCCAGATCCGCGACTGTCTGAAGGCCAATCTGCCCGCCGGCTGACAGAGGCTAGAAGGGGAAATGCTGGCCGCTGTCGTGGCAGAGGCGTTCTTCAAGCCGGTGGTGGACCTTGCCGCGCATCTGGCGCCGCGCGCGCAGGGCGTCATGCAGATGATCCGCCAGGCACAGGATCTGTTCGTCGGCCATATATTCCGCGGCGTCGCAGACCTGCTTGCAGAGCAGATTGAGCTGGGTCTCGCTCAGGCGTGGCGGGTGATAGTCCAGCGAGTGTTGCACGCGTCAGTCCTTCTATCGTCTCCCGGCAGCCCTCCCAACCGAAGCCATCAATGGTTGTGTGCGGCGATCTGTTCCCGAGCAAGATAGCTAACGACTCGCAACAGGAACGAAATCGCATCCTTCGGCTTGGGTTCGGCGAAAGGGCGGACTATCTGCTGCCTGCACAGCCTTGACCGCACAACCCCGCCGCACGGAGCTCTCCCATGGCCTTCACCCTGCCCCCGCTGCCCTACGCCTATGACGGCCTGTCGCCGGTGATCAGCAAGGAGACGCTGGAGTTCCACCACGACAAGCACCATCAGGCCTATACGGACAACCTGAACAAGGCGCTGGACGGCCTGGCCGAGGCCGAGGGCAAGTCGCTGGAAGAGATCTTCGCCGAGATGTCGAAATACCCCAAGGCCGTCCGCAACAACGGCGGCGGCTACTGGAACCATATCTTCTACTGGGAAAGCATGGCCCCCGCCGATGAGGCCGGCGCCCCTTCGGCCGAGCTGGCCGCCGCCATCGACGCCGACCTCGGTGGGATGGACGCCTTCAAGACCGCCTTCGAACAGGCCGGCGTGACCCAGTTCGGCTCCGGCTGGGCCTGGCTGATCTTCGCCGACGGCAAGCTGAAGGTGATCAACACGCCGAACCAGGACAACTCCCTGATGGACATCAATCCGGACAAGGGCGTGCCCCTGCTGGTCAACGATGTCTGGGAACACGCGTACTATCTCGACTACCAGAACAAGCGCCCGGCCTTCCTCGGCGCCTTCTGGCCGATCGTGAACTGGAACAAGGTCAACGAACGTTTCGCCGCCGCCAAGGCGGGCTGAAACCCACGGATTTGAATACAGCGCCCGCCGGTCGATCCGGCGGGCGTTTTCGTCACTGGAGGATGCTTCGATGAAACTGCTGACAACCGGCGCCGTCGCCGCCCTGATGCTGGCCGCCGCGGCCTGCGTCCCTGCCGAGAATGCGAAGCGGCCTGAGGCCAAGGCCGAGGCGGCGGCGGGGGTCGCTTCCGACGCGGTGCATCCGTTCAAGGTTGGATCGCTTCAGGCCTATGCCCTGCTGGATGGCGACAACCTCGTGCCGAACGACAACTCGGTGTTCGGTGTCGGCCAGACGCCGGAAGCCGTCGCCGCGGTTCTGACCGCCGCCGGTCAGCCGGCGGATGGTCTGGCGCTGAGCATCCATCCGTTGCTGGTCAAGGACGGCGACCGCACGGTCCTGATCGATGCGGGCGCCGGCGCAGCCTTCGGCGACAAGGCGGGCAAGCTGGGCTCCAGCCTGGCCGAGGCGGGCATCGACCCGGCGACGATCACCGACGTGCTGATTTCCCATGGCCACCCGGACCACGTCGGCGGTCTGGTCACAGCCGACGGCGCCCTGACCTATCCGAACGCCACGATCCGCATGTCGGAGGCGGAATGGGCTTCGCTGCAGGCCAATACCGACATGGCGGTCCTGGTCCAGGCCATCGCGCCGAAGGTTCAGGCCTTCGCCCCCGGCGCCGTCGTCGCGCCCGGCATCACCGCCATCGCCCTGGCGGGCCATACGCCCGGTCATACGCTGTACGAGATCGCCTCGGACGGCCAGAAGCTGCTCTATGCCGGTGACACGGCCCACCACTTCGTCGTCTCTCTGGCCCATCCGGAATGGGCCATGGGCTATGACGGCGACAAGGTCGCGGGCGCCGCGCAGCGGCAGGCGGAGCTCGCCGCCCTCGCCGCTTCGGGCGAGCGCGTTTACTTTCATCATTTCCCCTTCCCGGGCGTCGGGCGGGTTCAGAAGGCCGCCGAGGGCTATATCTGGGTTCCGGAGAGCTGAGGTCTGAGACCAAAGTCATACGGCGAGAATGTAAAACAATCTTTGGTTGCGTACTGAGTATTCACCAGTATACCGTTGTCCGGTAACGGTCATACGGGGGCGGATTATTAACCAGCGACGGTTAGGGTGTGCTGTCCAAAAGCAGCTCTCCCCGGCCGTCGATGCGCATTCTGACCTGTCTGGTCCAAGACCATAACCTTCTGCTCGTCCTTCTCGCGGCCGCGATCTGCGTGGTCGGCGCCTGGACCAGCATCCGGTTGTTCAACCGCATCCGCAGCCGTCTGGACGGCCAGAAGGCGGCCTGGCTCTTCCTCGGCGCGGTCGCCGCCGGGGCGACGATCTGGTGCACCCATTTCGTGGCCATGCTGGCCTATCAGCCGGGCGTGGCGGTGACCTACGCCCCGGTCCTGACTGGCGTCTCCCTGCTGGTGGCCGTAATCGGCTGCGGCCTGGCCATGGGTGTCGGCGCCCTGAACCACCGTTTGGCCCCGGCCGTCGGCGGCGCGATCTTCGGCGGGGCCGTGGCGACCATGCACTACACCGGCATGTCGGCCTTCGCGGTCGACGCCTTCGTCATCTGGTCCGGCCCCTATGTCGCCGCCTCCCTGATCGCGGCCCTGGGTCTGGGCGCCCTCAGCTTCCATCTCGCGACGCGCGAGGACGCGCTCAAGAACCATCTGATCGGCGCCGGCGTCATGGTCCTGGCCATTGTGGCCCTGCACTTCACCGGCATGGGCGCGATGGAGATCATCCCCTTCGCCCCGCGCGACATGGCCACCACCGCCGACGACGCCTCGGCGATCATGGCCCTGGGCGTCGCCGGCGTGGCCTTCCTGGTGCTGGGCATCAGCGTCGCCAGCCATATGATCGACGCCCAGATGAGCGCCCAGTCGCGCTCGCGCCTGCATGACCTGATGGAGGGCTCCGTCGACGGCATGTTGGTGGCCCGGGACGGCCAGGTGGTCGCCGCCAACTCCGCCTTCCTGACCCTTTCCGGCTTCGACCTTGATGTCCTGATCGGCCAGCCGGTCGAGCGCTTCATCGAGGGCGCGGACGCCATGACGGAAGGGGCCCTGATCCAGTGCCAGCTGGCCTCCTTCGCCGAGGGCGCCGTTCCCGTCGAGGTCGCCATCCGTCATGAGACCGGGGTCGGCGGCCAGGCCGTCATCTTCGCCGTGCGCGACCTGCGCGCCCGTCTGGCGCAGGAGCGCCGCATCAGCCATCTGGCCCGCAACGACAGCCTGACCGGCCTGCCCAACCGGACCTCCTTCCTGGAGAGGCTGGAGCGCAGCGTCGCAACCCTGAAGGGCGGCGAAAGCCTGGCCCTGCTGGCGATCGACCTGAACCGCTTCAAGGAGGTCAACGACCTCTACGGCCACGCCGCCGGCGACCAGCTTCTGATCCACGTCGCGGACCAGATGCGGGGCGCGCTTCAGGAGGGCGAGTTCGTCGCCCGTCAGGGCGGGGACGAGTTCGTGGTCATCGTGCCGGGCGTGGACCGCGACGGCGCCTTCCGCGCCGCCGAGCGCATCCGGGCGGCCATCATCGTCCCGACCGAGATCGAACGCGCCGAGGTCGGCTGCGGCGCCGCGATCGGCATCGCCCTGTATCCCGACGATGCGACCGAGACCTCCAGTCTGATCAACGACGCCGACCTGGCCATGTACCGGGCCAAGGGTTCGCTGACCCGGTCGATCTGCTTCTATGAAGAGGCGATGGACGAGGCCGTCCGCACTCGCCGCCGCCTGACGCAAGGTCTGCGCGAGGCGCTGGACCAGAACCAGTTCCAGCTCCACTACCAGGTCCAGGGTTCGCTCGAGACCGGCAAGGTCACGGGCTATGAGGTTCTGCTGCGTTGGCGCCAGGACGATGGTTCCTTCATCCCGCCGGACAGGTTCATTCCCCTGGCCGAGGAGACCGGCCTGATCCTGCCGATCGGCGAATGGGTGCTGCGCGAGGCCTGTCGCGAAGCCGCGAGCTGGGCCGAGCCGCACAAGATCGCCGTCAACCTGTCGCCGATCCAGCTGGCCCACGTCGACCTGCCGCGTCTGGTCCACCAGATACTGATCGAGACGGGCCTGAAGCCCGCGCGTCTGGAGCTGGAGATCACCGAGACGGCGATGATCACCGATCTGGACCGCACCACCCACATCCTGCGTCAGCTGAAGCTGCTGGGCGTGTCGGTGGCCATGGACGACTTCGGCACCGGCTATTCGTCCCTGTCGACCCTGCGGGCTTTCCCGTTCGACAAGATCAAGCTGGACCGCTCCTTCATGCTGGAGCTGGACGAAAGCCCGCAGTCCAAGGCCATCATCCGCGCCGTCCTGGCCCTGGGCGAAAGCCTGGAGATCCCGGTTCTGGCCGAAGGGGTCGAGACCATGGATCAGCTGGCCTTCCTGCGCGAACAGGGCTGTGACGAGGTCCAGGGCTATCTGCTGGGCCGCCCCAAGCCCGAGGCCGAACAGGTCGCGGCGCCCGAGGCCATCCTGTCGAGCGAGGCCGACTTCGAGGAGCATCGCCGGGTCGCCTGACACCGGTGACCCGACCTCCGTCGCGCCGCGAAAGTCCATACGGACATTGACTCAGGAGGGGCGGGCCGTCATAAGCCCGCCTTTCCCGCATTCGGCCCATGGTCGAAGGCGCGAATTCACTACGGACGATGCGTGGACCGCCGTTGAGATCGTCTTCCCACTTTCGGGGAGGCCGGGCCGCATCAAGTTGAAGAGATACGAATGTCCAAGCGCCACAGCGCCAAGTACAAGATCGACCGCGCCATGGGTGAAAACCTGTGGGGCCGCGCCAAGAGCCCGGTCAACAAGCGGTCCTACGGCCCCGGCCAGCACGGCCAGCGCCGCAAGTCCAAGGTTTCCGACTTCGGCCTGCAGCTGAAGGCCAAGCAGAAGCTCAAGGGCTACTACGGCAACCTGACCGAAAAGCAGTTCCGCAAGACCTATGACGAGGCCGCTCGCCGCAAGGGCAACACCTCGGAAAACCTGATCGGTCTGCTGGAAGCCCGTCTTGACGCGATCGTCTATCGCGCCAAGTTCGTCCCGACCGTCTGGGCCGCCCGTCAGTTCGTCAACCACGGCCACGTCACGGTCAACGGCAAGAAGGTGAACATCGCCTCCTACCGCGTGAAGCCGGACGACGTCGTCGCCGTCAAGGAAGCCTCGCGCAACATGGCTCTGGTGCTTGAAGCCCAGCAGTCGTCGGAACGCGACATCCCTGACTACATCGAACAGGGCGACCGTGGCTTCTCGGTCCGCTTCGTCCGTCAACCCGAACTAGCCGACGTGCCGTTCGCGGTGAAGATGGAGCCGAACCTGGTCGTCGAATACTACGCGTCCTAAGTTCGATCCGTTCGAAATGGAGAGGGCCCCGGAGCGATCCGGGGCCCTTTTTCTTTGGTCCGCCGGTCGCCCGCAGGCCGGAGGAAAGACGATGCCCGATATGGTTCTGGTCACGCCCGCGGCCGCGCATCTGGACAGCTATGTCCAGGCGCTGGAGACCGGCTGGTCGCCCGACAGCACGCGCGGCAGGGAGGCGGCGGACCAGCAGCTGGCGCTGATCCGGACCGACCCGGCGGCCTTTCTCGCTTCGCTGGATGATCCGGAGGCGCGGGGCGCGCCCGTCGAACTGCCGGACGGCAGCACGGTGCCGCGCCTGCCGGGCGTGATCCGCTGGATGTGGGACGGCGCCTTCTGCGGCATGATCGGCTTCCGCTGGCAGGCGGGGACGGCCGAGCTGCCACCCTCCTGCCTGGGACACATCGGCTATAATGTCGTGCCGTGGAAACGCGGGCAGGGGCATGCGACGCGCGCCCTGTCCATGATGCTGGGTGAAGCGCGTCGTGTCGGCATGCCCTGGGTCGAACTGACCACCACGCCCGACAACGCCTCTTCGCGGTATGTGATCGAGGCCAACGACGGCCGGCTGGTCGAGCGGTTCGAGAAACTGCCGGCCTATGGCGGCGGCGAGGCCCTGCGGTTCCGGATCGATCTCTAGGTTCGCGCATTTCTCTCCAGCAGGAGAGACCGATGTTCGATTGGGACGCCCCGACACGCCACAAACACCCCGGCACCCGCAGGGCGCTGGCGGCCTATGCCGCGATGGCGGGGTTCTCGCTTCTCATCTGGATGGGCGTGACCGCCGCCGTCCTGAAATAGGCGCGCCTAAAGCGCCGGCTGCGGTCCGTATTCCCACGCATAGGGCACGCCGGTGTCGCCGAGGATGAAGCGGACCAAGGCCGGGAAGGCCGCCTCCGACCGGACGTCGTTGGACAGGATCAGGACGCAGCGGCGGCTGGCCTCGACGCAGACCCAGCTGTTGCCGGTCGAGTCATTGTGGCCGCCCTTGAAGAAGCCCGGACCCTGAGGGCCTGTGAAGGTCACCACGCCGAGACCGGCGGACAGGCCCGGGTGTTGCTCCGCCGCCGGCAGTTCGTCCTGGAAGCTGGGGAACTGAGTCGCGGTCTTGATCGGCAGTTGCGGCCGGACCAATTCGGCGGCCGAGGCGGGGCTCAGGCCGTCGCGACGGACGTAGGCGGCGACGAACTTCGACAGGTCGGCGATGGTCGTGTCCATCGATCCGGCGGCCCGGGGTTTGGAGCGTTCGTCATGCGGCTCGACCGAGCCGTCCGCAGTCCAGCCGTCAGCCAGATTGGTCGCGAAGTCGGGCCGCCACATCATCCCGGTCATGGGCATGCCGAAGCGGTCGAAGACCCGGCGCTGCATCTCAGCGCCGATGTCCATGCCCAGACCCTGCTCCAGCACGAACTGCAGCAGGATCAGGCCGTCGCCGGAGTAGGCGTAACGTGTCCCCGGATCGTAGTGGATCTTCAGCTTCCCGTCGGGCTCCAGAAAGCCGAAGTTGGAAAAGCCCGCCGAATGGGTCAGCAGGATGCGCGGGGTGATGGTCCGCCAGCGCGGGTCGTCAGCCAGGCCGCGATAGTCGGCGTAGCGGTCGGAGAGCTCCTCGCTCCAGTATTCCGGCAGGGGTTTTGGCAGGTAGGCCGCGATGGGGGTGTCGAGATCGATCTTCCCCTCGTCGACCAGTTGCATCACCGTCCAGGCGAAGACGGCCTTGGTCAGGGAGGCGCCGTACATGACGGTGTCGGTTTCGAGCGGATCGCCCTTGGCGTTGCGGTCGCCCCAGGCCCTGACCTGGGTCACCTGACCGTCATCGATGACGGCCAGCGCCAGCCCCTCGGAATGGGTCGCGCCCATCAACCGTGTGACTTCGGCGTCGATAGCGGCGGGCGAGGGGATCGGGCGGCTTTCAGCCCCCGTTTGAGCCAGGGCCGGCGCGGCGACTGTCAGCAGGGCCATGGCGGCGAGGGCGGCGAGAGACGTCACGGGCGTGGGCATCAAGGCCATGGGGAGCAACTCGCTTTTCGGGTGCGTTCAGGGGCGAATTAAGCGCATAATGGGCGTCTGGCTGTTGAGGGTAAGGGGCATGGCGCCCGTTCGCGCATTAATTCTTTGTGGGGTTTCCGGCCTCGCTCTGACCGCCCTGTCGGCCTGCGCCTCCGTGACCTCGCGGCTGGGTCTCGGGCCGGAGCAACAGGCCGGGGTTTCGCAGCCCATGCCGGGCGTGCTCGAGCCCATCCACGCCGCGGCCCTGGTCAACAACACCGCCGTCTTCTGGGTCAGCTCGAACGGCTGCACCAAGAAGGATGACCTGCGTCCCTTCGTGGCGGCGCGCGGCGACGAGTCGGTCATCACCCTGCGCCGTATCACCGAGGATCTGTGCGCCACCCCCGAAGACGAGGGGGTGGAGATCAAATGGTCGTTCGAGGAGTTGGGGCTGAAGCCCGGCGCGCGCGTCTCGGTCAACAACCCCTACCAGCTGCCCCAGACCTGAAATTTAAGCCGGGGCGTGCACCCGGCCGTAGCCCGGCCAGGTGCTGTCGGTCGCCCGTGCATACTGGTCCGGCAGGCCCTCGGGTTGACCCAGGGCCGACGCCGCGTGGTGCGGCCAGTTGGGATCGTCCAGCACCGCGCGGGCGATGGCCACGGCGTCGGCCTGGCCCGAGGCGACGATCTGTTCGGCCTGATGGGCGTCATAGATCATGCCCACGGCGATGACGTTGGCCTCGGGAAGCGCCGCTTTCACGGCTTCGGCGAAGGGCAACTGATAGCCGGGTTGGTCGCCCGGGATCTTCGCCGTCGCGACATTGCCGCCACTGGTCAGGTGCAGATAGTCGTAGCCCAGATCGTGCAGGGCGCGGCTGAAGGCGACCGCCTCGTCCGGGGTGATGCCGCCATCGGTCCAGTCCGAGCCGTTCAGGCGGGCGCCCAGGGCTCGTGTCCGGGGCCAGGCGTCGCGCAGGGCCGCCGCGACCCGCAGCGGGAAGCGCATGCGGTTCTCCAGCGAGCCGCCGTAGTCGTCCGTCCGGCGGTTCGACAACGGCGACAGGAACTGGGTCAGCAGATAGCCGTGGGCGGCATGCAGCTCGACCACGTCGAAGCCGGCGCGCTGGGCCCGCTGGGCGGCCTGGACGAAGCCGTCGACGACGCGCTGCATCCCGGCCTCGTCGAGGGCCTCGGGCGTATGCCAGTCGTCGCGGAAAGGCTCGGCGGAGGCGGAGACCGTCTGCCACGCCTTGTCGGCGCCGGCCGGGCCGCCGCGCTCGACCCAAGGCGGATTGGTCGAGGCCTTGCGACCCGCATGGGCCAGCTGGATGCCGACGGGCGTGTCGGAATAGGTGCGGATCTGCCGGATCAGGGTCGCGAAGGCGGCCTCCTGTTCGTCGTTCCACAGGCCGGTGTCGGCCCAGGAGATGCGGGCCTCGGGCACGATCCCCGTCGCCTCGACGATCACCAGGGATGCGCCCGACAGGGCCAGCTTGCCCAGGTGCTGGGCATGCCAGGGCTGGGGCACGCCGTCGATGGCCGAATACTGGCACATCGGGGCGATGACGATGCGGTTCTTCAGCGTCAGGGGACCGACGGCGAGAGGCGAAAACAGCTGGCTCATGAAAGCGTCCGTGGCGGAGGAGGCTCAGTAGCTATGCCGGTTGCGGATCGGATCAAGGGGCGCCGCCCACGGACCCGTCAGGCGTGAAACCCTTTCCGATTATTCACGTGTCTTTTGAACGGCGTCGGGTGATCAAGGATCACAAGCTTCAGTAAGGGGATCTCACCAATGCTTCGTCTCGCCCTCGCCATCGCCATCGCCGCCCCGCTGCTGTCGGGCTGCATCATCATCGCCACCGACAAGCCGACCACCCGCGTCGTCCAGACCACCCCGGCCGACGCCCAGTAATGCGTGCCGTCAAGGGCCTGCTTCTGGCGGCGGCGATCACGCCGCTGCTGGGGGCCTGCGTGATCTATGACAGCGGCGGAGAGGACAAGGTCTCCGTCCGCGTCGGGTCGCACACCACCATCGCCTCCAGCGACGATCTGGAGGTGCTGCGCGCCGTGCGTTTCGAACCGGGCGCCCTGGTGGTCCGGGCCGATTCGAACGGCTGCACCGACGCCTCGGCCTTCGCGGTCGAGGTTTCCGAAGGCGACGGGCCGACCCGCCTGACGCTCACACGCCGCACGCCCGACGCCTGCAAGGCCCTTGTGCCCGAAGGCGTCGAGCTGCGCTGGACCTACGAAGAACTGGGCCTTCAGCCCGGCAAGTCGGTCAGCGTGACCAACCCGGTCCGACTGCCCTAGCAGACCGGAAAAAGGGGCGGGCGCCGCCGCGTCCGCCCTTCTCGGCCCGCCCCCGAAGGCGCTAGAAGACGGCATGTCCTCCGCCCTGCCTGATGCGCCCCTTCCCGACGCGAGCCGCAACTGGGTCGACGCCCATGCGCCGGAGGCCCTGAAGCCCTGGCTGAAGCTGGGCCGCTTCGATCGCCCCATCGGCATCTGGCTCCTGCTCCTGCCCGGCTGGCAGGGCATCACGCTCGCCCACGCCCGCTATTCGGAGGCGCCCGGCCTCTACGCCCTGTGGCTGTTCGTCGGCTTCGGCCTCGGCGCCTGTCTGATGCGGGCCGCGGGCTGCGCCTTCAACGACATCGTCGACCGCGACATCGACGCCAAGGTTTCGCGCACCGCCCTTCGCCCCATTCCTTCGGGCCGGATCTCGGTGAAAAAGGCCTGGGCCTTCGTCATCGGCTGCAGCCTGATCAGCCTGCTGATCCTGCTCACCCTGAACCTCCCCGCCATCCTGCTGGGCGTCGGATCGCTGGCCCTCGTGGCGGCCTATCCCTTCATGAAGCGGATCACCTGGTGGCCCCAGGCCTGGCTTGGCCTGACCTTCAACTGGGGCGCCCTGATGGGCTTCGCCGCCGCCGTGACGGTCGCGGCCTCAGCCTTTGTGGCCAAGGCCGCCGTGCAGAGCGGCGCGGACGCCGGCGCTCTTGAGCCAGTCTGGAGCCTGCAGGACGCCCTGCCAGCCCTGTTCCTCTATGCCGGGGGCGTGTTCTGGACTCTGGGCTATGACACCATCTACGCCCTTCAGGACATCGAGGACGACGCCATGGTCGGGGTGAAGTCCTCGGCGCGGCGGCTGGGTCCGGCGGTCAAACAGGGCGTTGCGACCTTCTATGTCCTGACGGTGCTCTGCGCCCTCGCCGCCGGCTGGGCGGCCGGGCTGGGGCCCCTGTTCTATGCCGCCGTCCTGACCTACGCCGGTCATCTGGTCTGGCAGGTGCGTACGCTTCGCCCCGATGACGCCACGCTTGCGCTGAAACTGTTCAAGTCGAACCGGGAAGCCGGTTTCATCCTGCTGGGCGCCCTCGCGCTCGGCGCCGTCCATTTCGCCTGAGGAGCCCTCCCGCATGACCTCCGCCCGGATGATCAAGGCCCTGCTGCTGACCCCCCTCGCTGTGGCCGCCGTCGCCGCGACCCTGTCGGCCTGCAACCGCGACAAGGACAAGGCCGCCGCTCCGGCGTCCGCCCCCGCGGCGACCGTGACCGAGACCCCCGCCTCGGCCGGCGCGCCCTTCGGCTACAAGTCCGAGACGCCGTACGCCACGGTCGAGTTGAAGCTGCCCGAGGCGGTGCGCAACCAGCCCGACCTGCACGTCCGCCTCTATTCGGAATCGGTCAAGGACCTGAAGGCCTTCGTCGAGGGCGCCCAGGCCGACCGCACCGAGGCCGGCGGAGACCAGGGCATGCCCGTCTATGAATCCCTGATCACCTTCGACACCCCGGTCGAGACCGGCAAGCTCTTCAGCCTGGCCCGTTCGGACTATGAGTTCACCGGCGGGGCGCACGGCAACACGGCCTATACCGGCGTCCTGTGGGACAAGGCGATGAAGCGGCCGGTGACGGCGGCGGGCCTGCTGAAGCCGGGCGTGGCCCTCTCGGCGCTGGACGGCCTGCTGTGCACCGCCGTCAACGCCGAGAAGCGCAAGCGCGACCCGCAGGCCGAGACCGTCAGCCTGAACCCGAAGGACGCCTCGGGCTGGAGCTGCCCCCACGCCGCCGACACCCCCATCGTCCTGGCCCCGAGCACCGAGCCGGGCAAGGCGGGCGGTCTGGTCTTCCTCGTCGGCCCCTATCAGGTCGGCCCCTATGCCGAGGGATCCTATCAGGTGCCGGTGCCGCAGGCCGCGATCCGCAGCCTGCTGGCCCCCGCCTATGCCGACGAGTTCGCCGGCGCCCCGGTGATGCCGAAGGGCTAGGCGCTACTTCAGGAACTCATCGACCAGTGCGTCGAAGCGGGCGGGCTGGTCGGCCATGATGAAGTGGCGGCTGCCGTCGACGCGGATCAGCGTCACTCCCCGCAGGGCGGCGTATTCGTGCGCCCACAGGCCATCGGCCATGGCCGCGGGGGCGCCGCCGTCGGCGTCCGAGGCATAGACGGCGGTGACCGGCGTGGTCATGCCGGCCAGACCGGGGCGGGCGTCGGTGGTCATGACGTCCTTCAGGGCGGCGGCGAGGGCGTGGCGGTCGCTGGCCATGGACCATTCGACGACGAGGGCGCGGGTGGCGGGATCGCGGACGAGGCCGGCGGCCGTCTGGGCCTGCTGGGCGCGGAAGGTCGCCTCATCGGCGGACAGGATGCCGGTGGCGGCCTGATCGGCGAAGGGGCGGGCCTGTTCCGCCGTGACCTGCGGTCCGTACATGGCGCTGAAGAAGGGCAGGGAGTCGACGCTCATCAGTCGCCCGACCAGTTCGGGGTGGGCCTGGGCCAGCAGCAGGCCCGACAGGCCGCCCATGGAATGGCCGATGACGGCGGGGTGGTCGAGACCGGCGGTGCGGATGTAGCGGGCCAGTTCCTCGACCTCGGGGGCGACGAAGGCGCCGTCGCCGTGGCTCCAGGGTTCGCCCGCGAAGCCCGCCAACTGGATAAGATGGACCCGGTGCGTCGCCGCCAGCCGCGTCGCCAGCGGCCGCCAGACCTCTCGCGAGGAGGCGAGGCCGGGGATCAGGATGACGTCGGGGCCGGAGCCGATCACCTCGACCGACAGCCTGTCGGAGGTGAAGGCGGCGGCCTGAACCGCGGCGGCAGGCTCGCCGGCGAGCGCCTGGCCGGCGGCGATACCGCAGCCGATGATGACGGCGGCGGCTGAGGCGATGGCGATGGCGCGCAGGCTCGCGGCCCCGCGATGACGCAGGAAGAACATGTCAGTCTCCTGAGGTTTGCGTTGGTCCGCCGGGCTCAGCCGTGCGGGTTTTCGAAGATGTCCTCGACCGGCCGGGCGAACAGGACGGCGATCCGGTAGGCGAGGTCGAGGGAGGGGTCGTGTTTCTCGGTCTCAAGGGCGTTGACGGCCTGACGTGAGACCCCCAGAGCCTGACCCAGCTGTTCCTGGGTCCAGCCGCGCTCGACGCGCAGAAGTTTCAGCCGGTTCTTCATTTCGAGGTCCGGATGAAGGGCGCGCTGACGCCCCAGAAGAACCAGAACAACGGATAGATCAGCCAGGCGGGCAGGTGATAGGCGCCGGCGTAGCTCTCGCCGAAACCCCAGACGCTGGCCACCGCCATGGCGAGACCCGAGGCGACGATGAACTGTTTGGCCGTCAGGGCGCGCACGAACTCGTCGGACTCGCGGATCAGGCTCAGGGTGGCCCAGATCTGTCCGACCATGGGAGCGGCGACGACGAAGGCCAGCACCCAGGCGGCGGGTTTGCCGTGGATTTCGTCAAAGGCGCCGAAGATGGCGAGGGTGTTGACCACGACGTAGGGCAGCATGAAGGCCATGGTCCGGATGACGTATTTCCGGTGAGCCGGGGTGGTCGATTTGCCGAGCGCGAGCATGACGCGTTCTCCTGACTTGATGTCAGGAGAACATGACACGACCTTCGTGTAAGGTCAACATGACTTTTCGTCAGGGCTGCCTGACGTTCAGAATGGACCGTTCGAGACCACCCGCTCGTCGATGGTGGCGCGCAAGGCCGCGATGCGGCGGTCATAGGCGCGGCGCAGGCAGGGGACGTCGGCGCCGCAGCGGCCGCGCCCCGCCAACCATTGGGCCTGTTCGCGCCGGATGGCGTCGCGCGATCCCATCGGCACCAGCTTCTGGATCAGACCGTAGAGGACGGACAATTCGACGTCGCGATCCTCCAGAACGCGGTTGCCGCAGATGGCCCGCTCGTCGGTCGAGCGGGCGCGGGCGCAGTCGAAGCTGGCCGCCCGTGCAGTCGAGGCGAGGGGCGTGACGCCCTGACCGACGGTCAGAATTCCAGCGAGGGCGAGGGTGGAAACGATCAGGCGAAACGGGCGCATATCCGGTCTCCGATGACGGAATCGGGCGCACGCTAGTCCCGCCTTCCTTGCGGCGCTATCCTGAACCCATGTCAGCCGCACCCCGCGTCTCGCCGTCCGACCTGTTCACGCCCGAGGAATGGGCGCCGTTCCAGTCGCGCTCGGCGTGGAAGGGGCCGCTGCTGGTCGCCCATGCCTGGGGCGTCATCGCCTTGGCCGTCGTCGCGGGCGTGATCTGGCCGGTGCTGATCCCGGTTTGCGTCATGATCATCGGCACGCGCCAGCTGGGTCTGGCCATCCTGATGCATGAGGCCGCGCACGGGGCCCTGGCGAAGAACCTGAAGCTCAACGACTGGCTCGGTCACTGGCTGTGCGCCGTGCCGATCGGGGCGTCGCTCAGCGCCTACCGCCCCTACCACCTGTCCCACCACCGTTTCGCCCAGCAGCCCGAGGACCCGGACCTGATGCTGTCGGCGCCCTTCCCGGTGACGCCGGCCTCCCTGCGCCGCAAGATGATCCGCGACCTGACCGGCCAGACCTTCTTCAAGCAGCGGGTCCTGCTGCCCATCGCCATGGCGAGGAAGGCGAACGCGGAGGCGGCGGGCTCAAGTAGCGCGACGCGCGGTAGCCAAAAAAATGAAGCTCATGACTATGATTCCATCGTCACGGGCCGGTCGGTTCTGCCCTTCCTGTTGGTCAATCTGGCCATGCTCGCCGGTTTCGTCGCCGCCGGGGTCTGGTGGGCCTGGTTCGCCCTGTGGCTGCTGCCGATGGCGACCTGGTTCCCGTTGGTGACGCGTCTGCGGAACATCGCCGAACACGCCTGCGTCGAGGGCTCGGCGACTGACCCCTACCGCGCCGCCCGCACCGCCCGCGCCGGCTGGTGGGAGCGCGCCCTGATCGCCCCCTACTGGGTCAATTTCCATGCCGAGCACCACCTGTTCATGCATGTCCCCTGTTGGAGCCTGCCCCGCCTGCACCGCGAGATCGGCGCCCGTCCGCAGGCTGAGGGAATGGAAATCGCGCCGGGTTATCTTGCGGTGCTGAGGCAAGCCGCGTCGCGGACGGATCCGGCATGAGCGGCTGGAAGCCGGGTCGCGGCTTGCTGGGGCCGCTCAAGCCGCTGATGGGCGATTGGGTCGCCGAGGCCGAGGCGCACGGTCAGGTCATGGTCTGTACGCGGACGTTCGTGCCCTTTGGCAAGGGCTGGGTCCGGCTGGAGGCGGTGTGGAATATGGGCGAGCGCGGCGACTACCGGGAGGTGGCCCTGTTCGGCGCCGGAGATGACGGGGGCCTGTCCTTCTTCTCATTCACCAACGACGGCAAGCGGTCGATGGGCCGGCTGGCGGACGGCTCGGACGTCCATCCGCAGGCCGTGGCCTTCGAGGCCCGGATGCCGGCGGGGCTCGCGCGTATGATCTACTGGCCCGCGGACGACGAAGAGCCGGGCTTCTGCTTCGCGGTCGAGAGCCGCAACAGAAAGGGCTGGAACCGCTTCCTGCTGCACCGCTACCAGCCGGCGGAGACCTAGGCCGCCGCCCGTTCCTCGGCCCTCAGCGTCAGAACTCGCACCCCGTCCTTCGTCACCGCGACCGTATGCTCGAACTGGGCGGAGAGCTTTCCGTCGGTGGTGACCACCGTCCAGCCGTCGTCCTCGGTGCGCACTGTGCGGCGGCCCTGGTTCAGCATGGGCTCGATGGTGAAGACCATGCCCTCGCGCAGCGTCATCCCATGACCCGGCCGCCCGAAATGCAGCACCTGCGGCGCCTCGTGCATCTCGCGGCCGATGCCGTGGCCGCAGAAATCGCGCACCACCGAATAGCCGTGGCGTTTGGCGTGCTGTTCGATGGCGAAGCCGATGTCGCCGAGCGTCGCGCCGGGCTTCACCGCCTGGATGCCCTTCCACATGGCGTCATAGGTGGCCTTGACCAGCTTGCGCGCCGGGGCCGCGACATTCCCGATCAGATAGGTCTTTGAGGAGTCGGCGATGAAGCCGTGCTTCTCCAGCGTGATGTCGAAGTTGACGATATCACCGTCCTTCAGGACTTCGTCCGGCGACGGCACGCCGTGGCAGACCACCTCATTCCTCGAACTGTTCAGGGCGAAGGCGAAACCGTACTGGCCCTTGGAGGCCGGGCGGGCGCGCAGCTTGTTGACGATGAAGGCTTCGACCAGGTCATTGACCTGAAGCGTGCTCATCCCCGCCAGCGGCTGCTCGTCCAGATAGGCGAAGACGGAGGCCAGCAGGGCGCCCGCCTCGGCCATCAGCTCGACCTCGGCCGGGGTCTTGGTCATGCCGCCAAAGTCCGGGCCGCCTGATCCACGGACTCGACGCCCGCCGCCTTCAGCTCGCGCGCGACCAGTTCCTGGAAGGTCAGGCCTGGATTGAGTTCGCACAGCATGCCGATCTTGATCCAGAAGGCGGCCTGGCCGTTGGTCGAGCGGCAGGCGGCCTTGGCGGCGCGGCGCAGCTGCTCGTGCAGCTCGTCCTCGATATTGACGATGCCCATGGGGTGTCTCTGAGTATACGATATGTATGCGTTTCATATATTCGAATGAGGCGCGCGGCAAGGGGCGAGCAACATGACAGGGGGTTAAGTGGACGCCGCTGAAACCCTGCTCTAGGCGTCGTTGCGCTGAGGGGACCGCGCCATGACCCAATCGAGGACATCCATTCTGCTGCTCGGGGCGGTGCTGTTGCCGATCCTCTATTTCGGCGTCCAGATCGCCCTTTGGCCGACCTTCCCGGGCTATAGCCCGTTGACCGATGCGGCGAGTCTGCTGGGCTCGGACAAATCTCCCCATGCCGCCGTGTTCAATGCGGTCGCCTTCCTCTGCGGCGCCTGTGGGCTGGCGGGGGCAGCGGGCCTGTTCGGAGCGCTTCGGGCCGACGGGTGCCCGCTGATCCTCAATATCCTGATCGTTTTGGCCGTGACAATCGCCGCCGCGGGCTGCATCTGGGCTGGGCTGTTTCCGCTGCCGGACCCCCGCCACCGGATCAATCCGACGGGACCGGCCCTGCTGGCCGTGCCTCTGTTTCTGACCGTAGCCGCCTTCATGGTTCGAACGCTGAAGCCTTGGCGGATCGTCTTCATCGGCGCCTTGCTGATGCTGGTCGTCATGGTGCTGATCATGGCCGGCGTCATTCCCGTCGATCGAGCGGCATATGGCGGTCTGGTCCAGCGGTTCATCGCCCTGGCCGGGCTTGGGCCTATCGGCGTGGCCGGTTTCGCCCTGTGGCGCCGACCTTGACCCGCATCACCGATCCCGAGGCCTTCATCCTGGCCAACACCCGGCTGCAGCCCGTGCCGCATACGCCGGAGATTTCGCTCTGGCTGGCCGACGAGATCACCCCGATCTGGCGCATGACCGAGGAGGAGCTGGGCGAGATCGGCCTGCCGCCGCCGTTCTGGGCCTTCGCCTGGTCGGGCGGGCAGGGGCTGGCGCGCTGGATCCTCGACAACCCGGATGAGGTCGCGGGTAAACGGGTCGTGGACTTCGCGACCGGCTCGGGGCTGGTGGGTGTGGCGGCGATGCAGGCGGGGGCGACCGAGGTCCTGTGCGCCGACATCGATCCTTTCTGCGGCGCGGCGGTGAGGCTGAACGCCCAGGCGAACGGGGTCGCCCTGAACTTCACCGATGTCGATCTGTTGGACGCACCACCCCCGCAGGTCGACGTCATCTGCGCCGGCGACGTCTGCTACGAAAAGCCGATGACCGAGAGCGTGCTGGCCTGGCTCTCGAAGGCTCGGGCCAACGGGACGCGCGTCCTGATCGGCGATCCGCACCGGACCTATTTCCCGAAAGAAGGGCTGGAGTTTCTGGCCGAATACCGGGTGCCGACGACGCGCGAGCTCGAGGATTTCGAGATCAAACGCTCAAGCGTCTGGGCCATGCCTTGAAGTGAGGCGATGAACGGCCGCGCCCGTTCGAGGCGCGGCCGAAACTCATCAGGCGGCGAGCGAGACCGAGGTCGTGCTGGTGGCGCCGTCGGTCGCCGAGTTGGCGTTGGCCGCATAGGTCGCCAACTGCTTCTCGAACAGGGCCTTGATCCCCGCCGTCAGTTCGTCTGAAGCCAGGGAGCCGTCGCCGTTCGTGTCGAGAGACGAGAAGGCGCTGGTCAGGCTGGTGTCGCTGCTGTCCCTGCCCAGAAGCGAGTTGATCTCGCTCAGGCTCAGCGATCCGGTGTCGTCCGTATCGGCGGCGGACAGCAGGCTGGAAGCCGTGTCAGAGGCCGAGGCGGATTGACCGGGGGGCGGTCCGGGAGGCGGGCCATGCGGCGGCCCCTTGGCCTTGAAGCCGGCGTCCAGTTCGGTCGAGGTGATCTGGCCGTCGCCGTTCGTATCCACCGCGTTGAAGGCGTCGGTCAGGCTCGAGGAATCGGCGCTGAGCGAGGCCGCCAGCTCTTCCAGACTCACCGTGCCGTCGCCGTTGGTGTCGGCGGCGTCGATGACCTGGGATGAGAAGCTGGAGCTGGAAGAGCCGGAGCTCTCCTGGCTGCCCAGCAGGGCGGACATTGTGTCAGCGCTGAAACCTCCGCCGTTCATCGAGGCGGGGGGAGGGCCCGGAGGCGGGCCAGACGGCGGGGAACTTCCGCCGCCTTCCGAGGCGAAGCCGGGCAAGGTTTGCCCGGTCGACCCGGTGGAACTCGTCTGGAACAGGTCGCGCAGGGCCTGGAGGGCCATGCTCGAACTCGCCGCAGACGATGAAGATATCTGCATCCTCGGCTCCTTGAGAGGAAACGCCGGTGTCCCGAGGCCCTTTCAGGCCCCGTCCCGGCGCTCCGGAGACATGCAAAAATCCGTCCGCGAATGCGGCGAAATTATTGAAAAGATTGAGATGTTTCATCGATGAAACATCGGGCGCCCGTCTTCGCCCGAAACCGGCCCCAGGTCTTGCCGAAAGATGAAGCTCAGACGCCGGTGGAAGCTCCGTCCTCGTCGGTCAGATCCGGCGAGAAGTGGATATGGCGCTCCGGATTGGGGTCGACGTCCAGCTTGTGCGGGTCCAGGTCGGCGTCGGCGGGGCGGCCGGTCCCGCGCGCCTTCTCCAGCGCCTGATCGCGGCCGTAACCGGGGTCGGAAGGGGTCATGGCGGTCATGGGAGTCCTCGAAAACGCGTGGTCGTTTGTCGCTGACCGTAACCCTCTCGCGGCCCGGGCGTTCCGGTCACGCTTGGTGACGGATGGAAACACGCCCATGTTCAAGGCCATGAAGACCCTTCTTCTCGCCTCGACTGTTCTGGCCCTGTCGGTGTCGTCCGCCGGGGCGCAGGTGCGGCCGTGGGCTCCGATCGGGACGCCCGGGGTGTCGGGTCTGGAGACCCAGCGCTACGCCATTGAACGCCAGCGTCAGCAGGCCGAGGCCGCCGAGGCTTTGGCCCGGCAACAGCAGCTGCAGACCCGACTGACCCTGATGGAGCTACAGGCGCGCCGAACGCCCTCGCCGACGCCGGACAATCCCGTCCCCGCCCTGAGGTCGCCTGAACAGGAACGCGCCGCGCGCGAGGCGGCGACCGCCCGACGACAGGCGATCACGCAGGGCGTGGGCCAGATCGACAGCTGGCTGGATCGCCAACCGCATTAGGGCGTTCGATCCCGGCGCTTTTCTCGCGCGGCGGTCGGCGCTAGCGTGACCGGAGCTTCGGAAGGGATCGACGATGCGGTGGCAAGGCGGACGTGAAGGCGGCAACGTCGAGGACCGGCGCGGCATGGGGGGCGGCGCCCTGACCGGCGGCGGCATCGGCGTCGCGATCCTGGGGCTGATCGGGTATTTCGTCTTCGGCATCGACCCCTCCACGACCCAGCAGGTCGCGGGCGCGCTCGGCGCGGGCGGGCAGGCCGAGCAGCAGGGTCAGGTCGGCACGCCCAGCGATCAGGCGGGCCGTTTCGTCGATGTCATCGGCACCAATATCGACGACGTCTGGAAGTCGCGCATCCGCGGCTACGACTCCCCGACCGTGGTCCTCTACGAACAGGGCACCCCGACCGGCTGCGGCATGGGCCAGTCGGCGATGGGGCCCTTCTACTGTCCGGCCGACAACAAGGTCTATCTGGACCTCGGCTTCTGGCAGGAGATGGAGACCCAGCTGGGGGCCTCGGGCGCCGAGTTCGCCCGCGCCTATGTCCTGGCCCACGAATACGGCCACCACGTCCAGAATCTGGTGGGCACTTCCGACAAGGTCCAGGCCCAGGAGCAGCGCGCCGGCGGCGGGGCCGCGGCCAACCGCTATTCGGTGGCCCTGGAGCTTCAGGCCGACTGCTATGCCGGGGTCTGGGCCAAGAACGCCGCCGGCGCCTCCAACGGTCAGGTCGCCGTCGACGGCGCCGATCTGGAAGAGGGTCTGAAGACGGCCAGCGCCATCGGCGACGACACCCTGCAACGCCGCTCCGGCCGCGAGGTCGCACCCGACAGCTTCACCCACGGCTCCTCGGCCCAGCGGGTCCAGTGGCTGAGGCGCGGCTATGAGAGCGGCGATCCGTCGTCCTGCGACACCTTCGCCGGCCTGCCCGGGATGAGCTGATTATCTCGCCAGCCGATCGCGGCATTTGTCGGCGGCGAAGACGACGTCGGGATCGGGCTTGTGGGCCTTGGAGCCCGGCCGGTCGATGCGCTGAAGGATGTGGCGCAGGATGTTGATCCGGGCCGTCTTCTTGTCGTCGGTGGCGATGACCGTCCAGGGCGCGTGGCCGGAATGGGTCTCCTCCAGCATCCGGTCGCGCGCGGCGCTGTAGGCGTCCCAGCGGGCCTGGGCCTCGCCGTCCAGCGAGGAGACCTTGAACTTCTTCAGCGGATCCTCGATCCGCTCCTCCAGCCGTTTGGCCTGTTCTTCCTTCGAGATATCGAGCCAAAGCTTGATGATCAGGGTGTCGGCGTCGGCCAGCAGCCGCTCGAAGCGCGGCGCGTCCTTCAGGAAGCGGGTGTACTGTTCCGGGGTGCAAAAACCCATCACCGGCTCGACCCCGCCGCGATTGTACCAGGAGCGATTGAGGATCACGATCTCGCCCGCGCCCGGCAGGTGCGAGACATAACGCTGGAAATACCACTGGCCGGTCTCGCGCTCGGTCGGCTTGGGCAGGGCGACGACGCGGGTCTGGCGCGGCGAGGCGTATTCGGTGATCCGCTTGATCGCTCCGTCCTTGCCGGCGCTGTCGCGGCCCTCGAAGACGATCAGGATCTTGAGCCCCTTCTCGATGGCCCAGGCCTGGGTGTCGACGAACTCGATCTGAAGCTTTTCGAGCTCGCGCTCATAGTCGTTCTTCTTGCTCATCCGGTGAGAGTGGGCCGGTGTGTCTGCGACCGCAAGCGGGGTCGCGCGTCTGTCGTGGTTCTGCTTCAGTCTGTCCAAACGTCACCGGAGACCGAGCATGATCCCGATCGACCGTCGCGCCCTGATGACCGGAGCGCTCGCCGTCTCCGGCATGGCCGCAAACGCCGCTTTCGCGCAGGATCTGTCGATCCGCCCTGCCGGCTCGGCCGCGACGGGGCCGGACGCCGCGCTGGACATGGCCGCCGCCCTGGTGGGAGGCCCACCGGCCATCGCCGCCGGCATCGTGACGCGTGAGGGGCTGGAATGGTCGGGCGTGCGCGGGGTGCGTCAGACGGGCGGGACGGACAAGGCGACCCTGGACGATCGCTGGCACCTGGGATCGAACACCAAGGCCATGACCGCCGCCGTCTTCGCCCGGCTGGTGGATCAGGGCCGCGCGAAATGGGCCATGCCCCTGTCCGAGGTCTTCCCGGGCGCCACGCTCGATACCGCCTTCGCCGACGTCACCCTCGACGACCTGATGCGGCACAAGGCCGGGCTGACCGATGCGGCGATGGCCTCACCCAATGTGGCCCGCGCCGATCCTCGCCCGGTCATGGAACAGCGCGCCGCGGTGGTGGATAGCGCCCTGTCGCGCCCGCCCATGGGGACCAGGGGCGCCTTCGCCTATGCCAACATCAACTATGTGCTGGTCGGCGCCGCCATCGAGCGGATCAGCGGCAAGCCATGGGAAGAGATGATGGGCTCGGAGATCTTCCAGCCGCTCGGCCTCGCCACCGCCGGCTTCGGCGCGCCCGCGACCAATGCAAAGGGCGGCGCCAACGCCTGGGGGCACCGCGTGACGCCCGATGGGACGAAGACGCCGATGGATCCCGCCGGTGTCGCCGACAATCCCGCCCTCTACGGCCCGGCGGCGACGGCCCATATGACGCTGGCCGACTATGCGACCTGGATCCGCGCCATGATTGGCGGGGCGCCCGAGGGCTGGCTGCGGCCCGAGCGCATCGGGGTCCTGACCACGCCGCTTCCGGGCGACACCTATGCCATGGGCTGGATCGCCCGACCGGAGACCTGGGCCGGGGACACGGTCACCATCGCTCACGAAGGCTCCAACACCCTGTGGCACGCCATCGCCGTGGCCTCTCCGGCCAAGGGGCTGGGTTTCATCGTTCTTTCCAACGGCGGCATTCAGGGCCGCTCGACCGCCGTCCCCCTGATCCAGCGCCTGATCCGCGAGCGCGCGGCATAAAGATTAACGGCGGCGCCACCGGACCGCGTTCCGAGCGTTGCCGTACGACGAACGACGGTCAATGTTAGGGCGGCATGAAGCGCGACTTCGCCGATTTCTGGAATTTGTTGTGGGAGCTGGGGCTGGCGGCCTGTGCCGGCTTCGCTCTCATGAACGCCTTCGTCCCGCCCCAGGACCTGCCGTGGAAGCCGCTGGATCTGAACCACCCGGTCGGTCAGGCGACCAGCGCCAAGGTGGCGGATTTCGAACTCCCCTTCGCCGCTCCCGCCGAACAGGTCCAGGGGGCGACCGAGGCCTGCATCCAGACCCTGCGCGCGGCCGGGGTTGAGGTCGAACGGGTCCCGGACCGCGACGACGGCGGCTTCTGCCGGGTGCAGGGGGCGGTCAGGATCACCGGCGGGGCGGTGACGCCACTGGCGCCCAGCGACGTCATCATGCAATGCCCCCTGGCGGTGCGCTACGTCATCTGGGATCGCCAGATTCTCCAGCCGACCGCACGCGAAGTCTTTGGTTCGTCAGTGAAATCCGTCGACGATTTTGGAACCTACTCCTGCCGCCGCATCTATGGCTCGAGCCAGGTCAACGACCGGCCCAGCGAGCACGCCCGTGCCAATGCCCTGGACGTCGGCGGGGTGACGCTCGCCGATGGGCGCAAGATCTCGGTGCTGGACGACTGGAATGGAACAGGGCCGGCGGGACCTCAGGGCTCGGTCTTCCTGAAGCGCCTCAGGGACGGCGCGTGTCGCGTTTTCTCCACGGTTTTGACGCCGGACTACAACAAGGAGCACGCGAACCATTTGCATCTGGACGGGGCGCCGCGCAGCCTCTGCGCCACGGGACCGTCGCCCCGGACTCAGGCCGGGGCCCGGGCGCTGCAGACGCCGATGGCTCCCTGAGCGCGGCCAGACCTCACTTTCCACGCGAATCGAAACCGGTTGACCGTTGTGGATAGACGCGAGAGAACGTCTCCGCAGTCCGGATTTTGTGCGTGGGGTCCAAACCCATGTTTCGCTCCTTCGCCTGAACGAGCCGTCCAGATGGACTGACAGGCCTCTCCATGTGAGGGCCTGCCTGGAAAGCGCGTTTATGGAGAGCGCAGATATGGCGACCGGTACGGTCAAGTGGTTCAACCCCACGAAAGGCTATGGCTTCATCCAGCCGGAAAGCGGCGGCGCCGATGTGTTCGTGCACATCACCGCCGTTCAGAAGGCGGGCCTCGCTGGCCTGGATGAAAACGCGAAGGTCGAATACGAGCTGGAATCCCAGCGCGGCAAGACCTCGGCGGTCAACCTGAAGCTTCTCTGATCCGGCTCCCTCCCAAAGGAGGGGGACTTTAGAGATTGACGGGCGTGGGATCTTCGGACCCCACGCCCGTTTTCGTTTGGGCGTCGACTTTTCGCGTTGACCACTGGGCCAGGACGATGGCGGCCAGAACCAGTGCGCCGCCCAGGGCCTGAACCGGCGTCAGGGTCTCGCCGAACACCCACCAGCTGACCAGGCCCGCCACGACCGGCTGGACCAGGATGGTGACGGCGGTGATGGTGGCCGGCAGCTTGCCCAGCGCCCAGGCGACCCCGCCCTGACCCGTGACATGGACGAGGCCCAGACCGATGCAGGCGGCCCAGCCCGCGGGGCCCGTCGGGATGATCTGCTCACCCATGATCAGGGCCACCAGCAGCATGATGGGGGCGCCGACGGCGGTGGACCACAGCATGACCCTCTGGGCCGAGGCGGTCTTGCGCGCCGCCTGGATGGTCAGGAAGTAGCTGGCGTACCAGACCGTCACCGACAGCGAGAGGGCGTCGCCCAGCAGGGACCGGTCGGCCCCGCCCGAGTGATTGGCCCCCAGCGCCATGGCCGCCGCCCCGACCATCGACAGAACCAGCGCCACGAGGAACAGGCTTTTCGGCCTTTGTCTCAACACGACCCAGGCGAACAGGGTCACGACCACGGGCGTCAGATTGCACAGCACCGTAGCGTTGGCGACAGAGGTCAGGTGCAGGCCGTAGTGCCAGAAGCTCATGTCCAGGGCGAAGAACATCCCGGCCAGAGCCATCCACTTGCCGGGCCGGCCGATGCCCGCGCCGCCCAGTGACGCGGGCCGCCCCACGAAGGCCAAGAGCAGGGGCAGGGCGAACAGCAGCCGCCAGAAGCCCGCCGTCGCCGGACCCGTCTCGGTCAGCCGCACCAGCACCGGCGCGAGACCCAGCACCGCCGCCGCCAGCATCAGGACGATCAGGGCGAAGGCGCGGGAGGTCGCGGGCGCTGTCTCTGGCGCTGTCGGCGAGGCAGGGGAGGACATGCGCCGGGCCTAGACCCTGACGCGCCTGCTGTGAAGGCTTCAGGGCCGGATCACGGTCTGATCTGGCCGGTTCCGCGCACGACGTATTTGTAGCTGGTCAGCTGCTCCGCCCCGACGGGCCCGCGCGCATGCAGGCGCGAGGTCGAGATGCCGATCTCCCCGCCGAAGCCGAACTCCCCGCCGTCGGCGAACTGGGTCGAGGCGTTCCACAGCACGATGGCGCTGTCGACGGCGTTGAGGAAGGCGGCGGCGGCTTCCGCATCGTCTGTGATGATCGCTTCGGTGTGGCCCGAGCCGTGAGTGCGGATATGGTCCACAGCGGCGTCCAGCCCGTCGACGATCCGGACGGCGAGGATCGGCGCCAGATATTCGGTGGTCCAGTCGGCCTCGGCGGCGGGGATCATCGCGGGGACCAGCGCCTGGGCCCGGGCGTCGCCGCGCAGTTCGCAACCGGCGGCGATCAGGGCCTCCGCGACCGGGGAAAGGAGGCGTCCCGCCGCCTCGGCGTCGACCAGCAGGGTCTCGGTCGATCCGCACACGGAGACACGGCGCATCTTGGCGTTCACGACGATGTCGCGCGCCATCTCCAGATCGGCGGCGGCGTGCAGATAGGTGTGGTTCAGCCCTTCCAGATGGCCGAGCACCGGGACGCGCGCCTCGGACTGGACCCGGGCGACCAGGCTCTTGCCGCCGCGCGGGATCAGCAGATCGACATTGCCGTCCAGCCCGGTCAGCAAGGCGCCGACGGCGGCGCGGTCGGGCGTGGGGACCAGTTGCACCGCATCGGCAGGCAGGTCGGCGGCGACCAGCCCCTCGACCACCGCCGCATGAACGGCCAGTGAGCTGTCCAGACAGTCCGAGCCACAGCGCAGAATGGCGACATTGCCCGAGCGGATGCACAGGGCGGCGGCGTCGGCCGTCACATTGGGCCGGCTCTCATAGATGATGGCCAGCACCCCCAGAGGCGTACGCACGCGGGCGATGTCCAGACCGTTGGGCCGGGTCCAGCGCTCGGTCTCGACGCCCAGCGGATCGGGGAAGGCGGCGATCTCGTCCACGGCCCCGGCGATGGCAGCCACGCGGGCGGGCGTCAGGGCCAGCCGGTCGATCAGGGCTTCGCTGAGGCCGTTGGCGCGGGCGCGAGTGATGTCACGGACATTGGCGGCGAGGATGGCCTCGGCCCCGTCGCGGATCGCGCTCGCGATGGCGCTGAGCGCCGCGCTTCTGACTTCCGGCCCGGCCAGACGCACGGCGTCGGCGGCGGCGCGCGCACGGCGGCCCATCCCGGCCATCAGGGCGGCGACGTCTTCCGTCTGCGCGGTCAGAGGTTGAGCGGTCATGCGGGGTCCAGCACCAGATCGTCGCGGTGAATGGCGACGCCGGGTCCCTTATAGCCCACCAGCCCCTCGATTTCGCCGGAGTGCCGGCCCCGGATCTTCTCCATCTCGTCAGCGGCGTAGGCGGCCAGGCCCACGCCCAGCGACCCGCCTTCCATCCGGACGATGCGCACGCAGTCGCCCCGGTCGAACCGGCCCTCGACCCGCTTGACGCCCGAGGCCAGCAAGCTGCGGCCGGTCGCGAGCGCCGAAGCCGCTCCATCGTCCACGACCAGCGACCCCGCCGGCTCCAGACTGCCCGCGATCCACGACTTGTAGGCCGCGATGGGCGTCGCCGGCGCCGTGATCATCGTATGGCGCGCGCCCGCGTCCAGCGCCCTCAGCGGATGCGGCTCCAGTCCGGATACGATCAGGGTCACGCACCCCGCCGATCGGGCGATACGCGCCGCTTCCAGCTTGGTGGCCATCCCGCCGGTGCCGACGTCGGCCTCGACATTGGCGCCGCCCGCCGCCGCGAGAATTTCGGGTGTCAGGGCCTCGACGACGGCCAGGTGTTCCGCGTCCGGGTTCTTCCTCGGATCGGCGGTGTAGAGGCCGTCGACGTCGGACAGCAGGATCAGCAGGTCCGCGCGCGCCAGCTGGGCCGTCCGCGCCGCCAGCCGGTCGTTGTCGCCATAGCGAATCTCCTCGGTGGCGACCGTGTCGTTCTCATTGACCACCGGCACGGCGCCCAGTTTGAGCAGGGCCTCCAACGTCGCGCGACCGTTCAGCCAGCGGCGGCGGCGTTCGGTATCCTCGCGGGTCAGCAGAACCTGGGCGGGGACCAGCGCCTGTTCGCTGAGCGCCGCCTCCCAGGCCTGCATGAGCAGGGGTTGGCCGACGGCGGCGGCGGCCTGCTTCTCGTCCAGCCGGGCGTTCTTCTCCAGACCGAAGCGGCCGCGACCCAGGGCGACGGCGCCGGAAGAGACCACGATCACCTCGCGCCCGTGTCGGCGCCAGTCGGCGATGTCTTCGGCTAGGGCCTTCAGCCAGGCCGCCGCCGGGGCGCGCGTCTTCACATCGACGACCAGCGACGAGCCGATCTTGATGACGACGCGGTTGATGGGGCGAGGGGAGGCGGGGATATGGAACACGGCGGGACCATTACGTCAGGATCTCGCGCGGACAAGCGCTGATCCCGCCTTGCGCGACAAGTTTTGTCTAACGGGCCTCGAACGTGGGCAACATCGTTGCCGGAATTCGCTGCGGCCTCAGGGTCGCGGCCTCGACCAGGCACCATTCGGAAACGCCCTGGGCGCACAGCCGGCCTTCGCCGTCCTCGATGCGGACATAGCGGTTGAAGCGCGGCCCCTGTGGATCGCCGACCCAGGTCCGGGCCACGGCGGTGGAGTCGGGCTGGAGCGCGCGCAGATAATCGATCTCGTGCCGCAGGGCGACCCAGGACCATTTGGCGCGGTCCGCCTCGTCGAACCGGGCGTTCCAGTGGGCGGTGCCGACTTCCTGCAGCCAGCCGACATAGACCACATTGTTCACATGGCCGTTGGCGTCGATGTGCTCGGGCAGGATGGCCAGGGGCACGGTGAAGATCTCGCGATCCTCACGCGGCTGGAGCGTCGGCCGCGCCAAGCCGGATCAGTCCTGACCGAGGGCGACGCCCTTTTCCGCCAGCAGGGCCTGGAGCTCGCCGGACTGGAACATCTCGCGGATGATGTCCGAGCCGCCGATGAACTCGCCCTTCACATAGAGCTGGGGAATGGTCGGCCAGTCGGTGAAGACCTTGATGCCGTCGCGCAGGGCTTCGTCCTGAAGCACGTCGACGCCGACGAAGGGGGCTTCGATCTGGTCGAGGATTTGCACTGACAGGGAGGAGAAGCCGCAACGCGGCTGGTCCGGGGTGCCCTTCATGAACAGGACGACGGCGTGGTCCGCGATCGTCTGGGCGATGAAGGCGTGGACGGGATCGGCGCTCTGGGCGCCGTTGGGGGCGACGACTTGATCGGTCATGGGAGTGGCCTCTGGTTCAGCCCGTCAGCTAGGGACGAAGGCCCCGTGGGTCAAGGCCGGACACGGCTTTGACGCGGCTCAGGCGACCTTGTTGGCCGCCCCCACGCGGGCCATTTCGATCTGGGCGGACAGGCCGGGGGGCATGTCGCGGTCGGGAATCTTCGCCAGGGCCTCGAGCCGGGGAATATCGTGCGCCTGGACCAGGACGGTGGCCACGGCCGGGTCGTTCATGACATGGGCCAGACAGATCGACTCCGCGTCCCAATGCGGGGTGTCGTGCAGGAAGGCGAAGGTGCCCGCCCCGGCCAGGGGATCGTCCTTGGCGCGCTTGGAGCCGCCTCCAAAGCCGAAGAAACCCTTCTTCTCCTCGTGAACAGCGGTGGCCTTCTTCTTGGTGTTCAGGGCCTCGGGGAAATAGTCATAGGCCATGACCGCCATGTCCTGTTCCTGGGCGGCGCGGATACGGGCACGCACCTTCCACGAGGAGTTGACGTTGGACGGAGTGGCGATGACGTCGAAGGCGCCGGTCGAAACATAGGCGTCCATCACCTCGCCGTCGCCGAAGACGCCGAGGAAGCGGACCCGCTGGGTCGCGCGCAGGGCCTTGAGGGCGTTCAGCGAGGATTGCGGCAGTTCGTGCTCGCCCGGACGCTCGAGCAGGGCGACGTCGATCCAGCCCAGGCCGGAGACGTGCAGGGCCCGATCAATGGCGTGGGTCATGCTCTCGGCCGAGAAGTCACGGTCCATGTCCTGACGGCGGCCGTCGCGACGGCCCAGCGTCAGGCTGACGATCAGAAGCTTGCGCTCGACCGAGGACAGGGCGTGACCCACGACCTCGGCCAGCACCGGGTCGGCGCTTTCCAGACGGTAGCTGTTGATGCCGGCCTCGAGCGCCGAATAGATCAGCTCGGCGGCGGCCTCGGGCCCGCGCGAGACGGCGTCCAGACCCAGGCTCAGGGTGATGTTGGAGATGGCGGCGCCGGTGGAGCCGAAGGGGCGATAACGCATGGGTTCAGCCTCCAGTCGGAATAGAGGTTTCGAGCGCCAGGGCGTGCAGTTCGCCGCCCATCTTGCCCTTCAGGGCGGCGTAGACGAGCTGATGCTGACGCACGCGCGGCAGGCCGGCGAAGGCAGTCGAGACGATGCGCGCGCGATAGTGGTCGCCGTCGCCGGCCAGATCGTCGATGGCGATCTCGGCGTCGGGAAAAGCTTCGGCCAGATGGGCGTGCAGCGTTTCGACGGACATGGGCATGCGGGCGGTCTCGCGGTCTTCTCACAGGGAAAATGACCGATAAACCTTAATGTCCCGCATACGCGGAAGAGGTCACACAGCGGCGGGCCGCTCCAGCAGATGGACGAGGTGGTCCTTGTAGAAGGCGTCGGCGTAGGGGCGATAGCCGACCCGCTCGGCCAGTTTCAGCGAGGGGGCGTTGTCGGGCGAGATCATGCAGACGGTGCGCGGCGCCTTCAACCCGGTGTCGGCCCAGCGGAGCGCCGCCTCCAGCCCCTCGCGCGCCAGGCCCTGACCCTGAAAGGCCGAGGCTACGCCCCAGCCCAGCTCGGGCGCGTCGAAGGGCTGTTCGAGCGTGCGCAGATAGTGGAGCACCCCGACGCTGCCGACATAGGCGCCGGTGTCGCGCGACCGCATCGCCCAGTTGCCGTGCCCCATCGCCTGCCAGTGACCCAGGTCGCGCAGCAGGCGGAACCAGACCTCTTCCTCGCCGAGCGCGCGGCCGGTGATGGCGCGGGTGAAGGCCTCGTCGCCCCAGACGGCCTTCAGGTCCTCGAAATCGGAGATCGCCACGGGGGTCAGGATCAGGCGGTCGGTGGTCAGAATTGTCATGCGCCCATTCCTTCCATCGCCCGGCGGGAAGGGGAAGCCCCCACCGTCGCCGTTAACTGAAGAAGGATCCGGCCCGATCAATGCGGGTGTTCCCGGCGGCGTCAGTGACGGCATAGGTGAAGCCGGGCTGCAGGGCCCATCCGCCCGCGACGCCGGTCTTCGACAGGGCCAGAAGGGCGACCTGGTGGTCCTTGATCGCCGTCCCGCGCAGCCGGGCCAGACGCTCGATCACCGACCGGCAGGCCTCGCTTGGCTCCATCCCGTGACGCATGGCCTCGACCACCGAATGGGAGCCGCAGATCCGCACCACGTCCTCGCCGACCCCGGTGGCGGTCGCCGCACCGACCTCGTCATCGACATAGAGTCCCGCCCCGACGATCGGGCTGTCGCCGACCCGGCCGCGCATCTTGAACGCCATGCCCGAGGTGGTGCAGGCGCCGGCCATATGGCCGTCCGAACCGATGCCCAGGATGCCGATGGTGTCGTGGTTGCCGGGGCCGCCCGGCTGCGAGCGCCAATCGGTATTCTCGCTGTTGATGCGCGGCGCGTATTGGGCGGTCTTCAGCCAGTCCTTCCACGCCGCCTCGGCCTCGGGCGTCAGGAGGTTGGTCAGGGGAAAGCCCTGATCGACGGCGAAGCTGCGCGCCCCGACGCCGACCAGCATGGTGTGGGGCGTCTTCTCCAGCACGGCGCGCGCCACCGAGACGGCGTGGACGATGTCTTCCAGCGCCGCGACGGCCCCGACATTGCCGGCGTGGTCCATGACCACCGAATCCAGCGTCACATGGCCGTCCCGGTCGGGATAGCCGCCATAGCCGACGGAGTGGTTGGTCGGATCGGCCTCGGGAACCCTGGCTCCCGCCTCGACCATGTCCAGCCCGGAGCCGCCCGCCATCCTCGCCCTGACCGCCTCGGCGTTGGCGGCGGCGCCGAAGTCCCAGGTCGAGACCACGACGGCGGGGGTCGGGACATCGGCGCGCGCGGCGCCCGCAACCGTCGCGAGGCCGGAAGCGGCCAGCATGGCCCGGCGGGAAAGGTTCATATCAGCCCCAGTTGCTTGAAACTGGCCACGCCGTCGCGGCCGACCACCAGATGATCATGAACCTCGACATTGAGCGCGCGTCCAGCGGCGATGATCTGTCTGGTCATGTCGACGTCGGCGCGGCTGGGGGTCGGATCGCCCGAAGGGTGGTTGTGCACCAGGATCAGGCTGGACGACGACAGCTCCAGCGCCCGGCGCACCACCTCGCGCGGATAGACGGGGGCGTGGTCGACCGTGCCCCGGTTCTGGATCTCGTCGAGGATCAGCTGGTTCTTCTTGTCGAGATAGAGGACGCGGAACTGCTCGCGCGGCTCATGTTGCAGGGCGACGCGCACATAGGCCAGTAGCGCGCTCCAGGACGAGATCACCGGCCGCTTCGACGCCGGCTCGCGCGCCACCCGCCGCGCGACGTCATAGATCAGCTGAAGGTCCAGGGCCGTCGCTCGCGACAGCTTCCCGCGCACGATCGACAGCGACTTGGCGATTTGGTCATCGATGGCCTCATGGCTCGCCGCCCCAATGCCTTCCAGACTGCCGAAGCGCGCCAGCAGGTCCTTGGCCAGGGGTTTGGTGTCCCGATAGGGAATGCTGCGGAACAACAGCATCTCCAGCAGCTCATAGTCGGGCAGGGCGTCTATCCCGCCCTTCGCCGCCCGCTCGCGCAGACGTTCGCGATGGCCCGCGTTACGACTTTTGGCCGGCGCGGGCGTTTCGGCCAATGACGGTCCATTTTGTGGCGTGTCGCCGTCGGCGATGAAGTCGCTCAAGACCCGGCCCCGTGGATTCGACCGAAGGATGCCTCCGGAGGTTGTCGGGAACGGTAGCGATTACGCGATTTCGATCAAGGGTCGGCGAACAACCGTCACAGTGTATGTTTCCCTTACGGAAACGGTGGTTGTCGCCTGATTTTGCGACTTCGGAGGCACAGTATGCCCTTGAAACGTTCCATCTAACGGCGATCCGAAACAAATTCGTCAAAATCGTTGCAACGGTTTGCCCGAATGCGCATTTGCGGGTCCGAAGGCCTCCCCAAGACCTTTTCAATTCCCAGGAAACAGGGCCGCACCGGGCGAAACCGGGGCGTCCGCAAAAGGTAATTCCATGAACGCTCCCCAAGTCGCCCGCCTCGGCGGTCTGACCCTGACCGCGGCTCTGCTGGCCTCGGTCGCCACCCCCTCGCTGGCCGGTTCCTTCTATCTGCAGGAACAGTCCGCCCGCGGCGCCGGCCGCGCCTATTCGGGTGAAGCCGCCGACACCGGCGTCGCCTCCATGTGGTGGAACCCGGCCTCGATCGCCCGCTCGGGCCGCGAGGTCTATGTCGGCATGCACGGCCTGCTGCTCGATTCCGACGTCGACAACGCCGGCTCGACCATCACCTATCCGGGCGGTACGACCGTTCCGGTCCAGGGTCAGGCCCACAACGGCGACCCGATCGAAAGCGGCATCGTCCCCAACTTCGCCATCTCGACCCCGATCGGCGACCGCTTCGCCGTCGGCCTGGCCGTTGAAGCCCCCTACAACTTCACCACCAAATACGCCCCGGGCTCCTTCGCCCGCTATGACGCCCTGACCTCCGAGCTGCGCTCGGCCAACGTCAGCGTCGTCGGCGCCATGAAGGTGACGGACTGGCTGGACCTCGGCGTCGGCGTCGACGCCCAGTACGTCAAGGCCAAGCTGACCTCGGCCCTGCCGAACCTGTCGCCCCTGCTGCCCGACGGCAACTCCTCGCTGGAAGGCAACGGCTGGGACTACGGCTGGAACGTCGGCGCCCAGGCCCACACCGGCCGTTGGAACTTCGGCCTGAGCTACCGCTCCAAGATCGAGCATGAGCTGGACGGCGATGTCGCCATCACCGGCCTGCTGGGTCCGATCGCCGCCGGCAACTACACCGGTTCGGGCACGGCCGGCTTCAACACCCCGTGGTTCGCCTCGGCCTCGGTCCGTTACGCCGTCAACGACAAGCTGACCCTGAACGCCCAGGTCAACCGCATCGGCTGGTCCGAGTTCGACGCCATCCGCATCCGCTACGCCGCGACCGGCGGCGACACCTACGTCCAGGACTACAAGGACGTGACCACCGGCGCCGTCGGCTTCGACTATGTCGCCAACGACCGCGTCACCTTCCGCGGCGGCATCGGCTATGACCCGACCCCGACCCGCGACGGCGAGCGCACCGCCCGTATTCCGGACGCCGACCGCTGGCTGTTCTCGGGCGGCGTCTCGGTCAAGGCCACGGACTCGATGACCGTCGACACCGGCCTGACCTACATCGCCTTCTCGGACAGCGACATCGCCAGCTCGCACACCTCGTATGCGGGCACTGCGGCGGCGACGACGTCCAACCTGCGCGGCACCGCCGAAGGCTACGGCATCGGCGCCTCGGTCGGCGTGCGCTGGGCCTTCTGATCCAGCGATAGCGTCCGATAACGGAAAGGCCGGTCCCTCACAGGGCCGGCCTTTTTGCTGCGCGTCATGCAAGGAAAAAGCCCGCCCGGCGCGAACCGGGCGGGCTTCTTTTCAGTCAGGCCTCAAGGCTCAGCCCTTGGAGGCGTAGCCCTTGCCGCCGTTCGACGGGCGGCGGCCGCGCGGGCGGCGCTTGAACTCGCCGTCGGGCTTGGCCTGGCCTTCGGGGCGCGGCGTCTGCGGACGGTTGGCGTTCGCGGCCGAGCGGGCGCGGTCGGCGGCCAGCGGATCGAAAGGCTGGGTCGAGGCCACGGAACGCTCACCACGGTCGTTGTGGTGGGTGCGGTCGCGTTGACCCTCGCCACCGCCCCGGTTGCCGCCCTTACGGACGCGGTGCGGCTGGCCGCCGTGCTCGGGCTTGACGCCGTCGCGACGCGGGTTGCGCGGGCCGCGCTGCTGACGGTCGCCCCGGCCGTCGTCGGGCATGGAGGCCTTGGAGGCGACGCCCGAAGCCATGATCGACTGGTCGAGCAGGCCCAGGGCCTTGTCGTTGCGGCGGTCGGTGGCCGGGATCTTCTGACGCGTGACCTTCTCAATGTCGCGCAGCAGCTTCATCTCGTCGCCGGCGACGAAGCTGACGGCGGTGCCGTCCTTGCCCGCGCGGGCCGTACGGCCGATGCGGTGGACATAGGCTTCCGGCACGAAGGGCAGTTCGAAGTTCACGACGTGCGAGACGCCGTCGACGTCGATGCCGCGCGCGGCGATGTCGGTGGCGACCAGAACGCGCAGCTTGCCGGCCTTGAAGGCGGCCAGGGTGCGTTCACGCTGGGGCTGGGACTTGTTGCCGTGGATGGCGCCCGCCTGGACGCCGCCGGCTTCCAGATAGGCCGCGACCTTGTCGGCGCCGTGCTTGGTCTTGGTGAAGACCAGGCAGCGCGTGTACTCGGGGTCGGCGAACATCTCGGTCAGCAGGGCGCGCTTGCGGCCCTGTTCGATGTGCACGACCGACTGCGAGATGCGCTGAACGGTGGTCGACTGCGGCGTCACCTGGACCTTGACCGGGTCCTTGAGCAGTTCGCCGGCCAGCTTGCCGATTTCGGTCGGCATGGTGGCGGAGAAGAACAGGTTCTGGCGCTTGGCCGGGATGCGGGCGACGATCTGGCGGATCGGCTTGACGAAGCCGAGGTCCAGCATCTGGTCGGCCTCGTCGAGGACGAAGATCTCGGTCGACGACAGGTCGATGGTCTTCTGCTGCATATGGTCCAGCAGACGGCCGGGGGTCGCGACCAGGACGTCGAGGCCGCCCTGCAGGGCGCGTTCCTGCGGGCCGTACTTCACGCCGCCGAACACCACCGCGACCTTGAAGCCGAGGTGACGGCCATAGGCCTTGAAGCTGTCGGCGATCTGGCTGGCCAGTTCGCGCGTGGGCGACAGGATGAGGGTGCGGGTGGTGCGCGGCGCCGGGGCGACGCGGTTCTCGGCCAGACGATGCAGGATCGGCAGGGCGAAGGCCGCGGTCTTGCCGGTGCCGGTCTGGGCGATGCCCAGCAGGTCCTTGCCGGTCATGACCGAGGGGATGGCCTGGGCCTGGATCGGGGTCGGGTTGGTATAGCCCTCGGTGGTGAGGGCCTGCAGCAGGGCCTTGTTCAGGCCCATGGATTCAAAAGTCGTGCTCACTCGTATGTCTTTCGCGTGCGGCGACGCGCATCAGCCATGGCTCAACGCCAGATAGGGCCGCGCGCCGCCAGTCCCGACGGAGCCTCTGGATGAGGCCTTCGGGGTGGATCGGGCGCCGCCCCGCGTGTCCGGGCAGCGAATGATTTTGAGGGCCGGCCGCTGCTACAGTCAGGTCTTCGACGGGGAGGTGAAGACCCACACGCGCTGGAGCGCACCGGGGGCCGCAATTGTGCGACGCAGCGCAGATGGGCGCTTCCTGTGGCGAAGTCAAGGCGTAGCGGCGTTTTGCGGCCTCTAGTGCCCCAGCAGGCTGACGGCGAAGTTTACCGCCAGCGCCACGATCACCGTGTTGAACACGAAGGCGGTGACGCTGTGGATCGAGGAGATGCGGCGCAGGCGGCGGTCGGCGATCTGGATGTCTGCGGTCTGTGAGGCCACGCCGATGATCAGGGCGAAGTGGATGAAGTCCCAGTAGTCGGGCTCGGTCTCCCCGGGGAAGATCAACCCGCCCCGATCCTTTCCCTTCTCACCCGGCCCGTAGAAGCCATGGGCGTAGTGTTCGGCGAAAATCAGATGGATGAAGCACCACGACAGGGCCACCGTCGTGATGGTCAGGAAGGCGCTCGACGCCGCCTCGCTGGCCGGGGCGCCCGCCGTCTCGCCGATGACGATGACCACGCTGGCCATGGCCGCGATCCAGCTGACAGGCAGGACGGCGGCCCCGGCGTCGTCCAGTTCGGCGGCGCGTTTGCGGATCGTGTCCAGCGAGCGGATGCGCGCCAGCTTGATCACGCTGACCAGCAGGAACAGGCCGACGCCCGCGTCCCACCCCGAGGCGACCCGCGTCGGCCAGCGCCAGTCGGCCGGGGTCAGCACTCCCACCGCGATCGCGCAGGCCAGGGCCAGCAACAGGGTCCAGTGCAGATGGATCAGGCGTTTGGGCGACGGCATGGGGCGATAGTGGTCCGGGCCGGGCCGCGACGCCAGAGCGAACAACGACGGGCCGCCTGGCTATCCTTACAAGTCGGTAACTTGCGGAGGGCGGTCGCCGATGACAAGGTCGCTTGACAAAGTCGGGGACCGGTTCAGGACTGTCCACCGCACTGCGAAAAAGGGGCGCCTCATGCTGTCGATCAAGAATCTCGTCCACGTCTACGGCAACGGGACGAAGGCGCTCGATAACGTCAGCCTGGAGGTCCCGACCGGGATGTTCGGCCTGCTCGGCCCGAACGGGGCGGGCAAGTCGACCCTGATGCGCTCGATCGCCACGCTTCAGACCCCGACCTCGGGTTCGATCGATTTCGACGGCATCGACGTGATCAAGGACCCCGACCTGCTGCGCCGCACCCTCGGCTATCTGCCCCAGGATTTCGGCGTCTATCCGCGCGTCTCGGCCTACGACATGCTCGATCATATGGCGGTGCTCAAGGGCATCGCCTCGGGCAAGGACCGCAAGGCGACGGTCGAGAGCCTGCTCCAGCAGGTCAACCTCTGGCCCGTGCGCAACAAGGCCCTGGCCGGCTTCTCGGGAGGGATGCGCCAGCGCTTCGGCATCGCCCAGGCCCTGATCGGCAATCCGAAACTGATCATCGTCGATGAGCCCACGGCGGGTCTGGACCCCGAGGAGCGCAACCGCTTCCTGAACCTGCTGGCCGAGATCGCCGACAATGTCGTGATCATCCTGTCGACCCATATCGTCGAGGACGTCGCCGACCTCTGCCCGCGCATGGCGGTGCTGGCGGGCGGCAAGATCCAGCGTCAGGGCGCCCCGCTGGAACTCATCAAGGAGATGGACGGCCGGGTCTGGAAGAAGACCATCGACAAGGAGGCGCTCAAGGAGGCGCGCGACCGCTACGAGGTCATCTCCACGCGCCTGTTCGCCGGCAAGACCGTCATCCACGTCCTGTCCGACCGCCGTCCGGGCGAGGGCTTCGAGCCTGTCGCGGGCGGGCTGGAGGACGTCTACTTCGCCACCCTGACCGCCTCGCGCAAAGTTCCGGCGTAAGGGCGAGCCATCATGTTCGCGAAAGTCGCCGCATTCGAATTCCGCTACCAGCTGCGCCAGCCGGCCTTCTGGGTCATCGCCATCATGTTCGCCCTGTTCGGTTTCGGCATGCTGGCCATCCCGAACGTCAACGTCAGCGCCGGCGGCAACGTCTTCAAGAACGCGCCCTATTTCCTGGCGGCCATCCACGTCTCGATGGCGCTGTTCTTCATGCTGGGCTCCACGGTGATCGTGGCCAATGTGATCGTGCGCGACGTCCAGTCGGGTTTCGGACCCATCGTCCAGGCCACGCGGATGTCGAACTTCGACTATCTGTACGGTCGCTTCACCGGCGCCTTCCTGGCCACCGCCCTGTGCTTCGCCAGCGTGACCCTCGGCATGTTGGCGGGAACCCTGGCGCCCTGGATCGATCATGAGACCATCGGGCCGTTCCGCCCGCTGGACTATCTCTACGCCTATGCCGTTCTGGGCCTGCCGGCCCTCTTCCTGACCTCGGCCCTGTTCTTCATGCTGGCGACGGTCACCCGGTCGATGATGGCGACCTATATCGGGGTGGTCGGGGTCCTGATCGCCTATCTGATCGCCTCAGGCGTGCTGGGCTCCAAGCCGGAGTATGAGCACATCATGGCCTGGGCCGAGCCGCTCGGCTCCTCCGCCTACGGTCTGGCCACCAAATACTGGACCCCGGCCGAGAAGAACACGATCAACCTGCCCCTGACCGGCGTCTTCCTCTGGAACAAGCTGATCTGGACGGCGGTCGGCTTCGGCATTCTGGCGGCGACCTATGGGCTGTTCCAGCCCACCGCGCGCGGGGCCAAGGCGGGCACGACCGAAAAGCTGCACAAGATCGCCGCCGCCCCGACGCCTGAACTGATCACCGGCGCCCTGCCGGCCGCCAGCCACGGCTGGGCCAGCGGCTGGACCCGTCTGCGCGCCCGCACCGGCTTTGAAATGAGCCTGGTGTTCAAGAGCGTCGCCTTCGGCATCCTGATGGTCTTCGCCCTCGGCTTCGCCGTGGTCGTGACCCTTGTCTCGGGCGAGATCTACGGCACCCCGGTCCTGCCGGTGACGCGCACGATGATCACCGCCCTGCAGGGCTCGTTCGGCTTCGTCGCCATGATCGTGGCCATCTACTATTCGGGCGAACTGGTCTGGCGCGACCGCGACCGCAAGATGCACGAGCTGATCGACGCCTCGGCAACGCCGGACTGGACCTTCCTCCTGCCCAAGACCCTGGCCCTGATCCTGGTCCTGGCCTCGATCCTGCTCGTCGGCGTGGTCGCCGGGATCGGCATCCAGATCTTCAAGGGCTATTTCAACTTCGAGATCGACAAATACCTGCTGTGGTACGTCCTGCCCGGGACCATCCGCTTCGCCATGACCGCGGTCCTGGCCATCGTGGTGCAGTCGCTGTCGCCCAACAAGTTCGTCGGCTGGGCCATCATGGTGGCCTATCTGATCTCCACCATCGTCCTGTCGGGCATGGGCTTCGACCACGTCCTCTACCGCTACGGGACCGGCGTCGGCATGCCCCTGTCGGACATGAACGGCATGGGCGACGCCTGGAAATTCGCCCTGTGGACCAACGGCTATTGGGCCATGGGCGCCACCCTGCTGCTGGTGCTGGGCTACGGCCTGTGGCGGCGCGGGACCGAGAGCCGCTATCTGCCGCGCCTCCAGCGCCTGCCGCATCGGCTGAAGGGACCCGCCGGCGTCGTCGGCGCCCTGGCCCTGATCGCCTTCATCGGTCTGGGCGGCTTCATCTTCGTCAACACCAATGTCTGGAACACCTACCGGAACACCGACGCCGACGAGAAGCGCTCGGCCGAGTACGAAAAGACCCTGCTGCGCTTCGAGACCACGCCCCAGCCGACCATCGTCGATGTGAAGCTGGACCTCGACCTGCACCCCCATGCGCCGCGTCTGGAAACGCGCGGTTCCTATGTGATCCAGAACAACACCGGCGCGCCGCTCGGCGAGATGCACCTGCGCTGGAACGAAGATCTGGAGATGAAGGCCCTGACCGTCCAGGGCGCGCGGATGGTGCGCGAGTGGAAGGACTTCGATTACCGCATCTACCGCTTCGACACCCCGATGCAGCCGGGCGAGCGCCGCACCGTCAGCTTCGACACGGTCATGGAGCAGCGCGGCTTCAAGAACGACGGCAATATGACCCGGATCGCCGACAACGGCACCTTCGTGAACAATATGGAGTTCACGCCGATCGTCGGGATGAGCCGCTCCGGCGGCCTGCTGACCGACCGGACCAAGCGCCGCAAATACGGCCTGCCGCCCGAACTGCGTCCGGCCAGGCTGGAGGACCTGTCCGCCACCCGCCGCAACTACATCGGCGCCGACTGGGTCAATGCCGACATCACCGTCACCACCGATGCCGACCAGACGCCGATCGCGCCCGGCTACCAGCGCTCGGACGTCACGAAGGACGGCCGCCGCACAGTGCGCTTCGTGACCGAGTCGCCAGTGCTCTACTTCCTGTCGATCCAGTCGGCCCGCTACCAGATCGCGCGCCAAAGCCACAACGGCGTCGACCTGGTCGTCTATTACGACGCCCAGCACGGCCGAAACGTGCCCAAGATGATGCAGGCCCTCAGCGCCTCGCTGGACTACTACACCGCCCACTTCGCGCCCTATCAGTTCCGTCAGGCGCGGATCAGCGAGTTCCCCTACGGCTCCTACGCCCAGTCTTATCCGAACACCTTCGCCTGGAGCGAGAACCTGGGCTTCATCGCCGACGTCTCGGATCCGAACAAGGTCGACTATGTCACCTACGTCGGGGCGCACGAGTTCGCGCACCAATGGTGGGCGCATCAGATCGTCGGCGCGGACATGCAGGGGGCGACCTCCCTGTCCGAGACCCTGGCCCAGTATTCGGCCCTGATGGTCATGGAGAAGTTGTACGGCCCCAGCCAGATCCGCCGGTTCCTGAAGTACGAGCTGGACGCCTATCTGCGCGGCCGCGGCATGGAGCGTCTGGAGGAGTTGCCGCTCGAGCGCGTCGAGAACCAGCAGTACATCCACTACCGCAAGGGGGCGATGGTCATGTACCTGCTGCGCGACCAGATCGGGGAGGATGCGGTCAACCGCGCCCTTCAGTCCCTGCTGCAGCGCTACGCCTTCCACTCGGCGCCCTATGCCCGGTCGGTCGATCTGGTCGAGGCCCTGCGCGCCAACGCCCCGGCCGACAAACAGGCCCTGATCACCGACCTGTTCGAGAAGGTCGCCCTCTATGACCTGAAGACCACGGCGACCCGCGCGGTCCGTCGCGCCGACGGCAGGTGGGACGTGACCCTGACGGTCGAGGCGAAGAAGCTCTACGCCAGCGGCAAGGGCGTCGAGACCGAGGCCCCGCTCAACGAAAGCATCGACATCGGTCTGTTCACGGCCGAGCCGGGCAAGAAGGGCTTCGGCGACCGGTCGGTGGTGGTGATGGAACGCCGCCCCCTGCACTCGGGCGTCCAGACCTTCCGCTTCGTCACGGCGGTCAAGCCGACCTTCGCCGGCGTCGATCCGTACAACAAATGGATCGACCGGACGTCCGACGACAATGTGAAGGCGGTGAGCTGACCTGATCCTTCTCCCCTTGTGGGAGAAGGTGGCAGCCGAAGGCTGACGGATGAGGGGTCACGCAGGTCCATGAGGTGAGGGGGCGTACGTCAAACGTCGGAACGACCCCTCATCCGACCCGCTTCGCGGCCCACCTTCTCCCGCAAGGGGAGAAGGATAGCGGTCAGCCCAACGCCGCTCTCACCGCCGCCAGACCGTCCTCGGCCTTGGAGCCGTCCGGCGCGCCGCCTTGTGCGAAGTCGGCCTTGCCGCCTGCGCCCTGACCGCCCATCGCCAGAACCGCCGCGCGGGCCAGTTCGGCCGCGTTCACGCGATCGGTCACGTCCGAGGTTGCGGCGACGGTCACCGCCGCCTTGCCGTCGGTGACGCCGATCAGGGCCACGACGCCCGAGCCGACCTGTTTGCGGAAGTCCTCGGCGACGCCGCGCAGGCCCTTGCCGTCGACGCCGTCCAGAACGCGGGCGATCAGCTTGATGCCGTTGATCTCTTCCGGGGCCGTCGAGGCGCCCGAACCGCCGCCCAGGGCCAACTGCTTCTTCAGGTCGGCGACCTGCTTCTCCAGCGCCTTGACCGAGGTCTGCAGGCTTTCGACCCGGGCCGGGACGTCCAGCGGCTGGACCTTGAAGCCCTGGGCCAGACCCCTGGCCACGCCCGCCTGGGCCAACAGATACTGACGCGCGGCCTCGCCGGTCAGGGCCTCGATGCGACGCACGCCGGCGGCGACGCCGGTCTCGGAGATGATCTTGAACAGGGCGATGTCGCCGGTGCGGGCGACGTGGGTGCCGCCGCACAGTTCGACCGAGAAGGCCTTGGCCTCATCCGTCAGCGAGCGGCCCAGCGTCAGGACGCGGACCTCGTCGCCGTATTTCTCGCCGAACAGGGCCACGGCGCCCGCGTCGATGGCGTCCTGGGGCGTCATCAGCTTCGTCTCGGCCGGGATGTTCTGGCGGATGACGGCGTTGACCTCGTCCTCCATGGCCGCCAGCTCGGCTTCGGTCACCGGGGCGTTGTGGCTGAAGTCGAAGCGCATCCGGTCGGCGTCGACCATCTGGCCCTTCTGCGCCACGTGGGCGCCCAGCACATGCGACAGGGCCGCGTGCAGCAGGTGGGCGGCGGAGTGGTTGGCGCGGGTGGTCAGGCGCTTCTCGGGCGAGACGCGCAGCTGGACCCGGGTCCCGATCTCCAGGGTGCCCGCCGTGATCTCGATGCGGTGGGCGTAGAGGTCGCCGCCGTGCTTCTGGGTGTCGAGCACCGTGCCCGAACCTTCAGCCCATTCGATCTCGCCCTGGTCGCCGGCCTGACCGCCGCCCTCGCCATAGAAGGAGGTCTGGTCGAAGACGACCTCGGCCGTCTGGCCGGTCTCGACGCGGTCGACGGACTCGCCGTTGTGCACGAGGGCGAGCACCTCGCCCGAGCCGTCGACGCTGTCATAGCCGGTGAAGACGGTCGGCCCGAGGCGGTCGCGCAGGGCCAGCCATTCGCCGGCGTTGGCCGACTGACCCGAACCCTTCCAGTTGGCGCGGCCGCGCTCGCGCTGCTCGGCCATGGCTTCCTCGAAGCCGTCGACATTGACCGAATAGCCGCGACGGCGCGCCTCGTCCTGGGTCAGGTCGAGCGGGAAGCCGTAGGTGTCGGACAGGGTGAAGGCCGTCTGGCCGTCCAGCATGTCGCCGGGCTTGAAGTCCTGGGTGGCGGCGTCGAACAGGGCCATGCCGCGGCCCAGCGTCGTGCGGAAGCGGATCTCTTCCTGCTTCAGCGTGTCCTCGATGAAGGCCTGGGCGCGGCCGAGCTCGGGATAGGCCTCGCCCATTTCCGACACCAGGGTCGGCACCAGACGGTGCATCAGGGGATCCGAGGCGCCCAGCAGGTGGGCGTGGCGCATGGCGCGGCGCATGATCCGGCGCAGGACGTAGCCTCGGCCCTCGTTCGACGGCGTCACCCCGTCGGCGATCAGGAAGGAGGACGAGCGCAGGTGGTCGGCGATGACCCGGTGGCTGCCGGCCCGCTCGCCCTCGGCCTTGGTCGAGGTCGCCTCTTCCGAGGCGGCGATCAGGGTGCGGAACAGGTCGGTCTCGAACACCGAATGCACGCCCTGCAGCACGGTGGTCATCCGCTCCAGACCCATGCCGGTGTCGACCGAGGGCTTGGGCAGTTTGCGAACGATCTCGTCGTTCTCCTTCTCGAACTGCATGAAGACGTTGTTCCAGATCTCCACGAACCGGTCGCCGTCCTCATCGGGCGAACCCGGAGGGCCGCCGGCGACCTTGTCGCCGTGGTCCCAGAAGATCTCGGTGCAGGGGCCGCACGGACCGCTATCGCCCATGGCCCAGAAATTGTCCGAGCCGGCGATGCGGATGATCTTGTCGTCGGAGAAGCCGGTGACCTTCTTCCAGATCGCGGCGGCCTCGTCGTCGTCGATATAGACGGTGACCAGCAGGCGCTTGGGATCCAGACCGAAGTCCTTGGTCACCAGGTTCCAGGCGCGGTCGATCGCGTGTTCCTTGAAATAGTCGCCGAACGAGAAGTTGCCGAGCATTTCGAAGAAGGTCAGGTGGCGCGCCGTATAGCCGACGTTGTCCAGATCGTTGTGCTTGCCGCCCGCGCGGACGCATTTTTGCGAGCTGGTGGCGCGCGGATACGGAGGCGTGGCGGCGCCGGTGAAATAGTCCTTGAACGGCACCATGCCCGCGTTGACGAACATCAGCGTCGGGTCGTTCTGCGGCACCAGCGGGGCCGACTGGACCTTGGCGTGACCATCGGCCGCGAAGAAGTCGAGGTAGGTCGAACGGATCTGCTTCAGGGTCACGGTCATGGGGCGTCTCGGGCGGTCTTGAATACACGGGCGTCGGAATACAGCCGGGTCGCACGCGTCGAACAGGCGGAACGGGCGTCATATAGGGGTTTTGGCGCCGACGCATCACCCTGTTGCGCGATGGCGCCGGACCTTAGTCGAGCGGCAGGGCGTGGGGCGCCACGACGATCCCGTCCTCGTCGCTGTACAGCCACTGGCCGGGGGCGAAGGTGACGCCGCCGAAAGTGACAGGGATGTCTGCCTCGCCCGCGCCGGTCTTGGCGCTCTTGGCCGGATTGGTCCCCAGGGCCTTGAGGCCGAGGTTCAGGGCGCCGATGGCGACGCTGTCACGGATCGCGCCGTTGACCACCACTCCGGCCCAGCCGTTTTCGACCGCCAGACCGGCGATGATGTCGCCCACCAGGGCCCGGTTGAGGGAGCCGCCGCCATCGATCACCAGCACCGCCTCCTCTCCGGGCGAGGACAGGGTGGATTTCACCAGGGCGTTGTCCTCGAACACCTTCAGCGTCCGCACCGGGCCGTGAAAGCGGGCGCGGCCGCCGAGGTTTCTGAACTGCAGAGGGCAGGAGCTGAGGATCGCCTCATGGGCGTCGATCAGGTCGGCGGTCGCGGGGGAGGCGACGGCAGGGGAGGCTTCAGGCATGGGGGCGCTCCGGGAGGAGGGGCCACTGTGCCGGGCGTGGACGCGGGCGGCTAGTCCTCGATCTCGTCGTCACCGTCTTCGACGACCGCGTCGTCATCGGCCGAGATGAGGGCGTCGAGGGCCTCGATGATGGCGTCCAGCTGTTCGGCGGTAGCCTCGACGGTGATCATCCCGCCCTTGTCGCCGCCGATTTCCAGCAGATAGCCGTCGTCGGTTTCGGCCAGGTTGAACTGGGCCAGCTTCTGAATGGGGGCGGCCATGGGGAAACTCCGGGCAGGCGTGAAACTCAGGCCTTGGGGCCTAGCATCCGCGAGGCGGTGAAGGCGAGGGCCAGGCCGAACAGGACGTGGGCCAGAAGGCCGAGGCCGAGCATGACGGCGGTCGGCGCGTGCCGCTCGGGCGCGTTGGACAGGGGCACGACGATGGCGTTCATGATCCCGTAGACGCAGACGCCGAACACCGGGCCGGCGACCAGCGGCTTCTTGAGCAGCACCGGCACCTGACCGGCCGCGAGGACGAAGATGCCGGCGAAAATGATGGCGATGGCGAAGTGGGACACGAGGCCCAACGCCGCCGCCTGAAGTCCGCCCTTGAACGACGCCTTGCCCAGCCAGCCGCTGGCCACGGACTGCAGGATCACCACCGGCGTCGCCGGGCGATAGATGACGAAGGCGGTCAGGATATCGGCCGCCCCACCCGCCAGACCGGCAAGCAGGATGGCGACGGGCGTGTTCGCCCGCGATCTTCTGGACATGTCTCCCCCTCGGAAACGGCGCTCCCTCCCCGGAGCGGGGATGAGCGTCGCGCTTCGGCTGGGCGGTTTCAAGAGGGGGCCACTGCGTCGAGCGAATCCGGGATGTCCGGAAGACGCGCGTGGGATCAGGTCGCAGGCCGACCCGTTGCGGACATTGGCCATGATGACTGTTAGGCTAGGCTGTGCCGCTGCCAGAGAAGGGTATCCTGTGTCTTCTGCAAGCCCAACTGAACCAACTTGGCTGTTCCGCATGAGCAACAAGGGGGCGATCTGCAGCTGGATTTTGACTGCATGTATCGCTGCGGGCTGCCTAGTCCTTTTCCCTGCTTTGTCCGATTGGAAGGGCGCGCGATATTCGGCGGCAAACGCAAACGTCGTTTTTTACATAAGTGCAGCTAGTGCAACGTTCTTTTTTCTTGTTTCACTCTATGCAACTTTTGTCCGACTTACGAGCAAAGGGGCAATTTACATATGCGGAAACGTTTTCGGTATATTTTCTCAACTTCGTTGGAGGAGGTTCAAACTCGACGAGGCGTTAGAAATACGACCGGGAAAGCCCTCGTGGGTGACAAGTTCCATAATCATCACGGGCTCGGACGGGGTTCACACCATCGACCTTGCGTATGTCCACGGCTCGCCGTCGGAAGTGGCCTACCGTCTGAATGCGTATCGTTCCGTTTGATCAAACGGATGATTGCACCTGCACGGCGCTAAGCCCGCTTCCCACCCATAGCGGACATTGTGGAGGCCCGGTTTGGAGGAGGTCCCGAAGGCGCGGGCGGATTGGCGAGCGGTGTCGGCTGATACGGCGCTGGCCAAGGAAAAAGGGCCGCCTCGCTTGCGCGGGGCGGCCCTTGCTCGCTCCGGCCCGAGCCCCGCGGGGTCGGCGGCGGGTCGCGGGGACCAGCCGGAGGGAGTGTGGGTGGGGATGATGAGTAGAGGCCGCCGAGTCCGGACGCCCCCTCCACCCCGACGCAAGCGCGTCGCGGTCCCCCTCCCCCGATGGGGGAGGATTTCTATCCCTCCATATCCTGGCCTTCGTCAGGCTCGGGCGAGCCCAGCAGGTCTTCGGCGATCTTGTTCTGCGACTTGCGGACCTTGTCCTCGATGGCATCGGCCATGTCGGGGTTGGCCTTGAGGAAGGCGCGGACGTTCTCGCGGCCCTGACCGATGCGGGTCGAGTCATAGGAAAACCAGCTGCCCGACTTCTCGATCACCCCGGCCTTGACGCCCAGGTCAATGACCTCGCCCAGCTTGGAGATGCCCTCGCCGTACATGATGTCGAAGATGACCTCGCGGAACGGCGGGGCGACCTTGTTCTTGACCACCTTGACCCGGGTGGTGTTGCCCGTGACCTCGTCGCGGTCCTTGATCGCGCCGGTGCGGCGGATGTCCAGACGGACGGAGGCGTAGAACTTCAGCGCATTGCCGCCCGTCGTCGTTTCCGGCGAGCCGTACATGACGCCGATCTTGTGGCGGATCTGGTTGATGAACAGGACGATGCACTGCGTCTTGTTGATCGAGCCCGTCAGCTTGCGCAGGGCCTGAGACATCAGGCGGGCCTGAAGACCCGGCAGGCTGTCGCCCATCTCGCCCTCGATTTCGGCGCGGGGCGTAAGCGCCGCGACCGAGTCGACCACCACGATGTCGACCGCGCCAGAACGGACCAGGGTGTCGACGATTTCCAGCGCCTGTTCGCCGTTATCGGGCTGGGAGACCAGCAGTTCGTCGAGGTTGACGCCCAGCTTCTGGGCATAGGAAGGATCCAGCGCGTGTTCGGCGTCGACGAAGGCGGCGGTGCCGCCCGCCTTCTGGATCTCGGCCACCGTGTGCAGGGCGAGGGTGGTCTTGCCCGAGGATTCAGGGCCGAAGACCTCGATCACCCGGCCCCGCGGCAGGCCGCCGATGCCGAGCGCGATGTCGAGGCCGAGCGAACCCGTCGAGACCGAGGGGATGACCTCGGCGACGCCGTTCTTGCCCAGTTTCATCACCGAGCCCTTGCCGAAGGCGCGATCGATCTGCGCGATCGCCGCCTCCAGGGCGCGCTGCTTGTCGCCGTCTTCCTTGCCCACCAATTTCAATGCCGCCTGCGAAGCCATCTTACCGCTCTCCCTTGCCATGATTCCCATCGATGCTTGGGAGAGACCCGCCGTGGACCCGCTCCCTGTGAACAGATGTAGAACACGCTTTCGGGGTGTTGCCAAGACGTTCCGGAGAACATCAGTGGAACGTTTTCGGGGCATGCGACCGTTTCTGACGCATCACGGCGGCGTGTTGACCGCAACCGTGGCGGCCGCCGATCGTTAACGACGGCATGACCTGCCACCATCAGCCTCACGAACACGACTATCGCGCCGCGACCGCCTCGGGCGATCTCGCGGCCTTTCTGCATCGCCACAACCGCCTTCTGATTGCAGGCGGCGCGGCGGTCGCCGCCGTGCTGCTGCTGACGATTCTCTAGAGACGCGCAGCCGCCAGAATCGGGCCGCCGCCGGGGCTCTGGACGAGGACTGCCGTTCGAAGACCGTCACGGGTCGCGGCAGGCAGGGCATAGCCCACGGTCCGGCCGTTCCAGCCCCCGAGCCGCACCAGTTCGCGCACGACGTCGACATGCGGCAGGGTCCGGCCGCCATTCTCGCCCCGCCGCACCGGGACCTCGACGACACGGGGGTCGTATCGCACGAGCCAGACGTCGGCCGGCCTGGCAGGCGCGGCGCCTCCGGCCAGCCCGACGCCGCCTTCGCGGAACACCACGGTCGGGCCGGTAAAGGCGCGGTGGCCGCGGATCAGTCGTTCGATCTCGACCAGATTCTGGCCGACGACATCGGCGCGACCGTCGACCACGACCTGTGGCGTCCAGACATTGTCGTTGCCCAGGCCGTTCTGATAGGCGCGCTGGCGGGCCGTGAAGACCGGGCTGCCGAAGGTGTCGGTCCAGCCGAGTTGGTCCCAGTAGGTGACGCCGAAGCTGAGAGCAAGAATCTCGGGCCGGGCCGCAAGGCGCGTCAGATTGGCGTTGGCGGGCGGACAGGAACTGCACCCCTGGCTGGTGAACAGTTCCACGACGGTGAGACCGGGCGCGGGAACGCCGGCGCCGGCCGGCGTCGCGGCGACATGACCGGCGACCAGGGCCGCGACGAGCGCGGAGACGCCGACCACCAGGCCGAGGCCGCGACGCACGGCGCGCGAAGAGAAGGCGGGGATGGACGACATGGCGACGCTCCGGAGTGACGCCGGTGAGTTCGCCGGAGCGGGCGCTGCGGTTACGCGCCCCTACCGGGCCGCGACCGCGGCGGGCGCCGCCATCGGCGCCTCGAAGCGAGCGGTCATCGACACGCCGCAGGCGAAGATCAGACAGGCGGTCGCGCAGCCGGCCAGGGCCCGGCGCACCTGATGCGGAGCCAGAGGCCGCACGAACATAAGGATCAGCAGGCCGAGCAGGGCCAGCACGGCCGGATAATCCATGCCGATGCCGAGGAAGACGGGGTGGGCCAGGCTGACGATCCAGCCGCCGCCGACGGCGCCGACGATCGCGGCCGGGATCATCGACCCCGCGCTGACCATCCGCGCCCCGATCAGGGCCGAAAGCGCCGCCGCCGCCGCCGCGGTCAGGGCCGGCCAGATCAGCAGGAAGGCGGCCTCGGGGGCCAGGGCCTGGATCGCCGTCCCCATCAGGCCGATCAGCAGGATCAGGCCCAGCCAGCCGCCCCAGACGGAGCGCGGCGCGGCCTGCGACCACAGGCTCAGCCCCACGGCGACGACGGAGGCCCCGGTCACGATGGGATCGAAGCCTCCCATCAGATTGGCGGCCACGGCCGCGACGATGATCGCTCCCGCCAGCACCTTGCGGCCGACGATGTCGCGCCCCGCCAGGGCCGCCAGAGCGACGGCGAGGACGGTCAGGGCCGCTCCGCCCTCGATCCACGGCAGGCGGCGCAACAGGACATAATAGGTATCGGCCGAGGTCACCCGGCTGGCGATTGGCCCGGCCAGCAGCCGCACCGCCTGGGCCAGGACCAGACCCGTCGTCAGGAACCACAACCCGCCCAGCAGGCCGCGTCCGATATCGGCGAACGCAAGGTCGGTCGCGTGTCGCCCGCCCCAGACGGCGAACAGGAACAGGGCCGCGGTGATCGCGATCAGGACCCAGCCCGTCGCCGGGGCGTGGGCGAGGATCAGGTGGTCGAGGACGTCGGCATAGACCCGGCTCTCCGTCGCCTTGGGCAGGGCGGGGGCGCGCAGCAGGGCGTCGGTCGCCTCCAGCGCCTGTGAGCCGATGTGCTGGACGCTGCCCTGATCCAGGGCGTCCGGCGTCGAGGTCGGGGAATGGTACTGCGACGGCCGGCCGATGAAGGCCAGGTTGATCCCGGGCAGCCCCTGTTTGCGCGGTACGGTGAAGTCGGTGCCGTTCGGCATCAGGCTGTAGATCAGGACCGCCAGCGAGTTGCTGGTCGCCCCGCCGTCCGCCTTGGCCGCCGCCCGGGTGAACAGGTCGATGGTCTGGCGGTTGCCCGGACCCGTCTCGAACATCATGGCCCGTCCGCCGCCGCCCCGGGCCTCCAGATTGACGATGGCCCCGGCGCGGCCGCGCAAGGGGTGGGTCGTGAAGAAGTTGCGCGCCCCGTCCAGTCCAAGTTCCTCGCCGTCGGTCAGCAGGACGATCAGGTCGCGCTCGGCCGGACCGCGCGCCTTGATGGCCCGCACGGCTTCCAGAATGGCCGCCACGCCCGCGGTGTCGTCGGCGGCGCCGGGCGATTTGGCGACGCTGTCATAGTGGGCCATCAGGACCACGGCGGGCTTGGTCGGATCGCGGCCCGGCAGGACGCCGACCAGACTGATCGCCGGCCTGGACGGATCCAGCCCCCACTTCGCGAGACGCGTCTTCGCGAAATCCTCCAGCGGCCCGGCGTGCAGGCTCGGGTTCAGCCCCAGGGCCGTCATCCGCGCGAACAGATAGCCGCGCACCGCCTCATGCTCGGGCGAACCCAGCGGGTGGGGCCTGGCCGCGATCACCCTCACGTCGGTCATGGCGCGCGTAGCGGAGAAGGCGGCGGCGGGCGTCTCCGGCCCCCTGGGCGACGGCGTCTGCAGGGCGATCACGCCGATGAACAGCGCGAGCGCCAGCGAGCCGAGAAGCAGGGCGAGCCGCATGAGATGATCCCCTCCGATCAGAGAGGAGACTGTAGGTGGGCGGACGATGGTTTGGGAAGCCGGTTCGCCCGTCAGGACAAACGGAAATCAGGCCGCGCGGCTGAGCGCCGACGGCGCCTTCACGAACAGGCCCCGGCGGCCGTTGACCGGGCGGAAGGCGACCGTATCTCCGTCCAGACGCTCGTCCGTGCCGAGGAACAGGCAGCCGTCGTCGACCAGACGCCGCTCCAGCCCCTCGATGACCATGCCGCGCTTGGCCGGGTCCATGTCGCAGAGCACGTTGCGGCAGAAGATGACGTCGTAGCGCGGCGTGCCGGCGACCGGCTCGTCCAGCAGATTGGCGCGCTCGAACTGGACGACCCGACGCAGCTCTTCGCGCGCGGCCCATTGCTCGTCCGACGGCTCGAACCAGCGCAGCATGGTCGAGGCCGACAGACCGCGCTGGATCTCGAAGGTGGTGTAGCTGCCGGCCCGGGCGCGCTCGATGGCGCGCTGTGACAGGTCGGTGGCGACGATCTCGACATTGGCCTGGGCTTCCAGCCCGCCCATGGCCAGGGACCAGGCCTCCTGGCCGTTGGAGCAGCCGGCCGACCAGACGCGCACCAGCCCGTTTTCGCGCACCCGGCCGATGGCGGGCAGGAGTTCGCGGCTGAAGGTGTCGAACGGCGCCCGGTCGCGGCGGAACCAGGTCTCGGCGTTCAGCAGGGCCTCGATGACCGCCCATCCGAGGGAGGCGACGGGCTTGGCCCACAGCGCGGCCAGCAGATCGTCGACGCTGTCGAAGCCCTCGCGGCGGGCGATCGGCGCCAGCCGGTGTTCGGCCAGATGAATCCGGTCGCGCGTCAGGCGGAAGCCGGCCCTGGAGGCCAGCAACGTCTGGAGGCGGTCGAAATCGTCCTGGGTCATGGGCGTAAAGAAGACGTCGTCAGACGGCCCCCACCTCCGCCAGTTTGGATTGCAGGATCTCGCCGTCGAACGGCTTCATTACATAGTCGTCGGCGCCGGCGGCCAGGCCCTCGGCGATGCGCTCGGGCGCCGTCTCGATGGTGCAGAACAGGACCTTGGGCGCCGAGCCGTTGGGCTGGGCGCGCAGGCGGCGCAGGAAGGTCAGGCCGTCCATGACCGGCATGTTCCAGTCCAGCAGGACGATGTCGGGCATGACGGAGGCGCAGTAGGACAGGGCCTCGGCCCCGTCGGCGGCCTCATCGACCTCGAAGCCCAGCCCCTCCACGATGCGCCGCGCGACCTTTCGGATAATCCGGCTGTCGTCGACGATAAGGCAGGTTCTGGCGTCCAAGTCCTGGGTCTCCAGCCGGGCCCTAAGCGCCCGCACTTCAAGGTTATTATCGCTTTACGCCGGTTAACGAGCCGTTGGGAAAAGGGATTAAACCGGCATCCGGGCGACCAGCGCTACGCGGCCTTCCTCGGCGACGACGCTCAGGCTTCCGCCCGCCTCATGGGCCGTCAGCCACAGCCAGTAGGGCTGGATCCACTGGCCCGCGAGGCCTTCCGTGAGGCGTTCGCCGCGCAGACCGACCAGGGCTTCGGGCTTCAGCCGGGCGCGCACCCCCTCGGCCAGACCGGTCAGGATCAGCGCATCTCCGTCGCGCCGGCTGGTGATCACCGCCTCGCCGCCCGAGGGCAGGGCGCCGGCGGTCAGATAGGCGAGGTTGAGCAGGGCCCGGGCCGAGGGCTTGTCGAAATCCGTCTCCGACACCCGCCAGTCCATGGTCGCCCGTCCGCCCTCGATCATCCCCTCGACCAGGGCCTTCAACTCCTCGCCGGTGAAGCGTTCGCTGGTCGTGGCGGCGCCGAAGGCCACACGGCAGAAGTAGACGAGGGACAAAAGCTTGGTCGCGCTCTGGGTGATCAGGCCCAGGGCGTCGTCGCGCATGTCGGCCGCCGACGGGTCGTTCAGCAGGTCCAGACCCGAGTTGATCGCCCCCGCCGGGCTGACGAAGTCGTGGCACAGCTTGGCGGCGACATAGGTGGCCAGTTCAGCGCCCGTCGGGATGGCGGCGGCTTGTTCGTCGGTCATGGGGCTCGTTTTCCGGCGCGGAGAGGTCGTTGGAATCGGTCGCGGGGCAAACTGGGGTGATTTGCCGGTTCGCGAAACCGGTCGGATCGGCTATCGACCCGCCCCATGACCAAGAATCTGACCCGGGACCTCGCTTCCGGCGCCCTGCACGACGCCATCGCCGACATCGCCGAAGAGGCCGCGGCCGTGATCCTGCCCTACTGGCGCTCCGGCGTCGCGGTGACTGCCAAGTCCGACGACAGCCCCGTCACCCTGGCGGACCAGCAGGCTGAGGCCCTGATTCTGGAACGGCTGAACGCCCTCTATCCCGGGGTCCAGACGGTGGCGGAAGAGGCCGTGGCGGCCGACGGCGCGCCCGAAGCGGCGGCGAAACGCTTCTGGCTGATCGACCCGCTGGACGGCACCAAGGGCTTCATCGCGGGCAAGGAGAGCTTCACCGTCAACATCGCCCTGATCGAGGACGGCGCCCCCGTCGCCGGGGTTGTCTCAGCGCCCGCGACCGGGATCAGCTGGCGCCTGGGTCCCGACGGCGCCCAACGCCGCCGCTTCGGCGAGGCCTGGACCGCCATCAAGGTCCGCAATCGGCCGGAGGAGGGGATCGCCCTTCTGAGCCACAGCGTCAGCGACGAGGAGGCCGCGCGTCTGGCCGCCCGCCACGGCTGCACCCAATGGCAGGGCACGGACTCCTCGCTGAAATTCTGCCTGATCGCCGAGGGCCGCTTCGACGCCTATCCGCGCACCGGCCCGACCCATGAATGGGACACCGCCGCCGGTCAGGCCGTGCTCGAAGCCGCCGGCGGCCGCGTCCTCGGCGCCGACGGCCAGCGCCTGGCCTACGGCAAGCCGGGGTTCAAGAATGGGGCGTTTGTGGCGGTGGGCGGCTAGGGCAGGGGGCGGAGCCCGCCATGCGCCCTTCCTTCATCCTCGCTCTGCTGACCGCAGTCGGAGGCTGTTCCCAGCCTGTTCGCTCAAAGATGAGATCCGCGATGGCTGGGACGCGGACATGGCGTGCCGACCCTAGCTGATGCGCCAGTCGTACGCGGGATAGACGCTCGTAACGATGTCGATCACTCGGTCATTGGCGTCATAGTATAACTTGATTTGCCAATCTTTCGGTGTGAGCTTCCCCAAGGTACGCGCCCGACTGACACAAGCTATGAGCGGCCTTGGATCTGAGCCTTCGCCGCGAAAGCAACGATAGCCTTTTGAAATCAGCAAACCTTGCGCCTCGGATATACTCGTCCCGATAGGAACGGCTTGGCTGATCTGCTCATCAAAGGCGCTACTGGGCAGGGCGTGTAATTCACGTGATCCAGCGCAGCCGCATAACGCAAACACCGTGGCTGCCGCGGACAACAGGGCAATCTTCGATTGAACGTTCATGGCGGGATGATTGTCAGGGTTGAGCGCCCCGTGCAATGGTCGCGCTTGGTAGAGCAGGAGCCCCTTATGGGATGTGGGCTCAGGAATTTATTCCTGACTTAACCTTGCGCCGCCCGCACCGCCGACCCATGTCGCCCCGACGGTCTTTGACAGGTTTGGGGGAGGCGTTTCCGTATGTCCGACAGGCAGCCGGAACTTCGCATAATGGGGCAGGGCGCCCATCAGGCGGTCTGACAAGCTACTGATTTCGCTCAGACCGAAAATCGGTTTGGCACGGTTTGGCACGGTTTGGCGCCCGTTTTTATATTCTCCGGCTACGACGTTTGACGGTCGCCTCAGCCCTTCAGGCTGAACACCGAAGGCACATCACAACGCCATTCCCTGAGCCGCATCGTGATGGCGAAGGCCTCGATCTGGGAGGCGACGCCGAGGGCGAGCACGATCCACAGGGTCGGCAGGGCGCCTCCTGTGAGCAGGGCCTGGGTGACCAGGGCCCACAGACCCAGTCCGAACAGCTTGGACAGATAGTGGTGTGGCGAGGCCTCGCGACGGAAGCGGGCGAAGCTGACCAGATGGTTGGCGATCTCCAGCGCCGCGATCAGGGCGGCGGCGGGCCAGAGCAGGGGGATCAGGCCGGGGCGGGCGATGGCGACCGCGGCGAAGGCCGAGATCCAGAAGACGACGTCGGCGCGGCTGTCCCAGGTTCTGAGGGCCTCGGTCGCGACCTTCAGTCGCCGGGCGATGATGCCGTCGAAGATGTCGGACAGGACGCCGAGCGCCAGCAGCAGGGCGCACAGGCCGGGTCGCCCGAGAACGGCGAGACCGATCATGGCGGGCCCGGCCGCGAGGCGGAACAGGACCAGCATCCAGGGCAGACGGTTCAGCATCCGCCAGAGCTAGCACGCTATGGTGAAGCTGGTCAGGCGGTCAGCCGCACCGCCAACAGGGACCGGGCGCGGGCGGCGAGGTCCAGCAGGCCGTGGTCCGAGGCCACCTCGGCGGCCTCCAGCAGGGCCAGAGAAGCGGCGCTGTCGTCCGAACCGGTCAGCAGGGCGCGGGCCCGGGCGATGCGGGCCATGGCGATCTGTTCCACGGCCCAGTCCAGCTCCGACGGATTGCTGGCCAGGCGGATGCGGGCGGCGGTCTCGGCGTCGGTCAGACGCGGCACGTCGCCGGTCGAGGTCGCGGCGGCGATCTCGCCCTCGATCAGCATGTCGCGGGCCATGGCGCCGACGACCAGCGACTGGCCGGCGGTCAGGGCCTCGGCCTGACGCAGGGCGGCTAGGGAGACGGCGCCCGGGGCGCCGCCGCGCACGATCTGGATCACGACCCAGTCCAGCGGGCTGTGGTCGGGGGTGAACTGGTCGGCGGCGGCGTCGAACATGGCCCGGCCCTGATCGCGCGCGGCCTCGTTGTCGGCCAGGGCGCCCAGGGCCGACATCCCGGCCCCGCACAGGGTCAGGGCCCGGGCGCGGGTCAGGGGGCGATAGTCGGGCGAGGCGCTCTCGACCAGACGCAGCAGTTCGCGCCCGGCCTGATCCAGCAGATTGGGGTCGCGGCGGGTCAGGCCGACCTCGAGGGCCAGGGCGGCGCGGTCCATCCGCAGCTCGTCCAGATTGCCGGCCCGGGTGCGGTCCATCTCGTGGATGGCGGCGTCCAGCAGGGCCGCGGCGGCCATCAGGGCGCCGGAGCCGTCCTTCTCGTCGTCTTCGAAGCGGGCCTGACGCGAGCGGATGCGGGCGTGGACGGCCGAGATCAGGGCGACGGTCGCCGGACGGCATTCCCGGGTTCCGGGCACGGCCTCGGCGGCCATGTCCAGCACGCCGCGCCCGCCCGAAAGGTCGAAGCGCAGCAGCAGGGTCAGGGCCTTCTCGATGGCGGCCCGGGCGATCTCGTCGTTGGTTTTGGCCTGCCGCGCGGCGTCGAGAGCGGCGCCCAGCGCCTTGCGGATGCTGTCGGCCGAGCCGGTGCGGCGGGCGTGTTCGCGCCACAGGGCGGCGCCGCGCAGCCAGGCGGGATGGGGCTTGGAGCAGGACACCCGGCCCGCGTCGGTGCACTGCTGGCGGGCCTCGACGGCCAGAAGATCCACGCCGATCAGCTCCAGCCAGCTCAGGTCCTCGCTCTCGCGCGCCTGGGCGAACAGCCGTCTCAGATCCCTGCCGAATTCAAACATGCGCCTCGTGAGCCTCTCGGTCGTCCCGCTTCGGGACCGCGGGGGCGGTCCTGAGGGGCCCCACGCAAACGCAGGGCCGCTCGGGCGGTTCAGCTCAGGTTTGTCCGGAAACGCGGGGGATTCCGCCATCGGGTATCACCCCAGGTCGGGTGTGCGGGTGCGGCAGCGCTGCAGGGCCGCCTTGGCGTCGCCGTCGCGGGCGTTCAGCTGCTGCACCGCCCGGATGCGGGCGCGGTTCTGGTCGGCGTCGGCGACGGTCGCGTTCCGGTTCGAGGCCTGGGCCGCCTGGGTCGCGGCGAGGGACCAGTAGAGGGCCGCGTCCGACAGGGCCTTGCCCTCGGCCGACTCTCCGCCCTCCAGTTCGGAGGCGGCCTGGGTCAGGCCCGCGCACCGCACCGTCTCGTCATAGGAGATCAGCGCCGCCGGGGCGGCGGTCTGGGCGCTCAAAAGGGTGGCGATCCAGATCGCGGACATGGCGACACAGAACCACGGCGGGAAGGCGGAAGGAAGGCCTGCCCAGCTTCAATCCCGGACATACCGGCGGACGCGCCTCTGGGCGTTGTGGACCCGTTGGTCGGTGGGATCGGCCGCCAGGGCGCGGGCGACGAAGCCCTGGGCCAACTCAAACTGCCGGGTCTGTTCAGCGTCTTCCGTGGCGTCGAGGCCCCGTTTGGTGCTCAGGTCGGCCATCAGGATCAGGCCCTCGACATTGTCGCCCTGAAGGTCGAGCGCATGGGTCAGAGCCGTCTCGGCGGCGGCCTCGTCGCCCCAGCGCATTTCCGCCCGACCCGCGGCGACCAGGGCCAGCGGATCGTCGGGGAAGCGCGCCGCGGCGGCCCGCAGCGTCGCCAGAAGCGCGGGGCCGTTGATCGCCTCGGGGTTCCAGGACCGCGCGTTGATCGCCGGCAGGATGACCGTATCCGCGGCGGGCGACAGGGTCGTCACCGTGATGACCGGCCTGATCGGCGGAATGTCGAGCTTGGCGTAGGTGAGGCGACCCCGGACGTGGTCGCGAAGCTGGGCCGTCAGCTGATCCATCGTCATGCCGAAGATCGCCTGCCAGGCCTCGACAGGATCCCGGCCGCTATTGACCGCCGTGACATAGGCGGAAAGGTTTCGGATCCGCGCGGCGTCGGTCACCAGCCAGTGCGTCAGCGCCCAGGACTGGGCGTAGTACATCCCCATCTGTTGCTGGCCGGCGACGCCCAGCGAGCTGTCAGCGCGCAGCACCACGTCCATCGGCAGCCAGCGCTGTTGGGCCAGGGCCTGCAGGCGCCCGATATTGGGCAGGCCGAACGACGCCGAACCCGCCTCGCTCACCGTCGCGGTGGCGAAGAACTCGGCGAACCCCTCACGGAACCAGCCCGGATAGGGGACGTCCCCGGACCGGGCCATGACGTGGTGGCTGTACTCGTGCAGCAAGATGTCGTCGCCATCGCCCCGGATCAGCACGGCGAAGACATCGTTGTCGCTGCTGGAGTAGTAGCCGGCGATGCCGGGCGGCAGGCCCGGCACGGCCACGCGCAAGGCCTTCCCGTCACCGACCAGATAGACCGGCAGCCGGCGCGCCTCCGCACGCGCGCCGCCGAAGCGGGCGGTCAGCAGTTGGTCGAAGCGTTCGAGCTTGGCCGTGTAGTCGCGCAGGGCCCGTTCCGAGCCGTCGCTGTAGACGACGAAATGCTCGCTCTGGGCGCGCCGCCATTCGGCCAGGGCGGACAGGGGCGTAAGGGCGGTCAGCGCCAGGGCGAAGACCGGGGCGAACAAGAGACGTTGGGCGACTGACGACAAGATGGAACTCCCCCGAGAGCCCTCACCCTAAAGCCGCTTTATCGGGGCCGGTCCACCGTTCGTTGAACCGGGCGCACAACTTTCGCGCCGGTCAGCCGCGTTCCTTCGTCTTGGTGAAGACGACCTTGGGGAAGCGCTCGCCGACATAGCCGGTCTCCCAGCTCGACTTGGCCAGGAAGACCGGGGCCTGGTCGATGTCGCGGGCCATCTGGGGCCGGTATTTGGAGGCGAAGTCCTCGACGTCGGCGTCCGAACCGTTGACCCAGCGGGCCTCGGCGTAGGGGCTCGGCTCGAAGATGACCTCAAGGCCGTATTCCTCGCCCAGCCGGTCGGCCATGACCTCGAACTGCAGCTGGCCGACGGCGCCGACGATGAAGTCCGCGCCCAGCTCCGGACGGAACAGCTGGGTCACGCCCTCTTCGGCCAGACCGTCCAGCGCCTTCTTCAGATGCTTGGCCTTGAGCGGGTCCTTGACCCGCACCCGCTGCAGGATCTCCGGCGCGAAGTTGGGCAGGCCGGCGAAGCGGACCATGCCGCTCTCGGACAGGCTGTCGCCGACCCGCAGAACGCCGTGGTTGGGGATGCCGATCACGTCGCCGGCATAGGCGTCCTCGGCCAGTTCGCGGTCCGAGGCGAAGAACATGATCGGGGCGTTCACCGACAGCTGCTTGCCGGTGTTCTGGACCTTCAGCTTCATGCCGCGCTTGAAGCTGCCCGAGGCCATGCGGAACATGGCGATCCGGTCGCGGTGGTTGGGGTCCATGTTCGCCTGGACCTTGAAGACGAAGCCGGTGACTTCGTTCGCGCCCGGCTCGACGGTCAGGTCGACGGGAGCAGGGGCGTTGCGGGTCTCGGGCGGGGCGGCCTTCTGGGCCTTCATGGTCTTGGGCGGCGGAGCCCAGTCGCCGATGGCCTTGAGCAGTTCGTCGATGCCGAAGTGGCGCAGGGCCGAGCCCCACAGGATCGGCGTCATATGGCCTTCGAGGAAGGACTGTTGGTTGAAGGCCGGATAACCGCCCTCGACCAGCTCCGCGGCCTCGCGCAGCTCGCCCAGCTCGCCCGCCTCGAAATGCTGCGAGGCGGCGTCGATGTGCAGGGCTTCGGGGTGGCCCGCGTCCTCGACCGCGCCGGGGACCTTGCGGGCATAGGGCTGGAAGTTTCCGGTCCCGACCTCGATCATGCCGCGCAGGCGGTTGCCGCTCTGGGCCGGCCACCAGATCGGGGCGGGGTCGAGCTGCAGCTGGGACGCGATCTGGTCCAGCAGCTCCATCGGGTCCAGGGCCTCGCGGTCCAGCTTGTTGATGAAGGTGATGATCGGGATATCCCGAAGACGACAGACCTCGAACAGCTTCAGCGTCTGTGGCTCGATGCCCTTGGCGGCGTCCAGCACCATGATGGCGCAGTCGGCGGCGGTCAGGGTGCGATAGGTGTCTTCCGAGAAGTCCTCGTGCCCCGGGGTGTCGAGCAGGTTGAACATCTTGCCGTCGTGCTCGAACGTCATGACCGAGGCCGAGACCGAGATGCCGCGCTCCTTCTCTATCTTCATCCAGTCGGACTGGGTGCGCCGGTTCTCGCCGCGGGCCCGCACGGCGCCCGCCGCGCGGATGGCCCCGCCGGCCAGCAGGAGGTGCTCGGTCAAGGTGGTCTTGCCGGCGTCCGGGTGCGCGATGATGGCGAAGGTTCGGCGGCGCGCGGCTTCTTCAGGCAGGGTCAGTTTCGACATGGTGGGCGCACCTAGCGTGTCGAGCCCCGGAAGTCACGCGAGCCGCTCGGCAAAGCCCTATCGACGAACTGTCGATAAAATCCACAAAGACCCCTCGCCAGCAGGGGTTTTTGGAGTCATCCTTCGATCCGCACGAGACGTTTCCGGCCACGCAGTCGGGCGCCGCGCGGGAAAAAGGAAACGACCATGGCCCTGCTCGATCCGTCGGACGACACCTTCGCCCGGCCCGCCTCTTCCGACCACGAAAAGACGAACCACCCCTTCCTGTGCGTGATGGGCGGCTTCGGCTTCATCGTCGCCACCGCGCTGGTGGTGCATGTGGTTTTCAACGTCCTGGTTTGACGGCGAACCGTTCGGGAAGGTTCGCCGCCTGACCTGAACTCAGGACCCCGACGCGGCCGTGTCGCCTTCCGCGTCGGCCGGCGGAGGCGGCGGTGCGCTTGTCGGCGCCAGTCCGGCCTTTTCTCGCGCCTGGGCCAGGAGCGCCCGCGCCGGAGCGGAACTCTCGTCACCATGCGGATTGCTGGCGACCGGAGCCAGAATTTCGATCGCCTGCCGGTAGATGCCCTTGTTGACCAGGGCCTGGGCGGCCAGGAGGCGCACCGTATCCACCTGGGGCGCGTATTCCTCGGCGGCGAGCAGGACTTCGAGATCGTTGTCGGTCGGATACCCGGGGCCGCCTCTGCGGGACTCGTCCAGCCCGAGATAGATGCGATAGTCGGTGGGATCAGCCTGGACCGCGCGCGCCAGAAGGCGGCGGGCGCCCTGATATAAGGTCGCTCGCTGTGTTGGGGCCACCCCGTCCTCGTCCGCGCGGTGCATGCGGGCGATGGCGGTCAACCGCAGGGCCTCGGTATTGACCGCGTCGGCGGCGACCAGAGGCGCCACGGCGGCTTCGGCGGCGTCCCACTTCTTGTCCTGGATCTCGGCCTTGGCGAGGACCACCTCGGCGAAGGCATCGCCGGGGTAACGGGCTGCGCGTTCGCGCACCTGGGCCAGGGCTTCGGCCTTGCCGTCGGGGCCGAGACGGTCCATCCGCAGATCCAGCCAGATCAGATCCCGGGCGCTGCGTGCCATGGGCGCGATCGCGACCTCCGTCGGCCCCTCGATCGCCTGCAGCGGGGTGAAATAGGTGATGCGGCCGTTCACATAGGAGCGGATCGCGTTCTGCAGCTGGTTCGGGGTCATGCCGACGGTCGTCTGCAAGGCCTCCACCGGGTCGCCTCCGAGACGAAGGGCCCGGAGATAAGCCGCCAGCTGCTGCTGCCGCTCGGGCGTGCTCATGAAGTAGTGGGTCATCGCCCAGGCCTGGGCGTAGTAGCTGTGGCCCAGGGTGCGGGGCACCTCGGTCTTGCCCAGAACCGCCTCCATCGGGGCCCATTCGTTGAAGGCCATGGTGAGGGAGTTCATCCGGCCGGGGCTGTGCATGCCGATGCGCACCCGGTCGCGGCCCAGGTCCGCCGTGGCGTAGTATTCGGCGAAGCCCTCGGTGAACCAGCCCGGATAGTCACCGGCCATATTGGCCCGCATGAAGTGGTGGCTGTATTCGTGGAAAAGGGTGCTCTGTCCCTCGGATCGGGTCAGGTCGACGACCGCGAAGATCCGGTCCACGTCGCCGGAATAGAAGCCCGCGACCGACCCGCCGAGGCCCGGATAGATCTTCCTCAGATCATCGATGCCGTGGGCGAGGAAGATCTCGAGCTTGCCGCTCTCGCGATCGTTGGCCACCGGGTAGTAGAGGCGAAGCATGGCGTCGAAGCGCTCGACCTTGCGCACATAGCTGCGCAACTCGCCTTCGTTGACGTCGCCATAGACGATGAAGTGCGGGCTCTCGGCGCGCAGCCATTCGGCATGGGCGGGCGCGGCGACCGCCATCAAGGCCACGGCGCTCGCGGCGCACGCCAGCAACGGGCGCAGGCGCGCTCCGATCGATTTCAACATCCCGACTATCCCCAACTCATACAGCCCACGGCCAGCGTGTGACGCGACGCGGCTCCCGTCAAGCGGGACGCCCGTTGAGGGACCGATCAGCTCCCTTGGGCGTCACCGGCGGTGTCGGCGTCTTCGGGCTCGGCCGGCGCATCGTCTTCGGCTGCCTGGTCCGCGTCGGACACACCCTTGATCTGGTTGATCATCGACTGGGCCGCCGAGGCGGCCCCGCCGCCGTGGGGGTCGTTGGCGAGGGGGCGGAGCAGGCTGAGCGCCTCGTCCTTGTCGCCCTTGTAGATCAAGGCGGAGGCCAGTTGCAGGACGGTGTCCGACAGCTGGGGCGCCAGGGTGTAGGCGAAGCGCAGCGTCGCCATGTCATTGTCGTTCGGATAGTTGGGCATCCCGCGGCGGGCGTCGGTCAGCAGCATATAGGTGCGGAAATTGCCTTCGTCCGCCCGGAAGGCGCGGCCCAGGAAGGCGCGGGCCTGGCCCATGGCGCGATCGCCGGCGTCGGGGGCGTCGGCATCGCGAGCGGTCTTGATCGCGGCCGTGGCGAGCAGTTGCAGGGCCTCGACATTGGCGGGCTCACGTTCCAGCAGCTTTGTGGCCAGGGCCTGGCCGGCGGCCAGATCGCCCAGTTTCATTTCGGCGTGGGCCAGGACCAGGGTCGCCAGATCATCGTCGGGGAAGCGCGCGGCCCTTTCGCGCACCGTGGCCAGAACCCGGGCCGCGTCATCGTCTTCCGGGTCCATGACCTTCACCCGCTGGCCGAGCACCAGAAGCGCGTCCGCCGAACGGGGCAGATGGGTGATCGTGACGGGGGCCTCGGGGAAGTTCATCACCACAGCCTTGTACGGAATTCCGCCGCTCATATAGCGGCGCAGGGCGCGGCGAAGCCCGACCGGGTCCAGGCCCGTGGCTTTCTGCATCGCCTCCACCGGATCGGTTCCGGCGCCGACGTCGACCAGATAGGCGTTGAGCTGGACCTGCCGCTCGGCGTTGCCCCAGAACCAGTGGGTCAGGAGCCAGGCGAGGGGGTAGTAGGTCTCGCTGCCCCGCGCCCGGCCGCCCGGTCGGTTCGACAGCAGGTGGCGCATGTCCAGCCAGGTTCCACCCTGAAGCCAGCTGGCCCGGTTCTCGTTGTACTGGCCGACCAGGACGCGGTCCGACTTGAACTCGGCCGTGGCATAGTATTCGGCGAAGCCTTCCACGAACCAGCCCGGGTAGGGATAGGCCGCGTTCTGGAACATGAAGTGGTGCGCGTACTCGTGCAGCAGGGTGTCGTCGTCACTGTCCCGGATGACCATGGCGAAGATGTCTTCTTCATCCGTCAGGTAATAGCCGACGATGTTGGGACCGAGATCCGGGCGCACAGTGACGAGGCCTGCGCGCGATCCGACCAGATAGATCGGCAGCTTGCGCGGCGGCGGCTCGCCCATCGAATTGCTCAGGGAGATGTGCAGGATCCGGTCGTAGGTATCCAGGTGCTGGACGTAGCGGCGCAGGCTGGCTTCGCTGCCTTCGCTGTAGACGATGAAGCGTTCGCTCTCGGCCTTCAGCCATTCGGCGTGGGCCGGGACGGCGCCGGTCAGGGCCGCGAAGGCGAGACCGGCCGCGGCGGCCGTCGAAAGACCGCGCGCGCCCGCGATGATGGATTTGATCATAGACGCCCCCGCATCCCTACAACTTGAGGGTCAAGCCATAGTGTGGCCGGGGGTTGCGTCAAGCGGATACGCCTGACGCCGGCGGCTCAGGCCGCCATGCGGTTCCAGACGGCGCGGTCGGCGGCGACGGCGTCGAGGCGGCCGCGCTTCTCCTGACGGCCCAGCTGGCCGATCACGGCCTCGGGCAGGGCGCAGAAGCGGGGTTCGACCAGGTCGGGATCGCAGTCGGCTTCCGGGGCGGCGAACAGGGCGGCGTTGATCTCGGGGCTGCGGTCGGCGATCAGCCAGGCCAGACGACGGGCGCGGCCCGGATCATTCCGGTGCAGCATCGGGTCCTCGGCGAACAGCTCGCAGCCGAGCTCCAGCACATAGTCGAAGCCCAGCTTCTCGAACCGGCGCGCGTCGGCGGGCGTGACCGGGGTGGCCTCGTCCAGATCGAACACGACGTCGTTCAGAAGAAACAGCATAGGGCCCTACTCGCCAGAACGCCGACGCTTCTCGCCGACAAACCGACCCTAGACCCGGTGCGCTTGCAGTCCCGTTCACGAACGCGGTTAAGGTTTTCTGACCGGTGGGGTCGCCCTCGCGCGCACGTGAGAAGATCAGGTCTTCGCCACATCCTCGGTAATGAAATGCCGCCCCTCGCGGTCCTCGATCTCGACCACCCAGATGTCGGGGTCGTAGCCGATCTGGCGCTGGATGTAGGCGTCGAGCTCGCTTTCGAACTCGCTGGTCACGGGCTGGATCCAGAGGCGTTCGCCGTCGGGGCCGAAGGCTTCCGTGTAGAGCCGGGCCGTGCGGTCGAGCGTGTTCCAGGCCTTGACGATGACGGTGCCGGCGCGCTGGTCGCCACGCCGGGCGACCGTCGCATTGGCCCCGGCCAGCTCGGCGCGGCGGATCAGGGCGCTGACCCAGAGATCGCTGGAAAGAAGCAAATCGCTAACCCTGCTCGGAAACGGGACCGGAACCCCGATGGGTCTACGGTCGGGGTCATGAGGACTGCCCCTGCGACCCGATACGCCAGAACCACCGTGCTCGCCATGGCGATGCTGGCGGCGCCGTTCACCGCCCTGGCGGATGCGACAGTCCCTTACTTCGAGCGGAGCTTCGTCCTGGCCGCCGACGCCAAGTGCCGGCTGTTCGACCCGGCCCTGACCACCGCCCTGACGGCTTCTGCCTGGCAGGCGCGCGGCGCGGCCGCCCGTGCGGGCGCCACCGACGTGGCCCTGGCCGAGACCGCCGAACGGGCCCGCACGAGCGCCGCCCGAACCCCTTGCGCGGATCCCCAACTGGCCATGGTCAAGGGCCGGGTCAGCGACGCCTTCGACGGCTGGTCGCGGATCGCGAAAATGAGTTTCCCGGGCGGCCGCGCCGCCTGGACCGCTGACCGCACCACCTTCTCCAGCCCGACCTGGCGGCTGATGCAAACGACCCGCGTCGGCGCCTCGCCGGTCACCTTCGGCTATGTCGAGGGCGGGGCCGAGCGCCAGACCTTGAAGGCCGTGGTTTCCTTCGTCGGCCAGTCGCGTCCCTATGCGGCGAAAGTGGTGATGCGCGACGTCGAACGCGCGCCCCACCCCTATATGACCTCGCCGGGCGTCGCGGCCATGCCGCCGGAAACCATGCGCCGCGCCTTCTTCGCCGCCGGAACCCTGCCGGCCGACAAGGGGCTGCTGCAGCCCGAGAAGACGCAGGGCGACGCCTGGCTCTTCCCCGCGGACACCGCCGACGCCCTGTCGAAGCTGGATCCGCGCGAACCGTTCGCGGTCGACTTCCTGTTCAGCGACGGCAGTATCGCCCGTGCGACCTTCGAGGCCGGGGACTTCGCCGCCGGCCGCGCCTTCATCGCCATGGGGTCGCTCTAGGGGCGTTTCAGCCCGCGTCGTTGGCCGAGTTCAGGTCGGGGTGCAGGGGGATGATCTCGGCTCCGCCCTCGGGCGGCGCGGCGCGCGTCAGGCCGACGACCGGCATCCGCACCGTGACCGCCGTGCCTTCGCCGAGGGTGCTTTCGATGCTCATCCGGCCGCCGTGCAGCTCGGCCAGGGCGCGGACCAGCGACAGGCCCAGACCGGTGCCCTGCGCCCTCTGTTCGGCTCCGCCCGCCTGTTCGAACGGACGACCCAGTCGGCGCAGGTCCTCGGGCGCGACGCCGACGCCGGTGTCGGCGACGACCAGCTCCATATAGGGGCCGATGGCGTCGATGGTCAGGGTGACCGAGCCGCGCGCCGGGGTGAACTTGATCGCGTTGGACAGCAGGTTCAGCGTCATCTGCTTGAGCGCCCTCTGATCGGCGTCGACCATCAGGGGCTCGGGCGGCAGGACGCCGTTCAGATCGATGCCCTTGTCGGTCGCCGACAGACGGACCAGGGCCAGGGCCGCCGAGACCGCCTCGCGCGCGTCGAACCGCTCGACGGACAGCTCATAGCGTTCGGCCTCGATCTTGGAGACGTCGAGTACGTCGTTGATCAGGTCCAGCAGATGGCCGCCGGCCTCGTGGATGCTGTCGGCATAGTCGGCGTAGCGGTCGGGCAGGGGTCCGAACAGCCGCTGGCGCATGATGTCCGAGAAGCCGAGCACGGCGTTCAGCGGGGTGCGCAGCTCATGGCTCATATTGGCGAGGAAGCGGGTCTTGCCGGCGTTCTGGGCCTCGGCTTCGGCGCGGGCGCTTTCCAGACTGGCCTCGCGTGCGAACTGGGGCGTGCCGTCGAAGGCCTGGGCGATCAGGCGGACGGCAGCGTCGTTGCCGTCGAGGCGGCGCAGCACCAGGGTGACGCGCCGATCGAGGGCGATGCGGGGAGCGAAGATGACCTGGGCCTCCATGCCGACGCGAGCCCTCTCGAGCGCGGCAAGGACCGGAGTGCGATCCGGGGCGTGGACCTGGGCAATCAGGCCCTGGCTGAACAGGGCGTCGACGTCCAGCGCCGGGGGCGGGGCCCCATAGGCGCCGAGCACCCGGCCGTCGGGGTCCATGACCAGCGTCAGGCCGGGCTGGCCGGCCAGGACGCTCTCGACGCGGGCCAGGCTCTCGCGGGCTTGTCCGGCGACGTCCTCACGCGGACGGGTGGCGATGTGCAGGGCCGCCGCGGCCGACAGGGCGGTGATCACGGCGGCGGCCGTGGCCAGGGTCGGGCTATCGCCGGGCGCGCCGCCGAGCAGGACGGAGACAAGGCCCACCAGGGCCGACAGGGCCACGGCGAAGGCGCCGGTCAGGGACAGCAGCCGCCCGCCCAGCAGGATGCCCGCGATCAGGGGCATGAAGACGAAGGCGGACAGCGATCCGGTCAGGCCGCCGGACAGGGCCGAGGCCGCCACGGCCGCCAGGCTCCAGACGCCCAGCACCAGCCCCCGCTCACCGGGACCGTCGGCGCGGGCCAGCCACAGGCCCGCCAGACCGGGCAGGATCAGGCCGATCAGCCCGGCCAGCACCGTCCCTTGCAGTCCCGGCGAGAGCCAGGGCGCCGCGACCGTCAGCAGCAGAGCCGCCCCGGCCCAGCCCGCATGCCAGCCGACCACGGCGCGCACGTCCTGGGCGCGTCCGGGGTCTGAGAGGGCGGGGGCGAGGTTCAAGACAGGGTTCCGATGGGCGTCGGGCGCGGACCGCCCGACCGTGAAACCTAGCTGTGGCGGCGAGTCGGGGCGAGGGCGCTCACGCCTGAGGCGACTCCGTGCAAGGGGAGAAGGAGTCGCAACTGGGGACCATGTCGCCCGTTAGGGTTACCGCCCCGACTTGTCCCCAACCGGCGCCCGCGGTTGTCCTCGCGGGATGGGGCCTCTATCTGGCGCCTCATGACCGCGTCCGCCGCCAGCATTGCCGATACTTTCGCCGCCATGGTCGAGGACTTCGACCTGTTCGACGACTGGGAACAGAGGATCGAATACGTCATCGATCTCGGCAAGGGGCTGGAGCCCCTGGCCGAGGCCGACCGGATCGAGGCCAACAAGGTTCCGGGATGCGCGGCCCAGGTCTGGCTGGCGACCGAACGCCGCGACGGGCGGCTGGTCTTCCGCGCCGATTCCGACAGCGCCATTTCGAAGGGCAATGTCGCTCTGCTGCTGTCCCTGTTCTCCGACCGGACGCCCGAGGAAATCCTCGGCTTCGACGCCAAGGCGGCGCTCGACCGGCTGGGTCTGCCCCAGGCCCTGACCCGCCAGCGCGCCAACGGGCTGAATTCGATGGTGGGGCGGATTCGTCAGGAAGCGCTGGCGGGGGCTTGAAGCTCAACCGATCCCATAGTGCTCCGCCAGCGCCTCCAGCCCCTGTTTGAGCAGGGTCTTGCCCTGACGGCGGCGCAGGCCAAGCTCGCGTTCGGCCAGCTGCAGGCTGGAGCTGCGAAGGCAGACGTGGACGACGAAGGCGCGCACGCGGGGGCTGACGGCGTTCAGCGCGGCCTCGACCCGGGTGGCGGCCGACAGGGCCCGATCGCCGGGTTCGACCCGCGCCGCCGAGCCGGCGCCCGAGCGGGGCAGGGCGTCCCAGCGCATGGTCAGGGAGGGGCCGGACGCGGCCAGCTCTCCATCCTGCCTCAGCCGCTCGCCCGCCGCGACCTCGGCCGGGGTCAGCCAGGGGCGGCCCGAAGCGTCGCGCCGCCGGGCGAGCCAGGCGATGGGGCTCTCGCCAAGATTGCCGGCGCGGGGCGTCATCCGGCCGTCAGCCTCCATCACCATTATCTCGCCGGGCAGAATCCCGGGGCGGCCCGGGGCGGGAGCCGAGGCGTCAGCGGTGGGCCGGGCGGTCCAGCCGCCGTTTGCCCGGCCCCTGAGACCCGGATCGGCGACCAGGGCCCGGAAGCCGGCTTCGTCCAGTGTCAGGCTGACGCGCGAGCGGCGATCGCCGCCGACCCGGATCGGATAGCGGCCGTCCTGCTGGTCGATCCAGGCGCCGGGCCGGGCCAGCATGCGGCGAGCGCGCTCGATAGGGTTTGAGGCTTCGGCGGTCATGCGGCGCCTCCGACCGACAGCTCCAGCCGGGGCGTGTCGCAGATCAGACGCAGAGTCTGCTCCATCCGATCAAGGGCGGCGTCCATGGCCGGATCGTCGCGCGCGTCTTCCGACCAGCGACAGGCCGAGCCGGCGGTCGCCCGGTTGATGCCGAAGGCGAGACCGACCCGTTCCAGCGTCCAGCCATACCCCACATGAGCCAGATAGACCGCGAGGTAGCGGGCCCGGCAGGCCCTGGGCGCCAATCGCGCACCGCTCATCGCCGCGACCGGCACGTCGAAACTCAGGGCGATCAACTGCATCGCCAGCCCCACCCGCGTCCGATCGCCCTCCGTTACCGGCGCCCGCCAACCCGCCTCTTCCATTCCTGCCTGCGACATTGTCCTGAACTCCCTGATCGAGAATCGCAGTGTGAATGCGTCCCTGACCTATCATAGGAATAACGTCCTATATGACGTCAGAAGCGGTCACATCGCCAGTCAGGGGCAGGGATTGGAGTGGGGCGGTTATGCGCGTCAGCGGATTCCGCCTGTGGTTTCAGCAGCCTTCGACCGGGCTCGCCTGATGCGCGAAGAAAAATGGAATCGTTGACTCATGGAGGTCGACGCGGATTCGCAAATCAGCCTACGATTCGACTCAATGACCGGCCATTAACTGTTCTTAAGGTTTTGACCGGTTAACTCACGAACAAGGTTACCCGGGCGTGTCCGAGACGGGACAGTCGGGTCATATGATCAAGCTTTGCCTGGAGGGGCAGTGAATGCGCGTTCTGCTGATTGAAGACGATCACGCGACGGCCCAGAGCATCGAACTGATGCTGAAGTCGGAAGGCTTCAACGTCTACACGACCGACCTCGGCGAGGAAGGCATCGATCTGGGCAAGATCTATGACTACGACCTGATCCTGCTCGACCTGAACCTTCCCGACATGAGCGGCCTGGAAGTCCTGCGCCAGCTGCGCGTCGGCAAGGTCAACACCCCGGTCATGATCCTGTCGGGTTCGACCGAGATCGAAACCAAGGTCAAGACGTTCGGCGGCGGCGCCGACGACTACATGACCAAGCCCTTCCACAAGGACGAGCTGATCGCGCGGACCCACGCCGTGGTCCGCCGCTCCAAGGGGCACGCCCAGGCCATCATCCACACCGGCGAGATCGCCGTGAACCTGGACGGCAAGACGGTCGAGGTGAACGGTCACCGCGTCCACCTGACGGGCAAGGAATACCAGATGCTGGAGCTGCTCTCGCTCCGCAAGGGCACCACCCTGACCAAGGAAATGTTCCTGAACCACCTGTACGGCGGCATGGACGAACCCGAGCTGAAGATCATCGACGTCTTCATCTGCAAGCTGCGCAAGAAGCTGGCGACGGCCGCGGGCGGCAAGCACTACATCGAAACCGTCTGGGGCCGCGGCTATGTCCTGCGCGACCCGTCGGAAGCCGCCAACAGCGTCGCGGCCTGATCAGCCTTCGGCCCGAGACCAGTAAGCGTCAGGGAAGAAACGGCCTTTAAAAAATGAACGCCCGTCGGATCGCTCCGGCGGGCGTTTTCAATTTCAGCGCCGATACAGCCAGTCCGCGGGCAGGCCGAGGCGCAGGCAGGCCTGGGCGGGCGGGGCCTCCTTCAGCGGCAGGCGGTCGGCGGCCCGGGCGGCGGCGCGGACGATCGGCGCTTGCCAGGACGCCAGGCCGTGACGCGGCTCCAGCCCGACGATGCGCGCGACCTCTGGCGGGGTCAGGTCGACGGCGGCGCGGATCAGCAGGGACTGCAAGGGCCGGGCGAGGCCGGGCAGCAGGGGCGCGGCGCGCATGATGTCCAGAAACTCGAACACGATGGGGGAGGCGGTCAGTTTCGGCGTCATGGCCTCCAGCCGGGTCTGCCACTGCGCGCGGGAGGCGGGAGCGCCGGTCGCGCCGTAGAGGCGGGCGGCGGGACCGGCCTCGGCCCAGGCGCGGTCGCGGTCCTCGGGCGACAGGGGGCGGGCGAAACGGTGGAAGGCCTCGATGAAGCCATAGCTGGCCGTGGCCTGGACCCAGTCCAGCAGCTCCAGATCGTCGGCGGCATAGGCGCGGCCGTCGTCGGCCGTGCCGGTGACCCGGGCGTGGCGGCGGTTGACACTCACGATCATGGCCTCGGCCTGGGACCGGGCCGCATAGACGGTGACCATGGCCGCCAGACCGGTGCGCCTCAGGCGCGGGGCCGGATCGGTGCGGAAGGAGGTGTGGTCCCAGACCCCGGAGCGCACGCGCGGTTCGGCCAGCTCCAGGATCACCGCCGCCACCCCGCCGATGAAGAGGGCGATCGGGTTCTTGAAGATCCGCCACGACACGGAGTCCGCCGCGATCAGAGCGGGCTCCCCCTTCGGCTCGGAGAAATCGATCACAGGCAGGCCGTCCGCACGCAGAAAGCCTCCGGCGGCGGCCTCGACGCGGCGCTGCAGCGCTTCAGGCAGGACGATGGCGGTCATGGCAGGGGAAGGCGTTGAGCCTGACGCGGGTTCCGACATGGCTTTCGATGTTCAGCCGGCGGAAGGCCTGGTGCGTCGCGGGGTCATCCTAGCCCAGACAGACCATCCCAAGGCGCCGACGAAAACCAACAGGGCCAGAAGAGTCAGTGCGTAGCCGACGAGGGATACGGCATTCATCCACCGGAACAGGGAAACGGGGGCCGCGGCCGTGGCGCTGTCCGGAAGCCAGGCGAGCGCCACGGAGGGCGCGATAATCAGCGCCGCGCCCGAGGTCATCAAACCAAAATGGGCCCAGGCAGCCGTTCTGCCGAACGGCAGCTGCAGACGTTCGATCAGGAGATAGCCGCCTGCGAAGGCCAGGAACCAGATCCCGACGCTCAAGCCGTAATGGAAGAAGGGCGACATAGAGAACAGGCCGCCCCGGTGGAGGTGCGCCAGGTTCGGTCCCAGCCAACTTGCGAGAAAGACGGCGGCGCCACCCACGAGCCACAACAGGGGAATGTATGCTCGTCGTGGCTCGTGTTGGTCAGACATAAGGCTCTCTCGTCCGAGGCCGAGCTTACAACCTAGGCGAAAGCGCCCGCTACCGCTGAATACGTCGGCCCGGGCCGCCCGGCGCCGTCGAAGAGCAGGGGCTGGTCCTGGCCGTCGTCGCGGTCGCCCTGACGCAGCCAGCTGTCCGTGTCGCGCGCGCCCCAGACGGAGAAGGCGAAGCGCTGGCGTTCGGGCAGGGCCATGAAGGCCTCGGCCAGTTCGCCGACGCGGGCGGTCTGCTGTGCGATGCGTTCGCTGCGGCTGCGCAGGTCGACGCGCTCGCCGCTGCGCAGGGACGCGTCCTGCTCCGACACATGGATCGGCAGGCCCAGCGACGCCGCGTCGCGGAAGAAGGCGCGGATCTGGCCGGCGGGGATGCGGATATCGAGGTGGGACTGGCTGCCGATACCGCCGACGGGCGCGCCGGCCTTCATCAGCCGTTCGACCAGCTTCAGGAAGGTCGCGCCCTTCCGGGGCGTGTTTTCGAGGTTGTAGTCGTTGAGGAACAGGATGGCATTGGGATCGGCCGCGCGCGCCTTCTCGAAGGCCCGGATCATATAGCCGTCCATGCCCAGCGTCCGGCTCCAGTGGCAGTCGCGGAGTTCCGAGCCCTCGTCGGTGACGGGCTCATTGACCACGTCCCAGCTGACGACCTGGCCGCGATAGCGTCCGGCGACGGCGGCGATGTAGCGATCGAAGGCGGCGGTGAAGGCGGGACGGTCCAGTCCGGCGAAGGCCTGTTCGCCTTGCGCGTACCAGATCAGCGTATGGCCGTGCAGGCGAAGGCCGTGGTGTTTGGCGAAGGCGGCGATGGCGTCGGGGGCGTCGAAGCGATAGGCGCCGATGTCGCGCGGCCGTCCCTCCGGCAGGATGTATTCCATCTTCATCTCCCACTCGGGCGTGAGTTGGGAGAAGTGGGTGGTGACGAGCTGGACCCAGGCCGGGTCCTCGAACTGAGGGCTTTTGGCGCAGACCCCGACCGGGAAGGGGGCGAAGGATTTCAGGGGGCGGGCAGGCGGGGGAGCGGCGGGTTCGGCCGAGGCGAACCGCTCACACGCTGCCAGGGCGAGAGGCAGCGCGAGGAGGGCGCGCCGGTCCAGCATCAACCGGCGCGGCGGCGCAGACCCATTTCGTCGAAGGCGGCGGTTTCGCGCTTGCCGGCGGCGACGATGGCGTTCAGCCGGGTCATTTCAGCGACGTGTTCGAACTTCTTCAGCTCGCCGAAGGCGTCGGTCAGGGCGTCACGGGCGCCGGCTTCCTCGGCGTCGAGGGTGACCAGATCGGCCTCGGCGACGCCCTTGCGCGCCTTCCAGCCGTTCATATAGGCGCCCAGAAGCATGTTGGCGGCGGCGTCCGAGCGGGCGCGCTCGCGCTCGATCTCGACCTCGGCGTCCAGCACGGCCAGACGCATCTCGGCGGAGGCGCGGCGCTCGCTGATCTCGGCCAGACGCTTCTGCAGCGTCTCGACCTCATAGTTCGAGATACGGATCAGGGAATGGGCCCAGGCGGTCATAAGCGGTCTCTCCGAATACCGGTGCAGATTACGACTGCACCATCCCCTGGTTCAGGATTGCCTCCAGGCGGGTAAAGGAATCGGTAAGACGCGTGGCGTCGTCCTTGTCCTGGCCCAGAAAAGCTTCCAGCGCGGGGTTCAGGGCGATGGCCCTGTCCGTGATGGGATCGGCCCCCGCGCGGTAGGCGCCGATCTTGATCAGCTCCTCCATCGAGGAATAGGCCGACAAACATTGGCGGGCGCGGCGGTTCAGCTCGCGCTCGGGCGGGGTCTGGCATCCGGGCAGGGTCCGGCTGACAGATTTCAGGACGTCAATGGCCGGGAAGCGGCCACGCTCGGCGATCTTGCGGTCCATGACGATGTGCCCGTCGAGGATACCGCGTACGGCGTCGGCGATGGGTTCGTCGTGGTCGCCGCCGTCGACCAGGACGGTGAACAGGGCGGTGATCGGCCCGGCCGTGGTGCCGTCCGGGCGGATCGGCCCGGGCCCGGCCCGCTCCAGCAGCTTGGGCAGTTCGGTGAAGACGGTCGGCGTATAGCCCTTGGTGGTCGGGGGCTCGCCGGCGGCCAGACCGATCTCGCGCTGGGCCATGGCGAAGCGGGTGACGGAGTCCATCAGGCACAGGACCTCAAGGTCCTGATCCCGGAAATACTCGGCGATGGCCAGAGTCATATAGGCCGACTGGCGGCGCTTCAGGGCAGGCTCGTCCGAGGTGGCGACCACGACGACGGCGCGGCGAAGGCCTTCTTCGCCGAGGGTTTCCTCAATGAACTCGCGGACTTCACGGCCCCGTTCGCCGATCAGCCCGACCACGACCACGTCGCAGGTCGCCTGTTTGGCCAGCATGGACAGCAGCACCGACTTGCCGACGCCCGAGCCGGCGAAGATGCCCAGGCGCTGACCCCGGCAGGTGGTGGTGAAGACGTCCATCGAGCGGACGCCGAGGTCCAGACGCTCGCCCACCCGTCCGCGCGAATGGGCCGGTGGCGGCGACGCGCGCAAGGGATAGGGCGCCGGGCCCTGGGGCAGGGGGCCCTTGCCGTCGATCGGATTGCCGAAGGCGTCGATGATGCGGCCGAGCCAGGCGGTCGTCGGCCTGACCGAGGCCTGTTCGCCGATGATGCGGATGTCGGCGCCGGGGGCCACGCCCTCGACCGGACCGAAGGGCATCAGCAGGGCCTTGGAGTCGCGGAAGCCGACGACCTCGGCGGGCAGGGTGGTCGAGCCGCGCCGCACGATCTCGGCCCGGGCCCCGACGGCCAGTCGCGACAGGCCGCCCCGCGCCTCGATCAGCAGACCGCTGACGCCGGCGACCTTTCCGGTCACGACCAGCGGGTCGATGGCTTCGACGGCGGCGACGAGATTGCGCAAATTCACACCCGGGAACAGGCGTTAACGAATGCGGGATCATGGTTAACGAGGGATGAAGTAGGGGCCAGTTCGGTGGGGGCCATCACCTATTTCAGGGCCTCCTCGAAGAAGTGCACGACCTCGGCGTTGAGGGTGCGATGGAAGGCGGCGCGGTCGAAGCCGGGGGAGGAGCGGCACAGGTCGGGCAGTTCGGTTGCCATGCCGGGGCTGCAGGGCGGCAGGAAGTCATAGTGCATGGCCCCGTCGACGCGGTGATACTCCGGCCGGGCGCCCAGTCGGTCGCGGATCGGCTCGACATTCCAGGGCGCGGGCAGGATTTCATCTTCCGCCGCCTGCCATAGCTGGACCGGGATATGGACCGAGGCGAGGCTGGCGCCGGTGAAGGAGAAGCCGAGCGCCGGGGCGGCGATGACGGCGGCCTTGATCCGGTCGTCGCGCGCCTCGGGACGCCAGTTGGCGATGTCGATCCCCTGTCGGGCCAGCAGGCGACAGGCGAAGAAGTCCGGATGGGCGAGGCAGTGGTCCCGGATGGCGACGGCGTCCGACACCCCGCCGATGGCCGAGGTCACGGTGAAGCCGCCGGCCGAGAAGCCGAAGGCGCCGATGTGGTCCGGATCAACGGCGACCGGTCCGGACCAGTCGCGGATCATATAGTCGATCAGCCGGCTGAGCTGGGGCGCGCGCATGGTCAGTTGGGTCGAGCGACTGAGGTCGCGGAAATTGTCGCCCGGATGGGTCAGGGCCGCGACGAGGAAGCCGGCGTCGGCGAGGGCGCGGGCCGTATCGGGATGGCCGCGGTACCAGCCGCCGTTGCCGTGGGAGATGACAATCAGCGGGACCGGCTTTCCGTCGGCGGGAGTGGCGGGCAGCCAGACTCCGGCCTCGATGGGGCCGTCGGCGCCGCCGGGAAAGGTGAAGGACTGGTCGGGGATGAGCCGGTCAGTCTGGGCGTGAGCCGAGAGAGGCAGGCCGGCGATCACGGCCAGAAGGATGAAGGCGAACAGGAGGAAGCCGGCGAGGCAGGCGATCCGGCTTCGGGGCGAGGGGGCGGGTTGAGGCATGGTCGGTTCCGGGGTTGAGGGCGTCTCCTGTTCCGGTGTCCGGCGATGGCTCGCCACTGCGGTTTCGCCAATGGGCGAACGGGTGCGTCGTTCGGCGAACGGTTCCGTCGGTTGAGAGCGCGGCTATAAGGGTCGGGATGACGCGACCCACGCCAGAAGTATTGAACACGACGCGCGCCTGGGCCGTCGATCTGGCGGCCTGCGCGGCGACCGGCGTGGTGCTGGGCGTCGTCGGGCCGTTCGGCAGCTTCTTCAACGACGTCCTGCCGGTGCGGATCGTCTACTGGACCCTGGTCTTCGTGATGAGCGGCGTGGTGTTCGGGGCCGCGATCCGCTGGCTCTGGCCCCATGCACGCCGCGTCCGGCTGCCGCTGTGGCTCTGGCTGCCGATGCTGGTCGCCGTGGGCAGTCTGCCGCTGACCGTCGTGAGCCGGCTGATCGCCATGGGGTTCTGGCCCGGCATCCGTCACGCCGTGGGCTGGGTCGAATGGTACGGGCAGTCGGTGCTGATCGGCCTGATCTATGTCGGTCTCTATGCGGTGCTGCGGATGCGGACGGCGGCGCCTGAAGCTGCGGAAGTGAAGGGCGAGCCGGTCATCCTGCGGCGGTTGCCGGGGCGGTTGGGCCGAGACCTGATCGGGCTTCAGATGGAGGACCACTATGTCCGGCTGCACACCGCTGAGGGCTCGATGCTGGTCCTGATGCCGCTGGGCAAGGCCATGGCCGAGGTCGGCGATATCGAAGGGATGCAGGTGCACCGCTCGTGGTGGGTGGCGCGACGGGCGGTCGAGGGCGTGATCGAGGACGGCCGCAATCTGCGTCTGAAGCTGAAGACCGGTCTGGAGGCGCCGGTGTCGCGCGCTCATGTCGCGCGGTTGAAGGCGGCCGGCTGGCTGCCGGATCGGGACTGACGCTTCACGAAATCTCGCATGGCGGCGATCAGAAATCGCTTAGCTGCGCCTTGCGATCGGCGTATGCGGCCTATCTGAAGACGACCTCGAACGACGGAGACGCCCCATGTCCGCATATGACGCCAGCCGCCACGCCACCAAAGGCCGGGGCAAGATCTACGACTCGATCATCGACACCATCGGCGACACCCCCCTGGTGCGCCTGCCGCGCCTGTCGGCAGAGTACGGGGCCAAGGCGACGGTCCTGGCCAAGCTGGAGTTCTTCAACCCGATCGCCTCGGTCAAGGACCGCATCGGCGTGGCCATGGTCGAGGCGCTGGAAGCAGCCGGAAAGATCACCGCCGACACTGTCCTGGTCGAACCGACCAGCGGCAACACCGGCATCGCGCTCGCCTTCGTCGCGGCCGCCAAGGGCTACAAGCTGATCCTGGTCATGCCCGAGAGCATGTCGATCGAGCGCCGCAAGATGCTGGCCCTGCTGGGCGCCCAGCTGGAGCTGACCCCGGCCGAGAAGGGGATGAAGGGCGCCATCGCCCGGTCGCAGGAGCTGCTGGCCTCGACCCCTAACTCGGTCAGCCCCTCGCAATTCGACAACCTGGCCAATCCGGCCATCCACCGCGTGACCACCGCGGAAGAGATCTGGAACGACACGGCCGGGGCGGTCGACATCGTCATCGCCGGCGTCGGCACCGGCGGCACCATCACCGGCGTCGGCCAGGCCCTGAAGGCCAAGAAGCCGTCGGTGAAGATGGTGGCGGTCGAGCCGACGGCCTCTCCGGTCCTGTCGGGCGGCGAGCCGGGCCCGCACAAGATCCAGGGCATCGGCGCCGGCTTCATTCCGGCCATCGTCGACCGCTCGGTGATCGACGACGTCGAACAGGTCTCCAACGAGGACAGCTTCGACATGGCCCGCAAGGTCGCCCGTGTCGAAGGCGTGCCGGTGGGCATCAGTTCGGGCGCCGCCCTGACCGCCGCCTTCCGCCTGGCGGCGAAGGACGAGAACGCGGGCAAGACCATCGTGGCCATCATCCCCAGCTTCGCCGAACGCTATCTGTCGACGGCCCTGTTCGAAGGTCTCTGATCGGGAGCTTTGACAGGCGTCATCAGCGGTTAACCGGCGCGGCCTAGGGTCCTTCGACCATGTCCGATCCTGCGGTCATTCCTGAAGGCGAAGCGCCGCAGCCCGCGGTCCGGGCCCGGCACGCCCTGCTCAAGCGGCTGGCTGACGTCGTCTCCCTGCCCGCCAGCCGGATCAATGCCTTCGAGCGCGCGGTGACCGGCGACCTGCTGGTCGAGATGCTGAGGCTGGCCGAGCCACGCGAGCGCAAGCGCGTCGCCGAACGGCTGGCCCCGCTGTCGGAACTGCCCAACAGCCTGGCGCGGATGCTGCTGCGCGACGACCCGGCCATCGCCGGCCTGCTGATCGAACAGTGCGCCTCCCTGACCGACGCCGATCTGGTGGCCTGCGCCCGCGACGCCGGGCCCGAGCACCGCTTCCTGATCGCCAGCCGTCGTGGCCTGTCCGAGGTCGTCGCCGAGACCCTGGTCGGGTTCGAGGAAACGGCGGTGATCGAGGCCCTGCTGCGCAATACGACCGCGCGGATTTCACAGGGGGCGGTAGAGAGCATCGTCAGCCTGAGTCGCCAAACGCCGGGTCTGTGCGCCCATCTGCTGCGTCGGAGCGAACTGAGGCCTTCGGGGGCCTATGTGATGTTCTGGTGGAGCAGTCCCGAGGACCGCAAGACCATCCTCCAGCGCTTCGCCGTCTCGCGCGAGGTCATGCAGGAGGTCGTCGAGGACGTCTTCGCCATGGCCGCCGAGGAGGGCTGGGCCGACCCCGTGTCACGCAAGGCCCTGCAGTTCATCGAGCGCCGCCAGCGCAACCGCGCCGCCATCGCCAAGTCGCCCTATGACAGTCTGGAGCATGCCGTCGCCGTGGCGGGGCAGGGTGGGCTGACGCGCGAACTCGCCTCGGAAATCGCGTATCTGGCCGGGATCAAGCCGCTGACCGGGGCCAAGATCCTGGGCGACACGGGCGGCGAGCCCCTGGCCATCCTGTGCAAGGCGACGGGTCTGAGCCGGATCGACCTGCTGAATCTGTGGCGTTCGATGCGTCGGCCAGAGACGACGGCCGATGGGGCGGCTGATCCGGTGTGGGACCGTGTCTGCATCACCTTCGAGATGCTGGCGGTCGACCGTGCCCAGACGGTTTTGCGTTACTGGAACTGGTCGCTGTCCTCTGCCCTGACGCCCGCACTGCTCAAGGCCATACGTGAGGGTGAGAATGAAGCCCTGGACGAATATTCAGCGCCTGAACGCGCGGCGATGATGGCCCTGGCGGAAAACTTCGGCCGATAGTGTGAACTCCCCGTTTCTCGGACGAAACACAGAAAACGGGTGAGGCGGCGTCCAGAAATCGACATCCATTGCTTTCCCGAACGAACGTCAGTATTGGCGGAATCACGATTGTGATGGCGATGTCAGTCGTCAATGGGGTTTAGCCAAGTGGAAACGACGAATATGGACGACAAGAGCGAACTTCTGGAGATGACGGCGGACATCGTGTCGGCCTATGTCGGCAACAACAGCGTCGCGGCGAACGACCTGCCCGCGCTGATCGCCAATATTCACGCCGCCCTGTCGACAGTCTCCACCGGTGTCGTCGAAGTCGAGCCCGAGCCCAAGGAACCGGCGGTTCCGGTCCGCAAGTCGATCAGCCCCGACTTCCTGATCTGCCTGGAAGACGGCCGCAAGTTCAAGTCGTTGAAGCGCCACCTGCGCACCAAGTACGACATGAGCCCCGAAGAATATCGCGCCAAGTGGAACCTGCCCAAGGACTATCCGATGGTCGCCCCGAACTACGCCAAGGCGCGTTCGGACCTGGCCAAGCAGATGGGCCTGGGCCAGGGCGGCCGGAAGCCAGCCCGCGCGACCCGCGGCAAGAAGTAGTTCGCCGAACTTATCGGTTGAAGCGCCCGCTTCCGAAAGGAGGCGGGCGTTTTCGTCTGCAGATCAGGCCGCCTGAACGCCGCGGCGCATGCGCCAGAAGCGCAGGGTGCGGCTGGCCTGTTCGCGGGTCAGGTCAGCGTAGAGGCGGGCATAGCCGTGCGCCTTGGCCATGGCCTCGCCGTCGTCGTTGAGAATGACCACGGCGAAGGTCAGGAACAGGGCGCGATCCAGATCGGCGGCGCGGCAGATGACGGCCAGGGCGTCCAGTTCGCGGCGCTCGATGATCTGGCGCGCGGTGTGGAAGTCGACGTCCGCCAGCTGGGCGAGCGAGATCAGGAAGGGCGTGCGCGAGCCCGAACGCAGGAAGCGCGCCAGCATCTGGGGCGACAGCTGGTTGGCGGCGGCCAGTTCCTGAACATAGGCCAGGCTTTCGGCATAGTCGGCCGGGAAGACGCCGTCCTCGGTGGCGACGCGGGCCCGGCCGGCGGTCAGGGCGGCCTCGAGCAGGACCGGGTCCATCGAGGCGTTGGTCTCGAGGATGTGCTGGCGCAGCCGGGCCTCGACGACGAAATACATCTCGTTGAGCAGGTCGGCGGGCAGGGCGCTGCGTTCGACGGTCGCGGCGTGCAGCGCCGGATTGACCTTGGCGCGCTCGACGGCGGTTTCGGAGGCCGTGCGCGACAGGCGGGCGCCGTCGTTGCGCAGCAGGGCGCCCAGGGTTTCGTCGTCGCCGCGCTCGACGATGACTTCGGAGACGGCCTCGGACACTTCCGGACGGCTGGAGACGGCGCGCAGATGCTCCTGGCCGTGGACACGCACGACGCCGAGCAGATCGGCTTCGGTCAGGACGGTCGAGGCGCGCAGGACGGCGTCGGCGACCTCGGCCTCGTCATTGGCCAGGCGCCGGACGAGGGCGCGAGGGGCGTCGGCGCGGGCCGAGAAGCGGTTGGACAGCTCCTTGCGAACCGCGATCTCCATGTCGGCGGACAGGTCGGACAGGACCGAGCCGTAGAGTTCGTCTTCCTTGGCGGTGCGCAGGGTCGAGCCGAAGAAGTGGTCGGTCAGCTCGCGCAGCAGGGCGCGGCGGCTGTCGCTGGAGGGCTCCTGGGCCAGGGCGATCAGCGCGGGAAGGCGCGATTCCGTCAGGGCGATCTCATCGGCCGCGGAGAGGGGGGCGGCGACGTCACTCATGGTAGATTGGGATCCTGATTGGGCACGACGACCTGGGCCTGGCCGTTGACGGTGCGGGTGCGCACCGGCGCCGCAGGCGGCTCGGCGAGGTCGATGGGGGCGTTGTCGAGGTAGACGGATTCGGGGATGGCGATCGGGTCCGGCTGACGGCCCACGGCGCGCTGGACCGAATAGTAGCGGACACCTTCACGCGGCGGCTCAGCGCCGGCGTAGGCCTGGCCGCCCGTCGTCCGACCCGCGACCGGCTGGGTCAGGACCGGCGACTGGACCTCGCCCTGGGCGTTGGCCTGGGTGGAGGCGGTCGGCGCCTGTGGCTGGGTCTGGGCCTGCGGCTGCTGCATGCGGAAGATCGGCGCGTCGCGTCGCGGTGCCATGGGGTCATAGCCGGGCGCAGCGTCGGCGCGTTGCTGGAGCTGCGGCTGCTGTGGTGCCTGATCGTCGGCGGGCGCCTGCGTATGGACGACCTGCTGCTGCGGCTGCGGCTGCGGCATGGCGCGGACCTGGGCCTCGTACTGGGCCTGGGCCTCGGATTGGTACCAGGCTTGGTACTGAGACTGGATTTGCGCCTGATAGGCGGCCTCGGCGCGGGCCTGTTCGGCGGGATCGACCTGGGGCGCCTGGGGGGCGGAATAGACGGGGATCGGGCCGCGAGGGGCAGCCTCCTGCGGCGCGGGAGCCAGTGCGAGCGGGACGGGGGCGGGAGCCGGCGTGCGGCCGGAGCCGGTCCAGGCGGAGGCGGGGGTCAGGCCGGCGCCGGAGCCGACACCGTAGCGCGAGGGACGGGCCGAGGCGTTCTGAATGCCGGGGTAGCGGGCGCCGTTGGCGGCCAGCGGCGTGGGCGGTCCGGCGGCGTTGGAGCGGCGCAGGCTGTCACCGGAGGTCGTGGCGGGGGCGTCGGGCTTGCCGGCCCAGGTCAGGTAGCGCAGGCCCATGACCTCGCCGGGACGCGCCTGCTGGGCGAGTGAGGGGGAGGCGGCGAAGAGGCAGGCGCCGACGGCGAGCACCGGCGCGAGCATGTTTCGCTCAAACACGGGCAGGACGTTGGAACGGTTGCGCAAATCGGACTCCCCGCGTTCGCACGGAACGTCCGACCAAGGTATCCGAAGGCGCATTAACCCGGGGCTAACGGCCCGAACGCTGTTTCAGGATTTCACGGCTCCCGGCGGCGACCGCCAGATTGAGCAGCAGGCCGAGGGCGGCGAGCCAGACCAGGGCAGCCAGAAGTTCGGGCGTCCGGAGACGGTTTCCGGCCTCGAGCAGGCGCCAGGCCAGACCTTGCGTCTGGCCGGTGCCCGAGACGAATTCTGCCACGACCGCGCCGATCACCGCCAGGCCGGAGGCGACGCGCAGGCCTTCGAGCGCGAAGGGCAGGGCGGTCGGAAGGCGCAGCCGGACCAGCCGCTGGATCCGGTTCGCGCCATAGAGGTCGAACAGGCGCTCCAGATCCGCGTCGGCCGACTGGAGCCCGGTCAGGACGCCCGAGAAGACGGGGAAGAAGGCGGCGGCGGCGGCGAGGGCAATGACCGCGAACTCGGCATTGTCGAGCCCGGCCCAGATAACCACCAAGGGGGCGATGGCGACGATGGGGGTGACCTGAAGCGCCACCGCCAGGGGGCGGACGGCGCGTTCGGCGATCGGGCTCAGGGAAACCGCGACGGCGAGGCCGCCACCGATGATCGAAGCCGCGATCAGGGCCTGGATCGCCATGCGGAAGGTCTGGAAGGCGGAGGAGGCCAGGACGGGCGCCCGTTCGACCAGGGCGACGGCGACGGCGCTGGGCGGCGGCAGGAAGTAGATGGGGACGTGCAGCAGCCGGCAGGCGGCCTCCCACAGGCCCAGCAGAAGGGTGAGGAGGAGCAGGGGGGCGAGGCGGTGGGCGAAGCCGGTCATGCGACCGGGGCCATGGCTGAGGCGAGAGCCAAGGCCCCGGCGACGGCTTCGACCGTCTGGCGGTAGGCAGGATCGGCGCGCCAATGCGGCGGGCGGGGGATCGGGCCCGGTGTCGGGATGGCGGCTCCGGCACGGCCGGTAGCGGCGTCGAGGACGATGACGCGTTGGGCGAGGTAGACGGCCTCCTCCACATCATGGGTGACGAAGACGATGGCGGGGCGGGTCTCGGACCACAGACGGTGCAGGTCTTCGACGAGACCGCGGCGGGTGATGGAATCGAGGGCGGCGAACGGCTCGTCGAGCAGCAGGAGGTCGGGCCGGGTGACCATGGCGCGGGCGAGGGAGACCCGCATGGCCATGCCGCCGGACAGCTGGAACGGCCGGGCCTTCAGACGATCGCCGAGGCCGACGGCCGCAAGGGCGTCAGCGGCGCGCGCCTGGGCCTCCGGGCGGGCAATGCCGGTCAGTTCCAGAGGCAGGGCGACATTGGTCCGGGCGTCGGCCCAGGGCATCAGGGTCGGGCTCTGGAAGACGAAGCCGGTTCCCCCGAGCGTGATCTGGCGGACGACGGCGCCGTCATGAGGCCGTTCGAGATCGGCGAGCAGGCGGAGGATGGTGGACTTGCCGGCGCCGGACGCGCCGACAAGGGCGAGGATTTCACCGGGGGCGACGGAAAGGTCGACAGGGCCGATCGGCGCCCGGTCCTCGTAGTCGACGACGACGCCAGAGAGGCTGGCCGCGACCGGTTCAGCCACGGCCGGGCAGGTAGCTGTCCGTGAAGGCGTTGCGCCAGTTCAGGTTCTGCGGATAGACGCCGGCGCCCGAGGTTGTGTCGAAGAAGGCCTGCCAGCGCTCGACGGTCATCGTGCCCAGACCGTAAAGGGCCGCGTCGCCGCCCTCGACGATGGAGTTGGCGTTCAGGGCCTCGCGCGCCTGGGCCAGGACCGCGTCAGTCATGTCCGGATTGTCGCGCTTGATCAGGGCGTTGGCCTCTTTGGGGTCGCCGTTCATATAGTCGCGCCAGCCCTCGGCCGAGGCGGCGATGAAGCTGCGCAGGGCGGCGGCGTTGTCACGCGCGAAGCCGTTCGGCGACAGGACCATGGCGGCGTAGGAGGGATAGCCCTCGTCGGCCAGGAGGAAGACCTTGGGCTTGAAGCCGCCGACCTTCTCGATCGTATAGGGCTCGGACGTCAGATAACCCTGCTGCACCGCCCGCTCGTCGGCGAGGAAGGGGGCGGGGTTGAAGGTGTATTTGCGGACCTGATCGTCGGTGAAGCCGTATTTGGCCTTCAGCCAGACCCAGAAGGCGGAGATCGAGGCGTCGGCCAGAAGGAAGGGACGATCCTTCAGATCGGCGATGCTCTTCAGTTCCGGATCGGGGTGGGCGATGAGGACCTGGGGGTCCTTCTGGAAGAAGGCGGCGACGGCCTTCACCGGCGCGTCCTCGGCGACCAGGTTGAAGGGGATGAAGGAGTTGGAGCCCATGCCCAGCTCGACGGCGCCCGAGGCCAGCAGCTGGGGCACGTTCACGCCTGGTCCGCCCTGGACGATCTGGACGTTGAGATTGCGCTTTGCATAGAGGCCCGTCGCCAGGGCCTGGTAGAAGCCGCCGTGTTCGGCCTGGGCGCGCCAGTCGGTGGCGAAGCGGATGCGGACGCGGCCCTGGTCGTCGACCGGCGCCTCGGAGCGGAAGCAGGAGGCGAGGCCGGTCAGGGTCGTGGCCACGGCTGCGAGCGCACCGCCTGCAAGGACGATGCGTCGGCTAGCGATGACAGGTCGATTCTGGTCCCGCGACATGGGACGCAAGCTAGTGTGCGGCGGCGGCGAAGGAAAGGCGAACGAAGGTGCGGTTCGAAGCCGGGGCCCGGAATTGAGCGAGGGGACGAGCGCACCGGCGAACCGACACTCTCGTCCCCTCGCCAAGTCCGGGTTGGACTTGGCCAATGAGGTTCAGGGCCCTGGCTTCAGCACCCGCGAGGCAAGCCCCGGAGATGGTCCGCTGTATCCTGGCGGCTCCTGTCCGATGCCGGTCCGTCGAGGATTGCGTCCCCGCCGTCGTTCATCGATCCCGATCCGGTTCCCTTGCCGGGCCTCCCCGCCGAAGCGGTTCCGCCCTTCAGAGCCTGGATCCTGCCGTCCCGTCTCGCTTCGTCGCCCGAGGGCGCCAGTGGAAGACCGTCTGGTCAGAGAGCCGGACCGACCCGCTTGAGCCCCGGTTCTCACCGGATTTCCGCGCCGCCGTGTCCCTCGGCCTGTTGACGTTCGCGCCAAATCCGTTAGACGGCAAGCGTCCGAATTTCCCCGTCTGTGCAAAGGCTTATGCCGAGCGGTGGACAAGGCTGTGTATATCTGTGGGCGGATTAAAATTCACCATAGATATCAGCGCTATGGATTTTCCACAGAAACGGGTTCGAGTGCGGCGGTTTCGTCGATCCAGCGCCGCATGAACGCTTGGGCGAGGGCTGCGGTGGGGGCACCGAAATGCTGGAAGCCGTGTGGAGCGGTCGGAATGTCGAGGAGATCGACGCGCGCGTAACGACCCCAGGCCTCGGCCATCAGCAAGCTGTCGTCGCGGAAGGGATCAAGCTCGCCTGTCACGAAGAGCGCGGGCGGGAGACCGGTGAGATCTGCATGGAGTGGAGACAGGTCCGGAGCCCGCCGGCCAGCCTCGTCGAGACCGGGCGTCAGACGGGCGAGATCGCGTGGTAGATTAGGGCCGTCGAAGAGCAGGGTCTCGGACCCCGCCGCATGGACCGCCGGCGTCCCGGACAGGTCGAACACGCCCTGAACGAAGATGCAGGGCGGTAGACGCGCCTCGCCTTCGTCACGCAACCTCAGCAGCGCAAGGGCGGCCAGATGGGCTCCGGCGGACTCGCCCATCAGGAAGAGCTGGTCGACACCGAAACGGTCGCGGCCTTCGTGCAGCGCCCAGCGCAGGGCCGTAGCGCAGTCTTCGACAGCGTCGGGCATCCAGATCTGCCGAACATCATCGAGGAGACGGTAGTCGACGGAGGCGACCGCGAAACCGGCCTCCGCGAAGTGACCGGTCAGGCGGTCGTTGAGGGCGGCGCTACCCACCACCCAGCCGCCGCCATGGAAATCGAGCAGGAGGGCGCGAGGCTGGAGCGAGGGTTCGAGCATGCGGACCCGGACCGGATGCCTGGCGTCCAGGCTGACGGCGGAGACGCGCACGCCGCGACGCTTGAGAACCATGGCTCCGACGCGACCGAGAGCCGGAGCAGCAATCGGCATCAGCCGTTGTCCCAGCCGCAACCGCCAGCCGTCAGGCTTGAGACGCGGGGCGACGGCCATCGTGGCGTTGACGCGGCGGGCCGCCTTTTCCTGGGCGGGCGTCAGCGGCAGGGTATGGAGCGTCAGGGACATGGGCAACCCTAGACCATCAGCTCAGGGTCGCCATGGGGTGTGTCAGCCCGCCAACGCCTCGCGCTTCTCCTCGAGCGCCAGCCATTCTTCTTCGGCGTCGGAGAGCTTCTGCTGGGCGGCCTCGAGCGCCTTCATCGTGGAGGCGAAGCCGGCGGGGTCGCGGGAGTAGAAGTTGACGTCGTCGAGCCGGGCCTGATGGGCCTTGATGGTGTCGGGCAGCTCATGGATCAGGGCATCCAGTTCCTTGAGACGGTGGGTGTCCTTGAAGGACATCTTGCCCTTGGCGGCGGGGGCGGGTTTCGCCGGGGCCGGAGCGGGAGCTGGGGCAGGCGCGGCGGGCGACCCGGTCCGGCCTTCCGCGATCTGCTTCAGAAAGTCCGGGTTCTGGCTGATGAAGTCGGTCCAGCCGCCGGGGGTTTCGACGATGTCGCCCCGGCCGTTCATGCCGATGGTCGAGGTGGCGAGGCGGTCGACGAAGTCGCGGTCGTGGCTGACCAGGATCAGGGTGCCGTCATACTGCTCGAGCAACTCCTCGAGCTTGTCGAGGGTGTCCATGTCGAGGTCGTTGGTCGGTTCGTCGAGGACCAGCATGTTTGCGGGCTTGGCGAGAGCCAGGGCCAGCAGCAGGCGGTTACGCTCGCCGCCCGACAGGGTCGAGATCGGCTGGCGCAGCTGGGCGTCGGTGAACAGGAAGTCCTTGGCGTAGGCGGCGACGTGTTTGGAAATCCCGCGCACGATGATGGAGTCGCCGCCGCCGGGCGTCAGGGCGTCCCACAGGGTCATGTCGGACTTCAGGCCCTCACGCGACTGGTCGAGGTAGACGGTCTCAAGGCTGGCGCCGAGCTTGACCGTGCCCGCCGTCGGTTCCAGCTCGCCGAGCATGATCTTGACCAGGGTGGTCTTGCCGGCGCCGTTGGGGCCGACGATGGCCAAGCGGTCGCCACGGATGATGCGGCTGGTGAAGGGCTTGATGACGACACGGTCGCCGAAGGATTTGGTGACGCCCTTGAGGTCGGCGACCAGCTTGCCGGACGTGCCGCCGGAATCGACGCCGAGCTGCATCTCGCGCGGCCGGTCGCGGGCCTGTTCGGCGCGTTCGGCGCGCAGGGCCTCCAGAGACCGGGCGCGGCCCTCGTTGCGGCTGCGGCGGGCGGTGATGGAGCTGTAGAAGGTCGCGGTCTCGCGCTCGATGGTCTTGGTCAGCTTCTGGAAGGCGATGGCCTCTTCTTCCTGAACCTTGGTGGCCCACTCGTCGAAGGCGTCGAAGCCCTTGTTCAGGGTGCGGACCTGACGGTTGTCGAGCCAGTGGCAAGACTGGGTGACGCGGTTCAGGAAGGCGCGATCGTGGGAGACGATCAGGGCGGCGCAGCGGGCGGCGATGATTTCCTTTTCGAGGAGCTCGATCGCCAGGATGTCCATGTGGTTGGTGGGCTCGTCCAGCAGGAGCAGGTCGGGCTCCTCGGCGAAGGCCTTGGCCAGGGCGGCGCGGCGGGTCTCGCCGCCGGACAGGCCCTTGGTGGACTTGTTCGGATCCATGCCGAAGGTTTCGAGCCAGGATTCCGCGGTCCAGTGTTCGGCGTCGTTGGAGGTGGCGTAGTCCAGCAGGGTGTCGCCGGCGATCAGCGGTTCCTGCGGCACATAGGCGAATTTGACGGCGCCCTGGACCGAGCGCGTACCGGAATCCGGCTCGATCAGGCCCATGACGACCTTCATCAGGGTAGACTTGCCTGCGCCGTTGCGGCCGACGAGGCAGGAACGGGTGCGAGGTTCGATGGCGAGGTTGACCCCGTCGAAAAGCGGCCGTTGACCGTCCTGCAGACGGACATCGTTGAGCGAAACGAGAGGCGGGCGAGCGGCCATGGGTGCTTTCGGGAGCGGGGAAGGCTATGGGGAGGGCGTGGATGTAGAGCGTACCGACCCGGCAACCAAGCCCTTCTGGCAGACCAAGCGTCTGGAGCAGATGACCCGCGAGGAGTGGGAGAGCCTGTGCGACGGCTGTGGACTGTGCTGCCTGATCCGTTTCGAGGACGAGGATTCCGGCGAGGTCTTCGCGACCAAGGTGCATTGCAAGCTGTTCGACAGCGAGAAATGCACCTGCACCGACTATGCGAACCGCAAGGCGCAGGTGCCGGACTGCATCAAGCTGACGCCATGGAATATCGACGCCCTGCAGTGGATGCCGAGGTCCTGCGCCTATCGCCGGATCAATGAGGGGCGGGGGCTGGCCAACTGGCATCCGCTGGTCTCGGGCGATCCCGAGAGCGTGCACGAGGCCGGGGTGTCGGTGCGCGGGCAGACGATTTCGGAACTGGATCTTGCCGACCCCGAGGACGCCGTGGAGCTGGCGGCGCCCGAGTGGGACGTCGAACGCGGCGTCTGAGACCGGCCATACGGGCGCCCGATCCGGCGAATGCGCATAACAGACGAGTCCAATCCCAATGCAGGCCTGGGTTTGCGCTTTTCTCGCGCCTGCCGGCCCGCCTGAGGACGCTGATCGGCTGTGTGATCGATCGGCCGATGCGGACGCGTGACGCGTTGGAACCTCTTCTGAAGGCCTTCGACATGGCGGCGGCCGAGCAGGGCGGGGGAGTCGTTCTGACTGGAAGCCGGCTGGCGACGGCGGTTCTGGCGCCAGACGATCTGGCTCTGCCGGATGAGGGCGTGTCGATGATCCGCAAGCGGGTAGCGGAGCCGACGCCTTCGACGGCGCGGGTGCGTTTCATCGACGAGGGCGCCGACTATCAGACCGGGGCGGTGACCATCAGGTCCGGGGCGGGAGCGGGTGCGGACGGTGGGGCTGTGGACCTGATCCTGCCCGCTGTTTGCGGCGCCGCGTTGGCGAGCGGGATGGCGAGACGGGCGCTCAGCAGCGCTGAGGCGGATCGGTTGGTCATCGCAGCCGGGCCACTGGATGTTCTGACTCTGGAGGCAGGCGATGTGATCGCCTGGGCGAACGAGGAGGGTCGCTGGCGGATCGAAAGCCTGAATCTGGACGAAACCCCGACATTGACCCTGGCCAGGGTTATGGACGGCGAACCGACCGACGCCGCGGAGATCTGGCGCCCGGGGGATGCGCCGACGGTTTTCGCAGAGCCGTTTTTCGCCGTGCTCGATCTGCCGCCTTTGCCGGGCGCGGAAGCCGATGAACGACCGGTTCTGGCGGTCGCGGCCAATCCTTGGCGGGCCATGCGTGTCTTCGCCGGTCCCGGGGGGGAAAGCTTGACCTCGCGAGGCGAGACGCGAGCACCCGCTCGGCTCGGACTTTTGACGCAGGCGCTGACCGCGGGGGTCACCGGGCGCTGGGACGAGGCCAACTCGATCGTGGTCGCGGTCGAGGGCGCGGCGCCGGCAAGCCTGGGACAGTCGGCGGTGCTGGCCGGCGCCAATGCCGTGGCGATTCAGGCCGGGGACGGCTGGGAGATCCTGCAGTTCAGCTCGGCGCAGTTGGTCGTCGAAAACGTCTGGCGGCTGACGGGGCTCTTGAGGGCGCAGCAGGGTACCGACGCCGAAATGGCTACGGGATCGGCGGCCGGTGCTCTGGTCGTGTTTCTGGACGAAGGGTTGGGGCGCGGCTCGGCGTTGCTCAGCGAGATTGGCCTGCCTCTGATCTGGCGCGCAGGACCGGTCGGCGGCGCTGCGGGCGGTCAGGGTGTTTCAGAGCGGTCGGTGACGCTGCGCGGCGTCTTCCACCGACCGTGGAGCCCGGCCCATCTGCGCATAGACCAAGGTGCGAGTGGCTATGACATACGGTGGATCAGCCGGACCCGGCTGAACGGCGACCTGTGGGACCGCGATCTGGCCGCAGACCCGATGCGATTCAGAATCCGGGTGCTAGACGGGGGCGACGTCGTTCGAATCTGGGAGGTGGAAGGGACGGCGGGGGTCTATGAGACCGGCCATGTGACAGCGGACTTTCCGGCCGGACCCGGCCCGGGTGTACGGATCGGCGTAAGTCAGGCCGGTGAGATTTTCGGATGGGGCAGCGAAGCGGTCACGGGACTTCCGGTCTGAAACCCATTGCTTTGACGCGCCCATGCCTTAACTGACGGCTTTCCCTTTCGGGCGCGGCGCGTGGTGTGTCGGGCCGATCTCGGCGGAGCGGTGCAGACGTGGCGGGCGATCCCTACAAGGAACTTGGCGTTTCCAGGGGCGCGAGCGCGGACGAGATCAAGAAGGCTTTCCGCAAGCTGGCCAAGGAACTGCATCCCGACAAGAACCCCGGCGACAAGGCGGCCGAGGAGCGGTTCAAGAGGATCACGGCCGCCTTCGACCTGTTGGGCGACGCCGAAAAGCGCGCCAAATACGATCAGGGCCAGATCGATGCAGACGGGCGCGAGCAATACGCCGGGTTCGGCGGTGGGCGCGGCGGTAGCGGAGGCGGCTTCTCGGGCTTCGGTGGCTTTTCCGGCGCCGGTGGTCCAGGCGGACGCGCCAGCTTCGACGACATCGATCTGGAAGAGCTGTTCGGACGGTTCGGCGGCGGCGGCGCCAAGGCCGGCGGGCGGTCGCCGTTCAACGGGAAGGGCTCGGACGTCCGCGCGACCCTCGATATCAGTCTGGAAGACTCGATCACGGGCGCGACGCGGCGGATCCAGTTTTCGGATGGCCGCACCCTCGACGTCGCCATTCCCAAGGGGGCGGGCGACGGCCAGACGATCCGGCTTAAGGGGCAGGGCGCGCCCGGTCGCGGCGGTCCGGCGGGCGACGCCTTGATCGAGCTGAAGATCTCCGCGCATCCCGTGTTCAAGGTCGAGGGGGCGGATCTGACGATGGACCAGCCGGTGTTGTTGTACGATGCGGTCCTGGGCGGAAAGATTCCGGTGCGGACGCCGGAAGGCACGGTCAGCATGACCATTCCCAAGGGCTCGACCTCGGGCAAGGTGCTGCGCCTCAAGGGGCGCGGCGCCTATGCCAACGGCCAGCGCGGCGACCTGCTGGCCAAGCTGATGATCGCCCTGCCGGAAGGCGATGACGAGGCCCTGACCAAACTGGCTCAGAAGCGGCGCGACGAGGGCCCGATGCGGCCGTTCCGGGACTGACCATGACCAAGCCTGCCGTGAAGCCTGCCCGTCCCTGGTTCGGTTCGGGGCCGACCGCGAAACGTCCGGGGTACAGTCTCGGCGCCCTTCCTGCCGATCTGCTGGGGCGCGGGATTCGTGCGCCGGAAGTGGTTGAGCGGTTCGCCCATGGCCTGCGGCTGACCCGGGTCGTGCTGGAGGTCCCGGAAAGCCATGTGATGCTCTACACCCCGGGTTCCGACACCGGCGCGGTCGAGGCGGCGCTGTGGGGCATGCTAGGCGAGCGGCCGGCGCAGGTGGTGGCCTATGAGAATTTCGGCCTGACCTGGCTTGCGGATGTGAAGGCCCATCTGGGGCTTGAGCCCGAGGCGCTGACGGCGCCCTGGGGTGAGCTGCCGGATCTTTCGCAGGTCGATTGGTCGAAGGACGTCGTCTTCCCCTGGAACGGCACGACCTCGGGCGTGCGCGTGCCGGACGGCGACTGGATCGCGGGCGATCGCGAGGGGCTGGCGATCTGCGACGCCACCTCGGCGGCCTTTGCCATGCCCCTGCCCTGGGACAAGCTGGATGTGGTGACCTTCTCGTTCCAGAAGGCGCTGGGCGGGGAGGCGGGCATCGGGGTGATGGTGCTGTCGCCGCGTGCGGTGGCGCGGCTGGACGGCTTTACGCCGGATCGGCCGATCCCCAAGGTGCTGCGGATCACCGACAGCAAGGGCTTTGACCGCTCGCTGGCTGATGGGGTGGCGATCAACACCTTCTCCATCCTGACCATCGAGGACTGGATCGACGCGCTGGAATGGGCCGAGGGCGCGGGAGGGTTGGCGGAGCTGATCCGCCGGACCGACGCCAACTATGCGGCGCTGGAGGCCTGGGTCGAGAAGACCGATTGGATCGCCTTCCTGCCGGATCGGCCGGAGATCCGGTCGACCACCTCGGTCTGTTTGAAGTTCACTGATGCGCGCGTCGCCGCCTTGGATGAGACTGCCCAGAAGGCCTTTGTGAATCGGTTCAAGGCCCTGCTGGAAGGCGAGGCGGCGGTGTTCGATATGGAGCCGCACCGCAACGCCCCGCCCGGATTGCGCCTCTGGTGCGGCTGTACGGTCGAAACGGCCGATGTGATCGCTGCGGCGCCATGGCTGGAATGGGCCTTTGAGACGGCCGTCGGCGAGCTTCCCGCAAGATAAAACGTCCCGACCGGGACGACATTCGGCGATTCCCCCGCTATAGGCTGCGCCCGCCCATTCAGGCATCGGTGCGGAGAGACGGTTTTGGCGAATGTTGCGGTAGTCGGCGCCCAATGGGGCGACGAGGGCAAGGGCAAGATCGTCGACTGGCTGTCGAACCGGGCCGACATGGTCGTGCGGTTCCAGGGCGGCCACAATGCCGGCCATACGCTGGTCGTAGACGGCAAGGTCTACAAGCTGGCGCTGCTGCCCTCGGGCGTGGTGCAGGGCAAGCCCTCGATCATCGGCAACGGCGTGGTTGTCGATCCCTGGCATCTGGTCGGTGAGATCGAGAAGATCGAGGCGCAGGGGGTCGCCATCAATCCCGATATCCTGACGGTCGCGGACAACGCCTGCCTGATCCTGCCCATCCATCCGGCGCTGGACGTGGCGCGAGAGGCGGCGGCCAGTGCGCCGGGCGCCAAGATCGGTACGACCGGCCGGGGCATTGGCCCGGCCTATGAGGACAAGGTCGGGCGCCGGGCGATCCGGGTCTGCGATCTGGCCAACGAGGAAGACCTGAAGGTCAAGATCGACCGACTGCGTTCGCACCACGATCCGCTGCGCGCCGGACTGGGCCTGGAGCCTATCGATCCGGAGGCTCTGCTGGCTCAGCTGCTGGAGATCGCACCGAAGATCCTGCCCTATGCCCAGCCCGCCTGGCGCGTGCTGGATCAGGCCCAGCGCGCCGGCAAGCGCGTGCTGTTCGAAGGCGCGCAAGGCGCCTTCTTGGACGTCGATCACGGCACGTATCCCTATGTCACCAGCTCTAACACGGTCGCCGGTCAGGCGGCGGCGGGCTCGGGCATCGGTCCCAAGGGGCCGGGCTATGTGCTGGGGATCGTGAAGGCCTATACGACCCGCGTCGGTGAGGGCCCCTTCGCCTGCGAACTGTTCGACGAGGTGGGCCAGCACCTGGCGACCGTGGGTCGTGAAGTCGGCGTCAATACGGGCCGTGCGCGACGCTGCGGCTGGTTCGACGCCGTACTGGTCCGGCAGTCGGTGGCGATCAACGGCATCGACGGCATCGCCCTGACCAAGCTGGACGTTCTGGACGGGTTGAAGACGCTGAAAATCTGCGTCGGCTACAAGATCGACGGGCAGGTTCTGGACTATCTGCCGTCCAGCCTGAAGGCGCAGGCCGCTGCGGAGCCGGTGTTCGAGGAGCTGGAAGGCTGGAGCGAGAGCACGGCTTCGGCGCGTAGTTTCAAGGATTTGAACGCCAACGCCATCAAGTATGTGCGGCGGATCGAGGAACTGATCGGGGCTCCGGTGGCGATCCTGTCGACCAGCCCGGAGCGGGACGACACCATCCTGGTTCGCGACCCCTTCCTGGGCTAGGGGCCGGGTAAGGGCAAAAGGCTCGGCCGTTCAACGCGGTCTTAACCGGAAGCGGTTAGGGATAAGGCTCCACCGCGGAGTATTCCCTTGTTTGCTGCCGACGCCAAAACCCTTGCTCGCATCGCGCCGACCATCCACCGGGTGGTGGTGATCGATCCGAATATGGCCTCGGCGCGTCTGCTGATCGACGTGATGAAGAGCCTCGGCTCTCGCGAGGCGGTGCATGAGGTCGATGAGGCGCGGGCCATGGACGCGATCCGCGAGATCGAACCGGGCCTGATTTTCACCGAACGCGCTGGTCCCCGTCTGGACGGCGAGAATTTCACCCGCAAGCTGCGCCGTTCGAACCTGGCGAGCCGCCGGGCGCCGGTAATTATGGTGACCGCGGAGGCGACGGCGAGTTCGATCAAGGGCGCGCGCGACTGCGGAGTTCACGAATTTCTGCGCAAGCCCTTCACCTCGGCGGACCTGTTCCGTCGGGTCGAGAACGTTGCCCTGAAGCCGCGCGACTGGATCGAGGGCGTGGCCTATGTCGGTCCGGACCGTCGGCGCTTCAACTCGGGTGAATACGCCGGACCGCAGAAGCGCAAACAGGATAAGCCCGCGTCAGGCGCCGCTGCGGCCCTGGCGGTCAAGGATCAGGCGCTGCGGATTCTCGCTGCCGCCTTGGCGCAGTTCGACAACGATCCGACCCAGGCCGTTCGGGCGGCGCGCCAACAGGCCGAGACCCTGAAGGTCCTGGCCATCAAGACCGCGGATGCAAAACTGGCGATCGCGGCGGCGGGTCTGGAAGCGCTTCTGGCGGCCGGAATGCCGACCAAGGCGACCCTTGCCCAACCGATCGGCGCCCTTCTGGCCCTGGCGGAGCCCGAGCCGCTGGCCCGGGCTTCCTGAGGAGAAAGCCAGGCCGGCGCCGGACCCGCTGTTCAGGCCCTATCGCTCGCCGCGCGGCGGCTCGCTGCCTGAGGGCGGTCAGGCGTCGACGAGGTTCCGTTCCTCGGCGGCGGCGCGCATGGCCTTTTGCAGCTTCTCGAAGGCGCGGACCTCGATCTGGCGCACGCGTTCGCGGCTGACGCCGTACTGGCTGGCCAGCTCTTCCAGGGTCACCGGATCGTCCTTGAGTCGGCGTTCGGTCAGGATATGCTTCTCGCGGTCCGTCAGCTCGCCCATGGCTTCCTGAAGCAGGCCCATACGGAGCGACTTCTCTTCGTTGTCGGCGAGGGCGGTTTCCTGCGAAACGGCCGTGTCGTCGGCGAGCCAGTCCTGCCATTCGCTTTCACCATCCACACGCAGCGGGGCGTTCAGCGAGGCGTCGCCGCCGAGGCGGCGGTTCATATTGGTGACCTCTTCCTCGGACACGCCCAGCTTGGTGGCGATGGCCGAGAGGTGTTCCGGATGCAGATCGCCTTCCTCGAAGGCCGAGATCTGGCTCTTCGCCTTGCGCAGGTTGAAGAACAGCTTCTTCTGCGCCGCCGTGGTGCCCATCTTCACGAGCGACCAGCTGCGCAGGATGTATTCCTGGATCGAGGCGCGGATCCACCACATGGCGTAGGTCGCCAGGCGGAAACCCTTGTCCGGATCGAATTTCTTGACGGCCTGCATCAGGCCGACGTTGCCCTCGGAAATGACTTCGCCGATCGGCAGGCCGTAGCCGCGATAACCCATGGCGATCTTGGCCACCAGGCGAAGGTGCGAAGTGACCAGACGGTGGGCGCTCTCGGCGTCCTGGTGTTCAGACCAGCGCTTCGCCAGCATGAACTCCTCGTCCTTGGTCAGCATCGGAAACTTGCGGATTTCCGTGAGATAGCGCGACAGTCCCTGTTCAGGCGACATCACCGCGATCGATTTCAGTGCAGCCATAGTCTGATCCCTCCGACCCGTATCAACGAGCGGGCTCTCCGGTTCCGGCCACCGAATGTGCGCCGGGCCCTCACCCCTCAACCAATCAAGTAGCTACGGGTTTCCGCACATTGTAGGGGCGGATCGTCACACATCAGCGTGACCGTGTTCCTGGCGCCACTTGCACCGGTCGAGAGACCATATAGCGTCGAGTCAGTCCTTAATCAAGACTTACTATTGCGGCGAGGGTCAGAGCGCCGCGAGGAGGGCCTCAAGGGCCACCATATCCGGTGGCGGCGTCGTCTCGAAACGTAGCCTCTGGCCGGTCACCGGATGGACGAAGCCGAGGACAGCGGCGTGGAGCGCCTGCCGCGTCAGGCCGACTTCGGCGACGGCGGCCTTGACCGGCGCGGCGGCGCTGCCCGAGCCGTAGACGGCATCGCCGAGGATCGGCGTACCCTTTGAGGCCAGATGCACGCGAATCTGATGCGTACGGCCAGTGTGAAGGGTGCAGGCGACGCGTGCGGCTTTGGGCGGATCAGTCAGGCGAAGTCCCAGGCCGAATACGCGCTCGACTCTGTAGTCGGTGATTGCTTCCCGTCCGCCCGACTTCAACACCGCCATCTTCTTTCGATCGCCGTGCGACCGGCCGATCTGTGTCTGGATTCGCCCTTCGCGAGGCATCGGCATCCCGCGAGTCAGGGCGATGTAGGTTCGTTCGATGTCGTGGGTCGCGAATAGGGCGGAAAGCCCGGCGTGGGCGCGGTCGGTCTTGGCGGCGACCATGACGCCGGAAGTGTCCTTGTCCAGGCGGTGGACGATGCCGGGACGGGCAACGCCGCCGATGCCGGACAGGCTGTCGCCACAGTGGGCCAGAAGGGCGTTGACCAGGGTCCCGGTCTCGCAGCCCGGCGCCGGATGGGCGGCCATGCCGGCGGGCTTGTCGATGACGATCAGGTCGGCGTCCTCATAGAGAACGGTCAGGGGGATGGCCTCGGGCTGGGGCTCTGCCGGGGCGACGGGGGGCAGGGCGACCGCATAGAGACCGGGTTGGGCCTTGGCCGAGCCGCCGGTCAGGACCTGGCCGTCGCGGCTGACGGCGCCCTCGGCCAGAAGCGCTTGCAGGCGCGCGCGCGACAGGGTCGGGAAGGCTTGCGCCAGCGCCTTGTCCAGCCGCACCCCGGACGCATCGATGCGCGCCTCCAGAACCTCGGTCGGAAGGGGATCGTCCTCGTCAATCAGGTCAGGGGCGGACACCGGGCCTTCCTAGCACGCCGGTGCGCTTGCGGCAGACATAACCTCGCTCAATAGTGACGCTTGGAAGGGGAGGGTCATCCGATGAAGCGGTTTCTGATCGCCGGCGGAATGCTTGCGGGAGCCATGCTGCTGGGCAGTTGCGCGACCATGAGCGAGGACGAGTGCCTGGCCGGAGCGTGGGGTGAGAAGGGCTATTCCGACGGCGCGGCGGGCTATCCGATGTCGCGTCTGACCGACCACGCCGAGGCCTGTGCCAAGTTTCAGGTGACGCCGGATCCTGCGGCCTACAGCTCGGCGCGCGAGGCGGGGCTGAGGACCTATTGCACCTTTGATCGGGGCTGGGCCGAAGGGCGGTCCGGGAACACATACTATAACGTCTGTCGGCCTGAAGAGGAGGCGGCCTTCATGCCGGCCTATCAGGACGGTCTTCGGCTGCATGCGGTCGAAGAGGCGGTTGAAACCGCCACGAGCGCCCTGAACAGCGCCGTGGCCCGGATTCGCGATCGCGAGGACAAGCTCGACGCCAAACAGCGTGAACTGCGCGGCGAAGGCCTGACCGACGAACAGCGGCAGCAGATCCGTGATCGAATCCAGGAGGTTCGCGGTGAAATTCGCGATGCGCGCCGTGATGCCGATGCCGCCAACGCCGCGCTTGAGCAGGCCGAGTGGGACGTTCGCCGGGTGCGGCGCGAGTTGAGTGGTCGCTACCCGGTCTAGAATTGAAAAGGGGCGGCCTTTCAGGTCGCCCCTTGGTCTTGTCAGGCCGCCTTGCCGACCGCGCCGCGGAACGACGGGTCAAGGTCGCCGGAGGCATAGCGCTTGGCCATCTGGGCGGTGGACAGCGGGGTGATCTTGCTGGCCATGCCTTCGCAGCCGAACTGCATGTAGCGCTCCTTGCAGAGCTTCTTCATGGCTTCCTTGGCGGGCTTCAGATAGGCGCGCGGGTCGAACTCGCCGGGCTTTTCGGCCAGGATTTTCCGGATCGCGCCGGTGATGGCCATGCGGTTGTCGGTGTCGATGTTGACCTTGCGCACGCCATGCTTGATGCCGCGCTGGATTTCCTCGACCGGCACGCCCCAGGTCTGGGGCATCTGGCCGCCATAGGCGTTGATCATGTCCTGCAGGTCCTGCGGCACCGAGGACGAGCCATGCATCACCAGGTGGGTGTTGGGCAGGCGGCGGTGGATTTCCTCGATCACGTTCATGGCCAGGACCTCGCCGTCCGGCTTGCGTGTGAACTTGTAGGCGCCGTGCGAGGTGCCCATGGCGATGGCCAGGGCGTCGACCTTGGTGGCGGCGACGAACTCGACCGCCTGATCGGGGTCGGTCAGCAGTTGCGAGTGGTCCAGCTTGCCTTCGAAGCCGTGGCCGTCCTCGGCCTCGCCCATGCCGGTTTCCAGCGAGCCCAGAACGCCCAGTTCACCCTCGACCGAGACGCCGCAGCTGTGGGCCATCTCCGTGACGCGGCGCGTGACGTCGACATTGTATTCGTAGCTGGCCGGGGTCTTGGCGTCCTCTTCCAGCGAGCCGTCCATCATCACCGAGGTGAAGCCGTACTGGATGGCCGTGGCGCAGGTCGCCGGGCCGTTGCCGTGGTCCTGGTGCATGCAGACCGGGATGTTCGGATAGAGCTCGGCCAAGGCGTCGATCAGCTTGGCCAGGACGATGTCGTTGGCGTAGTTGCGGGCGCCGCGCGAGGCCTGGATGATGACCGGGGCGTTGACCTCATGGGCCGCCTCCATGATCGCCAGACCCTGCTCCATGTTGTTGATATTGTAGGCCGGCAGGCCGTAGTCGTTCTCGGCCGCGTGGTCGAGCAGTTGCCGCAGCGTGATGCGCGCCATTGTGTAGTCCCCTGATGTCAGTCGTTTTATTTTGTCAGGAGACTAGCGCCGCAGCGCAACAAAGTCACGTCATGTAACAGGGTTTACGCCGCGTCACGCTGACCCAAAGCCCGGCGCTCAGATGCGCAAGGCCTCGACGCCGGGCAGGGGCTTGCCTTCCATCCATTCCAGGAATGCGCCGCCGGCGGTGGAGACGAAGGTCAGGTCGTCAGCCACGCCCGCGTGATTCACGGCCGCGACGGTGTCGCCGCCGCCTGCGACGGCGATCAGGGCGCCGGCCGTGGTCTTCGCCGCGACATGTTTGGCGGCGGCGACGGTGGCGGCGTCGAAGGGGGGGACTTCGAACACGCCGAGCGGGCCGTTCCAGATCAGGGTCTTCGAGGCATCGATGGCGGCGTTCAGCTTCGCCACCGTCTCCGGGCCGGCGTCGAGGATCTTGTCGTCGGCGGACAGGGCTTCGCCCGCCTTGACGGTCCGGGCCTCGGCGCCCGGCTTGACCTCGGTGGCCACCACCACGTCGACGGGCAGCAGCAGCTCGCAGCCGGCCTTTTCGGCATTGGCCATGATTTCGTGCGCGGTGTCGGCCATGTCCTTCTCGGCCAGCGAGCCGCCGATATCCACGCCCTGTGCGAACAGGAAGGTGTTGGCCATGCCGCCGCCGATGGCGAGTTTGTCGAGCTTGCCGACCAGGTTCTTGAGCAGATCGAGCTTGGTCGAGACTTTCGATCCTCCCACGATTCCGATCACCGGCTTCTGCGGATTGCCCAGCGCCGCGTCGAGGGCTTCGAGCTCGCGTCGCATCGACTCGCCGGCATAGGCGGGGATGTGGTGGGCGACGCCTTCCGTAGACGCGTGGGCGCGGTGGGCGGCCGAGAAGGCGTCGTTGACATAGAGGTCGGCCAGTTCAGCGAGGCTGGTCGCGAACTCGGGGTCATTGGCCTCTTCCGCCGCGTGGAAGCGGACGTTTTCCAGCAGGACCACGCCGCCGGCGTCCAGACCGTCGATGGCCGCATGGGCCGGACCGCCGACGCAGTCCTCGGCGAAGTGGACCGGGGCGCCCAGCAGTTCCGCCAGCGGGCCAGCGATCGGCTTCAGGCTCATCGACGGCACGACCTGGCCCTTGGGGCGGTCGAAGTGGGCCAGCAGCGCGACCTTGGCTCCGGCCTCGCGCAGCTTGTTGATCGTCGGCAGGGCGACGCGCAGCCGGGTGTCGTCGGTGACCTTCCCGCCCTCCATCGGCACATTGAAGTCCACGCGGACCAGGGCGGTCTTGCCTGCGAGGGAGCCGGCGTCATCGAGGGTGCGGAAGGTCATGGAATTCTCGGAGGATGAGGCGGGGAGGACGGAAGAGGCAGGCAGGACTTCAGGTCAGAGCATTCAGGTCTTACGGGCGGCCTCAAGGGCGATCACACCCATAGCGCCAGCCGTGTAGGCGGCAAAATCCCGAAGGTCGTACGCGCTGCCCAGAACGGTGCGCGCAAGGGCGTTGCTGCGGAGGCCGAGGGCGTCGATGAGATTCAGCGCCTGCGCGAACTCCACGGCGAAGGCGAAGGTCAGGGTGGCCGCCACCGCCGGCAAGACCGGCAAGGGCGTGACGGCTCTCAGCACCAGATAGATCAGGCCGATCACAAGGGCGTCGCCCAGATAGGGCCGGACGAAGCCATCGTGCACGAACAGGGCGATGACAACTTCGATGCCAAAGACGATCAGGGCCGCCAGGGCGTAGAAGCCGCGCTCGCCTTGGCGAATTGGGCCGCGCGCCGCCGACATTTCCGCCGGGTTGCGCGCGGCCCTCACGATCAGAGGAACTTCGCCATCACCAGGGCCGTGTCGGCCATGCGGGTCGCGAAGCCCCATTCGTTGTCATACCAGCTGAGCACGCGGGCCAGCTTGCCGTCGACGACCTGGGTCTGGGGCAGGGCCGCAGTCGAGGAGGCCGCGATGTGGTTCATGTCGTGCGAGACCAGCGGATCGGTGGTCGTGGCGAGGACGCCCTTCATCGGACCGTCGGCGGCGGCCTGCAGCGCCGCATTGATCTCTTCGACCGTGACCTCGCGGCCGGCGACGACCTTCAGGTCGACGACCGAAACGTTCGGGGTCGGGACGCGGATCGACGAGCCGTCCAGCTTGCCCTTCAGTTCCGGCAGGACCAGGCCCAGGGCCTTGGCGGCGCCGGTCGAGGTCGGGATCATCGACAGGGCGGCGGCGCGGGCGCGGTACAGGTCCTTGTGCATCGTATCCAGCGTCGGCTGGTCGCCGGTGTAGGAGTGGATGGTGGTCATATAGCCGCGCTCGATGCCGAACAGGTCGTGCAGGACCTTGGCGACCGGGGCCAGGGCGTTAGTGGTGCAAGAGCCGTTGGAGACGACGATGTCGTCGGCGGTCAGGGTCTCATGGTTGACCTTGAAGACGATTGTCTTGTCGGCGCCGTCGGCCGGGGCCGAGACCAGCACGCGCTTGGCGCCTGCGGTCAGGTGGGCCGAGGCCTTGTCCTTGGACGTGAAGATGCCGGTGCACTCGAAGGCGATGTCGACGCCCAGATCCTTGTGCGGCAGTTTCGCCGGGTCGCGTTCGGCCGTGACCTTGATCTTGCCCGTGCCGACGTCGATCCAGTCCTCGCCCGAAGTCACCGTGCCGGGGAAGCGGCCGTGCACCGAGTCGTAGCGGAACAGGTGGGCATTGGTCTCCACCGGACCCAGGTCGTTGATCGCCACGACCTCGATGTCCGTGCGGCCATGCTCGACGATCGAGCGGAGGACAAGGCGGCCGATGCGGCCGAAGCCGTTGATGGCGACGCGAAGGGTCATGGGCGGGCTCCTGAAGCGGGTGGTTTATCGCTGGCGCTTCAATGGGGCTCTGACGCGCGAGGATCAACCCCGCGGGCGTAACATCGCGTGATGAACTGTGACGCTTGATGCCGCGGAAACCGTTGTCAGGCGGTTCGGCGGATTCTTTGGGGGGCGCCGCCGATGCCGACGGCCTCAAAACCCATGACCTTGCCGTCATCGCCGCGCAGGAACTGATAACGCCGTCCGGGATCGCCCACGACGGTGAACAGGTCGTCGCCCAGGGGCGCGAGCATGACCGGAGGGCGACGGCCTGCGATGACCTTCAGACGATTGCCCTCCACCGAGACGGTCCGGTCGCCGTAGGCGCCGACGTAGTCCGGCAGGTTTCCCGCCACCTCGGCCGGCAGGTCTTGAGACCGCAGGGCCTCCAGCGCCCAGACGGCGTCGGTGCGGTCGGCGTCAGCGGCGATGATCTTCTCCAGGGCCAGGGTCTGGGCCTTGTCCAGCGCCTTGTCCCAGGACACGCCGACGTCCGGCTTCACGCCCGTGCCTTCCCAGTTGCCGCCGGTGATCGCATTGATGGGCGAGCCCATGGAGACGAAGATCGCGAAGCCGGCGCCGGCCGGGACCATGCCGCCGGGATTGGCCGCCCCGCCGCTGGCCTCGCCGACGATCACCGCGCGGCGCGCCGCCTGCATCGTATAGGGGGAAGGCCTCGCCGGCCGAGCCGGTGCGGGCGCTGATCAGGATATAGACCGGCACGGTCAGGCGCGGATCGGGGTGATAGACCTCCGGCGCCTCGCTCTCAGTCCCCTCGCGGCTATGGAAGACGTTGTAGATCGGGGCGTTGGCCGGGGTGAAGGCGCTGGTCAGATAGCCGACCATGGACGGGGCCCCGCCGCCGTTGTCGCGCAGGTCGAAGATCACCGCATCGGTTCCGCCGATGAAGGTCAGCGCCGCATCCGCCGCCGCCCGGGCCGGATCCTTCGGATCGTTGAAGTCGATCTCGGAGAACTGGCGCAGATCGATATAGCCGATGTTGCCCGGCAGGATCTGGACGCCCCGGAAGCCGTAGTGAGCACGGGCTTCACCGGGGTTTACCGGGCGCGGATCCGGCGGAGGTCCGGCCTGCGGACCGGGGCCTGGTCCAGGGCCGCGCAGGGGCGGGCCGTCACCGAGCCGGGGATCGAAGACGACGTTGAAATGTGCGTCCAGCGGCTTGAGACGCATCGTCAGGGCCGTGGCCAGATCGCGGGGATCGGTCAGGGCGTCGAACTCTCCGGCCGCGGCGGCGGTTTCCAGCCCCTTGGCGATCTCTTCGGCGCGGCGGGGATCGAAGTAGAGATCGCGAACCCGCGCCGCCACGGCCTGAACCGTCTCGCGCGGAGACCGTGCGGTCACTGTGGGGGCGGCGGCCGGGCTGATGCCCGGGCCCTGCGTCTGGGCCACGGCCGGGACCGGTGAGGCCGCCAGCAGAAGCAGGACTGTCGTGAAGGCGCGCATCAGATCGTCTCCAGCTTCAGGGGCAGGACCATCAGGGCGGTCAACCCACCCTCCGGTCGATTGATCAGTGTGACATCGCCGCCGGCGCCGCGCGCCGCCTGACGCGCGACGGACAGGCCCAGACCCGCGCCGCCCGTCTCGCGATTGCGCGACCGTTCGCCGCGCGCAAAGGGCTCGAACACCGTCTCCAGCTCTTCCTCGGGCAGGCCGGGGCCGTCGTCCTCGACCGAGATCACGGCCTGGTCGTCGAGCAGGAAGGTGCGGACGCGGGCGGCGTCGGCGAACTTGACCGCGTTCTCGATCAGATTGGCGACGGCCCGACGCAAGGCGGCCGGATCGCCCTCGACCGGCAGGGCGCGGCCGCCGTCGAAGGTCACCGCGGCGCCCGTCTCCGAAAAGCCGGCGGCGCAATGGCGGGCGAGCGCGTCCAGATCCAGAGGTTCGCGCCGATCGGCCTGGGTTTCGCCGCGCACGAAGGCCATGGCCTGGCCGATCAGGGCGTCCATCTCCTCCACATCGGCGACCATGCGGTCACGCAGCTTAGGCGGCGCCTGTTCGACCCGGAAGCGAATGCGCGTCAGGGGGGTGCGCAGGTCATGGGCGATGGCGGCGATGGTCTGGGTCCGCTTGCGCATGTGATCGCGCAGCGAGGCCTGCATGTCGTTGAAGGCGCCGATGGCCGTGCGCACCTCGGTGGGGCCGGTGGGCTTCAGCGGCTCGGCGTCAGGATCGGCGCCCAGGCGCTCGGCGGCCTCGGCGAAGACCCGGATCGGCCGTGTCAGCCGCCGCGCCATCAGCCAGACGATCGGCGCCAGGATCAGGATCGAGATCAGCAGCGAGGCCAGCAGCCTCGCCTGCCAGGGCGAGATCAGGCTGCGCGGCGGCTCCACCGTCGCCCACCTTCCATCCGGCAGTTTCATCGAGGCCGAGAAGGGGTCGAAATTCAGCCGGTCGGCGATGATGTTGAACCGCGCCGTCTCCGCGGTCCCTGCGAATCCCTGACGACGAACCGTGACGTGGGTCGTGACCTCCGCCGAGGTGACGCCGTCTTCTCCGCCCCGGCCCTCCGGCAAGGGCGGACGATCCGGCCCGGGGCCAGGCTGCGGCGGCGAACCGTCCGGTCGCACGAAGACGAAGCTGGTCTGGCTGCCGCCGAAGGCCGGGCGTCCTTCCGGTCCCATGCCCGGGCCGGGACCGGGGAAGGGGCCAGGCCCGGGCCTCCGCCGGCCCATGCCGAAGGGCGGGCGCCGGTGTTCGATCCGGACGCGCACGTTTTCGACCGGCGTCTTCAATCTCTGCGCCAGTCCGGCGGCGACGAAGGTCACCAGCGGGTCGTTGGGTCGCCGGTCGTTGTCGGCGTCGACGGCGATCGGGCGGTCGCTGACCTTGCGCACCAGCTTTCGGCCGTCGCTTGTCTTCGCCGGCTGACCCTGCAGGGCTGCGGCGGCGGAGGCGAGGCTGTATCCGGCAGGCGCCGGTTCGGGAGCCAACAGGATGACGGCGAAGGTCACGGCCTGGGACATGACGATGGCGAGGGCGGCCAGCGCCCCGACGGACACCAGCACAGGCAGCGATGAAGGCCGTTTCACCGGCGGGTCACCTTGACGTCGAAGCGATAGCCCTCGCCGCGCACGGTCTGGATCATCTCCAGACCCGAGCCGTCATCCAGCTTCTTGCGCAGGCGGCTGATCTGCACGTCCATGGCGCGGTCGAAGACGTCGGCCTCGGCGCCGCGCGCGGCTTCCAGCAGCTGGTCGCGCGTCAGGATGCGGCCCGGCCGTTCGGCGAAGGCGTTCAGAAGCGCGAACTCTCCGCCCGACAGTCCGACCAGCATGCCGTCCGGCCGGGTCAGTTCGCGGCGCATCAGGTCCAGCCGCCAGCCGGCGAAGGTCAGGGCGGGGCCGCCCGTCGGAGCTTCCTCGTCGCGCGGACGACGCAGGACGGCGCGGACCCGGGCCAGCAGCTCGCGCGGATTGCACGGCTTGGCCAGATAGTCGTCGGCGCCCAGCTCCAGCCCCACGATCCGGTCGGTGTCTTCGCCCATGGCGCTGAGCATGACGATCGGCGGGCCGTTGCCCGAGAGGCGGCGCACGACCGACAGGCCGTCCTCGCCGGGCATCATCAGATCCAGCACGATCAGGTCGATGGAGGCGGCGGCGAGGGCGCGGTCCATTTCGGAGGCGGAAGCGGCGCCGCTGGCTTCATAGCCGTGCTGACCGAGGTAGTCGCAGAGCACTTCGCGGATGCCGGGGTCGTCATCGACGACGAGGATACGGGAGGGGATTTCCATAAGCATGGCCGCCTTATGCCGATGCTGATGCATCGCATCATTGCAGCGATGAAACAAATCCATGCGGTTCTGAAATATGGATGCAAGCCCGGCGTGGTGGATGACGGCGTCCAGAACGGAGACACCCAAGAATGCTTATCGCCATGATCCTCGCCGGCATCGTCGCCGGTCCTGACGCCGTCCAAACCCCGCCGGTCCCCGCCGAGGGAATCCATCAGGAGGTGCGCGTCTTCACCCTGGGTGGTCCGGGCGGCCCAGACGGCCCCGGCCCGCGCGGCCCGGCGCTCGACAAGAACGGCGACGGCTTCGTCACCCGCGACGAGTTCACCGCCCCCCAGACCCAGGCCTTCGACTTCCTTGACAAGAACCACGACGGCAAGATCTCCACCGAGGAGTTCGCCGAAGGCCGTGCGGCGGCCATGGTCGTGCTCGGCGGCGCGGGTGGTCCTGGCGGCCCCGGCCGTGGTCCGGTGCGCGTTCATGTCGGCGGCGGTCCGGAAGGCGCCTTGTTCAGTGGTCAGATGGGCGGCCCTGCCGACGGAGACAGCCGGGTCTTCGTCATTCGCCGCGACGGCGCCGACGGCGACCTTCCCCCGCCGCCGCCCGGCGCCCGTATCCAGATCGACCGCATCGGCGGTCCGGGCGAGGGCCCCGGCGATCTGGACAAGGACCACGACGGCAAGGTCAGCGAGGAAGAGTTCCTGGCGCCCCTGCGCGAAGCCTTCCAGCGCATGGACGCCGACCACTCGGGCTACCTCGAAAGCGGCGAGAAGGGCGAGAGCGGCGTACATGTCTTCACCCGCCGGATGAACAGCTCCGCCGAATAGGGCGCGGGCTGACAAGTTCGGCATCACGCTTGAGAAGCGCCGCAATCGCGGCATAGGGTGGCGGGGATGATCTCCGCCACCCTTTTCCATGGCAAAGCCTTCAGCAGAGCTTTGTATCGCCGACTGATTCCGGCGGTGGCGGTGGTCAGCCTGCTAACCGTCGGCCCGGTGCAGGCCGGTGACGGCCCCATCCCGACCGCGGCCCCTGCCTCCGCCTCGACGCCTGCGGCCGCGCCCGATCGCGACCGGGCTCGCATGAACCAGCGGGTCTTCGACCAGGTCTGGAGCGAGGTTCAGCGCGACTACTACGACCCCTCGATCCACGGGCTGGACTGGCGGGCGGTGCGCGCGACCTATCGGCCCCAGGCCCTCGCCGCGACCAGTGACGGCGCCCTGTATCGGGTCCTCGACCGGATGCTGGACCTGCTCAACGACGACCACGCCGGGGTCGCGGCGCCGGCCGCCGTGCGCCGTCAGGATCTTCTGCGCGAGCGCCACCCGATCATGGGGGTGACCCTCTATCCCGAGGACGACGGCGTCTATCGGATCGAGCGTGTCCGCGCGGGCTCTCCGGCCGAGGAGGCGGGCGTTCGTGTCGGCTGGCGGCTGCGTCCCGACGACAATCGCTGGAGTCCGGACATGGACGTCGTCGACGGCCAGTCCATCGCCCTGCGCTTCGTGGACGACGCCGGCGCCTTCCACGACGTGACCGTCATACCGCGCGAGATGGATGGCCTTCCGGCCTTCGTCGCCGACCGCTCGCGTCCGGGCGTCCTGGTGCTGAGGATCGAAGGCTTCGAGCCCGGGCTCGGCGACTGGATGGGCGGCCAGCTGGCTGATCTGCCCGCCGACACCGACGTCGTCCTTGATCTGCGCGCCAATCCCGGCGGCCTTCTGATGGAGGCGGATGCGGTCCTGTCCTGCTTCCTGCCGGATCGTCAGGTCTGGGCAACCCGCACCTCACGCAGCGGCCGGGCCTCGATCCTGCGGGTCCAGCAGGGCTGCGGCGCGCTGGAATCCCCCGCGCCCAACGCCCTGGCGGTTCTGGTCGACCGGTCCAGCCGCAGCGCCGCCGAACTGACCCCCGCCGCCCTGCAGGAGGCCGGCCGCGCCGTCATCGTCGGCGAGAAGACCGCCGGGGCCGTGCTCATTTCACAGGATACGCGTCTGGCCGACGGTGGGCGTCTGACGCTCAGCCGTGCCGACTTCGTGACGCGTGGCGGGATACGTCTGGAGAAGCGCGGCGTCCATCCGGACATCACGGTCGCCGACGCCGATGAGCCGATGAGCGCCGCCGCGCCCGACCCGGCGCTCGACGCCGCCGTTGCGACCCTGCGTCAGCGCGAAGCCGCCGACCGCGCCTCGCCCCCGACGTCTCCCTCCTGAAGGAAGGCCTGATCAGGCCCGAACCGGCCTGACCTTGCCGGCGGCTTCGCGAGCCCGGTCGCGGGCCTCGTCGGTGGTGGCGCCACGCGCCGTGGCGACGCCCATGCGCCGCCGCTCGAAAGCCTCGGGCTTGCCGAACAGGCGCAGGTCGGCGGTCGGAACCGACAGGGCCTCGGCGACGCCCTCGAAGGCGATGCCAACCGCTTCCATCCCGCCATAGATCACCGCGCTGGCGCCGATCTCGCGCTGGCTGACATCGACGGGCAGGCCGAGGATGGCCCGCGCATGCAGGGCGAACTCGCTCATCGCCTGGGTGGCCAGGGTCACCAGGCCGGTGTCGTGCGGGCGCGGCGAGACCTCCGAGAACCAGACCTGATCCCCCTTCACGAACAGCTCCACGCCGAAGACGCCGAGACCGCCCAGCGCCCCCGTCACCTTGCCCGCGATGTCCTGCGAGGCGGCGAGGGCGGCGGCGCTCATCGCCTGCGGCTGCCAGCTCTCGACGTAGTCGCCCTTGACCTGGCGGTGCCCGATGGGGGCGCAGAAGTCGGTGCGGACCTCGCCGTCGGCGCCCAGCGAGCGGACGGTCAGCAGGGTGATCTCGAAGTCGAAATCGATCCGCCCCTCGACGATGACCCGCGCGGTATCGACGCGTCCGGCGGACTGGGCATAGGCCCAGGCGCCGGCGATTTCGTCGGCGTTCTCGACGAAGGACTGGCCCTTGCCGGACGAGGACATCACCGGCTTGACGAAGCAGGGATAGCCCACGGCCTGCGCGCCCGCCGACAGTTCCCCGGCCGAGCCGGCGAAGGCGAACGGGCTGGTCGCCAGCCCCAGGTCCTCGGCCGCCAGCCGCCGGATGCCCTCGCGGTTCATGGTCAGCTGCACGGCGCGTGCGGTCGGGATGACCACGGCCATTCCCGCCGCCTCGATATGGGCCAGGACGTCGGTGGCGATGGCCTCGATTTCGGGCACGATGATGTGCGGCGCCTCGGCCATGATGACGCCGTTCAACACCTGCGGATCGGTCATCGGGATGACGTGGCTGCGGTGCGCTACCTGCATGGCGGGGGCGTTGGGATAGCGGTCGACCGCGATCACCTCGGCGCCCAGCCGTTGCAGCTCGATGGCCACCTCCTTGCCCAGCTCTCCCGAGCCCAGCAGCATGACGCGGATCGCGGTGTCCGAAAGCGGCGTGCCGAGTTTCATGGCGGGCATGGGTTCAGACTCCTTTAGACGGTTCGATCAGGTCCCAGGCGTTGCCGTACAGGTCTTCGAAGACCGCCACCACGCCATAGGGTTCATGCCGCGGCGCCTCGCGGAAACTCACGCCCGCCGCCGTCCAGGCCGCATGGTCGCGCGCGAAGTCGTCGGTCTCGAGAAACAGCCAGACCCGGTCGCCGGCCTGTTTGCCGACGGCGGCGATCTGCGCCTCGGTAGTCGCCTTCGCCAACAGCAGGGAGGTGTCGCCACCCTTCGGCGTCACCCGCACCCAGCGCTTGCCGCCGCCCATGTCGGTGTCCTCGCTCAGGTCGAAACCCAGCGCGCCGACATAGAAGGCGATGGCCTCGTCATAGTCGCGGACCAGCAGGCTGACGGCGCCCAGACGGCTCACGGCGCAGGAACGGCGTACAGTCGGCGGAAGGCGTCCAGCGCCGCGCCGTGATAGATGGTGGCGTGGCTTTCGGTCGGGCGCGGCGTGAAGCTCCAGCTCACCCCGGGCAGGGCGTGATCGCGCAGATTGGCGATCAGCAAATCCATCGGCGCCTGCATCTCCTCGCCTTCGTCGCCGAGGGTCAGGATCAGGGTATGGGGCGCGTTGGACTGGTCGCGCAGGCGAGCGCCCGACTGGCGGGCCAGTTCGCCGCCGTCCCACCACAGGCTCGGGCTGACGGCGACATAGGCGCCGAACATCTGCGGTTCCTTCAGGAAGGTCTCGACGACGAACAGGCCGGCGAGGGATTCGCCCATCAGGGCGGTCTCGCCGCTGGTGCGGAAATGCGCCGCGATGAAGGGCTGCACCTCCTCGCCGAGGAAACGACGGAAGCGTTCCGACTGCCCTTGCGTGGGGTAGCGGGCGATCAGTTCCGGATTGGTCGTCGGCAGGGCCAGTTCGTTGCGGCGATCCACCGAGGCCACGCCCACCACGATCACGTCGCGCGTCGTGCCGACGATGGTGCCCAGCTGGGCGATGCCCGAGATGTGGTGGAAGTCCTGATCCTGACCGCCATCCAGCACAAACAGGACGGGATAGGTCTTGCCGCTGTCGGCATAGCCGGGCGGAAGCCAGACGTTGATCTCGCGCGTCGCCCCCATCACCGTCGAGGGCAGGGCGAAGGAGCGGCCGATGACGATCGGCGTCTCGGCGACGGCAGGCCCGGTCGTCGTCTGGGCGTGGGCGGCTGGAACGAGGATCAACCCCGCGACCAGACCGACCGCCACCAGACGGCGAGTGTGGATCACAGCCGCGCCTTGACCGCCGCGATCACGGCGTCCGAAGTGATACCGAACTTCTCGTACAGGATCTCGGCCGGGGCCGAGGCGCCGAAGGAGGTCATGCCGATGAAGGCGCCGTCTTCGCCGATGAAGCGTTCCCAGCCCTGTTTGATCGCGGCCTCGACGGCGACGCGGACAGTCCCCCGGCCGATGACGGAGGCCTGATAGGCCGCGTCCTGCTTGTCGAACAGCTCGACGCAGGGGACGGAGACGACGCGGGTCGCCACGCCTTCGGCTTCCAGCGTCTCGGCGGCCTTCAGGGCCAGGGCCAGTTCCGTGCCGGTGCCGAACAGGGTGACCCTGGCCTCGCCGTTGGCGGCCTTGATCTCATAGGCGCCGCGGGCCGTCAGGTTCTCGGCCGACGCGACGGTGCGGACCGCCGGGGTCTTCTGACGCGACAGGCACATGGCTGACGGGGTGGTCTTCGTTTCCAGCGCGATCTTCCACGCCTCCATGGCCTCAACCGTGTCGGCCGGGCGGAAGACGTAGAGGTTCGGAATGGCGCGCAGGGCCGCCAGATGCTCGACCGGCTGGTGCGTCGGGCCGTCTTCGCCCAGACCGATCGAGTCGTGGGTCAGGACGTGGATGGCGCGCACCCCCATCAGGGCGCCCAGACGGATGGCCGGACGGCTGTAGTCCGAGAACACCATGAAGGTGCCGCCGTAGGGGATGATCCCGCCGTGCAGGGCCAGGCCGTTCAGGGCCGCGGCCATGCCGAACTCTCGGATGCCCCAGTTCACATAACGCCCCTCATAGGTCGGGGCGTCGAAGATCGGGGTGTCCTTGACGAAGGTGTTGTTCGATCCGGTCAGGTCGGCCGAACCGCCGATCAGTTCGGGAATGGCGGCGAAGACCTCGTCGAGCGCGGCGCCCGACGACTGGCGCGTGGCCTGGGCCGGCCTGGTCTCGATCAGTTCGGCGATCCTGGCGTCCAGCTTGGCGAAGGCGGTCTCCGGCAGGTCGCCCTTCATGGCGCGGGTGAAGTCGGCGGCCTGCTTCGAGGCGGCCAGACGGGCTTCCCAGGCCTTGCGGTGCTTGGCGCCCTGACGGCCGACCTTCAGCCAGGCCTTCTGGATGTTCTCGGGCAGTTCGAACGGGTCGTGATCCCAGCCGAGGCCCAGACGGGTCGCGGCGACCTCGGCGGCGCCCAGGGCCGCGCCGTGGGTCTTGTGGCTGCCTTCCATGGTGGCGGCGCCCTTGCCGATCTTGGTCTTGCAGGCCAGCAGCGTCGGCTTGTCCTGCTTGGTCGCCCACTTCAGGGCGGCCTTGATAGCGTCGACGTCATGGCCGTCCACGGCCTTGACCGCCCAGCCGGCGGCCTTGAAGCGGGCCTTCTGGTCGGTGGCGTCCGACAGCGAGACCTTGCCGTCGATGGTGATCTCATTGTCGTCCCACAGGACGGTCAGCTTGTTGAGCTTGTAGCGACCGGCCAGGGCGATGGCCTCCTGCGACACGCCTTCCATCAGGCAGCCGTCGCCGGCGACCACCCAGGTGCGGTGGTCGACCAGATCGTCGCCGTACTTCGCCGCCAGATGCCGCTCGGCCATGGCGAAGCCGACCGAGGTGGCCAGACCCTGACCCAGCGGGCCGGTCGTGACCTCGACGCCGGGCATATGGCCGTACTCGGGGTGACCCGCGGTCTTCGATCCCCACTGGCGGAAGTTCGACAGTTCCTCCTTGGTCGCGGCCTTGTAGCCGGTCAGGTGCAGCAGGGCGTAGATCAGCATCGAGCCATGGCCGGCCGACAGGATGAAGCGGTCGCGGTCGGCCCAGTCGGGGCGGCTGGCGTCAAACTTGAGGAATTTCGAGAACAGCACCGTCGCCACATCCGCCATGCCCATCGGCATTCCCGGGTGGCCGCTCTTCGCCTTCTCGACGCCGTCCATGGCCAGAACGCGGATCGCGTTGGCCATCTGCTTCTGGGTCGGTTTCACAGTGCTGGCGTCGGTCATGGGGAGGACTTTCGTCGGGGAGAAGGTAAAATGAGGCTTGGCCGCTTTACCCCGGGCCGTCCACGGGTTCTATAAGAAATCTGGAGGATGCGACTGATGGCCGACGCCACGACCGCCGCCAGGGACCGGGTCGACCGGGCTCTGGCCGCACTGGAACGCAAGGTGCTGGAATTGAAGGCGAGACCCGCCTCCGCGCCGGTGATCGCCGATGACGATCTGTTCGCCATTCCCTCGCCGGACGCGGCTGCGTCCAATGCCGCGGATCAGGCGCGGATCGAAGCTCTGGAAGCGGCAGGCCGCGACGCCTCCGCCGCCCTGGCCCGCGCCGCCGACCAGCTGCGTGGCCTCCTGTCCGTCGAACAGGAGCCGGAGGACTGATGGCCACCGTCACCGTCGACATCAATGGTCGCCCCTATGCCGTCGGTTGCGCCGACGGCCAGGAGGAGCGCGTCCGCATCCTGGCCAAGCAGTTCGACGGCCATGTGCGCTCCGTCGCCGGCGACGTCGGCCATGTCGGGGACCTGCGCCTGTTTCTGATGGCCGCCCTGCTGCTGGCCGACGAACTCCACGAGGCCCGGCTGGCCCTTCAGCTCGGGACTCCCGTCTCGCCCGGCGCCGCCTCGACCGAGGGCGTCGCCGAGGCTCTCAACGCCGTTGCCGCCAGGCTTGAGAAGCTGGTCCAGACGATCTGACATCCTTGCCTTGTGAGCGCCCGGTTCAGGGCCTATCTTGATCGATGGCGGGTCCTGCTGGGTCTCACGTCGAAGGCAACATATCCTCGCGGCCTTAATTCACTCGAAGGGATCTGTCCCTGTCTGGGTCCGTGGACCCGGGTATATGGAACCCACCTGGCTACCCAGGCTCGAGAGGATTCAAACCGTCCTTCACGGCTATTCCGGCGCCGCCAACATTCCCTCTTCTGAGCGCTACCGCTCGCGACGCGGTCGCTCGCTGCTTGAGCGCGGTTGCGATGATTTCCGACAAGCCCGCTCTCCGCGCTTCGATGCGCGCGCTTCGCAAACGACTGGCCGAGGCTGATCCTCTGGCCGCCGAACGCGCCGCCGATCACGCAGGGGCTCTGCCCGAAGGGGGGCTCGTCGCCCTGTACCGCGCCATTGGATCAGAGCTCGACACCGACGCCCTGGTCCAGGCGCTGCTCGCCTCGGGCCGGACGCTCTGCCTGCCAGTGGCGCTGGAGCGCGACGCGGCCATGGTCTTCCGGCTCTGGTCGCCGGGCGAACCGCTTGAGCTGGACGCCGCCGGCTGCCCCGCGCCCCTGCCTCTGGCCGCGACCGTGGTTCCCGACCTGATCCTGACGCCGCTGCTCGCCTTCGACGACTTCGGCGGGCGGCTGGGGCAGGGGGGCGGCTTCTACGACCGCACCTTCGCGGTCCTGCCCGAGGCCGTGCGCATCGGCTTCGCCTATGCCGGCCAGCGCCTCGACGCCGTGCCGATGGAGGGCCACGACCAAGGTCTGCATGGCGTTCTCACCGAGGTGGGCTATACCCCGGCGCGAAAGGTCCCCTAACCCATGCGTCTTGCCTTCTTCGGCGACGTGATCGGCAAGTCCGGTCGCGACGGCATCAGCGATCATCTCCCCGGCCTCAAGCGTGACCTGAAGCTCGACTTCGTGGTCGTGAATGCGGAAAACGCGGCCGGCGGCTTCGGCATCACCGAGAACACCGCCCGCGAGCTGTTCATGGCCGGCGCTGACTGCCTGACGCTGGGCAATCACAGCTGGGACCAGCGCGAGGCCCTGACCTATATCGTGCGCGAGCCGCGCCTGATCCGTCCCGCCAACTATCCCCGGCTGATGGACGCCCCCGGCGCCGGCGCCAATCTGTTCGAGACCCATTCGGGCCGCACCGTCCTGGTCATGAATGTGCTCGGCCGCATCCACATGGATCCGATGGACGATCCGTTCAGCGCCGTGGACCGCGAACTGAACGCCGCTCCGCTGGGCGCCGTCGCCGACGCCGTCATCGTCGACATGCACGCCGAGGCCACCTCCGAGAAGATGGCCATGGGCCATTTCTGCGACGGCCGCGCCTCTCTCGTCGTCGGCACCCACACCCACGTCCCGACCGCTGACTGCCAGATCCTGCCGGCCGGCACCGCCTATCAGACCGACGCCGGCGGCTGCTGCGACTACGACAGCGTCATCGGCAACGAGAAGGAGGAGCCGCTGCGGCGCTTCACCACCCGCATCTCGCAGGGGCGTTACTCCCCGGCCCATGGCCCCGCGACCATCTGCGGCGTCTTCGTCGAGACCGATGACCGCACGGGTCTGGCCGTCCGCGTCGAGCCCATCCGCGTCGGCGGCCGCCTCAGCCAGGCGATTCCGGTGGTCTGAGGGACCTTCCGTCATGGCCGACGGAGGCTCGACGGCGGCCTGATCCAGCGTTTCCTGCATCGATGCTTGACTCGACTACAGCTGTAATCCACAAAGATTACGAATGTAATCTACAAGAGGGTTCGATGTCTCGCTCCGCCGCCTTCCTCGCCGCCATCGCCACCGTGCTCATGTCCAACGCCGCCCACGCCCAGAACGCCGTCCATCCCGGCGGCACGGGCCAGAAGGTGCCCTCGGTGATCCTCGACGCCGGCCCGATCGCCAAGGCCTGCCTTCTGCTCATGATCGTCGCGGCGATCACGGCCCTGGTCCTCGGCGCGGTCTCGCGCCTTCGCCGGACTTCGGCCCCCAAGGGTCAGTCCTTCGTCTCCAGCCTGCGCCTCGGCGGCCCCCTGTTCGCCGCGGCCGTGGCCATCTACCTCGGCGCCAATATTCTGGTGCGGATCAACTATGATGGCGGACTGCCGCCCTTCCACATCATCTCGCCCGGTCTGGCGGAGATGGCCGTGGTGGTGCTGGCGGGCCTTCTGGCCTCGGTCGCGGCGGTCTTCGCCCATGGCTGGATGGCGAACCGGCAGCCCGCCTGACTTTCACACACGCCTCCAACCAGACACAGAAATTCCGGGAACGCCTCATGTCCGCTCCAGACCCCGTCACCCCGCTCACTGTCTTCCTCGACGCCTCCGTACCCGTGAAGATCATCGTGCTGGCGCTTGTCATCGCCCTGATCGCCGCCGTCGTGGTGACCGTGCGCAAGGTGATGTCCGGCCCGCATCTCAATGGCGGCTCGACCTTCCTCTCTGCATTGCGTCTCGGCGCTCCGCTGCTGGGCCTGCTCGGCGCGGCCTATAATCTGCTGATGATCTTCATCGGCGTCTCGAACATGGGAGCCCAGCCGTTCAACGTCCTGGCCCCCGGCCTCGCCGAGGCCGCCTTCCTTCTGGTGCTCGGTCTGATCGTCGGGGTGGTTGCGGTGATCTGCCACTGGATCATCGAAGCCCGCGTCGACCGTCTGGTGCTCAAGGCCTGATGGCCCGCATTCCCGTCACCGAGGCCGAGAGCGAGGTTCTGGCCGCCCTGTGGCGCAAGGGCCCGCTCTCCTTCGCCTCCCTGATCGATGAGGTGAAGTCGGTCCAGCCCTGGGGCGACGCCACCATCAAGACCCTGCTCAACCGGCTGATGCACAAGGGAGCCGTCCGTTCGGTGCGCGAGGACGGCCGCCAGCGCTATCACGCCGCTATCGACCGCAAGGCCTATGTGGACGGCGAGATTCAGGCTCTTGCCGACCGCCTGTTCGCCGGCGACCGCGCCGCCCTCGTCCGCCACCTTTCCGAAACTTAATCCTGTCTGGCGCATCCGATGGGCCGCGCCTGAGGCTCTGAGCAGCATCACCTGTCCGGAGACATTCATGCTGAAGATCCTCGCCGCCGCGATCGTCTTGCTCGCGCCATCCGCCGCTTTCGCCCAGACCTCTGCCGCTGCGCCGGAACCCATCCAGGTGATGCTGGTGGGAACCTTCCATTTCGACAATCCGGGACACGATCTCTACAACATGGCGGTGGATCCGGTGACAACGCCGGCTAAACAGGCCGAGCTGGCGGCTGTCGCCGAAGGCTTGCGCCGCTTCCATCCGACGGCGATCGCCGTTGAGCGTGAGGCCTCCGACACCGCCACCCTGCTGGATCAACGCTATCCTGCCTACAAACCCGCTGACCTTTTGACCAACCCGGATGAGCGGGTTCAGATCGGTTACCGGCTGGCTTCACTCGAAGGTCTGACGCGTGTCTATGCGATCGACGAGCAGCCGGGCGAGGGCGAGCGCGACTACTTCCCGTTCGACAAGGTCCAGAACTGGGTCACAGCCCATCATCAGGAGGCCGTTCTGGAAGCAGTCAACGCCCCTATTGCTGCTGACGTCGCCGAAATGACCGTGCGCCAACGGACCGAAACCCTGGGCGCGCTTCTGGCCAACGAGAATCGTCCGGATCATCCGCTCAACGGAACCGCCGCCCTTTCCTACGGCCTGCTTCAGTTCGGCGACGCGGTCGATCAACCGGGCGCGGAGCTGAACGCCGGCTGGTATGAGCGTAACGCCAAGATTTTCGCCAAGCTCATGCTGACAGCGAAACCCGGCGATCGGATCGTGGTCGTCTACGGCGCAGGCCACCTCTTCTGGCTCAGGCATTTCGTCGAGAACACGCCTGGCTACGTTCTGGTCGACAGCGTCCCCTACCTCGCGGGGACCTGATCGTCAGGCCGAGACGATCTGCCTGAAGCCGCCGAAGATCATGCGTTTGCCGTCCACCGGCATCTCGTTCATCGCGGCGGCCATCGCCTCGTTTTCCATCATCTTCTTGTTGGCCTCGTCGCGGACCTCGCGCGACGGATAGGTGATCCAGGAGAAGACGACGATCTCGTCCTCCTCCGCCATCACCGCGCGGGGGAAGGACGTCAGCTTGCCGTACGGGACGTCGTCCGCCACGCACTCGACCACGCTCAGGGCGCCCAGCTCCTTGAAGATGGCGGCGCTCTCGGTCGCGATCCGCTTGTAGTCCTCGATCCTGTCCTTCTTCACCGCGATGATGAAGCCATCGACATAGTCCATGCGCGTCTCTCCCTGACCAATTGGCCTGATCAACTCGACTAAGCGAGTTTGGCGAACACTGGCCCAAGGATCGGCGTTCGAACAGGTTCCCGTCAGGCGGCGAAGGGTCGCGGATCAGGCTTCCACCAGTCCCGGCTTGCCCGCCTCGATGGCGTACTTGGCCCGGGTGGTCAGAACGCCGTCGCGGTTGTGGATCTGGTCCAGCACCTTGAACTCGGTCTGCCAGCGCTCTGGCGTCACGTCGCAGACCAGATAGCCGCGCTGGCTGTTCAGGAACTTCAGCTGCGGATTGGCGGCCATGAAGGCGGCCCATTCCGGCTTCTGGTCGACCCCGTCGCCGCCCGAGCTGATCGAGGTGCCGACAAACTCGCTGGCGATCGGGGCCCCCTCGGGATGGCGGCCGTCGAGGAACAGGTCGCCCGCGAAATTCTGATGCTCGTCGCCGGTCAGGACCACGGCGTTCGACACCTTCCGATCCTGCAGATGCTTCAGCAGGTGGCGGCGCGGCGTCGAATAGCCGGCCCAGCTGTCGGGGTTGACGCTCCAGCCCTCGCTGGAGTTCCGGTTCAGGTCCATCATCATCACCTGCTGCGCCAGCACCTTCCAGGTGGCGGTCGAGCGGTCCAGATTGTTGAACAGCCAGGCCTCCTGCGCCTGCCCGAGGACCTGGGCCTCCGGCGCATCGATGGCCGCGCAGCTGGCGCCGAACTTGTCGTCGCAGGGCTGGTCCGAACGGAACTGGCGCGTGTCGAGGAAGCTCAGGTCCATCAGATTGCCGTACTGGGCCCGGCGATAGAGCTGCATCGACGAGCCACGCGGGAAGGCCGACTTCCGCATCGGCATGAACTCATAGAAGGCCTGCATGGCCGCCGCCCGGCGCAGCAGGAAGATCTCCGACGGCGTGCCGTCCTGATCGATCTCCCCGACCCAGTTGTTGTCGACCTCATGGTCGTCGAACACGGCGAACCAGGCCGCTGCGGCGCGCGAGGCCTGCAGGTCGACGTCCATCGTGTATTGCGAATAGCGCCGACGATAGTCGTCCAGGCTGTAGACCTCGCCGCCCAGATGGACGCGCGGATTCTCCATCGGGCCGGCGGCGTTCTGATAGGTCGGATTACCCCGGCCTTCGTAGATGTAGTCGCCGTAGCAGAAGATGAAATCCAGATCCTCGGCCGCGATCTTGCGGTGGGCGGTATAGTAGCCGCTCTCATAGGCCTGACAGCCGAGTATGCCGAACTTCGCCCGGTCCATGGCGGCGCCGACGACCGGTGTCGTCTTGGCGCGGCCCACGCCGCTGCGCTCGGTCCCCACGGTGAAGCGGTAGAAATAGGCGCGGGCGGGCTCCAGATCCTCGACCTCGACGTGGACCGAATGGCCCAGCTCCGGCCGGGCGACGGCCTCGCCCGTGCGGACCACGGTTCGGAAGCCGCGATCCGCCGCCACCTCCCACTGCACCGCCATCGGGGCGTTGGGCATGCCCGAGCCCCACGCGAGGGGATCGGGCGCCAGGCGCGTCCAGATGACGAAGCCGTCGGGTTGGGGGTCGCCGGCGGTGACGCCCAGCCGGAAGGGGTTCACGTCGAACGCCGCCTGGGCCAGGGCCGGGCCCGTCTGCGTCAGGGCCAGGCCGCCGCCGAACGCGGTCAGAAGCCCGCGGCGGGACAGGTCGAAACGGCTCATGGGGCGGGCTCCGGTCAGCTGAGGTCTTCGCCCCTACGCCCGGATTGCGACACTAACGCTGCAGCCGTTTCTCAAGCCGCGGCCGCCTCGGGCGAGCTTCGACGCGGCCGCAATCGCAGGTGTATGGGCAGGCGGCTGCGCAGGGTGACCTGATGCGTCGGGTGGGGCTCGACCGTGCTGATCGCCTCGACCTCGGCGGCCTTGAGCAGGGTGGTCAGGGCGATCATCGCCTCCTGCATGGCGAAGGCCGCGCCGATGCAGACCCGGGGTCCAGCGCTGAACGGGATATAGGCGTAGCGGTCGATCGACTTGCGGTTCTCGGGCAGGAAGCGCTCGGGCCGGAAGGCGTCCGGCTCGTCCCACAGCAGTTCGTGCCGGTGCAGGATCCACGGCGAGATCAGCACCGCACAGCCCTCGCCGATGGCCTCGCCGCCGACCACGTCGGGCCCCATGGACCGGCGCGCCAAGGTCGGGGCGGGCGGGAACAGCCGCATGGCTTCCTCGATCACCGCCCGCGTCCACGGCAGCCCCTCGGCCCATTTCGGATCGCTGATGTCGAAGGCGTCGGCCTCGGCCTGCAAGGTCTCCGCCACCGCCGGACTGCGCGAGATCAGATGCAGGGCCCAGCCCAGCGTCCGCGCCGTCGTCTCATGTCCGGCCAGGATGAAGGTCAGGATGTTGGCCGCGACCTCCCGGTCGTCCAGACCTTTTCCATCTTCGGCCTCATCGCGCGCAGTCAGAAGGGCGGTCAAGAGGTCGTCGGGCGCCGCCTCTCCCGCCTCGATCCTCGCCCGCCGACGCGCCACCAGCGCCCCGACCCTCTGCTCGAAATAGCGGGCAGACCGATAGCTGGCGGTCTTGCCGAGCCGGGGAATCCAGCTCGGCGCATTGAACACATCCAGCGGATCGATCCGCGCCCCGACCGCCAGATACTGATTCAGCGCCGCCTCGAACCCGCGCGCATCCCCGTCCAGCTCGTCCGAGAACAGGGTCGCCGACAGGATGTCGAAGGTCAGGCCCGACATCTCGGAATCGATATTCAGCACCCGCGCCCCATGCTCCAGATGCAGGGCCTCGACCCGGGCGCGGCAGACCTCGTCCATCCGCGCCGCCATCTTCAGCGTCCGCGCCGGGGTGAACAGGGGCGCAAGGATGCGTCGGGCGCGCCGCCAGACCTCGCCCTCGGTCAGCAGCAGGCCGTCGGCCAGCATCGGCCCCAGCACCCGCCGCTGCAGGGCGCCCTTCTCATAGTTGGCGGCGTTCTCGGTCAGGACGTGGCGCACCCCCTCGGGATGGCTGACGACCAGAACCTCTCCCAACGGCCCACGACCGTGCAACTGCGGCTCGGCGAAGTGTCGGTCCGACCACATCAAGAGCGGATTGCGCCAGCTGACCCATAGAAACGGGATCAACCCCAGCGGCTTGGGCTGCCGGGGCGGCGTCCACGGGCGGAAGGTCTGTGATCCATCGGCCATGACCGGACGCTACGCCCGGATCATGACGGACGGAAGGCGGCTCAGTGGCGCACAGAGACTGCTTTCCGGAATCGGCGGCGCGTTGCGTCAAGCTCACGGGACCGATCATGGGCGTCATGGACCTGCACGGCATGGGCCTGACCGGCAGCGGCCAGCGCCTCGCGCTCTTCCGGTTGGTTGGCGAGCCACAACAGGCCTTCGGCCAGTCTGGCGGCGAAATCGTCGCCCGGCGGGACGACCAGAGCGTGATCCCCGCTCGCTTCGGCCAGTCCCCCCATCCCCGAGCTGACGACTGCGCTCCCCGCCGCATGAGCCTCGATCGCGACCAGGCCGAACGGCTCGCGCCACAGGGATGGAATAACGACAATGGCGGCGCGCTGGAAAAGGGTCCGAACCGCGGCGTATGGCGCGTTGTGGACGACGGTCACTCTGTCGCCAAAGCGCGCCAAAGGCCGCAACTGCGCCTCGCTCCAGGCCTGATGCGTGCTCCAGTCGCGTAACGCCAGCTCGGCCCGCCAGCCCGGCGCCGCGTCCAGCATCGTCTCCAGCGCGACGCACAGGGGCGCCAGACCCTTTTCCGGCGCCGCCCGTCCGGCGAAGGCGATCAAGGGAAGGCGGTCCTTCGCCCGTGCCGCCCACAGCGCCGTTTCGATGGCGTTGGGGATGGCGGTCGCCCGGTCGGCCAGCTCCGGGTAGCGGTCCACGAACTGCGCCCGGCCCATTTCGCTGACGAACAGATGCCCGTCGAACAAGGCGACGCGTCGTCGATGGCGCCATTGCTTGAGGAGATTGCCGGCATCCGGCAGCAGATTGTGCCGGTACAGGATCACCGGGATCGGCGGGCCGGGCGCGCGCCGCAACCGTTTGGCCAGGGCCGCCGCGCTCGGCATGTGCTGATGCACCTCGACCAGATCAGGCTTCAGGCGGGCGATGTGATCCGCCACGATCCGCGCCCTCCTGACCGGCGACCGTTCCGGCGTGATAGCCAGGGTCGTCAGGGCGTCGCCTCGCTCGGCGCCGTCGTCGCAGATGACGGTCAGCGCGTCGCGGTCGTGGCTGTGCGCGCCCAGCGACCGGACCACAGTCTCGATCGAGGTTGGCCGGTCAACGTCGAAGCGCGATCCCGGGGGCAGGACGATCACGACCCGCATTGGCGCTTCGGATGAGTGTGCAAGGGGCTGACCGTGGGTGTCAGTGTGCGGTCGGATAGACCGTGGCGCGACTGCGCCCGTCGCGATGCCTGACCGTCGTCGGCGCCCGCGTGCTGGTGGAGGGCAGCTGTGCCGCGAGAGTCCCGTACAGACGATTGGCGGCGGCCTCGTCCTTCGTGACCAGGCACAGGGTGCTTTCGCCCTCCCGACCCCAGGGCTTCATCTCCGAGGCGGTCACGCCGGGATCGGCCTTGAGCAGACTCACCATGCTGTCTCGCAGCGCCGCGTCCGGGCCCGCGCCGTAACTTCCGAAGCTGACCTCGACATCGCATTCGGCGGTCGCCGCCAGAACGGGCTCTGGAGCCACGGCCGGAGCCGCCTTTGCCGCCGCCTCGGCTTCCGTCGCCGCCGCCGCGTGGTTGGCGGCCGAGACGTCGCGAATGACGCTGTCCACCGGATCCTCGCCGTCGCAGGCGGCCAGTCCGAGAACCAGCAGGGCGGGGAGGATCAACCGGTGCATGACGGCGCTCAGGCCGCTTCGATCCAGCCCGGCATCCAGCCTTCGTGGATTTCACGCAGGTGCGCCATCGGAATGCTGAACAGGCCCTCGGCGGCGAAGGCCGCACCGCCCGCCGTACCCACAAGCGACACCGGCAGGCCAGCCTCGCGCGCGGCGGCGATGATCTCGTCCGGGTTGGGCGCGGCGATCAGGTAGCGGGCCTGGTCCTCGCCGAACAACTGGCCGTGGTCGGCGGCGTTCAGGACGATGCCGATGTCCGAGGCCAGGGCCAGGTCGGCCGCCGCGCCGATCAGGCCGCCGTCCGACAGGTCGTGAACCACCGTCAGCTGGCCGGTCTCGATCTGGCTGCGGATGAAGTCGCCCGTGCGGCGTTCCAGCTTCAGGTCCACCGGCGGCGGAGCGCCGTCTTCGCGGCCCAGAACCTCGCGCAGATAGATGGAAGCGCCGAGTTCGCCCTCGGTCGCCCCGATGAGGATCAGGGCGTCGCCCTCCGCCATCGTCGAGAAGCCGGTGACCACGTCATAGTTCCTGAGCAGGCCGACGCCGCCCACGGTCGGGGTCGGCGGGATCGCGGCGCCGTTGGTCTCGTTGTAAAGGCTGACGTTGCCGCTCACGACCGGGAAGTCGAGCTCGCGGCAGGCCTCGGCCATGCCGTCGATGGCGCGCACGATCTGGCCCATGATCTCGGGCCGCTGCGGATTGCCGAAATTCAGGTTGTCGGTGATGGCGATGGGCAGGGAGCCCACGGCCGTCAGGTTGCGCCAGGCCTCGGCGACGCACTGCTTGCCGCCCTCATAGGGATCGTTCTGGACATAGCGCGGGGTGCAGTCCGAGGTGACGGCCAGACCCTTGTCCGTGCCATGCACCCGCACCACGCCGGCGTCGGCGCCGGTGGCCGAGTCCTGCAGGGTGTCGGCCATGACGTGGCGGTCGTACTGTTCCCAGATCCAGCGCTTGGAGGCCATGTCCGGGCAGGAGACCACCTTGAGCACGGCGTCTTCCCAGCTTTCGGGGGCGGCGACGTCGGCGGCGGTCAGGCGACCGTGCAGCTCGGGCTGGACCCAGGGACGGTCATACAGGGGGGCGTCGTCGAACAGCGGCGCCAGCGGCACGTCGCAGACGACCTCACCATGGTGGTTCAGGATCAGACGGCCGGTGTCGGTGGTGCGGCCGATGACGGCGGCGTCCAGACCCCACTTCTTGAAGATACGATAGCCGTCTTCCTCGCGGCCGGGCTTGAGCACGGCCAGCATCCGCTCCTGGCTTTCCGACAGCATCATCTCATAGGCCGACATGCCGGTTTCGCGCTGCGGGACATTGTCCATGTCCAGCTCGATGCCGACGCCGCCCTTGCCGGCCATCTCGACCGAGGACGAGGTCAGGCCCGCCGCGCCCATGTCCTGAATGGCGGCCACGGCGCCCGAGGCCATCAGCTCCAGGGTGGCTTCGATCAGCAGCTTCTCGGCGAAGGGATCGCCGACCTGGACCGTAGGGCGCTTCTCGTCGGAATCCTCGTCGAACTCGGCCGAGGCCATGGTCGCGCCGTGGATGCCGTCGCGGCCGGTCTTGGAGCCGAAATAGACCACCGACATGCCCGCGCCCGGTGCGGCCGAGTAGAAGATGGCGTCCGACTTGGCCAGGCCCACGCACATGGCGTTGACCAGGATGTTGCCGTTGTAGCCGGCGTGGAAGTTCGTCTCGCCCGCCACCGTCGGCACGCCGACGCAGTTGCCGTAGCCGCCGATGCCCGAGACGACGCCCTTCACGAGGCGCTTGGTCTTCTCATGGCCGACGTCGCCGAACCGCAGAGCGTTCAGCAGGGCCACGGGACGCGCGCCCATGGTGAAGACGTCGCGCATGATGCCGCCCACGCCCGTCGCCGCACCCTGATAGGGCTCGATGAAGGAGGGGTGGTTGTGGCTTTCCATCTTGAAGATGCAGGCGTCGCCGTCGTCGATGTCGATGACGCCCGCATTCTCACCCGGTCCGCAGATGACGCGCGGGCCCTTGGTCGGGAATTTGCCGAGGTGGATCTTCGACGACTTGTACGAGCAGTGCTCGGACCACATCACTGAAAAGACGCCCAATTCCAGCTGGTTGGGCTCGCGGCCCAGACGGTCCAGGACGACCTGGTATTCAGCGGGGCTCAGGCCGTATTCCGCGGCGAGTTCGGCGATGGTTTTCTGGGGGGCGCTCATGGCGGGGCTTCTAGCGATGTTCGACGCCGGAGTCAGCCCGGGGAAAGGCCTAAACCCCGTCCTTCTCCGTCGCCAGCTTCGCCCGGATGTCGGCATGGGCCGCCGTGATCAGCTCGGCCAGCGCCGCCTCGTCCACGGGCTTGCCCCAGCGCAGCTTCACATGCCGCATCCGCTTGCCCGTCCCCTCCAGTAGTCCGGCCGGGTCGGGCAGGGCCGCGCCGCGAAAGAAGCCGACGTTCACATGGGCCTTGAAGGCGTCGACATAGCCAAAGGCGGCGTCCTCCACACAGGCCATTGGATGGCCGTCGCCCAGGGTCTCGCGCACATCCTCGCCGCAGTCGCGCATCCGCTGGAACCAGATACGGGCCAGCTGCCGTAGCGGGTCGTCAGACGACAGCCACTGCTCGACGCCCGGATCGCGCCGCACCGTTCCGTTCAGTCTGAAGAGGGCTTCGGCGTCCATAAGGTCACGCTAGCAGCCTGTCATGACCTGTCTATCTCAGGCCACCCGCTCCACCCGCCGCCGCTGCGCGAGGACGATCACCACATCGGCGATCAGCACCGCGACGGCGGCGATCAGGGCGGTGAAGGCCAGCGCCTCGTTCCTCGCCTGCTCCGCCGCGAACACCCCGGCCAGACCCCAGGACACCGGCAGGCCGAAGGCGATCGTCCGGATCCGCCAGGTCATCGCCACGGCGCCGAGCGCCACGACCGCGACCGCCAGCATGGCCCACAACGTCGGGGACAGGGCTGAGGGCAGGTCGCCGTTGCCGGTCGCCACGGTGATCAGATTGACCGGCGCCGCGATGCTCAGCCACCCGGCCAGCAGGCTCAGGGGCCAGACCGTCATCCAGCGATCACGGTCGGCCAGCCTCAGGTTCCGGATCTGACGTGCATGGGCCAGAAGCGGAATGACCAGCACACTCAGCGACCCGAAGATCAGCACGATGGTCGCCACCTCCCAGTCGAACGCCGCCGCCACGATCCAAAGGCCGATCCCGGCGAAGGCCAGGACCGAGGGCCAGCCGAAGGCGTGGATCAGGTCGCTCTCGCCCGTCTGCGGCAGGGCCTGACGCACCGCATAGATCAACAGGCCCAGATAGATCAGACCCCAGATGGCGAAGGCCCAGCCGGCGACCTTCAGCGTCGCATCGCTATCGGCGGCGAAGGCGGCCGCGCTCTGACCCCAGCCCAGGCCCATCTGCGCCTGGGCCACGACCACGGCGAAGACGGCGGCGCCCAGCACGATCCAGCGGCGGGTCTTCTGGGCGGCGGTCGGGCGGACGATGGACATGCAGGCTCCTCGAACGGGTTCAGCCCGCCCTTACGCTTCAGCGCGGTGAAGGTTCACCGGAACCGCAACGGTCGCCCATCGGTTCAGCCTGCATCATCGCTGCAGAGAAGGAGGCTTCCATGCCCGATCCCAAGGACGCTCCGGGGGACAAACCCCATTTCGAAACCGACGACGTCGAGGCCAATCTGGCCATCGAACAGGGTCTGGGCGTCGGCGCCCGCGAACTGGCCGCCCAGCGCGACCCGGGTGGCATCGTCACGCCTGACGAGGACGAAGACGCTGTCGACGAAGACGAACAGCTGTCGCGCACCAGTGACGCCTGAAAACTGATCTTGTTGCGGCGCACCCAGGCAGTTGACGAGACGCGGTTCGGTGGGTTTCGTTCGGTGAATGCCGAACGCCGCGCCCCAGCCCCGTTCCCCTGACGCCGTCGGCGCCATCTTGGCGCGCGCCGACGCGCTTCTGTCGGCCGATCCGGGCGACCTGCGCGGCCTGATCCTGAAGGGCGACGCCCTGGCGGCGCGGGGCGACGCCCGGTCGGCCTCGACCTTCTATACCTCGGCCCTGCGCCAGGCCTCGGGCCGACCGAATCTGACACCCGATCTGATCGCCGACCTGCGCCGCGCCCAGGCCGCGGTCCAGGCCCAGGCCCGGGCCTTCGAGGATCACCTGATCGCCAGCATGGCCGAGGCCGGCTTCGACCCCGCCTGTTCCAGCGACCGCTTCAGCCTGTCGCTGGACCTGATGCAGGGCCGCAAGCAGCTCTATCTGCAGCAGCCGCGCTTCTACCTCTTCCCCGGCCTGCCCCAGGTGCAGTTCCAGCCGCGCGACAGCCTGCCCTGGCTGGCCGAGGTCGAACAGGCGACGGCGGACATCACCGCCGAGCTTCAGGCTCTGCTGGCCGAACCCGGCCTGTTCCAGCCCTATATTCAGCCGCGCGCTGACCGGCCCAACACCGACGCCTCGGGCATGCTGGCCAATCCCGAATGGAGCGCGCTCTTCCTGTACAAGGACGGGGTTGAGCAGCCGGATATCGCCGGCCGCTGCCCGCGCACGATGCAGGCCCTGTCCGGGGTTCCGCTGTGCCGGGTGCCGGGCCGCACCCCGTCGATCCTGTTCTCGCGTCTGACGCCGGGCGCGCGCATCCCGCCGCATCACGGGCTGATCAACACCCGGCTGATCTGCCACCTGCCGCTGATCGTCCCGCCGGGCAACCGCTTCCGCGTCGGCAATGACGTGCGCGAGTGGAAGGAGGGGCAGGCCTGGGCCTTCGACGACACCATCGAGCATGAGGCCAGGAACGACAGCGGCCTGGACCGCACCATCCTGATCTTCGATGTCTGGAAGCCTGAATTGACCGCTGAGGAACGCGATCTGGTCGCCGCCCTGTTCAAGGCGGTGGACGGCTATGGCGCCGGCGGCGCCGCTTGGGGCGTTTAGGCCGCGGCCATCACGCTGCGGAACAGGGTCGCGCCGTCGGCGGAGCCCAGCTCGGCCTCGAAGGCCCGGTCGGGGTGGGGCATCATGCCCAGCACGTTGCCGCGCGCATTCTGAATGCCGGCGATATTGGCCACCGAGCCGTTCGGATTGTCGACGTAGCGGAAGACCACCTGGCCCTCGCCCTCGAGCCGGGCCAGGGTCTCGGCGTCGGCGAAATAGTTTCCATCGCCGTTGCCTTGCGTCATCACCACCTCGCGCTGGCCCTGATAGCCGGCGGTGAAGCGGGTCTGACCGTTGGTCACTTCCAGAGCGATGGGCTTGCACACGTACTTCAGCCCGGCGTTGCGCAGCAGGGCGCCGGGCAGCATTCCGGCCTCGCACAGAATCTGGAAGCCGTTGCAGATGCCGACCACGGCGACGCCGTCGTCGGCGGCCTTCTTCACGGCCTGCATGATCGGGGCCTGGGCCGCCATGGCGCCGCAGCGCAGATAGTCGCCATAGGAGAAGCCGCCCGGCAGGACGATCAGGTCCAGGTCGTCGGGCAGGCTGGTTTCGCCATGCCAGACCATCTCCACCCGCTCGCCGGTGGAGCGTTCGATGGCGACTTTACAGTCCCGGTCGCAGTTGGATCCGGGGAAGACGATGACGGCTGCGCTCATGGGCGGGGCCTCTAGCAGGATTCCGTGAGAGTGTCAGGCCCGAGATCAGGCGGGCGGCGTGCGTTTTGCGTCCCACATCGCCCAGGCCCAGATGATCAGGCCGCCGAACGCCAGGGCGGACCCCACCAGACCCGTCGAGGCCCAGCCGAAACCGGCCGCGATGGCCAGGCCGCCGAGGAAGGGGCCCAGCGCGTTTGCGGTGTTGAAGGCCGAGTGGTTGAGCGCCGCCGCCAGGGTCTGGGCGTCGCCCGCCACATCCATCAGCCGGGTCTGCAGCAGCGATCCCAGCCCCATCCCCGCCCCGATTAGGACGATGACGATCAGCACGGCCCACAGGTGCGGGGCGGCGAAGAAATACAGGATCAGGGAGAAGACGCTCCAGATCAGCATCCCGGCGCCCGCCTTCATCCCGAACCGGTCCGAGGTCCAGCCGCCGATCAGATTGCCGGCCAGCATGCCCCCGCCGAAGACGACGAAGACCCATGGGATCATCTCGGGGCCGACGCCGGTCACCGCCGTCAGGGTCGAGGCCAGATAGGCGTAGACGGCGAACATCCCGCCGAAGCCGATGGCCCCGATGCCCAGCGTCAGCCAGACCTGCTTGCGCTTCAGGGCGCCGAGCTCTCGCAGGGGGCTGGCGTCGGGGTGGGGCGGATCGCGCGGCGCGAACAGGGCCACCAGGGTCATGGTGATCGCCGCCAGCACCGAGACGGCGGCGAAGGTCCATCGCCAGCCGAAGGCGTGGCTGACCCCTGTGGCTATCGGCACTCCGATCACCGTGGCGATGGTCAGGCCCAGCAGGATCGTCGAGACCGCCCGCGTCCGGTAGGCCAGGGGCACGACCGAGGCGGCGACCAGGGCCGCGACCCCGAAATATGCCCCGTGCGGCAGGCCGCTCAGGAAGCGGAAGGCCAGCATCCAGCCGAAGGTCGGCGACATCGCGCTCAACGCGTTGCCGACGGCGAACAGGGCCATGAAGCCGATCAACAGCTTCCAGCGGGCGACGCGCGCGCCGAGCACGGCCAGCAGGGGCGCGCCGACGACGACGCCCAGGGCATAGGCGCTGATGGCGTGACCGGCGGTGGGGGCGTCGACGCCCAGATCATTGGCGAAGTCCGGCAGGACGCTCATGGCCGAGAACTCGGTGGTCCCGATGGCGAACCCGCCCATGCCCAGCGCCGTCAGGACCAGCGCTACCTTTTTTGCATCGACGGCCTGCGGTTCAACGGTGATCGAATGCGCGGCGTCGAGCTCCGGCGTGGTGTCCGTGGCCATGGGGTATCCTGCGGGCAGAGAGAATTGCTGCACTGCAAAATAGGGATGCGGGCCGCGGGATCAACCGCAACCCGCTCCGATACCGATCACACCTTGTTTTCGGCGGCCCCGTTTCAGGCGGCCCCCGTTTCAGGCGGCCCCCGTTTCAGGCGGCGTAGCGCATCCGCGATCCGCCGCGCGCGGCGCCGGTCGCTCCGGACACCTGGAACCGGCTGACCGACTGGCTCAGCAGTTCAGTCTCCTGGGCCAGGGCGTGGCTGGCGGCGGTGGTCTCTTCCACCATGGCGGCGTTCTGCTGCGTCACCTGATCCATGTGGGCGACGGCGGTGTTGATCTCGGTCAGGGCGGTGGCCTGCTCCTGGCTGGCGGCGGCCATTTCGGTGATCAGCGAGCCGACGCGCACCACGCGGTCGGAAATCCGGTCCAGATTGGCGCCCGTCTGACGGACCAGGTCCACGCCCAGCGACACCTGACGGCCCGAGTTCGAGATCAGGGTGTTGATCTCCTTGGCGGCTTCGGCCGAGCGCTGGGCCAGGGCCCGGACTTCGGAGGCCACGACCGCGAAGCCGCGACCGGCGTCGCCCGCGCGCGCCGCCTCGACGCCGGCGTTCAGGGCCAGCAGGTTGGTCTGGAAGGCGATCTCGTCGATCACGCTGATGATCTGGCCCATTTCGTTGGAGGAGGCATGGATGGCGTCCATGGCCGCGACGGCCTCGCCGACCACCCGGCCGCTGGACTCGGCCTCGTCGCGGGCCTCGCCGACGACGTTGGAGGCCTGACGGGCGCCCTCGGCCGAACGGTTCACCGTGGCGGTGATCTGTTCCAGGGCGGCGGCGGTCTCTTCCAGGCTGGCGGCCTGCTGTTCGGTGCGACGCGACAGGTCGTCGGTCGCCTGGGTCATCTCATGGGCGCCGCCGCGAATGGTCGAGGCGTTGCCGTTGACCGAAACCAGGGTCTCCTCCAGCCGGTCCACGGCGGCGTTGAAGTCCGCCTTCAGCTTTTCATAGCCTTCCGGGAAGTCGGTGACGATGCGGTGGGTCAGGTCGCCCTGCATCAGATGGTCCAGACCTTCGGCCATTGAGGCGACGACCTGGGCCTGTTTCTCGGCGGCGGCCAGCTGGGCCTGTTCGGCCTGGCTACGCTGGGCGGCCTGGGCGGCGGCCTCGGCGCGGGCGCGTTCGACGATCAGGGCCTGCAGGGCCACGACCGAGCGGCCGACCCCGCCCAGCTCGTCCTTGCGCCCGGCGCTGGTCAGGTCGACGTCGGTGCGGCCCTGCGCCAGGGCGGCCATCTCGTCGTTCAGCACCCCGATCGGGGCCACCACTTCCCGCATTGACCGGCGGATCAGCAGCAGGCTCAGGCCCACGCTCAGCAGGATGGCGATGATCATCGTCACGATCCCGCCGACGGCCATGAACTCGGCGCGCGCCTTGGTCGCGGCCAGGGTGGATTCGATCTGTTCGGAGATCGCCTCCATCCGGCTTTCCAGCTCGCTGAAGCTGGTCCGGAAGGCGGGCAGGGCGGCCTCGGCGGCGGCGGGGTTGCTGCCGGCCAGGTTCACCATACGCTCGGCCGAGGCGATATATTGCTGCAGCGGGGCGTCGGCCTGTTCCAGGGCGCCGATGGTCTCGGCGTTGGTCGCCTTCTTGTGGTTCTCGTCGATGGCCGCGCGGAAGTTGGCGGAATGCTCCTCCAGATCGGCCCGGATGCCGGTCATCGCCGCGGCGTCTCCGGTCCGGGCGGCCAGCAGGGCGGCCAGGACGTCGGCGCGCAGGGCGTCGTGCATCATATCGGCCTGCATATGGTTGCGCAGGACCTCGGCGATCCGCGCCGAATCCGACATCGATCCGTTCAGCGACAGCGCGATCAACAGGCCCGAGCCGGAGCCCAATGCGCACAGAATGGCCATCGCCAGGCCGGCGAACTTCACCTTGGAACGGATCGTGGAAAGCATCGGGTCCCCCGCTTTTGTATCAGGGTAACGTCGTTAGGGTTAACGACCTCATTCCGTACGGTAAGGAACACTGCGTAGCCAAAACGCTGTTCGAATTGAGAGTTTTTTGAAGAGTTTCCCTGATGATGCAGTCAACAGGGCGACCCAAAAAGGGCAACGCCTCATCTTCCAGAATGGATGAGAAACAAGATGGCGTTGGTGCGGGGCGTATTCGCGTCGGTTGCTTTGGGTGTTCTTCTGTCGGCGACTTCATCTTTCGCAAAGACAGCTGAGACGGATTCGCAATCGCCTTCAGATCAGCCGATCTGGCAATGGCATTCGGCCTATACCGCCGATGTGATCGGGGTGGTCGACGGCGCCGATGTGCGCGCGGGCCGCTACCTCGACAACCTCGACGTCTCCCTCGACGGCGATCTGGAGCGTCAGTTCGGCTGGCGCGGCGCCAAGGCCCACATCAGCCTTCTGGCCAACGGCGGCGGCCAGCCCAATAACGTCGCCGAGACCCTTCAGGGCTATGACAACATCGAGGTCGGCTCTCACGGCGTCCGCCTGTTCGAGGCCTGGATCGAACAGGATCTGGCCGACGGCCGCGCCTCGGTCCTGGCGGGCCTCTACGACGTCAACAGCGAATTCTATTCGACCGAGGCCTCGGACCTCCTGATGTCGCCGCCGTTCGGCATCGGCTCGGAGTTGGCGGCGACGGGACCGAACGGTCCGTCCATCTTCCCCTCGACCTCTCTGGCGGTGCGGGTCCAGATCGGCGCGACGGATGGCCTTCACGCCCGGTTCGCGGCGGTGAACGCCAAGGCCAGCGCCATCGGCGACGACGGCGGCATCGACACCACCCTGGACGACGGCGCCCTCTATCTGGCCGAGATCGGCTGGTCCGGCCCGGCGCGCGTCGCCATCGGCGGCTGGCGCTACGGCAATGCGCAGGAAGACATCCGAGACCTTGATCCGTTCGGCGATCCGGTCCTGACCGACGCCCAGGGCGCCTATCTGGTCGCCGAGGGCACGCTATACGAGGCCGAAGACAAGCCCACGGTCCGCGCCTTCGCGCGCCTCGGCGCCTCGGACGGCGACACCACCGACTTCAAGGGCGGCTGGCAGGCGGGCCTGCGCGTCGACTCCGTCTTCCACAGCCGCCCGGACAGCGCCTTCTCCATCGGCGTCGATCAGGGCTTCCTGTCGGACAAGGCCCGGGCCAACGCCCTGGACGCCGGTACGCAGTTCGGAGAGGCCGAGAGCGGGATCGAGATCACCTACGCCGACACCTTCGGCCCCCTGACCATCCAGCCGGACCTGCAGTGGATCCACAACCCCGGCGGCGACCGCGATCGCGATGCGATCGTCACCGCCGGGCTGCGGGTGATCCTGACCCTGAAGTAGGCTCTAGGCCCTGTTTTCGTAGGTCGCGGTGATTGTGGCCTTGGCGAGCGTATGGAAATGCAGGTTGAAGCCGAAGACGGCGCCCGAGTTGTCGGGCGTGACGTCCAGCTTGTCCGTGTCCACGGCGAAGACGGTGAAGATATAGCGGTGTGGCCCGTGCCCCGGAGGCGGGGCGGCGCCGCCGAAGCCGGGCGCGCCATAGTCGGTGCGGCCCTCGACCGCGCCTGACGGCACGGGGCCGCCGGCCGGCAGCTCGGTCACATCCGCCGGGATGTTCGCCACCGTCCAGTGCCAGAAGCCTGACCCCGTCGGCGCATCCGGATCATAGACGGTGATCGCATAGCTCTTGGTCCCCTCGGGGGCGCCGGACCAGCTCAGCTGCGGCGAGCTATTGCCCTTGGCCGCGACCTGGGCGTCAGGCAGGACGCCGCCGTCGGTGATGTCGGTGGAGGTCAGGGTGAAGGTCATGGGCGCTCCTGTGGACCAGCCGGAAACGCTCCCGGCGCGGGAGGGTTCGGGCGGCCTGTCCTAACAGGCGGCTCAGCGGGGCAGAAGGTCCCGGATGAAGGCGGGCGCGGTGGACGGCAGCTGACGCGCCTGATCGGGCAGGGCGCGGGCCTGGGCCAGCAGGGTCGGTCCATCCAGACGGCCGGTGGCGATGCCCACGCCGATGATGATCGCTCCCGCCACGATGGCGAGGATCAGCAGACGCAGCAGGGCGCCGAAGAAGCCCGTCCCCTTGCGCTTGCCCCGGCTTCCGGCGGCGGCGACCGCCGTGATCGGGCCCAGCGGATCGGGCTCGACGGCCTTCTCCGCCGCGATGGGTTCGGGAACCAGAGGCTCGGCCACCTCGGCGCTGGCGGCCACGGGTTCGGGCGCCAGAGGTTCGACGGCCTGGGGTTCGACGGCCTGGGGCTCAATGACCTCGGGTTCGGCGGCTTGGGGCGCATCCTCGGCGGAGGCCGCCACGGCCTCGACGGCGACCGGCTCGGCCGACGCGGTATCGGTGGCGTGGGCCGCGGTGACGACCTCGGCGATTTCCGCCTCCCCGACGGTGGAAGTGGTCGCCGGCGCGTCGTCCAGGGTCGAGGTCGAATGGGAGGCGACGAGGGCCAGCGGCGCCCCGCCGCCGGCGCCCGCGCCGGTGTCGCCGTCGTCCGGCCGGCTGTGCGGGGTCGGCTCCAGTTCGGCCAGGGCCAACGCCAGCGCGCCCGAGGCCGCCGCCGCCGGTCCCAGCTCGGCCAGAGCCAGGGCCAGGGCGCCTGACGCCACGATCGGCGGGCGCTCCATCGCCACGGCCTCGGCGCTCTGCGGCTCGGTCGGCGGCTCTTCGGTCGGCTCGGGCCGGGGAGCGGTCGCGGCGGGCCGGATCGGCACGACGTTGGACGGCAGTTCCGGCTCCTCATCGGCCGCTTCGGCAAGGTCGGCTTCGGCTTGCGCGACAGCCGTCTCGAGGGGCGCCTCGGGGGGCGTCACGGGCGCTTCGGCCAGGTCCGGCTCCGAGTGGGCGACGACCGGCCAGGGCTCCAGGCTTTCCAGCGGCTCGACGTCTGCGGTCACCGACGAAACCGCCAATGCGGCAGGGAGCGGCGTGTCCGCGTCCTGCTCCGGATGCAGCACCGGCTGGGCGTGCAGGGTCGCGTCGTCCGGGAACTGGACCAGCTGGGCCTGAAGCTGGCCCAGGGTGAAGGGCTCGTCGCTCTCGAACCGGGAGGGGATGATCGGCCCCAGCTGGCGCAGGGCCCAGTACTGGGCCTTGGCCGCTGCCGGACTGGGCGCATAGAAGACGTGCTTCAGGACGCCGCCGCGATGACCGGAGCCGGTCTCGTCGCCGTCGGTCCGGCTGGCCAGGCGATAGCCCAGGCCGTCATTGTATTCCCACAGCTCATGGCGCAGCCAGATCATCGTCGAACCGCCGTATCAGGGGGCCGCGGACCCGGTTTTCGGGCTCAGGCGACCGGTAAGGAAAACGCAGACGTTAACCTTATCCGACCGAACGGCATTAGGCCACAGGACTCACGGCAAAGCTTTACCGTTACGCCGCCCCTGTGGGCTCGGCGCATCGCTTGCCTCGGCGGCGCGACTTTCAGGGCTTCAGGCGGCCTCGATCCGGTAGGATTCGATGACCGTATTGGCGAGCAGCGTCTCGCACATCTTCCTGGCTTCCGCGGCCGGATCCTCGGCGCCGTCGAGGTCGAACTCGATCAGCTTGCCGACCCGGGCGTTGGCGACGCCGGCCCAGCCCAGACCCTGCAGGGCGCCTTCGACGGCCTTGCCCTGAACGTCCAGCACGCCGGGCTTCAGGAACACATGCACCTTCACCTTGGCCATCAGTGCAGTCCCCCCTGAATCACGGTCGGCATATCCTTCATGATGCCGAGGCGGCGGGCCACCTCCGCATAGCTCTCGATGACATTGCCCAGGTCGCGGCGGAACCGGTCCTTGTCCAGCTTCTCGCCGGTGGTGGCGTCCCACAGACGGCAGCTGTCCGGGCTGATCTCGTCGGCCAGGATGACGCGGGCGAAGTCGTTCTCCCAGATCCGGCCGAACTCGATCTTGAAGTCGACCAGGGTGATGCCGACCGCGCCGAACATCCCCGACAGATAGTCGTTCACGCGCACGGTGGTGGCCAGGATGTCGTCGATCTCCTGCGTCGAGGCCCAGTTGAACGCCGTGATGTGCTCTTCCGTCACCATCGGGTCGTTCAGCTCGTCCTTCTTGTAGTAGAATTCGATGATCGAGCGGGGCAGGGGCGTGCCCTCTTCCTGACCCAGACGCGTGGCCAGCGAGCCGGCGACGATGTTGCGGCACACGACTTCCAGCGGAATGATCTCGACTTCGCGGATCAGCTGCTCGCGCAGGTTCAGGCGCTTGATGAAGTGGTTGGTGACGCCGATTCCGTTCAGGCGGCTCATCACGAACTCGCTGATACGGTTGTTGATCACGCCCTTGCCCTCGAGCTGGGCCTTCTTCTCGCCGTTGAAGGCGGTGGCGTCGTCCTTGAAATACTGGATCAGGGTGCCGGGCTCGGGTCCTTCGTACAGGATCTTGGCCTTGCCCTCGTAGAGCTTCTTGCGCTTGGTGTTCATCTTCGGTCCCGAACGGGAAAAGGTAAGGGCTTCGCCGGAAACGGAAATCGCGCTGCCGGGAAGAAGCTCCGGGCGACGCGTTCGGGAATCAGGCTGGGCGGGGAAATCTGTTCCGCCCTCCTTTAGCGGAACGGGGGCCGCGACACAAACCGGGGGACGATCAGACCTCGTCAGGAGCGATCCCGGTTGCGTTGGGCGGCGGGGCGGCTATAGACGCGTCTGCGGCGCCCGGATTGGCCCGCGTGCGGAGCGAATGACGGCTGATGACCACCTTCGATGATCGGGAAAAGGGCTTCGAGTCCAAGTTCGCGCTCGATCAGGAGCAGGAATTCAAGGCCATGGCCCGCCGCAACAAGCTGCTGGGTCTGTGGGCCGCTGAGAAAATGGGCCTGTCGCCTGAATCGGCCGAGGACTATGCCAAGGCCGTCGTGCGCGCCGACTTCGAACAGCCGGGCGACGAGGACGTGTTCCGCAAGGTCGCCGGCGACTTCAAGGGCTCGGGTCTGACCGTCTCGGACAGCGAAATCCGTTCCAAGATGGACGAACTGGCCTCGGTCGCCCGCGACCAGATCCGCGCCGGCGAGTAATCTCCTCACCACGCGAAGCGTGGGGAGGTGGCGCGGCGCCGCTTGGCGCCGTGACGGAGGGGGTTCTTTGTCGAACCGGACTCCGCCCATGAATTAGAGATAGCCAGCATCCCCTCCACCACCCGCCAAGAGGCGGGCGGTCCCCCTTCCCATGCTTCGCATGGTGAGGAACGCGAAAAGGGCCGCACTCGGGGGAAAGTGCGGCCCTTCGTTTCGGGGGCTGGGGGAAAGCCTCACCCGAAATCTTGCGTCTTGCGCCCCCTTAGAATGCGCCGGGCGAAAAACGGTTCACCGAAAAATCTCAGCCCGGCATCACGACGGTGTCGAGGACGTGGATCACCCCGTTCGACTGGGCCACATCGGCTTGGGTGACCTTCGAGGTTCCGCCCTTCGCATCGGTCAGGGTGATCGACCCGTCGGGGCTGACCTCGGCGGTCAGGGTGTCACCCTCGACGGTGGTGAGCTTGATCTTGCCGTCGGTGGTGTCGGCCCGCGCCGACAGATCGGCGGCGGTCAGCCGTCCCGGCACCACGTGATAGGTCAAAAGCTTGATCAGATCGGCCTTGCCCGCCGGGGTGGCCAGTCTCTGCCGCGTCTCGGCCGGCACCTTTTCGAAGGCGGCGTTGTCGGGGGCGAAGACGGTGAAGGGGCCGGTCGCGGCCAGTGTGTCGGCCAGACCCGCTGTCTGGATGGCGCTGACGAGCGTGGTCAGATTGGCGGCCTTTGAGGCGTTCTCCATCACCGTCGCCCGAGGGCTCATCGGTGCGCCCCCGACCATCGGCTCGCTCGTCACAGGGCCCGAAGCGGGCGCCAGAACCTCGTCGCCGCCCGCCTTCGTCTCCGTCTTCCGGTCACAGGCCGCGAGCGCCAGCAGGACGATCGCCGGAATCAGGGCGGCGATACCGGGGCGGGGGGCGGTCATGACGTCATCTCCTCTGGCCGCTCTCCGAGGCGGCGATGCACCCCATACTGCCCAGACCCCGAAAGGATGCATACCGCCCAGCCTGATTTGCCAGCCTGATTGGCCAGCCTGAACCGGCAGATCCCAACGGGGCTCAGTCGCCGAACACCACCGTCTTGCCATGGTGCATCAGGACCCGGTCCTCGAGGTGATAGCGGACGGCGCGCGCCAGAACCCGCCGCTCGATGTCACGTCCCTTGCGGATCAGGTCCTCGGGGGTGTCGCGGTGGCTGATCCGCTCCACGTCCTGATCGATGATCGGACCCTCGTCGAGGTCGGCGGTGACATAGTGGGCGGTGGCGCCGATCACCTTCACCCCGCGCGCATGGGCCTGATGATAGGGTCTGGCGCCCTTGAACCCCGGCAGGAAGGAGTGGTGGATGTTGATGCACCGCCCGGCCAGCGCGCCCGCCAGGTCGTCCGACAGGATCTGCATATAGCGCGCCAGCACCACCAGTTCGGTCCCGGTGTCGGCGATCAGCTTGAGCAGCATCGCCTCCTGCGCCGCCTTCTCCGAGGCCTGCACCGGCAGGTGGTGGAAGGGCAAGGCGCCCAGATCCACATGGCCGATCTGGTCGCGCGGATGGTTGGACACGATGGCGGTCACATCCATCGGCAGTTCGTCGATGCGCCAGCGATAGAGCAGGTCCGCCAGGCAGTGATCGAACCTGGACGTCAGGATCATCACCTTGCGCGGCTCCGTCCCGCGCAGCGTCCAGTCCATCCCGAACCGGTCGCCGACCTCGGCGAAGGCGGCGTGGATCGCCTCGGGCGCATCGTCCTCGACGGGTTCGAACACCACCCGCATGAAGAAGGTCTCGGTCGCCGCGTCCCCGAACTGCTGGGCGTCGGAGATGTTGCAGTCACGCTGGAACAGGAAGGCCGAGACGGCGGCGACGATGCCGTGCCGGTCGGGGCAGGAGAGGGTCAGGATCATCGGGAAGGCGGACTTTCAGGCGTCTTCAGGGAGGAAGGCCTTCAGTATGGCCCAGCTTTCCGCCTTCTCCGATAGAGGTCTTGTGTGGGCCGGGCTGGAGGAGGGCAGGTCGATCAGGGTCAGGCCCTCGATTGTCCCGAGCGCCCGCCGCCCGCCCTTCGCCGCCGACGCCCCGTTGAACGCCACGGCGCGCAGCCTGGGCAGGCCCGCGATCAGGCCGCGCAGATCGGCGGCCTCGGGCGACCGGATGGCGGCGTCCAGACTGCCCGGACGCTCCGCCGAGGCGATCACGTCCCACAGGCCGACGCCCGCCGCCTTCAGGGCTTCCAGTCGTTCGGCATAGGGCAGGGCGTGGATCTCACGCCCGATCACGCCCCCGATCAGCCGCCAGAAGCCGTTCTGAGGATGGGCGTAATATTGCGCGACCTTAAGTGACGCATCGCCGGGCAGGCTGCCGAGCACAAGCAGCCGCGTGTTCTCATCGACGACCGGAGCGAAGTGCCGCTTGATCGTCATGACAGGGTTCAGCTCGCACCGAACACCCGCTGGAACACCGTGTCCACGTGCTTGGTGTGATAGCCCAGATCGAACAGCGCTTCGAGCTCGGCGTCGGGCACGATCACCTCCGGGTCTTCCTTCAGGAAGTCGAGGAAGTTCCCCTCGCCGCGCCACACCTTCATCGCGTTGCGCTGGACGGCCGCGTAGCTGTCCTCGCGCGACTGGCCCAACTGGGTCAGGGCCAGCAGGACGCGCTGCGAGTGGACAAGGCCACCCAGCTTGTCGAGGTTCTTCTGCATGTTCTCCGGATAGACCAGCAGACGCTCCATCACCCCGGCCAGACGGTTCAGGGCGAAGTCGAGGTGGATGGTGGCGTCCGGGCCGATGCCACGCTCGACCGAGGAGTGGCTGATGTCCCGCTCGTGCCACAGGGCGACGTTCTCCATCGCCGGGGTCACGGCCGAGCGGACCAGGCGGGCCAGACCCGTCAGGTTCTCGGTCAGGATGGGGTTGCGCTTGTGCGGCATGGCCGACGAGCCCTTCTGCCCCTTGTCGAAGAACTCCTCGGCCTCGAGGACTTCCGTGCGCTGCAGGTGGCGGATCTCGATGGCCAGACGCTCGATCGAGGAGGCGACGACGCCCAGGGCCGCGAAGAAGGCCGCGTGACGGTCGCGCGGGATCACCTGGGTCGAGACCGGCTCGACCTGCAGACCCATCTGGTCGGCGACATATTGTTCGACGGCCGGGTCGACGTTGGCGAAGGTGCCCACGGCGCCGGAGATGGCGCAGGTGGCGATCTCTTCCTTGGCCACGACCAGACGGCGCTTCGCCCGCTGGAACTCGGCGTGATAGCCGGCCAGCTTCAGGCCGAAGGTCACCGGCTCGGCGTGGATGCCGTGCGACCGACCGACGGTCGGGGTGTACTTGTGCTCCTTGGCGCGAGCCTCCAGCGCGGCCAGCACACGGTCGACGCCGGCGATCAGCAGGTCCGACGATCGCGCCAGTTGAACGGCGAAACAGGTGTCCAGCACGTCGGACGACGTCATGCCCTGGTGCAGGAACCGGGCTTCCTCGCCGACCGTCTCCGAGACGTGGGTCAGGAAGGCGATGACGTCGTGCTTGGTCGTGCGCTCGATCTCGTCGATGCGATCGCTGTCCCAGGCGGCGTCCTTGCCCTTGGCCCAGATGGCCTCGGCGGCCTCGGTCGGGATGACGCCCAGCTCGGCCATCTTGGTGGCGGCATGGGCCTCGATCTCGAACCAGATCTTGTACTTGGTCTCGGAGGACCAGATGGCGACGGCTTCGGGGCGGGAATAGCGCGTGATCATGGGCGCGGGGTGTCGTTGCAACCCCCTCCTGAGTCAAGCGGCGCTTGTGTCTGACGCGCGTAAACTTGCGTGAGCGGCTGTAGCGCGTGGCCCCGAGTCGGCGCATGAGAGCGCCACATCTTCAGGGGAGGGCCTTATGGAACTGATCATCGGACCGCGCCGGTTCTCCACCTGGTCGCTGCGCCCCTGGCTGGTGCTCAAGCGCTGCACCGACGACTTCACGGTGCGCGAACTCGACTTCAACACCCCCGAAGGCCACGCCGAGATGCTGTCGGTCTCCCCCAGCGGCCTCGTGCCCGTGCTTCGGGTCGACGGCGAGACCATCTGGGACTCCCTGGCCATCTCGGTCTTCTGCGCGGAGCGCTTCCCCGAGGCGAAGCTCTGGCCCGCCGACGCCCACGCCCGCTGGCTGGCCCGCTCGGCGACCTGCGAGATGCACGGCGGCTTCTCGGCCCTGCGCACTCACTGCACCATGAACCCCAACCACCCGATGGTCGGCCCCGAACGCTCCCCGACGCCTCAGAACGACGCCGTCGCCGCCGACATCCGCCGTCTGGTCACCCTGTTCCGCGGCCTGCGCCAGCGCTTCGGGACCGGTGGGGACTTCCTGTTCGGCGAATGGTCCGTGCCCGACGCCTTCTTCACCCCGGTCGCCACCCGCATCCGCCACTACCAGATCGATCTGGCCGCCTATGGCGACGAGGATGGCGTCGCGAGCACATATGTCGCGGCCTTATTGCAACAGCCCGATTTTCTCGAATGGGAAGCTCTGGCTTAGCCGGAACCTCGCCTCATTTGGGGCCTTGAAGGGTCAGCGTTCGTTAAGCACGCCTGCTGACCCGGGCTTAAGACGACGCCGTTATCTTTCATACATCCGGGGCCGGTCCCCGACACAGGACTTAAGACCATGACCGCTCCGGTCGAGCCGCGCCCCGTTGTCGTCACCCCGCGTCAGCCGACGCTGGGCAGTGTCGCGCTCGCGCTTCTGGTCGGCTGCTGCCTGTGCGCCTCGCTGGTCGCCAGCATCTTCTGACGGTTCATAGCCCGCCATTGGGCGCGGGCGTCGAGGCCATCTCCACCGGCGCGGTTGCCGGCGCCGGGGGCACATAGTCCAGACCGATCGACACCAGACCCGCGCCCGAGGCCACCGCGTCCAGGGTGTTGAGCGGGTGGTTGAACATCCGCTGATAGATCCAGTAGGCCGCCACGACCTTCTCGACATAGTCGCGGGCCTGGGGCACGTCGATCGTCTCGATCAGCAGCAGCGGGTCCGGATTGGGCCCCAGCTTGCGCAGCGCCGCCAGCATCGGACCGGGTCCGGCGTTGTACGAGGCCACGGCGCGCAGGATGTCGCCCTGGAACTCGGGCCGCGACAGCATCTGGTTCACATAAACCTGACCCAGCCGCATGTTGACCGCCGGGTCGAACAGCTGCTGCGGCTTGGACACGAAGGTGCGGTCGCCGGTCATTTCGGCGGCGGTGCCCGGCATCACCTGCATCAGGCCATAGGCGCCCGCGCCCGAACGGGCCTCGGCGTTGAAGTCGGTCTCCTTGCGCGCCAGGGCGTAGACCAGGGCCGGCTCGACCGTATAGCCGCCCTCGGGCATCAGCACCGGGGTGGGATAGCGGCTGGCGTCGACCCGGGTCACGTCGGGACCGGAGCCGCCGAGGCGCGGGCCGATGGCGTCGGCCAGGCTGACCCACATGTGGCGGGCGGTGTCGGTGACGGCGGTGCGCAGACCCGCGCGCAGTTCGTCCTGGGCGTCGGAGCGGCGTCCGACCTCCAGATAGGCCACGGCGCGGCGGGCACGGTCGTCGGACTGGATGAAGGCGTTCAGGTCGCGCGAGCTGACGTCGCCGGCGGCGCGGGCCGGTTGATAGGCCGCCCGCTGCAGGCTGGGCTGATAGGGGCGCGGCCCCTGGCCCTCGATCACGATGTCCCGGCCCAGCTGACGCAGCGCCACCTGGCCGTAGAAGGTCGCCGGCCAGCGCGCGGCGATGTTCAGGAAGCCGGTGATCCTGTCCTGACGGCCCGACTGGGCGGCGGCCTTGGCGGCCCAGACCCCGGCCCCGGCGCGGACCCAGGGGTCCTCGGTCGGATCCGAGGCGACCCGCTCGAAGGCCTGCATGGAATCGTTGAACTGACCCAGGCGGTAGGCGGCCAGGCCCGTGGTCCACCAGTCGCCGATCTGGATGCCCAGAGTATAGGCGGTCGACAGGTCGTCGTGGTTATAGGCGACGCGCGCGGCCTTGGCCGGATCGTCCTCGGTCGAACCGCCGCCGGCCTCAACCACGCTCGACCAGGTGCGGCCGCTGACCCCGGCGGGGCGCTTCGGCTCGGCCGCGCCGTCCGGGCGACGCTTCAGGGCCAGCGCATAGGCGCGCGGGGCGCAGGGCAGGTCGGAATAGTCGTCCAGCCAGGCCGACAGTTCTTCGTAGGTGGCGACGTGGTCGGGGTGGAACAGCCGCTCGAACTCGACCTGACCCAGCAGGACGCGGTCGCGCGCCTCGCGCGCCGAGGCGCGGGCCAGGTCCAGATCGCCCCGGCGCAGGGCGTCGAAGGCGGTGGTGTAGCTGAGGCGGTCGGCGGAGCTCAGGGCGGTGGGGCCACCTTCATAGGCGGCGCCCTCGTAGGCAACGCCCTCGGCGGAGTCGGTCGCGGCCGTGGCGGCAGACTCGGCGGAGGGCGTTTCCTTGGCGTTCGCGATCCCCGAAGCGAGGCCGCTGAGCGTCAGGACGAGCATCGGCGCGAGTAGCGCCCGGCGGTAAGCGTACATAGGCGGCGGCCCCCTCGTGCAACGCGTCTCCCGTCTCGATCAGGATCGGCGCGTGTGTCTGCGATCGGTCGTCAATCCATAAGCATGCCCGAAAAACGGGCCCGCCTCAATCACATGACTGTCAGTAAGGGTATTCCCCAGGTTCGAGGCCTCAGTGAGGCGCGCCCGATTCGATCTCGTCCAGCCGCGCCGCCAGCGACAGCATATCGGCCCAGGCCGACTTCTTGGCCTGGGGCTGACGCAGCAGAAACGCCGGGTGCAGGGTCGGCAGGGCGGGGGCGGAGACGTCGCCCTCGTGCAGCCGCCACTCCCGCCACTGGCCGCGCATCCGGAGAATCCCCTCGTCGGTCTGCAGCACCGCCTTGGCCGAGGCCGCGCCGAGCAGCAGCACCGCCTTCGGCTTCAGGATGGCGAAGGCCCGCTCCACGAAGGGGGCGCAGCTCGCCTGCTCCTGCGGCGTCGGCGTCCGGTTGCCGGGTGGGCGCCAGAAGACGGTGTTGGTGATGAAAACCTTCCCGGTCAGGCCCGCGGCCTCGAGCATCCGGTCCAGCAACTGGCCCGCCTTGCCGACGAACGGCAGGCCTTGCGCGTCCTCGTCCGCCCCCGGGCCTTCGCCGATGATCAGGATGGGCGCATCCGTCGCGCCGCGCCCGAACACCGATTGCCGCGCCCCCATGCCGCGCAGGGGGCAGCCCTCGAACGTCGCCACCGCCGCCGCCAGGGCCTCCAGCGTCTCCGCCCCCGCCGCCAGCCGCCGCGCCTCGTCGGCCGCATCATGGCTGTGGTCGGGCGCCACGATCGAGGCCGTCGCCTTGGCCACCGCCTTCAGGGCCGGCGCGGGCACATAGGTCCGGTCGACCGCCGCGTCCTCATAGCAGGCGTCGACCCCCGCATCGCGCCAGAAGGCGAGCAGGCTTTCGGTCGCAGCGATGTCCTGGGGAGAAGCGTTCATGTCAGTCGGTACATGGATAAGCCTTGACCGCCGCAACGTCACGTTCTGATAAGCACATAACCACACTGAGAACCGGGATTCAGGAAACCATGGCCGAGGAAGCAATCGAGGGCGGCGCCACCACTCCGGCGCAGGAAGCTATCCTCGACAACCTGCCGCCGCTGGAAGCGCTGCAAGGCGTCGAGCGCGAGGTTATGGAATATGACGTCGTCATCGTCGGCGGCGGCCCCGCCGGGCTGTCGGCGGCCATCCGCCTGAAGCAGCGCGCCGAGGCCGAGGGCAAGGAGATCAATGTCGCGGTCCTGGAGAAGGCGGCCGAGGTCGGCGGTCACATCCTGTCCGGCGCCGTCATCGACCCCAAGGCCCTGAACGAACTCTTCCCCGACTGGAAGGAACGCGGCGCCCCGCTGGAGACGCCCGTCACCAAGGACAAGTTCCTGGTCCTGGGCCCGATGGGGGAGGTCTCCATCCCCATGCCGCTGCTGCCGCCGATGATGCACAACGACGGCTGCTACATCGCCTCGCTGGGCAACGTCACCCGCTGGCTGGGCGAACAGGCCGAGGCGATGGGCGTCGAGGTCTATCCCGGCATGGCCGCCAGTCATGTGGTCTGGGACGAGCCCACCGGCCGGGTGAAGGGCGTCGTCGCCGGCGTCTTCGGCATCGACAAACACGGCCAGCCGACCGGCGACTTCCAGCCGGGCATCGAACTGCACGGCAAATACGTCTTCATCGCCGAGGGCGTCCGCGGCTCGCTCGCCAAGACCATCATCGCCCGCCACAAGCTGGCCGCCGGCAAGTCGCCCCAGAAGTTCGGCATCGGCCTGAAGGAGCTGTGGCAGGTCCCGCCCGAGAAGCACCAGCCGGGTTTGGTCCAGCACTCGACCGGCTGGCCGCTGGATGAGTTCACCGGCGGCGGCAGCTTCCTCTACCACTTCGGCGACAACTACATCGCCCTCGGCTACGTGGTTCACCTGAACTACAAGGACCCGTTCCTGTCGCCGTTCGACGAGTTCCAGCGGTTCAAGCACCACCCCTCGATCGCCGAACACCTCGAAGGCGGCACGCGCATCTCCTACGGCGCCCGCGCCATCACCGAGGGCGGCTTCCAGTCGGTGCCGAAGCTGTCGTTCCCCGGCGGCGTCCTGATCGGCTGCTCGGCCGGCTTCGTGAACGTGCCGAGGATCAAGGGCAGCCATAACGCCATGAAGACCGGCATGCTGGCCGCCGACGCCGCCTATGACGCCGTCATGGCCGGGCGCGAGGGCGACGAACTGGTCGAATACCAGACCGCCTACGAGAAGAGCTGGGTCCACAAGGAGCTCAAGGGCGTCCGCAACGCCAAGCCCTATCTGACGAAGTTCGGCACGACCCTGGGCGGCGCCCTGGGCGTCGCCGAGATGTGGCTCTTCGCCCTGACCGGCCTGACCACGCCCTGGACCATGAAGCACAAGAAGACCGACGCGGCCTCGACCGAGCCGGCCTCCAAGCACAAGCCGCGCGTTTATCCGAAGCCGGACGGCAAGCTGTCGTTCGACAAACTGTCGTCGGTGTTCATCTCCAACACCAACCACGCGGAGGAACAGCCGGCTCACCTGAAGCTGATCGATCCGTCGATCCCGATCCGGGTGAACCTGCCCAGGTACGGCGAGCCCGCGCGCCTCTACTGCCCGGCGGGCGTGTACGAGGTCCTCTACGCCGAGGACGGCAAGTCGGATCCGCGCTTCCAGATCAACGCCCAGAACTGCGTCCACTGCAAAACCTGCGACATCAAGGACCCGTCGCAGAACATCGTCTGGACCACGCCCGAGGGCGGCGGCGGCCCCAACTATCCGAATATGTAGGGCTTGAGGGGAAACCCCCTCTTGCGGGGGAGGGACAAAGTGGCGAGGTTCCTTGTCATGACGTCCCTTCGCCTCACGCTGCTGTCCTTCACCGCGCTCGGTTTCGCCGCCACCGCGCCCGCCGCCATGGCCCAGGAGGCGCCGCCGGTTTCCGACCCGGCCGCCGGTCAGCGTCCGCCTGTCATCGTACCCGTCCAGCCGCGTCAGTCGGACCCGGTCGTCCAGCCGCCCGCACAAACCGATCCCTCGGCGGACCCCGCCGCCAAACCCGACGCCACGGCGCCGGCCGAACCCGAGGACGGCGAGCCTGCGACCGACGAGGCGCCCCTGCCGCCCGCCGCCCCGGTGGTCACCCCCATCCCGACAGTCTGGGCTCCCGCGCCGCGCGACCGCGAAGGCCGCACCGCCTATGGCCTCTATCTGGCCGGCCGCAACATGGTCGCCCGCTCCACCACGGGCGACGGCGACGGAGCCTTGGGCGCCGACTATCTGAATCGGGTCCAGATCCTGACGCCGGAACAGCCGACGGTTCAGCAGCAGGCCTTCACCGCCGCCCTCCTGGCCGGCGATCTCCGCGACGCCGCCCGCATGGCGCCCTCCGGCCCCGACATTCCGCCGGTCCTGTCCGAGGCCGGTCGTCTGGTGCAGGCCGTGGAGCTCTACGCCCACGGCGACGCCCGCGCGGCGAACGCCATCTTCAAGGCCCAGGCCATCCAGATGCCGCATGCCGCGGCGGGGCTCCTGACCCAGCGCTGGATCGCCGCCGCCGCCGGCGACTGGGACTTCGCCCTGATCGGTCCGCCGCCGACCTCCAACGATACCTTCAGCCAGGTGCTGCGCTTCCAGCGCGCCCAGTTGCTGGAGATGCATCGCCGCTATGACGAGGCCGAGGCCGAGTTCAAGGCCCTGTCCTCCAACCCGGCGGCCCAGCCGCCCTTCCACGCGGGCTACGGCGCCTTCCTTGAGCGGCGCGGCCGCAAGGCCGAGGCCATCGCCGTCTATGACGCGGCCCTCGCCGCCAATCCCGACAGCGCCCTGCTGCAGGCGGCCAAGGCGCGCGTGTCTCGCCGCTTCAGCCGGGCTCCGGCCCGGCCGACCCTGAAGAACGGCGTGGCCCAGGGGCTGACGCTGGCCGCCTCCCTCGCCGCCGACAGCCGCGCCAACGAGTTCGCGGCCGTCTATCTGCGTATGGCGCTCGACGTCTCGCCCAGCGACGACCTGCGCCTGCTGCTCGGCGGGGCCCTCGTCAGCGCCAAGCTGGAGGCCGCGGCCCGCGACGCCATGGCTCCGATCCGTCCGCGCAACAAGACGGCCTACGCCGCCGCCCGGCTTCAGATCGGCGCCAGCCTCGGTCGAAGCGACCGAAAGGACGAGGCTCTGGTCGAGTTCCGCAAGGCCTTCGCCGCCGCCCCGGACTCCCAGGACATCGCCTACGCCCTTGCCACCCAGTTGCTGGAGCTGAAGCGCAACGACGAGGCGCTGGTCATCCTCAACGGCCCGCTGCTCAACACGCCGGACCAACCCGCCGCCGTCCACTTCGTGCGCGGCGCCGCCTATGAGGCCTCGGGCAAGATCGCCGAGGCCGAGACCGAGCTCGCCGCCGCCGTCGCCGACCAGCCCAACGAGCCGGCCTTCCTCAACTATCTGGGCTACCTCTGGGTCGACAACGGCACCAAGGTCGCCGAGGGCGCCGCCCTGATCGCCCGCGCCCATGCGGCCGAGCCCAACGACGGCAATATCCAGGACTCGCTCGGCTGGGCCCAGTTCCGTCAGGGCCAGTACGATCTCGCCGTCACCACCCTGGAGGAGGCCGTCGACAAGGAGCCGGCCAACGCCGAGATCAACGACCACCTCGGCGACGCCTACTGGCAGGTGGGCCGCAAGCGCGAGGCGGGCTTCCAGTGGAACCGCGTCCTGACCCTGAACCCCGACGCCGAACGCCGGGCCGGGGTCGAGAAGAAGCTGGCCGAGGGTCTGCCGCCGCAGACGCCGGTCACCGTGACCGCCCCCATCGCCGCACCGGTCGGCGCCGAGCCGTAGGGTGTCGCTGACCGGGCTCGCGCCTGCCAAGATCAACCTCTTCCTGCATGTCGGGCCGCTGCAGGCCGACGGCTACCACCCGCTCGCCAGCCTCGTCGCCTTCGCCGACGTCGGCGACCGGGTCACGGTCGCGCGCGCCGCCACGTTGTCCGGGGGGCTGTCCCTGAGCGTCGAGGGTCCGTTCGGCGCGGGTCTGGCCGCCGAGCCAGACAATCTGATCCTCAAGGCGCTGCGGGCGCTGGGCGAGGCAGCCGGAATCGGCGAGCCCGCCCTGCACGTCACTCTCGACAAACAGCTGCCCATCGCCGCCGGTCTGGGCGGGGGATCCTCCGACGCCGGAACCGCCCTGAAGCTGGCGCGCGACCTGCTCGACCTCGATCTCGATGATGCGGCGCTGGAGGCCGTCGCGGGCGTGGTCGGCGCCGACGGCCCCATGTGCCTGCGCGCCCGCTCCGCCTGGGCCGAGGGCAGGGGAGACGTCCTGAGCGACGCGCCCGACCTGCCGCCGCTGCACGCCGTCCTGGTCAATCCGGGGGTCCCGTCCTCGACCGGCGCCGTCTATCGCGCCTTCGACGCAGGCCCCGCCGGCGCCACCGACCGCCCCGCCGCGCCCGACGACTGGAACGCCGCCGCCGTCATCGACTGGCTGGCAAGGCAGCGCAACGATCTGGAGCCGCCCGCCCTCGCCCTGACCCCGGCGATCCGGCCCGCGCTGGACGCCGTGGCGGCTTGTGAGGGCGTGGGTCTCGCCCGGATGTCGGGCTCGGGCGCCACCGTCTTCGGCCTGTTCGCCTCGGACGCGGACGCGAACGTCGCCGCCGCCGGCCTCTCGCAGGCCCACCCCGGCTGGTGGATCAGGCGGACCGTCCTGGGGGGCTAGACCTCCAAAGATCGGGCTTCGATGGAACCGGCGCCGGGCCCATCGTCTTATGTCGGCACAGTCAAAATCCCCGACCGTCGCGATCCCTCGCGCGGCGGCGCCGGGTTTCAAAGGAAACAGTCATGCTTCGTACCCGTCTTCTGACCGCTACGGCCGCTGTCGCCCTGTTCGCCGCCCCCGCGGCCTTCGCCCAGGACATGACCGCCCCGCACACCGCCCCCGCTCCGACCGCGACGCCGGTGGAAGCCGCCGCTCCGGCCGTAGCCCAAACGGCCGCCGCGACCCCCGCCGCCTCCGACACCATCATCGATGAGCTGAAGGCCAACGGCCAGTTCACGACCCTGCTGGCCGCCCTCGACCGGGCCCAGCTGACGGAAACGCTGAAATCCCAGCCGGCGATCTCGATCTTCGCCCCCACCGACGCGGCCTTCGCCCGTCTGCCCGAGGCCGAGCGCACGCGGCTGATGGACCCGGCCAACGCCAATGAGCTGCGCCAGCTGCTGCTCTATCATCTCATCGTCGCCGACGTGAACTCGAGCCAGATCAAGGGCACCCGCGGCGGGGTCGAGACCGCGGCCCGCACCCAGGTCCAGCTGGACGGCACCGGCGACGCCATCAAGGTCGACGACGCCACGGTCACCACGGCCGACATCGCCGCCTCGAACGGCGCGATCTTCGCCATCGACAAGGTCCTGAACCCGGCCACCTCCGAGGTCGCCTCGGGCGACGCCGACGAGGCCCCGGCCGCCCCCATGACCACCGAAGCCCCCGCCGCCGAGGCTCCGGCCACCGCCCCGGCCGCGCAACCGACGATGACCGCCCCGGTCGCCACCTCGGCGCCCGCCCCCACGCCCCCGGTCGCCCCGACCCCGGACGAGGACAAGAACCCGGCCACGACCGAACCGGCTTCGGCTCCGACGCCCCGGTAATTCCGGGCCTCAGGTTGAGTTTGCAGGCGGCGGGCCCTAGGGTCCGCCGCCTTTACTTTTGCCTGCACAAAGCCTCCCAGCCTTGCCCCACGCATCGACAGAACCCCTCTCGTTTCAGGACCTGATCCTGACGCTCCAGCGCTACTGGGGCGAACAGGGCTGCGCCCTGCTGCAGCCCTATGACATTGAGGTGGGGGCGGGGACGCTGCACCCGGCGACCGTCCTGCGCGCGCTGGGCACGAAGCCGTGGAAGGCCGCCTACGTCCAGCCCAGCCGCCGCCCCGGCGACGGCCGCTATGGCGAGAACCCCAACCGGCTCCAGCACTATTACCAATTCCAGGTCCTGCTGAAGCCGAACCCGGACAATCTGCAGGAACTCTACCTCGGCTCCCTGGCCGCCATCGGCATCGACCCGAAACTGCACGACATCCGCTTCGTCGAGGACGACTGGGAGAACCCCACCGTCGGCGCCTGGGGTCTGGGCTGGGAGGTCTGGTGCGACGGCATGGAGGTGACCCAGTTCACCTACTTCCAGGGCGTCGGCGGCATCGAGGTCGACGTCGTCTCGGGCGAACTGACCTACGGGCTCGAGCGTCTGGCCATGTACGTCCAGGGCGTCGACAACGTCTATGATCTGAAGTTCAACAACGACGGCCTGACCTATGGCGAGGTCTTCCTCGAGAACGAGCGCCAACAGAGTGAAGCAAACTTCCACGGCTATGACGTCGAGGGCCTGAAGCGCCGCTTCGAGGACATGGAGCGGGAGTCGACCCGCCTCCTCGCCATGACCGGCCCGCAAGGCCAGCCTCTGGTCCTGCCCGCCTACGACCAGGTCCTGAAGGCCTCGCACCTCTTCAACCTGATGGACGCCCGCGGCGCCATCGCCGTCGCCGAACGTCAGAGCTACATCGGCCGCATCCGCGACCTCTGCAAAGCCTGCGCCCTCGCCTACGTCGAACAAGAGCGGAAAACCGCCTGATGCCCCAACTCCTCCTCGAACTCTTCTCCGAAGAAATCCCGGCCCGCATGCAGCAAGGCGCCGCGCGCGACCTCGAACGCATGGTCTCCGAAAAGCTGAAGGCCGCCGGCCTGAGCTGGGACGCGCTCAACGTCTTCGCCGGCCCGCGCCGCCTGACGCTGGTCATCGACGGCCTGCCCTCGGCGACGCCTGACCGTTCGGAAGAGCTGAAGGGCCCGCGCGCCAATGCCCCGGAACAGGCGCTGGAAGGCTTCCTGCGCAAGACCGGCCTGACGAAGGACCAACTGACCGAGCGCGACGGCGTCTTCTTCGCCGTCATCGAACAGAAGGGCCGCGCCACCGCCGAGATCATCCCCGAGACGGTCGACGCCATCGTCCGCGCCTTCCCCTGGCCCAAGTCGATGCGCTGGGGTTCCGGAACGCTGCGCTGGATCCGCCCCCTGAAGCGCATCCTCTGCCTGTTCGACGGCAAGGTCGTGCCCTTCGACATCGACGGCATCCAGTCCGACGCCATCACCGAGGGCCACCGCTTCCTCGGCAAGGGCGCCCCCATCGCCGTCAACGACTTCGCCGATTACCGCCGCAAGCTGGAGGCCGACTACGTCCTGCTCGACGTCGCCGACCGCAAGCTGAAGATCCTCGACGCGGCGAAAGCCGTGACGTCCGCGAAAGGCCTCGCCCTCGTCGACGACGACGGCCTGCTGGACGAGGTCGCCGGTCTGGCCGAATGGCCCACCCCCATTCTCGGCGACATGGACCCTCAGTTCCTCAGCCTGCCGCCCGAGGTGGTCCGGCTGTCGATGAAGGTGCACCAGAAGTATTTCGCCGTCCGTGATCCGTCGAAGCACGGCCTCGCCCCCAACTTCGTCGTCGTCGCCAATGTCGAGGCCTCCGACGGCGGCGCGGCCCTCGCCGCCGGCAACAGCCGCGTCCTGTCCGCCCGCCTGAACGACGCCCGCTTCTTCTGGGATGAAGACCTGAAGACCGGCTTCGACGCCTGGTCCTCGAAATTGTCCGGCGTCACCTTCCACGCCAAGCTCGGCACGCTCGCCGAACGCGTCGACCGGATCGCCGCCCTCGCGCGCGAGATCGCGCCTCTGGTCGGCGCCGACGCCGATCAGGCCGAACGCGCCGCCCGCCTCGCCAAGGCCGACCTGGCCTCGGGCATGGTCGGTGAGTTCCCGGAACTGCAGGGCGTCATGGGCGGCTATTACGCCCGCGCCGCCGGCGAGGCCGACGCCGTCGCCGACGCCGTCCGCGATCACTACAAGCCGCAGGGTCCCGCCGACACCGTCCCGACCGCCCCGGTCACCGTCGCCGTCGCCCTCGCCGACAAGCTCGACACGCTCGTCGGCTTCTTCGCCATCGACGAAAAGCCCACGGGCTCGAAGGATCCGTATGCGCTGCGGAGAGCGGCGCTGGGCGTGATCCGGTTGGTGCTGGAGAATGGAAGCCGAGTTTCAATCTACCGATTGATGCCGACGGCTATCGCGCTTGTTCGGAAGGACATTTCCCAGCAGCTGCTATCCGAACTTGAGGGCAAACTCGAAGCGGTCGATGCAATAAGCGCCGAAACGAAGCGACAGTTCTTGGCCGCGTTCTGGGCCAAGCAGGAGGCTGAGCAGCTTTCCAAGGAAGGTGGGGAGCGGGCTTGGGAGGTCGCGAGCCAAATCGTCGCCTTCTTCGCCGACCGTCTGAAGGTCCTCCTGCGCGATCAGGGCCAGCGGCACGACCTCGTCGACGCCGTCTTCGCTCTGGGCGATGACGACCTCGTCCGCATCGTCCGTCGTGTCGAGGCCCTCGCCGCCTTCCTCGCCACCGACGACGGCGCCAATCTGCTGGCCGGCTTCAAGCGCGCCTCCAACATCCTCAAGGCCGAGGAGAAGAAGGGTCCGGTTCCGACCGGCGCCGTCGCCACCGGCCTCGCCAACCAGCCCGAGGCCGAAACCGCCCTGGCCTTCGCCACCGCCGCCGCCGCCACCGCCGTCGACACGGCCCTGGACGCCGAGGACTTCGCCGCCGCCATGACGGCCCTCGCCGCCCTGCGCGCCCCGGTCGACGCCTTCTTCACCGACGTCCTGGTCAACTCCGACGTGCCCGCCGAACGCGACAACCGCCTGAAACTGCTCGGTCAGGTCCGCGACGTCATGGGCCGCGTCGCCGACTTCGGCCAGATCGCGGGCTGACGCGAAGCGTCTCCTCCCCGCGCTGCGCGCGGGGAGGGGGACCGCCCGCCACTTGGCGGGTGGTGGAGGGGTTCTCGGCCGCGCACCCGACCTTCAGCCTCTCGCTGAATCCTCTCAAGAACCTCGTTCAGATTTGTCCGGACGGCTTCCGCCCCGACTCTGAGCACGGCTATGCCTCGTCGCTCCAGCCACGCCGTCCGGCGTCGGTCATGCAGCATCCGATCAGGATGATCATGGCTCATCCCATCCACCTCAACTGCCAGCTTCGCCTCGGCGCAGTAGAAGTCGAGGACGTAAACGCCGATCGGGTGCTGTCGCCGGAACTTCAATCCGGCCAAGGCCTTACCTCGCAACCGCGTCCAGAGCCGCGCTTCCGGTGGCGTCAGGGTGCGCCTCAGGACGCGCGCACGCGATACGGTTCCCTGTGCGGTCAAGAGCCCCTCCGTCGCAGCCCAAGCGGGCCGCGCCACCTCCCCGTTGCTGCGCAACGGGGAGAAGACATGAATGTCTATGCTCTTTTAGATTGCAAGGAATATATTCCTTCCCGCGCCTTGCGGCCCGCTTGCCCCCGCCCCACATCCCGCGCCGGTCTTTGACAACCCATCGCGCGCCGCCGCCTCAGGTCCAGCGTCCGAATTTCTCATAATCTGGCACGGCGGCCAAATTTCAGATCCGGCAACTCTCTGAAATCATTGACCTCGATCTGGCGTTGGCACGGTTTGGCACGGTTTGGCACGCCGTTTCACGAAGCCCGGCCAACCCCCGATCTACCCCGCCCGGAACAGCAACGATCCGTCGCCGTAGGAGTAGAACCGGTACCCGTCCCGGATCGCGTGGTCATAGGCCGCGCGCATCGTCTCCAGCCCCGCGAAGGCCGAGACCAGCATGAACAGGGTCGACTTGGGCAGGTGGAAGTTCGTCATCAGCACATCGACCGCCCGGAACCGGTAGCCCGGGGTGATGAAGATGGCGGTATCGCCGTGGAAGGGCTGAACCACCCCCTCCGCCGTCGTCGCCGACTCCAGCAGCCGCAGCGAGGTCGTGCCGACGCAGACGATCCGCCCGCCGTTCGCGTGGACGGCGTTCAGGGCGGCGGCGGTCTCGGCGGAGACCTCGCCCCACTCGGAATGCATCTTGTGGTCGGCCGTATCGTCGGCCTTGACCGGCAGGAAGGTGCCGGCGCCAACATGCAGGGTCACCGCATGGGTCGTTACCCCCTTCGCCCGGATCGCCTCCAGCAGGTCCGGCGTGAAATGCAGCCCCGCCGTCGGCGCCGCCACCGAGCCGTCGTGTTGCGCATAGACGGTCTGATAGTCGGTCAGATCGCGATCGTCCTCGGGCCGTTTGGCCGCGATATAGGGCGGCAGGGGCATGACCCCCACGGCCCGGATCGCGTCGTCCAGCGCCGGCCCGGCCAGGTCGAACCTCAGGGTGATCAGCCCGTCCTCGCCCTTGTCGGCGACCGTGGCCTCCAGCGTCTGGAACCGGATCCGGTCGCCCGCCTTGATCCGCTTGCCCGGCTTCATGAAGGCCGACCAGACGTCGGGCGCATCGCGGTGATGCAGCGTCGCCTCGACCTCGACGGTCAGGACCTCGCCCGCCAGCACCGGATCAGGCCGCTCGCGCACCCCGGCCAACCGCGCCGGGATCACCCGCGTGTCGTTGAACACCAGGGCGTCACCGGGCCGCAGGAAGCCGGGCAGATCGCGGATCACCCGATCCTGCAGCTCACCGTCCTGCACCACCAGCAGCCGCGCGGAATCCCGCGGCTCCACAGGCCTCAGGGCGATGCGGTCCTCGGGCAGGTCGAAATCGAAATCGGCGGTCTTCATCAGGCGGCGCAAAGGCCACGGGGGAGGGGGCGGGTCAAGTGTGCAAGGCGCTGAACCTCGTGGGAGCCGGGGCGTTCGTCCCGTATGAAAACCTCCCCCCTCCTGCCTTCCGTCCTCATCGGCGCCGTCGCCAGCGCCCGGTCCATGACCCCGATGGCCGCCCTCGCCACCGCCCGCCTTGCGGGTGAGCGCACGCCCGGCAAGCTGGTCCTGCTCGACCACCCCCTGTTCAAATTCGGGGCCCTGGCCATGGGCGTCGGCGAGCTGTTCGGCGACAAGATGAAGACCGCACCCGACCGCACCGTCTTCCTCGGCCTCCTTGCCCGGGTCATGAGCGCCGGCATCGCGGGAGCCGCCCTGGCCCCCAGGGGGCGCGAGAAGACCGGCGCGGCCCTCGCCGTCGGGACCGCCATCCCGCTCGCCTACCTCGGTCTCGCTGGCCGCAAAAAGGCGATGGCCCGCATCGGCCAGACCAAGAGCGGCCTGATCGAGGACGCCCTGATCGTCGCTGCGGGGGCCGCGGTGGTGGGGCTGACCGCACGGCGGCGCTAACCACGAAGCGGACCCGGGTTTAAGTGTTGCTTCAGCCGTTTAGGGCAAGCTGCCCCTATGAGTTTCGACCTTCCACATCTCGCCGACGGCGGGCGGCTCGACGCCTGGGACCGCTTGCGGCGGCCAGTGTGGTTGTTCGACCCGGTCAGCTGCCGGGGCGTCTATGCCAATGTCGCCGCCCTGGCCCTATGGGGCGCGGTCGATCTGGACGAGCTTCTGGCCCGGGACTTCTCCAAACTCTCCCCGGCGGTCCGCGCGCGAACGGATCGCCTGCGGGCGGCGACCACCGAGGGGCGGGAGGTCGAGGAGCACTGGACCTTCTATCCCAACGGCAGCCCGGTGACGGTGCAGGCGGTGATCTCGACCGTCGCCCTCGCCGACAGCCGCGAGGTGCTCCTGTTCGAGGCCGCCGCCGTCGAGGTCGAGGCCGAGGAACGCCGCGCGGTCGAGGCCCTGCGCCACTCCTCGGGGCCCGTCGGCCTGTTCGACGGCGAGGGCAAGTCGCTGTTCGCCAACCCGGCCGCCTTCGCCGCCTATGGTCTGGACGCGGCCTTCGTCGCGCGGTTCGCGACCCCGGAAGACGGCGAGGGGGTTCTGGCCCGCGCCATGGAGGGCCAGGCCACCGGCGCCCTGTTCCAGATGACCACCGGCCCCGGTCCGCGCTGGCACCACATCGATTGCCGCCCGCTCCAGGATCCGGTCACCGGCGCGATCAGCGTCCTGCTCAATGAGCGCGACGTCACCGATCGGGTCGAGGCCGAAGCCGCCCGCGCCGCCGCCGAGCAGAAGGCCGCCATGGCCGAGGCGCGTCAGCGCTTCCTGACCGAGATGTCGCATGAGTTGCGCACCCCCCTGAACGCCGTGCTCGGCTTCTCGGCCCTGCTCTCCGAAGCCGGTCTGGCCTCCGCGCAACAGGATCACGTCGGCCGTATCCATGCGGCGGGCGAGCGTCTGGCCACCGTCGTTGAACAGATGATCGGCCTGTCCCAGCTTGAGGACTGGAACGGCGGCGTCGAACCGACCGCCGACTCCGCCCCGGGCGATGTCGAGGAAAGCCCCATCGCCGCCGACGAAGACGAAGGGCGGGCGATGCGCGTCCTCTATGTCGACGACAACGACAGCAACCGCGCCCTGATCTCCGCCCTTCTGGCGATGCAGGGGATCGTCTGCGAGACGGCCGACGACGGCGCGCAAGGGTTGGCGGCGGCCTCGCGCGGCGACTGGGATGTGATCCTCATGGACATCCAGATGCCGGTCATGGACGGGGTCGAGGCCGCCCGACGCATCCGGCTGCTGGACGACGAGGCCTCGGCGGTGCCGATCATCGCCGTCACCGCCAATACGCTGGACGAGCAACTCGCCGCCTATGCGGACGTCGGGATGAACGACTGCGTCGGCAAACCCGTGAAGGCGCCCGAGCTGCTGACCAAGCTGTTCGATCTGGCCTGCACCCCGTGGCGCGAAACCTGGCGAGCCCGGAACATGGCTGCGGTCGGCTGACGACAGGACGGTGAAGGGCTGCGGGGCGCAAGCAGCCGTTGACCCACGGCGCTCAAGGCGTCAAAGCCCCACCCATGCTTCAGAACCTCGAAACCCTCGCCCGTGAGGCCAAGTCCTGGCCCTTCGAACAAGCCCGCAATCTTCTCGCCCATGTGCTGAAGAAGCGGCTGTCGGACGCCGAGCGCGACGCGGCGAAGCTGCTGATCGACGCCGGCAAGGCGGATGAAGCCCTGGCGACCTTCGAGGCCCTGCAACGGCCCGTGGTCCTGCAGACGGGCTACGGCCCCTCGGGCCTGCCGCACATGGGCACCTTCGGCGAGGTGGCGCGCACCACCATGGTCCGCAACGCCTTCCGCGCCCTGACCGGCGACCACTGGCCGACCCGGCTGATCTGCTTCTCAGACGACATGGACGGGCTGCGCAAGGTGCCCGAGGGCCTGCCCAATCCCGACATGCTGCGCGAGGACCTGCACCTGTCGCTGACCCGGGTCCGCGACCCCTTCGGGACCCACGACAGCTTCGGGGCCCACAACAACGCCCGCCTGCGCGCCTTCCTCGACAGCTTCGGCTTCGACTATGAGTTCATGTCCTCGACCGAGACCTACCGGTCGGGCCGGTTCGACGCGACCCTGCTGACCCTGCTGGAGCGGTTCGACGCGGTCATGGCCATCATGCTGCCGACCCTCGGCGAAGAGCGCCGGGCCACCTATTCGCCCTTCCTGCCCGTCAGCCCGATCACCGGCCATGTGCTGCAGGTCCCGACGCTGGAACGCGACGTCGAGGCCGGGACCATCACCTTTGATGATCCTGCGGGCGGCCGCACCACCGTCCCCGTCACCGGCGGCCATGTGAAGCTGCAGTGGAAGCCCGACTGGGCCATGCGCTGGGTCGCCCTGGACGTCGACTATGAGATGTCGGGCAAGGACCTGATCGAGAGCGTGCGTGAGAGCGGCAAGATCTGTCGCGCCCTGGGCGGCACGCCGCCGGAAGGCTTCAACTTCGAGCTCTTCCTCGACATCCACGGCAAGAAGATCTCCAAGTCCAAGAACAACGGCCTGTCGATGGACGAGTGGCTGCGCTACGGCACGCCCGAGAGCCTGAGCTGGTACATGTTCGGGTCGCCGAAGTCGGCCAAGAGCCTGCACTTCAACGTCATTCCGCGCGCCATCGACGACTATCTGGCCTTCATCGAGGCCTACAAGACCCAGGAGCCGGCCAAGCAGATCGACAACGCCGTCTGGTCGATCCACGCCGGATCGCCGCCGTCGGCCGTGTCGCCGGTGTCGTTCGCCCTGCTGCTCAATCTCGTCGGCGTGGCCAATGCCTCCACCAAGGACCAGCTCTGGGCCTATTTCGCGAAGTATCTGCCGGAGGCGACGCCCGAGACCGAACCGGTCCTCGACCGGCTGATGGGCCATGCGCTGAACTACTACGAGGACTTCGTGAAGCCCTCCAAGTCGTACCGCCTGCCCAACGACAAGGAGAAGGCGGCGCTTGAGGACCTCGCGGCGCGGCTCAGGGCCCTGCCGGCCGACACCACCGACGGCGAGCTGATCCAGAACGAGGTCTATGCGGTGGGCAAGGAGCACGCCTTCGAGCCCCTGCGCGCCTGGTTCGGCGCCCTTTACGAGGTGCTGCTCGGCGCCTCCCAGGGCCCGCGCTTCGGTTCGTTCGCCGCCATCTACGGCCTGCCGCAGACGATTCAACTCATTGAAGAAGGTGCGGCTGGAAAACTCGCTATTTAGCGTTCTTTTACAGTTAGATAGGCGACATTTGTGCGCTGCGGTGTAGTCGTGCGCCTCCTAGGGGAGGCATGCATTGGACTACGTCATCGACCGGGAAGACCGGATCGTTCTGGTGAAAATCGGCCCGTCGGATTCGGGCGAGGCGACAACGGAGAGCCTGCTCGCCCTGGGCGAGGCCGAGCCGGATCTCTGGACCTGGGACTGCATCATCCATGTCCCCGTGGTGGCCCAGGACGCCTCAGTCGAGCAGGTCGCGCGTGCGGCCCGGCAGTACGCCACCCAGAAAGGCGTCCGCGCGACCACGGTCTTCGTCAGCGACGACGCCTATCTGCATCTCTGGGCCAAGGTGATGGATTTCCAGTTCCCTCCGCGCAAGCATCTGGTGGTTCGCGACCTCGCCACAGCCCGCGAATTGATCTTCTCGCGACGCCCTGGAAAGATGAACCGAAAATAACAGCCACGCTCGGGGAGCCTTCAGGCGAGCTGGCGCATTCTTCCTGCCATCGACCAACCTCGATGAATGGAGAGAGCCATGTCGAAGTCCCTCAAGATCACTCTGGCCACGGCTGCCGCCCTGGCTTCCCTCGTCACCGCCGCCCCGATGGCGGCTTCCGCCCAGTCGAACGGCATCACCAGCTGTGACGCCCCCGGCGGCCGTCAGGCGGCCGGCGCCCTGATCGGCGGCGTGCTCGGCGGCGTGGTGGGGTCCAACCTCGCCCGCAACGAGCGCACGGCCGGCACCATCGTCGGCGCCGGCGCCGGCGCCGCGGCCGGGTCCTACATCGGCTGTAACCAGCAGCGCGCCCGCGCCGCCTCGGCGCAAGGCCAGTACCGCGCCACCTCGAACCTGCGCATCCGCTCGGGCCCGGGCACCAACTACGGCACCCGTGGCACCCTGGCCGCCGGTCAGCGCTTCAGCGCCATCGGTTCGTCGGGCGAATGGGTCCAGATCGCCGGCGGCGGCTGGGTCAACGCCCACTACGTCACCACCAACTGAGTTCGGCCCTCGGGCTGATTGAGGAAGGGCCGCTCCGGAAGGGGCGGCCCTTTGTCTTGCCCGGCTACTGGCTGACCCACAGGATGCGCGCCATCCAGACGACCTCGCGGCGGGGCAGGACCCGCGGCGAATAGGCGGGATTGATCGAGCCCAGGGTCACGGCGCGCGCCGTCAGCGCCGTCAGTTCCTTGGCCAGGGTCTCGCCGCCCGTGGTGCGCACCACCACCCGGTCGCCCTTGCGCACCTCCGTGGCGGTCGGATCGACGATGACCCGATCGCCCTCGCGATACAGGGGCGTCATGGAATCCCCGGTGATCCTCAGGCTGAAGAGCCCCTCCTTCAGGCGCGGCAGGTCGGTCTGGTCCCAGCCTTCGCCGGTCGGCAGGCCCGCGTCGTCGAAGAAGCCGTCGGCGCCCGCCTGGGCCAGGCCGATCAGGGGGATGGTCGCCGGCGGGCCGTCGTCCTCGGCCAGGGCCGCGAACTCGCCCAGGGAGATCCGCGCCACCTCCAGGATCCGGGTCAGGCTTTCGGTCGACGGCCAGCGCGGACGCAGCGAATCGCCGGATCCCGAAGAGGGGCCGAACCGTTTGGAGGGGTTGAAGCTGGTGGCGTCCAGACCGGCGCGTCGGGCCAACCCCGACGGCGACAGGCCCTCGCGTCGGGCCAGGTTGTCGATGGCCTTCCAGAGTCGGGCGTGGGAGAGGGGCATGGCGCACTGTCCGGCGAACGGGCCGACAGTGTACTCAGGAATATAAGCCTAAGGCCAGCGGTGTTTTCGGGCCTATTCCAGCCCGGCCGCGCGGCGTTCCTGCCAGGCCCAGAAGGTGCCGACCGCCAGGGCGATCAGGACGCCGTAGCCGGCCAGATTGACCACCGTCAGGAAGGCCGAGACCGAGGGGCGCACATCGGCGATGGACAGGATGTGGCTCATCACGACCAGCAGCTGACAGGCCGCCGCCCAGACGGGCCAGACGCGGCGCGATTTCCACACCAGGGCAGCCAGGACCACCAGCATCACGACGTCGATGGCGAAGACGCCCCACTGGACCTGAAACAGCTTGCCGTCGCCCTGGGCGAGGAGGGAGGCGAACCAGCCCAGGATGTAGGCGCCCGCGGCGACACGCTCCGGCTCATCGCCTTTCAGGAAGGCGAAGGCGCAGATCGCGACCACGAAGATGGCGCCGATCTGGGACCATAGGGTATCAAACATCAAAACGCCCCCGTGCCGAATGACACGGGGGCGATATTGAAACGAGTCTGGCGAATCCGGAATGACCGGAAGCCAACATTACGCCGAATTCAGACGGCGCGCAGACGGGTGGTGACGCCCACGCCGGTCGGCTTCTCGCCGCCGCCGATCGGGGTTTCCCAGTCGTCGGGCTTGTTCAGCGGACCGACGGCGTAGATGCCCCAACCCAGCTTGCGGTGATCTTTCTGCATCTCGGCGTGGCAGGCGACGATGGCCTCACGCGCGGTGCTGAGGGCGGCGATGGTTTCCATCGCCTTGCTTTGCGAACCGGCGGCCGTCACCGGCGACAGCGACAGGGCGGCGCGGGCGCCGATCATCGACTGCACCAGGGTCGTGGCCTGGGTGATCGCGGTATCGATAGCTTTTTCAGTAGCATGCAGGTCGCTAGCGACGCTGGCGACGACTTCAGAACGATCCATGTATCCCTCCTAAGCAACAGGTAAACATATCCTTAACACGCTTTAGGAGAGTCCGGTAGGGATTTGTTTACCCTTTACGAGAGCGTTGCCGTTAGCCGGGGTGCGGCGGCGCGGGTCTGCGCCGCCTCGGGCCGCCGCCGATGGGGGGAGTGTCCTCCGGCTTGTCCAGGGGGCCGACAGTCGCCTCATCCAGTCCGACCCGGCGGGCGAGGTCGGATAGACTCCTGTGGGCCCGGGCCAGACGGATGCGCGCCCGGCCAAGGGCGCTGACGGGGGCCGCGACCGGGGCGGAGGCGGGGAGCATGGATGTCAGGGTCCGGGCCTCGTTCAGGGCGGCGTCCACGGCGGCTTCGGCGGCGTTCAGGCTCTCGGCCACATTGCGAGCCGCGACCTCCGCGGCGCTCTCGCGATCCGAAGTCCCGGAAACCATGCGCATCCCCCAATATCGATCCTGTGTCGCCAAATGAGGCAATCATGGGTAGACGGGGTGCGCAACTATTCGTTGCTTTCATCCAGCAGGAAGTTGGCGACAAGGGTGGCGATCGGCTGGGTGGCGTCCTCCTGCCAGGCCTCGGCCAGGACGTGGGCGACGCGGCGCCCGGCGCGCGAGATCCGGGCCCGGGCCAGGACGTCCACCGGCCGCCCGGAGCGCAGATAGGAGACGGTGACGTTGATCGGCCGGGGCAGGCGCAGCCGCGGATAGGCCAGGGCCACCTGGGCGATGGCCGTCATTTCCAGCAGGGCCGCTGTCGATCCGCCGTGCAGGGCGGGCAGCAGGGGGTTGCCGATCAGCTTGTCGGCGAAGGGCATGACCACCGTCAGGGTTTCGTCTTCCAGCCGCCCCTCGAGGCCGAGAAAGCGCGCATAGGGCAGGCGTTGCAGCAGGTCGCTCATCGGGCCGCTCCCTCGGTGCGGGGACGCAGGTTGGCGCCGGTGCGATGGGAGGCGTTCTCGGTGATCACATAGGCCGACTGGGCGGCGGCGACCGGGTCGTGGGGGCCGTCCTCGCTGCCGGCCTCGAAGGCCCAGGCCCGGACGAAGGCGATGTTGCGGGTCACCTTGAAGCAGTGGGCCTCGGCGATCAGGTCGGTCTTCGGCCGCGCCGCCCGCATGTAATCGACGCGCAGATCCAGGGTCGCGATGTTCTGGAACCCGCCCAGCGCCACCCACGTCGCCAGACCACCGACGTGGTCGAGCATGGTGGTGACCAGGCCGCCGGCGAGAACGCCCGTGTCCGGATCCCCGACCAGATCCTCGCGCCAGGGCGTGCGCAGCCGCACGATCTGACCCTCGACGCTTTCCAGCCTGAAGCCGAGCGCCTGGGTGTGGGCGGCGCCGCCCGCGAGTTGAGGAAGGATTTCTGTCAGGAACGTATCGCTCATCCATCCGTCCTTATCGGGCGCGGCCTTGCGCGCAAGCCCCGGATGCCGACCTTAGGCCCATGATCCGTTTCGAGGACCTGCTGAAGCCGACGCCCGCGGGGCTGTATTGCCCGCCCGGTGACTTCTACATCGATCCGGTCCGGCCGGTGGAGCGGGCGGTGATCACCCACGGCCATTCGGACCATGCGCGGGCAGGCCACGGCGCGGTCCTGGCCACGCCCCAGACCCTGGCCATCATGGCCGAACGCTATGGCGAGGACTTCGCCGTCCATCGGCAACCGGTCCCTTATGGCGAAACGACATCGGTCAACGGCGTCGAGGTCAAGCTGGTCCCGGCAGGCCACGTCCTCGGTTCAGCCCAGGCGGTGATCGGCTGGAAGGGCCTGACCATGGTCGCCTCGGGCGACTACAAGCGCCGGCGCGATCCGACCTGCGCGGGCTTCGAACCCACGCCCTGCCACGTCTTTATCTCCGAGGCGACCTTCGGCCTGCCCGTCTTCACCCACCCGCCGGACGCCGAGGAGGTCGGCCGTCTGGTCCAGTCGCTGGGCCAGTTTCCTGACCGCGCCCATCTGGTCGGCGCCTATGCCCTGGGCAAGGCGCAGCGCGTCATCCGGTTGTTGCGAGAGGCGGGCTGGGACCGACCGATCTACGTCCACGGGGCGCTGGAGCGATTGAACGCGCTGTACGAGCGCAAAGGCGTCGATCTGGGACCGATCCTGCCCGCGACCGGCCTGCCGAAGGATGCGCTGGGCGGGGAGGTGGCCATCGCCCCGCCCTCGGCCATTCAGGACCGTTGGGCGCGGCGCTTCGCCGACCCGGTCACGGCCTTCGCCTCTGGCTGGATGGGGGTGAAGGCGCGGGCGCGGCAGAGGGGCGTGGAGCTTCCGCTGGTGATCTCGGACCACGCCGACTGGACCGAACTGACCTCGACCTTCTCAGAGCTCAAGCCCGAGGAGATCTGGATCACCCACGGCCGTGAGGAGGGGCTGCTGCGCTGGTGCGAGCTGAACGCCCAGCCGGCGCGGGCGCTCAGACTGGTCGGATATGACGAGGAGGACGAGGAGGCGCTGGTTCCGGAGCCTGTCGCCTAGGCGGCGCGGACGCGCTTGGGCGCGGCTTCGGCGGGGGCCAGGGTCTCGCCGGACAGGGCGGCGTTCATGGCCATGCGCAGGCGCTCGGGCTTGATCGGCTTCTCGACCACGGCGGCCATGCCGATGGCCAGATAGGCCTTGGCGTCGTCCGGGTCGGCGTTTGCGGTCAGGGCGACGATCGGGATCTGGCTCTCGGGACCGGTCAGGGCGCGGATGGCCTGGGTCGCCTGAACCCCGTCCATGCGCGGCATCTTGATGTCCATCAGGACCAGGTCGAACGGGCGGGACTGGACCGCTTCCAGAGCCTCGACGCCGTCCTCGGCGGTCTCGGAGGTGCAGCCGAACATCTCGCACAGGGCCTGGGCCACGACGCGGTTGGTTGCGTTGTCGTCGACGATCAGGATGTGCGGATTGGCCTGGAGTTCCAGCTCGGCCAGGGCCTGGACGTTCGACTGGGTCTCGGCCGGGGCGACGCTGCGCGGGGCGACGAAGTCGAAGGCGAAGGTGGCGCCGCGGCCGGCGTTGTTCTCGGCCCAGATGCGGCCGTTCACGCGCTCGACGATCTGGCGGCAGATGGACAGGCCCAGGCCCGCACCGTCGGGGCCGGAGCCGTGCACGAAGGGTTCGAAGATGGCGTCCACACGCCCGGCGTCGATGCCGGGGCCGTCGTCGCGGACGCGGGCCTCCATGCGGATGTCGGAGCCGTCGACCCAGGCCTTCAGCCGGGCCTCGACCATGCCGTTGCGGGCGAATTTCAGGGCGTTGCCGATCAGGTTGTTGAACACCTGCTTGATCCGCATCGGATCGATCTCGGCGGCCAGTTCGGTGTCGCCTTCATAACCGACCATCAGGGTCACGCCGTCCTGCGAGGCGCGCGGCGCCCACAGCTGTTCGACGTCGTCCATCATGGCGCGCAGTGGGGTGGCGACGGGCGAAAGCTCCAGCTCCCCGGCCTCGGCGCGCGACAGGTCCAGCGCGTCCTGCAGGATGCGGATCAGGGTCTCGGACGAGTCGACGATGGTCTGGATGTGGGCCTGGGCCTGGTCGTTGAGCGGCTGGCGGCGCAGCAGTTCGGCGACGGCGAGCACGCCGTTCATCGGGGTGCGCAGCTCATGGCTCATGATGGCCAGGAACTGGCTCTTGGCGCGGGCCGAGGCCAGGGCCTGGGTGCGGGAATCCGTCAGGGCGCGCTGCTGATCGGCCAGTTCGGCGTTCTGGCGGCGCTGCTGGTCATTGATGGCCTGAAGCAGGGAGACGGCGGTGCCGACCCCGCGATAGCGGCCGTCGCGGGTGACGATGAAGCCGCGCATCAGGGCGCCGGGGCCGCCCTTGAGCATGATGTCGCAGAAGGCGTCGATGGCGACCCCGGCCTCGACCACGGCGGGCTCGGAATCCATGACGTAGGTCACCGGGCGGCCCGAGTAGAGGGCATGGCCGAAGGGGCCGGCGATCTTGATGAGGAAGGCGTTGCGTTCGATCAGGCCGACCGGGCGGCCGTCATCGACGACGGGAATGACCAGGGTGTCCGGCTCGTGCTGGAAGCGCGCGAAAATCTCCGTGGCGAGCACGTCGGGCGCTACCGGTTCGGCGCGTTCCGTGAGGACTTCGATGGTCGGCATACTGGCCGGGACTCCGTTCTACCTGTGGACAATGGCCGAGAACCATTTTCAGAAGGGTTAAGCGGGCGGGGATTTTCTCAGATTGAGAAAATTGCCTGTTCGGCCAATGGGTCAGGCGGGGCGGGGCCTGCGGCTTTTGCGCCGGGGGCCGTTTTCGTGTAGAGAAGCCGCCGAAGTTTCATCCCGAAGGCGACCCCAATGCGCGCGGCCATATGGCCGACCGCAGACTTGTCATGAGCGATTTCCAGAATTCCCCCTCTTCATCGGCCCTGGTCCTGTTCTCGGGCGGTCAGGACAGCGCCACCTGCCTGGCCTGGGCGCTGGAGCGTTATGAGCGCGTCGAGACCGTCGGTTTCGACTATGGCCAGCGCCACGCGGTCGAGATGCAGGCCCGTCAGCGGGTTCGCGACGGCATGGCGAAGGTCCTGCCCGAGCTGGCCGACCGGCTGGGTCCCGACCACATCGTCGACCTGACCGGCTTCGGCGCCATCGGCGAGACGGCGATGACCACGGACCGCGCCATCGAGATCGACGCCCGGGGTCTGCCGACGACCTTCGTGCCGGGCCGCAACCTGGTCTTCCTGACCTGCGCTGCCGCTCTGGCGGACCGGCGCGGTCTGGACGTGCTGGTCGGCGGCATGTGCGAGACTGACTTCTCGGGCTATCCCGACTGCCGCCGCGCGACCATCGACGCCATGTCCAGCGCCCTGACCCTGGGCCTCGACAAGCCCGTGCCGATCGACACCCCCCTGATGGCCCTGACCAAGGCCCAGACCTGGGCTCTGGCGCAGCGGCTTGGCGGCCAGAGGCTGGTCGAGCTGATCGTCGAGGAGAGCCACACCTGCTATCTCGGCGACCGGTCGCACCGCCACGTCTGGGGCTTCGGCTGCGGGACCTGCCCGGCCTGCGAACTGCGCGCCGCCGGCTATGCCGAGTGGTCGAACGAGGCCGTAGCCGGATGACCTATGCGGTCAAGGAGGCCTTCCTGACGGTGCAGGGCGAGGGTGGACAGGCGGGACGGCCCGCCGTCTTCCTCCGCTTCGCCGGCTGCAATCTGTGGAACGGGCTGGAGCGCGACCGGGCCTCGGCCGTCTGCGCGTTCTGCGACACCGACTTTGTCGGCGTGGACGGCGACGGCGGCGGCAAGTTCGCCGACGCGGAAGCGCTGGCCGATCACGTGGCGTCGTTCTGGCGCGGTCGTGAGGGCGATCCGCGCCTGGTCGTCTGCACCGGCGGCGAGCCCCTGCTGCAGCTGGACGCCCCCCTGATCGCGGCGCTCAAGGCGCGGGGGTTCGACATCGCGGTCGAGACCAACGGCACCGTCGCCGCGCCCGAGGGCATCGACTGGATCTGCGTCAGCCCCAAGGCCGACGCCGCCGTGGTCCAGACCTCCGGCGCCGAACTGAAGCTGGTCTATCCGCAGGCCCTGGCCCAACCGGATCGGTTCGAGGGCCTCGATTTTGAGCGCTTCTGGCTGCAGCCGATGGACGGCCCCGACCAGGCCGCCAACACCGAGGCGGCCATCGAATACTGCCTGACGCACCCGCAGTGGCGGCTGAGCGTCCAGACCCATAAATACATTGGCGTGCGTTGAATGACCGAGTTCGAGATCACCAAGGCCGCGACGTTCGACGCGGCGCATCACTTCCCCAACGAGCCCGAGGGCAGCATCTATCGCCGGATGCACGGCCATTCATTCCAGGTCGAGGCGACCGTGAAGGGGACGACGCTGGACGGCCACGGCTGGGTCGCGGACCTGGGCGCCCTGGACCGCGCCCTGAAGGCGGCGGCGGAGGAGTTGGATCACGGCCTGCTCAACGAAAAGCCCGGTCTGGAGCTGCCGACGCTGGAGCATCTGTGCCTGTGGTTCGCTGACCGGCTGAAGCCCGACTGGCCGGGGCTGTCGCGGATCACCGTGGCGCGGCCGACGATCCACGAGCGGTGCACTTTGACGCTGTGACACGCAAAGGCCGCCGGGCGAACCGGCGGCCTTCTTCGTTTTTGCGACCTTAGTTCGGGGTCGTGGATTGCGGGCGCTGGCTGGAGCCGTTGGCGCTCGCATTGGCGCCGAGGTTGACCGAGGCGCCGTTGCGGTTGGCCGAGGCCGAACCGTTGGCCGAGCCCGAACCGCCGGCGTCGATCTGACGGCCGCGCGGGGTGGTCACCGAACCGGCGCCAGTGCCCGAACCGGAGCCCGAGGCCGAAACGCCCGAGCCGTTGGCGGCGCCGGCCGCGCCGTTCAGGGCGCCGGAGGCCGAGCCGCTGGCCGAGGAGCTGAGGCCCTGGGCGGTCGAGACGGCCGACCCGGCGGCGCCTTGAGCCGTGCTGACGCCGCTGGCGGCGGTCGACGTGGCGCGGTCGCGGGCCGCGCCGGCGGTGCGCTCGGCCCGGGCGCGGGCCTGGGCGGCGCGGGCTTCAGCGCGGGCCGCGGCGCGTTCGGCGCGGGTCATGGTCTGGTCCACGGCGCCGGTGACGCCCGAACCGTTGACCGTGCCGTTCAGCATGCCCGAGCCGGTCAGGTTGCCGCCGATCTGGCCGCCGCCGAGGCCACCGCCCAGACCACTGCCGATCTGACCACCGAGGCCGCCGCCCAGGCCGCCCCCGAGGCCGCCGCCGCCGCCCAGGATCTGGGCCTGTGCGCCGCCCGCCAGGGTCAGGGTGAAGGCGGCGGCGGTGATGAGCATCATGGACTTGCGCATTGGAAACTCCTTGCGATTTCGCGGGCGGTTGATCCGTCCTCACAAGGTCCAACGACGGGGCCTCCGGCTTTCATCCCGGCGGCTGAAAACTTTTTTCCAAGGCTCTCAGTTCGCCAGTCTCTGGCGGGCGCCGACGGCGTCCGGGGCGGTGCGCAGGGTCTCGCCGACCAGGCCCTGGCCATAGACTGGATCGGCGCCGCGCTGACCCAGATCGCGGGCCGAGCGTTCGAGCGACGACAGGCTCGCGCGCGCCAGCAGGCCCGCGACGAGGGGGGAGGCGAAGGAGGCGCCCCGCACCGTGACCCAGCTTCCGGCGACGCCCGCCGCCGCCATGTCGGCGCCCGGCGCCGAGAGGTCGACCTGCGGCCCGCGCCCGGCCTCGGGCAGGATGTGGTCACGGCGGTCGACGGGCGCGACCCCGACGACGCCATCATAGGCGGCCGGATAGAGGGGCGGGGCGGCGGGGCCGTCATTGCCGACGGCGGCGACGAGGGTCAGGCCGCGCGCCTCGGCCTGTCGCACGGCCGCCTGGACGAGGGCGTTGCGCGGGCCGACGAGGCTGATGTTGACCACCTGCACCCGGCTTTCGACCATCCAGGACAGGGCCTCGGCCAGGGCGGTGGAGGATCCACCGGTCGGGCTGCCGCCATAGACGTCGGCGACCCAGAGGGCCGCGCCGGGGGCGGCGCCCGTGAAGTTCGCTGCGCGGCCGACCATCAGGGAGGCGACGGCGAGGCCATGGCCGCCCATGCGCGGCGGCCCGGCGAAGCCACGCTGGGTCACGCGCGACCCGACGAGAGCCGGGTGGGTGGCCTCGATCCCGGTGTCGATCAGGCCGAGGCGGGCGGAACTGGTGGCCTGAGCCGGGGCGGCGGCGGTCGGCGCAGGCGCGGGTTCGAGCGCGCCCGCCGGCTGGTGCACATGGTTGAAGGCGTAGTCTCCCGCCGGGTCGAGCCGTTGCAGCCGCTGCAGCGCCAGCCGAAGCGAACGGCCGCGCGGCGGGGCGAGGACGACGGTGGTCAGGTCCAGCGCCTCGAGCCGTTCCTCGCGCACGACGGTGAAGCCTTCGGCGAGGGCGGCGCGGCGGGCCTCGGCGCTCATGCCGACGGCGACCAGTTCGCCGCTGACGACGGGCCAGCCCTGCGGATCGGCCTCCAGCGCCCCGCGTGAGCGGCGGATCAGGGCGGTCAGGCGCGACGGCGCACGCAGGGCGTCCTCGGCGCCGGCCTGAACCTGACCGGTCAGGGCGTCGACGCGGTCGGTCGCACTGCCGACCGTGTCCCGCAGGGTGGAGGGCAACTGACCGAGACCTCCCGAAACGCCTCCTCCGGGCAGGCCGACCTGGGCGAGGGCCGGGGCGGCCACCGCAAGGGCTGCGAGCAGAATCGTCAGGGTTTTCAGCGTGCGGGAAATGGTCGTGGCTCCGTGCCCGATGAGTGAAAGCCATTGGCGCGGCGGCGGCAATGACGGAATAAGCATCCTGCGGGATGAAACGCCGGAGCCCGGTCGTTCCATCCCACATGACCGAGGAACGCCTTTGGACGCCTTTCAGACCGGGCTCGTGGAGCTTCTGCCGCGATTGCGACGCTTCGCGCGCGCCCTCGTGGGATCGGACGCCGACGCCCAGGACCTGGTGCAGGAGACGATCGAGCGGGCGCTGTCGAAGCGTTCGGGCTTTCGCGAGGGCACGCGGCTGGACAGCTGGACCTTCACGATCATGAGACGGATCTTCATCGATCAGGGCCGCTCGAAGACCCGGTGGGGCAAGGTGGTCTCGCCCGAGGACGACTTCACCGCCGCCGTGCCCGACGCCGCCATGGCCGGGGAGGGCTTGAGGCTCGACGCCCTGGCGGCGCGCGGCGCGATCCTGGCCCTGCCCGAGGAGCAGAGGCTGGCGGTCGCGCTGGTGCTCATCGACGGGCTTTCCTATGCCGAGGCCGCCCGGGTGCTGGACGTGCCCGAAGGGACCCTGACCAGCCGGCTGGTGCGCGGCCGCCAGACCCTGATCCAGACGCTGACCGAACAGGGAGTGAGCGCATGACTCATTTTGACGACGAGACCCTGATGCGCCGCGCCGATGGCGAGCTGTCGCCCGAGCGGGCGGCCGAGGTCGATGCGGCGGCGGCGAGCGATCCGGCTCTGGCCGCGCGGCTTGCGGCGTTCCGGGGCGACCGGGCGGCGGCGCGCGACGCCTTTCCGATCGCGCCCGATCCGCGCGACGCCGACCTGATGCGACTGATCACGGGCGGGGCGAAGGCGAAGGCCGCGCCAGGCTGGAGCGAGCGTTTGAAGGCGGCGTTCGCGCCGACATCGGCGCCGATCTGGGGCGGGCTGGCGACGGCCTGTTTCGTCGGCGGGCTGGCGATCGGCTGGCTCGGGATGAGGCCGACACCCGAAGGCTTCGCGGTCCAGCCGGGCGGGGTCATCGCCGATGCCGGTCTGGTCCGGGTGCTGGACCAGAGGCTGGCGGCGGACGGGGCGGACGCGCAGGGCCGGGCCATCGGCCTGACCTTCCGTGACGCCGAGGGCCGCTGGTGCCGCACGTTCCAGGCCGGAGAGGCCGGGGTCGCGGGCCTCGCCTGCCGCCGGGATGATCATTGGGCGGTACAGGCGCTGGCGCCGTTCGAGGCGGCGTCCAGCGAGGTGCGCACCGCGTCTTCGGACACGCCCGCAGTCGTTTTGGCCGCCGTCGACGCGACCCTGGCCGGAGAGACGGTCGCGGGTGCCGAAGAGGCGAAGGCGCGGGCGACGGGCTGGAAGTAGCCTCGATCCTCCCCCCTTTGGGGGAGGGGGACCGCGAAGCGGTGGAGGGGCAACTCCACACGCGCCGGCTGGTGTGAGCCCCCTCCGTCACGGCGCAAGCGCGCCGCGCCACCTCCCCCGATGGGGGAGGATTGTCAGCTCGCCACCCACTCCAGCAGCGCCGCATTGACGGCCTCGGGCTGCTCCAGCGAGGAGGCGTGGCCGCAGTTTGGAACCACCACCAGCTTCGCGCCGGGGATGGCGGCGGCCATTTCCTGGGAGCGGTCGGGCGGGGTCAGGGCGTCGCGGTCGCCGACGAGGACCAGGGTCGGGACGGCGATGGCGGAGAGGTAGGGGCGGCTGTCGATGCGATTGATGATGGCCGTCTGCTGGCGCCTGAAGGCCTCGGGACCGACAGCCAGACCCATGCGGACCTGGGTCTCGATCAGGGTGTGGTCCTCCCGGTGATCGGGATGCAGCAGATTGGGCGCGATCTGGCGGATGACCCCCTCCAGATGGCCCTCGTCGGAGCGCTGGATCAGGCCGCGGCGGACGGCGGATTGCTCGGCCGTATCGGGGCGGGCGGCGGTGTCCATGAGGGCGAGCTTCAGGACCCGCGCGGGCGCCTGTCTCATGATCTCCAGCGCCAGATAGCCGCCCATCGACAGGCCGCCGAGGGCGAAGCGCGGCGGGGCGTCGCGCAGGATGGCGGCGGCGATGGCGGCGATGCTGTCGCCCTCGGTCGAGGTGGCCACCGTCACCGGGCCCAGCGGCCACAGGGCCGGGATCTGGGGGCCGAACAGTTCGGCGGTGCAGGCGAGGCCGGGGATCAGGAGGGTCGGGGTCATGGTCGGAGCCTAGACCCTGCGATGTGACAGGGTCTATCGCCGGTTCAGGATCAGACGCCGAAGCGACGGCGGATGACCGGGATCAGCTTTTCCTCGTCCGCGCCGCAGGTCGCCTTGACGGCGGTCCACTCGGCGGGGGTCAGGGCGACGGCGCCGGGGTGTTCGGCGGCCCTGGCGGCGCGGGCGCGGCGGGCGGCGTTGGGGTGGGTGGCCGCGAACTCCGAGACGGTGGCCATGTCGCCTTCGTCCTCGCCCTTGCCGAGGCGGGCGAAGAAGCTGGCCATGCCGGTCGAGGACAGGCCCTGTTTGCGGAGCAGCTGCTGGCCGCGGGCGTCGGCCTCGCTCTCGGCGTCGCGGCCGTAGCGCAGGTCGGTGGCCTGGCCGGCAAGGAGGACCGCCTGCTGGCCCGCGCCGGAGCCGCCGCCGACCACGGCGTCCAGCAACAGGCCGATGCCGAGGCTGCGCCACACCGCCTGCATGACGTGGCGCTTCTCGACGTGGGAGACCTCGTGGGCGATGACGGCGGACAGTTCGTCGGGAGACCTGGCGTCGCGGATCAGATCGTCGGTGACCAGGATCGGGCCGCCGGGCAGGGCGAAGGCGTTCAGCATCGGGGCGTGGACCGCGCGCACCCGGATGTCGAACGGGGTGTCGGCGCCGGCGGCGATCCGCTTGCCGAGGTCATGCAGGACCTGCTGGCCCTCGCGGCCCTCGCAGCGCTGGAAGGCGGCGCCCAGCTGGGCGTCGAAATTGCGGCCCATGCCGATCTCGAAAGATGGCGGCGTCGCCCGGGCCAGGGGGCCGGACGCCAGGGGCACGCCGAAGAAGACGAAGCCGACGGTCGCCGCCGCGAAGGCGGTCAGGCCGATGACCAGGCCGGTCTCGACCCGACGGCGGCGACGGGCGACGTCGGCGAGGTGATCCCCGCCGATGACGATCCAGTCGGTCTCGGGCATGACCAGCCGGGCGTCACGGTTCGAACGATGCGAGAGACGGGCCTGATCGCCCTCGACCACGATCTCCAGACCTTTGACCGGCCAGACGTGGGTCTGGCCGTCGGCGAGGATGCGCACCGTCTTGCCCTCGACCTCGACAGTCGCCGGCAGGGGGCGGGCGCTCTTGCCGTCGAGGAAGCGGGTTTCCATCGGATCAGACGGCTCAGATCAGGGAGAAGCCGAAGGCGTCCGCCAGCCCCTCGCCCGAGCCGGGGCCCGTGCCGGTCTGGACCGCCTCATCGACCCGCGCCTCGCCCTTCGATTTCAGCCGCTCGACCAGGAAGCGGGCGGTCCGCGCCTGGACCCAGGGCATGAGGAAGCCCAGCGTGATCAGCAGGAAGAAGAGGTTGGTGACGATCAGCCACCATAGGGCGATGGCCTTGACCTCCAGCCGGAAGGTCGCGCCGTCGACGCCGACGCCGGCGGTGACCGAGCGCAGGATGGCGGCCTGATAGGGCGCCCAGATCAGCAGGACCAGCGGCACCAGCGGCAGCATGGCCAGATACATGAAGGCGACCACGGCCATGTGGGTCGGCGGGATCGAACCGGGCTCCGGCGGCGGCGGGGCTGCGGCGGCGACAGCGCCGACGAACGAGGTGGGGAAGCCGCCCATGGCCATGCTGACGCCGATCACGACGAAGATCAGCAGGAAGTAGGGCACGATGGTCAGGAACCATCCGAGCGCAAAGGCGCCGTAGACTCCCTCCTGCTCGGCCCGGCCCATGTGGAAACGGAACGGGCGGTTGCCGAAGCGCAGGTTGGTCCACAGGGTCTCGGCCAGCTGACGTTCGCCGGTAGGCGAGTACCAGCCCATGGTGATGCCGTTGAGCAGCAGGATGCCCAGGTATTTGAAGCCGAAGCCGGTCGCCGAGCCGCCCAGGCGGAAGCGGATGCCGCGCCAGGTCGTGCGGCTGGCCATGTAGCGATAGGCGGTGAAGACGCCGAAGCCGTAGAGCCAGAAGATGAAGACATAGAGGGGCAGGATCAGCAGGGGCGCGACGAACGGCCCCAGGAACTGGATGGCGAAGACCAGCAGCAGGAAGGGCAGGCCCAGCACCAAAAGGGCCAGCAGGAAGCCGACGAACAGCTCCACGCCCCGGCCGGTGTATTCGAAGGCGTCGCCGTTCAGACGGATGCCCTGCCAGACGCGGCGACGGACCTCGGTCTTGCCCCAGAAGCGCCAGAGGGTGAGGGTGATCAGGTTGAGCAGGCCGTTCTTCAGGCTGAGGCCGAAGAAGGACGAGGGACGCAGGGTGGTGTCGAAGGTCAGGGTCTGGCCCGGAGGCGGCGGCGCCCCGATCGGATCGTCGGCGGCGATCGGCGGCAGGCCGGCGGAATCCTCGGGCGTGGGCCCGGTCGGCGGCGTATCGGTCATTGGCTTCCCCCTCTTGTCGGCGAAGCTAACCTGCGAGCGCATCGCTATGCAACCGCATGAAGAGCCGCATATACAAAGGGTTGTTTTTCGCGTTGACTCAGACTGGGGTTTAGAGAAAACCTATCGTCGTTATCTGAAAAGGGACGGCGATGAAGACGGTGGATATCCAGGCCGCGCTGGCCGCCCAAGGCTACAAGCCCGGTCCGCTGGACGGCATCTGGGGCAAGCAGAGCGTCGCCGCCCTGAGACTGTTTCAGACGGCCAAGGGCCTCAATCCCGACGGCATCATCGGCCCCCTGTCACTGGCGGCGTTGTTCCCGAACAAGCCCCTCGCCAAGGATCTGGATCAGGAAGGCCTCGTCTGGTTCAAGGAGGCGCGCCGTTTGATCGGAACGCGCGAAAAGCCGGGCACGGGCTCCAATCCCGAGATCCTCGACTGGGCGAATAATCTGAAGCTGGACTACAAGGGCGACGACATCCCCTGGTGCGGCCTGTTCGTCGGTCACTGCATCTCCGCGACCCTGGACCAGGAACCGACGCCGACCAAAATCCTGAGCGCCAGGGCCTGGCAGAGCTTCGGCATCAAGACCGCGCCGACCCCCGGCGCCGTCATGGTGTTCTGGCGCAAATCACCGGCCAGCGGACTGGGCCATGTCGGCTTCTATGCCGGCGAGGACGAAAACGCCTACCGTATCCTGGGCGGCAACCAGAGCGACCAGGTGTCACTGGCCTGGATCGACAAGAAGCGCCTGGTCGCCGCCCGCTGGCCGGCCTCGGTGCCGCCGCCGATCCCGAAGGACGTCCAGGTCAAGCGGAATGAGAGCCTGTCCTGGGATGAGTCCTGAGACCATGGTCGCGAACACGATCCTCACGGGAATGACCTGATGGCGGAGCCGCTTCAGCTCACATACGAACAGAGGATCGAGCTGGTGAAGCTGCTCGACCAGAACAACAAGCTCGAGCGGATCGCCTTTTTCATCCTCAGCGTCGGGGCGACCCTGACCCTGATCGGCCTGGCGGTGTTCTGGGTCGTGACGGATAGACTGGACTTCATGTCCTTCCTTTCCCTGTTCGCGCCGGCCGGTGTGATCGGCCTGACCCAGGCCCAGGTGTTGAAGCTTTGGTACGAAAGCCGGGACATCGTGCTGGGCGTGGGTCCGGCCAGCAAGGCGGGCAAGTGATGTCGGAAAGCCCGCTGTCCGCCTACGTCGATATCGGCGCGCTGGGAAAACGCTCCCGGATCATGGCGTGGCTGACTTTCGCGGCGGGCGTTGCCGTCCTCGCGGGCATGGTCGCCGCGGTCGTGATCCTTCAGGGCAATATCAAGGACCTGGACAAGCAGCAGACGGAGTTGCAGCGGCAGATCGTGGTGAGCCGCCAGCTGCTGGCGCAGCTGAAGGTCCAGGGGGACGAGGCGGCCAAGGCCCAGAAGCGGTATGCCGAAGGCGATGTCGGGGCGGCCAGTGCGATCCTGAACGAGATCGCCGCGGCACAGCCTGCGGGGCAAGCGACGGGGCAAGCGACGGGGCAACCGTCCGCCACTCCCCGCGCGGGCGCTCCGGTCGCCCGCATCTTCTTCCAGATCCGCGACGCCGGCCAGGTCCCGCAGTACCGCGCCTGCGTCGGGCCGCTGGGGGCCGCGGGTTTCCGAACCCCGGCCTATGAGCTGGTCGACAGGGGGCCCGGCAGGACCGAGCTCAGGTACTTCAGGGAAGAAGACCGCGCGGTCGCGGTCGCGGCTCAAACCGTTCTGCAGTCCTGCCTGGGCGGGCCCGTATCGCTGTCCAGACCCCACATCCCGGGCGTGAGCGGCCTCCAGTTCGAGCTCTGGCTGGCCGAGTGATCCGTCGGATCGGGAGCGCCTGTTCTAGCAGCGCTTGCCCTAGCAGCGCTTTCCCTGGCGCTGGCGTTGTTCGCAGCGGCGTTGTTCGCGTTCCCAGTCGCGCTGTTCGCGTTCGCGGCGGGCCCTGGTTTCCTCGTCGGAGGTGGTGACCGCGTCGATGCCGGCGCCGGCGACCCCGCCGACGACCTTGGCCGTTCCGCCCACGACGGCGGCCCCGGCGCCCACGGCCGCGCCGACCAGGCAGCCCTGCAACAGGGCGGCGGCGCCCAGCACGACGGCCAGGCTGATGGCGAGCTTCGGCGCGCGCGTGGAGGCGATGATCATGACTGGGTCTCCCGAAGCCCCGACGTTAACCCTGAAAGGGTGAACGGAAGCTGACGATCCTCCCCCCAGCCCAGCGCAGGGGAAGCCATCGACCGCCCGCGTCTTCGCGGGTGGTGGAGGGGGGCAGTCGCGATGCGGTTCTGGCTTGAGCCCCCTCCGTCTCCTCGCAGGAGCTCGGAGCCACCTCCCCCGAGGGGGGGAGGACCGCCTCAGGCCGGCTGGGTCGCCGTGGGCAGGCGGTAGTCCTTCATGCGTTCGCGGATCAGCTTCTTGTCGACCTTGCCGGTGGCGCCCAGGGGGATGTCGTCGACGAAGACGACGTCGTCCGGCATCCACCATTTGGCGATCTTGCCGACCAGGAAGTCGAGGTGCTCCTGCTTGTCCTGGGTCTGGCCGGGCTTGAGCTTGAGGATCAGGACCGGACGCTCGTCCCATTTGGGATGGGCCGCGCCGATCACGGCGGCCAGTTCGACCTTGGGGTGACCCACGGCGATGTTCTCGATGTCGATGGACGAGATCCACTCGCCGCCCGACTTGATCACATCCTTGGCGCGGTCGGTGATCTGCATGAAGCCCATCTCGTCGATGGTCGAGACGTCGCCGGTGTCGAAGAAGCCCTCGGCGTCGAGGATGCTTTCGTCCGAGCGGAAATAGCCGCCGGCGATGGTCGGGCCCTTGATCATCAGGCGGCCGTAGGTGTGCCCGTCGTGGGGCATTTCCTGACCCGCGTAGTTCTTGAGCTTGAGCTCGACGCCCAGGGGCGGGGTGCCCTGTTTGATCCGGTATTTCATCTGCTCATCGTAGGGCAGGGCGAGGGTTTCCGGCGTCATGTTCGACAGGGTGCCGATGGGCGAGGTCTCGGTCATGCCCCAGCCCTGCAGCACCTCGATGCCGAACTCGTCATGGAAGGCGCGGATCAGGCTTTCGGGCACGGCCGAGCCGCCGATCAGGACGCGTTTGACGGTCGGGATCTGCAGATTGTTCTCGCGCAGGTGCGACAGGAGGCCCTGCCAGACGGTGGGAACGGCGGCCGAGAAGGTCACGCCCTCGGAGACGATCAGCTCATAGATCGCGGCGCCGTCCATCCGGGCGCCCGGCATGACCAGCTTGGAGCCCGCGGCCGGACCACCGAAGGCAATGCCCCAGGCATTGGCGTGGAACATCGGCACGACCGGAAGGATGACCTCGGACGGGGTCGCGCCCAGCACGGTCGACTGCAGGCCCAGCAGCGTATGGATGAAGTTCGACCGGTGCGAATAGAGGACGCCCTTGGGGTTTCCGGTCGTGCCCGAGGTGTAGCAGAGGCCGCAGGCGGTCTGTTCCGGGAAATCGCCCCAGGTCACGTCCCCGGAGGCGTCCGACAGGATGGCCTCATAGCATTCGGCGCGCGGCAACTGGGTCGCCGGCATGGTCCATTCGTCGGTCATGACGATGACCCGCTCGACCTTGGGGCAGTGCGGCAGGATGGCCTCGAGCAGGGGCACGAAGGTGAGGTCGACGAAGATCATCCGGTCTTCGGCGTGGTTGATGATGTAGATCAGCTGTTCCGGGAACAGGCGCGGGTTCAGGGTGTGGCAGACCGCGCCGATGCCCATGATGCCGTACCAGGCCTCGATGTGCTTGCCGGTGTTCCAGGCCAGGGTGGCGATGCGGTCGCCGGGCTTGACGCCCCAGCCGAGCAGGGCGTTCGAGACCCGCTTCGCCCGGGCGTGAATCTCGGCGTAGCTTGTGCGGACGATGGGCCCCTCGACCGAACGGGTGACCACCTCGCGATGGCCATGCCAGTTCTTCGCATGGTCCAGAATCTTGTCGACCGTCAGGGGCCAGTCCTGCATCAAACCCAGCATCGCACTTCCTCGAATTGCGCCGGCTGATCGCGGCGCTTGGGATCACGCTACTCAGGTGAACGCTGATAAGCAAACGTGACCCAAGGTCACGTTGAGAGAGAAAAGGGATCAGGGACCAGGGACTAGGAGGGAAGAAGAAGGTAAGCGGGGCGCGTGGACGGGCCGGGCTCTTTTCCCTGGTCCCTATCCCTCCTCCCTCGTCCCATCAGCGCAGCGCCCCCATGACCATCCTCATCGCGATCACCGGCGGCTCGGGCTCGGGCAAGAGCACCCTGGCTGAAGCCATTGTCTCCTCCCTGCCGGAAGGCGCGGCGGCCCTGGTGCGCGAGGACTCCTACTACCGCGACGCGGCCAGCCTGCCGGGTTTCGACGCGGCGACCTTCGACTTCGACGACGTGGCGGCGCGCGACCATGCGCTGATGGCCGCGGATCTGAAGCGGCTGAAGGCGGGCGAAGCGGTGACGGCGCCGGTCTATTCCTTCATCCACCACGGGCGCGAGCCTGAGGGGGAGCCGATCCCCGCCGCCGAGGTCGTCGTGGTCGAGGGCACCCACGTCCTGTGCACGCCCGAGATGACCGAGCTGTTCGACATCCGCGTCTTTGTCGACACCCCCGCCGACATCCGTTTCATCCGCCGGCTGCTGCGCGACCAGGCCGAGCGCGGGCGCACGGCGGAATCGGTCATCCATCAGTATCTGCTGACCGTGCGACCGGGCCACGAGCGTCTGACCGAACCGTCCCGGGTCTATGCCGACTTCATCGTCGCCGACGCCACGGCGGCGGTGCGGCTGGACGATCCCCAGGCGGTGGTGCGGCTGGCGGCGCCGGTCCTCGCCCATCCGCTTCTGGTTCCGCTCGTCGGAAGGGCTGAACGGTCAAGCTAATTTGCTTGCGAGCGCCGCCGTTTCACGACAGGCTGTGCATAACAGCAGTTGGTCAGATGCCCCCGGAAAGCCCAACGACACCGCCCGACCTCTCCGAAGACCCCCGCAAGGCGGCCATTCTGCGCAGCGCGCGCAAGCCCTTCATGAGCGCCGGATACGCCGCCACGCGGATCGAGCCGATCGCGCGCGAGGCCGGGGTCTCGACCGCCACCCTCTATGCCTACTACCCCTCCAAGGAGGATCTGTTCGCGGCCGTGATCGTGGACGCCGCCGACGACTTCGAGCGGCACATGAAGAAGGTTGGGGCCGGGTCGGGCGATGCGCGCGCGCGGCTGACCCATTTCATGAGCGCCTACGCCGGCTTCATGGGCGACCCCTTCGTGCGCTCGGTCTTCCGGCTGGTGATGGCCGAGAGGCCGCGTTTCCGCGACACGGCGATGAAGTTCTTCGACCGGGGGCGCAGCGACTTCGGCCGCCCTCTGATGACCGCCCTGATGGAGCTGAAGGCCTCTGGCGAACTGGCCATCGACAAGCCGTCGTGGGCGGCGGGCCAGCTGATGGGGATGATCGAGCACCCCATCTTCTTCATGCCCCTGGTCACCGGCGACGAGGTCCAGGCGGTGCGCTCGACCGAGCAGATCGTCTCGGACGCTGTGGAGACGTTTCTGGCGCGCTACGGGGCGAGGTAGCGGGCGCAGGGGCGGGCGCTCTCCTCGCGCAACCTTGGCTATTGATCCTCCGTTGAAGCTGCTACCGGTGAGGGATGTCCCCGGTGTTTCCACGCTCCACGCTCACCAGCGCGCGCCTGGCCCTCGCGGTCGCGATCATCAGCGTCGTTTCGTCGGGTTGCGCCGAGGGCCAGGAGATCAGCAGGACAAGGATCGACACGCCCAGAGGCGGGCTCGAGACCGAATGCTCGGTTCCGCTCGTCTTCTCGAAGCGCCACGGGCTGATCGCCTTCGGCTGCGATGACGGGAGCATCCCGCTCGTGGGCTTCCATGGACCCGCCCGAACGATCCAGGACGCCTTCGTTCTCGATGCGATGTCGGTCACGGACACGGATGCCGGCCTGTCGGCGCTGGCTTTCCGGCCTGCGGGACCGGACGGCGAGCCCGCGTCCCTCATGTCCATCGACCTGATCGCCGGCACGCGCTCCGCCCAAGACCTTGAGGGCGTGGAGGACGTTGACGCGCTTGAGGTCAATGCGGCCGGCGACTGTCTGCTGGCGGCGCGCTCCGACCGCGCGCGCGGCGCCGACTACCGGATCACGGCTCATGCCATTAGCGGGCGCCGGGAGGTTGCGGATGCCGTTCGCCGCCCGCCTGATATCCAGTTGGCTGTGACGGGAAACGAGGCGAGCAGTGTGGGTTCGCTCGCCCATGGCTTCTCGCGGTGCATGATCGGGCCTGACGGGAAGCCAGCCCTGCTTCTGACCCGGATTCGCCCGGTCGACGGGGTCGCGGAATTTACGCTTGAGCTCCACACCGCCGGAGCCGCGCCGAGGCGCCTCTATCAGGCCCGTGCGCAATGGGCGGTTTTGCCACGGCAGGCCGGCTACCGGTTGGCGATCATTGAGGGCGGCACGGGCAAGCTCGGCCTGATCGATCTGTCCGGCCCGATCCCCGCGCTGACCTGGGTCGCGTTCGATGGCCACTGGCTGCACTATGATCCGTCGGACGGGACAGGGGTGGTGATCCGCGACCCCGGTCCTCCCGGAGGGCAGGGAGGCGCGGATTCGCGTGGTCCCCTGGTGGCCGTCCAGTGCGATCCCCTGATCTCCGAACCCGTCTGCCGCGACGCCGAAGTCCTGTCGCAATCGGCGGCCGAAGCCTATCCCACAGGGATCGGGACGGCGGGGTCGGGCGTCATCATGCAGTATTCGGAAGTCACCGTCTCACCGGGATCGACGGCCTACCGGCCCCGAATGCGCTGGCTTTTCAGGGACGCCCCTTGAACGCAGGATGAGGTGCGCGAGCGCTTACGGATACAGCCGCTCGCGCCGCCATTCGCCATCGATCCGGTCGAACCTTAGCCGGTCGTGCAGGCGGAAGGGGCGGTCGCGCCAGAATTCGACGGCCTCGGGGATGACGCGCCAGCCGGTCCAGCGGGCCGGGCGGGGGACGTCCTGGCCGTCGAAGCGTTCGGTCTCGCGGGCGACGGCGGCTTCGAGGGTTTCCCGGTCGGCCAGGGGGCGGGACTGGTCAGAGGCCCAGGCGCCGATGCGGCTCTCACGGGCGCGGGTGGCGAAATAGGCGTCGGCTTCCTCGGCGCTCACCGGCTCGACCCGGCCGCGCACCCGCACCTGCCGGCGCAGCGACTTCCAGTGGAACAGCAGGGCCGCGACGGGGCGGGCGGCCAGCTCCACGCCCTTGTCGCTCTCGGCGTTGGAGAAGAAGGTGAAGCCACGGTCGTCGATGTCCTTGAGCAGGACCATCCGGCTGTCCGGCGCACCCGCGGCGTCGACCGTCGACAGGGCCATGGCGTTGGGATCGTTCGGCTCGGTCGACTTCGCGTCGGCCAGCCACTCCAGGAAGAGGCCGATCGGCTCGGCGCGGTCGAAGATCGTCTCGTCCCCGTTGGCGGCGAGGGCTGCGGCGTAGTCCCGCGCATAGGTTTCGCGGTCGGGGCTGGCGGGGATGGCTGCGTTGGTCATGGGCGGGATATAGCGGCTCGCGCGCGGAATGGAGAGGGGACGAACGCGGTTAACCGGCTCTTGACCATGTTGGCGACAAGGCTGTGGGATGCGCGCGCCCAGCCAGACCCTGACCCAGGCCTATGCCATTCTCGGCCTCCACGGCCCGACGGACGGAGACGCCCTGACCCGGGCGTTCCGCACGGCGGTCAAGGCCGCGCGGCCCGACCTGCCCGGCGGCGACGACGACCGCTTCCGCCGCGTGATCGCCGCCTGGCGGCAGATTCAGGAGGAGGGCGGGGGCCTGACGCCGCTGGCGGCGCCGAAAGCCTCGCCCGAGGCTTTGCCGGTGGTGGGGATCACGGCCCTTCAGGCGGTGACCGGCGGGAAGACGACCGTGCAGCTGGGCGCCAAGCGACTGAAGATCACCGTCGCCGCCGGGATGCGGACCGGCGACCATCTGAGACTGCGGGGTGCGGCGTCCGACGGCGCCGACCTCTATCTGCCGATCCTGATCCGCCCGGTCGACGGATTGAGCGTTCTCGGCGACGACCTGCATATGAGCTGGGCGGTGGCGCCGCGTCTGATCGAGGACGGGGGGCGGGTCGAGATCGACACATATGCCGGGACGCGCGGCGCCTGGGTCACGCCGGGACTGACGGTTCCAGTGCGCATCCGGCTGCGTGACATGGGTTTGCCGGCGCGGGGAAATCGGCCCGCCGGGCATCTGTTCGTGACCCTGAACCCCTCCGAGGACGCCCCCTCGGCCGCCGAACACCTGCTGGCGCGGTTCACGCGGGTCTGGACGCCGGAGCGTCTGGCGGCTTAAGCGGGGACCATGTCCCACAACACCTTCGGCCATCTGTTTCGCGTGACGACCTGGGGCGAGAGCCATGGGCCGGCGATCGGCTGTGTGGTGGACGGCTGTCCGCCGCTGATTTCCCTGACCGAGGCCGATCTGCAGCCCTGGCTGGATCTGCGTAAGCCCGGCGGCAGCCGCTTCGTGACCCAGAGGAACGAGAGCGACACGGCGCGCATCCTGTCGGGCGTCTTCGACGACGGAAACGGGCCGGTCACGACGGGTACGCCGATCGCCATCGAGATCCAGAACGAGGACCAGCGCTCCAAGGACTATGGCGAGATCGCCCGCGCCTATCGTCCCGGCCATGCCGATGTGACCTATCAGGCCAAGTACGGGGTGCGCGACTATCGCGGCGGCGGCCGGTCCTCGGCGCGCGAGACCGCCAGCCGGGTCGCGGCGGGGGCGGTGGCGAGGAAGGTGTTGGGCGAAGGCGTGAAGATCCGCGCCGGCGTGGTTCAGCTGGGGCCGCACCGGATCGCTGACGCCGCGGTCGATTTCGACGCCGTCTATCAGAACCCCCTGTTCGCGGCCTCGGCGGCGGTCGTGCCCGAGTGGGAGGCGTATCTGGACGGGGTGCGCAAGGCCGGGTCCTCGATCGGCGCCGTGGTGGCGCTGGAGGTCACGGGGGTTCCGGCCGGCTGGGGCGCGCCCCTCTACGCCAAGCTGGACGCCGAACTGGCCGCGGCCATGATGTCGATCAATGCGGTCAAGGGCGTGGAGATCGGCGCGGGCTTCGGCGCCGCCGAACTGACCGGCGAGGCCAATGCGGACGAGATGCGGATGGGCGAGGACGGAAATCCCGTCTTCCTGTCCAACCATGCGGGCGGCATTCTGGGCGGCATCTCCACCGGCCAGCCGTTGACCCTGAGGGTGGCGTTCAAGCCGACCTCCTCGATCCTGACCCTGCGCCAGACCGTCAACCGCGACGGCGAGGAGGTCGATCTGCGGACCAAGGGGCGGCACGACCCCTGCGTCGCCCTGCGCGGCGTGCCGGTGGTCGAGGCCATGGCCGCCTGCGTCCTGGCCGACGCCATGCTGAGGCACCGGGCCCAGATCGGGTAGCGGCCACTCAACCCGGGCGGGTTGGGGGTGGCCGGGACGGATGGCCTTGGTTAGGCTGGCTCCATGACCGCTTCGCCCCTGCATGATCGCCGCGACAAGATGTTCCGCCGGGCGCGGCTGGGTCTGATGATCGCCGCCCTGGCGCCGGCGACGGCCTTCGCCGCCTTGCTGGGCTACAAGTTCAACCTCTGGCCGGCGGGCGTCGCCCTGGATGTGCTGACCCTGAAGATCACGCCGGTGCTGGCCGTCCTTGGGGTGTTCGGCGCCCTCTATGCGGCGACCGCGGCCCTGTCGGAGCGGCGCTATGCCGGGTCTCTGGGGCTGGCGGCGGTGCTGGTTTCGGCGATCACCATCGGCGCCTTCGGCTGGCACTACGTCCTGGCGCGAGACGCCCGGGGCGGCGGGGACGTTTCGACAGATGCCGCCGATTCTCCCTACTATCCCGAGCGGATCATGGCCCAGCGGACCGAGAGCCGCGCGCCGCCCGTTCCGGCCCTGGTCGGCGCCGGGGGGTGCGAGGTCAGCTTCCTGCCGACCCAGGTGGCGCCGGGGGTTGTGGCCTATGCGCTCGACAAGGCCGGCTTCGACGTACCGGCCGTCGGCGTCGGCGGCGGCTCGGGCAGCCTGATCACCTTCTGGTACAACCGCACCTATGACGCCGTGGTCCGTGTCCGGCCGGGCCGCACCGATGTGCGCGTCACCGCCCGCGATTTCAGCCACGATCGCGGCGAGGCCTGCCGGCTGGCGAAGAAGATCGTCGCCGGGATGACGGCCTAGGCCTTCAGGCGCCACATCGCATCGAGGACGGCGCCGGGCTCGGCGATGACGCGGCCGTCGCGGACCAGCTTGGTCAGATGGGCCAGGACCGACAGGCTGGCGGCGGGCCACAGCCTCTGATCCACCGCGGCGTAAAGGATCGGCACCATCTGGGCGATCATCCGGTCTCCGGCGGCGAGGCGGGTCAGGATCTGATCCTCACGCGCCTGACGATGGGCGCGATAGGCGATCAGGAAGGGGGCGGGATCGGTGACCGGCGCCCCGTGGGTCGGCCACAGGGTGGCGAAGTTGCGGGCGATGACGGCGTCGAGGCTGGCCATATAGTCGGCCATGTCGCCGTCGGGTGGGGCCACGACCGTGGTCGACCAGCCCATGACGTGGTCGCCGCTGAACAGGGCGTTCTCCTCCCTCAGGATGAAGGCCATGTGGTTGGAGGCGTGCCCCGGGGTGGCCAGGGCCTCGATCGTCCATCCGTCGCCCTCGATCACCTCCCCACCGGTCAGGATGACGTCGGGGGCGAAGGCGGCGTCCTCGTCCTCCTCCAGCGCCTCGCCCTGTCCGGAGTCTGAGGCGTGGACCATCTGCGCGGGCGGTCGGGCGGCCAGGATGGTCGCGCCGGTCGCCTCGGCGAAGGGGCGGGCGAGGGGAGAGTGGTCGCGGTGAGTGTGGGTGACCAGCACATGGCTGACCCGCCGGCCGTCGACCGCAGCCAGCAGGGCCGTCAGGTGGGCGTCGTCGGGCGGGCCGGGATCGATGACCGCGATCTCCGCGCCGGGCTCCGGGCGGCCGACGATATAGGTCCCGGTGCCGGTGAAGGTGAAGGGGCCGGGGTTGTCGGCGATGACCCTTTGTATCAGGGCGGAGACCTGATCGCGGCGTCCGTAGACGACCTCGATTTCACGAACGAAAGGAATCATCGGGCGATCTTCCACAAAGACGCGGCGCGGACCGGGCTGATTATCCCGGAAAGGGCCGCCGCCGCGCGTGGAAAAATCAGCCCCCGCCGTTCAGACGCAGTTCCTCGTTCACGAACCGGGCCACCTTGATCACCGCCCCGGGTTTGGGGTGGATGTTGTCCAGATAGTCGTCGGGGGTCCACCGCGGGTCGCGCGTCAGGTCGTGGAAGACGACGTTCGGGGCGGCGAGCAGGGCCAGCCGGTCGCGGTACGTCTTCAGCTTCGCCGGATCGGTCAGCATGGCCTTGTTCGGATAGAGGATGACGTCGATCGGACGACCATAGCGGCCGGTGAATTCCCGCCAGTGCGTCAGGACCGGCGCTTCCTCGCCGAAGCGCGGATCCTCGGCGGCGGGCTTGAGCAAGGTCTTGGCCGCCAGATAGGTCACCGCCGACAGGGGGTGGCGGCGCGGATGGGTCAGGTCGCTTTTCCAGACCGAGCCGGACTGGATGTCGGCGTAGTTGACGATGAAGACCAGCCGGTCGGCGCCGGCGACGACCTCGGGGTTGGCGTCCAGATAGGCCAGCTCGTTGGCCACGCTCCAGCTGCCGGCGCCGATGGGCCAGACGGTGACGCCGGACAGGGCCTGGAGGTTCGGCCCCAGCCGCTGGTCCTGACGGTAGGATGAGGTCCCGTAGACCAGGCTGTCGCCGATCAGGACGACGTCGGTCGCCGGGCTCGGGGCGAAGGGCGCCGCCACCCCCATGTGATGTTCGTTGAAGACCCAGTCGCGGCCCAGCAGCCGGCCCGCGGTGTCGGCCGTCGGAATATAGCCGGTGACCGGATTGGCGTCGTAGGTGGGGAAGTCGACGGCGCCGACGGCCCGGGCGCCGACCTCGGCCGCCAGCAGGCCCGCCAGGCCGAGACCGGCCAGAATTCCTGCACTGACCAGAAGCTTGCGGCGGCTCCAGAGGGCGGAGAACCGGGCCCACAGCGCCCTTGGCCCGGAGCCCGCATCGCCCGCCGCGGCGCCCGTTTGCGCGTAGTCCATGTCGCCCTCATCCCGTTATGCAATTCTGAATTGCATAAACAAGGCGAAGCTTCAATTTACGGTTGGCGCCCTTGGGCTGCGCGCCCGGTCAGCGAATCCACTCAAGGGTGTATGTCGGCGTTTCGGTCGATGGCGCGCCCGGGATGGGACGACCGGCTGGCCTGGCCCTTGCCTTAACGAGAGGTAAATCCCCTCTCGGAGCGCCGCCGTGGCCAAAGCCCTTGCCCTGAATGTCTCAAATCGGCTCCAGCCGATCGTGGCGGCGATCCTGTGTCTCATGGCGGCGCAACTGATCACGGCGTCGTGCACGCCCGAGCCCGCGCCCTACGCGGCGCGGGTCGCCATCATCCGCTAGGGATCAGAGGGGCAGGCCGCCCAGGGCGTAGCCGGCGCCGGCGGCCGCGGTCAGAATCTCGTCGCGCGACAGGGCGCCCGACCGGTTGACGGCCAGGGCCCAGGCGGCCGAGGACCGCATTCCGGACTTGCAGAACATCAGCACCGGCGTGCCGTCGGCCAGGGCCGCCTCGACCGCGTCGACCACGGCGGCGTCCGGGAGACCGCGCGCCGGGGCGTGGACATAGTCCAGACCGGCCGCCCGAGTCGCCGCCTCGATCTCGTCCGAAGTGGGTTGACCGGGCTCTTCGTGGTCGGGTCGGTTGTTGATCACCCGCCCGACGCCGAGGGCGGCCGCCTCGGCGAGGTCGCCGGTCTGGATCTGACCGGCCACCAGCACGCCGGGGAAGAGTTGTCGAAACGCCGACATGGGGAAGCCTTTTTACGAATATGTATGGTCTTATTGGCGGCGCACGCGCACGGCGCGGCTGCGGTCGATGGTCAGTAGATAGCTGCCGAGGGTGGCGCGGCGAACCCGCACCGCCTGGCCGGCCTGGTTGCGGAAATTGACCCGCTCGCTGTCGATCTGGCGCCAGGTGCTGCCGTCGGCCAGGACGAAGGTCCATTTGCCGTCGCCGGCCGCGACGGCGCGGGTCAGGGTGGTCTCGACGGAATCGATCCGCTCTGGCGCGGGACCGGCGTCAAACAGGGTGATGGAGGGCAGTTCGAAGCCGAACAGCTGGCGGCGAGCGGCGTTCACCTGGGCCCGATCGACCACCACCACCTCGCCCTGGCGCTCGGCCGAGTCGAGGGCGGAGGCGGCGGCGTCATAGCAGGCGAGGCGGGCTTCCGCCGCCGTCACGGCCCGGCAGGCGACCAGCCTCGAGAGCAATTCCGGCCGTTCCTGAGGTGCGGGCTGTTGCGCCGATGCTGCGGTCGCGAATGCGGCGAGGCAAGCAACGCCGAAGAACAGGCCGGAGGTCCGAAGGAAGGGGAGCGGGCGTAAACGCATGGAAGGTGTCACCGGTTCCGATTGGATTCAGGAAATTTTTCGTCTCGGGGGACCTTAGCGCCGTCCCGCTTCGGGTCATAGGCGCCCCTTTCGGAAACGTGTCTCGAATACGACAGTCCCGGGGCGAGTTTGTTACAGCTGCGTAATTGCTGTGGCGCAACACGGAACAAGGCGCCTAACCTTCCTTAGCGATCCGGAAATCCGGTCCGGGGTCAGCGAAAACCAAAACAGAGGTCGGGCCCAGCTTTCTGGAAGGAGCGGGGCCACATTCAGGAGAACGATCCTTGAGAACCCAACAAACGCGTCAACGCCTTCTGGCGACGACCATCATCACCGGGGCGGCCCTCGCGGCCTTCGCGGCGCCGGCCTTCGCGCAAACCGCGCCGGCGACCGACCCGCAGGCCGATGAAGTCGCCGAAGTCGTCGTGACGGGCTCGCGCATTCCGCAAGCCAACCTCGTGACCACCAGCCCGGTGACTCAAGTTACGGCCGAGGACATCGACGTCCAGGGCGTGACGCGGGTCGAGGACCTGATCACCCAACTGCCGCAGGCCTTCGCCGCCCAGAACTCGACGGTGTCGAACGGCGCCTCGGGCACCGCCACGGTGGCGCTGCGCAACCTCGGCTCGTCGCGCACCCTGGTGCTGATCGACGGTCGCCGCATGGGCTACGGCTCGCCGAACGATCCGGCCGCCGACCTGAACCAGATCCCCGGCCAGCTGGTCGAGCGGGTTGAAGTCCTGACCGGCGGGGCCTCGGCCGTCTACGGTTCGGACGCTGTCGCCGGCGTCGTCAACTTCATCATGAAGAAGGACTTCGAAGGCATCCAGCTGGACGCCACCTACGGCTTCTACGCCCACCACAACAGCTATGACGGCACGGGCAACCTGCGCGCGGAAATCACCCGCCGCGGCAGCACCAACCCGTCGCAGTTCAAGCTGCCGGAAGATGACGTTTCGGACGGCGAAAGCCGCGAAATCACCCTGACGATGGGTGTCGCCGCGCCGGACGGCAAGGGCGGCCTGCTGGCCTATGCCGGCTACCGGAACAACAACCCGATCCTGCAACGCGACCGCGACTATTCGGCTTGTACGATCGCCGCGCCGACGGCCGCCTCGGGCCCCACGACCTACTCGTGCGGTGGCTCCGGGACCTCCTTCCCCGGTCGTTTCACCGACTTCGGGGCCTTCAACTACACCTTGGGCGCCGGCCAGACCTTCATCCCGTTCAACAACGACCGGGATCAGTACAACTACGGCCCGGTCAACTACTACCAGCGCCCTGACGAGCGCTACACCCTCGGCGCCATGGGTCATTACGAGATCAACGAACACGCCGAGGCCTTCACCCAGCTGATGTTCTCGGACTATTCGTCGGTCGCCCAGATCGCGCCGTCGGGTAACTTCTTCAACACTGAAAGCATCAACTGCGACAACCCGCTGCTTTCGGCCTCGCAGAAGACCGCCATCGGCTGTACCCCGGCCCTGATCGCGTCGGGCGGCTCCGTGCCGTTCTACATCGGTCGCCGGAACGTCGAGGGCGGCGGTCGTCAGGACTCGCTGAACTATGAATCCTACCGTGCGGTCGTCGGCCTGCGTGGTCTGATCACCGAGGGCTGGAACTACGACGTCGCCGCGAGCTTCTCGCGCGTTCGTCTGTCGCGGACCTACCTGAACGATTTCTCGGTCACGCGTCTGAAGCGTGCGACGGATGTCGTCAGCGTCGGCGGCGTGCCGACCTGTCGTTCGGTCGTCGACGGCTCCGACCCCGCTTGCGTGCCCTACAACGTCTTCGTCGCGGGCGGCGTGACCCAGGCCGCTCTGGACTACCTGCAGATCCCGCTGATCCAGACGGGTGAAACCACCCAGCAGGTCGTCACGGCCGCCGTCACCGGCGACCTGGGCACCTACGGCATCCAGTCGCCCTACGCCGCTTCGGGCGTGAAGGTGGCCTTCGGCGCCGAATACCGCCGCGACTACCTCGGCTCCACCACGGACGCCGCCTTCGCCTCCGGCGACGGCGCCGGCCAGGGCGGCCCGACCATCGGCGTCACCGGTTCCACCGACGTCACCGACGTATTCGGCGAAGTCCAGGTGCCGCTGGCCGACGGTCAATCGTGGGCCTATTCGGCCTCGGTCGACGGCGCCTTCCGTCACTCCGAGTACAAGAACCTGTCGACGGACACCTACAAGGTCGGCGCCGACTACGCCCCGATCGAGGACCTGCGTCTGCGGGCCAGCTACTCGCACGCCGTTCGCGCGCCCACGGTTCTGGACCTGTTCTCGGCCCAGGGCCTGAGCCTGTTCAACATGGCCGCCGATCCCTGCGGCCCGGCCAAGACCGCGACCCTGGCCCAGTGTCTGGCGACCGGCGTTCCGAACTCGACCCAGTACGGCAGCACCGCCCTGACGAGCTCGGCGAACCAGTACAACCAGATCACGGGCGGTAACCCCAATCTGGCGCCGGAAGAATCCGACACCTACACCTTCGGTGTCGTGTTCACCCCGTCGTTCGTGCCCGGCTTCAACCTGTCGCTGGACTACTTCGACATCAAGATCGACGGTTCGATCAGCTCGGTCGGCGCCGCCAACACCGTCAACCTCTGCTACAAGGATAACGACGCGGCTGCGTGTTCGCGTATCCACCGCAACTCGAACGGTTCGCTCTGGACCGGTACGGGTTACGTCGAGAACCTCGCCATCAACATCGGCGGCGTTCAAACGAGCGGCCTGGACGTCAACGCCAACTACTCGTTCGATCTGACCGACCTCGGCGCTCCGGACCTGGGCAAGATCGGCCTGGCCTTCGTGGGCACCTGGCTGAACACGCTGGAAACCGACACCGGCACGGGCACGACCAGCGCGGTCTATGACTGCGTGGGCTACTACGGCTCGGCCGAATGCGGCACGCCGAACCCGGAATGGCGTCACCGCCTCCGCGTCAACTGGTCCACGCCGTGGAACGTCGATGTCGCGGGTACGTGGCGTTACTACAGCTCGGTCGACTACGGCTCGAGCCTGACGGGTTCCGTCGCGGGTCGCCTCGACTCGACGCTGGACGCCATGAACTACTTCGACGTGTCGGCCAACTGGCAGATCACGGACACGGTCTCGGGCCGCGTCGGCGTCAACAACGTGTTTGACACCGATCCGCCGCTGACCACGATCGGCAGCAACGGGAACACCTTCCCGGAACTGTACGACTCGCTCGGCCGCTACGTCTTCTTCGGCGTCTCGGCGAACTTCTAAGGCTGTCGGTCCCTCGCGGACCGGCAACCCTGGAAAAGGATTGGGCGGCGGACCTTCGGGTCCGTCGCCTTTTTCTTTGCCTGAAGGGCGTGGCCCGATTTTTCTTCGCCCCGGAAAAACCATTCGCGGGCGGCAAGCGTTACGGTGCGCCGCCGACGCCTGATGGTCGCCGCGCCCTTTCAACGATTTTGGATCGCCCATGCTCAGCCTGATCGCCGCCGCCGCCCTGCTGCTCCAGACCCAGACGGCGCCCGTCCCGCAAGACGGCCCGATCGCCACGGCGGCCGACGCCGCCGTCGCCGAGACCCCGGCCCAGCTGCGGATGCGGGAGGCCCTGGCCTATTCCAACCCCATGCCGCGCGGCGCGCCGGATCGGGACTATCCGCTGGTCGCCTGGTGCGACGCCCTGGTCAGCGGCCATGTGAAGCTGGGCGAGACCCTGACCGACCGCAATCCCGAGGATCTGGAGATCATCCGCCTGGGCAAGCTGGAGGCGGCGGACTTCCGCGGCGCCCTGGTCGCCGCCCGCTCGCGCCAGTCGGCCGCGACCCGCGCCGCCGCCGACGCCGCCGCCGCTGAAGCGACGGGCCGCTGGACCGCGGTCCTGGCCCAGACCGACGAGGCGGCGCGCAGCCAGGCCTTCGGCCTCTTCTTCGGCCTGCCCGGCCGCTGCGAACACGCCGCCCGCCGCATCCGCGAGAACATCACCACCCCGCCGGCGACGCTGGAAGAAGTGGGGTTGAAGAGCGAAGGCGTCGAGCAGGCGCAGTAATCCCTCTCCCTCTCCCAGAGGGAGAGGGAGGGACCCTCGAACGCAGTGAGTGGGAGGGTGAGGGGTTCTGTCGCTCACCGGTGAGCGCTTAACCCCTCACCCTTTCGCCTTGCCGATCGCTTCGCTCCCGGAGGCCCAAGCCCTCTCCCTATGGGAGAGGGTTTTGTTTTTTACGCCGCCGCCCCTCGCGCCGCCTGACCGGGGTCGTAGTTGAGGATCGGGGCCAGCCAGCGTTCGGCGGTCTCGACGTCCCAGCCCTTGCGGCGGGCGTAGTCCTCGATCTGGTCGCGATCGATCTTGCCGACGCCGAAATAGTGGCTGCCTGGATGGCCGAAGTAGAGGCCGGAGACCGAAGCCGGGGGCGTCATGGCGAAGCTCTCGGTCAGGGCCATGCCGGCGTTCTGACCGGCGTCCAGCAGACGGAACAGGGTGGCCTTTTCGGTGTGGTCGGGCTGGGCCGGATAGCCGGGGGCCGGGCGGATGCCCTGATACTGTTCGGCGATCAGGTCATCGACGCTGGTGGCCTCGTCGGGGATGTAACCCCAGAGCTGGGTCCGGACCTCCTTGTGCAGCCGTTCCGCGAAGGCCTCGGCGAGACGGTCGGCCAGGGCCGCGGCCATGATCGAGGAATAGTCGTCGCCGGCGTCCTTGAATTTCTTCGCGATCTCCAGCTCGCCATGGCCGGCGGTGACGGCGAAGGCGCCGATATAGTCCTCGCCCTCTTCAGCGATGAAGTCCGACAGGGCGAGGTTCGGCTTGCCGTTCGACTTGGCGATCTGCTGACGCAGGGTGTGGAAGCGGGCGATCTCTTCGGTGCGGCTCTCGTCGGCGAAGACGGCGACGTCGTCGCCGAGGGCCCGGGCCGGCCAGAAGCCGACGACGCCCCTGGCCGTGAACCACTTCTCCTCGACGATGGTCTTCAGCATGGCCTGGGCGTCGCGGAACAGGTCCTTGGCCGCCTCGCCGACGATCTCGTCCTCGAGGATCAGCGGATAGCGGCCGATCAGCTCCCAGCTGGCGAAGAAGGGCGTCCAGTCGATGTGGTCGGCCAGGTCCTGAAGGTCCCAGCCGTCGAACGCCTTCACGCCGATGAAGGACGGCTTGCCCGGCATGCGGTCAGCGGGATCGGGCGTGAAGCGGTTGGCCCGCGCCTGAACCAGAGAGGCGCGCGCCTTGACCTCCTGCCCCCGGGCGTACTGTTCGCGGATGCGGACGTATTCGTCGCGGGTGGCGGCCTCGTTCTTCTCGCGCTCGGTCTTCGACAGCAGGCCCGATACCACGCCCACGGCGCGCGAGGCGTCGATGACATAGGTGGTCGAGCCGCGATGATAGCCGGGCTCGATCTTGACCGCCGTATGGGTGCGGCTGGTCGTGGCGCCCCCGATCAGCAGGGGAATGTCGAAGCCGCGCCGCTCCATTTCGCGCGCCACGAAGACCATCTCGTCCAGCGACGGGGTGATCAGGCCCGACAGGCCGACGATGTCGACGTTGTGCTCCTTGGCGGCGTCGAGGATGCGGTCGGCCGGGACCATGACGCCCAGGTCGATGACCTCATAGTTGTTGCACTGGAGAACGACGCCGACGATGTTCTTGCCGATGTCGTGGACGTCGCCCTTGACGGTCGCCATCAGGATGCGGCCGGCCTGCTCGCGCGGCTTGCCGGCCTTTTCGGCTTCCATGAAAGGCTCGAGCCAGGCCACGGCCTGCTTCATCACGCGGGCCGACTTCACGACCTGGGGCAGGAACATCTTGCCCGAGCCGAACAGGTCGCCGACCACGTTCATTCCGTCCATCAGCGGACCTTCGATGACGTGCAGCGGCCGGTCGAACGACAGTCGGGCCTCTTCGGTGTCGGCGTCGATGAACTCGGTGATGCCGTTGACCAGCGCGTGTTCGATGCGCTTGCCGACGGGCTGGTTGCGCCATTCCAGATTGACGACCTTGGCCTCGGTCTTGTCACCCTTGAAGCCGGGCGCGATGTCCACCAGCCGTTCGGTGTTGGAGACATTGGTCCGCTGGGGCCGGTTCAGGATCACGTCCTCGACGGCTTCCCTGAGCACCGGGTCGATGTCGGAATAGACCGGCAGGTCACCCGCATTGACGATGCCCATATCCATGCCGGCGGCGATGGCGTGGTAGAGGAAGACCGAGTGGATCGCCCGGCGCACCGGCTCATTGCCGCGGAAGCTGAACGAGACGTTCGACACCCCGCCCGAGACCCGGGCGTGGGGCAGGGTCGCCTTGATGACCTTCGTCGCCTCGATGAAGTCGACGGCGTAGTTGTCGTGCTCCTCGATCCCCGTCGCCACGGCGAAGATATTGGGGTCGAAGATGATGTCCTCGGGCGGGAAGCCTACCTCGTCCACCAGGATGCGATAGGCGCGGGTGCAGATCTCGATCTTGCGCGCGGCGGTGTCGGCCTGACCCACTTCATCGAAGGCCATGACCACGACGGCGGCACCGTAGCGCAGGCAGGCGACGGCCTGTTCCCGGAACTTGTCCTCGCCCTCCTTCATGGAGATAGAGTTGACGATGGGCTTGCCCTGAACGCACTTCAGCCCGGCCTCGATCACCTCCCATTTGGAACTGTCGATCATCACCGGCACGCGGGCGATGTCGGGCTCGGCCGCGATCAGGTTCAGGAAGGTGATCATGGCCTGCTGCGAATCCAGCAGGCCCTCGTCCATGTTGATGTCGATGACGGCGGCGCCGGCCTCGACCTGCTGACGCGCCACATCGAGCGCGGCGGTGTAGTTCCCCTCGACGATCAGCTTCCGGAATTTGGCCGAACCGGTGACATTGGTTCGTTCGCCGATGTTGAGGTAGGCGGGACGCAAGGCGGAGTATCCTTAGTGGGCGGGCGCCGCGGGGGTGCGAGCGGCCGTGACCTCGACCTCGATCAGGAAGCCGGGGCCGGCGAGGCCCGCGACCTGCACCGTCGAGCGCGAGGGGCGGTTGGGTTGTTCGGGCGTGCCGAAATACTTGCCGTAGGCCTTCATCATTCCGGCGAAGTCCATCCGCTCCGAGCCGGGGGCGGCCATGAGGTAGACGGTCATGGAGACGACGTCGCCCATGGTCAGGCCGCGCGTGGCCAGCAGCCGTTCGATCTTGGCGAAGGTGGAGGCGGCCTGGGTCTCGGTGTCGCCATAGGCGGCGACCGTCCCGGCCGGGGCGGTCGTGTCGGCGACGTCCGGCAGCTGGCCGGACAGGAAGATCAGCTCGGTCCCGGCGGGCACCGTCACCGTCGAGGCGATGAAGGCCGTAGGGGAGGGGTAGGTGCGCTCGATCGTGGAGGTCGAAGCGGTGGCGGGAGCGGGCGCCGTCTGGGCGAAAGCCGGGGCGGCGACGGCTGCGAGCACGGCGGTGGCGGCGAAAGCGATCTTGAACATGGTCATGGTCTCCTTCAGGCGGGTTGAGCCAAAGACTGGCTGGCGCGGCGGGCGGCGATGGCGTTGACGGCGCGCCAGCCCGAGACGATGGCGCCCTGCTGCCAGGCGCCGACATGGCTGAGGTGCTCGCCGGCGAACAGATAGGGGCCGTCGGGATCGTTCATCAGCGTATAGCCCGCCGGGTCTTCCTCGGCCACCTGACCGGCGATGCCGAGATTGAACGGGACTTTGCCCCAGTGGACGGTGACGCCGTCGGTCAGCTTGCCGGACTGGCCGGGGTGCAGCCGCTCGACCGTTTCGCGCGCATAGGCCTGACCTTCGGCGAGGGGCAGGGAGCCCAGCCGGGTCGCGGGGCCCGCGAAGCTGTAGCCGGCGACCAGGATGCCGGTCGGATGCAGGAAACGCCCGGACGGATACCAGGTCATCAGGGTGTCGCGGTCGGTGAAGCTGAGGCCGCCGTAGATCTGGTCCTTGCTCTCCCAGAAGCGCGGCGACTGGAAGGCGATCTTGACCGAGTCGCCATAGACCGCGTTTTTCACCACGGCCTGACGGCTGGGCGAGAAGTCGTTTTCGATCCCGGCCAGGACGGGGAAGGGGATGGTGCAGATACAGTGGTCGGCGGCGACGGCGTGGCTGGCGCCGGCCCGGTCCTTCCATGTGACTTCCACGCCCGCACCCTTGCGCTTCAGGCTGGTGACCTGGGCGTTCAGGGTGACGGCGCGGCCCAGCTTCTCGGCGAAGGCCATGGGGATGCGGTCCATGCCCCCGACCGGCTGGAGCATGGTCGCCTGCATGTCGATGATGTCGTGGAAGGTCGGCGCCCCCCAGGCCACGGGATGAAGCAGGGAGGCCAGGACCATGGCGTCACGCGGCTTGCCGACGACGTCTCCGGCGCTCGGCTCGATCATCAGGCCCGAGGCCTCGCTGTGGCGGAAGGCGAGGTCGGGATCCAGCCCGCCCCAGCCGATCAGGTTCTCGACCAGCTTCGCCTGATCCTCGGCGGTCAGGGCCGTGTCGACGCCGCCGTTCCTTACCCCCTTGGCCAGCAGGGAGGCGACGTGGCCGCGCACATTGTGGATGGCCTGACGCATCTGCAGCGGTTTGCCGCCGTTGAAGCCGTCGGCCTGGACCAGGGCGGAGTCGGAGTGGTTGACCAGCACCTCCATCTCGACGCCCAGCTCCTTGCAGTAGCCGAGCGTGGCCTGATGGTGGCTGGGGATGCGGGCCGGGCCGGCGTTGAAATACTGGCCGTCCTCGAACGTGCAGGTCTGTTCCGGTTTGTCGATGTGGGCGATCTTCGAGCCGCGGCGGACAGTCCAGTTGCGGCCGCCCACGCGATCGCGGGCCTCCAGCACGGTGACGGCATAGCCGGCCTTCTTCAGTTCGTAAGCCGCCGACAGACCGGCGACGCCGGCGCCGAGGATGACGACACTCGCTCCATTGCCCGAGCCGGGGCGCAGGGACGGGGTCTCGGCATGGGCGACGCCGTCGTCGACCAGACCCATGGCCCGCATGGCCATATACATACCGCCGGTCCCGGCCACAGCCGCCAACCGTGTCAGAAACGCCCGTCTCGTCCCACTCATGATTCAGCCCCTTTTCGCAGATGCGAGAAGAGCATCACGACACGGCGAGCTTGACCATAGAAAAGGACGGGCGCGGACGGTCATCCTGCCATTTCGAACGGTTCGAGGCCTGAAAGCCGCATGGCCACCGGGCGCTCCGGGATCGGGCGCGGCGGCAGCTTGGATACGCCCTGGGCGACATGGGCGATGTGGTCGGGCGTGGTGCCGCAGCAGCCGCCGACGATGTTGACCAGACCCGCCTCGGCCCATTCCTCGATGAAGTGGGCGGTCTCGTGCGGCTCCTCGTCATACTGGCCCATAGCGTTGGGCAGGCCGGCGTTGGGATAGGCGGCGACCAGGGTGTCGGCGACGCGGCTCAGTTCGGCGATGAACGGCCGCATCAGATCGGCGCCCAGGGCGCAGTTGAAGCCGATGGCGAACGGCTTGGCGTGGCGCACCGAGTTCCAGAAGGCCTCGGCGGTCTGGCCCGACAGGGTGCGGCCCGAGCGGTCGGTGATGGTGCCCGAGATCCAGATCGGCAGGGCCTCCATGCCCTCGTCCTCGAGGTCCTTGATGGCCTTGATCGCCGCCTTGCAGTTCAGCGTGTCGGTGATCGTCTCGATCAGATAGAGGTCGACGCCGCCTTCGTTCAGGGCCTTCACCTGCTGGCGATAGGCCTCATAGACCTGATCGAAGGTCACCAGCCGCGCGCCCGGATCGTTCACGTCCGAGGACATGGACAGCATCTTGTTCAGCGGGCCGATGGAGCCGGCGGCGAAGCGCGGTTTCGATGGCTCCTTCTCCGTCCAGCGGTCCGCGGCGGCACGGGCCAGCTTCGCGCCTTCCAGATTGATGTCCCAGACCGCCTGGGCGTCCAGCCTGTAGTCGTCCTGGGCGATGACCGTGCCGGAGAAGGTGTTGGTCTCGGAGATGTCGGCGCCGGCGGCGAAATACTGGTCGTGCAGGTCGCCGATGATGTCCGGGCGGGTGATGCACAGGATGTCGTTGTTGCCCTTCATCTGCTCGCGCTCGTCATAGCCGTTGGCCGTCACGAAGCGGTCGCCGCGGAAGTCGTGCTCCTCCAGGCCGCGACGCTGGATCATCACGCCCCAGGAGCCGTCGAGGACCAGGATGCGTTCCTTCGCCGCCTTGTGCAGGGCGGCGATACGTTCGGCGCGGGTGAGAGGGGAGGTCATCTTACGCAACGGCCTTCTGTTCGCGGACGCCCAGCACGCGGCAGATCGCATAGACCAGGTCGGCGCGGTTCAGGGTGTAGAAGTGGAAGTCCTGGAAACCCTCTTCCTGCAGCCGGGCGCAGGTCTCGGCGGCGACCGAGGCGGCCAGCAGCTTGCGGGTCTCGGGGTCGTCGTCCAGGCCGTCGAAATGGTTGGCCAGCCACTGGGGCACCGAGGCGCCGCACGCTGCGCTCATCCGCTGCAGGCCCGCGAAGTTGGACACCGGCATGATGCCCGGCAGCAGGGGCGCGGTGATCCCGGCCGAGCGGATGCGGTCGCGGAAGCGCAGGAAGGCGTCGATGTCGAAGAAGAACTGGCTGATCAGCCGGGTCGCGCCGGCGTCGATCTTGGCCTTGATGACGTCGATGTCGTGGTCGATCGACGGGCTCTCCGGATGCTTCTCCGGATAGGCGCCGACCGAGATGTCGAAGCCGCCGACGCGGCTGACGGCGCGGGCCAGTTCGGTGGCGTTGGCGTATCCGTCGGCGCGGGGCGTATAGGCGCCGCCGATGTCAGATGCGCCCGGAGGATCGCCGCGCAGGGCGACGATGTGATCGACCCCGATGGCCTTGTAGCTTTCGATCACCTCATCGACCTCGTCGCGTGAGGCCTCCACGCAGGTCAGGTGGGCGGCGGGACGCAGGCTGGTCTCGGCCAGCATCCGCTGGACGGTCCGGTGGGTGCGCTCGCGCGTCGAACCGCCGGCGCCGTAGGTCACCGAGACGAAGGCGGGATTGAGGGGCTCCAGCCGGCGCACCGCCTCCCACAGGGTCTGTTCGGCCTTGTCGGTCTTGGGCGGGAAGAATTCGAACGAGACCTTGACCGGGTTGGCGTTGTCACCGGCGCGGGCCACGGGACCCAGCGGCGACAGCAGCAGGGCCCGGGCGGCGGCCAGGGTCCCGGAGGGACGTTCGGGCTGCGGAGCGGCGGAAGCCATCAGGCGGCCTTTCGGGAATCGGAGGAGGCGGCGCGCACGCCGGTCCAGATGGTGACGGTCAGGCCGTCGGCGTCGGGCGGCAGGGCCACGGTCGGCAGGGCCTTGAGGCCGCAGTCGGCGAGCCAGCCGGAGACTTCTTCAGCTCCGAACCCGAGGCGGCGGTGCTGATGCTCCTCGCGCAGGGATTCCATCTCGTGCGGGGCGAAGTCGACGATCAGGATGCGGCCGCCCGGGGCGACCAGCCGCGCGGCCTCGACCACGGCGGCGTGAGGGTCGGCGAGGTAGTGGAGCACCTGGTGCACGATCACCAGATCGGCGCTGGCCGAGGGCAGGCGGGTGGCGAAGATGTCGCCGTGCCTCAGCTCCACCCGCTCCACGCCCGCGCGGGCGACGTTCGACCGGGCGATGTTGAGCATGTTGTGGCTGAGATCCAGCCCCACCGACATCTTCGCCTTCTTGCCCAGAAGGGTCAGCATCCTGCCTGAACCGGTGCCCAGGTCGACGACGCGCTCGAACGGGCCGGGACCGGCGGCGGCCTCGACCGCGCTCTCCACTGCCGTCTCGGCGACATAGAGGGAGCGGATGCGGTCCCATTGGGGCGCGACCTGTTCGAAATAGGCGGCGGCGGCGGCGGCGCGTTCGTCGCGAACCTGGTCGAGGCGGCGGTGGTCGTCCTCGCCCTCGGAATCGTCCAGCAGGTCCAGCACCGTCTCGACCAGGCGTCGGGCCAGGGGGTCCGAAGAAATGCGATAGAAGACCCGGGCGCCGTCCGGAAAACGCTCGATCAGACCGGCGTCGGCCATCAGCTTGAGATGGCGCGAGACGCGCGGCTGGCTCTGCTGCAGCACCCGCGACAGCTCCATGACCGACAGCTCCTCGCCGGTCAGCAGCGACAACACCCGCAGCCGTGTCGGCTCGCCGGCGGCGCGCAGGGCGTCGATGGTTTGATCAGCGGAGAGGCTCATGGGTTTCATATAAAGATATCCTTATATGATTTGGCAAGCGGTAAACGCAGGCGGCGTTTCCGGATCCGCGATATTGGTCGAATTCCCGCGACGGAAGGCCGCAGGGCCCTCGTTCAAAGGGAGTCCTCAGGAGATTTTCCATGATCCGCCTCGCTCTCGCCCCCACCGTTCTGGCCGCCGCCGTCCTGGCCGCCGTCCCCTTCGCCGCTTCCGCCCAGCAGGGTCCGGGCGGCGGGATGATGGGCGGGATGGCCCAGATGGGCCCCTTCACCCTGGCCCAGATGCAGGAGCGGTCCGACGCCCGCTTCCACAACCTCGACGCCAACCACGACGGCTCCCTGACCGGCGCCGAACTGACCCCGCCCCCGACCCCCGGCAGCATGATGAGCGCCGGCCGCGGCATGGAGCGCGCCGACGCCAACCATGACGGCACGGTCACCCTGGACGAGTATCACGCCATGATCGGCCAGGTGTTCGCGCGCATGGACGCCAACCATGACGGCACGGTCACCCCGGAAGAGCTGCAGGCCATGCGCGGCATGATGCGTCCGGGCGGTGGTCAGGGCGGTCCGGGCGGCCCCGGTGGCGGGATGATGCCGCCCTCGGACGGCGGCGGCATGCAGCCGCCCTCCGGCGAGTAAATCTCAGTCCTGGATGGCGGTCTTCAGCGGTTCGCCGGCGAAGACCGCCGCCAGGTTCTGGACCATCAGCATCAACATGCCCTGCACCGCCTCGGTCGTGGCCCCGGCGGTGTGGGGCGTGAGTACGGTGTTGGGCACGTCCGCCCAGTCGGTCGGATCGACCGGCTCGTGGGTGAAGACATCCAGCGCCGCCTGACCCAGGGCCCCCGACTTCAGCGCCGCGATCACCGCAGGCTCGTCCAGCACCTGGCCGCGCGAGACATTGACCAGAAGGCCTGACGGGCCGAGCGCCTCGATGACCTCTTTGGAGATCAGACCGGTGTTGCTGTCGTCCACGCGGCAGGCGACCACCAGGATGTCGCTGTCCTTCGCCAGTTCCAGCAGGGACGCCGCGCGCGGCCAGTCGGCGGGCCGGTCGCGCGGACCCCACCAGCGCACAGCCATCCGCATCGCCTCGGCGCGGCGGGCCACGGCCTGACCGATCAGGCCAAGACCGACGATCCCGACCTTCTGCCCCTTCAGCGAGGGGGTGAGGATGCGCGTCTCCGGCGTCCATTCTCCGGCGCGCAGATGGCGGTCGCCCTCGACGATCTTGCGCCGCGCCGCCAGGATCAGGCCGATGGCGTGGTCGGCGACATCCTCGTGATTGACGCCCGGCGCATGGGTCACCGGCAGGCCGCGCGCCCGGCACCAGTCGACGTCAATGCGATCGTACCCGGAGGTGAAACAGGCGACCAGCTTCAGGTTCGGCAGCCGCTCGATCAGCGTCTTGTCGAGTTCGAACTCTCCCGCGACGATGATCGCCCCGATCCGCGCCTCGACCTCCGCCGGCGGTCCCTCCCAGAAGCGATAGACGTCGTAAGCCCCCTCCAGAAACGGCGTTAGCTGCCCGAGGTGGCGCTGCATGATCAGGACGGCGGGACGGGTGGTCATGGCCTCAACTTACGCTGGCCGTTGGCAGACGCCACCCGAAACGAAAACGGCCTCCCGCGAGGGAGGCCGTTCACATCGGAGCCGATTGAAATCAGCGCCCGAACTTCTGGAACTTGATCCGGTGCGGGATCAGGCTGTCGGCGCCGAGGCGGCGCTTCTTGTCTTCTTCATAGGCTTCGAAGTTTCCTTCGAACCATTCGACGTGGCTGTCGCCCTCGAAGGCCAGGATGTGGGTCGCCAGACGGTCGAGGAACCAGCGGTCGTGGGAGATGACCACGGCGCAACCGGCGAACTCTTCCAGCGCCTCTTCGAGGTTCTGCAGGGTCTCGATGTCCAGGTCGTTGGTCGGTTCATCGAGCAGGATCAGGTTGCCGCCGGTGGCCAGGGTCTTGGCCAGGTGGACGCGGTTGCGCTCACCGCCCGACAGCTGACCGACCTTCTTCTGCTGGTCGCCGCCCTTGAAGTTGAACGAGCCGACATAAGCGCGGGTGTTGATCTCGCGCTTGCCGACCAGCATCACGTCGGTGCCGCCGGAGACTTCTTCCCAGATGGTCTTGTTGGGGTCGAGCGCGTCGCGCGACTGGTCGACATAGGCCAGCTTGACCGTCTCCCCGACCTTGACCGTCCCGCCATCGGGCGTTTCCTGGCCGGTGATCAGCTTGAACATGGTCGACTTGCCGGCGCCGTTGGGGCCGATGACGCCGACGATGCCGTTGGGCGGCAGCTTGAAGGTCAGGTTGTCGAACAGGACCTTGTCGCCATAGGACTTCTGCAGGCCTTCGACCTCCAGCACGACGTTGCCGAGACGCGGGCCGGGCGGGATCTGGATGACGGCGTGGGTCTGGGCCTGACGCGAGTTCTCCTGCTCGGAGACCATCTTCTCATAGGCGGCCAGACGGGCCTTGGACTTGGCCTGACGGGCCTTGGCGCCCGAACGGACCCATTCCAGTTCGCGGGTGAGGGCGCGCTGGCGAGCTTCGGATTCCGACTGCTCCTGCACGACGCGCTTCTGCTTCTGCTCCAGCCAGCCGGAGTAGTTGCCTTCGTAGGGGATGCCCTTGCCGCGATCGAGCTCAAGCGTCCACTTGGTGACGAGGTCGAGGAAGTAGCGGTCGTGGGTCACCAGGATGACGCAGCCCGGGAAGGCTTCCAGGTGGTGCTGCAGCCAGGCGACGGATTCGGCGTCCAGGTGGTTGGTCGGTTCGTCGAGCAGCAGCATGTCGGGCTTGGACAGCAGCAGGCGGGCCAGGGCCACGCGGCGCTTTTCACCACCGGACAGGTTGGTGGTCATCCAGTCGTCCGGCGGGCAGCGCAGGGCGTCCATGGCCATTTCAATGCGGCTGTCGATGTCCCAGACGTCGCCGGCGTCGATCTTCTCCTGAAGGGCGGTCATCTCCTCCATGAGTTCGTCCGAGTATTCCTCGGCCATTTCCATGGCGATGGCGTTGAAGCGGTTGACCCACTGCTTCTCTTCGCACCAGGCCTCGACGTTCTCGCGAACGGTCAGGGCGTCGTCGAGGTGGGGCTCCTGCTCCAGATAGCCGCGCTTGACGCCATCGGCCGCCCGGGCCTCGCCGGTGAACTCGCTGTCCAGGCCGGCCATGATCTTCAGAAGGGTGGACTTACCCGAGCCGTTGACGCCGACGACGCCGATCTTGGCGTCGTTGTAGAAGCTCAACCAGATGTTTTCGAAGATCTTTTTGCCACCGGGGAAGGTCTTGGTCAGACCCTGCATCTGGAAAATATATTGCTGCGCCATGGGGAGCGGTGCGCCCTTCGGGTTCATCGGAATGGGGAAACTGGCGCGGGATGTAGCGATCCCCGCGCCGGGTGGCAAATGAGCTAGCGGACGCAGGGGGCGTTTTGAGGGCGAACGGCCTCAGTCAGCCGCGACCGTCAGGCTGCGCACCGTACAGGCGTCGCAATGCTCGACCTTGAGGATCAGGGTGTTGGTCCCGGCAACGAAGGGCAGGGCCGGGCTGGCAATGTCGTGCCAGTCGGACGAAGCCGGAACCGCGACCTGCATCGGCGCCGCGCCGTTCAGGCTGATCGACAGCCGGGCCGGCGTCCCGCTCCGCACCGACACCGTCACCGTCCGCTCTCCCGCCGCCTCCGCCGTCACCGAGTACCGCAGCCATTCGCCGGTGGTGAACTCCGTGACGTAGGGCGACCCGTCCGCATCACGCGCGATGTCGACGCCGTCGTTGCGCCAGGTGCGGCCCGTGTTCCACCAGATCCTCTGGCTCGGGGTCTCATAGCTGGCGTCGCGCGTGTCGGCCCAGGCGTGGCCGGCGCGGCCGAGGTCGTAGTCGGCGGCGGGGATGACGGCGGGTCGGCGTCCGATGCGGTGGTCGGCGAAGGGCCGCGTCGCATCTGAATGCGGCTGGCGCAGCATGGCGTCGATGACGTCGGGGTGGGCGGTGTTGTTCTCGAAGCGGATGTCGTGTTCGGCCATCCGCATCAGGGTCGCCTCGGCCTCGGCGGGCGTCGGGGCGGGGCCCTTGCCGGTCAGCCAGGCGACCAGAGCCGCCCAGCCGGGGTTGGGCACGACCTCCAGCGGCTGGTTGAAGCCGATCTTCTTCAGCGGCCAGAAGGCCCAGCCGATGTTCTGGTCCTCGACCAGACGGATGGCGTCGCGGAACCAGGTGTTGGAGTTCTCGCCCGACTCGCCCAGCCAGATCGGGACCTGATTGTCGTCCCGCAGCCGCACGATGTCGGCGATGGAGGCCGCGTCGTTGGCGTTCCAGTATTTGTGGAAGCTCAGGGCCATGTTGTCGTCCCAGACGGGCAGGACGCCGCGATAGTTGTTGCCCCAGCAATTGCCCTCGATGACGATCAGGTGGCGCCGGTCGACCTCGCGGATCGCGGCGGTGATCTCCATCGTCAGGGAGCGAAGAGGGGCGTTGGTCGTCTCCTCGCAGCCGTGACCGCCGCCCGGTTTCTCAAAATCCCAATTGGGCTCGTTGATGATGTCATAGGCGCCGACGGCGGGCTCGTTCGCATAGCGTTCGGCCAGCTTGCGCCACAGGGCGACGGTCTTGCGGCGGTTCTCGGCACTGTCCCATAGCGAGGGTTTCGAGGGATCGCGGTCGGAGATGGCGAGGTCGGTCCCCTGACCGCCCGGCGCGGCATGCAGGTCGAGGATCAGGACCATGTTGTTGGCCTTCACCCAGCCGATCAGGTCGTCGATCTGTTTGAACCCCGCCTCGTTCCAGGTGTCGGTTCCCGGCGTCGGCTCGCGGTCGCCGGCCAGGGTCAGCTGGTCGTAGTGCAGGGGCGCGCGCACCGAGTTGAAACCCCAGCGGCCCATGGCGTCGATGTCGGCCTTGGTGACGTAGTTGGCGCGCCAGGCGGCGTAGAAGGCTTCGGTCTTTTCCTCGCCGATCAGGGCTGCGATGCGGGCGCGGATGATGTGCTGCTGACCCAGTTCGGGTAGCTGCAGCATATAGCCCTCCTGCAGCACCCAGCCGCCCAGACCCATGCCGCGCAGGATGACCGGACGCCCCTGACCGTCGACGATCTCGGTCCCTCGCGCATGAAGGAAGCCGGGGTCGGGGGAGGCGATCTGCGCCGCCGTCGGCGAGGCCGCGAAGGCGAGCGAAAGGGTGCCGAAGACGGCGATCAGGCGTGTGGCGACCATTGATGTTCTTCCACGGGACGTTTCCGTTGAGAACGATCACATTTCAGGTGTCGCTTGACCAGAGGGTAGCTGGGACCGGCGACGAATGGCCGCCGGTCCCGCTGCTTTCAGGCGTCGATCAGGCGCCGATGCCGCCGTCGACCAGGATGCTGGTGCCGGTGATGTAGCTGGCGCCCGGACCGGCCAGGAAGGCCACGGCGGAGGCGATCTCCGACGGCTCGCCGTAGCGGCCCAGCGAGATGCCCGCCAGCATGGTCGGGGCGTTCGGGCCGTCGGCCGGGTTCATGTCGGTGTCGGTGGCGCCGGGCTTGACCATGTTGACGGTGATGCCGCGGGCGCCGACTTCGCGCGACAGGCCCAGGGTGAAGGCTTCCAGCGCCGACTTGGTCGCCGAATAGACGGTCACGCCGGGGAAGGGCACGCGGTGGGCAAGCACGCTGGAGATCGAGATGATCCGGCCGCCTTCGCCGAGGTGGGGCAGGGCCGCCTGGCTGGTCAGGAAGACGCCGCGGACGTTGACGTTGAGCAGGGCCTCGATCTCCTCGACCGACTGGTCGGCGAACAGGGCGCCGCCGGCGATCCCGGCGTTGTTGACGACGATGTCGAGGCCGCCGAGACCGGCGACAGCGTCGGCCACGGCCTTTTTCGGCCCTTCGACGGAGCCGGCGTCGGCCTGGATAGCGACGGCCGTGCGGCCCAGGGCGCGGATTTCGGCGGCGAGAGCCTCGGCCTTTTCGGCGGACTTCTCATAGGTAATGGCGACGTCGGCGCCGTCGGCGGCCAGCTGGCGGGCGATGGCCGCGCCGATGCCGCGCGCGCCGCCGGTGACGAGGGCGCGTTTGCCGGAAAGGGGGAGAGAGGAGGTGCTCATGGCGGTGATCCTGTTGCGTTCAGCCAATTCTGTATCGATCGGCACAGAACTAGCTGGGGAGCTTGCCTCGGGAGCGCAAGGGATTATTTATCGGTCAGTACAAAATGAGGTCCGAATGTCGCTATCCGTTGATGGCGCCCCCGCAGCCACCCGGGGCCGCCCCCGCAGTTTCGATCGCACCCAGGCCCTGGAACAGGCGATGCGCCTGTTCTGGGAGAAGGGTTACGCCGGCGCGTCCATGAGCGAGCTGACCGCCGCCATGGGCATCGCCTCGCCCAGCCTCTACGCCGCCTTCGGCTCCAAGGAGGGTCTCTATCGCGAGGCCATCGACCACTATGTATCGAGCTTCAGCGGCGGCTTCTGGGGCGTGATGCAGGCGGCGACGGCGCGCGAGAGCGTCGAGGGCCTGCTCAGGAACGCCGCCCGCATCTTCACCGACGGCGACGTGCCGAGCGGCTGCATGGTCATCCAGACCGCCGCCGAAGCCGGGGAAATGTCGCCCGAACTCGCCGCCCGCCTGTGCGAGATCCGGGCCAGCACCACGGAGACCCTGGCCGCCCGCATCCGGAAGGGGATCGCCGAGGGCGAGCTGTCGCCGGGCACGGACGCGCAGGCCGTCGCGCAGTTCTACGCCGCGATCCACAAGGGCTTGAGCCTCAGCGCCAAGGGCGGGGCGGGGCGTGAGGAACTGGACTCGGTCGTGACCTCGGCGATGAAGGCCTGGCCGGCCCTCACCGCCGGATAGTCACCAGCGGAAGGCGAACTTCCCGATGACGGCGCCCGCCGCCACCGCCATCGCCATTCCCATCGTGTACCAGAGGCCCACGAAGGCGGCAGCATGCTCGGGGCAGTGCAGGCCGTAGAGCGTTGTGGCCAGCCCCCCGGTCAGCAGACCCGCCGCGGCGCCCGCCAGCATCGGCCGGGTCGGGGCGAAGGCGCGGGCGGCCCAGAAGACGAAGGGCGCGGCCACCAGGCTGAGCAGGGCGATGTTCGGCGCGCAGACGTGGGCGCTGTCGCCCATCATGGCCGGCATTCGCTCGGCCATCGGCAGGGTGAACAGCTCATAGAGACCCAGACCGACCGCCAGGGTCAGGACGGCGGCCAGCAGGATCAGCGGACCCTTCGGACTGGCTCCCGGGCGGCCCAGCCGGTCCAGCAGCCAGAAGCCGGCCCCGGCCATGACGGTGGTATAGGCCGCCTTGGCCCAGAAGACCGGGCCGCGCATGGCCGCCATCAGGTCGTCGCGATAGCCGAGCCACAGTCCCACGGTGACCAGCACCACGATCGCGGCGGGGATCAGGGACAGCAGCAGCCGCCGGTCGAGACGGCGCGCGGGCGGCAGGTCGGCGGCCAGGGCCTGGATCAGGTCGTCAGTCTTCATCGACGGCCTCCTGCATGACCGGGGCGAATTTCGCGTTCAGCGTCTTGAGGCTGCGGTGGATCGAGACCTTGGCGGCGGTCAGGGAATATCCGTGGCGTTCAGCGGCCTCGGCGACCGAGAGCCCTTTCAGCCGCACGTCCTCGATCAGCCTGCGCTGGCGAGCGGGCAGCAGGGACAGGCAACGGCTCAGGTCCGCCTTCGTCGCCCCGTCCTCGACCGTGTGATCGGCGAACAGGGCAGAGGCCTCCTCCAGCGGATGGGTCGGGCGGCGGCCGCGACGGCGCAGATGGTCGACCAGCTTGTGGTGAGCGATCGCCCAGGCCCAGCAGCTGAACGACTGGGACGGGTCCCAGGTCGCGCGCTTGGCGTGGATGGCGATCAGGGTTTCCTGCACAAGGTCCTCGGCGTCGGCGCCGCCGTCGAACAGGCGGGCCCGGAAATAGGGGCGCAGATAGCCGCCCAGGTCGGTGAGCAGCACGCGCCAGGCCGCCGCGTCGCCGTCGAGACCGCGGAGCATCAGGCTTTTCAGATGGGCTTCACGATCCGTCACGGTCAAAGGCGTCTTCGTCCGGTGCGCGGCGAAGGTTACACGGCCTGACGGTCAGGCATAGTTGAAGCTGATCGAGATTCGCTCGGACTTCGCCTGATTGGTCGGCACCTCGTGGCGCAGCCAGCTTTCCCACATCAGCACCGTGCCCGCCGAGGGGGCCAGATAGACGAAGGGCTTCTCGGCCTCGGGCGCGTCCTCGGTCACGCCCGGTCGCGCCATCATCATCGGCAGGCGCGGGTCTTCCAGCTTGAGCGCCGAGGCGCCGTCCGGGACCTCGACATAGACGGTGCCCGACAGGAAGGCGTGGGGATGGATATGGCCGGTATGGCCGCCGCCGGGCTTGAGGATGTTGACCCAGAGATTTTCGAGCCGGGGCTTCTTCGCCAGATCGAAATTCAGCGCTTTGGCATAGGCCAGGGCGTGGCGGTCCAGATGCTTCTTCAGCTCGGCGAACTCGGGGAAGCGCAGCGGCAGGTCGTTGAGCGAGCCATAGGAGGTATAGCCGCGATAGCCGTTGGCCTTACACCAGGCGCGGCCGGCGCCGTCCTCGTCGGCCAGCATGCGGCAGGCGTCCGACAGGTCAGCGTTGAATTCCTCGAACCCCGGCGTGGTGGCGAGGGTGGCCTCATAGACCTGGGTGACGAAGAGGGGGCGAAGGGTCATTCGCGCTCCTTAGCCCGCCGCGGCTTATCCATCCATAAGCATCCCCTGTGTTGACCCCGGCTCCCGTCCGTGGTCCGTGCCGCGTCCCATGTTGAGCTCGACTTCCCAAACCGCGACCAAAGACCTGCTGCGCCTCGCCTGGCCGGTGATCCTCGCGCGTCTGGGCATCATGACCATGGGCCTGACCGACGTGATCGTGGTCGGCAACTATTCGGCGCGGGAGCTGGCGTTCAGTTCGCTGGCGCTCGCCCCCATGAGCATCGTGGTGACCACCGCCGTCGGCCTGATGATGGGGGTGCAGGTCATGACCGCCCGCTTCCTCGGCGAGGGGCGGCGGGCCGAGGTCGGCGCGGTGCTCAGGCGCGGCGTCTCCTATTCGCTGCAACTCGGGATCGCGGCCATGCTGGTCCTCTTGCTGCTCGGGCCGCTGGGTCTGCAGCATGCGGGTCTGGCCGACGGTCTGGCGGACGGCGCCAGCCCGGCCCTGCGCATCTTCGCCCTGTCGATGCCCGGCTATCTGGTCAGCGTCGCGGCCCAGTTCTTCCTGGAAGCCCTGCACAAGCCCAAGGCCGGGATGTGGGCCATGTGGGTGGCCAACGGCATCAATCTGGCGCTCAACCTGCTGCTGGTGCCCGACGTTCTCGGCCTCGGCATCCATGGCGCGGCCGCCTCGGCCTGGGCGACCTTCGCGGCCCGGACCTCGCTGGCCGTCTTCCTGATCATCTATATCGTCCGCCTGCCCGAGGCGCGGGAACTGGGCGTCTTCCTCAAGCCTTCGCGTGATCCTCTGGCCGAGCGCGAGCAGCGCAAGGTCGGCTACGGCGCCGGCTCCAGCTATTTCATCGAGGTCGGCGCCTTCGCCGCCATGACCTTCATCGCCGGCCAGCTGGGCGCGATCGAGACCTCGGCCTGGGCCATCGTGCTCAACGTCTCGGCCATCGTCTTCATGGTCCCCATGGGGCTGTCAGCGGCGACCGCGGTGCTGGTCGGGCGGTCGTACGGCGCGCGCGACGGACGCGGCGTGCTGCGGGCCGGTCTCGTGGGGCTGGGCGTGGTCAGCGTCCTGACCATCATCGTCGCCATCGGCCTGTGGCTCTTCGCCCCCGTGGTGGCCAGCGCCTACAACCGCGATCCTGCCCTGCTGGCGGTGGTGACCCCGGCGCTGGTTCTGGCCACCCTGTTCTTCGTGGCGGACGGCATTCAGGTGGTCTCGGCCAGCGCTAACCGCGCGGCGGGCGACGTCTGGTGGCCGACCATCATGCATTTCGGCGCCTACACCCTGGTGATGATGCCAGTGGGCTGGGTTCTGGCCCACCATCTGGGCGTCAACGGACTGGTCTGGGCGGTGATCATCGCCAGCCTGGTGTCCTCGGCCCTGCTCACCGGCCGGTTCGTCCGCGTCGCGCGCCGTCTTGAGGTTCAGGCCGCCAGCGTCACGGGCGCCTGACCGGCGGCGGCCAACCCGCGCCGGTAGATGGCGTCATAGACCCCCCATACCGCCGTCGCGATATAGCCGACCAGCAGGGCGTCCACGCCGAACAGGACCCAGAGCGTCGGCCCCAGCCCGATCAGGGCCATGGCCACGTTGAGCCCCGTGTGCAGCACCAGCAGGGGCAGAAAGACCACGAAATAGATCAGCAGCCCGGCCGGCAGCACCCTCAGCCCCTTCCAGATCGAACCGAAGAAACCCATCCGCCGGTCGCGCAGGGGCACGCCCACGCGCCAGCCCGCCGTCAGCACCTGAAACACCGCGCCGAGGATGAACAGGCCGATCCCGGCGGCGATCGATCCGACCTGACCGAGCCTCGCCGCGCTGAGCCACGGCCCCGCCGCCATCTGGGCGCCCTCCCAGGCCAGGGCCACGACGATCACGGGAAGGAAGGCGGCGAACAGGCCACCGGTGACCTTGCCCGCCAGCTTGCGGTCGCCGCCGCTGTGCCGATACCGGGCGATCCAGAGGCCGACCACCAGCAGGGACGCCAGTTTGACGAAGCCGAACCCGAGCCGGACCGGATGGTTGGACAGCGCCTCCGCCTTCTGGACGCTGTCGAAGACGCCGAGCCGCCACTCGATCACATGCTGGATGAACTCGACGACCGGCGGCAGCAGGAAGACCAGCGGAAAGGCGAGGGCGAACCCCCATCCGAGCCCGTAGCTCGACTTGATGTCAGACCCCATGGCGACCTCCCCTTCTGATTGAGTGAACGTCGGTTGTGGATCGCGCGCAAGTTAAGTCGCGGTAAGGCGGCGCCTCAGCGCTGCACGAAGCAGATCGTATTGCCGTCCGGGTCGTCGACGGCGAACTCGCGCGTGCCCCAGGTCTGGTCGACCGGCCCCTGATGCAGGGGCGACTCCTCGCGGTCGGGTGGGACGAAGCCGCGCTCCTTCATGCCCGCAAAGTCGGCGTCGATGTCGCGGGTCAGGACCAGCACCGTCTGGCCCGCGATCCCGTCGTCCGCCTGACTGGACAGGTGCAGTTCGTCGCCGTCGCGCGTCAGGATGGCGTAGGCCGGGTCCGTCGGGCCGGGGAAGATGTGCGCCAGCTTGAAGTCCAGAATCCAGGTGTAGAACAGCACCGAGCGGGACATCCGCTCGCATTTGACGACGGGAATGACGGCCAGGGCGGATCTCCGGACGGCTCACAGGTGACGGACGCGCCCGCCCACTCTATATCCCACGCCTTCCCCATACGACCGGATTCCCATGGCCCGCATCCTGATCACCTCGGCCCTGCCGTACATCAACGGCATCAAGCACCTGGGGAATCTGGCGGGCTCCATGTTGCCGGCCGACGTCTGGGCCCGGTTCAAGCGCGGTCAGGGCCATGACGTCCTATATATCTGCGCCACCGACGAGCACGGCACCCCGGCCGAGCTGGCCGCCGCCGCCGCCGGTCAGGACGTGCGCACCTATTGCGACGAGCAGCACCAGATCCAGAAGGCGGCGGGCGAGGCCTTCGGCCTGAGCTACGACCATTTCGGCCGCTCCTCCAATCCGCCGAACCATCGCCTGACCCAGCATTTCGCCGAGGCGCTGGAGCGGAACGGCCTGATCGAGGAACGCGTCGACCGGATGATCTATTCCATCGACGACGCCCGCTTCCTGCCTGACCGCTATGTCGAGGGAACCTGCCCCCACTGCGCCTATCCCAAGGCGCGCGGTGACCAGTGTGACAACTGCGGCCGCCTGCTCGACCCGACCGACCTGATCGATCCCTATTCGTCCGTCTCGGGTTCGAAGAACCTCGAGGTCCGCGACACCCGCCACCTCTATCTGCTGCAGACGAAGCTGGAGCAGCCGATCCGCGACTGGATCGCCTCCAAGGACGACTGGCAGACCCTGGCGAAATCCATCGCCTACAAGCACCTCGATGAAGGCCTCATCGACCGGGGCATCACCCGCGACCTGTCGTGGGGCATTCCGGTGGTCAAGGACGGCTTCCCGCGTCCGGGCATGGAGGACAAGGTCTTCTACGTCTGGTTCGACGCCCCCATCGAATACATCGGCGCCACCCAGGAGTGGGCCGAGAAACACGGCACGACCTGGCGTGACTGGTGGCGTCTGGACGCCGGCGCCGAAGACGTTCGCTACGTCCAGTTCATGGGCAAGGACAACGTCGCCTTCCACACCGTCAGCTTCCCCGCGACCATCCTCGGCTCGGGCGAACCGTGGAAGACGGTCGATACGCTGAAGGCCTTCAACTGGCTGAACTGGTACGGCGGCAAGTTCTCGACCAGCCAGAAGCGCGGCGTCTTCATGGATCAGGCGCTGGAACTGCTGCCCGCCGACTACTGGCGCTGGCACCTGACGGCCTATGGCCCCGAAGGCTCGGACGCGGCCTTCACCTGGGAGCAGTTCCAGTCGACGACGAACAAAGACCTGGCCGATGTGCTGGGGAATTTCGTCAACCGCATCGTCAAGTTCACCGAGTCCAAGTTCGGCGGCGTGGTCCCCGAGGGCGGCGAGGCCGGTCCGGTCGAGGCCAAGCTGATCGAGGACGTCAACGCCGGGATCGCCGAGGCCACCGCGGCCTTCGAGGCCATGGAGTTCCGCAAGGCGGCTCAGGCCCTGCGCGCCGTCTGGGTGCTGGGCAATGAGTATCTGCAGGTCGCGGCGCCCTGGACCGCGTTCAAGACCGATCCGGCCCAGGCTGCGGTCGGCGTGCGGATGGGCCTGAACCTCGTCGCCCTGTTCGCCCGTCTTGCCGCGCCGGTCATGCCCTTCTCGGCGGTCAAGATCGCCGCCAGCGTCGGCGCCACCGACCTGACCTGGCCCGCGCCCGGCGAGGACTGGATCACGGCCCTGCCGCTCGGCCAGACCGTTCAGGCCGCCGAGGTCCTGTTCAGGAAGATCGAGGACGTTCAGGTCGCCGAATGGTCCGAACGCTTTGGCGGGGCCGAGTAGGCCTGATCGGCTGCCCGGTCAGGTTGTCGAACCGCGTTCGTTCCGCTTAACTCGCCCCGCCGCATCAAGGTCGGCGAGGGGTGAGGCGACCATGATCTTCCGGACCCTTCTGGCCGCCTCGGCCGCCTGTCTGGCCCTGTCCAGCCCCACGTCGGCCCAGACGCCCGCCGCAGCGCCTCCGGCCTATTCGGTCGTTCACGGCTGGCCGCACATGCCGGCAGGTTACGCCTTGGGGCAGGTGACAGGCGTCGGAATCGACTCCCACAACCGGGTCTTCGTCTTCCACCGCGCCGGCCGCGTCTGGAGCGAGCCCTTTCCGGCCACGAAGATACAGGGCCCGACCATTGTCGCCTTCGACGGCGAGACGGGCGAGGTGGTCCAGGCCTGGGGCGAAGACCTCTTCATCATGCCGCACGGGCTGGAGATCGACAGCGCCGACAACATCTGGGTCACCGACGTGGCCCTGCAGCAGGTGTTCAAGTTCAGTCCGAAGGGCGAACTGCTGATGACGCTGGGCGAGGCCGGGGTGGCGGGCGACGACGACAGCCACTTCAACCGGCCGACGGATGTCGCGGTCGCCCCCGACGGGACCTTCTACGTCAGCGACGGCTACGAGAACTCACGGGTGCTCAAATTCTCGGCGGACGGTCGGCTGCTGCTCAAATGGGGCGAGCGCGGCACGGGGCCGGGCCAGTTCGACCTGCCGCACGCCATCGATCTGGACGCCCAGGGACGCGTCTATGTCGCCGACCGCGAGAATGACCGGGTGCAGGTCTTCGACGCCGACGGCCGCTTCCTGACCCAGTGGAAGTCGGAGGCGATGGGGCGTCCCTATGGCGTCGCCATCGCGCCGGGCGGTCAGGGCTTCGCGCTGGTGGTCGATGGCGGCGAACAGCCGGAACGCGGCCCCGACCGGTCCGGCGCCGCCATCGTGGACCCCGCCGGAGCGGTAGTGCACCGGTTCGGCGCCTATGGCCCCTACGACGGCCAGTTCGAACTGGCCCACGACGGCGCCGTCGGGGCGGACGGGGCCGTCTATGTCGTCGATGGCGTCGGCGAACGGGTCCAGAAGTTCACGCCGCGCTGAAGCGGAGGCCTAGACCTTCGCCACATCCCCGCCAGTGTGGGCCGCCTTCGCGTCCTTCGTCCCGCGCAGATACTCGGCCGCCTCTTCCGGCTTGATGTCGAGGAAGGCCGGGGCCGAGGCGTTGAACTCGTCCATGTGGCCGGTGCGGACGATGACCGAACGGCCGCCGTCCCAGATCATGCGGCCGGCGACGAACAGGACGATGAACAGGCCGACATAGCCGATCCAGCGGAAGCGGTTCAGCAGCTTGGCGATATAGGTCGCCGCCAGACCCATCAGGGCGATCGAGATCAGCAGGCCGCCGGCGAGGATCCACGGATGCTCGTGCGCGGCGCCGGCGACGGCCAGGACGTTGTCCAGCGACATGGTCACGTCGGCGATCAGGATCTGCAGCAGGGCGGCGCCGAAGGTCTTGCGCTTGATGCCCAGTTCTTCCGGCGAGGGGCCGGTGCCGTGCTCGATCGAGGCGGCCAGCTCCAGCTCCTTCTGGGCCTGGGCCTGATCGTGGGTCGCCTGCTCGCGCAGCTCGCGCCACATCTTCCAGCACACCCACAGCAGCAGGAAGCCGCCCGCCAGCAGCAGGCCGACGATGGCCATCAGCTGGACGGTGATCAGGGCGAACAGTATGCGCAGCACCACCGCGAAGCCGAGACCGACCAGAATGGCCTTGCGGCGCTGCTCCTGCGGCAGGGAGGCGGCGGCGAGACCCACGGCGACGGCGTTGTCGCCGGCCAGGACGAGGTCGATCATCAAAACCTGGCCGAGGGCGGCGAGCTGGCTGATCAGAAGGGGCGTGAAGAGGGATTCCATGAAGGGCTCTCTAGCGGGGCCGTGGCTGACCGCCAAGTGTCCTCACCACGCGCAGCGTGGGGAGGGGGACCGCGAAGCGGTGGAGGGGGCTCTTTGCCGGATCCAGACGGTCGGCCCGCAGCGAGTTGCGCAAGAACCCCCTCCGTCTCTTCGCTACGCTACGAGCCACCTCCCCATCGCCAGCGCGATGGTGAGGAGATCAGGCCTTCTTCTGCTTCCGGCTCGCCTCATAAAGCGCCACGGCGGCCGCGTTGGAGACGTTCAGGCTCTCGAACCCACCGGGCATGGGGATCTTCGCCAGCACGTCGCAGTGTTCGGCGACCAGGCGGCGGATGCCGTCGCCTTCGGAGCCCATGACCAGGACGGTCGGGCGGTCGTCGAGCGCCGTCTCCAGCGTCTCGTGCGAATCTCCGTCCAGACCGACGGCGCGCCAGCCGAGGTCGGCCAGACGCTCCAGCGCGCGGCTGAGGTTGGTGACCCGGGCGCAGGGCAGTTTCTCGGTCGCCCCGACAGACGCTTTTGCAAGCGCGCCGGCGAGGGCGGGGGAGTGACGGTCCTGAACCACGATGCCGCGCGCTCCGAAGGCCAGGGCCGAGCGGAAGATGGCGCCGACGTTCTGGGGATCGGTCAGCTGGTCCAGCATGACGATGATCCCTTCGGCCGGATCGGCGATGTCATCGAGCGCCACGCCCTCCAGCGGAGTGACCTTGAACACCATCCCCTGATGCACGGCGCCGACGGGCAACATCCGGTCCAGGGCCTGGACGTCGAAGACCTCGATCTTGTGTCCGTGATTCAGATGACCGCGTTCGAGTTCGGCCGCGCGGTCCTCGGTGACCATCAACCGACCCATGCCTTTTCGCGCCGGATTGGCCAATGCGGCCAGAACCGGGTGGCGTCCCCAGACGAAGGCGTCGGGATCGGCCTTGGCTCCTCGCGAGGGCTTCGGCGTTGAATCGGAAAAGGATTTCGACGGAGGATTGGGATTCCAGCCGCCCTTTTTCGACCCGTCCGGGGCCGTTTGAGGCCGGTTTCCAAAAACAGGTTTTTTGCCTGCTTTCCGGTCGTTGCGTTCTGGATTTCTCGACACTATAAGACGCCCTCCGATTTGGAGCCCTAGGGCTTTCGGGTCTGGCGCTCCCTCTATCTCAGGCGTGCCGGAACATCGAAGGCTTTTGTTGAGCCGCCCCTCGAAAGAGGAACGGCGAGACGGTTTGGTCGGTTCGAAAGGCGCGTTGGGGGAATGTCCCGAGCGGCAAAGGGGGGGGACTGTAAATCCCCTGCGTAAGCTTCGTAGGTTCGAGTCCTACTTCCCCCACCACGCGCTTTCGAAACGAACGATCAGGACGACGGAACGGACCGGTCGTCGAGGCTCCTGTCCCGCAAGGGGAAGGTCCGAGGCGGTCTTCGCGCGGGTATAGCACAATGGTAGTGCAGCAGCCTTCCAAGCTGAGGATGTCGGTTCGATCCCGTCTACCCGCTCCAGGTTTTTGAATGCACACAGCGCCCCTCAACCCGGGCCATCAGGAGTTTGGCCATGGCCAAGGAAAAGTTCGAACGCACGAAGCCGCACTGCAACATCGGCACGATTGGTCACGTTGACCACGGCAAGACGACGCTGACGGCGGCGATCACGATGACGCTGGCGAAGGCCGGCGGCGCCAAGGCGATGAACTACGCCGACATCGACGCCGCGCCGGAAGAAAAGGCCCGCGGCATCACGATCAACACCGCGCACGTTGAGTATGAGACGGCCAACCGTCACTACGCCCACGTCGACTGCCCCGGCCACGCCGACTATGTGAAGAACATGATCACGGGCGCCGCGCAGATGGACGGCGCGATCCTGGTGGTTTCGGCCGCTGACGGCCCGATGCCGCAGACGCGCGAGCACATCCTGCTGGCCCGTCAGGTCGGCGTGCCGGCCCTGGTGGTCTTCATGAACAAGGTCGACCTGGTCGACGACGCCGAGCTGCTCGAGCTGGTCGAGATGGAAGTGCGCGAGCTGCTGTCGTCGTACCAGTTCCCGGGCGACGACATTCCGATCACCATGGGTTCGGCCAAGGCCGCGACCGACGGCGTGAACCCGGAAATCGGCGAACAGCGCGTTCTGGCCCTGATGGAAACCGTCGACGCCTACATCCCGCAGCCGGAGCGTCCGATCGACCTGCCGTTCCTGATGCCGGTGGAAGACGTCTTCTCGATCTCGGGCCGTGGTACGGTCGTGACCGGCCGCGTCGAGCGCGGCATCGTCAAGGTCGGTGAGGAAGTCGAGATCGTCGGCATCCGTCCGGTCCAGAAGACGACCTGCACGGGCGTGGAAATGTTCCGCAAGCTGCTAGACCAGGGCCAGGCGGGCGACAACGTCGGCGTTCTGCTGCGCGGCACCAAGCGTGAAGACGTCGAGCGCGGCCAGGTGCTGTGCAAGCCGGGCTCCATCACCCCGCACACCAAGTTCGTCGCCGAAGCCTACATCCTGACCAAGGAAGAAGGCGGCCGTCACACCCCGTTCTTCACGAACTACCGCCCGCAGTTCTACTTCCGCACGACGGACGTGACCGGCATCGTTCACCTGAAGGAAGGCGTCGAGATGATCATGCCCGGCGACAACGCCGAGCTGAACGTCGAACTGATCACCCCGATCGCCATGGAAGAGAAGCTCCGCTTCGCCATCCGTGAAGGCGGCCGCACCGTCGGCGCCGGCGTCGTCGCCAAGATCATCGCTTAATCGCGATGGCGCGCTAACGCGCGGCTCCCCCGGTTCGGGATTGGGCCGCGCTGCTTGAGCGCGACGATGAGTGAGTACAGAGCGGCCGTCGGGGCAACCCGGCGGCCGTTTTGCTTTTGCGGGTTGTCGCAACCTTCACCGTTGGCGGCGCGTTGGGAGCCGGATGATTCACCACATGCGCGCCGTCCTCTCCGTCCTGTTCGGCGCTGTCCTGTTGACCGGCTGCGCCCTGCATCCCGGGGCGGTGGATCGGGTCAGGCTGGCGTCGGATCTCACCCGGCCTGTCGTGACCACCCCGGCGGGCGAGCTGCGCGGCATCGACGGCGACGGCGTCCGGGCCTTCCTCGGCGTGCCCTATGCCGCGCCGCCGATCGGCGATCTGAGGTGGCGGGCGCCGAAGCCGGTGGCGGCGTGGCAGGGCGTGCGCGACGCCTCGCGCATCGGATCGGACTGCACCCAGGCGCTGGGTCGCCGCGCGATCCTCGGCGGCGGGGGCGGCTTGGTTTTCGGCGACGAGGATTGCCTCTATCTCAATATCTATGCGCCGCCTGGAGAGCCCATCAGACCACGGCCGGTGATGGTCTTCCTGCACGGCGGCGCCTTCACCATCGGGGCGGGCGCCAACTACGACCCCAGCCTTCTGGCGGTCGAGCAGGACCGGGTGGTGGTCACCTTGAACTTCCGCCTCGGCGCCCTCGGCTGGCTGGCCCATCCCGGCTTCGCGGCGGACGGGGAAGGAACCGGCGGCAACTGGGGCCTGATGGACCAGCAGGCGGCCCTGCGCTGGGTGCATCAGAACATCGCGGCCTTCGGCGGCGATCCCGGCGACGTCACCCTGTTCGCGGAAAGCTCCGGCGCCTGGAGCGCCTGCTATCTGATGGCGGCGCCGTCATCGGCCGGGCTGTGGAGCCGGGTCATCCTGCAGAGCGGTCCCTGTCTGGAGCCGTCCTCGCTCAACGACGCCTCGGTCGCCGCCGAGGCCGGACCGGAGTTCGCGAAACTCCTCGGCTGCGAAGGCCCGGAGGCCGTCGCCTGCCTGAGGGCGAAGCCGAACGGCGCCATCGCCAAGACCCGCTCGACCCGCGGGGGCCTCAACGGCCCGGGTTCCTGGGGGCCGGTGTTCGGCGATGCCCTCGTGCCCGTCAGTCCCGCGAAGGCCTTCGCCACCGGCGACTTCATCCGCACCCCTGTGATCATCGGCACCAATGCCGACGAGGGCCGGCTGTTCGCGGTCGAGGTCAAGGACATGGGCCGCTACAACGACGAGACCCGATGGATGTACGGCGACGAGGGAAGCCGGGTCCTGTCCCACTATCCGGTTGGCCCCGAAGGCCCGGGCCTGACCATGGCGCGGAGCTTCACCGACCAGAGGTTTGCCTGTCCCTCTGACGCCCTGCGCCGGGTGCTGGCGCGCCAAGTCCCGGTCCATGGCTATGAGTTCGTGGATCCGGCGCCGCCCATCGTCGTGCCCCGCTTCCTGCTGCCTTACGACATGGGCGCCTACCATGCTTCGGAGCTGACCTACGTCTTCGGCCGGCCCTGGGCCTTCGCCAGCCCGGCCCGGTTCACGCCGGAGCAGGCGGCGCTGGGGCGGCGGATGCGCGACGCCTGGGCGGCCTTCGGCCATGACCCGGCCTTCGAGGCCGGCTGGCCCCGCGTGGGCGCGCGCGGGACGCCGATCCGGGCTTTCGACCCGAAGGGCGACCGCGCCGACGACGGCTTCTTCGACCGCCACCAGTGCGCCATGTGGGACGGCTCCGCCTTCGGAGCCGTCACCCACTAAATCCCTAGCGGAAGTGGACCATCACGCCGGGCTTGACCGCGGCGGCCAGTTCCTGGGCGTCCCAATTGGTCAGGCGGACACAGCCATGGCTGGCGGTCTTGCCGATCTTGGTCGGATCGGGCGTGCCGTGGATGCCGTAGCTGGGCCGGTCCAGATCGATCCAGACCGCGCCGACCGGATTGTTCGGACCCGCCGGCACCGTGACCTTGGGCCCCTTGCCGAAGCTCAGCTTGGCCGGGTCGAAGACATAATCGGGCGCGCGGGCCACGCCGTTGACCTTCACATCGCCGGACGGGCTGGGGTTGTCGCCGCTGCCGATGGTGGCCGGATAGAAGGCGATCAGCCGGCCAGAGGCGTCATAGGCGCGGATGGCCTTCTCCGCCTTGGACACGTCGATGCGGGCGACCTCGGGCAGGGTCGCCTGGGTCACGGCCGGGACCATGATCTTCACGCTCGCCGTCTTGAAGTCGACGCCGGGGTTCAGCAGCTGAAGCAGGCTTTCGGAGATGTGGAAGCGCTCGGCGAGGGCTTCCAGCGCCGTAGAATAGTGGGCGCCGAGCTCGGCCTGCGCCGACAGGTCGTCGGTCGGGGGCGGGCTGAACGGTCCGGCGACGTCGGCGGCGCTGATGACGTAGTCGCTGAGCACCGGGGTGGAATCGACACCGGCCAGGGCCTGGATCAGATCGGCCTCGGTGAAGGCCTCGTCCTCGCGCCCGTTGGCCTTGCGCCAGGCTTCGATCGCCTGACGTGTGTTGGAGCCGCGCAGTCCATCGATCTGGCCGGGCGAGAAGGCGGTGCGGTCCAGCAGGATCTGCAGCCGGATCAGGCCGGCGTCGGGCGGCGTGCCCACGGCGGGATCGGGGGCTTCGACCGCATGACCTGAGACGGCGGTGTCGGGCGTCGCCTCGGGCGCCGGAACGCCGCCCTCGATCTCGGCGCGGCTCAGGCCGGGCGTCGAGGCCGGCGCCGCGATACGGCTGTTCTGGCGGTCAGGCGATCCACAGGCCGCCAGGCCCAGGGTCGTGAGGGGGAGGGCGGCGGAGACGAGGAGTATCGGCAGGAGACGCATGGGCACTCTTTTATACGGCAAGGCTTGATGAAGGCTTCAGGCGCCGGAGAGTTCCCCTACTTCAGGGCATCGGCCAGGCCTTCGGCGGTGATGGCGGCCCAGCAGGCATAGCCTTCGTCATTCATATGCAGGTCGTCCGGGCCGATGCCGCCGCGGCTGAGACGGCCCCAGCCCTGCATGGCCTCGAAGCGGCGCTGGACCGCATAGCCGACGCGGCTGCCTTCCAGGGCGATCATCCGGGCGGCCTCGCCCAGTTCGACATTCTTGCCTCTGAAGTTCACGCCGTTCTCGGGCAGGCGCTGCGGGTCGACCAGCAGGACATCGACCCCGGCGGCCGACAGGATGGCCTCGCCACGCTGCAGGTCGGCGGCGACGTCGTTCCACGGCCGGGCGCGCAGGATGTCGTTGGTGCCCAGCTGCCAGATGACCAGATCGGGCTGGTAGCGCTCGATCTCGGCCTGCAGCCGGTTGACGGTCTCATGCGCCGTCTCGCCGCCGATGCCCCGGTTCCAGACATTGACCGCGACCTCGGGCATCCGCGCGCGCAGATCGGTCTGCAGCAGGGGGACAAAGCCCAGCTCGGCGCGGCTGGCGCCCACGCCCTCGATGCTGGACGAACCGATGGCCAGGATATTGAGCCGGTTCTGGCGCACCGCCGCCTTCGACCGCCGCAGGCCGTCGCCGGCCAGGACCAGGCTGTCGCCGCTGACCGGACAGGCGGGCGCATCGGCCTCGGGCGCCTGGGCCGGGGTCGGGATCACCGGCTCTGTGGCGCGGGGATTTGTCTGGGCGCGCGCGGCGCCGGCCAGGATCAGACCCAGGCCGATCCCGGCGGCGGCGGTCAGCAGGACAGTCTTCAGTCTCACCCGTTCTCTTCTCCGGTTGCGGGGTCGGTGGCGGTTTCGCCGGAATTGCTCGAGCCCTCGGCGCCGCGCGGCTCGGTCGCGGGCCGCGGCGGTTCGCCCTCGGGGCCCGGGCGCAGGTTCTCGTTCTCGACGGCTTTGTCTTTGGGGCGGTTGGGGGAGGTCATCGCAGTCTTCCTGATTATCCACGGTCTGGCCGTCTGCGGCAACGCTCGGGCAAGGGGTTCGGCTCCGGAAAGGTCTCGTTCACCATCCCGCTAAACCGTCCCGAAACAGCGGTTGGTGCAGGGTGCCGGCTGAAATTCGGAGAGCCGCATGACCGGAACCCTCGAGGTCGAGATCATCAGGCCGGAGTCGCTGACCCCGGCCGACGAGACCCTGTGGCGCGCCATGCTGGCCGCCGAACCGGTGCTGGCCAGTCCTTATTTCCGTCCGGAGTTCACCCGCATCGCCGGAGGGATCAGCCCCGACGCGGCCGTCGCCGTATTCAAACGAAACGGCGAGACGGTCGGCTTCTTCGCCTACCAGACGCGAGGCGGCACGATCCAGCCGCTCGGCGCGCCGATGAACGACTATCACGGCGTGATCGCCTTCCCGGGCCAGGCGCCCGATCTGGAGACGGTCGCCCGTCTGCTGGACGCCCCGCGCCTGCGTGTCAGCGCCTGGGTGGGGGAGGCCGAGGTGACCGAGGAACGCCAGACCCTGATGGTCGCCATGCCTGAGGAAGGTTTCGAGGCCTGGTATGCCGAACGCCGCACGACCTGGGGCAAGTATTTCAAGGACAAGGAACGGGCCCGCCGCAGCCTCGAGGCCGAGCTCGGTCCGATCACCGTCGAGCGCAATCTGCGCGACCCGGCCCTGCTGGACCAGCTGATCGCCCTGAAGCGCGACCAGTACAGGCGCACCGGCCGCCACGACATCTTCGACTGCGGCTGGACCGCCGAGCTGCTGCACGCGCTCCTGCAGACCGAGGGCCAGGACGACTTCGGCGCCTCCATGGCCGCCATGTACGCAGGCGAGAAGCTGGTTGCGGTCGAATATTCCCTGCACGCCGGGGGGCGCTACCATTTCTGGTTCCCGGTCTATGAGCCGTCGCTGGCGCGCTGTTCGCCGGGCATCCTGCTGAGCATGGACACCATGCGGCTGGCCTCGGAGAAGGGCTACCGGGTCTTCGACTTCGGCTTCGGCGGCGAGGGCTACAAGAAGTATTTCTGCAACGCCATGCAGACGGTGCGCGAGGCCGTGGTCATGCGCCCCGGTCTTGGCTCGGGCCTCAGCAATGCGGCGGTCGGCCTGCTGAACGCGGCGGGCAAGAGCCGCGGCGACCGGCTGCGCACCAGCGTCCGGCGGCGCTGGGCGGCGATCGAGGCCTGCGAGACCACATCCATGGACCGGTTGAAGGGCGCGGTCGAGGCGGCCCAGGTGGCGCTGAGCAAGGGCAAGGCCCGCGCGGCCCAGCGTCTGGCCGATCCGGCGGTGAGCGGATGAGAGACACTGTGACCAAACGCACCCGCTACCCCGGCCCGATCACCGAGGCGAGGAAGCATCCGCACGATCTGGTCGAGCGCGGCTTCGCGACCGACGAGGCCCTGGCCAAGGTGCTGGACCGCTATCCCCCCGATCTGTTCGACATCAACCTGTACGACTACGACGCCGAGGGGCAGGTCTCGCTCCGCACCGGCGCGCGCGGCAAGCTGTCGGGCGACAGGCTGCTGGAGGCCATCCAGGCCGGGCGGCTGTGGGTCAATCTGCGTGACGCCCAGAACGGCTGCCCCGACCTGTGGGCCGCGGCCATGGGCGAGTTCAGGAAGATCGAGGCGACCTATCCGGGGCTGAAGGCCGTCCGCAACGCCGGCCAGCTGATCATCTCCTCGCCGGTGGCGCGGGTGCCCTATCACTTCGATCCGGCCGGGGTGGTGCTGTTCCACCTGCGCGGCCGCAAGCGGATCTTCGTCTATCCGGGCGACGAGGCCCATCTGCCCGAGCGCAATATGGAGCAGATCGTCGCGCGTCAGACGACCGAGGAACTGCCCTATGTCCGCGCCTTCGAGGCCGACGCCCAGGTCATGGATCTGGAGCCCGGCGAGGCCCTGACCTGGCCGCTCTATGCCCCGCACCGGGTCGAGAACCTGGACCGGTTCTGCGTCAGCCTGTCGATGGACTTCCAGACCTGGCCCTCGCGGTTCCGCAACGGCGCGCTTTATACAAATGCCGTCATGCGCAGCCGGGGCGGGTCGCCGCGCTTCACCGAAGGCATGTCGACGCCCGAGCTGGCCGCGCGCTGGGCGGCGTCGCTGGCGCTCAAGAAGGTCGGCGGACTGAAGAGCAAGCTCGACAGCTTCGAACGCGACTTCGAACCCGAGGTCGGCGCCGCCGACGGGGCAGGCGCCCTCAGGGCCTAGCTCAGTCGGGGCCTAGATTAAATCGAGGTCATGACACCGAGTTAAAATGACTTGCTCGGGGTACGGCGGCATTTTCCGGTCATCGCCGGAGAGGAAACCCGTCATGAATTTCGCAGTCGTCGCCACCGCCGCCTCCATCGCCGTTCTGGGGCTGGCCGCCGCCGCCCCCGCCTCGGCCAAGGACGGCCCCGAGGTCAAGGTCCGTTACGCCGCCGCCCGTATGGTGGTCATCGTTGAGGACCGTCAGGACGTCGCCGTCGAGATCGAGGGCGGCTCGGCCGGTCTGCCGCGCCCGACCGTGACTCGCGTCGGCAACGAAGTCCGCATCAACGGCGAACTGGGCCGCAACCCCATCCGCAACTGCCGCAGTGGTCCGGCGACGGCGACCCAGCCGGGCGAGGGCGCCTCGGTCGAGGTGCGCAACCATGGCCGCGTCGACCTGTCGGCCGCGCCCCTGATCGTGGTGCGCACCCCGCGCAACGTCGACGTCTCAACCCAGGACTCGGCCGTCTTCGGCTCGGTCGGCCGCGGCGCCGAACGCATCGAACTCGGCGCCGGCGGCTGCGGCGACTGGACCGTGGCCAACACCACGGGACACATGGACCTGTCGGTCGGCGGCTCGGGCAACATCCGCGCCGGGACCTCGGGCAGCCTTGAGGCCTCCATCGGCGGCTCGGGCCGGATCACCGCCGGCGCGACCGGCGACCTTGACGCCTCCATCGGTGGGTCGGGCACGGTCATCGTCACCCAGGCCACGGGCCAGGTCGACGCCTCGATCGGCGGTTCGGGCGACATTCGCGTCGGCGGCGGGCAGCCGCGTTCGGTCGACGCCTCCATCGGCGGCTCGGGCGACATCGTCATCCAGGGCGACGCCGGAGCGCTGGACGCCTCCATCGCCGGCTCGGGCAACGTCACGGTCACGGGCACGGTCTCCAGCCTCGACGCCAGCCTGGTCGGCGGCGGCGATGTCCGGGTCGGCCGGGTGACCGGCTCGGTCTCCCAGTCCGTCATGGGCGGCGGCCGGGTCCGCATCGGCCAGTAAGCGCATCGGCCGGGCGGCTCACACCGTCTGACTGAAGGAAGGCCCGCCGACGCCCGGCGGGCCTTTCGCTCGTCGGGCCCTCGCCTCGACAGGGCGGCACGGGGGAGGGAGGGGGCGAGTCCTGCCGCTACGTTTCACTGGATTGGAACGCCGTGACGCGAAGACTCGAGCCCCGGGCGTAAAAGCCCTCCGTGACTCGGTTTCAGGGTCGATCGGTGCTTGACGAAAACGGAATCGAACGTCATAAGCGCCAACTCTTGTTGGACCGGCTGTGCAGAGCAATCTGCAGACGCGGTCCGCAGGAACGACCTGAGTACCCGTTCTTTGTAGCGACTTAGGAATTCAACGGCCTTCGCGGACACCTGCGTGGGCCGATCGTTTTTGCGGACGTGCGTACTCTGAAGGCGTTTTTCGCCTGAAGACCTCCGGTCTTTGAAATGGTTCACAGGGACGCAGGTTCGCCTGCTTGGGAAATAAGACCGATATGGATCAAAGCATCCGCATCAGGCTCAAGGCCTTCGATCACCGCGTCCTCGATTTTTCGACGCGCGAAATCGTGAACACGGCCAAGCGCACGGGCGCGACCGTTCGCGGTCCGATTCCGCTGCCGACCCTGATCGAAAAATTCACCGTGAACCGCTCGCCGCACGTCGACAAGAAGTCGCGCGAGCAGTTTGAAATCCGCACGCACAAGCGCGTGCTCGACATCGTCGACCCCACCCCGCAGACCGTGGACGCGCTCATGAAGCTCGACCTGTCCGCCGGCGTGGACGTCGAGATCAAGATTTAATCAGAAAGAGGCGGGATCCGATGCGCACGGGCGTGATCGCCAAGAAGCTGGGCATGACCCGCGTGTTCGCCGAAGACGGCGCGCACGTTCCGGTCACTGTGCTTCAGCTCGACGACTGTCAGGTCGTCGGCCAACGCACTCAGGAGCGGGACGGCTACGTCGCCCTGCAGCTGGGCGCTGGCGCCAAAAAGGCAAAGAACACCAACAAGGCTCAACGCACGACCTTCGCGAACGCGGAAGTCGAGCCCAAGCACTACGTCACCGAGTTCCGCGTGTCCGACGACGCGCTGATCGACGTGGGTGCGACCCTGTCGGCGGACCACTTCGTGGCCGGCCAGAAGGTCGACATCCAGGGCGAGACCATCGGTAAGGGCTTCGCCGGCGCCATGAAGCGCTGGAACTTCGGCGGTCTGCGCGCCACGCACGGCGTGTCGCTGTCGCACCGCTCGCACGGCTCGACGGGTAACCGTCAGGACCCGGGCAAGACCTTCAAGGGCAAGAAGATGGCCGGTCACTACGGGACCGAAGTCGTCACCACCCAGAACCTGACCGTCGTCCGCGTGGACGCCGAGCGCGGCCTGATCCTGATCAAGGGCGCCGTCCCGGGTCACGAGGGTTCGTGGGTCAAGGTCCGCGACGCGCACAAGAAGCCGTTCGCCGACCTGCCTTTCCCCGGTTCGTTCAAGAAGAACGGCGCCGCCGCTGCTGCTCCGGCCGAAACGCCGGTTGAAGAAGCTCCGGCCGTCGAAACGACCGAAGGCGGTGAAGCGTAATGAAACTCTCTGTCATCAAGCTCGACGGCAAGGCCGCCGGTGACGTGGAACTGTCGGACGTCGTTTTCGGCATCTCCGACATCCGCGGCGACCTGCTGGCCCGTTACGTCAACTGGCAGCTGGCCAAGCGCCGCGCCGGTACGCACAAGGTTCAGACCCGGAACGAGAATTCTCGCACCGGCAAGAAGATGTACAAGCAAAAGGGCACCGGCGGCGCCCGTCACGGTTCGCGCCGTGCGCCGCAGTTCGTCGGTGGTTCGCGCGCTTTCGGCCCGGTCGTCCGCGACCACGGCTATGACCTGCCCAAGAAGGTCCGCGCCCTGGCCCTGCGTCACGCCCTCAGCTCCAAGGCCAAGGCCGGCGAGCTGGTCGTCGTCGACACCGTCGAACTGAAGGACGCCAAGACCTCGGGTCTGCGCGAAACCTTCGGCAAGCTCGGCTGGACCAAGACCCTCATCATCGCCGGTCCGGAAGTTGACACCAACTTCGCCCTGGCGTCGCGCAACATCCCGCACATTCACGTCCTGCCGAACGCCGGCCTGAACGTTTATGACATCCTGCGGGCCGACAAGCTGGTTCTGTCGAAGGCCGCTGTGGAAGCCATCGAGGCCTCCTACGCCGACTACAAGCCCTCGCGTCGCGAGCAAGCCGAGAAGGAAGCCGCGTAATGGCCGCCGCTCCCACCGCCAAACACTACGACACGATCCTGTCGCCGATCATCACCGAGAAGGCCACGATCCTGTCCGAGCAGAACAAGGTCGTCTTCCGCGTCGCCGGCACGTCCACCAAGGACGAAATCGCCGCCGCCGTTGAAAGCCTGTTCAAGGTCAACGTCCTGAAGGTCAACACCATGGTGACCAAGGGCAAGACCAAGCGCTTCCGGGGCATCCTCGGTCGTCGCGTCGACATCAAAAAAGCGATCGTGACCCTGGCCGAAGGCCAGTCGATCGACGTCACCACGGGGCTCTGATCAGATGGCCTTGAAAACCTACAATCCGACGTCGCCGGGCCGCCGCGCCCTGGTGCTGATCGACCGCTCGGAGCTCCACAAGGGCCGTCCCGAGAAGTCGCTGACCGAAGGCCTGACCAAGTCGGGCGGACGCGGTCAGGGCGGTCGCATCGCTGTCCGCTTCCGCGGCGGCGGCGCCAAGCGCCTGTACCGCAAGATCGACTTCAAGCGCCGCAAGTTCATGACCGCCACGGTCGAGCGCCTGGAATACGATCCGAACCGCACCGCGTTCATCGCCCTCATCACCTATGAGGACGGCGAGAAGGCCTACATCATCGCGCCGCAACGCCTGAAGGCGGGCGACGTGATCGTGGCCGGCGAAAAGACCGACGTGAAGCCTGGCAACGCCATGCCGCTGCGCTCGATCCCGGTGGGTACGATCATCCACTGCGTCGAGATGAAGCCGGGCAAGGGCGCCCAGCTGGCCCGTTCGGCCGGCGCCTACGCCCAGCTGGTCGGTCGCGATCAGGGCTACGCCCAGATCCGTCTCGGCTCGGGCGAACTGCGCATGGTCCTGGACGGCTGCATGGCCACGGTCGGCGCCGTTTCGAACGCCGATCACATGAACCAGAACCTCGGCAAGGCCGGTCGCGTTCGTCACATGGGCTTCCGTCCGCACGTTCGCGGCGTCGCCATGAACCCGATCGACCACCCGCATGGTGGTGGTGAAGGCCGGACCTCCGGTGGTCGTACCCCCGTCACGCCGTGGGGTAAGGACACCAAGGGCACCCGCACCCGCAAGAACAAGGCGACGGACAAGTACATCATCCGTACCCGCCACGTTAAGAAGGCTCGCTAAAGATGGCTCGTTCCTCCTGGAAAGGCCCGTTCGTCGACGGGTATCTGCTCAAGAAGGCCGACGCCGCTTCGACGTCGGGCCGCAAGGACGTGATCAAGACCTGGTCGCGCCGCTCCACCATCCTGCCGCAGTTCGTGGGCCTTACTTTTGGCGTCCACAACGGTCACAAGCACGTTCCCGTGCACGTGAACGAGGACATGGTCGGCATGAAGCTGGGCGAGTTCTCGCCCACCCGTTCGTTCCCCGGCCACGCCGCGGACAAGAAGGCGAAGCGGAAGTAACATGTCCCAGACCAAGAACCCCCGCCGCGTCGGCAATACGGAGGCCCGCGCAAAGCTGACCAACGTCCGTATCAGCCCGCAAAAGCTGAACCTGGTCGCCGCCTCGATCCGCGGCATGCCGGTGCAGAAGGCGCTGAACGAACTCGAGTTCAGCCGCAAGCGCATCGCGACCGACGTTCGCAAGGCTCTGTATTCGGCCGTCTCGAACGCCGAGAACAACCACAACCTCGACATCGACAACCTGGTCGTCGCCGAGGCCTTCGTGGGCAAGAACCTGGTGATGAAGCGTTTCGCGAGCCGCGCTCGTGGCCGCTCCTCGCGCATCCTGAAACCTTTCGCGGAAATCACGATCGTGGTCCGCGAAGCCGGTGAGGCCGCCTGATGGGTCAGAAAATCAATCCGATCGGTTTCCGCCTCGGCGTGAACCGCACCTGGGACAGCCGCTGGTTCGCCGACGGCGCCAACTATGCCCGCCTGCTGCACCAGGACCTGAAGCTGCGCGAGTGGCTCAAGGAACGCCTGTCGGCCGCCGGCGTGTCGCGCATCATCATCGAGCGTCCGCACAAGAAGTGCCGCGTGACGATCTACGCCGCCCGTCCGGGCGTTGTGATCGGCAAGAAGGGCGCCGACATCGAGAAGCTCCGCAAGGACATCTCGGCCCGCACCGAAGGCGAAGTTCACCTGAACATCGTCGAAGTTCGCAAGCCGGAAGTCGACGCCCAGCTGATCGCCGAGAACATCGCCCAGCAGCTGGAACGCCGTATCGCGTTCCGCCGCGCGATGAAGCGTTCGATGCAGTCGGCCATGCGCCTGGGCGCCAAGGGCGTCCGCATCAACGTCTCGGGCCGCCTCGGCGGTGCTGAAATCGCTCGTATGGAATGGTACCGCGAAGGTCGCGTGCCGCTTCACACCCTGCGCGCCGACATCGACTATGGCTTCATCGAAGCCAAGACGACCTACGGCATCATCGGTGTGAAGGTCTGGGTCTTCAAGGGTGAGGTGCTCGAGCACGACCCGATGGCCCAGGACAAGCGCTGGGCCGCCGAAGCCGCCGGTCCGTCGTCGAACGAAGGCCGCGAACGCGGCGGTCCCCGCGGTGACCGTGGTCCCCGTCGTGGTCGTGAGGGCTAAGGAACATGCTGCAGCCTAAGAAAACCAAGTACCGGAAGGCCTTCAAGGGCCGTATCCACGGCGCCGCCAAGGGTGGCTTCTCGCTGAACTTCGGGTCCTACGGCCTGAAGACGCTGGAGCCGGAACGCATCACTGCGCGTCAGATCGAAGCGGCTCGCCGCGCGATCACCCGCCAGATGAAGCGTCAGGGCCGCGTCTGGATCCGCGTCTTCCCCGACCTGCCCGTCACGGGCAAGCCCGCCGAAGTCCGTATGGGCAAGGGCAAGGGCGCGGTGGATCACTGGGCGGCGCGCTGCCACCCGGGCCGGATCCTGTTCGAAATCGACGGCGTCGCCGACGATGTTGCGCGTGAAGCGCTGCGTCTGGGCGCCGCCAAGCTGCCGGTCCGCACCAAGGTGGTCACCCGCCTCGACGCCGGCATCGCTCATGTGGAGCACGCCGCCTGATGACCAAGATCGCCGACCTTCGTTCCCAGACGACGGACCAGCTGGGCGACCAGCTGCTGTCCCTCAAGAAGGAACAATTCAACCTGCGCTTCCAGGCCGCCACCGGCCAGATGGAAAAGACCCATCGCGTTTCGGAAGTCCGCAAAGACATCGCTCGCATCTCCACGCTCCTGCGTGAGAAGCGTGCGGCCTCGTAAGGAAACACTATGCCCAAGCGAATTCTCGAAGGCGTGGTCGTGTCCGACAAGGGCGACAAGACCGTCGTCGTCGTCGTCCAACGCACGCTGCTGCACCCGGTCATGAAAAAGATCGTGCGCCTGTCCAAGAAGTACCACGCCCACGACGAAGCCAACGCCTTCAAGGAAGGCGATGTGGCCCGCATCGTTGAGTGTGCTCCCAAGTCCAAGCTGAAGCGCTGGGAAGTCCTGTCCAAGGACACCCCGGCCTCGGCCTCGTAATCAGAAGGATCTGACACTATGATCCAGATGCAAACTAACTTGGATGTGGCCGATAACTCGGGCGCCCGCCGGGTCATGTGCATCAAGGTGCTCGGCGGCGCCAAGCGTCGCTACGCCTCGGTCGGAGACACCATCGTCGCTTCGGTGAAAGAAGCGATCCCGCGCGGCCGCGTGAAGAAGGGCGAGGTCGTTCGGGCCATCGTCGTTCGCACCGCCAAGGACATCCAGCGCAAGGACGGTTCCGTCATTCGCTTCGACAAGTCCGCCGCCGTCATCGTCAACAAGCAAAACGAGCCGGTCGGCACGCGGATCTTTGGCCCGGTTCCTCGCGAACTGCGCGCCAAGAACCACATGAAGATCATCTCGCTGGCCCCGGAGGTCCTGTAACCATGGCCGCCAAGATCAAGAAGGGCGACCGCGTCGTCGTCCTGACCGGCAAGGACAAGGGCCGCACGGGCTCCGTCGCCAAGGTCCTGCCGACCGAAAACCGCGTGGTCGTGACCGGCATCAACATGGTGCAACGTCACACCCGTCCGACCCAGGGCGACCCCCAGGGCGGTATCAAGAACAAGGAAGCCTCGCTTCACCTGTCGAACGTCGCGATCGCCGACGCCAACGGCAAGGCGACCCGCGTCGGCTTCCGCGTGGAAGGCGACAAGAAGGTTCGCTTCGCCAAGACCACGGGAGACGTCATCTAATGGCCGACACCAAGTACACCCCGCGCCTCAAGACGGAATACGTCGAGCGCATCAAGGGCGTGATGACCGAGAAGTTCGGTTACACCAACCCGATGCAGATGCCCAAGCTGGACAAGATCGTCCTGAACATGGGCATCGGCGAAGCCGTCGCCGACTCCAAGAAGGCCAATGCGGCCCTCAAGGATCTGACGCAGATCGCCGGTCAGAAGGCCGTCGCCACCAAGGCCCGTAACTCCATCGCCGGCTTCAAGCTGCGCGAAGGCATGGTCATCGGCGGCAAGGTCACCCTGCGCGGCGACCAGATGTATGAGTTCCTGGACCGTCTGATCACGATCGCCCTGCCGCGCGTGAAGGACTTCCGTGGCCTGAAGCCGACGTCGTTCGACGGTCGCGGCAACTACGCCATGGGCCTGAAGGAGCACATCGTGTTCCCGGAAATCAACTACGACCAGATCGACCAGATGTGGGGCATGGACATCATCGTCTGCACCACGGCCAGGACTGACGACGAAGCGCGCGCGCTTCTGACCGAGTTCAAGTTCCCGTTCGTGAAGAACTGAGCGGGAAGGGAAAAGCACAATGGCAAAGAAAAGCGCCGTAAACCGCAACGAAGCCGTCAAGGCCCTGGTTGCGAAGTATGCCGCGAAGCGGGCCGCCCTCAAGGCGACCGCCAACGACGAGAGCCTGCCTCTGGAAGAGCGCTTCGCCGCTCGCCTGAAGCTGGCCGAGCTGCCGCGTAACTCGGCCGCCGTCCGGATCCGCAACCGCTGCGAAGTGACGGGCCGTCCGCGGGCCTTCTATCGCAAGCTCAAGATGAGCCGTATCGCCCTGCGTGAACTCGGCAACCTGGGTCAGATCCCGGGCCTGACGAAGTCCAGCTGGTAAGGGGAGCGACAGACATGATGATCAACGATCCCCTGAGCGACATGATCGCTCGCATCCGCAACGCGCACATGCGCAAGCGGTCCAAGGTTCTCACCCCGGCCTCCCGCCTGCGCCAGCGCGTCCTCGACGTGCTGCAGGACGAAGGCTACATCCGCGGCTACTCCCTGGTTCAGAACCCGGGCGAGTTCCCGCAGTTCGAGATCGAGCTCAAGTACTTCGACGGCCAGCCGGTCATCGCCGACATCGCTCGCGTGTCCAAGCCGGGCCGCCGCGTTTACTCGGCCATCGGTGATCTGAAGCCGGTCAAGAACGGCCTGGGCATCTCGATCCTTTCGACTTCGAAGGGCGTCATGTCCGACGCCGCCGCTCGCGACGCCAACGTCGGCGGCGAAGTCCTCTGCAGGGTCTACTAAGATGTCCCGTATCGGAAAACGTCTCATCGCAGTGCCCAAGGGCGTGACTGTCACGCTCGAAGGCCAATCCGTCACCGTCAAGGGCCCCAAGGGCGAACGCTCCTGGACCGTCGCCGACGAGATCGAAGTCACCCAGGATGAAGCCGGCCTCTCGCTCGGCCTCAAGACCGACACCCAGCGCGCTCGCGCGATGTGGGGTCTGTCGCGCACCCTGGTCGACAACATGGTCACCGGCGTCACCGACGGCTTCGAACGCAAGCTCGAACTGGTCGGCGTCGGTTACCGCGCCGCCCTGAAGGGCAAGGACCTGTCGCTGCAGCTCGGCTTCTCGCACGAAGTCGACATCGTGGCCCCCGAAGGCGTGACCTTCGTGGTGCCCAAGCAGACCGAAATCAGCATCCTCGGCGCCGACAAGCAGGTCGTCGGCGAACTGGCCGCGAACATCCGCAAGCTGCGTCCGCCGGAGCCCTACAAGGGCAAGGGCGTCCGCTACGCCGGCGAGAAGGTCCGTCGCAAGGAAGGCAAGAAGAAGTAAGTCATGGCACTTTCTCTGCAACAACAAGCCAAGCGCCGCACCGAACGCAACCGCCGCCGCCTCAAGGCCGTGGCCAACGGTCGCCTTCGTCTGTCGGTCTACCGCTCGGACAAGAACATCTCGGCCCAGATCATCGACGACGCCAACGGCGTCACCGTGGTCGCCGCCTCGTCGCTGGAAGGCGGCAAGGGCGCCAGCGGTTCGAATGTCGAGGCCGCCGCCAAGATCGGCAAGCTGGTCGCTGAACGCGCTATCGAAAAGGGCGTCACCGACGTCGTCTTCGACCGCGGCGGTTACATCTATCACGGACGGGTGAAGGCGCTGGCGGATGCCGCGCGTGAAGCCGGCCTGAACTTCTAAGGGACGCGACAGATGGCGCAACAACCCCAACGTGGCGGACAAGGCGGCGAACGCCGTGGCGACCGTCGCGACAACCGCAACGCTCCCGTCGCTGAAGGTCCGGATTCGGACATCATCGAGAAGCTGGTGCACATCAACCGCGTCGCCGCCACCGTCAAAGGCGGTCGTCGGTTCTCGTTCGCGGCCCTGATGGTCGTCGGCGACGGCAAGGGCCGCGTCGGCTTCGGTCATGGCAAGGCGCGCGAAGTGCCGGAAGCCATCCGCAAGGCGACCGAAGAAGCCAAGAAGACGATGATCCGCGTGCCGCTGCGCGAAAACCGCACCCTGCACCACGACGGCAACGGCCGTTGGGGCGCCGGCAAGATCATGATGCGCGCTGCCCCTCCCGGCACCGGCGTCATCGCGGGCGGTCCGATGCGCGCCGTGCTCGAAACCCTCGGCGTCCATGACGTCGTGGCCAAGTCGAGCGGTTCGTCGAACCCCTACAACATGATCCGTGCGACCTTCGAGGCCCTCAAGGTCCAGTCGTCGCCGCGTCAGATCGCTTCGAAGCGTGGCAAGAAGGTCGCCGACCTGATGGGCCGCCGCAACGACGGCGCCTCGGCCCCGGCCGAAGTCGCCGAAGCCGTGGAGTCCTAAGTCATGGCCGAGAAGAAGACCGTCACCGTCAAGCAGACCGGTTCGCCGATCCGCCGCAAGAACGACCAGCGCGCCACCCTGGTGGGCCTGGGTCTGAACCGCCTGGGCCGCGAGTCCACGCTGGAAGACACCCCCTCGGTTCGTGGGATGATCGCCAAGGTCGCCCACCTGACCGAGATCGTCGAAAAGTAGGACGAACGCACATCGCCCTTCCCCTCGGGGGAGGGCGGGTCGTTCTGAACGACCCAGCAGGGGCGGCTCCGCAAGAGTCGCCTTTACTGCTGTCCGGGGAGCCGCTATAGCGCGCGACCTTGAGTTTCGGGTCCGGATCCGTCCGGCCCCGCCGTAAAAATCGAAAAGCCGAGTCCGGATCTGATCCGGGCGCTAGAACCCGAAAGGATCAGGCACATGAAACTGAACGAAATCCGCGACAACGAAGGCGCCCACAAGAAGCGCATGCGCGTCGGCCGTGGCCCGGGCTCGGGCAAGGGCAAGACCGCCGGCCGCGGCGTCAAGGGTCAGAAGTCGCGTACCGGCGTCGCCATCGGCGGCTTCGAAGGCGGCCAGATGCCGCTGTACATGCGTATGCCGAAGCGCGGCTTCAACAATCCGAACGCGCTGAAGCTGGCCGAAGTGAACCTGTGGCGCCTGCAAGAGGCGATCGACGCCGGCAAGCTGGACGTCAAGGGCGAGATCAAGGGCGACGCCCTGGTCGCCGCCGGCGTCATCCGCCGCGTCAAGGACGGCGTCCGCATCCTGGGCACCGGCGAGATCAAGGCCAAGCTGAACCTGGTCGTCTGGTCGGCGACCTCGGGCGCCATCAAGGCCATCGAAGCCGCTGGCGGCTCGGTCGTGCAGGAGCGCATCGCCGCGGAAGCCAAGGCCGCCGCTCTCGTCGAGAAGCGCAACGCCGCCAAGGGCAAGGCTCCGGCTCCCAAGGCGCCGCGTGGCGACGCCAACAAGATCTCGGCCCGTACCGCTCGTACGGCTGCCAAGGCCTGATGCAATAAAGCTTGAGGGGCGGTCTCGCTAAGAGGCCGCCCTTCGCCTATCTGGACTGTGGCCCCGGATTCTCTCTCGGTCTGGCCGCGTTCTGATCAGTCGGGGTAACGACATATGGCTTCGGCCGCCGAACAACTCGCAGCCAATATGAACATGGGGTCGTTCGCCAAGGCGACCGACCTGCACAAGCGGCTGCTCTTCACGCTTCTGGCGCTTCTGGTCTACCGCATCGGCACCTATGTGCCGATCCCGGGGATCAATTCCGAAGCCTTCCTGCAGTTCTTCCAGGATCCGAACGGCAAGCGCGGCATCCTGGACATGTTCAACATGTTCTCGGGCGGCGCCGTTCAGCGGATGGCCGTCTTCGCCCTGAACGTCACGCCCTACATTTCGGCGTCGATCATCGTCCAGCTGATGGGGACGGTGTATCCGCCGTGGGAAAAACTGCGCAAGGAAGGCGGCGAAAGCGGCCGCAAGACCCTGAACCAGTACACCCGCTACCTGACGGTCTTCCTCGCACTCGCCCAGTCGCTGGGCATCGCGGCGGGCCTGAACGGCCAGGCCGGCCTGATCGACCAGCCGGGGATCTTCTTCATCATCTCGACCGTGACCTGCCTGACCGGCGGCACCATGTTCCTGATGTGGCTGGGTGAGCAGGTGACCACGCGCGGCATCGGCAACGGCATCTCCCTGATCATCTTCGCCGGTATCGTGGCGGTCCTGCCCGGCACCGTGGTGCGTCTGTTCGGCCTGGCCCAGCAGGGTCAGCTGTCGGCCTTCGCCCTGCTGGCGATCGGCTTCCTGGCCATGGCCACCGTCGTCTTCATCGTCTTCATGGAGCGCGCCCAGCGCCGCCTTCTGATCCAGTATCCGAAGCGCCAGGAAGGCAACCGCATGTCGGGCGGCGAGCGCTCGTTCCTGCCGCTGAAGGTCAACACCGCCGGGGTCATCCCGCCGATCTTCGCCTCGTCCCTGCTGATGCTGCCGTCGACGGCCGCGACCATGCTGGTCAACGCCAATCTGCCGTCCTGGCTGAGCTGGCTGCCGATGGTCACCGCCCAGCTGACCCACGGCCAGCCGCTGTTCATGGTCCTCTACGCGGCCCTGATCATCTTCTTCTGCTTCTTCTACACCTCGATCACCTTCAACCCCGAGGATACGGCCGAGAACCTGCGCAAATACGGCGGCTTCCTGCCGGGCATCCGTCCGGGCAAGCGCACGGCGGAATATCTGGACTATGTCCTGACCCGCCTGACCGTCATCGGCGCGGCCTACATCACCGCCGTCTGTCTGATCCCCGAGGCGATCGCCGCCTCCATGGGTCCCAGCCTGCTGTTCGGCGGCACCTCGATCCTGATCGTGGTCTCGGTGACGATGGATACGGTCGCCCAGATCCAGTCGCAGCTGCTGGCCCACCAGTACGAAGGCCTGATCAAGAAGGCCAAGCTGCGCGGCCGGGGTGGACGGGGCGCCCCGACTCCCGTACGCCGGTAATAATACGTGATCGCTTAGGGAGGGCGGCTTTGAACCTGATCCTGTTCGGACCGCCGGCCGCCGGCAAGGGTACGCAAGCCAAGCGCCTGGTCGAGGGCCGCGGCATGGTCCAGCTCTCGACCGGCGACATGCTGCGCGAGGCTATCGCCTCGGGCTCGGCGCTGGGCCTGGAATGCCAGGCGATCATGTCGCGCGGCGACCTCGTCTCGGACGAGATCGTCATTGCCTTGATCGAGGCCCGTCTGAAAGAGGCCGAGGACGCCGGCGGCGCCATCTTCGACGGCTTCCCGCGCACCGTGGCCCAGGCCGAGGCGCTCGACGCCATGCTGGCCAAGCTGGGCAAGCAGATCGATCACGTCGTCCGCCTCAAGGTCGATGACGCCGCCCTGCTGGAACGGGTCGCCAAACGCTATGCCGATCAGGGCCGCCCGGACGACAATCCGGAAAGCTTCAAGGTTCGCCTCGACGCCTACAACCGCAACACCGCGCCCCTGCTGCCCTACTACGGCGACAAGGGTCTGTTGACCGAAGTTGACGGCATGGGCTCCATCGAGGCCGTCGCCGCATCCATCGACGCGGCGCTCGACGCCTAGGGCTGCCGATCGGCCGTCAGGCGACGTTCATCCGCCTCATGCGTTAGGGTCCTTCTGGACTCCGCAGGATGACCCCTACGCCGTGACGCCGCCCCGCCCGCATCTCTCGCCGAAGAAGAGCCGCAACCTGCTCGTGGCGTCTGGCGTCGTGGTCCTGCACCTCGGCCTGTTCGCCATCGTCGGGCTGGAGCAGACGCCCGGCGAACAGGCGGGACCGGGCCTGCCGCCCATTTTCGTCGAACTGGTTCCGCCGGTCCGTCCGCCCGACCCGCCGCCGCCCGAGAAGACCGCGCCGGTCGAGGGCGGAGGGGCGCCCGCCGCTCCGTCGCGCGTCCATGTGACGCCCAAGCCGCCCGAGAAGCCTCTGCCCGATCCGCCGCCCGCGCCGATCCAGCAGGCGCCCAAGCCGGATCTCATCGTCGGCGTCGCCCCGACCCCTGGCCCGACGCCGGGCCTCGGACTGGGCGGGCAGGGGACGGGTTCTGGCACAGGCATCGGCTCGGGCAACGGGCCCGGCGTTGGCGACCGGATGGGGCCACGCATCATTCGCGGACCCTCGCCCAGAGACATCGCCCGGGCCCGGCCACGCGGCGCGCGCGGACGCGGCGTCGTCGCCATCCGGTGCCGCATCCGGGTGGACACCGGCCTCGACCAGTGCAGCCTCGTCAGCGAGACCCCACCGGGCCAGGGCTTCGGTGAGGCGGCTTTGGCCCAGTTGGTTCAGAGGTTCAGCTTCCATCCGCCGACCCAGGACGGCGTCCCGCTCGAGGGCCAGACCGTGGTGGTGAACATCAACTACCCCTGAAGCCAGCCGCCCCCCGGACGGTTGTACCGCCGCGTTGACACCCGCCCGCCAATCACCGCCTTATCGCACTGCAGCGTGAAGGGGATCGGCATGGGTATGGGCATGAAGCGGACGGCGACGGCGATCGCCCTGGTGTTGGCCCTCTCGGGCGCAGCCGCTCCCGTCTTCGCAGCCGACCCCGCCCCCAAGACCTTCGCCGAGGCCACCGAGGGCCTGACCCGTCAGGAGGGGCTGTTGCCCGTCTTCGTCGATCAGGACGGCGGCAAGGTGCTGGTCCAGCTGCCAGCCCCCGGCGCCGACGGCGTCATGGCCCGGGTCATCCACCACACCGCCCTGCGCACCGGCGTCGGCTCGGCGGTGACGGGTCTGGACCGCGCCCAGATCGGCGCGACCAACATCCTGGCCTTCCGCCGCATCGGCAAGAAGATCGTCGCCGAGTTCGAGAACCCCAAATACGAGGCCCCGCACGGCTCGCCCGAGGAACAGGCCGCGGCCCGCGACGCCTTCGTCGGCTCCACCGTCTGGGCCGGGGACGTGATCGCGACCGCCGCCGACGGTTCGGTGCTGGTCGATCTGTCGGCCTTCCTGACCCGCGACGCCATGGGCATCGTCGAGACGCTGAAGGCGGCGGGCCAGGGCTCGCTCAAGCCCATGAGCGACCTCACCATGGTCGATCCGGCGGCGACGAAGGACTTCCCCGAGAATCTGGAGATGGAGGCCCGCCTCACCTTCGGCGTCGACAGCCCGGGCCGCGAGCTGTCCCAGATCGCGCCCGAGCCGCGTCTGGCCACCTTCACCGTCCACCACAGCTTCATCAAACTGCCCGACGCCGACTATCAGCCGCGTGAGTTCGATCCCCGCACCGGCGCCTTCGCCACCAATGTCACCGACTATTCGGCGCCCCTGAACGAAGCCATGGTCCACCGTCTGGCCAGCCGCTTCCGGCTGGTGAAGACCGATCCGACGGCGGCGCGCTCCACCGTGGTCAAGCCGATCGTCTTCTATGTGGACCGCGCCGCGCCCGAGCCGATCCGCTCGGCCCTCGTCGAAGGGGCGAGCTGGTGGGCCCAGGCCTTCGACGCCGCCGGCTATATCGACGCCTTCAAGGTCGAGGTCATGCCCGAGGGCGCTGATCCGCTGGACGCCCGCTACAATGTCGTCAACTGGGTCAACCGCGCCACCCGCAGCTGGTCCTATGGCCAGAGCGTCGTCGATCCGCGCACCGGCGAGATCGTCAAGGGCTCGGTCCTGCTCGGCTCCCTGCGCATCCGTCAGGACATGCTGATCTTCGAAGGTCTGGTCGGCGCCGACCACACCGGCGACGGCTCGGTCAACGACCCTCCGCGCATCGCCCTGGCTCGCATCCGCCAGCTGGCCGCGCACGAGGTCGGCCACGCCATCGGCCTGCAGCACAATTTCGCGGCGAGCACGCAAGGGCGCGCCTCGGTCATGGACTATCCGGTGCCGAAGATCGGCATCACCGCCGACGACCAGCTCGACTTCTCCGACGCCTATGCGGTCGGCATGGGCGCTTGGGACGACTTCGCCATCGACTGGCTCTATTCCGACGCCGACGCCGCCACGCTGGAGAAGAAGGCGGAGGAGGGCAGGGCCCGGCTGCGCTTCGCCAATGACGCCGACGCCCGCGTGGGCGGCGACGCCCAGCCCTGGGGCAGCCTGTGGGACAATGGCGAGGACCCGGTCGCCGAGCTGGACCACATCCTGAAGATCCGCCGCATCGCCCTGGATCGTTTCGGCCTGAACAACCTGCCGGCGGGCGCCGCCGTCAACGACCTGCGCCGGCGACTGGTGCCCATCTACCTCTATCACCGGTACCAGGTGGATGCGGTGTCCAAGCTGGTGGGCGGCATCGACTACTCCTATCCGGTCGCGGGCGGCGGGCAGGAGGCGGCGAGCGTCGTCCCCGCTGACGTCCAGCGCGCCGCTCTTGCGGCTCTCGCCCGCACTCTCAACCCCGCCGAGCTCGACCTGCCCGAGCCGCTTCTGGCCCTGCTGGCCGCGCAACAGTCCGGCGACGGCGACCCCCAGAACGACATCGAGGTGTTCAAGGGCCTCAACGGCCGGGCCTTCGATCCGGGCGTCGCCGCCGAGGTCGCCGCCGACGTCACCCTTGACGCCCTGTTCGCCCCCCAGCGGGTCAACCGCATCGCCGACGCCGGGCGCCGCGACCCCGCCGCCCTCGGCCTCGGTGAGACCGTCGACACCATCGTCACCGCCGCCTTCGCCCCGGCGACCGGCCGTCTGGCCGAGCCTGCCCGGCGGGTTCAGGCCCAGACCGTCCTGACGCTCGCGGGCCTGCTCAAGGGCGACGACCTGTCCAGCACCTCGGCCGCCGTCATCGACGACCGGCTCCAGGCCCTGGCGGTCAAGCTGAAGGCTTCACGGGCAGGGGATCCGGTTCAGCGCGCCCACGACCGTTGGCTCGGCGGCCTGATCGGCGACCGCGATCGTCTGGACCAGTTGCTGGAAGCTAGGCATCATGCGCCTGCCACCCCGCCCGGATCTCCGATCGGCGCGGAGGACGGATGGCACGATAACGATGCGTAAACGCCTTCCGAGTGTTGACCCGAACTGAATCACCTGTATAAGGCGCGCTTCCCGCGAAGGGCGCCACGCTCCTGGTCTGTTGACCGGAGCGTTTGTTGCGTCCGATCACGCGTATCTGGAGAGCTTCGTGGCCCGTATCGCTGGCGTCAATATTCCGACCAACAAGCGCGTGGAAATCGCGCTGCAGTATATTCACGGCATCGGCCCGGCCGCCGCCAAGGACATCACCGCCAAGGTGGGCCTCGAGCCCGCGCGCCGCGTGAACCAGCTGACCGACGCTGAAGTCCTGCAGATCCGTGAAACGATCGACCGCGACTACACCGTCGAGGGCGACCTGCGTCGCGAGACCTCGATGAACATCAAGCGTCTGATGGACCTGGCCTGCTACCGCGGCCTGCGTCACCGTAAGGGCCTGCCGGTCCGCGGTCAGCGCACCCACACCAACGCCCGCACCCGCAAGGGTCCCGCCAAGCCGATCGCCGGCAAGAAGAAGTAAGAGCTGACACATGGCCAAGGAACCGGGTCGCGTAAAGAAGCGCGAGCGCAAGAACATCACCTCGGGCGTCGCCCACGTGAATGCTTCGTTCAACAACACCATGATCACGATCACCGATGCCCAGGGCAACGCGATCTCGTGGTCCTCGGCGGGTCACATGGGCTTCAAGGGTTCGCGTAAGTCGACCCCCTTCGCCGCCCAGATGGCTGCCGAAGACGCCGGCAAGAAGGCGCAGGAACACGGCGTCAAGACGCTGGAAGTCAACGTCTCGGGTCCGGGTTCCGGCCGTGAGTCGGCCCTTCGCGCCCTGCAGTCGGTCGGCCTGACGATCACCACCATCCGCGACGTCACCCCGATGCCGCACAACGGTTGCCGTCCGCCCAAGCGCCGCCGCGTCTAAGCGAACCGCCGCCGACCCATTCTCCGCGGGTTCCGCCTCCCTGACGAGGTGAGAGGAACCCGCGAAACTCGTTTCGAGGGACACCTATGATCGAACGTAACTGGCAAGAGCTGATCCGTCCCGAGAAGCCGCAGATCGAACTCGGCTCCGACGCCCAGCGCAAGGCGCGCCTGGTCGCCGAACCTCTCGAGCGCGGCTTCGGCGTGACCCTCGGCAACGCGCTGCGTCGCGTCCTGCTGTCGTCGCTGCAAGGCGCCGCCGTCACCGCCATCCAGATCGACGGCGTCGTTCACGAATTCTCGTCGCTGGAAGGCGTGCGCGAGGACGTGGTCGACATCGTTCTGAACATCAAGCAACTGGCGCTGCGCATGCACGCCGAGGGCCCCAAGCGCATGACCCTGCGCGCCACCGGCCCCGGCCCGGTGACCGCCGGCCAGATCGACGTCCCCGCCGACATCGAGGTCCTGAACCCGGACCACGTGATCTGCACCCTGGACGACGGCGCTTCGGTGCGCATGGAACTGACCGTCCAGAACGGCAAGGGCTATGTGGCTTCGGAGTTCAACCGTCCGGAAGACGCCCCGATCGGCCTGATCGCCGTTGACGCCCTGTACTCGCCGGTCAAGCGCGTCGCCTATCGCGTCGAGCCGACCCGTCAGGGCCAGTCGCTGGACTATGACAAGCTGGTGCTGGAAGTCGAAACCAACGGCGCCGTCTCGCCGGTTGACGCGGTGGCCTACGCCTCGCGCATCCTGCAAGACCAGCTGCAGATCTTCATCACCTTCGAAGAGCCCAAGAAGGCCGTTGAAGCCTCGGACGGCAAGCCCGACCTGCCCTTCAACCCGGCCCTCCTCAAGAAGGTGGACGAGCTGGAACTGTCGGTCCGTTCGGCCAACTGCCTGAAGAACGACAACATCGTCTACATCGGCGACCTGATCCAGAAGACCGAGGGCGAAATGCTTCGCACCCCGAACTTCGGCCGCAAGTCGCTGAACGAGATCAAGGAAGTGCTGACCTCCATGGGTCTGTCGCTCGGCATGGACGTGCCGAACTGGCCCCCGGAGAACATCGAAGACCTGGCCAAGAAGTTCGACGACCAGATCTAGTTTTTAACCCTCCGCCCAATCCCGAGTACGGGACTGACGGGGCGGTTATGAAGAATACGGCGGCTGGTCCTTATCGAGGATACCGTCGCCGGAGTAGGAGAGACCCCGATGCGCCACGGCGCCGCCCACCGCAAGCTCGGCCGTACGAGCGCCCACCGGACCGCGATGTTCGCCAACATGGCTGCCTCGCTGATCAAGCACGAGCAGATCACGACCACCCTGCCCAAGGCCAAGGAGCTCCGCCCCTTCGTCGAGAAGCTGGTCACGCTCGGCAAGAAGGGCGACCTGCACGCTCGCCGTCAGGCCATCAGCCACGTCCGCGACGTGACCCAGGTCGGCAAGCTGTTCGAAACGATCGGCCCGCGCTACGCCGAACGTAACGGCGGCTATATCCGCATCATGAAGGCCGGCTTCCGCCACGGCGACAATGCCCCGATGGCCGTCATCGAGTTCGTCGACCGCGACGTCGACGCCAAGGGCCTGGACTCCGGTCCGGTCTACGCCGTCGAAGGCGACGAGGAATAGGATCCAGCCAACAGGCTGAATCGCAAAGGGCGGCCCGGTGATCCGGGCCGCCCTTTTGCTTTCCGGTCTTCTCACGCTGTGAGGATCTGCCACAGGGCGGCCGCCCAGATCAGGATGGCGCAGGCCGCGTAGAGGACCTTGTCCCAGAGCGTACGGCGAGGCGGCGGGGTGTTTCTGTCGAAGAGGGGCATCGATCAGCTTCAACCCGAATTGCGCCGGGCCGAAAATCGATTAAACGGGCTCATCCCTGTGAGCTGAGATCACATGACGCGTCCTGCGCCACCGCCGCTCAACGCCCTGCGCGCCTTCGAGGCCTTCGCCCGGCACGGCGGCATGACCCCGGCCGCCGCCGAGCTCTGCGTCACCCACGGCGCAGTCAGCCGGCAGGTGAGGGCGCTGCAGGAGAGTCTCGGCGTCGTCCTCGTCTCCGGTCCGCGGCACCGCCTGGTCCTGACCCCGGCGGGCGAGGCCCTGGCCCGCGGCCTGACCCCCGCCTTCGCCGCCATCGACGACGCGGTCGATACGGCCCGGGCTGGAAGCCATCGCGAGATCGAGATCTCCTGCCTCGGCACCTTCGCCCTGAAATGGCTGATCCCGCGCCTGCCGGCCTTCCTCGACGCCCATCCGGACATCAGGGTGAAGCTGTCCGAGAGCTGGGCCCCCATCGACTTCGCCCGCGACCGCTTCGACGGCGCGGTGCGCATCCTCAATCCCGGCCAGACCGCGGGCCGGGCCGAGGCCACGCCCTTCCTGATCCAGTATCAGGGGCCGGTCGGGGCGCCGGGGATCGAACAGCTGTCGCCCGAGGCCTTCGCCCGCCTGCCGCGCCTGCACGCCACGACCTTCCCTGAAAGCTGGCGGGTGTGGAGCGAGCTCACCGGCGTCGCCCTGCCGCCTGCCGTTCTGACGCGGGAGTTCGCCCATAACCATTCGATGATCGAGGCCGCAGCCTCGGGCATGGGCGTCGCCATCGCCCCCTGGGCCTTCGTCGCGCCCGACGTCACGGCGGGGCGGCTGGTCGCCCCCTACGGCTTCGCGGAGCGGCCGTCGCAGTTCGTCTTCCTGCGCCCGGCGGGCCGCAAGGACGCCGCCGCCGACGCCTTCCGCGACTGGCTCGTCGCCGAGGGCGCGGCCAGTCCGCCGCCGCCCTCTCACAACGCCCCCTGAAGGGGCCTACTCCTTCGACAGGTCCTGACGCTGGAACCAGGCGATGGCGCCGACCAGAAGGACCACACACCAGCCGATCAGGCTGATCGCCGCCGCCCAGACCGTGGCGTCCGGCACTGCGGACTGGGCGCCGCCGATGATGGCGCTCTTCAGATTGTCGGAGGCCAGGCCCGGGATGACGGCCTGGGCGTACCATTCCGTGCCCTCCCAGCCGAACAGGGGCATGGTCTGCATCAGGAAGAACTGGCCGATCGAAACCACCAGCGGCACGAACAGGGTCGCCAGCAGCGACCGGCTCATGACGGCGGCCAGCAGACCGATCAGGCCGACCTGTACGATCCGCACATAGCCGGCCAGGGCCAGCAGGCCGAACTGGCCCGCCTCCTTGGCGCCGAAGGTGAAGACATAGCTCTGGCCGTGGATCGCGCCCTTCACCAGCTCGCCGATGAAGCCGAAGATCAGGAAGACGATCACCGCCGCGATGGTCAGCAGCTTGGCCACCCCCACCTTGCCCAGGATCAGATTGGCGCGGGTGTTGCGCGCCGAAGTCAGCCGCCAGGTCTCCCAGCGATAGTCGCCGGCATACAGGGTCGCCGTCCCGATCAGCACGAACAGAAGCAGCATCGGATTGGTGATGTCGCCCGCCAGCTTGACCAGCGAATGGCCGAGGTCCAGCGGCCCCTGCGACAGCAGGCCCGGCGGCAGGTGCGGGTCGGTGGTGATCTGGGCCATCTTCTGCTTGAGGAAGAACTGGCCGGCGCTGCCCAGGACCAGCAGCAGGATGGGCAGGAAGATCACGCTCCAGAAGACCGTCATCCGGTTCTTGGTGAAGCGATAGGCCTCGGAGAAGAGGGCGTCCGCCAGCATGGTCATTGGATCGCCTCCGGGATCTGGACGGAACCGGTTTCGGTCATGAAGACGCTTTCCAGATCGGCGCCGACCCAGCGGGCCTCATCGATGTCGACGCCCTGTTCGATCAGGGCCTTGAGCAGGGCCGGGCCCTCGGCGCGCGGGATGGCGGCGATGACGGCGTCGCCTTCCTTCGAACCCTTGGCCCCCAGCACCTGCAGCACCTTGTCGGACGACTTGACCGACAGACGCAGGCGTTCGCCGCCGGTCGTCAGCTCGCTGACCGAGCCCTCGCGGACCAGCTTGCCCTTGTTCATGATGGCCACCCGGTCGCAGACGCGCTGGACCTCCAGCAGCTGGTGGCTGGCCAGGACCACGGTGATGCCGTCGTGGTCCGACAGCGACCGGATCAGGGCGCGCATTTCCTGAATGCCGGGCGGGTCCATGCCGCTGGTCGGTTCATCCAGGATGATCAGTTCGGGTTCGGTGATCAGGGCGATGGCCACGCCCAGCCGCTGCAGCATTCCGACCGAGAAGCCGCGCACCTTGCGGTCGGCGGCGCCGGTCAGGCCGACGCGGTCCAGCCAGGCGTCGACGCGGCTGTTGTCGGCCTTCAGCCCGTGGGCGGTCGACAGCCAGACCAGCACCTGACGCGCGGTCATGAAGGGGGGGAAGCGCGGCGTCTCGATCATCGAGCCCATGCGGCGCGAGGCCTTCACGTCGCCGATCGGTCCGCCCATGACGATGGCCTGGCCTTCGCTGGGCCGGATCAGGCCCAGAAGGATGCGGAACAGGGTCGACTTGCCGGCCCCGTTCGGGCCCAGAACGCCGTAGACCCCGCCCTTGGGGATCTCCAGCGAAAGCCCGTCGAGGGCGCGGACCGTGCCATAGGTCTTGGTCAGGGAGCGGGTTTCGATCACCGAGGTCATGGCTCAACCTTGGCCTGTGGAACAGCGTCCGGCAAGCCGTCGTGACCCTGTCGCGCATTAAGCTTAGGCAATGTGGACGCCAGTCCGTCCCGCCCGGAGTCCGCCCATGTTCGCCCGTCTGATCGCCGTCCTTTCCGTGACCGTGATGCTGGTCCTGACCGGCTGCGCCTCGGTCCCGCCGACCGGCTCCGGGCAGGCGGAGACGCCCCGGCCGCTGGTGATCCTGATCTCCATCGACGGCTTCCGGTACGACTACCTGACCCGCGGCGCGACCCCGACCCTGACCGCGCTCGCCGCCGACGGCGCCACGGGCCCGATGCGGCCGTCCTTCCCCAGCCTGACCTTCCCCAACCACTATACGCTGGTCACCGGCCTGCACCCCGACCACCACGGCATCGTCGGCAACAGCTTCATCGATCCGGCGATGGGCCGGTTCAGCATGTCCAGGACCGAGTCGGGCTGGTGGGATCAGGCCGAGCCCATCTGGATCTCGGCGGAGAAGGCCGGGCTGACGGCGGCGACCATGTTCTGGCCGGGCTCGGAGAGCGAGAACCACGGCCTGCGCCCCCACTACTACCGCGCCTTCGATCAGGCGGTGACCGGCGACCAGCGGGTGGATCAGCTTCTGGCCTGGATGGACGCCACGCCCCGGCCCGACCTCGGCACCCTGTATTTCGACACCGTGGACACCGCCGGTCACCACGACGGTCCGGACGCGCCCGAGACGATGACGGCCGCGGCGGGCGTTGACGCCTCCATCGCCCGGCTGATCGCGGGGCTGAAGGCGAGGGGGCTCTATGACAATACCGTGCTGGTCATCGTCGCCGACCACGGCATGGCCGCGACCTCGCCCGACCGGGTCATGCTGCTGGACGACCTCGTCGATCCGGCGGCGGTCAACATCACCTACGCCGGTCCGGTCGTCTATCTGGACCCCGTGGCGGGCCATGAGGCCGAGGTCGAGGCCGCCCTGGTCAAACGCCATGCCCACGGCGTCTGCTGGGACAAGGCGCACATCCCGGCGCGCTTCGTCCTCGGCACCAACCCGCGCGTGCCCGCCATCGTCTGCTCGGCCGACATCGGCTGGGTGTTCGGGACCAGGGCCCGTCCGATGCGTCAGGCCGGCGGCGCCCACGGCTACGATAACCAGGCGCCGGAGATGGCCGCCCTGTTCATCGCCCACGGTCCGGGCGTCGCCCGCGGCCGCCGCCTGACGGACCTCGACAGCGTTGACGTCCAGCCCCTGCTGGGCCGCCTGCTGGGCATCCGCGTCCCGGTCGGCGACGGCCGTCTGGCCGACAGTGAAAAGGCATTGCAATAGCGTAACTTGCCTTGGCGCCCGTCACCGTTTCAGATGCCCTCCTGTTCAGGGGGAGTACCGAAATGAGTTTCGAACGTTGGGGTGCGCCCGTCGCGCTGGGGGATCGCCGCGTCCTGCATCCGGGCATGCTGCGCTGGTTGCGGGCGCTGGGCTGGATGGTGCTGGTCGGCTTCCTCAGCGTCCTGTCGTTCGGCCTGCCCTATTCGGTGCTCGACCATTTCCTGCCCGATACCGGCCCCATCGAGGTCGCGTCCAACGCCGTCTGCGCGATCATCGCGCTCGGGGTCTACACCGCCCTCGTCTGGTTCGGAGAGGCGAGGGCGCCGGCCGAGCTGGCGCTTAAGGCGGCCCTGCCCGGCCTGTTCTGGGGCCTCCTGATCGGCGTCCTGATGTTCGCCTCGGTCATGGGGATCATGGCCGCCTTCGGCTTGTACGACATCGTCTTCACCGGCCCGGCCCCGGCATGGAAGGCGATCGGCGGGTCGATCGAGTCGGGCGTGCTGGAGGAACTGCTGCTGCGCGCCGTCATCCTGCGTCTGGTCTGGCGCGCCTTCGGGCCGTGGATCGCCTTCGCCGCCTCGGCCGTCCTGTTCGGCGGCGGCCACCTCGGCAACCCCAACGCCACCGTCTTCGCCGCCGTCTGTATCGCGGTCGAGGCCGGGATCATGCTGGCCGCCTTCTACGCCCTGACCGGCCGTCTGTGGGTCTCCATCGGCGTCCATGCGGCGTGGAATTTCACCCAGGGCTATATCTTCGGCGCGGCGGTTTCGGGCTCCGACTTCGGCCCTTCCATCGCCCATAGCACCGCCCGCCCGGGCTTCGCCGACTACCTGACCGGCGGCGCCTTCGGTCCCGAGGCCTCGCTCCCGGCCCTGTTCGTCGGCGGTCTGGTCGGGGTGGTTGTCCTGTGGATGGCGTGGAAGGCGGGACGGTTCAGCAAGCTGACGTGACGGCGTTACGATCCCCGGCTAAACCCCGGGCGCAATGAAACTCTTCGCCCGCTCCCATCAGGCCGCCATCGGCTTCATCTTCGTGACCGCCGTCCTCGACGTCGTGGCCATGGGGATCATCATCCCGGTCCTGCCGACCCTGATCGAGCAGTTCGTCGGGTCCAACGCCCAGGCCGGGATCATCAACGGCGTCTTCGTCGCCCTGTGGGCCGGGATGCAGTTCCTGGCCTCGCCGGTGATCGGCTCGATCTCGGACCAGTACGGCCGCCGTCCGGTGATCCTGCTCAGCTGCGTGGGTCTGGCCTGCGACTATGTGCTGATGGCCGTGGCGCCGAACCTCTGGTGGCTGGCGCTGGGGCGGATGATCGCCGGCGTCACCTCGTCCAGCTTCACCACCATCTTCGCCTATATGGCCGACGTCACCGAGCCCGAGAAACGCGCCCGCGCCTATGGCCTGGTCGGCGCGGCCTTCTCCGGCGGCTTCGTGCTCGGCCCCGTGCTGGGCGGCTTCATCGGCGAGCTGGGCCCGCGCGCGCCCTTCTGGGTCGCCGCCTGCCTGTCGGGCGTGGCCTTCCTCTACGGCCTGATCGTCCTGCCCGAGAGCCTCGCCCCCGAGAAGCGGATGAAGTTCAGCTGGCGGCGCGCCAACCCGGTCGGGGCCATGGTCCTGCTGCTGCGCCACCCCGAGCTCTCGGGCCTGTCGATCGTCAACTTCCTGCTCTACTTCGCCCACCACGTCTTTTCGGCGGTGTTCGTGCTCTATGCGGCCTACCGCTACGGCTGGGGGCCGCGCGAGGTCGGCTTCCTGCTGGCCCTCGTGGGCGCCATGGACATGCTGGTGCAGGGGCTTCTGACCGGCTGGGTGGTCAGGAAGATCGGCGACCGGGCCGCGATGATCCTGGGTCTGACCGCCGGCGCCGTGGGCATGGCCTGTATGGGCTGGGCCCCGACCGGCTGGTTCTTCATCGCCGCCATGCTGCCCAACGCCCTGTGGGGTCTGGCCATGCCGACGCTGCAGGCCCTGATGACCGCCCGCGTCTCCGAAAGCGAACAGGGCCAGCTCCAGGGCGCCAACTCCAGCGTCGGCTCCATCGCCGGCGTCGCCTCGCCGATCTTCTTCGGCTGGGTCTATTCGATGTCGGTCGCCTCCCTGCCGGGCGCGGCCTTCTACATCGGCGGGGCGGTGCTGCTGGCGGCGGCCGTCATCGGCTGGATCGTGGCCCGCAAGGCCGAGAAGGCGGAGGCGGCGGTCGAGGCCTGACGCGCCATCATCCCGCCGAAATGGCGGAGAGAAATGCTGTCCATGACGTCGCCTTCGAAAGTCCCGATGAAAGCCTCTGCTCTCGCGCTCGCCGCCGTCCTGTCCCTCGGCGCCGTCGCCGCACACGCCCAGGACGCCGCCCAGGACGCCTTCTCCGAGCCCGCCGCCCGCGCCGTCCCCACCGACGCCCTGTCGATGAAGGCCGGCTTCGCGCCCGTCGTCCGGCGCGCCGCCCCCGCCGTGGTCAATATTTCGGCCCGCTCGGTCCAGCAGGTCGATCCCTTCTTCCAGATGTTCCGCGGCATGCCGGCCCAGCGCATGGCCGAGTCGGCCGGCTCCGGCGTCATCGTCCGCGCCGACGGCGTCGTGGTCACCAACAACCACGTCATCGAGGGCGCCCAGCAGATCCGCGTGGTCCTCAACGACCGCCGCGAATATCCGGCCCACGTCCTTCTGGCCGACGAGCGCGCCGACGTCGCGGTGCTACAGCTTGAGGGCGTCACCGAACAGCTGCCGACCCTGGCCATCGACGACCGCGAGGAACAGCAGGTCGGAGACCTCGTCCTCGCCATCGGCAACCCCTTCGGTGTCGGCCAGACCGTGACCAACGGCATCATCTCGGCCCTGAACCGGACCGAGACCGGCATCTCCGATTCCGGCTCCTTCATCCAGACCGACGCGGCCATCAATCCGGGCAACTCCGGCGGGCCTCTGGTCGACATGGACGGGGAGGTGATCGGCATCAACACCGCCATCTTCTCGCGCTCGGGCTCCTCGTCCGGCGTCGGCTTCGCCATCCCGGCCTCGATGGTGAAACGGGTCATCGCCAGCGCCGTCGGCGGCGCCACCAGTGTCGTCCGCCCCTGGCTGGGCGTGAAGGGCGAGGGTGTCTCCGCCGACATCGCCCGCAGCCTCGGCATGGAGCGACCGGTCGGCCTGGTCGTGACCCAGGTCTGGACCACCGGCCCCGGCGACCGCGCCGGCATCAAGGAAGGCGATGTGATCACCTCCGTCGGCGGTCAGGAGGTCAACGACCAGGGCGGTCTGAACTTCCGCGTCGGCACCCACAATCCCAACGACACCGTCTCTGTCGCCCTGCTGCGCGACGGCCGCCCCATGACCGTCAACGCCCGCATCCAGGCCCTGCCGGGCGATGCGGAGGGCGGGACGGTGATCACGCGCGGGCCGCTGGCCGGGTTCAAGGTCGCGGCCCTGACACCCGCGCTGGCCGACAGCCTGGGCGGCGATCCGTTCCTGAAGGGCGTCATCATCCTTGGCGCTGAGGGACGCGTGGCCAACGCCGGCCTGCGCCGTGGCGATTTCCTGCGCGCCGCCAACGGCAATGTGATCAACTCGGTCGCCGACGTTCAGGCCATCACCGGCCCGACCCAGCTGACCATCGAACGCAACGGCCGCCGCATCACGGGCGTGATCCGTTGAGGCATCTCGTATCCGGGGGCCTGACCCTCGCCGCCCTCGCGATGATCGGCTGCAGCGGCGCCGAGCCTGCGGCCGCCCAATCGTCCGCCGCCACCTCCGTACCCGCTGACGATTCCCTGACCCGGCCCCTGAAGGCCAACCCTGCCTGGCTGGTCCCCCAGACCCCGGTGAAGGTCTTTGGCAATACGTATTTCGTCGGCACTCAGGGGCTCAGCATCGCCCTGATCGACACGGGTCAGGGCCTGATCCTGATCGACGGCGCTGTGCCCCAGGCGGTCGACGACATCGAGGCCAATATCGCCCGGCTCGGCTTCCGCATCCAGGACGTCCGCTACATCCTGAACACCGAGGCGCACTACGACCACTCCGGCGGGATCGCCGCCCTGGCCCGCGACAGCGGCGCCACCGTCATCGCGGCCCCGGCGGGGACCCAGGCCCTGCGCGCCGGCCATGTGCTGGACGCCGATCCCCAGGCGACCGACATCGAGGCCTTCCCCGCCATCCCGACCGCCCGGCCGATCGCGGATGGAGAAACCCTGACCCTCGGCGACGTCACCGTCACCGCGATCCACACGCCCGGCCACACGCCGGGCAGCGCCAGCTGGACCTGGTCGTCCTGCGAGGCGGGCGTCTGCCACAGCGTGGTCTTCGCCTCGAGCCTGAACGCCGTCGCCGCCGCGCCCTTCACCTACGCCGGCCACCCGGAGGCCACGCAGGCCCTGCGCGCCTCCATCGCCCGGATCGAGGGGCTGGATTGCGACATCCTCATCTCGGCCCATCCCGACAACTCCGGCGGCGTCGAGAAGCTGGCGGGCCGGGTGGCGAACGCCACGCCCAATCCCTTCATCGACCCCAACGCCTGCAAGGCCTATGCGGCCCGGGCGCAGGGCATCCTCGACCGGCGTCTGACAACCGAGGCCGCCGCCCGCTAGGCCGTCTTGTCATCCCCGCCCCCGGGTCCGACCTTCGGTCGGCCCGAGGATCAACTGCGGCGGGGACCTAACAGCGACCAGACATGGCCGTACGGATCGCGCAGCTTGGCGAGGCGGCCATAGAACTCGTCCACGGCCGGGCGGATGACCTCGGCCCCGGCCTCGACCGCCCGCGCCAGCCAGCGGTCAACGTCATCGACGGCCAGCGAGATGGTCACCGTCGTCCCGCCCAGGGTCCTCGGCGTCAGGGCGCCGACAGTCTCCACCGCCTCCGGAAACTCGTCGGCCAGATAGAGGTCGCCGCCGTTGATCCCGATCATGGCGTGACCCAGCCGGCCGTCCTCCATGTCGTATCGGACCTTCACCTCGGCCCCGAACGCGCGCGCGTACCAGTCCAGCGCCCCCGGTCCGTCATGGACCATCAGATAGGGCATCACCGGCGGATCGGGCGGCGTATAGGCCATGGCGTCTATCCCTTGATCGGCGACCCGATGGACCAGCAATGGCCGAACGGGTCCTTCACCTGGCCGTAGCGGTCGCCCCAGAACTGGTCCGACAGCGGGAACAGGGGCACGGCGCCGGCGATCACCGCCCGGTTCCACCATTCGTCGGCGTCGTCGACCTGCAGGTGGATGGTCACCGAGGCGGGCACGACATCGACCGCTCCGCCCATTTCCGGGAACTCGTCCGACAGCATCACGCTGCCGCCGTTGATCTGCAGATGGGAGTGGATCAGCCGCTCGCCGTCCTCGGCGACCATGCGCCGGACCTCCACCGCCCCGAAGGCGCGGGCGTAGAACTCCACCGCCGCCATCCCGCCGCGCGAGGCGATGCTCAGATAGGGGGTGATCCCGGTCAGGGGCGGCGGCGCCTTGGTCTGGTCCATGGGAAGTCTCCGGTGTCTTGCCTCACTCTAACGCGTGAAAACGACAGCCGAAACGCCTACATCCGTCTGATGTCCGACCTGTTCGAAGCCTCCGGCGTCCTGCCGCCTGACGCGCCCCTCGCCGACCGCCTCCGTCCCCGCACCCTCGATGAGGTCGTGGGTCAGGACCATCTGCTGGGCGAGGGCGGGCCGATCCGGCGCATGATCGAGGCGGGCCGTCTGGGCTCCATGATCCTGTGGGGGCCGCCCGGCACCGGCAAGACCACCATCGCCCGGCTTCTGGCCAGGGCGGCGGGCTATGAGTTCCAGCAGATCTCGGCCGTCTTCTCCGGCGTCGCCGACCTGAAGAAGGCCTTCGAACAGGCGAAGATGCGCCGCCTCGCCGGTCAGTCGACGCTTCTGTTCGTTGACGAGATCCACCGCTTCAACCGCGCCCAGCAGGACGGCTTCCTGCCCTTCGTCGAGGAGGGGGTCGTCACCCTCGTCGGCGCCACGACCGAGAACCCCTCGTTCGAGCTGAACGGGGCGCTGCTGTCACGCTCACAGGTCTTCGTGCTCAAGCGGCTGGACGATGCGGCGCTCGATCAGCTTCTGGTCAGGGCCGAGGCGCACGAGGACCGCGCCCTGCCGCTGTCGCCCGAGGCGCGCCACGCCCTTCTGGCCCTGGCCGACGGCGACGGTCGTTACCTCCTGACCATGACCGAGACCCTGTTCGCGCTTCCCGCCGACGTCTCCCTCGATGTCCAGGGTCTGGCCGCCATCCTCCAGCGTCGCGCCCCGGCCTACGACAAGAGCCGCGAGGAGCACTACAACCTCATCTCCGCCCTGCATAAGTCGGTGCGCGGCTCCGACCCCGACGCCGCCCTCTACTGGCTGGCGCGGATGCTGAACGGCGGCGAGGACCCGCTGTATCTGGCCCGCCGCATCGTCCGCATGGCGGTCGAGGACATCGGCGAGGCCGACCCCCTGTCCATCCTTGTCGCCAACGCCGCCAAGGACACCTACGACTTCCTCGGCAGCCCCGAGGGCGAGCTGGCCCTCGCCCAGGCCGTGGTCCACCTCGCCACCGCGCCCAAGTCCGTCGGCGTCTACGAAGCCTTCAAGGCGGCGAAGCGCGTGGCGGCCGAGACCGGCTCCCTCATGCCCCCCGCCCACATCCGCAACGCGCCCACCAAGCTCATGAAGCAACTGGGATACGGCAAGGGCTACCAGTACGACCCCGACACCGAGGAAGGCTTCTCGGGCGCGAACTTCTTCCCCGACGAAATGGAACGCCGCACCTTCTACAAGCCCAAAGGCGAGGGCCACGAAGAGAAGATCAAGGCACGTCTGGAGCGCTGGGCCGCGATGCGGGCGCGGATTCAGGCCGGAGGAGGCGAGGGGGAAAGCTAGGGTTCGTAGTCCACCCTTGGTTGCGGCCAAGCTTGGAGAGGTTTTGCTTTTCGGACGGAGGGGCGGCGATGACATCGGATAGAGGCAAGCTCCCTTGGCGCATCATCGCCCTGCTTCTCGCCGTGACCCTTCCTCTGGGCCTTGTTTTCACACAATGCGTCGCGATCAGCCGGTCGCCAGACCTTCCTGACGTTTGGCTCTTCTGGAACCTGCTCGCGGCGATCGTCTCGGGCGCTCTGGGCTTTGGAATTATGGCGAGGCGGCTCTGGGTATGGGCGGGTCTAGGAGCGGCGATCTGGGTTTTCACCTTCAGCGTCGCGGCGATGCGCCTGAATATCGCGTGGCGGGTCGCCGGCGGCGTTCCCGAGCATTGGCTTCTGGAACTCTCGGCTGCGAATATGGTGTTCGCAGTGCCCGCAGCGGTTATTGGAGCGGTGCTGGCGGCGACGGCTTCGGGGCGTGCCTGGCTGACTCCATCCGTCCCGAAAGCGGCTCCGGCCGAATGAACCTCAATCAGGTCACCGTCGAGGTCGCGGACATCCCGCTAAGCCGCGCCTTCTACCTGCGTCTCGGCCTGACCCTGATCGTCTCCGCCGACCACTATGCGCGCTTCGCCTGTCCCGGCGAAGACGAGGGGAGGGCGACCTTCTCCATCCACCGGGCCGAGGCGGTGACGCCGAACGGGACCGGGATCTATTTCGAATGCCCCGACCTCGACGCCCGGGTTCAGGCCCTGAAAGCGGCGGGCGTCGTCTTCGACAGCGGTCCCCTCGACCAGAGCTGGCTGTGGCGCGAGGCCTGGCTGCGCGACCCCGACGGCCATCGGCTGTGTCTGTATTTCGCGGGCGAGAACCGCCTCGATCCGCCGTGGAAGGTGTGACCCCTTCTTCTTTCGTCATCCTCCGGCAAGCCGCGTCTTCGCGGCGCAGACCGGGGGACCCAGCGGCGCGCGAGAGCGCGAACCTGTCGCGCACACGTTGCTCCCAGCACCTCGGTTGAACAGATCGCCTTCGGCGCCGCTGGGTCCCCCGGTCCGGCTTCGCCGGCCGGAGGATGACGAAGGATCGCAGCCCTGAGTGATCGCTGTTCATTGTTCCCGGCGCCCGTTGCTGCCAAGCTCGCCGCAAATCCTGGGGAGGGTAACGATGGCCGATATCAAGAAAACGCCGTGGCATCTGTGGCTGGTGGGCGTTCTGGGGCTGCTCTGGAACGGCTTCGGGGCGACCGACTTCGCCATGAGCGTGATCCAGGGCGACGCCTGGTACCGCATGAACGGCATGAATGAGGCGCAGATCGCCCATATGCATTCCTATCCGGCCTGGATGTACGTCGTCTGGTTCGCCGGCACCTGGGGCGCGCTGATCGGCGCCGGGCTGCTGCTGTTGCGCAGCCGTTTCGCCGTCCACGCCTTCGCCATATCGCTGCTCGGCTTCGTGATGAGCCTGGTCTACGCCTACCTCCTGTCGCACACTCCGCCCGAGGCCGAGGCCCATATGGGGATGATGCATTCGATCATCTTCGTCGGCTGCGTCTTCTTCCTCTGGTACGCCTGGACCATGGCGAAGAAGGGCGTCCTGCGCTGAAACGCATCGCACTCTAGGAGTGCAAAATTGTTTCGGAAAAAGCGTTCCAGATCAAGGTTTTGCACTTTTGCACTCTGTTTTTCCGAGTGCAAAGGCGGCGGGCTCGTAGCTGTCAAAATGAATCAAGCTCTGGCCTTAATGAACTGATTTAACAGGCTTTCGTCTGCATTCAGAGGTGCGTCAGCCCGCCATGGGCTGACGCGGGCCTCGCCATGGGCTAGGGACCGGGCGTGAGAACCCGTCCGCCCCCCGTCCTGACGCCTGAGGAGACCGCCGCCGTGCGGTCCTGGGTCCTCCATGAGGACGCCCATGTCATCGCCATCAACAAGCCCGGCGGCCTGACGAGCCAGGGCGGGGTCAAACACGCCCATACCCTGGACGACCTGCTCTGGGCCTTCGCCCGCTCGAACGGCAAGCGGCCCGAGCTGGTCCACCGGCTGGACCGCGACACCTCCGGCGTCATCCTGTCGGCCAAGACCAAGCCCGCCGCCGGCTTCCTCGGCAAGGCCATCCAGGCCCGCAAGCTGACCAAGACCTACCTCGCCCTGGTCTCGCAGGCCCCCCAGCCGCCTTCGGGCCGGATCGAGACGCCCCTGCTGCGGGTCGAGGTCGGGCGCGAGAGCTGGATGAAGGTCGCCGACGCCGACACGCCGGGCGCCCAGGCCTCCCAGAGCCGCTACCGGACGCTCGCCTCCTCCGAGGACGGCGCCCTGGTCGAGCTTGAGCCCTTCACCGGCCGGATGCATCAGCTCAGGGTCCACATGGCCTCCATCGGCCGGCCCCTGATCGGCGACGTCAAGTACGGCGGGGCCCTGACGGCCGCGGGCCGCGCCGCGCCGCGCCTGATGCTCCACGCCGTGTCGCTGGACTTCCCCCACCCCGAGGGCGGCCGCATGACCATCTCGGCCCCGCCGCCCGAGGACTTCCGCGCCCTCGCCGAGGCCATGGGTCTGAAGCTCTAGCCCCCTATCGTCATCCTCCGGCGAGCGTAGCGAGACCGGGGGACCCAGCGGCGCGCGGGAGCGCGACCCTGTCAGGGAAGGCCGGGTTCAGCAGCGCGTTGAACAGATCGCCTTCGGCGCCGCTGGGTCCCCCGGTCTGCGCGGCTGCGCCGCTTGCCGGAGGATGACGAAAGGAAGGAGGAGGGCCATCAGGGAACATCTGAGCTACCGCAACGCTCTCCTTCCAAAGGGAGACCCGCTCATGAAGCGCCTGATCATCATAGCCCTCGTGGCCTCGACCGCGGCCCTGGCGGCCTGCGCCAGCCTCGCCCCCTACGGCCCCCAGCGCGGGCCGGGCGGGCAGGGCTTCTCGGAACAGCGGATCGAGAGCGACCGCTACCGCGTCACCTACAACGGCGTCGGCGCCCCCGGCCCGGTCGCCGACCGCGCCCTGCTGCGCGCCGCCCAGCTGACCACCGCTCAGGGCTATGACTGGTTCGAGGTGACCCAGCGCTACATCGACGGCCGCCCCGACAGCGCGGGCGGCGTCCGGCCCTCGGTCGGCGTGGGCTTCGGCTCGTCCAACTATGGCGGCTGGCGCACCTCCGGGACCAGCGTCGGCGTCGGCCTGAACTTCAGCGGCCCGTCCCCGACCTCGACCACCCTGGAGGTCCGGCTGGGCCGGGGCCAGCGCCCCGACCGCCCTGAGGCCTATGACGCCCGCGAGATCCAGCGGTCGCTACGGCCGGGCTGACCTCAGACACCCGCCCAGCGGGACAGGGACAGCAGGAGGATGCCGGCGGCCCCGGCCACCAGAGCGGCTCTCATGACGGTCTGACGCAGGGCGGGGTTCGCAGCCGGCCGCCAGATGGGCTTCAGGCTCAGGAAGAGCATGCCGCCCAGGGTGATCACGACCACAACGACGGCGACCATCATCATCGCCGGACGGAGGACCTCCACCTAGCGGCCCCGCGTCAGGGCGCGGTACTCGACCAGCCGTTCCTTGTCGCGGCGGACCTGGTCGGCGACGGCGTCGTCGACGTCCAGCGAGGCGTAGCGGACCCAGCCCTCGACGCCCAGCTTGGTCTGGATGGCCTCCACCGGCGTGCTCCACAGGAAGTAGGACAGGGCGCTGACCGCACCGCCCAGCAGGATGGCCAGGATCTGCAGGCCCCGGAACCAGCCGGCCTCGACCGGCGCGGGCTCGAACAGGAAGACGCCCAGCCATATGACGAAGACCAGCGGCGTCACGAAGCGGGCGAACCAGCGCATCCAGTAGCGCTCGCGTCGGACCCGCCACAGCTCCATCTGGACGTACTTCTCCAGGTACTCCATCCGCGCGGCCAGCCACATGGTCAGGCGCGTCAGATAGTGGGAGCGGCGGCCCCAGCCCTTGCCGTCCATCTGGTACTGGGTTTCGGCCTGATCGGCCATGGCCCGGGCGGAGGTGAACAGGTTCTGGAGCTCCCGCGTCCGCTGGACGATCTCGCGCGACAGCTCGTAGGAGTCGTTCTCCAGCCTGAACCGGTACTGGACGAACAGGATCTGCTGGACGCCGAACCAGAGGCCGACGGCGACCAGCATGGCGCCCGCCGCGATGGCCGCGCCGGAGACCAGCGAGCCGGTCCACTGGCTGAACCAGGTCGGGCCCAGGGTCGCCAGCAGGGCGAAGCCGATCAGGGCCAGCAGCTGGCACAGCCGCTTGGTGCCGATGTGGACGCACAGGGCCCGGAAGACGCGGCGGCCATAGGCGTGGATGTGCGAGCGCAGGTCCTCGTCGACCGGGAAGCGCTCCTCGATCTGGCGCGCGAAGAGGACGTGGAACCGGTCCGGCTTCCCCTCGGTCTCCCAGAAGGGGAAGATGTCGAGCGGCTGGTTGAAGTAGGCGTTGATGTGGGACGACACCGCCATGATGGTCGCCGGGTCGCTGGAGAAGACCTCCGCGTCCTGGATCGGCCGCATGATGCCGTCGGCGGCGCGCAGGGCCGTCGGATGGTCGGGCACGGCCTGGGGCACGGGACGATCCGGGTTCACCGCGGCGCCCGGCGGCGGCGCATCGGTCGGCTGGATATAGCCCTGGGGCTCGGACACGCGCGTCGGCTCGTTCACCGGCGGATGGGCCGACGGCGTCTCCAGCTCGAACGGCGAGGGCGGATAGGGATCGCCCCCGGTCGGTCCTTGCGGGTGGTCGTTCGACATGGCCAATCCGGTCCCCTCAGTCAGCCTGACATCGTGGCAGAGATCGCGGCCTCGTTGGACGACGTTCTCTCGCGGCGCGAACTGCCCGCCGACCAGCTATCACCGTTAACCGGTGCGGTTAGCAAGTGACGTTTCGTTCAGACAGCCCAATGCCTTGTCGCTCCTACAGGCGTGGGGCTTCCGTCGGTGCGCCGCCGCCCGGCGGGATGGTCGGGCTCTCGGAGGATACGGTGCAGCTGAACCGCTCGATGTCCTTGCCCACATAGGCCATGTGCGCTGCGATGGGTGCATCCCGGGGCGGCATGTCGTTCTCTCCGACGACGAGTCCGTCCGACCCGGGCCTTTCGACGATTTCAAGGCGGCACAGGCCCGAAACCGGCGGCATGGCCTGCCCGGGGACGCACCAGGTCTGGTAGAAGTAGGTGGTCTCGCCGGTCGGCAGCAACGCCTTGACCGCTACGCTGGTCCTGTAGATGCCGCACTGCGGCTGCCCCGAGTTGTCCCCGCGGGCGAGGATAAGGACGTCCTCATAGACCTGCCTTGGGCGCTGGCTGTCCGGCATGGCGAACCGGGCCGCGACCTCCTCGGGCGTCGGCGTCGCCTGCGCCATCAGGGCCAAAGCCGCCATTCCGGCCATCATCGCGGTTGCCATTGTTCCCTCCAGGTCCGATTAGACCGCATCATGACACGCTTCCTTCTCGTCGCCATCGGCGGAGCCCTCGGCTCCATGGCGCGCTACGGCGTCGGACTGGCCGCCGGGCGGCTCTTCCCCGGCGCGGCCTGGCCCTTCGGCACAATGACCGTCAACCTCGTCGGCGGCCTCGTCATGGGGCTGGTCGTGGGCTGGCTGGCCGCGCGCGGCGGCGCCAGTCAGGAGAGCGTGCGCGTCTTCGCCGCCGTGGGCGTCCTCGGTGGCTTCACCACCTTCTCGGCCTTCTCGCTGGAGACGGCCCTGCTGATCGAGCGCCGTCAGCTGGGCCTCGCCGCCGCCTATGTCGCCGTCTCGGTGGTCTGCGCCATCGCCGCCGTCTTCCTGGGTCTGATGATCGCCCGTCGCGCCTTCGGAGCCGCCGCATGAGCTACGATCCCGCCGACGAGGGCCGCGAGGCTCCTGCTGCCAAGGGCCCCGTCGGGACCCGCGAGGCCCAGATCGTCTATGTCGCCGAGGCCGAGGACGGCATCCGGCTGGACCGCTGGTTCCGCCGGCGCTGGCCCCATCTGTCCAACATCCAGGTGCAGAAGATGGCCCGGGGCGGCCAGATCCGCGTCGACGGCGCCCGCATCAAGCCCGAGGGCCGTCTGACCGCCGGCGCCGCCGTGCGCGTGCCCCCGATCCCCGAGCCCATCGTCCGCGCGCCCGGCGAGCATATGGCCCTGACGCCCGCCGACATCGCCTTCGCCAGGTCGATGGTGATCTATGAGGACGATCTGGTCATCGCCCTGAACAAGCCGCACGGCCTGGCGGTGCAGGGCGGCACCAAGACCACCCGCCACGTCGACCGGCTGCTGTCCGCCTGGGGCGAGGGGATGGACCGGCCGCGTCTGGTCCACCGTCTGGACCGCGACACCTCGGGCGTCCTGCTGCTCGGCAAGGGGCCGGAGGCGGCCAAGCGACTGGCCGGCGCCTTCGCCCGGCGTCAGGCGAAGAAGACCTACTGGGCCATCGTCCAGGGCATGCCCAAGCCCTCGTCGGGCCAGATCGACATGGCGCTCAAGAAGTCCGGCATCAACGACTTCGAGATCATGCGTCCGGCCGACCGCAAGGAGAACGGCGCCGAGCCGGCCGAGACCGCCTTCGCCCTGATCAGCCACGCGGGCCAGCGCGCCTCGTGGATGGCGCTGCGTCCCTTCACCGGACGGACCCACCAGCTGCGCGCCCATATGAAGGGCATCGGCCATCCGATCCTGGGCGACCCCAAGTACGGTGACGAGCGTTCGGCCGAGCTGTCCGGGCCGCTCAAGCTGCAACTCCACGCCCGCCGCATCGAGCTGGACCACCCCTCGGGCGGCAAGCTGATCGTCGAAGCCCCCATCAGCCCCGAGCTACGCGCCGGCTTCCAGCACTTCGGCTTCGAGGAGAGCGAGGCCGACTACGACCCGTTCGAAGGGGTGAAGCGCCAGCGATGAGACGACCCCTCGCCATCTTCGACGTCGACGGCACACTGGTCGACAGCCGCGCCTCCATCTTCGAGGCGGCGACCGAGGCGTCGCGGGCGCTGGGCCTGCCCGATCCCGCCTATGACCGGGTGCGCCAGATCGTGGGTCTCAGCCTGCCCGACGCCATGCAGGCGCTGGAGCCTTCGCTGACGGACGCCGAGCTGGCCGACTTCGTCGCGGCCTTCCAGGCCAGCTTCCGCCGCATGTTCGAGGCGGGCCATGAGGAGCCGCTCTACGACGGCGCCATGGACCTGCTGCACCGGCTGAAGGCCGACGGCTGGCGGCTGTCGATGGCCACGGGTCAGAACCGGCGTGGCGTCGCCCGCAACATGGGCCGCCCGGGCTGGGCTGAGCTCTTCGCCTCCACCCACTGCGCCGAGGACGGTCCCGGCAAGCCCGATCCCGCCATGCTGCTGGCCGCCATGGCCGCCTGCGAGGGCGCGGCCTCGACCGCCATCATGATCGGCGACACGGCCCATGACGCGACCATGGCCGCAAACGCCGGCATCGCCGCCGTCGGCGTCTCGTGGGGCTTCCACACGCCGGAGGAGCAGCGGGCGGCGGGCGTACGCCACGTCGCCGTGGACTTCGCCGACCTCCATGCCCATCTGACCGCCTTCGCCGCCGAAGTATTTGAGACCGTCTGATGAGCCACATCCCGCCGCTCGACCCCATGGTCGCCGCCCGCAAGGGGTTCCGCGAGTCGGAGGAGCGGCTGAAGCGCTTCTGGAAGACGGCGGACGTCGTCGCTGAAGAGGGCGGCTGGAAGCTGGTGCTGGACGGCCGCGCCCCCAAGACTCCGGCCCACGCCGTCTTCCTGCTGCCGACCGAGGCCTCGGCGCGTCTGGTCGCCGACGAATGGGCTGCGCAAGGCGAGTTCATCGAGCCGGGGACCATGCCTGCGACGCGCCTCGCGGCCACCGCCATCGACCGGGTCAGCCAGACGCGCGAGCCGGTCGCGGATGAGATCGCCGCCTACGCCGGCTCCGACGCCCTTTGCTATCTGGCCGAACACCCGAGCGGACTGGTCGCCGAACAGGCGAAGGCCTGGGGGCCGTGGCGCGACTGGGCCGCGTCGGACCTCGGCGTCGTCCTGACGCCCACCGAAGGCATCATCCACCGCGAACAGGACCCGGCCTCCATCGCCCGGGTTCGTGAACTGGCGCTTCAGGCCGACGACTTCGCTCTGACGGCCCTGGCGACCGCCGTGCCCCTGCTGGGATCAGCCGTGCTGGGTCTGGCCGTGATGCGCGGCGCCCTGACCGGCGAGGCCGCCTTCGACCTCAGCCGCCTCGACGAGGACTATCAGGAACGCCAGTGGGGCGTCGACGCCGACAACGCCGAACGCACGGCCCTTCGCCGCGCCGAGGCCGTGCTGGTGGACCGCTGGTTCCGAGCGCTGAAAGCCTAGGTTACCAGCCGCATCGCGCCGGGCATCAGGAAGCCGATGACGACGGCGCCCAACGGTGGAAGCACCCAGGCGCCGAAGATCAGGAAGGCCAGCACCTGACCGAGCAGGAGCACGGACGAGAAGATCAGTCCGGCCCGGAAGTATGCCAGACCCGGACGCACCGGCGGTCGCCTCAGGATGAGGCTGTCAACCCGATGCCCACGGCGGCGAAGGCCAGATAGGCCAGCGAACCGGTCAGTTCCACGCTACCCCTCCCGATACGGCGACAGCTCGCGCGTCATGGCCTCGATCTCCGCCGCCATGCCGGGGCGTTCCTGATCCAGATACCGCGCCACCGGGACCCTCAGCGCCTTGTCGGCGATGTAGTGGGCTGAATAGACCGGGGAGGGCAGATAGCCGCGCGCGATCTTGTGGTCGCCCTGCGCCCCCGCCTCGACGCGCGACAGGCCGCGCGCGATGGCGAACTGGATGGCCGCGTAGTAGCAGAGCTCGAAGTGGAGGAAGGGCACGTCCTCCAGCGTGCCCCACTGCCGCCCATAGAGGGCGTCGCGGCCGATGAAGTTGAGGGCCCCGGCGATCGGCGTCTCGCCCCGGAAGGCCATCACCAGCGCGATCCGCTCGGCCATGGTCTGGCCGATCATCGTGAAGAACTCGCGGGTCAGATAGGGCCGGCCCCACTTCCGCGACCCCGTGTCCATGTAGAAGGCGAAGAAGGCGTCCCAGTGGGCTTCGGTGATCTCGGCCCCGGTCAGGACGCGGATGTCGAGGCCTTCGCGGGCGTCGCGGCGCTCGCGGCGGATGGTCTTGCGGCGGTTGGACGACAGGGCGGCGAGGAAGTCGTCGAAGGTCCGATAGCCGTCGTTGCGCCAGATGAACTGCATGTCCTGCCGCAGCAGCAGGCCCATCTCCCCCATGGCCAGCCACTCGGCCTCGGTCGGGAAGTTGACGTGCAGGGAGGAGACACCCGTCTGGCCGGTCAGGCCCAGGGCGCCCTGCAGCAGGGCCTGCCGCACCGTCGCGGCGTCCGTGCCCGGCGCATGCAGGAAGCGCGGTCCGGTCGCGGGGGTGAAGGGCACGGCGCCCAGAAGCTTGGGATAGTAGCGCCCGCCGGCCCGTTCATAGGCGTCGGCCCAGCTGTGGTCGAAGACGTATTCGCCCTGGCTGTTGCCCTTGAGATAGAGGGGCATGACACCGAGCACGTCGTCGTTGTCGTCGCGTAAGGACAGGTGGCGCGGGGCCCAGCCCTGACGCGGCGCGGCGCTGTCCGAGGCCTCGCAGGCGTACAGGAAGTCGTAGCTGACGAAGGGATCGCCGGTCAGGTCGGCGCAGGCGTCCCAGGCCTCGCGACCGATGGCCGCGAGGCTGTCATGGACGTGGATCGTATAGTTCGACGTCAGGCTCAGCGGACTTCCACGATGGCGTCCACCTCGACGGCGAAGCCCAGCGGCAGCTGGTAGACGCCGACGGCCGAGCGGGCGTGCTTGCCGGCGTCGCCGAAGACCTCGACCATCAGGTCCGAGCAGCCGTTGATCACTGCGGGGATGGCGGTGAAGCCCGGTCCTGCCTGGACGAAGCCGCCCAGCTTCACGATGCGCACGACGCGCTCCAGATCGCCGTCCACGGCGGCGTTGATCTGGGCGATCAGATTGATGGCGCACAGGCGCGCGGCGGCGGCGGCCTGTTCCGGGGTCACGTCGACGCCGACGGTGCCCTTGATCCCGCCCGAGGCGTCGTTCGACAGCTGGCCCGAGATGTGGACCAGATTGCCCGTCTGGACGAAGGAGACATAGCTGGCGACCGGCTTGGCGGGCTCAGGCAGGGTGAGGCCAAGTTCGGCGATACGGGCGGCGACGGTCATGCGGAATGCTCCTTTGAGGGACGCCGGGGGTTTAGCGCGCCGCGCCGGTCCCGTCATCCGCCAAGGCGCGCAAGCCGCTCAGGAAAGCCGGGTTCCCTCGGGCGGGCCGCTGCGTCCCTCGGCCATCTCCTCGGCCTTCTGCTCGCATTCGCGGGCGTAGTCCTCGAGCGCGAGACGGGTCTTCTCGTCCACGGAGACGGCGAACTGGCGCGCCTTGCGGGCCTGCCCCCTCAGTCTCTCGATCTCGTCCATGCTGACCTCCTGTCTGACAGCAGGCCTTCCATCTATCGGACCCGGATCGTGGCCGCCTCCTAACTTTGGGCCGAACTCGGTATGGCCGCTTAAAGGTTCGCCAACCGGCGTGTGTCATGCTGGCGGTATGGAAACGCTCTCGACTGCACAGATCGCGGCCTTCAAGGCCATCCGTGACCGCCTCAGCGCCGAAGAGCGTGCGGTCGTCGATATCGCCTCGGTCGAGGCCGTCTATTCGGCCAGGGCCTCGGCCAGCCACTGGAATTTCGACCTTCCGGCCCATGCGGCCGATGAGGCGCTCGGAGAGGGGGCGACCGACGCCCTGCGCCGCGCGCTCGTGGCCACCTGGGCGCTGGAGCTGCCGGGGCGGGTCAAGGAGGCAGACCTCCCGCCCGAGGTGCTGCAGTTCTATCCCTTCTGGCTCGACAAGCTGGCCGCCTTCCTGACCGAGGCCGCAGAGACGGGCGCCGACTACGACCGCGACCACTGGGCCAAGGATGTGCGCTTCTCGCTGGTGCTCAGCGTTCCGGGCGCGAAGACCCAGACCATCGACCTGTCCTCGCCGATGGGGCCGGGTCAGGTGGTCCGCAACGGCCGCGACGGCTACGGCTGGAGCCAGCTGATCGCCTATGTGAAGGCGCAGGGCTGGAAGAAGCCCTGGCTGGAGGTCCACACCGAAAGCCGCCACACCGACGACTTCTCCGAACCCGGCTGGGATCAGGCCTGGGCCTCGGCCGCCGCCATCTGCAAGCGCCGGCCCGAGCTGGCCGGCATGATCGGTTCGAGCTGGTTCTACGATCCGCCGCTGGAGACGATCAGCCCGCGCATGGCCTATCTGCGCCTCAATCCTCTGAAGGGCGGCGCCTTCATCATCCATCAGGGGCCGGGCCAGATCCATTCGGACCGCGCCGGCGCCACCTCGCCGACCCGCCGCGCCCTGATCGAGAGCGGCGAATACCTGCCGCGCTCCTGGCTGGTCGCCTGGCCGAAGTCGACGCTGATCCCCTGGGCTGAGAAGCGGGCTGCGGCGATGGCCGAGGCGGAGAAGAAAGCGGCCTGACCGTCAGAGGGCGGCCGAGGCGGAGACGAACACCCGCTCGGGCCTTTGGTCGAGGAAGACCACGACTGGATGCTTCTCATAGGGCGCGCACCCCAGTCCGCCCGCGAACACGTACAGATCGGCCCCATACCAGTTCACAATCACCATGGGGCGCGGGGTCGGGAAGACTGCGCGCGCAAGGTAGGGCGTGCCGTCAGGCAAGTCGGATTGGCCTGAGAACCGCTGAGCCTGCTGTGGCGTGATCTCGATGGCGTCCACCGTCGCCAACATCGCCGTGGCGGCCTCGAGGTCCGCCGAGACGGCCAGCACCCGCGCCCTGTCAACCTCCGTGAAGCCGGATGTCCCCACGGCTGGCCCCTGCTTCAGCCATTCGTTCGCCGTCGGCGCATTGCAGACGTACTGGCCGGCTGACCCACCTGGGGCGGGCGACGGGAAGGCGAGCAAGCCGATCATCAGCACAGCGTGGATCATGGTGTTCTCCCGGACAGGCGATCACCCTAGGTCGTGACGGTTCAGGCCGCCACCCGCTCCCACGCCGCCGCCACCGGCAGGATCTCCAGACCGGCGGCTTTCGCCAGACGGATCACGCGGTCGAGGTCATCCGGCGTGCAGCCGTAGGGCGTCGGGCCGTCCATGACGTCGTGGCCATAGGCGATCAGCCAGCCCTTCTCCTCGGCCGTCTTCGCCATCATCGCCTCGAGGTCGTAGCCGGGGATACGGCGGCTCTCCAGACCGATGGCCTGCAGCAGGGCGCGGTCGGCCGTCCCGGCATTGATCCCGTCGCGGACCCCGCGTCCGCACAGGAAGCGGCTGTCGACCACGGGCTTGGAGGCCAGGGCCGCGTCGCCGAACGGATAGGCGAAGGTGCGCATGACATAGCCGTCCAGCCGCTCGGCCACCCAGGCGGCGTTGCGGGCGAAGCTGGCGTCCAACTCGGCGGGGGAGATCGTCAGGGTCGAGACATGCTCATAGGTGTGGCAACCGACCTCGTGCCCGGCCGCATGCAGGGCCTGAAGGTCATCGGTGGAGAACTGGGGCAGGTCCATGTTCGACCCGTCCGACAGGCCGCCGCAGACGTAGTAGGTCGCCGTGATGCCGTGCTCGGCCAGGATCGGCCCGGCCTCGGTCCAGGCGGTGCGCGGAATGTCGTCGAACGACAGGCTGAAGACGCCGCGTTCGGGCGCGATCCGCACCGGGCGGACGTCGAGGTAGCGGCCGGCGCGGCGGCGCATCTTGTCGATGAAGGCGGACATGGCGGGACCCTGACACATCGCCGTTAAGGGGCGTTGAACGGGGCTGGTCAGAGGTTCGGATATCGGCGATCATCGGATGTCGCTGGGGGATCGGCCGATGCTGAAGTTCATCCGATGGGGGCTGATCGCCCTGACGGGACTGATCGTCCTGGCCTTCGTCGTGGTCTATGGCGGCAGCGAGATCATCATCCGCTCGAAGCCGGAAACGCCGATGCCGACCATCGTGGCGGCGAGCGATCCCGGAGCGGTGGCGCGCGGCGCCTATATCGGCCGGGTGTCGGGCTGCGACGGCTGCCACCAGCGCAATCTGCAGGGCGAGGTCTGGCACAGCGATCCGTGGAACGGCACGGTCTATACGGCCAACCTGACGCGGGTTCTGCCTCACTATACCGATAGCCAGCTGGCGCGGGCGATCCGCTCGGGCGTGCGCGCCGACGGCTCGACCCTCTGGGCCATGCCGTCGGAGACCTGGACCACCATGACCGACGCCGAGGTCGCCGACGTCATCGCCTGGTTGCGCACCCATCCGGCCGCGGGACCCGACCGCCCGCGCGAGCGCTTCGGGCCTCTGGGCCGGCTGAAGATCCTGCTGGGCCGGGAGAAGCCGACCCCGGCCTGGGTCGCGGAGGCCAGGGCGAACCCGGCGCCGGACCTCGGGCCGTCGTTCGCGCGCGGACGGCATCTGGCCCAGACAGTCTGCGGCGAGTGCCACCGGTCGAACCTCAAGGGCGAGCCGGGCTTTACGCCGGACCTGCTGATCGCGGCGTCTTACGACCTGCCGGGCTTCACGAAGCTGATGCGCACCGGGGTCGCCATGGACGGCAAGGAGAAGGGGCTGATGTCCGAGGTCGCCCGCGAGAACTTCAGCGCCTTCACCGATGAGGATATCGCCGCGCTCCACGCCTATCTGACCGCGCGGGCGGAGAAGGCGCCCTAGGTCATTTCCGCAGCGCCCGCCCCGCCACCACCGCGTCCTTGCCGAACTTGGCGCGCAGCCTGTCGATGGTGGTCTCGGTCTTCAGGGCACGGCTTTCGGTGGAGGCGAACAGGCCGGTGGGGCCTTCGACCGCATCGACCACATCCGCCATGCCGATGCCGATCAGCCGATAGGGCTGACCCAGTTCCGGTTTCAGCAGGTCGCGGCCGATGGCGAACAGGGCGCGGGCGGTCTGGATCGGCTCGGGCGCGGTGATCCGGCGGGTGATGATCTTGAAGTCGGTGCGGCGCAGCTTGAGCACCACCACCCGGCTGGCCACGCCGTCGCGCCGCGCCTTGGAGGCCAGCTTCTCGCACAGGGGCCAGAGCTCGGCCTCCAGATCCTCCATCGCCGTCAGATCGGTGTTGAACGTGGTCTCGGCGCTCATACCCTTGCGATCGTGTTCGGGGCGCACCGGGCGGTTGTCGCGGGCGTGGGACAGGTCGTGCAGCCGCAGGCCCGTCTCGCCGTAACGCTTGACCAGATCCTTCACATCGGCGGCGGCCAGGTCGCCGATGGTGTTGAAGCCGTCGCTCCTCAGGGTCTTGCCGAACACCGGCCCGACGTGGGGCAGGGCGGTGACCGGGCGGGGCGCGAGAATGGCCTGGGCATCACGCTTCGAGACGACCGAGAAGCCGCGCGGCTTGTCCATCTCGGAGGCCATCTTCGCGAGGAAGCGGTTGGGCGCCAGGCCGATGGAGACGGTGAGGCCCGTCTCCTCCTCGATCCGCTTCATCAGCCGGATCAGCTGTAGCGCCGGCGGTCCGCCGTTCAGCCGTTCGGTGCCCGCCAGATCGATCCAGGCCTCGTCCAGCGACAAGGTCTGGACCAGTGGCGTCAGCTCGCCGACGAAGCCGAAGATCCGCTGCGATTCAAAGACGTACTTGGTGAAGTCGGGCTTGATCACCGTGGCGTCGGGACAGGCCTTCAGCGCCTTGAACATCGGCATGGCCGAATGGACGCCGTACATCCGCGCGACATAGCAGCAGGTCGAGACCACGCCCCGGACGCCGCCGCCGACGATGACCGGCTTGTCCCTCAGTTCGGGCCGGTCGCGCTTCTCCACCGAGGCGTAGAAGGCGTCGCAATCCAGGTGGGCGATGGTCAGCTGGTCGAGCTCGGGATCGCAGACCAGACGCCGCGAACCGCAGTCCGGACAGCGCTTTTCAGCCGGCGCCTCGGCCCCGGTCCACAGACAGTCGCGACAGATGGCCGTGATGGCCAAAACCCAATCTCCCCGGGCGGTTCCGGCTTCACGTCAACTTAAGACCCGGGCGCCCATATTGCACGGGAAGAAGGCGACCCAGCCTCCCCGCCGCAGCGCGACCGGAGGCGAACCAGACCAGGTGATGATGTCCAAGAAAGTCCTCATCGTCGAGGATAACGAGCTGAACATGAAGCTGTTTCATGATCTGCTCGACTCGCAAGGGTACCAGACCCTGCAGACCCGCGAAGGTCTGCAGGCCATGGCCCTCGCGCGCCAGCACATGCCCGATCTGATTCTGATGGACATCCAGCTGCCCGAGATCTCGGGTCTCGAAGTCACCAAATGGCTGAAGGACGACGAGGAGCTGGCCCACATCCCGGTCATCGCCGTCACCGCCTTCGCCATGAAGGGCGACGAGGAACGGATCCGCCAGGGCGGCTGCGAGGCCTATATCTCCAAGCCCATCTCGGTGATGCACTTCCTCGAGACCGTGCGGAAGCACCTCGGGACCCCGGCCCCGGTGACGACCCGATGACCGCGCGCATCCTGGTCGTCGACGACGTCGAGCCGAACGTCCGCCTGCTCGAGGCCAAGCTGACGCTCGAGTATTACGACGTCCTGAGCTGCCACGACGGTCTGACGGCCCTGAAGCTGGCCTCGGCCGAGAAGCCCGACATCATCCTGCTGGACGTCATGATGCCCGGCATGGACGGGTTCGAGACCTGCAAGCGGCTGAAGGCCGATCCGGAGACCCGCCACATCCCGGTGGTCCTGGTCACCGCCCTGGACGGTCGCGAGGACCGTATCCGCGGGCTGGACGCCGGCGCCGACGACTTCCTGACCAAGCCGCTGGACGACCTGGTGCTGTTCGCCCGCGTTCGCTCGCTGGTCCGGCTGAAGCTGATCATGGACGAGCTGCGCGAGCGCGAGGAGAGCGGCCGCCGCCTGGGCGTCTCCACCGACGGCGCCGGGCGACTGCGGGGTTCGGGCGGTCGGGTCCTGATCGTCGACGACAACGAGCGCCAGTCGGCCAAGATCGTCGAGGAGTTGTCGCGCGAGCACCGGCCGGTGGTCGAGACCGACGCGGGCGCCGCCCTGATCGCCTCCAAGGGTCTGATCGACCTGATGATCGTCAATACGGCGGCCGAGAGCTTCGACGGCCTGCGCCTGATCGCCCAGGTGCGCTCGGCCGAACCGACCCGCCACCTGCCCATCCTGGCCATCGTCGACGCCGCCGAGCGGCCGCGGCTGGTCAAGGCGCTGGAGCTGGGCGTCAACGACATCCTGTCCAAGCCCATCGATTCGGAAGAGCTGGCGGCCCGGGCGCGGACCCAGATCCGCCGCAAGCGTTACACCGACTTCCTGCGCGAGAAGCTGGACTACAGCCTCGAGATGGCGGTCACCGACGCCCTGACCGGGCTGCACAATCGCCGCTATATGGCCGGCCAGCTGCAGGCCTTCGTCCAGCGCGCCAACCACGGCGGCGATCCCGTCGCGGTGTTGGTGCTGGACATCGACCACTTCAAGTCGGTCAACGACGGGTTCGGCCACGACGCGGGGGACGAGGTCCTGACCGAGTTCGCCGTGCGGCTGGCGACCAATGTCCGCGCCGTCGACCTGCCCTGCCGTCTGGGCGGGGAGGAGTTCGTGGTGGTCATGCCCGACACCACCCTGGCCGACGCCCATCGCATCGCCGACCGCATCCGCCGCGACATCGGCCTGGCCCCGTTCCGGGTCATGGGCGGCAAGGAACACCTGACCGTGACGGTCTCGATCGGCGTTTCGGCGACCATCGGGTCGGACGACACCCCCGAGGCCCTGCTCAAGCGGGCCGACGAGGGCGTCTATGAGGCCAAGGCCTCGGGCCGCAACCAGGTCATCGCCCGGGCTGCGTAGGACGGGGCTGCGTAGAAGCAGCCTACTTCCGCACCACGACCTTCAGGAAGGTGGCGGGAACCACGATCTGGCCCCGCTCGCCCTGATTCTGGGCCTCGAACAGGGCCAGGAGCTCGGCGTGCAGCTCCTCGGCGCGCCCGTCCTTCGCCGCCGCCTCATAGGCGTTCATCGTCGGGCCGTAGAAGTTGCGGAAGGTGTCGAGGAACTCCGTCACCGTCCCCGGGCGGCTGAACAGATAGGTCTGGGGCTCGCAGCTGATGTGGTCGGCGGGGATGCCCGCCGCGCCGAACCGTTCGACGACATTGGCCGGTACGCCCCAGGTCATGGGGCTGACGAAGCCCTCGGGCGGGGGCGGGCTGTAGGCAGAGGCGATCTTCAGCACCTGGGCGACCAGGGTCGGGTCGCCGGGAATCCAGTTGCCCATGACGATCCGGCCGCCGGGTTTGGTGACCCGCACCATCTCCGAGGCCACGTCGAAGGGTCGGGGCGCGAACATGGCGCCGAAGACGCTGACCACCAGATCGAAGCGCTCGTCCTCGAGATCGGTCAGGGCCGAGGCGTCGCCTTCCTGAAAGCGCAGGTTGGTCAGCCCGGCCTCGGCGGCGCGGGCGTTGCCGGCCGCAACCAGATTGCTGGCGATGTCGACGCCCAGAACGTCCGCGCCCAGACGGGCCGAGGGCAGGGCTGTCGTGCCGTCGCCGCAGCCGAGGTCCAGCACCGCCATCCCGGGACCGACGCCCAGTCCCTCGACGAAGGCCGCGCCGCTGTCGCGCATCGCCGCCGCCAGTTTGGTGAAATCACCCTTTTCCCACAACGCCTTGTTCGGATTCACTGACCTGCCTCCCCGTTGTATATGCGGGCAGGATACCAGCTTTGCGTTTGTCCGGCGACGGCGAGGCCCAAAGCAAAACGCCCGGCTGGAGGACCAGCCGGGCGTTTCGAACTCAGGCGGTTGGCCAGATCTTACTTGATCTTGCCTTCCTTGAACTGGACGTGCTTGCGCGCGACCGGGTCGTATTTGTTGACGACCATCTTCTCGGTCATGGTGCGGGCGTTCTTCTTGGTGACATAGAAGAAGCCGGTGTCGGCGGTCGAGTTCAGGCGGATTTTGATAGAAGCCGGCTTGGCCATCGGAATTACCTCTGCGACGGCGAAAGCCGCTAAAATAAGAGGCGCGGAACATACTCAGGCGCGCCCGGAAGTCAACGTGGATTCAGACAGCGCGCCACGGCTCGATCGGTTTGACCGTCGCACAGGCCGGCAGACCGTCCTTGTCGCGGCCCGGAAGGGTCACCGCCAGCACCTTTCCGGCCCGCGCCTGATCCAGCAGAGGGCCCAGCTGGTGGACGTCGATCTTGGCGCGGCGGCTGACCGTCGTGTGCCCTCCAGCCTGTCCGCCGATGGCGATATAGACGAAGCGGCGCTCCTTACCTTCACGGCGGACGAAGGGACCGGTCAGGCGGTTGTCGTCGGACAGTTTGACCGGCACGTCGAAGGACAGGGGAGTGTCGGTCGCGACCACAGGCCCCACGGGAACAGACTTCTGGTCCTGCAGGCTGTAGGTCATGCCGGGGACCGGATCGGCGATGGTCAGGCGCAGGGTGATGCCGGTCATGGTCAGTCCCGTGTGATGATATGCGATCCGCGCACGAAGCGGACGAAGGGCGGGATGCGGTCCGGGTCGGCGCGGCGTTCGGCGGCCTCGCCCAGCACCATGCGGGTGATGGCGGGCAGCTCCAGCGTCCGGGCCTCAGCCAAGGGCATCCAGGCGATCTCGTCCAGCTCGCCCGATCCGGCGGTGGGTTCGGGCGTCAGCAGGCCCGAGGCCTCGGCCATGAAGAAGCGGGCGTCGAAGCGGCGGGTGCGACCGGGCGGGGTGATGGCGCGGGCGACATAGGTCAGGACCGACAGGTCGGGCAGGGCGCCGACGGCCCGGAACTCGCGCCAGCCGCCGGCGACGGAGGCGACCGGGGCCGGCCGGGCCAGCATCATCCCCGTCTCCTCGAAGGTCTCGCGAATGGCGGCGAGCGCCAGGGCCCGGGCGCGACGGGCCGGGACCTCGGCCTCCAGCCGGGCGGCCTCGACCAGATCGCCGGTGGAGGCGGCGGTGAAGTCGCCGCGCTCGACCCGACCGCCGGGAAAGACCCATTTGGAGGCCATGAAGACGTGGCCCGGCGCGCGGCGGCCCATCAGCACCTCCGGCCCGGCACCTCCGTCGCGGAACAGGATCAGGGTCGCCGCGTCCCTGGGCCGCATCCGCCCGCCGACGCGCGGGGCGTCCTTCAGATCCTGCCGGGCGTCAAAGGGTTCAAGCTCGCTCACCCGGCCGTCATAGCACCGGGGGCGGGCCAGAACAGGGCCGCACGCGAACATCAGATCTCGCGCCTGATCAGCTGGATCGCCACGGCCAGCGACCAGACGGCGAAGACGGCCAGGGCGATCACCGCCGGAAGCAGGCTGAAGTCGCCGTGGCCGTGCATCAGCCACCAGCCCGAGAGGAGGGCGACGACGATGCCGAGGCCGCCTGCGATCTTTGTCATCAAGCCCAGCCGCAGCATCCGCACGGCCCACAGCGCGCAGGCGAGGCCGATCAGGATCATGCCGAAGAAGGCCAGCACCTGATTGAGGGCGCCAAAGGGCGCGGCCTGAAGCCGGGCCAGCTCATGATTGGCTGCGTGGGCCATGATCCGGGGCACGGCGAAGCCGTTGACCAGGGCCGCGCCGATCAGGGCGGCCATCCCGCCGTTGAAGGCGAGGGCGCCGGCGCGCACCGACAGATAGCGCTCGCCCAGCCGACGCGGCAGCACCGTTGCGCCGGCCATCAGGATCAGGATGCAGGCGATCATCCCGCCATGGACCAGCCCGTTGCTCCAGTCGCGCATCAGATGGCCGTCGTCCGGCCCGTGCAGGGAGGTCGGGTGGTGCATCATCAGGAACAGGGCCGCCAGGGTCCCGCCCAGCATCAATCCGCCGCCCAGGCGGTCGTCCGTTCCCGTGTCTGTGGTGTTGGTCTCGTTGGTCATTGGCCCCTCCTGAAATGGTCGCGCGAGGGTGACGAGCCGGAAGGGAGGCTGCGAGGGACGATCCGGCGCGGAGTCCGCTTCCGGACTTTCGCCGCCATTTGTCCGGAAGGGGACGACTGAACAGCCGCCGCCGGATGCCCTATCGTGCGGTCATGACCCATGACGCGCAGGAGATGGACCGGAGGATACGCCGCACGCGGGCGGCGATCTCGGAGGCCTTCATCCGGCTGATGTTCTCGCGGCGCTATGACGCGATCCGCACGGCGGATGTGATCGCCGAGGCCGGGGTCGGGCGCTCGACCTTCTATGAGCATTTCCGCAACAAGGACGAGGTTCTGGTCGCGGTGATCGACCCCCTGTTCATCCCGCTGGCCGACGCCGCCGTGGGACGCGGCGACGTCTACCGGCTGCAGGCCATGCTGGCCCATCTGTGGGAGCAGAGGTCGCTGGGCCGGATGCTGTTCGCCTCCGGCCTGCTGGACAAGCTGCAGCGCAAGCTGGCGGCGATGATCGCGGCGCGGATGGAACAGGCCGACGGGGAGGGGCCGACGGCCCTGATCGCGGCGGGTGCGGCGGCGGGGCAACTGGCCATGCTCAAGTCATGGATGACCGGGGAGGTCGCCTACCCGACCGCCGACCTCGCCCGGCTGATGACGAAGCGGACGGCCTAGCTCAGGCCGTCCCCTCGGCCGTCGCGATCCGCCTCGCAGGCCGCGCGAGGATCAGGGCGAAGACCAGACCCGCGGCGGCCGCGACCGCGCCGGCCAGGGCGACCGCCGGAAGCCCCAGCCCGCCCGCGATCACCGCCCCGCCCAGGGCCGCGCCGATGGCGTTGCCGAGGTTGAAGGCGCCGATATTGACCGCCGAGGCGAGGTTGGGCGCATCGGCGGCGGCGGTCATGACCCGAACCTGCAGCGGCGGGACGAGGGCGAAGCTGGCCACGCCCCACAGGAAGATGACCACCGCGCTGGGCGCCGCGAACGGCATGACGAGGGCGAAGGCGACCAGCAGGACGGCGAGGGCGGCCAGGGTGACGATCAGGGTGCGGTCCACCGACTTGTCCGCGAACCGCCCGCCCAGCCAGTTCCCGAGCGTCAGGCCGAGGCCATAGGTCACCAGCATGGCGGTGACGAAGCCGAGGGAGGCGTGGGTCTGCTCTTTCAGGATCGGGGCGATATAGGTGAAGACGGTGAACATGGCGCTGGACCCGATCACGGTCAGGGCCAGGGCCGAAAGGACCGATCCCTTCTTCAGGACGCGCAGTTCGTCGGCGACGTTTCCGCCCGTCGGCGCGGGCAGGGCCGGCAAGGTCAGGCGCAGGGCGGCCATGACCACCGCGCCGATCCCGGCGATGCCCCAGAAGGAGGCGCGCCAGCCCAGGACGTCTCCGGCCCACGTCGCCAGCGGCACGCCGACGACATTGGCGATGGTCAGGCCCATGAACATGGCGGCGACCGCGCCCGCTCGACGGTTGGGGGCGACGAGGCCGGCGGCGACGACCGAGCCGACGCCGAAGAAGGCGCCGTGGTTCAGGGAGGTCACGATCCGGGCGATCAGCAGCATCGTATAGTCGGTCGAGACCGCCGACAGCAGGTTGCCGACCGTGAAGATGCCGACGAGGCCGATCAGCAGGGTGCGTCTGGGAACCCGGCCGGTGGTCAGGGTCATCAGCGGGGCGCCGAGCATGACGCCCAGCGCATAGGCGCTGATCAGCAGGCCTGCCGTGGGGATGGAGACGCCGAGATCGGTGGCCATCACGGGCAGCAGGCCCATGGGGGCGAACTCGGTCACGCCGATGCCGAAGGCGCCGGCGGCGAGGGCGAGGAGGGGGAGGTTCAGTTTCATCGTTGTCTCGGCTCAGACGAGCGGCGGGTTGAGGCGGGCGAAGCCGGCCTGCTGGCGATAGGGGGTGTGGGGATAGGCGGGCAGGACGTCGCTGGCGGCGTCGAGCACGGCGACCTGTTGGGCCGTCAACGTCCAGCCGACAGCCCCGAGGTTCTGGCGCAGCTGTTCCTCATTGCGGGCGCCGATGATGACCGAGGACACGGTCGGGCGTTGCAGCAGCCAGTTCAGGGCGATCTGGGGCACGGTCTTGCCGGTTTCGGCGGCGACGGCGTCGAGCGCATCGACGACACGGTACAGGTGCTCATCCTCGACCGGCGGGGCGAAGACGGCGGTGTCGTGCAGCCGGCTGCCGGCCGGGATGGGCGCATCACGGCGGATCTTGCCGGTCAGGCGTCCCCAGCCGAGGGGGCTCCAGACCAGGGCGCCGATGTTCTGGTCGGCCGCCAGCGGCATCAGATCGGCCTCATAGGCCCGGCCGATCAGGGAGTAGTAGACCTGATGGGCGACGAAGCGGGGCCTGGCGTCGCGCTCGGCGATCCTTTGCGCCTTCATCAGGGCCCAGCCCGGATAGTTGGAGACGCCGGTATAGCGGACCTTGCCGGAGCTCACGAGGACGTCGAGGGTCGCCAGAAGCTCCTCGGCCGGGGTCGAGGCGTCGAAGGCGTGGAGTTGCAGCAGGTCGATATGGTCCGTGCCGAGCCGCTTCAGGGCGTCGTCGACGGAGCGGATCAGACGGCCGCGCGACACGCCCCACTCTCCGGGGCCATCGCCGGTCGGCAGGCCGGTCTTGGTCGAGATCAGGACGTCGTCGCGACGGCCCTTGATCGCCTCGCCCAGCACCCGCTCGGAGGCGCCGTCGGAATAGACGTCGGCGGTGTCGAACAGAGTAACCCCGGCCTCCAGGCAGATGTCGATCAGGCGGCGGGCCTCGTCGACGTCGCTGGTCCCCCATGCGCCGAACAGGGGGCCGGAGCCGCCGAACGTCCCCGTGCCGAAGCTGAGAACCGGGACCCGCAGGCCCGATGCGCCGAGTTGACGATATTCCATGACTGACCGCTCCAATGTGTCCGGGTGCACAAATGGACGCGAGGCGCGCGTGGGTTTAGTGGGGTCTCGGGCCAAGGATATTTGCTTTGAACGCACAAGTGCAGACGGGAACGGATCGGGCGCGGGAGATGGAGGTCTTCGCCGCCGTGGTCGACGCCGGCAGCCTGTCGGCGGCGGGGCGACGGCTGGGGCTGACGCCCTCGGCCGTGGGGCGGACCGTCGACCGGATCGAGGCGCGGCTGGGCGTGCGGCTGATGCTGCGGACCACGCGGCAGCTGACCCTGTCGGCCGAGGGCCAGTCCTATCTGGCGGCGGCGCGGCGCATCCTGGCCGACATCGCTGACGCCGAGCAGTCGGTCGCCGATCAGGGCGCGCCGAGGGGACGCTTGCGGGTCAGCGTCGCCCTGGCCCACGGACGGCTGGTCATCGTGCCTCTGCTGCGCGAGTTCACCGCGCTTTATCCGCACATCCTGGTCGATATCGGCCTGACCGACGGGCTGGTCGATGTGGCGGCCGGGCAGGCGGATGTGGCGATCCGCTTCGGCCTGCTGGCCGACAGCGGCCTGACCGCGAGGAAGCTGGGCGAGACCGGGCGGGTGGTGGTCGCCTCGCCCGACTATCTGGCGCGGCGGGGAGTACCGAAGGTTCCCGCGGACCTGCTGGACCACGACTGTCTGAACTTCAACTTCCGCCGGGCCGAGCCGGTCTGGCCGTTCCGGCGCGACGGCCGCGACTTCGCCCTGACGGTCCACGGGCCGGTCGAGGCCAACAACGGCGAAACCCTGACCCAGCTGGCGCGGGACGGGGTGGGCATCACCCGGGTCGGGGCGTTCAGCGCCGTGGACGACATTCGCGAGGGGCGGCTGGTCCCCCTGCTGGAGGCCTTCAACCCCGGTGACCGCGAGCCGATCCATGCGGTCTTCGTCGGCGGCGCCAATATGCCGGCGCGGGTCCGGGTCTTCGTCGACTTCCTGACGGAGCGGCTGGCCTAGGGGTTCCGAACCCGTTCGCAGTGACCGGCGAACCCCGCGACGAAGGCGGCGAGGCGACGGGCGATGGCCTCGTCGGTCAGTTCGCCGTTCTCGTTGAAGACCGAACCGGCGCGCTGGACCATCAGACGCTCACCGGCCCAGTGGTCGGCGCCGAGGGTGCGCAGCACGGGCAGCCAGGCGGCCTGGCTCATGATCGTGCCGAAGCCGCCCGGCGAGGCGCCCAGCACCGCCACCGGCCGTCCGCCGAAGACACGGCCGATGTCCGACGACGGGCGGCTGAGCCAGTCGATGGCGTTCTTGAACACCCCGGGGATGCCGTTGTTGTACTCGGGCGTGAACAGCATCAGGCCCTCGGCGCCGAGGATCAGGTCCTTGAGCGCCGTCACGGCGGAGGGAATGCCCTGATCCCGCTCCAGATCGCCGTTGTACAGCGGGATGCCCTCGATCGAGCCCGCGACCAGCTCCACGTCTGGCGGCGTCATGCCTTGCGCCGCGCGCAGCAGGGCGGTGTTGAACGAGCCGGCGCGCAGGCTGCCGGAAACGCCGATCAGTCGCACGGTCATTTGCGCTTGCCCTTCCTGACGCCCTTAAGCCCGCCCGAAGGCCGGCCGCCGCGCGGAGGTTTGGGACCGCCGGGACGGCCGGAGCCGCGCTTGGGCGGACCGTTGCCGCCGCCCGGACCGCGGTCGCGGGCGCGGACGCCGTAGCGGGGGCGCGGGGCGTTGGGATCGCGCGGCTCCGGGTCCGACAGCATCTCGAACAGCAGTCCGCCGGTGACCGGGGTGGCCTCCTTGAGCTTCACCTGCACGGCGCGGCCCAGGGTGTAGCGCTGGCCCGAGCGTTCGCCGACCAGGGCGTGGGCGCGGTCGTCGTGGGTGAAGTATTCGTCGCCGAGCGAGGAGACGGGGACCAGGCCGTCGGCGCCGGTCTCCTCCAGCCGCACGAACAGGCCGAAGCGGGTGACGCCGGTGATCCGCCCGTCGAAGGTCGCCCCGACGCGGTCCTCGAGGAAGGCGGCGACATAGCGATCCATGGCGTCGCGCTCAGCGGCCATGGAGCGGCGCTCGGTCTGGGTCACCTGTTCGGCGATGGCCTGAAGCTCGGCGATCTCGCGGTCCGTCAGCCCGTCCGACCCGAGATTCAGCGCCCGGATCAGGCCCCGGTGCACGATCAGGTCGGAATAGCGCCGGATCGGCGAGGTGAAGTGGGCGTAGCGGTCGAGGTGCAGGCCGAAGTGGCCGACATTGTCCGGCGAATAGACCGCCTGCATCTGGCTGCGCAGCACGACCTCATTGACGACATCGGCGTGGGGACCGTCGCGGGTCTGGTCCAGCAGTTTGTTGAACCGTTTGGTCGTCGCCGGCTCGCCCTTGTTCCAGGGCATGGCGATGGTCGAGAGGAAGTCGGCCAGGTTGAAGATCTTCTCCTGACTGGGCGCCTCGTGGACGCGGTAGATCAGGGGGACCTTCTTCTGCTCCAGCGTTTCCGCCGCGCAGACGTTGGCCTGGATCATCATCTCCTCGATCAGCCGGTGGGCCTCCAGCGACTTGCGTGGGACGATGGCGGCGATGCCCCCGTCCTTGCCCATCAGGATCCGGCGCTCGGCGCTCTCGATCTGCAGCGGGCTGCGCTTCAGTCGGCCCTTGAGCATGGTCTGATAGGCGTTCCACAGCGGGTACAGGATGGTGTCCATGATCGGACCCGTGGTGTCGTCCGTGCCGCCGCCGTTCTCGACCCCGTCGATGGCGGCCTGGGCCTGCTCGTAGCTGAGCTTGGCGTGGGACCGCATCAGGCCGCGGTGGAACTTGTGGCCCGTCTTCTTGCCCTCCTTGTCGAAGACCATGCGAACGGAGAGGGTCGCGCGGTTCTCGCCTTCCTTGAGGCTGCAGAGGCCATTCGACAGCCGCTCGGGCAGCATCGGCTCGACGCGGTCGGGGAAGTAGGTGGAGTTGCCCTTGGCCCGGGCCTCGCGGTCAAGCGCCGTGCCGGGGCGGACATAGGCGGCGACGTCGGCGATGGCGACCCAGACGATCCAGCCGCCGGGGTTCTTCTCGTCCTCGTCGCGCTGGGCGAAGACGGCGTCGTCGTGGTCGCGCGCGTCGGCGGGGTCGATGGTGACGAAGGGAATGTCGCGCAGGTCGTCGCGACCCTTCAGCGTCGGCAGGTCCTGGTTCTCGGCCTCCTTCTCGACGGCGTCGGAGAAGCCGGTCGGGACGCCGTGGGCGTAGATGGCGATCAGGGAGGCGGCGCGGGGGTCGTCCTCCTTGCCGATCTTCTCGAGGATCCTGCCGCGTTTGGGCCCGTGGCGATGGTCGGACTTCTCCGCCGTGGCCAGGACCAGGTCGCCGTCGCGCAGGTCCTCGGCCAGCAGGGGCGGGATGAACAGCACGTCCTTGGAACGTCGATCGACGGGCTCGACGCGGGTCTCGCGGTTGGACTTGCGGATGACGCCCAGGATGCGACCGTGACCGTTGTCCAGCTTCTTGACGACGCGGGCTTCCCAGCCTTCCTCGCCCCGTTCGAATTTGACGAGCAGGCGGTCGCCCATGCCGGGCGCCGGCCCCGATTTGCCGGTCTTGTCGGGGATCAGGACGGCGCGCGGGGCGTCGGCGGCGGCCTCGACCAGCCGGACATAGAGCTCGCCGTCGACATCCTTTTCGACCACATCGACGACGCCGACCGGGGGCAGGGCGCCGGCTTCGGAGAAGCCCTTGCGACCGCGCTTGCCCAACTTTCCTTCAGCTTCGAGCTCGCGCAGCATTTCGCGCAGGGCGCGGCGTTCCGCGCCCTTCAGGCCGAAGGCGCGGGCCAGATCGGATTTGTCGGCTTCACCCGCCTCGCGCAGGAAGCGCAGCAGGGTTTCCTTGTCGGGAAGGCCGCCGGTGGAAGGACCGGACGGGCGGCGGGGAGGTTTGACCATGAATCGAGGTTAGCGCGGATCGCCCGCGCGCACCACGGAGCCTTAAGACCGGAAGGCCGCTTCCAGCATGCCCAGCTGGCTGAGGACCGGGTTGGCCTCGGCCTCGGCGGGGGCGTCCAGATACATCCGGCGGTCCAGGTACAGGACCCGGTCGTGCAGCTTCTCGGCCCGGACGACGTATTCGATCAGGGCGATGGGCAGTTCGGCGTGGCTCGGCTCGCTTTCCAGCGGGCGGGCGGTCAGGCGATAGCGGGGATCGCAGGCGGCCTCGGGCTCCATGTCGCCCTCGCGGACGGCGCGCTGGACCAGCAGCCAGGAGGCGACCTGCATCAAACGGGTCGTCAGCTTCATGCTCTCGGCGGCATAGGCCAGGGCCGCGGCGCGCGACAGCAGCTTGGATTCCCGGCGGCCGTCGCCGTCCAGATAGGTCGCGGTCTCCTCGACCAGCTCCATGCCTTCGCGGAAGGTGCGCTCGAACAGTTCCGAACGGGCGAAATCATGGATCTCCGCCGCACGGCTGCGCGCGCGGGTCGGGTCGCCGGACTGTTGGTCGTCGCTGGCCATCAACTCAATCATACTCATGGAATACGTACGCGTCCGTCCCGTTCTCGCCCCTGACAGGCGTGGTCACGATCCGGTCTGCAACCGCCATGCCACGAACGGCGACGCTGTCAAACCATTCCGGGACGAAACGCATCGGCTTCGCCATCAACTTCGGAAGTTGAACAGGGCGTCGGCGGCGTTCTTCTTTGCGTGTTTGCCGTCGATGGCGGCCCTGGCGCGGTCGATCTCGGCCTGCAGGGCCTCGATCCGCTCGTTCAGCTCCTCGACGGAATAGAGGTCCAGATCTTCGCGGGCCAGGGCGGTCAGGGTCGCGCCGCGCCCCGAGCGGGGCTCCAGATCTTCGAACGTCATCCTTGGCCTCCATGGTCAGGCGTGGTGCAAGCCCCTATCTGAGCGCCTGGATATCCCCGATTGCAAGGTTTGCCCCGAATGCGGACGATCGAGATTGCCGGCGGCGCCGGTCCCGCCGAGGCCCTGACGCCCGGCGAACGGCCCGATCCCATCGCGGGACCGGGCCAGATCCGCATCCGGGTGAAGGCCGCCGGGGTCAACCGGCCCGATCTGCTGCAGCGCCTCGGCTACTATCCCGCCCCGCCCGGCGCGCCCGACATCCTGGGGCTGGAGGTCGCCGGCGAGGTGGATCAGGTGGGGGAGGGCGCTGCCCGCTGGAGCGTCGGCGACCGGGTCTGCGCCCTGCTCGGCGGCGGGGGTTATGCCGAATATGCGGTGGTCGACGCCCGCCACGCCCTGCCGATCCCGGACGGGCTGGATTTCGTCCAGGCGGCGGCCCTGCCCGAGACGGTCTTCACCGTCTTCACCAACGTTTTCGAAGGCGGGGCGCTGAAGGCGGGCGAGACCCTGCTGATCCACGGCGCAACCAGCGGCATCGGGGTCACCGCCATTCAGATGGCCAAGGCGGCGGGCGCGCGGGTCATCGGCACCTCGCGCGGGCCGGAGAAGACGGCGGCGGCGAAAGCCCTCGGCGCCGACATCAGTCTGGATGCGAAGACAGACGATCTGGCGGCGGCGCTCGCTGAGGCGGGCGGAGTCGATGTGGTGCTGGACATGGTCGGCGCCGACTATGCCGCCCTGAACCTGAAGGCGCTCAAGCCCTTCGGCCGCTGGGTGGTGATCGCGACGCTTTCAGGCGCGCGGGCCGAGGTCAATCTGTCGGAACTGATGATGAAACGCATCGTCCTGACCGGCTCGACCCTCAGGGCACGGCCGGCCGACGAGAAGGCGCGGCTGGCGGCGGCGGTCGAGGCGACCGTCTGGCCCTGGGTGGCGTCCGGGGCGGTGCGGCCGCCGGTCGAGGCGACCTTCCCGCTGAAACAGGCCGATCAGGCCCACCTCCGGCTGGAAGCGGGCCATCACATCGGCAAGGTGGTCCTGACCCTTTAGGGTCTACCAGCCGCGCACAGGACGCAGCGACGAGATCCGGTCGTTGAGCGCGGTGTTGTTCAGGTTGCGGACGTCGCCGGTGAAGGTCTGGCAGGTCCCCCGGAAGTACGGATCCGAACAGGCTTCCCAGGCACCGTTCATCTGCATGGAGCTGATGTTGTCGTTCAGCTGGCGACGGCCGAGGTTGGGCATTTCGCCGTTGAAGGTCGCCGAGCCGCCGCGGAAGTTGGAATCCTCATAGACGGTGATGGAGTTGCGTCCGCCCCAGCCGCCGCCGTTGCCGCCGCCGTTGCCATTGCCCGGGCCGTTGCCGCCGCCCCAGCCGCCGCCGTTTCCGGGACGGTCGTCACGCTCGAACCGGCCGAGCGCGCCGTTGCAGGCCAGCAGGCCGTTGCTGTTGCTGATGTCGCCCCGGCACTGGCCAAACTCGATCGAGGTCGAGCGCCGGTCGCCGCGGGTGTCGGAGCACTGGGCGTAGAGGCGGCCGCTGTCGACGCGGATGCTGTTGCAGCTGCGCGTGTAGCTGCCGTCGGGCTGGCGGCCGTTCCAGCCCCCGCCGTTGTTGCCGCCGCCGTTGCCGCCCCCATTGCCGCCACCGCGGTTCTCGAGGCGCGCCTGGGCGCCGTTGCAGGCCAGCAGGCCCTGGTTGTTGCTGATGTCGCCGGCGCAGCGGCCGTACTCGATGGAGCTGTAGCGCGACTCGCGACCATTGCCCGTGCGGCATTCGGCATAGAGGCGACCGCCGTCGACGCGGGCGTCGGAGCAGGTCTGGATATAGCTGCCACCCGGCTGGCCGCCGCCGTTGCCGCCACGCTGGGCGCTGGCCGACATCGGGGTCAGCAGGGTCAGGGCGGCGAAAGCCGCGGCGGAGATTGAGACGCTGGTCTTGATCGACATGATGTTCCCTCCAGAACGATATCGCGGCCGGAGCCGCCCTGGTCCTCACGCTCGGCCATACAACCTGAACCTTAGCTGTACGACGATGACAGTTCTTGTCACGCAACGTTTTCTTTTACTGCGAAACGGCCTATATCCCGAACATCGCGCCCGGCCGAAAGGTCGGGCGCCGCTGTATCCAGAACCCGCCAGAGCGGGTCGAACCTTCCGGGACATATGCCCATGACCGACATCCTCATGCCCAAGGCCACCGCGGTCTGGATGGTGGATAACACCTCCCTGACCTTCGAGCAGATCGCCGATTTCTGCGGCCTGCACCCTCTGGAAGTGCGCGGCATCGCCGACGGCGACGTGGCCCGCGACATCCGCGGCGTCGATCCCATCACCGGCGGCCAGCTGACGCGCGAAGAGCTCGACAAGGCCCAGGAGAACCCCGACTACCGCATGAAGGCGGTGGTCAGCCGTCACGCCGAACTGCTCAAGTCCAACAAGCCGGCCCCGAAATATACCCCGGTGTCGCGCCGTCAGGACCGCCCGGACGCCATCGCCTGGTTCGTGCGCAACCACCCCGAGGTGACCGACGCTCAGATCGCCAAGCTGCTGGGCACCACCAAATCGACCATCGAGAGCGTGCGCAACCGCACCCACTGGAACAGCTCCAACATCAAGCCGGTCGATCCGGTGACCCTGGGCCTGGTCGGCCAGCTGGTCCTGGACGAGCTGATCTCCAAGGCGGCGGCCAAGAAGAACAAGGACGACCTAAAGAAGGGCGGCGGCGTCCTCCAGCCGGTCGAACCGGAAGTCGTCGAGGAAGAAGAGTTTGTCCCCGAGGCCGCCGAACGTCGCACCTCCGAATGGACCGCCGAGTCGGTCTTCGGCACGAAGGAATAAGGGGGAGACCCCTCCACCACTGCGCAAGCGCGCGGTGGTCCCCCTCCCCACGGCGTGGGGAGGAAGAAAGGCCCCGGGGAGCATTCCCCGGGGCCTTTCCAATTCTGGTTTTACAGATCCCCCGGACCTAACCCGTCCGGGCCTCGAGACTGGTAATCTCCTCCTTCAATCGGAGCTTTCTTCGCTTGAGCTCCCTGACCTGCAGCGGATCCGACGACGGGTGGATCAGCTCCCGCTGGATGGTCTCATCCAGCTGACGATGCCGATTTCCCAACTCCCGGATACGAGCTTCGATGGTCATGGCTTGCGCCTCCATGTCTAAGGGACCACACAGTGAGCGCCCGGATCGGCGGCCTGTGAAATCACGGTTGAGTGACGACCACAGACCCTGAACCGCTCCGGACCCGGAGAGCCTGAAGCCCAATATGGACCCTGATGTGAACGGAGCTGTACGGAACCCCGCGACATCCAGCCGCCCCCGGGACCGGGCTCGTCTAGTGGTCGGAATTTCCGGGGCTTCGGGCGTCGTCCACGGCGTGCGGGTGCTGGACGCCCTGCGGGAACTGGACGTCGAGAGCCATCTGGTCGTGACCCGGGCGGCCCTGCTGACCCTGTCGCAGGAGACCGATCTGACGCCCGACGACCTGACCGGTCGCGCCGATGTGACGCATCGGCTGAACGACGTCGGCGCCGCCATCGCCTCGGGCTCTTTCCGGACGCTGGGAATGATCGTCGCGCCCTGTTCGGTCCGCACCATGAGCGAGATCGCCACGGGGGTGACCTCGTCGCTCCTGACCCGCGCCGCCGACGTGGTCCTGAAGGAGCGGCGGCCTCTGGTCCTGATGGTGCGCGAGACCCCGCTGCATCTGGGTCACCTTCGGACCATGACCTCGCTGGCCGAGATGGGGGCGACCATCGCCCCGCCTCTGCCGGCCTTCTATGCGAAGCCGACCTCCATCGCCGAGATGGTGGATCAGTCCGTTGGCCGGGCGCTGGATCTGTTCGGCCTCGACTGGTCGCCGGTGAAGCGCTGGGACGGATTGAAGGGGCCCGCCGACGAATGAGCGACGGCCTCTGGGACTGGGCGCTCAAGGCCTATGCGGCGCCGGGGGTGGCGGACGCCTGCCTGCATCTTCAGGATGCGGCCGATCAGAATGTGCCCCTGCTGCTTTGGGCCGCCTGGGTCGCCGAGACGGGACGCCGTCCCGACGAGGACGACATCGAGGCCGCGTGCGACACCGCCCGGGCCTGGGCCGACAGCGCCGTCTCGCCCCTGCGCGCCGTCCGTCGCATCCTTAAGGCCCCGATCCCCGACATGGACGATGCGGCGCGCGAGGCCGTGCGCGAACAGATCAAGGCGGTGGAGCTTCTGGCCGAGCGCAAGCTTCTGGAAGCGCTGGAGGCCCTCGCTCCCGCGCCCTCGGGTTCGCCACGCCGCGCCATCGAGGGGTTGGTGGAGACGGCCCGGCTCTGGGCCCGGATCGTGCCCCGTCCGGCGCTGGTCTTGCTCTCCGAATCCCTTCCGGCCTGAGCCGCGGTCAGGTATAAAACCAGCGCTCGTCCCGAGGACGGGCCGGGACTGATTCATGAACGACGACGAACCCTTCGTAACCGACGACGAGCTTGCGCTGCATGACGAGGTCAAGCACCTGCGGCAGGAGCATTCGGACCTCGACGCCGCCATTGAGGCCCTGGGTCATATGCCGATCCCGGACCAGCTGCGCATCGCCCGGCTGAAGCGCAAGAAGCTGCAACTGCGCGACGAGATCGTGAAGATCGAGAGCCGCATTCTTCCGGACATCATCGCCTAGGCGGACGCCCCGGATTCGGTCCGGCGCTTTTTCACAGTTTCGCCCCACGCGATCCTGTATGACGCGCGATCCTGACTTGCTGCCCCGGACTTCGCCTTGCCCTTTCCGTTCGAGATTTCCGCCACCGAAGGCCGCGCCCGCACCGGCGTCCTGAAGACGTCGCGCGGCGACATTCGCACGCCGGCCTTCATGCCGGTCGGCACCGTGGCCACGGTCAAGGCGATGACGGTCGATCAGGTCAAGGCGACCGGCGCCGACATCATCCTGGGCAACACCTACCACCTGATGCTGCGCCCGGGCCCCGAGCGGATGGAACGTCTGGGCGGGCTTCACAAATTCATGGGCTGGGACAAGCCGATCCTGACCGACAGCGGCGGCTTCCAGGTCATGTCCCTGGCCGGCATCTCCAAGGTGAAGGAGGAGGCGGTGACCTTCTCCAGCCACATCGACGGTTCCAAGCACGTCCTGTCGCCGGAGCGGTCCATCGAGATCCAGGCCGACCGGATCGGCGCCGACATCTCCATGCAGCTGGACCAGTGCGTGGCCTATCCGGCTGAGAAGGACGCCGCGCGCAAGGCGATGGAGCTCTCGATCCGCTGGGGCCGGCGCTCCAAGGCCGCCTTCGGGACGCGTGAGACGCAAGGCCTGTTCGGCATCCAGCAGGGCTCGACCTTCGAGGACCTGCGCCGCCAGTCATCGGAACAGCTGCAGGAGATCGGCTTCGACGGCTACGCCATCGGCGGTCTGGCCGTCGGCGAGGGCCATCAGGCCATGTGCGAGGTGCTGGACTATGCGCCCGAGATGCTGCCCGCCGACCGGCCGCGCTATCTGATGGGGGTGGGCAAGCCCATCGATCTGGTCGAGGCGGTGTATCGCGGCGTCGACATGTTCGACTGCGTCCTGCCGACCCGGGCCGGGCGGCACGGTCAGGCCTGGACCTGGGACGGGCCGATCAACCTCAAGAACGCCCGTTTCGCCGAAGACCAGGACCCGCTGGACCCGACCATCGACGGGCCGTCGTCACAGTATTCGAAGGCCTATCTGCACCATCTGGTCCGGGCTGATGAAATCCTCGGCAAGGTGCTGCTGAGCTGGCACAACATCGCCTTCTTCCAGGCCCTGACCGCCGCCATGCGCGAAGCCATCGCCCACGGCCGCTTTGAGCAGTTCCGTCGCGACTTCCACGCGCGGCATACGTCGAACTGATCATGCGCATCGAGAAGTCAGGCTTCCACGCCTACAACACCTATCTGGAGGAGCCGCCCCGTCCGGAGGGCAATGAGACGGCGCTGCATCGGCACGTCATCATCATCGGCGGCGACAAATATTCCTTCTTCGCCCGCTGGTCCGGCAAGTTCGCGCACAAGGGCGAGAAGATTTCCTTCGACTGGGACTGGGACAGGACCGGCGAGTTCCGGAACATCGAGAAGACGTCCTTCGAGGCCTTCACGAAGGAAGGCTCGGTCCAGATCCGGGGGGACCGGAGCGATACGGTTCGCCGTCGCTAGCGCTGGCTTCCGCCCCGCGGCCGGAACCATGCGGGGGAGGCCGGCGGGGCGCAGTTGAGCTGCATGCCCAGTCCTTTCAGGAAGGCGCGGCGCAGGCGGCCGGCCTCGATGGCGTCCTGCACGGTGCGCGACCGGGCCTGGGCGCCAGTCAGCATGCGGATCCAGTTGCGGTAGGGGATGAAGTCGGTCGCGGCGTTCTTGATGGCGTCCAGCGCGGCCTTGGCCAGCGCATCCTGCGTCCGTTCGTTCAGGGTCGAGCCGTTCGGGGCGGGGGGCTCGTCGCGGTCGGGCCCGAGCGCCTCGTCCAGCCGCATCACCTCGGCGCCGACGGTCGAGCACTGGTTCAGGTTGCGCTGATCATAGGGATTGGCCTGGGCCTGCAGCAGGACCGTCGGGATCTGGTCGCGACGCACGTTCAGATCGACCAGGGGCGCGGTCACCGCATCGCCGAACCCGCGCTGCACCTGCCCGGCCGTCGAACAGCCGCCCACAACGAGACACAACAGGGCGAGGGGCGGCAACAAACTACGCATGGGGCCATTCACCACGACGGGGCCGTTCCGACAACACTCGCTTTCGGGCGCGACCTCGCCCACTGTGAAGCCTCCCGTCGCAAAGGCCGCCGATGACGTCAGCCCTGATCCTGTCCGGCCTCGGAAAGTCGTTCGACGGCGGCCGGACATGGGCCGTGCGGGACCTGTCGCTGGAGGTGGCGCAGGGTGAGTTCCTGGCCCTGATCGGCGGCTCGGGCTCGGGCAAGACGACCCTGCTCAAGATGATCAACCGGCTGATCGAGCCGGATGTGGGCGAGGTCCATATCGACGGCGCGCTCAACACCGCGACCCCGGCGCCCGAGCTGAGACGGGGCATCGGCTATGTGTTTCAGGGGGCGGGCCTGTTCCCTCACATGACCCTGGCGGAGAACGTCGCGGTGACGCCGCGCCTTCTGGGCTGGTCCGAGGCGGAGATCGCGGCGCGGGTCGCGGAGCTGATGGATATGGTCGAACTGCCGGTCGAGGTCTGGGGCGGGCGGCTTCCGGCCAGCCTGTCGGGCGGCCAGAGGCAGCGCGTGGCCTTCGCCCGGGCCCTGGCGGCGCGGCCGTCGCTGGTCCTGATGGATGAGCCGTTCGGCGCTCTGGACGCCATTTCGCGAGACGGTCTCGCCGAGGCCTACCGCCGGCTGCACGACCAACTCGGCTTGACCACGGTCATGGTCACCCACGACGTCAACGAGGCCCTGCTGATCGCCGATCGGCTGGGCGTGATGCGCGAAGGGCGGCTGGTCGCCTCGGGGCCGCCCGCGGAGCTGATGGGGGAGGGCGCCGACCCCTATGTCCACGACCTGCTGGAGGCCCCGCGTCGGCAGGCCGCCCGGATCGCTTCGAAATTCGGGGGCGCCAATGGATAGCCCCGTCGCGGCCGCCTGGGCGCGGCTGCCCGACTATCTGGGCCAGCATGTGATCCTGAGCGCGCTCGCCCTGCTGCTTGGCGCAGCGATCAGCCTGCCGCTCGCGGTGCTGGCCAGCCGCCGACCGGCCCTGCGCTGGCCGCTGATGACCGGATCGGGCCTGATCCAGACCATCCCGAGCCTCGCCCTTCTGGCGCTCTTCTATCCCCTGCTGCTCGGCCTGTCGGGGCTGATGAAGAGTCTGTTCGGCGTCGGCTTTTCGGCGCTGGGCTTCCTGCCGGCGCTTCTGGCCCTGACGCTGTATTCCATGCTGCCGATGGTGCGGAACACGGTCGCGGGCCTGACCGGGCTGGATCCGGCCGTGCTGGAGGCGGCGCGGGGCGTGGGGATGACGAAGCGTCAGTCCCTGTTCCGCGTCGAACTGCCGCTGGCCGCGCCGGTCATTCTGGCGGGGATCAGAACCAGCGCCGTCTGGGTGATCGGCACCGCAACCCTGTCGACGCCCATCGGCCAGACGTCGCTGGGCAACTACATCTTCACCGGGCTGCAGACCGAGAACTGGGTGTTCGTCCTGTTCGGTTGCGGAGCCTCTGCGGCGCTGGCGCTGGTGGTGGACCAACTTCTTGGGCTCATCGAGAGCGGACTGGCGAGGCGCAGCCGCAAGCGGGTGATCGTGGGCGCCGCCGTCCTGCTGGCCGGGCTGGCTTTGGCCGTCGCCCCTGCCCTGATCCCCAAGCCCGCCACCTATGTCATCGGGTCCAAGACCTTCTCGGAACAGTTCATCCTCTCGGCCCTGATGGCGGACGAGTTGAAGGCGAAGGGGCTGAACGCCTCGGAGCGCAGCGGCCTCGGCTCGACCGTCATCCTGCGTGCGCTGAGCCAGAACGACATCGACGTCTATGTCGAATATTCCGGCACCGTCTGGGGCACGGCGATGGGCCACACCGACAATCCGGGCCGGGAGGAAGTGACGCGCCAAGTCACCGAATGGCTGAAGACGAAGCATGGGATCACCGTCCTCGGCGGCCTCGGCTTCGAGAACGCCTACGCCCTGGCCATGCGGCGTGACCGGGCGGCGGCGCTGAATATCCGGTCGCTGGACGACCTCGGCGGGCGCTCCGGAAATCTGGCCATCGGCGCCGACTATGAGTTCTTCTCCCGGCCCGAATGGACGGCGCTGAAGGACGGCTACGGCCTGAACTTCCGCCAGCAGAAGCAGTACCAGTCGACCTTCATGTATCGGGCTGTGGTCGATGGCGACGTCGACGTCATCTCAGCCTTCTCCAGCGACGGGCGGATCGCGGCCGACGATCTGGTCGTGCTGGCCGATCCGAAGGGCGCCATCCCGCCCTATGACGCCCTGATCCTGATCGCGCCGAAGCGGGCCGGTGACGCCCGGCTGCGCGCCGCCCTCCAGCCTCTGGTCGGCGCCGTTCCCGTCGAAGCGATGCGCGAGGCCAACCAGCAGGTCGACGGCGATACGAACAAGCAGTCCCCCGCCGCCGCCGCCCGATGGCTCAAGACCCGACTGAGGCCCACCCCATGATCCGCACCCTGTTCGCTGCTCTCGCCCTCTCGCTCGCCTTCGCAGCCCCGCTGCGGGCTCAGGAGGCGTTCGACGAAACCGCCGAACGCGCCGCCATCCTGACCGTCATCTCCGACATGCAGGCCGCGTGGAACCGGGGCGACTACGGGGGCTACATGCAGGGCTTCAAGAATCCGGACGTCGTCTTCGTCTCGGGCGGGAAGATCAAGAACGGCTGGCAGGGCGCGCTGGACGACTACATCCGCAACTACGGCCCGACGCCGGAGAGCCGCGGGACCCTGACCTTCTACGACATGACGGTGGAGTTCCTGGCGCCGGATGCAGCCCAGCTGATCGGCCACTACCGGCTGGATCGGCCGGAGAAGCCGATGGAGGGGATCAACACCCGGCTGTTCCGCAAGATCGACGGCCGCTGGGTGATCGCCCTGAACCATGTCTCGGCCTATGAGGTCACGCCGCCGCCTGCATCGGCTCAGTAGGGCGACCGGTCGCAGTGTCCACCGGTGTCATTGAGATTTAGTCTGGCGACATAGACCCTGGAGACCCGCCATGATCCTCGCCGGACTGTTCGCCGCCGCCTTCATCGCTCTGCCTCAGACCGCCGAGCCCGCCGCGCCGCGTCCCATGGTCGTGGTCAAGGAGGCCGATGTGCAGGTCGAGCAGTCGCCGCCGCCGCACAACGGCGTGGGCCGCAGTACCGCCTTCCGCCTGTCGGACGCCGCGCCGGGGCGAAATTTCGAGTTCCGCAAGCGCATCCTGCACCCGGGGGCGACCATCGGCCTGCACGTCCTGACCCATGACGAGATCTATTATGTCGTGAGCGGGCAGGGGGAGGTGGCCTCGGACGGCCGTACCGAGGCCATGGGGCCGGAGACCGCCGCCTATCTTTATGAAGGCGCCGACGTGGGCATCAAGCAGGTCGGGGACGAGCCCCTGGTCCTGATCATCGCCTATCCACTGGCTGCGCGGACGCAATAGTCAGAGCGGCTTCAAATCCGCCGCGAACCGCTTCCAGTTCTGGACATAGTGCCGGGCGGACATCTCCAGCGCGGCGATCTGGCCCTCGTTCAGTTCACGGACGACCTTGCCCGGCTGACCCACGACCATGGAGCCGTCGGGGATGACCTTGCCCTCGGTGATCAGGGCGTTGGCGCCAATCAGGCAGTTCTTCCCGATCACCGCCCCGTTCAGGATCACGGCGCCGATGCCGATCAGGCTGTTGTCGCCGATGGTGCAGCCGTGGAGCATGACCTTGTGCCCGACGGTGACATTGGCCCCGATGGTCAGGGGCGCGCCGGCGTCGGCATGCAGGACGCTGAGGTCCTGGATGTTGCTGTTTTCACCCACCGTCAGGGTATCCGTATCCCCGCGCAGCACGGAACCGAACCAGACGCTGGCGCCCGGTTTCAGAATCACGTCCCCTAGCACCACAGCATTGGGCGCTATCCAGTATTCCCCCTCGGGCGGAAGCTGCGGTTTCTTGTCGCCAAGCGAATACACAGTCATCACAACACCGTCATATCTCAAGAAAATGAGGCCTTTAAGGTCTCGTAAACCACGTTAGCATCAAAGTGTTGATGCGATTCGAGACCCTCTTCTGGTCCCGGATCCGTAACCGGATCAAGCCCGGTCCGGTCAAGCTACGGGGAACGTGAGTGACGCGTTCGGTTCGGCAGCGGTGTTTTCCGCTGGAAGTTGGCCCTTCATCCGACCCCGGACGGCCTGTCGCCGTTTCCTCTCTCCTCCCCACCGTCGTTCGAGGCGATGCTTTTGAAGCATCGCCTTTTTTCATGCCCTGGAGGCAACCATGACCAAGCGTGCAGCCATGAAGCGCCAAACTCGTGAAGGCGTTTTCGATTCCAGCTCGTTCATCGAGGACTCGAAAGTCCGCCGCTTGCCGACATCGCACAACAACAGCCATCAGGGCGCGTGGTCGCCCTATCCGTCGAACGACCGGGACCAGGGCTATCTGAAGACGCTGAAGCCCAAGTCCGAGGGCCAGGCCGAACTGCTGAACGCCATCGACACCCACAACCTTTGCGTGGCGCTCGGCCCGGCAGGCACCGGCAAGACCTATCTGGCCGTGGCCAAGGCGGTCGAGGCGCTGGAGGCCGGCAAGGTCGGCCGCATCGTGCTGAGCCGCCCCGCCGTCGAGGCCGGGGAATCGATCGGCTTCCTGCCCGGCGCCATGGAGGACAAGCTGGCCCCCTATCTGCGGCCCCTCTACGACGCCCTGTCGGACCGGCTGTCGATGAAGCGGGTCGGGGCCCTGATGGCCGAGGGTCTGATCGAGATCGCGCCCATCGGCTATATGCGCGGCCGCACCCTGAACAACGCCTTCGTCGTCGTCGACGAGGCCCAGAACTGCACCTACGTCCAGCTGAAGATGTTGCTGACCCGTCTGGGCTGGCACTCGACCATGGTGGTCACCGGCGACCCGCACCAGTCCGACCTGCTGCCGGGCGTGTCGGGCCTGGCCGACATCGCCCAGCGTCTCGAAGCCGTGCCGGAAATCTCGGTGGTGCGCCTGGCCGAACAGGACATCGTCCGTCACCCGCTGGTCGCGAGCATGATCGGCGTCCTCTGACGCCAGACACAGATTGAACGGTTCGGGGCGCGCTTCGCGAGAGGCGCGCCCCGTTTCGTCAGAGGTAGGGGCCCCACATCAGGGCCGCGGCGCCAACCGAGCCCAGCGCCGTCCAGGCGGCGGCGACCAGCACCAGCCCGGCCACGAGAATCCGGAAGGCGCCGCTGGAACTCCGTCCGGCCGCGAAATAGAGCTCCAGCACTGCCAGCGGGATCAGATAGCTGCCGAAGGTCAGGACGATGTCGGCGGGCCCTGACAGGGTCTTGGTCATGCCGACCGGCCCCCGGTTGATCAGGACCCAGCCCATCAGCCCGACCCGCAGGAACCACACCCCGCTGACCACCATGAAGGTCCGCATGGCCCAGCGCCGATGGCTGTCGAAGCGGCGGCGGGTCGCCTCGCGCCACGCCAGTCCGGCGAAGATCAGGATCAGCAGGCCGTTGATCCCGATAGCCACCTCGGAGACGACCGAGAGGTATGCGCCACGCGCCACCGACATCCACAGGCCGCTGAGCGCCAGGAAGCAGGCGATGGTCAGGAAGCTCCGCCCGGTCCAGCGGTGGACCGCCGGAAAGCGCCGCCGCAGCGCCGGGACCAGCTGCATCAACCCGCCCAGCGTCACCACGGCGGCCAGAAGGACATGGGCGGCGAAGACCCAATTGCCGACGCCGTCGCCCTCGACATAGCCGGTGATCAGGGGCTTGTCGTTCCAGGCGGCGAAACGCCCCGACAGGGTGCGCACGCCGTAAAACAGCACGATGAAGAGGATGAAGGCCGTCTGGCCGGCGGCCGCGACGACGAACCAGGCGACGCCCGCCCGGCTGAGAAGTTTTGAACCGCCGGGTGCGGGCGGCGGTAGTGGGAGAGAGGTCGTCATGGGAGCTCCGGACGCGACCCCGGCATGGAGCCGCGCCGAGGCTGCGAGCCGGAGGTCGTCGCCGTCTCGCCGATTTGCAAATCGGCCAGAAAGAGTTGAGCGAGGGGTTTGACGCCGGGACCTGCGGACCGACACAGTGGCGTCGGGCCGCGATCCGTGCGGCCGATGAGGCAACCGGATGGCGATGACGACCGCCTTCACGACGGAGCGAACGAACGGCCCGTGGCGGGCGCCCGGCCGGCTGGCCGCCTACGGGGCCGCCATGGCAGTCTCGTTCGCCTGCTACGCCGTCGGCCACCTCCTGAACGGTGCGGGCGGCGCGGCGGGGACACTGCTCGATATGATCGGGCTCGGGGCCTGTGGCTGGGCCTGGCTGATCGCGCGGGCGCTGTTCGATCCGGCGCCACGAGATGCCTGGTGGCCCCGGATCGTCGTCGGGGTTCTGGTCGTCAGTGGCGCCCTGACGGTGCTGAACTTGCCGACGGGGCCGCGCCAGATCGCTGACAACACCTATGCGCTGACCGGCTCGGCGGCCCTGCTGCTGACCTTCTTCGAGCCCTTCCATCGCTTTCGGCGGGATTTGCCGAAGGCCGAGAAGCGGTTCCGGCTCGCCTTCGTGGTCGTCTATGCGGCCCTGGTCGCGGTCTCGATCATGGCCCCGCACGGGTCGGCGGTGACGGCGGCGGAGGCGTATCGGCTGGACCTGATCAACAGCGGCTGCGCTGTCGGCGGCCTGATCACAGGGGCGGCGGCGATCGTCTGGCGGCTGCGTCACCCCCTGGTGGAGCCGGTGCGGCCTGCGCGGCGGGCGCCGACGGCCGAGGATCAGGACCTGGCCGCCCGCATCCAGCGGCTTCTGAAGGATGAACAGATCCACGCCGAGCCGAATCTGAAGGTCGCCGACGTCGCTGCGCGTCTGGGCCAGCCCGAATATCGGGTCTCCCAATGCGTGACCGGGGTTCTCGGCTTCGAGAACTTCAACCGGATGATCAATCACCACCGGATCGAACAGGCGAAGACGCTGCTGCGCGATCCGGCGCGCCGGCCGATCCTCGATATCGCTTTCGATTGCGGCTTCGGCTCGGTCGGGCCGTTCAATCGCGCCTTCAAGGCCGAGGTCGGGGTGACCCCGCGCGCCTTCCGCGCCTCGGCCGCCGTGCAGCCCTAGACGACGTCCACCAGCTTGACTGGCTGGGCGGCCGGGGGGGCAGGGGGCTTCGGCTTGCCGCCCAGACGGTCGGTCAGGGCGAAGACGAAGGGGTTGAGCGAGATCGACATCAGGGCGGCGGCCAGGATCAGGTCGTGGGTCTGCTGGCTGAGCGCGCCCAGCGACACGCCGAGCGCGGCCAGGATGAAGCTGAACTCCCCGATCTGGGCGAGGCTGGCTGCGATGGTCAGGCTGGTCGCCTTGTCGAGCTTGAAGGCGAAGGTGATGGCCAGGGCCGCCATGGCCTTGCCCACGATGACGATGCCCAGCACGCCCAGAACGGTCAGCGGCTTGGTCACCAGGATCATCGGGTCGAACAGCATCCCGACCGAGACGAAGAACAGCACCGCGAAGGCGTCGCGCAGGGGCAGGGACCGCTCGGCGGCGTTATGGCCCAGCGGCGAGGAGTTGAGCACCAGGCCGGCCAGGAAGGCGCCGAGCGCGAACGAGTGGAACATCCAGTAGGCGATGAAGGCGATGCCCAGGGCGATGGCCAGAACGCCGAGGGTGAACAGCTCACGCGACCTGGTGTGGGCGATCCGGACCAGCAGCCAGGGCAGGACGCGCGGGCCGATGAACAGCATGGCGCCGACGAAGACCGCGACCTTGCCCAGCGTCCAGCCGATCGACTTGGCCAGCTCGACGGCGCCCAGTTCCTGACCCGGTTGAACGATCAGCAGGGGCAGCATGACCAGTGCGATGACGATCACCAGGTCCTCGACGATCAGCCAGCCGACGGCGATGCCGCCGATCTCGCCCTTGACCTGACGCCGCTCTTCCAGCGCCCGGAGCAGGACCACGGTCGAGGCCACCGACAGGGCGAAGCCCATCAGCGCCGCCTCAAGGTCGCCCATGCCGAGCAGTCGGCCCAGCGCCCAGCCGAGTGCGGTCGCGGCGCCGATCTGAACGAGAGCGCCGGGAACGGCGACCTTCCTGACCTTCATCAGGTCGGCGGGGGAGAAGTGCAGCCCGACCCCGAACATCAGCAGGATCACCCCGATCTCGGCCAGCTGGGGGGCCAGCTCCGTATCGGCGACGAAGCCTGCCGTATGCGGCCCGACCACGATCCCGGCAACCAGATAGCCGACCAGCGGTGAGAGCTTCAGCCGGTTCGCCAACATGCCGAACACGAAGGCGAGGACAAAGCCCCCGACCAGGGTGAGGATCAGGCTGTCGGCATGCGGCATCGGCGCTCCTTGAGGGGGCTCGTGGGTCTGATTGTGGTGAAGCTTTCAGTTGGGGCCTGAGGCGCGCCCTGACAAGGTGACGCATTGTCTCGCATCAGGGACGAGGGCGCCGCACCCGCCGAATTACCCTTTCGGGGCAAGGAATTGATTGGCGCCCGGACGAGGCTCGGCCCATAAATTGTTACGGGAACCGCCATTTTCCTCACGCTTTGTTACAGCCCGGGCTCGCCTTCGCAGTCGCAGCAATGTAGTCAGGCGCGCAGGAGCGGGGGCAACCCGCCGACGACACGACAGACTGGCTAACTCAGGGGCTAAGGCATGACTCAGTGGGTGTACGGTTTCGGCGGCGGGTCCGCCGATGGCGACGCGTCGATGAAGAACCTTCTCGGCGGCAAGGGCGCGAACCTTGCCGAGATGTCGTCGCTGGGCCTGCCGGTCCCGCCGGGCTTCACCATCACCACCGAGGCCTGCGTTCACTACTATTCGAACGGCCAGACCTATCCCGAGACCCTGGCGGCCGAGGTCGCCGCCGGCCTGAAGAAGGTCGAGGGCATCGTCGGCAAGACCTTCGGCGACGCCGCCAATCCCCTGCTGGTCTCGGTGCGCTCGGGCGCCCGGGCCTCGATGCCGGGGATGATGGACACCGTCCTGAACCTGGGTCTCAACGATGAGACGGTCGAGGGTCTGGCGAAACTGTCGGGCGACCGCCGCTTCGCCTTCGACAGCTACCGCCGCTTCATCACCATGTATTCCAACGTGGTCCTCGGCCTCAGCCACGACGACTTCGAGGAGGTTCTGGACGACCACAAGGACCGTCTGGGCGTCACTGTCGACACCGACCTGTCGGCCGCCGACTGGGAGAAGGTCGTCGCCGAATACAAGACCGTGGTCGAGCGCGAGCTGGGCCATCCCTTTCCGCAGGATCCGCAGGACCAGCTCTGGGGCGCCGTCTCGGCCGTCTTCGCCAGCTGGATGAACGACCGGGCGAAATTCTATCGCCGCATGCACGACATCCCCGAAAGCTGGGGCACGGCCGTCAACGTCCAGTCGATGGTGTTCGGCAATATGGGCGAGACCTCGGCGACGGGCGTGGCCTTCACGCGCAACCCCTCGACCGGCGACGCCCGCCTGTACGGCGAGTTCCTGATCAACGCCCAGGGCGAGGACGTGGTCGCGGGCATCCGCACGCCGCAGTCCCTGACCAGGGTCGGCCGCGAGGAGATGGGCGAGACCGCCCCCTCGATGGAAGAGGCCATGCCGGCCGTCTTCGCCGAGTTCGTCGAGGTCGTCGGGCGGCTGGAAAGCCACTACCGCGACATGCAGGACATCGAGTTCACGGTCGAACAGGGCCGTCTGTGGATGCTGCAGACCCGCAACGGCAAGCGCACCGCCAAGTCGGCCCTGAAGGTCGCGGTCGACCTGGCCGCCGAGGGCGTGATCTCCGAGGAGGAGGCCGTCAGCCGCGTCGAGCCCGCCGCGCTGGACCAGCTGCTGCACCCGACCCTGGACCCCAAGGCCGAGCGCAAGGTCGTCGCCGCCGGTCTGCCCGCCTCTCCGGGCGCCGCGACGGGCAAGATCGTCTTCGACGCCGATGCGGCCGAGAAGGCCAGCCAGCTCGGCGACGCCGTCATCCTGGTGCGTGAGGAGACCTCGCCCGAGGACATCCACGGCATGCACGCCGCCCGCGGCATCGTCACCGCCCGCGGCGGTATGACCAGCCACGCCGCCGTCGTGGCGCGCGGCATGGGACGCCCCTGCGTCTCCGGCGCCGGCGAGATCCATATCGACGAGGCGGCCCAGACCTTCACGGCGCGGGGCCGGACCTTCAAGGCGGGGGAGGTGATCACTATCGACGGGTCGAAGGGCGAGGTGCTCGACGGCGCCGTGGCCATGATCGAGCCCGAGCTGACCGGCGACTTCCAGACCCTGATGGCCTGGGCCGACAAGGTCCGCCGCCTCAAGGTTCGCGCCAACGCCGAGACCCCGCTGGACGCCCGCACCGCGCGCGGCTTCGGCGCCGAGGGCATCGGCCTGTGCCGCACCGAGCATATGTTCTTCGACGAGGAACGGATCGCCGCCGTGCGCGAGATGATCCTGTCCGACGACGAGGCCGGCCGCCGCGTGGCCCTGGCCAAGATCGCCCCCTTCCAGAAGTCGGACTTCGTCGAGCTCTTCACCATCATGGCCGGCCTGCCGGTCACCATCCGCCTGCTCGACCCGCCGCTTCACGAGTTCATCCCGCACACGGACGAGGACATCGACGCCCTGGCCGAAACCTCGGGCATCGACGCCGCCAAGCTGAAGAAGCGGGCGCGAGAGCTGCATGAGACCAACCCGATGCTGGGTCACCGGGGCGCCCGTCTCGGCGTCGCCTATCCGGAAATCTACGAGATGCAGGTCCGGGCGATCCTGGAAGCCGCGCTCGAGGTCAAGAAAACCGCCGCCGAGGCCCCGATCCCGGAGATCATGCACCCGCTGGTCGCCCTGGGTCTGGAGATGAAGTTCCTGCGCGAACTGACCGATCGGACCGCCAGGGCCGTCTTCGCCGACGCCGGGGACACCGTCGATTACCTCGTGGGCACGATGATCGAGCTGCCGCGCGCGGCCCTGCGCGCCGCCGACCTGGCCGAGAACGCCGAGTTCTTCTCGTTCGGCACCAATGATCTGACCCAGACCACCTTCGGCATCAGCCGCGACGACTCCGGCCGGTTCCTGCAGGCCTATATGGACAAGGGCATCTTCGAGACCGATCCCTTCGTCCGCCTCGACCAGGACGGCGTCGGCGACCTGATCCGCATTGCGGCCGAGCGCGGCAAGACCGTGCGTCCGGACATCAAGATGGGCATCTGCGGCGAGCACGGCGGCGATCCGTCGTCGATCGCCTTCTGTGAGAGCGTGGGCCTGACCTATGTCAGCTGCTCGCCCTATCGCGTGCCGATCGCCCGTCTGGCCGCGGCCCAGGCCGCCCTGTCGGCGCGTTCGGGCACGGAGCGCGAAAAGGACCGCTGATCCTCGGGGTCTTCAGCGATCAGGTGAAGTCGCAGGTCACCCCGACGTTGATGCGCTGGACGGCGGCCTTGTCCTCGCCCAGCAGCCCCATCAGCTCGCCCGAGGCGAAGGTCCAGCCGATGGTGCTGTCCTCGATCACGGCGCCGGGATAGGCGGCCTTGAGTTCGGCCAGGGTCGAGCCGACGTGGAGGCCCTTGTCGGTCGAGATCGCGGGCGTCTGGGTCTGCCAGCCCGCCAGCTTGTCCTCCTGGAACAGCAGCTGAAGGCCGTTCGACCAATCGGCGTGATCCATCGGGCCCGCGCCGCATTCGGCGAAGGGCCCGGTGGACGTCGGCGTGCCCCCGGCCTCGGTCGCGGCGGCGAGAACCAGAGCCTTTGGAGCGCCAATGGGGAAGATGGCCCTGCCGATGGTGACGGACGCCCCCGACACGATGATCGGGATCGTCTCCGCAGCCGGTGCGGCGGGCTGGGCCGGAGCCGGGGTCGGCGCGGCGGCCTTGTCCTTCGCCGGATCGGAGCAGGCCTGCAGCGATAGGGCCGCAGTGGCGACGGTCAGTATGCGAATGGTCTTCACGGCAGGTCTCCCCCGAAACGCCAGGACGGTCACGCTAGCCTCGAAGACGGTGTGAAGCCATAGCGGCGTTCTTCAGACTCCCGGGTCGGCCGGCGGTTGTGAATGTCCACCGGTGTCGTTAGCTGGACGGCAAAGCCGGAGCCCCGCCATGACTGCATCGAAACTGTCCGTCGCCGTCGTCGGCCCCGGGGCCGTGGGCGGGACCATCGCGGCCTGGATTTCGCGCAGCCCCCTGGTCGGCGACCTGACCCTGTGCGCCCGCTCGCCGCTGGACCGGCTGGTGGTCGAGGCGCCGGACGGGGCGATCGTCGAGGCCAATCCGCGCGTGGTCACCGACCCGGGACAGATCACGGATCCCGTCGACTGGGTGCTGGTCGCGACCAAAGCCTATGACGTCGCTTCGGCCGCCGCCTGGCTGAAGCCGCTGCTCGGTTCGCGGACCCGGGTCGCCGTGCTCCAGAACGGGGTCGAGCACGTCGAGCGGTTCACCCCCTTCCTGCCCGCCGACCGGATCGTGCCGGTGATCGTCGATGTGCCGGCCGAACGGACGGCGCCAGGCCGGATCCAGCATCGCCGCAACGGCACGGTCACCGTTCCGGCAGGGGAGGCAGGCGAGGCCTTCGTCGCCCTGTTCGCCGAGAGCGTGATCGAGGCCTCGACCACCGATGACTTCCTCACCGCCGCCTGGACCAAGCTGTCGCTGAACTGCGCGGGCGCGATCAACGCCCTGACCGGAGAGCCGGGCGGGGTGGTGCGGGCAGGGGGGATCGCCGACCTCACCCGCCAACTGGTCTGGGAATGCGTGCGCGTCGGTCGGGCGGTCGGCGCCGATCTGGGCGATCATATCCCCGACTGGGTGGTGGAGCGCGCGATGACCTCGCCCGCGGACTCGGTGAATTCCATCCTCGGCGACCGGCTGGCGGGACGGCCGATGGAGTGGGACGCCCGCAACGGCGTCATCGTCCGTCTGGGCGAACGCCACGGTATCGCGACCCCCGCCAACGCCATGGCCTCTACCCTTCTGGCGGCGGTCTACTGGTCCGCCGACACGTGAGTTCGGCATGGTCCTGGGTAGGGCCTTTGAGGCAATTAAATAACAACCTTCCGCGAACAGGGTGTGTGGCAGTCGTCGCACACTTTCCGGATTGTAATGGTTTGGCCATGGAACGGCCAAGCCGAATGCCCATTTAACAACTCGCTGGATGGGGCCGGTGACCTCGCAAGTCACTGTCATCTAGGAGTTAAAGAAAAAATGCGTAACATTCTTCTCGCGACCGCCGCTCTTTCGCTGTTTGCTGTTCCTGCCATGGCGCAGACTGTGACTTCGCCGACCTACTACGGCACCCTCGGCTACACTCAACTGGACACTGACAACGCCGATCTCGGCGCGGTGACCGGTCGCGTGGGCGCCAAGCTGCACCCGAACTTCGGCGTGGAGGCCGAAACCTCGTTCGGCGTGGGCCATGACGACGTCAACGTCGCTGGCGTCTCCGGCAAGGTTGAGCACCGGTACGACGTCGCCGGCTATGCCGTCGCCAGCCTGCCGGTGACCTCCAACATCGACCTGTTCGCCCGCGCCGGTTACGGCGTGACCGAGGTCAAGGGTTCGGCCGCCGGCGTTTCCGCCAGCGATCACCTGACCAGCTGGAACTACGGCGCCGGCGCCACCTACAACCTGGACGCCCAGAACGGCATCCGCGCCGACTACACCTACCGTGACTTCCAGCACGACCAGGGCGGCGCCGACACCTATGCGCTGAGCTACGTCCGCAAGTTCTGATCGGACACGTCGGAAACGACAAAGGGGCGGCCTTCGCAGGCCGCCCCTTTTTGCTTATCGGTATGTCGGCCCCGGGCCGGTTTGCCTCAGCCGGGTTCCGCGATCAGCGCCCAGCGCATCGAGCCCTCGCCGAAGGGGCGGGTGAACCACTGGGAATAGCGTTCGAAGGCCTCGACCACGGCGTTGCGCAGGTCCGGCGCGACGGGCTCGCCGCGGTTGCGCTTCATGGCCGCGACACAGTCGATGACGACGTTCTGATGGGCAGAGCCGCCCAGACTCTTGAGCACCAGCGCCACATCGCGGGCGAGGGATTCCAGGAACGAGAGCTTCTCGTTCGGCGCTGCAGAATTCTTCTGGCTCTGGCTCATCGGTCAGGTCACCCCACGTGCACACAGTCTCGATGGGGCCTTCCTCGCAAACTCGCCCTTCGCGTGCAAGCGGGGCCGGGACCTTCGCGGTAGAATATTCGTGAGGCGCCGCGCCTTTCGACCGCCGCCTTTCTTCGAATTTAGCTGACAAACGATGCGTCCGGGCGTCCTCTGCCGCCTCAAAGAGGGGCTCTGACATGACGACTTTCGATCCGGACGCGGCGACCGCCGCATGGCTGGCGACCCTCCCGCCCGCCGACACCGCCAAGGCGGTGGCCTATACGCAAGGCGGGCACTGGCTGATCCTGTGGGGCTTCATCGTCTCGGTCGTGGTGTCATGGATCATCATCCGCACCAACCTGCTCGGCCGGATCCGGGAAGGGATCGAGAAGCGCAAGGCCCGGCCCGTGCTGGCCTCCTTCCTCGTCGGCCTCGTCTATCTGCTGCTCAGCTGGCTCCTGACCCTGCCCTGGGCGGCGTATTCCAGCTGGTATCGCGAGAAGCAGTACGGCCTGACCGAACAGCCCTTCATGGGCTGGTTCACCGAGGGCCTGATCAGTGCGGCCATTTCGACGGTGGTGATGTCATTGGTTCTGGTCGGGCTCTACGCCCTGATCCGGCGGGCGCGGAAGCTCTGGTGGGCCTGGGGCGCGGCCTTGATGGCGGTGGTCATCGTCATCGGCCTGGTGGTCTCGCCGATCCTGATCGAGCCCCTGTTCAACACCTATACGCCTGCGCCGGACGGACCGGTGCGCGACGCCGTCGTGGCTCTGGCGAAGGAGACCGGCACGCCGTCGGACAAGATCTATATCTACAACGGCTCCAAACAGTCCGACCGCTACACCGCCAATGTCTCGGGCCTGTTCGGCTCGGCCCGGGTGGCGATGAGCGACGTCATGTTCGCCAAGGGCGCCGACCTCGCCGAGGTTCGCGGCGTCGTGGGCCATGAGATGGGCCACTATGTGCGCGGCCATATCCTCTGGATCGTCGGGGTGATGATTGTGCTGGTGGCGCTGGCCTTCTGGCTGACCGACCGCCTGTACCCGGTGGCGCGCAAACTGCTGGGCGCCAGGAAGGTCGGCGACATCCGCGACCCTGCGGGCCTGCCGATCGTGATGGCGGTTCTGGCCTTCCTGGGCTTCATCGGCACGCCTCTGATGAACACCCTGACCCGGGTCACGGAGGCCGATGCGGACCACTTCTCGATGGTCCATGCCAATGAGCCGGACGGCCTGTCCAAGGCCCTGATCAAGACCGCCGAATACCGGGCGCCGTCGCCGGGCAAGCTGGAGGAAATCCTGTTCTACGACCACCCCAGCGTCGGCAATCGCATCCACGCCGCCATGGAGTGGAAGGCGACGCATCCTGCCGGGACCCCTACTTCGGGACGGTGAGGCCGGGGCGTTCGTTGTCCCAGATCATGTGCAGGATGGACCACAGTCCGTCCTGCCCGCGGGCCAGCTGGATCGAGTTGACGCCGCGCCGCTCGGGCTCCGCGTCCGTCGGCGCGGTGCGCGCCTCATAGACGCTCCAGACCTGGGCCATGTTGCCGAACACGTCGATGCGGCGCTCGATTTCGACCTCGAAGAAGCCGTTGGCGTCGAAGAAAGGGGTGACGTTGGCCTGATACTCTTCGCGGCCCATGACGATCATGGTCGGCCGGCCCTCGGCGTCCAGACCCGTGCGGGCCTGACGGCTGTCGGGATGGAAGATCTCACGCTGGGTCGCCCAGTCGCGCGGACCGGCCGGGCCCGAGATACAGGCGTACATGGCGTCGACGACGGCGCCGATGTCGCTGCGGTCCACCATCAGGCGCGCTTGCGCACGAAGACGGTGCCCGCCGAATAGCCCGCGCCGAAGCTGCAGATCAGGCCGGTGTCGCCCGGCTCGAAGCCGTCGTGACGCAGGTGGAAGGCGATGATCGACCCGGCCGAGGAGGTGTTGGCGTATTCGTCCAGGACGATGACGTTCTCTTCCGGCGTCGGGTCGCGGCCCAGCACCTTGCGGCCGATGAACTCGTTCATGTTGATGTTGGCCTGGTGCAGCCACAGGCGCTTGAGCTCCTGCGGGTTCAGGCCCAGCTCGCCGGCGTGGTCGACGATCATGTCCGAGACCATAGGCACCACATCCTTGAACACCTTGCGGCCCTGCTGGATGAACAGCTTGTCCGGCTTGCCGATGCCCTCGGGCGCGGCGTTGTTCAGGAAGCCGAAATTGTTCCGGATGTTGTTCGAGAAGACGGTCTTCAGTCGCGTGCCGAGGATGTCCCAGCCGCCAGGACCGGCCTGATCCTTCGCCTCGACGATCACGGCCGTGCAGACGTCGCCGAAGATGAAGTGGCTGTCGCGGTCCTTGAAGTTCAGGTGAGCCGAGCAGACCTCGGGGTTGACCATCAGCACCGCCTTGACCGAGCCCGAGCCGATGAAGTCGGCGGCGGTCTTGATGCCGAAGGTCGCCGAGGAGCAGGCGACGTTCATGTCGAAGCCGAAGCCCTCGATGCCGAGCGCCTGCTGGATCTCGACGGCCAGGGCCGGATAGGGGCGGGGCATGTTGGACGCGGCGCACAGCACGGCGCCGATCTCGGACACCGGCTTGCCCCAGGTCTCGATCGCCTGTTTCGCGGCGGCGACGGCCATTTCGGCCATGATCGACAGTTCGTCGTTGCCGCGTTCGGGGATGTTCGGCGCCATCCGCTGCGGGTCGATGATCCCGGCCTTGTCGAGCACGAAGCGCGACTTGATGCCCGAGGCCTTCTCGATGAAGGGTACCGAAGAGTGGGTCAGGGCCGCGACGTCGCCCTCGGCGATCTCCATCGCATGGTCGGCGTTCCACTGGTCGGCCCAGGCGTTGTAGGCCTCGACCAGTTCCTCGTTGGAGATCGACTGTTCGGGGGTGAACAGGCCGGTGGCGGCGATGACGGATGGGATCATGTCTACTCTACCCTGACGCTCGACGGGCGGCGCCTCGGGCACGAGGGGGCGGTCCGTTCTTTTTCTGGACCCGTCTAATAGGCCGGTGGAGGCGTCCGGTCGAGAGAGGCTCTGATCCCTCTCCACCACCGGTTTATCCGGCCGCGCGGCGGGGCCGGCAGGGGCGTGTCGCGCGCCGCGATCAGGGCCTCGACCAGATCCTCGGCCTCGCACGGCCAGCCCGTCGGGGTGACGTAGAGCGGATAGTCGATCAGGGTCGCGTGCATCAGGGCTTCGAGCGACACCTTCCGGCCCCGGCGTTCGAACGGCCCCGTCCGGTCGTCGGTCAGGCCCCATCCCGCATAGAAGGGCCGGCCATAGGTGGTCACCGCCTTGCCGCGCATCAGGGCCTCGAACCCCGACAGCGACGTCAGGGTCACCAGCCGGTCGCAGGCGTTCAGGCAGTCGATGATGTCCAGATCGTCGGCGACGGCGTCGACGGCGTCCATCGCGCCCGCGTCCAGCAGCCCCGGCCGGTTGCCGGCGGTGACGTCGGGGTGATTGCGATAGATCAGGAAGGCGTCCGGGAAGTCCCGCCGCGCCGCCTCGACAAGGCCGGAGTTGGTGCGGATGTCGGTGCAGCCCAGCCGGATCGAGCGGTCGTTCTCGACCTGACCGACGACCAGCAGCCGCTCTCGGTCCGCAGGCCAGCCCGCGGGCGGCTCGCCCTTCAGATTATACTTCGACAGTCCCGCCTCGACGATCCGGTCGCGCAGACGGGCGGCGCGGGTCAGGGCGGTGGCGTCGTGCTCCGCCGTCCCGATCAGGGTCTCCAGACGGCTGGGCCCGGTCGCATCGTAATAGACCCCCAGATCATCCAGCACGACCGACAGGGCGCCGAAGAAGTCGGAGCCCAGGCCGCGCGAACGGATGAAGCCGTCCTCCATCCGCACCGTGGGGGCCGTGGTCGCGGCGGCGGCCTCAAGGATCGGCGGGCTCTCCTTGCCGGCCCACCAGATCAGCTTGCCCTGGCGCGCCTCGGCGGCCTTGGCGGCGTTGCGCGCGAACCAGTGATAGCGGACTTCGCCGCGCGGGGAGTTGAGCAGTTTGCGGATCGGCGGACGCTTGGCCGGGGCGAAGCCGGCGGCGGCCCAGAAGCCCTGAAGCCTCTCGGCCCGGTCGCGCAGCCGGATCAACCGGTCCAGGGCGGGCTCGGCCTCGCAGCGGGCGCCGGTGATCGGATCGACGTAGCGGGTGTAGCGGATCAGGGCGGCGGCGCTCACCTGTTCGATGGTGCGCGTCTGGCCGCGACGGCCCGTGTCAACGGCGTCGGTCGTCAGGCCCCAGCCCGAATAGAAGGGCGCGCCGAAGCAACGCACCGGCAGGCCGCGCAACAGGGCTTCGAACCCGAGAGCCGAGGTCACCACATAGACGGCGTCCACATGGGCCAGCAGGTCGGCGGGCCGGACATCGGTGTCGATCAGGGTGACGCCGGTCAGGTCGGCTGTGGCGATACAGCCCTGTTTGCGCCCCGCCGCCACCGCCGGGTGGCGTTTGACGATCAACTGGGCGTCGGGCTCATCACGCCGGGCGGCGGCGATCATGTCGCTGAACGACTGCGTCGAGGCCAGGCCGTAGCCGATCGAGGCGTCGCCGAGGGTCTGGTCCACGATCAGGACGCGACGGCCGGGCTTCAAAAGGCTCTGGTCCAGCGGCCCGCCCATATTGGTCTTGGACACGCCCGAGACGACGATCCGATCGATCAGGCCGCGCGCGCGCGCCGTCAGCCCGGCGTCGCACCAGTCGGGCGCCGTCCGGATCAGGTCCTCCAGCCGCGAGGGCCGGGTCGCGTCGTAATAGACGCCGAGGTCGTCGACGATCAGGCTCAGCGAGGTCGCCCCGCTCTCGCCCAGACCGACCGAGCGCAGGAAGCCGTCCTCCAGCGCGACGTAGGGGATGCCGCGCTTCTCCGCGAGCCGCCGTCCCGCCGCCGCCGTCGGCTTCATGCCCCAGCCAAGCACGGCCTTCACATCGGGGCCTGGCAAGGCGCCCAGCGCATAGTCGGGCAGGAACTCCGCCAGGAACGGGACCTTGAGGACGCCGGGCGCGCAGATCCAGGCGGGGGTCACGTTCTGCGAGTCAGGAAGGGGCGGGAGGGTCACCGGTCGTGTCTAGGGGGCGTCAGGCGGCGCGCCTAGTCCCCGCTCGCGATCCGATGCCGTTCCAGCAGCCGCTCGGCCGAGGCGAGATGCAGCCGTTCGACCATGGCGCCGCTCACGCGGATCGCGCCCTTGCCGTCCGAGGCGGGGTCGGCGAAGGCGGCGACGATGACTTCGGCCTGGGCCACCTCGGCGGGGGAGGGGGCGAAGGCGGCGTTGGCGGCCGCGATCTGGGACGGGTGGATCAGGCTCTTGCCGTCGAAACCGTAGAGCCGGCCCTGCACGCATTCGGCGGTCAGGCCTTCGGCGTCCTCGATGCGGTTGAACACCCCGTCCAGCACGGCCAGCCCATGCATCCGCCCCGCCGCCACCGTCGCGGCCAGCCACGGCTTCAGCGGCTCGCGATCCGGCGAAGGCCCCGTGCCCAGCGTCGCGGCCAGATCATTCACGCCCAGCATCAGTCCCGTCAGCGCCCCGCCGGCTCCGGCGATGCTCTCCAGCCGCATCAGGGCCGCCGGGGTCTCGATCATGGCGATCAGGGCGGCGGAGGCAGGCAGGGCGGCGTTGAGCTCGCGCACGGCGTCCGCGCTCTCCACCTTGGGCGCCACGATCAGGCCGACGTCGGTCGCCGCCAGCGCCTTGAGGTCCTCGGCGCCCCATTCGGTGTCCAGCCCGTTGATCCGCACGCCCAGCCGGGGACCGAACCCGCCCTCGCGCACGGCCTCGACGGCGGCGGCCCGGGCCTCGGCCTTCATCTCCGGTGCGACGGCGTCTTCCAGATCCAGCACGGCGACGTCGCAATCCAGCTTCCGCGCCTTCTCGATCGCCCGGGCGTTCGATGCCGGCAGGTAGAGGAGGCTTCTCCAGAGTTGGGTCGTCATTCGGTGCTCCTCGGCTGCCAACCCTAGGCGGCGAAGACGGCCTTGAGCAAACGCTCCAGGGCCTCGGCGTCGACCGCGTCGAAGGCGGCCTTTTCGGTCGCGTCCACGTCGAAGACGGCGATCAGTTCGCCCGAGGCGTCGAACACCGGAACCACGATCTCGCTCTCCGAACGGCTGTCGCAGGCGATATGGCCGGGAAAGGCGTGAACGTCGGGGATCAGCTGGGTTTCTTCCGTCTCCGCCGCCGCTCCGCAGACGCCGCGCCCGAAGGCGATTCTCAGACAGCCCAAGGTACCCTGATAGGGACCGACGACCAGCTCACGCTCCTTTTCAGCGTCCACGACGTAGAAGCCGGTCCAGAAATAGGCGTCGAAGGCGTCGGCCAGCATGGAGGCGACGGTCGCCATCCGGGCGGTGCGATTCGTCTCCCCGTCCAGAACCGCCAGGATTTCGGCCTCGACCTCGGCATAGGCCTGGGCCTTGTCGGCGGGGCGATCATTGCGGGCGACATAGGACATGGGGCGGCTTTCAGGCGTCGAAACGGGTCGGGAAGGGCGCATATAGGCCTCTTCCAGGCGCTGCGCGACCCGTGCGCATACTGACGCACTCGCCTGTCGGGCGAGCGCTGCAAATTCCTGAAAACAGGGAAAAATTCGCCCTACGCCACAAATTGGCCGCTCTGTGGCAACGCTTTGTTGCAAAAGCGCGTTAACCATACTGCAAAGTCACTAGACCCGAACGCCGGTTTGCGGAATGGTTAACGCCGCTGTGCGGTTAAGGTCGCGTGGCGAATGGGGATTCGGGTCAGTAATCGGGGTTGGGGATGAGCGAGGGGGACGACAATCATCGGGCCGGCCGCCGAGCGGCGTCGGGTTCGCGCGACATGCGCGGGCCTGTAACGGCTGTCGCCGCCATCGTCGCCCTGGCCGTGGTGGCCGGAACCGTCGCCAGCTGCGGGGATCACGGCCCGACCTTCTGGCGTCAGGGCGGCGGCGCCAACGCCAACGCCTGTCCGCGCCCCGCCTCCCTGACCGGCTCCGAGTTCAACGCCCAGGAGGCGGGTCTGCGCGCCCTGCGCCGCGCGGCCTTCCGCGGCGACTTCTTCGCCCAGCTCGAGCTGGGTCAGCGCTACGCCGCCGTGCGCGCCACCGACAAGAATATCGAGGATCCGATCGAAAGCTCGGTCTGGACCGGCATGGCCCTGGCCAACGACCAGGGCTATTCGCCGATCAACCGCGCCGAACGCCGGGGCATGTTCGGCCGTCTGCGTTCGCTGTCGCGCTATGATGACTGCCGGGCCTGGGAACGGCACGAGGCCTATAACCGTCTGGACGGGCAGCTGTCCCGCATGTCGCGCGACGAGCAGGAAGAGGTCCGCGACCGGATGATCTACATCCTGTCGACCCAGGACGCCCAGGGCTTCCGCACCCTGGCCCGACTGCACGATTCCCTGTTCGGCCCGTTCGGCGAGCCTGAGGACAATCCCGAGGGCCGCGAGGCCTATGGCCGCAAGGACGGGGCGAACCGCGAGGAGCAATGGCGCGGAACCCGCTATTCGGCGGTCAATCTGTTCCAGCGCAACGACGTTGACGCCTATCTGTACAACTACCTCGCGGTCCAGACCGGCGATGTGGGCGCCTATGTCCTGCTCAAGGACTTCGAGCGATCCTCGCCCAGCCGCGCGGCCTCCGGCGCCTTCGTCGAGGCCAAGGCCCGCCAATGGGTGCCCCCCTACGAATTCTATCCCAACGACGCTCCGGCCTCGGGCGTGCCCTTCTCGGACGAGAGCCGCCCGCGTGGCGACGCCTATGACTACGCCCTGTCGCGGATGCAGACCGAGATGCCCTTCGTCCACGTCGGGCGGGCGCTCAAATACCTCGGCGTGGTTTCGGTGGTTCCGACCGAGCCGAACCGCCTGACCAAGCACGAGATCGAAGCCTTCGAGGCCATGCTGGGCCATCCGATGGATTCCTTCCTGTCGCCCCTGGAGAAGGTGCGGGCCATCCAGCTGGCGGCCATGAACGGCTCGTCCGAGGCCCAGCTGGTGCTGGCGGTCATGTATTCCGAGGGCATCGGCGTCCCGCCCGACTACGCCCGCGCCTTCCACTGGTATGCCCTGGCCGACAAGCAGGGGAACCCGGAGGCCAAGTTCGCCATGTCCACCTTCTTCGCTCTCGGCGTCGCCGGGGTGGCGGATCAGGACAAGGCCGAGGCCGTCGCCTACCGCATCGATTCCGCGCTGGCGGGCTTCGGCCCCTCGGCCTCGCGCCTGCAAGCCGTCCTGGCCCAGGTCTCCCGCTCACCGCGCCGCTAGGAGGCGACTTTCCGATGAAGACGCCGCCGGCTTCCGCCCTCCGCCTCCTGACCCTGGCCGTCGCCGCAACGGCCGTGGTGGTCACCGCCTTCGACGCCGCCCCGGCCGCCGCCCAGACGGCCGCCCGCGTCGAGGCCCAGACCCGTCCGAACTTCGGCCTGCTGCTCAGCCCTTCGGCGGGCAGCCGCTCCAGCCGCAATCACCGCCGCTACGACTACCGCACCTACCGGCCCGACTGGCGCCCGGACTGGCGTCCGGGTCCCGACGGCGGCTGGGGCCCCGGCTATGGCCCGGGCACGGGTCCGAACGAAGTCGTGGTGACCTGCGGCGGCAATCCCGGCAGCGGCGCCATCGAGAACGCGGTGCGCCGCGTCCCGGCGGGCGGCACCCTGACCATCCGCTCCAACGGCGGCGCCTGTGTCGGCTGGCTGAACATCGACAAGCCCATCACCGTGCGCGGGTCGGGCACCTATGCCGGCCAGGTCACGCTCCAGGCGCCCGAAGGCCTGCCCTGCATCACCGTGGCGCCCGGCGTGCGCGTCGTGATCCAGGATCTGGCCATGGCCGCCCCCTCCGCCGGCGACGCCCCCTGCGTGGCGGGCGACGAGGCGACGGTGGTGCTGGACCGCGTCTCGCTGCGCTACGTCGGCAATGAATCGCCCTTCCTGATCCGGGGCGGGCAGCTGGACATCCGCAACGCCTCGATCGACGCCAAGACGATGTCGCCGGCCATTCTGGTCGAGGACGGCACCCTGACCGCCGTCAGCGTCAATGTGCTGAACGCCCAGTCGGGCATCGAGGTCGCGCCGGGCTCCGGCGGGCCGTCGCTGATCAGCTCCGTCTATCTGACGGGTGAGCACAATCCGTCCAACTTCGGCCCGCGCTCCATCGGGGTGAACGTCCGCTCGCGTCGCGAGATCGGCGAGTTGAACATCGTGAACAGCCGGATCTGCGGCTATAACGAGGGCGTCGCCGTCGACGGCACGCGCGTCAGCGTCCAGGGCTCCAAGATCTGCCTCGCCGACAAGGGTCTGGTCGTCTACGGCGGCGAGGCCAAGCTCGACGATTCCCGCGTTCGCGCCCGCTATGTCGGGGTCTATGCCGACGCCGGCCGCGCCGTGGTGACCTCCAGCATCTTCTCGGGCGTGGACCAGCCCTTCTATGCCGGGCCGCGCGGCGACATCGACGCCAACCGCAACCGGGTCTGGTCGCGCGGCGACATCTGCGCCCCCGACTTCCGCGATGAATATCGCGGCCGCTACAGCCCCGACTGGAACGGTCGTCGTCGCGACGACCGCTACACCTGCATGACCCGGCCCTATCCGCAGCAGTGGTGGGCTGAGGAGGAGGGCGCTCTGGGCCTTCCCTATGTCAACGACGCCTATACCCTGCCGGGGCTGGCGCGGTTCAATGCGGGCTGCGGCTGGTATTCGCGCGAGGGCGGCTTCATCGACGATCCGCGCTACTTCGGCGAGGTCCGCTGGGGGCGCCGCAACCCGCCGCTGCCCTATGCCGCCGATCCCCGCTATGATCGTGGCTGGATCCGTCAGCAGGAGCGGCTGCGCGAGGACTCCTGCCGCTTCGCCGCCTCGCCGGGACCGATCCTGGGGCCGTCGCCGCGTGGGCCGGACGGCCCGGGCCCGGGCTACTGATCTAGCGGGCCAGCGCTTCCCGCGCCCGACCCAGCCTCAGGATCGCCTCGTCCAGCACGGCGTCGGCCTTGGCGAAGCACAGGCGAATCACTCCGGTTTCGGGGCCCGTCGCCCGGTCCTCGCCCGTCATGAAGGCCGAGACCGGGATGGCCGCCACCCCGAACTCCGTCACCAGCCGGCGGCAGACCGTCTCGTCGTCCAGATCGACGCCCGAGGCCTTCAGGTCCACGCACAGGAAGTAGGTGCCTTCGCTGGCGGTGGCGACATAGCCCTGGGCCGCCAGCCCCGAGGCCAGCCGGTCTCGCGACCGCTGCATCTCCGCCCGCATGGCGGTGAACCGGTCCTCGTGCCAGGCGAGGCCCTGCGCGACCGCGGTCTGCAGGTTGGGGGCGGTGGCGAAGGTCAGGAACTGGTGCGCCTTGGCCACCGGATCGACGACTTCGGGCGTCCCGCAGACGAAGCCGATCTTCCACCCCGTCAGGCCGAACATCTTGCCCGCCGAGCCGATCTTCAGGGTGCGCTCCGCCATGTCCGGCTCGGCCAGCAGGGAGCAGTGGGTCCGGCCGTCGAACAGGACGTGCTCCCAGACCTCGTCGCTGATCGCGATCAGGTCGTGCTCGACGCAGAAGCGGGCCACCGTCGCCACCTCCTCCTCGTCGAAGGCCCGGCCGGCGGGGTTCAGCGGGTTGTTGAACATCAGGGCCCGGGTCCTCGGCCCCGCCACCCCAGTCAGCAGGTCCCCGGTGATGCGCCAGTGGGGCGGGCTCAGCCGGACCCGCACCGCGACCCCGCCGGCCCGTTCGATCAGGGGCACATAGGCGTCATAGACGGGTTCGAAGACGACCACCTCGTCCCCGGGCCGGACCACCGCGAGCACCGAGGCGGCGATGGCCTCGGTGGCGCCCGAGGTGATCAGCACTCCTTCGGGGGTCAGGCGCAGGCCCTGCAGCCGCCCATAGTGCTCGACCACGGCGGCGCGCAGCTCAGGCAGGCCGCGCGAGGGGGCGTACTGGTTCGAGCCGTGCATCACGGCCTCAGCCGCCGCCCGCCTCAGATCCTCCGGCCCCGGAGCGTCCGGGAAGCCCTGACCCAGGTTGATCGCCCCGTGGGTCCGCGCCAGACCCGACATGGTCTCGAAGACCGTGACGGGCATGTTCTCGAAAACGGGATGGAAGCGCATGGCCCGACCCAAGCCCGGGAACGCCCCGGTTTCAAGGCCCGAAGACACCCGTCCCGGTTCTTATAACTTTGGTATGGGTTTTGATTAACCTTGTTCCGCAATGGCTCAGCCTGTGCGCAGGTAGAGGTCGGGAGGAACAAAAAATGCTGATTCTGACGTCCGTGATCGCGCCGGTCGTGATCGCCTGCCTCATTCTTCCGTCGATCCGCGACACCCTGATCATCCACGACCGCCTCTATGGCCGGCACCGGGTGCGCAAGGACGAGCGCGATCGCCACTGAGGTTCGCGGCGGGGCGACTGGTAGGCCTGGAGGGACTCGAACCCCCAACCAGACCGTTATGAGCGGTCGGCTCTAACCATTGAGCTACAGGCCCCCAAGGTCGAACGGTGGGCCTAGCAGGGGATGGCCCGGCTGCAAAGCCGCCGCCAGTCTGTCGGCGATTTCATCCCGATGAACGAAGCCTGACCGTAAACCTGACGTCGTCGTTCAGGCGCAATGCTCCAAAGGAACCCCCATGGCGGTCACGCATTTCGCGGGCCGTTGCAGGATCGTTCCCAGGAGACCCCAGATGACCCTCAAACTCCGCACCCTGGCCGTCGGCGGCGCCCTGATGGCTGCGACCGCCCTGACGGCTCCGGCCGCCTTCGCCCAATCCGTGGGCAATGCGCCCGTCTCGAGCACCATCCAGATGATCCAGACCCAGCCGTCGCTGAACCTGTCGGCGACGGGCGAGGTCAAGGTCGCGCCGGATATGGCCACCATCACCTTCGGCGTGGTCACCGAGGCCGCGACGGCCCAGGAGGCCATGGCGCTGAACGCGACCCAGATGACCCGCGTCGCCGCGGCCCTGCGCCGGGCCGGGGTCGCCGAGCGCGACATCCAGACCTCGGGCCTGAACCTTCAGGCCCAGTACGACTACGTCCAGAACGAGCCGCCCAAGCTGCGCGGCTATCAGGCGACCAACCGGGTCACGGTCAACATCAACGACCTGACCAAGGTGGGCACGACCGCCGACGCCGTGGTCGCCGCCGGGGTCAACCAGATCGACGGCATCAGCTTCGGCCTGAAGGATCCGAAGACGGCCGAGGATCAGGCCCGCCGCCTGGCCGTCCAGGCCCTGCAGGCCAAGGCGCGGCTCTATGCCGAGGCGCTCGGCGTCCAGCTGGGCGGCATCCGCTCGCTGAACGAGGGCGGCGGCTATACGCCCCAGCCGCCGATGCCGGTCTTCGCTATGGCGCGGATGCAGTCTGCGGGCGCCGACTCGACCCCGGTCTCGGCCGGCGAGCTGTCGGTGAAGATCGACATCACGGGCGTCTACGACATCCGTTGATCGGGACTTTCTGATCAGGTGAGGGCCGGGGCGTTGACGCGCCCCGGCCCTTGGCCTGTTCTGGGCCTCCCGAACCGGAGGCCGCCATGATCCGCACCCTTCTTCTGAGCGCTGTATGCCTCGCGGCCGTCGCCGGCCCCGTTCTGGCGCAGGATGCGGCGGGGGAGGCGAGGGCGCGGCGGATCCTGGAACGGACGCCGCTGATCGACGGACACAACGACCTGGCCGAGGCCCTGCGCGAGCGGTTCCACAACGACCCCTCGGCCGTCGACCTGACCCGAAACCAGCGGGCGGCGGGCCTGCACACCGACATCCCGCGCCTGAGGGCGGGCGGGGTCGGGGCCCAGTTCTGGTCGGTCTATGTGACCGCCGACCAGCCGCCGGTCGAGGCCGCGAAACAGACCTTCGAACAGATCGACACGGTCCGCCGGATCGTGGCCCTGCACCCCGACGTCTTCGAGCTGGCGACCACCGCCGACGACATCGAGCGCATTCACAAGGCCGGGAAGATCGCCAGCCTGATCGGGATGGAGGGCGGCTACGACATCGACGACTCCCTCGGCCTGCTCAGGGTCTTCTACGCCTCCGGGGCCCGGTACATGACCCTGACCCACTCAAGGACCACGACCTGGGCCGACAGCGCGACGGATGCGCCGAAGTGGGGCGGGCTCAATCCGTTCGGCGAGGCGGTGGTCAGGGAGATGAACCGGCTGGGGATGATGGTCGACCTGTCCCATGTGTCGGAAGAGACCATGCAGGACGCGATCCGGGTCTCGGCGGCGCCGGTGATCTTCTCCCACTCCTCGGCGCGGGCGGTGACGGGTCATGCGCGCAACGTCCCCGACAGCGTCCTGGGGCTGATGCCGGCCAACGGCGGGATCGTCATGGTCACCTTCGTGCCGGGCTTCGTCAGTGAGGCGGTGCGCAGCTGGAACGCCGACAAGGCGGCCGAGGCGGCCCGGCTCAAGACCCTGTGGCCCGGCGATCCGGACCGGGCCGCGAAGGACCTGGCCGACTGGACCACGGCCCACCCGGTCCCCCACGCCGCCGTCGCCGACGTCGTGGCCCACATCCAGCATGTGCGGGCGGTGGCGGGCATCGACCACGTGGGTCTGGGCGGTGACTTCGACGGGGTCGACAGCCTGCCCGACGGGATCACTGGCGTCGACGCCTATCCAGCCATCCTCGCCGCCCTGATGGCCGCCGGCTGGACCGAGGCCGACATCCGCAAACTGGCCGGCGAGAACATGCTGCGGGTCATGCGGGCGGTCGAGGCCGTGGCCCGGGCCAAGGCGGGCGAGGCGCCGGGGATGGCGGTGAACACCGCCGGGTGAAGTGGCCGCGCCGCGAAAAGGGCGGCCAAACCGTGCCAAACCGTGCCACGAGGCAGCGGTGTCAGGGCGCGAAACAGGGTGACAGACTGCCAAATCCTGCCACCGATATTCGGCGATTTCAGAGGGTTAGGGTTTTCGAGGTCTGGCGGACTGCCAGATTATGCGAATTCGGGCGCCGAACCTGAGGGCGGTTCGGGACGGGGCGCGATGTCAAAGACCGCCGTGGAGGTGGGAGGGAAGGGGGGAGGGCGCAAGGTGTAAATAGGATTAAATTCTTGTACCGTAGGACGGGTAACTGTTCAGGCCAGATATCTCCGGTTGGGTACTGGACGAACGTGGTTAGGTAGTGGACGGTGCCCTAAAAGAACCGGGGGTGATCGCGTAAGCGCGGTCTAGTCAACAATGCCATTCTATATTCGCAAGAGCGTCAGCGTTGGGCCATTTCGGCTGAATTTCTCCAAGGGCGGGGTAGGTGCCTCAGTCGGCGTGAAGGGCTTTCGCGTCGGTACCGGCCCACGCGGGCACTACGTCCACGCTGGTGTTGGAGGCCTCTACTATCGCTCCTCGGTGGGCCGAGTTGGCGAACGCAGGGCAACTGGTTCCACACCACGAAGGCCGCAGGATACTCGCCTCGACAATGTCACTGCCGATGGCATTGTTATGCGCGAGGTGGATTCCGGTGACGTACTGCTGATGCGCGACGCAACCGCCAAGGATCTCCTCGACGATATCAACGAGAAAGCCAGCAGGACACCTCTGGCCCCAGTCGTTGGCTGGGGTGGTGGCATACTCGGTGTTGGGCTTCTCTTCGCACATCCAACGATCGGAATCTGCATACTCGGCAGCGCTTTGATCGCTTGGCTATTTGTCCGGTGGATCGAGAGCTATCAGCGCAAATCTGTTCTCTTCTACGAACTGGAAGCGGAGGCTGAGCGGTCATACACGCAACTGACGGAGGCGTTCGATGCTCTCTCTGGATGTGGCGGTAAGTGGCATGTGGCGGCCGGTGGTGCTGTTCAGGACCTAACGCAATGGAAGCGCAACGCGGGCGCAAGCCATGTCGTGAGGAAGGCGCCGACAGCACTTGCCTATGCCTTGCCTAGTGTCGTTTCATCGAACCTGACGCCGCCCTCTGTGAAGGTTGGCGCACAAACGCTCTACTTTCTTCCCGATGTCGTCTTGATTGAGCATGGGAAATCATTCGGCGCTGTAGGCTACGCCGGTCTGGAACTGCACTGGCAAGATTCGAACTTCATTGAGGAGGGCGCGGTCCCTGCCGATGCTCTCGTTATCGGACAGACTTGGAAGCATCCGAACAAGAGTGGCGGGCCTGACCGTCGTTTCCGCGACAACTACCAAATCCCGATATGTCGCTACGAGGCCTTCCATCTCCGTAGCTCGTCAGGGCTAAATGAGCTTCTCGAGTTTTCCAAAACGGGCGTGGTTGCGCCGTTCATTGACGCCACTCGAAGGGTGGCTGTGACGGTAACCGCTCCCCGCTCCAACAAAACGCTGGAAGGACTTTCGACTTAGGTTCGGACTCAAAAGCTGAGTCGCGGGGCGACTGCCCGTGATTGATCAAGACCGGGACGAGGGCGCGCGCATGATGGCATTAGGTGGTGGTCGGCGGGCCGGACTCGCAGATCAAATCCAGTACGAAACCTCTTGCCTTATAATCGAGCAGCAAGAAGCCATTCGACAAATATGGGCCGATCATGCCGCTAAGGGCCTGCTGTTCAGTGGAGCGACTGCCAAACGCGCCATTCGCTCCTCAGAGGCTCTCGGGGACAAGTTGGTCGCCTATGGGATTGAGAAGCTGGAAGTAGCCTGCCGCGGTGCCTGGGTGAGTCGTGGTCAACTCAAAGCCATTACCAAGAATGAGGTTAGCGAGGGTATCGGGCGGCTTGCTGACGTTACGCTGGACGCAGTGAAAAATCTCAAGATCGAGGGCGCTGCGTTGAGGGAATGCGAGAGGCTGCTCGAAGAAGCTAGGGGTCGGCTGTTGCGAAAGGTCGATGAACATTTCGCGGGCTGGACCATCGGAGCGAAGACTTGGGTTGAACGGCATCCGTTGCTCAAATGGGTAGGGGTTTCCACGGCGGGGGGCGCGGGCGCGGTCCTTCTCACCGTTTTGGGGGCATGGATCGTCAAGAAGATGGGGTTGAACTAGGAGCTCAAGCATCGTGCTCTGGCCGAGCTCTAGGAGCCGATCCCCATCACCCCCGCTGACGAAACCTGACCCCCGCTTGCCTCCCACGGCGACGCCTCCATCTGATCTCCCGTGGCTGTCGGAGGTGACCCGTGTCCAGGTTCGAGAGGTTTCTGGCGACGCGCGATCCCTGGCGGCTCGGGACCCTCTATTTCAGGACCCAAATGCGACTGACCCGGCTCGGGCGGCGGCTGCGCTATGGCGCGATGCCCCGGGGCGGGTGGGGCGAGGGGTGGCGGGTGCTGGTGTTTCGGCTTTGGCGTCAGGGCGAGCAGCCCCGGGAGCTGCATGTGCTGGCGCCGGTGAGTGGCGAGGCGTTCGACTGGGAGCGGTTGAAGCGTCTGGTCCGGGGGGAGATCCGGCCGGTCTTCGCGCATGAGGCCGGCGTCCTGACAGGAGAGATGCGCTGGAAGGGCAACCATCTGGGCGTGGCGATCGAGGAATTCGACACGCAGAGGATACCGATGGACCCGCTGATCCCCGGCATGTACCGCGGGGGCGTGGTGGACGTGTGTCTGGTCCTGCTCGACGTCCGGCCGGCGGAAGGCGTCGAAGACGGCGAGGTCCAGGCTACCGCGCCTGGCCCAACCCCGCCCAGATCCCGATCCCCGCGCTGATCGCCAGGTTCAGCGAGCGGGTCTCCTTGCGAATCGGGATGAAGACGCGGGCGTCGGCGGCGGCGTGGACATAGTCGGGGGAGCCGACGGTCTCGCGACCGAACAGCAACACGTCGTCGGGTTCGAAAACGAAGTTCGACAGACTGGTCGCGCCCCTGGTGGTGAAGAGCACGAGCCGGCCCGGGGCGCGGTCGCGCTGGAAGGCGTCCCAGTCGGAATGCCGTATCATATGGCCCAGAGGGCCGTAATCGAGGGCGGCGCGCTTCATGGCGCGGTCGTCAAACTGGAAGCCGACGGGCTCGATCACATGCAGTTCGACGCCGAAACAGGCGGCGAGCCGGATGCAGGCGCCGACATTCTGCGGGATGTCTGGTTGAAAAAGGGCGAGACGCATTCTAAGCCCCTAATACGCGTGGCCTGGGGGCTTGTCGCGGTCCAAATTGCGACTGTTTCGCAAGAAGCATCAGCGACTTGCGGGGATCGACCGCGGGACAGGGCCGGACGAAGCCGCGTGACCACGTGAATGACATTCTGCCGACGGAACGGCTTCCCTTTCGGGCGACCGGTATGACGGCCAATAAGAGGGTGAAACGTGGCCGAACCGGTCGTTACAGAGGGCGTCGAGTCTGACGCCACCCGCCGTGACTTCATCCATATCGCAGCCGGGGCCATGGCCGTCGGCGCGGGGGCGATGGTGGCCTGGCCGCTGATCAACCAGATGAACCCGGCGGCGGACACGCTGGCGCTTTCGACCATCGAGTTCGACGTGTCCAAGGTCCAGGAAGGCCAGCAGGTCGTCATCACCTGGCAGGGCAAGCCCGTCTTCGTGCGCTATCGCACCGCCAAGGAAATCAACGAGGCCGCCCATCCGGTCGGGTCCCTGAAGGATCCGGAAGAGGACAGCGCCCGCGTGAAGCCCGGCCATTCGAAATATCTGGTGGTCATCGGCTCGTGCACCCACCTGGGCTGTATCCCGACCTTCGGCTCGGGCGAGTACGGCGGCTGGTTCTGCCCGTGCCACGGCTCGGTCTACGACACCTCGGGCCGCATTCGTAAGGGACCGGCGCCGAAGAACCTGGTGGTTCCGGACTACGCCTTCCTGTCCGACACCCGCATCAAGATCGGTTGAGGCCAGACCAGACCATGAGCGATCACGAATCCACCTACGTCCCCAAGACCGGCATCGAGAAGTGGCTTGACGCCCGCCTGCCGATCGTCCGCTTCGGCGCCGACTATCTGTCGCTGCCCACCCCGAAGAACCTGAACTACTGGTACACCTTCGGCGGCATCCTGACGGTCTGCCTGATGATCCAGATCATCACCGGCATCGTCCTGGCCATGCACTACACCCCCAACACCGCCCTGGCCTTCGCCTCGGTCGAACGCATCATGCGCGACGTCAACGGCGGCTGGCTGATCCGCTTCGTCCACGCCAACGGCGCGTCGATGTTCTTCATGGCGGTCTACATCCACATGCTGCGCGGTCTGTATTACGGATCGTACAAGGCGCCGCGGGAGATGATCTGGATCCTGGGCTGCGTGATCTTCTTCCTGATGATCGCCACGGCCTTCCTGGGCTACGTCCTGCCGTGGGGCCAGATGTCCTACTGGGGCGCCGAGGTCATCACCAACCTGATCGGGGCCATCCCGCTGATCGGCGAGCCGATCCTGATCTGGCTGCGCGGCGGTCCGGGCATCGACAACGCCACGCTGAACCGCTTCTTCTCGCTGCACTATCTGCTGCCGTTCGTGATCTTCGGCGTGGTGGTGCTGCACCTGTGGGCGCTGCACACCTCGGGCCAGAACAACCCGGTCGGCATCCTGATCCCCAAGGATCGCGAGAAGAAGGACATGGTGCCCTTCCATCCCTACTACACGGTCAAGGACGGCTTCGCCCTGATCCTGTTCCTGATGCTGTTCTCGCTGTTCGTCTTCTTCATGCCGGACGCCCTGGGCCACGCCGACAACTACATCCCGGCCAACCCGCTTCAGACCCCGGCGCACATCGTGCCCGAGTGGTACATGCTGCCCTTCTACGCGATCCTGCGCGCCATCCCGGACAAGTTCGGCGGCGTGGTGGCGATGTTCGGCGCCATCGGCGTGCTGTTCATCCTGCCCTGGCTGGATACGTCCAAGGTGCGCTCGATGCGCTATCGCCCGACCATGAAGGTCTTCTTCCTGGTGTTCTGCGTCGTCGGCCTGCTGCTGGGCTGGTGCGGGGGTCAGCTGCCTGACGCCCACGTCATCCCGAACCTGACGACGGTGACCTTCATCGACGGCGACCTGAACACCTATCTGTGGTTCACGCGTCTGCTGACGGCCTACTACTTCGCCTTCTTCTTCATCATCCTGCCGCTGGTGGGACTGAAGGAGACGCCGCTGCCGATCCCGGCCTCCATCTCCGAGCCCGTGCTGGGCGGTTCGGACGCCATGACCCCTGCGGCTCCGGCCCAGGCCGAGAAGAAGGGCTGATCGCGATGACGATTTCCATCCGTAACATCTCCCTTCGCAAGGGCCTCGCCGTCGTCGCGGCCTTCGCCGGCCTGACGATGGCTGCGGCACCGGCCTCGGCCGAGGGCGGTCACCACCTGCGCGACGGCGGCTTCAGCTTCGAGGGTCCGTTCGGCACCTTCGACCAGGGCCAGCTGCAGCGCGGCTACAAGGTCTATCGGGAGGTCTGCTCGGCCTGCCACTCGATGAGCCTGATGCATTTCCGCACCCTGGGCGAGAAGGGCGGGCCCTTCTACGACCCGCACGCCGCCAACCCGGCCGAGAACCGCTACGTCAAGGCGCTGGCGGCCGAGGTCCAGGTCGCGGACATCGACAATGAGACGGGCGAGCCGATCCAGCGTCCCGGCATCGCCGCCGACGCCTTCCCGGCGCCCTATCCGAACCACACGGCGGCCGCGGCGGCCAACGGCGGGGCGGCCCCGCCCGACCTGTCGGTGATGGCCAAGGCCCGTCACGGCGGCGCCAATTACATCTATTCGATCCTGACCGGCTATCACACGCCGCCAGCGGGTCTGAAGATGACCAACACCCAGCACTACAACGCCTATATGTCGGGCGACCTGAAGCCCTTCATGCCGGAAGGCGCCCCGACCCCTCCGGGCGGCTTCATCGCCATGCCGCCGCCGCTGGCCCAGGACGGTCTGGTGACCTACGACGACGGCACCCGCGCCACCAAGGACCAGATGGCCAAGGACGTCGCCGCCTATATCGCCTGGGCCTCCGAGCCCCACGCGGTCGAGCGCAAGCAGGCGGGGCTGGGCGTGCTGGCCTTCCTGGCCCTGTTCGCCGGCGTGACCTACGTCAGCTACCGCCGCATCTGGAAGAACGTGGCCCACTAGGGTCGGGCTTTCAGAGCCAAACGATCAGCCCGCTGGAGCTCGCTCCGGCGGGTTTTTTGTTGCGCCAGCGCGCGCCGCGCGGCGGCTCGCTGCTTGAGCGCGATCCGCGCCCAACCCGCGCTCAAGCAGCCGGCGACCGCGTCGACGGCGGTAGCGCACCAAAATGCCGCATGGACGAACGGCGTTTTCACTTTATGATGCAAAGTGAACTTGGAGGGGAAGCGCCATGAAACTCGTCGCCAGTCTGATTGTCTCCAGTCTGATCTTCGCCGTGGGCCTCGCTGTTGCGGCGCCCACCGTCGCCTCGGCCCAGCAGAACCTGCCTGCGGGCACGCCCGAACAGCGTGCGGCGATGGAGAAGGTGTCCTGGCTGGACGGGGAATGGCGCGGAACCGCGGTGATGACGACGCGGGCGGGGACCCAGACGCTGCGGCATACCGAACGGATCGGCACGGTGCTGGGCGGATCGGTGCGGGTGATCGAGGGGCATTCCTACAATCCCGACGGCACGACCGCCTTCAACGCCTTCGCCATCCTGAGCTGGGACGATGAGAAGAAGGCCTACACGATGCGGTCTTACGCCCAGGGCGGGATCGTCGATGTGCCGTTCGAGGGCGACGCCAGCGGCTTCCGCTGGTCGATGACCGTGCCGGGCGGAGAGATCCGCTATGTAACGACGCTGGAGAACGGGACCTGGCATGAGGTCGGCGACTTCGTCATGGAGGGCCGGCCGCCGTTCAAGATAATTGAGATGCATCTGACCCGCGTCGGCGACAGCGCCTGGCCCGCCGCCGGAGCTGTCTCGCCCGGCGAATGACGGCGCGGACCAACGGTCTGAACAGGCGTCTCGCATTCCGATCCGACCCTTGCTAATCCGCTGGGATGATCGCTCGCCTTCGCCCCGTCCCGTTCGACCTCGGTCCCGTCCACTTCGTCGGTATCGGCGGCATCGGTATGAGCGGCATCGCCGAGATCATGCTGAAGATCGGCTATTCGGTTCAGGGCTCGGACGCCAAGGCCAGCGCCAATACCGAGCGGCTGGAGAAGCTGGGCGCGAAGATCTTCATCGGCCATGACGCCGCCCATGTGAGCGAGGGCGTCTCGGCCGTGGTCTATTCGACGGCGGTCAAGGCCTCCAACCCCGAGATGATGACGGCCCGCGAGCGCCGTATCCCGCTGGTGCGCCGGGCCGAGATGCTGGCCGAGCTGATGCGGCTGCAGTTCTCGATCGCGGTCGGCGGCACCCACGGCAAGACGACGACGACCTCGATGGTCGCGGCCCTGCTGGACGCGGCGGGCTTCGATCCGACAGTCGTGAACGGCGGGATCATCAACGCCTATGGCACCAACGCCAAGGTCGGCGACGGCGACTGGATCGTGGTCGAGGCGGATGAGTCGGACGGCAGCTTCCTGCGCCTGAAGTCGACCGTGGCCATCGTCACCAATATCGATCCCGAGCACCTCGACCACTACGGCGACTTCGACGCGGTGCGGAAGGCGTTCGTGGACTTCGTCGAGAACATTCCCTTCTACGGTTTCGCCGCCGTCTGCCTCGACCACCCGGAAGTGCAGCGGCTGGTCGCCTCGATCGATAACCGGCGTCTGGTCACTTACGGGCTGAACCCGCAGGCCATGGTGCGGGCCGAGAACTGCAAGATGGGTCCCGACGGCTGCCGCTTCGACGTGGTGATCCAGGGGCAGGGCATGGCCGCGCTGGACGAGCCGGTGCGGATCGAGGGTCTGCACCTGCCCATGGCCGGCTGGCACAATGTCTCCAACGCCCTGGCCGCCATCGCCGTGGCGCGCGAGCTGGACGTCTCGGACGAGGCGATCAAGGCGGGTCTGGCCGGCTTCGGCGGGGTCAAGCGCCGCTTCACCACCACGGGCGTGGTCAAGGGCGTGCGCATCGTCGACGACTATGGCCACCACCCGGTCGAGATCGCCGCCGTCCTGAAGGCCGCGCGTCAGGTCACCGAAGGCAAGGTCGTCGCCGTCATGCAGCCGCATCGCTACACGCGTCTGCGCGACCTGATGGAGGAGTTCTCGACCAGCTTCTCCGACGCCGACACCGTCCTGATCGCCGACGTCTATCCGGCGGGCGAGGCCCCGATCGAGGGCGTGGACAAGAACGCCCTGGTCGACGGCGTGCGCCGCTATGGCCACCGCCAGGTCTCGGCTCTGGACAGCGTCACCGCCCTGCCGCGCATCGTCGCCGAGGCCACCTCGGCCGGGGACGTGGTCGTCCTGCTGGGCGCCGGCGACATCACCAGCTGGGCCTACGCCCTGCCGGCGCAGCTGGAAGCGCTGGGGTAGGGTGACCGACTGGTACTCCCGCCCCGTCCTGTTCGTCACGGACATCGAACGGTCGGTGGCCTTCTATCGGGGGCAGCTCGGGTTTCGCGAGGACTGGCGCTACGACGAGGGCGGTGAGCGGTTGATCGTTCAGGTCAGCCGGCAGGAGTGCGAGCTGATCCTGTCGTCGCAATGGCCCGACAAAGTCGGCGGCGGGCTGCTCTTCATCTCTCTCGATCTGGACCTGCTGTCCGCGACGCGGGCCGAGTTCGAGCGGCGCGGGGTGGAGGTCAGGGACGGCCGCTGGGGCTATCCGCTGATGATCGTCACCGATCCGGACGGCAACCAGCTGTGGTTCCCCTATCCGGCGGATGATCAGCCGGGCGCCTGACCTCTTGCCTTGCCCCCTCTTGCCTTGCCCCCTCTTGCCTTGATGGCCCCGAGCGGGCATCGCAGGCCGATGAGCGACTGGCGAGACACCCTTCCTTCCGTGCGCGGCAAGCTGCTGCGCGACGAGCCGCTGGGGCCCTTCACCTGGTTCCGGGTGGGCGGGGCGGCGGAGGTGCTGTTCATTCCGGCGGACGCCGACGATCTGGCCGACTTTCTGAAGGGCCTCGACGCCTCCGTGCCGGTGATGGTGCTGGGCGTGGGCTCCAACGTCATCGTGCGCGACGGCGGGGTCGAGGGGGTGGTCATCCGTCTGGCGGGCCGTCCGTTCGCCGGCGTCACGACCGAGAGCGAGACCATCACCGCCGGGGCCGGGGCGCTGGACGCCATGGTCGCCAAGGCCTCGGCCAAGGCCGGACTGGCCGGGCTGGAGTTCTATGCGGGGATCCCCGGGACCATCGGCGGCGCCCTGACCATGAACGCGGGCTGCTACGGCTCGGAGACCAAGGACATCCTCGTTTCCGCCTGGGGCCTGACGCGGGCCGGGGAGCGGGTCGACTATGCGCTGGCCGACTTCGGCTACACCTACCGCCACTCCGAGGCGCCCGCCGAGATCATCTGGATCGAAGCCGTCTATCGCGGCACGCCCGACGCGCCCGAGGCCGTCTCGGCCCGGATCGCCGAGATCACCTCGCGCCGCGAGACCACCCAGCCGATCCGCGAGAAGACCGGCGGCTCGACCTTCAAGAACCCGCCCGGCCATTCGTCGTGGAAGCTGGTCGACGAGGCGGGCTGGCGCGGCAAGCTGCATGCGGTGACGGGGGGAGGGGCCATGTTCTCGGACCTGCACTCCAACTTCATGATCAATCCCGGCGCGGCGACCGCCGCCGACATCGAGGGTCTGGGCGAGGCCGTGCGCGCCGACGTTCTGGAAAAGACCGGCGTTCAGCTGGACTGGGAGATCAAGCGGATCGGCCGCGCCGGCTAGGCCAGCGTCACAAAGTCGCGATTGCGGATCGCGATATCTCCCGCTAGCCGTGTAGGCCAATCCGGGGGGAATAATCATGAAGTCCATCATCTGCGCTGCGGCCCTGGCCGCGGTCGTGATCAGTCCTGTGTCCGCCAGCGCCGAAGACGCCGCGGTCAAGCCGTTCAGCCTGACCGGCTCCAGCGCGGGCCATACCTATTTCCACCGTGCGGGGGCGACGATCGACCAGCACGACGCGGCGCTGCGGGATTGCGGCAAGGCGGCGGGGCGGATGGCCCAGCCCGCCGACAGCGGCGCGGCGGCGGCGGGGGCCGCGGGGGGTCTTCTGGGCGCGCTCGTGGTCGGGGCGATCAGCGGCTATGTCCAGGCCCAGCGCAACACCCGCGCGGTCATGGCGAACATCGAGAACTGCATGGTCGTCGACGGCTGGACCGTGCGACGGATCGAGCCGGTCGCGGGCGCCGCTCTCGACGAACTGGAGCAACCCGCCCTGCATGAGGCCCTGGCCCTGAAGGTCGGAGCGGCGGCGCCGGAAGACGAACAGGTTCGGGTCTTCGGTGATGAACTGGCCTCGCAGCAGCCGGTGATGTTCGGCTGGGCGGGCGATATGGATGTGGTTTCGCTGAGCGTTCAGGCCCTGCCGCCGGTCGAGAAGGCCGAGCCGGCGCCGCGCGTGCGCCTGCCGCGTCAGGCGCGCACGGCGCGGCCGCCGCGCGCCCTGGCCGAAACCGCCCTGAGCGCGCCGGAGGGTTCCGGACTGGTGATCGTGCGCGTCGACGGCCTGGCCGAGCACGCCAACCGCGCCCTGACCTTCGTGCGGGCGGGCGAAAACCCGGAGACGCCAGCCTGGGTCGCCGACCAGCAGCCGGATCGGTTCTCGGTCGTCCTGTCGGGCCGCGCGGCCGTTCGCGGCGCGCCCGAGCGCACCACCACGGCGGCCTTCGCCGTGCCGCCCGGCCGCTGGCGTCTGGCGTCGGTGAGCGAGGGCCTGTTCAGCCTGAGCCTGTGCCGCGCGGCCCCGGCCTTCGATCTCAAGGCCGGAGAGACGGTGTTCGCCGGCCGGTTCGACCTGAAGACCGCCGCCGCCGCGCCGCAGACCCGGCTGGAGGCGGAAACCCTGCCCGCCGCCTATGCGGCCCTGTCGCCGACGCCCGCCGTCTGGAGCCCGGCCGGTCCGGTCCTGTGCGAGGGCACCTATCTCTACGGGTCGCACCCTGTGTCGACGGCCGGGCCGGCCAGGCTGAGGGAAGCGGCTGTCGCGCCGACGGCGCCCGAGGCTTCAGCGGTCGTCGAGGCCGGAGCCGGCCCGGTGGCGGCGTCTGCCCCCGCTGCGCCCGCTCCCGCTGCGTCGGAACCCGCCCGCCGATAGGTCGGGGAGGATGGATGTGGGTGACAACCTCCGGGGTCACCCACAGCTCCGGCGTCGATCTTTCGTGCGATGGCCCCCTTCGCGTCGTCTTCATTGACGAGGTGTTAAGGACGTTTCGGTCATTGAGGTCAGACCTCCCGGAGCGCTCCATGTCGTCGTCCAAACCCTTTTCCGAATTGCACGTCGCCGTCCTCCTGGGCGGGCTGTCGGCCGAGCGCGAGGTGTCGCTGGTCTCGGGCAAGGGTTGCGCCGACGCCCTGGAAGGGCAGGTGGCCAAGGTCAGCCGCGTGGACGCGGGCCGCGATCTGGCCGCCGTCCTGACCGCGCTCAAGCCCGACGTCGTCTTCAACGCCCTGCACGGCGCCTGGGGCGAGGACGGCTGCGTCCAGGGCGTGCTGGAGACGCTGGGCATTCCCTATACCCACTCCGGCGTTCTGGCCTCGGCCCTGGCGATGGACAAGAACAAGTCCAAGGCCGTGCTCAGGGCCGCGGGCGTCGCCGTGCCCGGCGGCGGCCTGTATGACCGGCATCAGGTGGCGCGCGAGCACGTCATTCCGCCGCCCTATGTGATCAAGCCGAACGCCGAGGGCTCTTCGGTCGGGGTCTTCCTGGTGCGCGAAGGCGCCAACCGTCCGGTCGCCGAGGTCGGCGAGGACAGCTGGACCTATGGCGAGACGGTGATGGTCGAGCCCTACATTCCCGGCAAGGAACTCTGCGTCGCGGTTGTTGGGGAAAAGTCGGGCCCGCGCGCCCTGACCGTGACCGACATCACCCCGACCAAAGGCTTCTACGACTACGAAGCCAAATACGCCCCGGGCGGCTCCACCCATGAATTGCCTGCGGTTTTGCCGCCGCACGTATTCGAGAAGGCCCTGCGTCAGGCGGAGCTGGCCCACGCCGCCATGGGTTGCCAGGGGGTTTCGCGATCCGACTTCCGTTATGACGATGTTAAGGACGAATTGGTCTTTCTGGAGGTCAATACGCAGCCCGGCATGACGCCGACCTCTCTGGTTCCGGAGCAGGCCGCCTACGTCGGGATGTCCTATCAAGACCTTGTCCGGTGGATCGTGGAGGACGCCTCATGCCCGCGGTAGTTCGCGGCGGCCGGCGACAGATTTCGAATTCGGCTCCGAAGCGCGGCGCGTCTCCTTCTGCGAAGAAGGGCGGTCAGCGCGGGGCCCGTAACGCTCCCGTCGTCGCCGGCAAGTTCGCCGCCGTCGGCAAGCTGGATCTGTCGCCCCGCGCTGTCGTCATCTCCATCGTCGCCGGCGTCTGCGTCCTGGGCGCGGTGCTGGCCACGGGGGCGCGCGCCGAGCGCATCGGCGCCTCCATGGGCCGCGGCATGGACAGCCTGACGACCGGCATGGGTCTGTCGCTGCGCCGCGTCCACATCACCGGCGCCTCGGCCGAGGCCACCCCCGCCATCCGCGCGGCGCTTGACGTACACGCCGGCCAGCCGATCACCAGCCTGGACCTGGCCGCCATGCGCGACCGGGTGCAGGGCGTGGGCTGGGTCGAGGAGGCGCGCGTCGTCCGTCTGTTGCCCGACACCCTGATCGTCGAGGTCAAGGAGCACGACCGTCTGGCCGTCTGGCAGACCGGCGGGCAGAACTACGTCATCGACAGCCACGGCAAGACCATTCCGGGGGCCGACGCCGGCCGCTATCCGGCCCTGCCGCTGGTGGTGGGCAAGGGCGCAGACGTCGCCGCCGCCGAGCTGCTGCCCCTGCTGGCCCAGCGCCCGCGCCTGATGGGCCGCATCGACGCCCTGGTTCGCGTGGACGAGCGCCGTTGGGACCTGAGGCTCAAGGACGGCAGCATCATCATGCTTCCGGCCATGGGGCTGGATTCGGCCCTGATCCGCCTGGACTCGCTGGACCAGCGCGAGCGGCTGCTGGACCTCGGCTTCTCGCGCGTCGATCTGCGCGCCGAGGACTCGGTCGCGGTGCGCCCGGGACGTGCGGTCGCCGCCGTCCAGACCCCGGCTTCGGCCGAAGACGACGTTTGATTTAAGGGCAGGGCAGGGACCATGAGCGGACGCAAGAACGACGCCGTAGCCGACGCCGGCAAGGTCAACCGCGCGCCGGTCGTCGCCGCGCTGGACCTGGGCCAGTCCAAGGTCGCCTGCTTCATCATGAAGCCCGACGGCGTGCGCCATGCCGACCGCACCATCCGCGTCGCGGGCGCCAGCCATGTCCAGTCCAAGGGCGTCAAGGGCGGCTCCATCATCAATATGGACGAAGCCGCCCAGGCCATTGGCCATGCGGTCGAGCGCGCCGAGCGGGCGGCGGGCGCCCCCGTGTCCGGCGTCATCGTCTCCACCGCCATCGGCCAGATGGCCAGCCATCGGGTCCAGGCCCGGGTCTCGGTCGGCTCGCATCCGATCGGCGACGCCGACCTGGCGCGCGCCATCGGCATGGCCCTGGCCCAGATTCGCCTGCCCAACCGCCGCCCGATCCACGTCCTGCCGATCGCCTGGTCGGTGGACGGGGCGCGCGGTGTCCACGATCCGCGCTCGATGCGCGGCGGCTCGCTGGGGCTCGACCTGCTGGTCGTCTCCATGGCCGAGAGCGCCTTCGCCTCGCTGAGCCACTGTCTGGAGCTGGCCCACCTCGACCTGCAGGGCGTCGCCGCCGCCCCGGTCGTGTCGTCCCTCGCCGCCCTCGAGGAGGACGAGATGGACCTGGGCTGCGTCTGCATCGACATGGGCGGCGGCTCGACCAGCGCCGCCGTCTGGAGCGGCCGGTCGCTGCTGCACATCGAATCGATCAACGTCGGCGGCGATCATGTCACCGCTGACATCGCGCGCGGCCTGTCGACCTCCAAGGCCGGGGCCGAGCGGCTGAAGACCCTGCACGGCTCGGCCATGGCCTCGGCCAATGAGGACCGCGAGATGCTGGAGGCCCCGCCGCGCGGCGAGGATCCGGCCGCCGGCCCCGTTATCGTGCCCCGCGCCATGCTGAAGACCGTCATCGCCCCGCGCGTGGAGGAAACGCTGGAGCTGCTGCGCGACCGGCTGCGCAACGCCGGCGTGGCCCTCGATCCCGGGGCCAGCATCGTCCTGACCGGCGGCGCCAGCCAGCTGAACGGCGTGCGCGAACTGGCCATCCGGGTGTTCGACCGCCCGGTGCGTCTGGGGCGTCCCCAGCGCGCGCCCCACCTGGCCGACGCCGCCTCTGGGCCGGCCTTCTGCTCCTCGGCGGGCGTCCTGCTGCGCGCCGCCTATGGTCCGCGCGAGGCGGTTTCGGCCCGCAAGCTGATGTCGCGCCAGATCACCGCCGCCGACGCCCCCAAGGTTCACCGCGGCAATATCGTCGCCCGGGCCGCGGGCTGGCTGCGCGAGAATCTCTGAAGCCTTGCCGGGCCGAGGGGCGCTCGGCCGAGGCTCGCCCGTCTGACGTATTTCACCCTGATTTCTCGCCGGCCTTTTTCACGGCGGGATTGTGACCAGCCCGACGTTCGCGGAACGGAGGGCTGTCGCGTTTTGCCGCAATCCGTCGCCCAAGTGTGACAGAGCGACGGCCACATTTCGAAAAAGCTCAATGATTTCAGTTGTGATAACGTCGCACTCTCGTGGCAAGACTGTGTCTCAGCTGTAACAGAAACTCCGCACAGTGGCCCCAATGCGGTCGCAATGCTTGCGAGACCGTCGTTTTCCTCTAAGCCAGACCACAGCGCGCCTTCCGACTCTCCTCGGCGGGCGACCTCTTGTTTCCTTTGGTTGGGGCCAACAAATATGCTTTTGAAGCGCAAGTACCTCTTCGGCACGACGATCCTCGCGGGCGTCATGGCCGCCACCGCTGCGGCTCCGGCCTTCGCGCAGACCGCCACGCCGACGACCGACGACGGTCAGGCCGCCCAGGTCGAAGAAGTCATCGTCACGGGTTCGCGTATCCGTCGTGACCCGACCAACTCGCCGTCGCCGCTGCAACAAGTCAGCCGTCAGGACCTGCTGGACACCGGCCTGGCCTCGACCATCGACTACCTGGCCACCATCCCGGCCCTGTCGAACTCGCTGGTGCCTTCGGACACCACCGGCTCGCTGGGCATCGCCGGTCTGTCGTTCGCCAACCTGCGCTCGCTGGGCTCGGGCCGCACCCTGACCCTGGTTGACGGCCGTCGCCACGTCGGTTCGCAAGGCGGCAACCTGGCTGTCGACGTCGACACCATCCCGCGCCTGCTGATCCAGAACGTCGAAATCATCACCGGCGGCGCCTCGTCGGTCTACGGCGCCGACGCCGTCTCCGGCGTGCTGAACTACGTCCTGCGCAAGGACTTCGAAGGTCTCGAGTTCGACGCCAACTTCGGCATGCTGACCAAGCTCGGCCACAACCAGTCGAAGCGCGCCTCGCTGCTGATCGGCCAGAACTTCTTCGACGACCGCCTGAACCTGTACGGGTTCGCCGAGTACGAAAAGCTGGACCAGATCAAGGGTTCGGACATCTCGTGGCTGCGTGACGGCCGCGCGCTCGTCGGCGTCGACGCCGACCCGACCGCGGCCGCCAACGGCCCGGTCGACGACGGCATCTTCGACACCGGCCTCTTCTACGGCCTGCGCTCGGTCAACCGTCCGCGTTGGGGCGTCACCACGATCGCCAACTCGCAACAGCCCAGCGCCCTGAACGACCCGGACGTGCCGGTCGCGGCCTGCTCCAGCTTCACCTCGGCGAACTGCTACTCGATCGACCCGGCCAAGACCTACTGGTACGACAACGGCGTCGCCCGTCTGGTCAACCTGGGCACCCGCGTCGGCAACACCGGCATCAACCGTCCGTTCAACATCGGCGGCGACGGCTACAACAACAACACCGACTTCTCGGGCTTCAGCCGCACCCCCGGTTCGGAATCGAACCGCTTCCAGGCCGGCCTGAACTTCAAGGTCACCGACAATATCGGCCTGCAGCTGGAAGCCAAGTACGTCGATGAAGACTCCTTCATCGTCACCCAGCCGACCTTCTTCGACGTCTACATCGCCGACATCAACGGCACGAACTCGGCGACGGGCGCCGGCGGCATCAGCGCCACGACCGTCCAGGGCATGACGGGCAACAGCTACTTCACCCGTCTGGACAACGCCTTCCTGCCGACGATCATCCGCAATGCGATGGTCACCAACATGGTGACCACCTACGCCACCCCGACCCTGACCGCTCCGGGCGCCGCCGGCGTCCAGACCAACCGCCAGTGGGCGCGTCACTCGGCCTTCGGTCCGGACCGCACCCAGGAAAACAACCGCCAGGTCCAGCGCTACGTCGCCGCCCTGCACGGTTCGTATGACGAAGTCCTGTTCGTGAAGAACCTGGACTGGGATCTGTCCTACACCTACGGCCAGATGGAGAACTCCAACAAGGAACGTGGGCTCGACAAGATCCGTCTCTCCCACGCCCTTGACTCGGTCGTCGACACCGCCGGTGAAGTGAACGGCCGTCCGGGCGAAATCGTCTGCCGCGTCAAGCTTCTGGCCAAGCGCGGTCTGCCGATCGCCAACTACAATCCGCTGGACAGCCGCGCCACCTTCGCCGCGACCGATCCGGAAGTCGCGGGCTGCGTGCCGCTGAACGTCTTCGGCGCCGGCAACCAGTCGCAAGCCGGTCTGGACTACATCGACGCCACCGTCACCGTGCATGAGCGCAACGAAGAAGAAGACGCCGTCTTCTCCGTCGCCGGTCAGCTGTGGGACTTCTGGGGCGCCGGTCCGATCGGCCTGGCCCTGGGCGCCGAACACCGCCGCGAGTACACCGAGGCCGTGGGTCGCGACACCGACACGCGCGGTCGCTATCTGCAGCTGAACACCGGCGCCGACATGCCGGGGGTCCAGTACGAGAGCGACGAGTTCTTCGCCGAGCTGTCGCTGCCGCTGATCCGCGACAGCTTCCTGGGTGAATACGCCGAACTGAGCGGCTCCTACCGTTCGTTCGACTACACCACCGCCGGCTCGGGCGACGTGTACGGCGTGAACCTGGTCTACCGTCCGATCCCGGACATCACCTTCAAGACCAGCTACAACACCTCGTTCCGCGCCCCGAACCTGGGTGAGAACTTCCAGCCCTACACCCAGACGTTCGCCAACGGCTTCGTCGACCCCTGCGACACCCGTCAGATCACGTCCTCGGCCCGTACGGCCGCGGAGCGGGCCAACCGCATCGCCAACTGTACGGCTCTGGCCTCGGCCAAGGGCCTGACCTACGACTTCGCCGGCACCACCGCCTCGCCGACCGACGACTTCCTGCCGACCTACGCGGCCGGTATCGCCGGCGTCTCGGGCGGCAACCCGAACCTGAAGCCGGAAGAATCGACCTCGTTCACCTTCTCGACGGTCCTGCAGCCGCGCTTCATCCCGAACGCCTCGCTGGTCCTCGACTACTATGAGATCGAGATCACCGACGTCATCGCCTCGGTTTCGGCCCAGGTTCTGGCCAACCAGTGCGTCGACGGTCCGAGCCTGAACGCGGCGGCTTGTAGCACGATCTTCCGGAACAACCCGGTCTCGGGCGACATCTACGACCCGTTCAAGGTCGGCGCCCCGGGCAGCAGCGCGGTCGGCGGCTTCATCATCGGTTCGTTCAACTACGCCAAGCGCACCACCCGCGGCCTGGACTTCACCTTCAAGTACAAGCTGGACACCTCCGAGGCGTTCGGTCACGACTGGGGTACGTTCAACTACAGCCTGGGCGGCACCTGGCTGATCGAGCAGAAGTTCTTCAACGACGCCGTCAACACCGGCGCCTTCACCGAAGCCTCGAGCACCCTGTACTACCCGCGGGTTCGCATGACCTCGCGTCTGGCCTGGCAGCCGATCGAGCCCCTGACCGTTACCTGGACGACCGACTGGCAGACCGCGCAGAACATCAGCTTCTACCGCGACTTCATCGCCTCGGGTAACCTGGACTCCCAGCCGGTGGAGTGGCTGCGCACCAGCAACTTCATGCGTAACGACCTGAACGTCCGTTACGACCTGAACGACCAGGTCACCCTGCGCGCCACGGTGACCAACGTCTTCGACGCCGAGCAGGATCCGTGGCTGGGTTCGACGCTGTACTCGCAGTTCGACCCCTACGGCCGCCGCTTCAGCATCGGCCTGAACTACCACCCCTGGTAAACCCGGGGTTCCGGACAAGGACGAAGGGCGGCTCGCAAGAGCCGCCCTTTTTCTTTTGCGCTTCAGGTGCAAGGACCGGCGGGTTCCCCGACGTGCGGAGGTCAGAAACGGCGATTATCCCCGGCCTGTCTGCGGCCAAGGTTAACGAAATCGTTCGACGACCACCCGACTCACGCTAGTCGGTAACCTTCCCTTAACGGTGACGGGTGTTTCCTTAACAGGCCCGTTAACCACTGCGAATCGGCGGGGATTTCGCGGCGGAGATGTTCGGGGGCAGGGTCGGAAGGTCGGAAACACAATATGTCTACTCTCTCGCTGGTGCGGCCTCAGGCCACGGAATTGAAGCCCCGGATCGTCGTGTTCGGCGTCGGCGGCGCGGGCGGCAACGCGGTCAACAACATGATCGACGCCGGCCTTGAGGGCGTGGAGTTCGTCGTCGCGAACACCGACGCCCAGCACCTGAGCTTCGCCAAGACCGACCGCCGCATCCAGCTGGGCGAGACCATCACCCAGGGTCTCGGCGCCGGCGCCCACCCCGAAGTCGGCATGAACGCCGCCGAGGAGAGCGCCGACGAAATTCATTCGCACCTCGACGGTGCGCATATGATCTTCATCACCGCCGGCATGGGCGGCGGCACCGGCACCGGCGCCGCCCCGATCATCGCCAAATGCGCGCGCGACCGCGGCATCCTGACCGTTGGCGTCGTGACCAAGCCCTTCACCTTCGAAGGCCGTCACCGCATGCGTCTGGCCGATGCGGGCATCGCCGAGCTGCAGCGCTACGTCGACACCCTGATCGTCATCCCGAACCAGAACCTGTTCCGCGTCGCCAATGAGCGGACCACCTTCGCCGACGCCTTCGGCATGGCCGACCAGGTCCTGCACTCGGGCGTCCGCTCGATCACCGACCTGATGATCCTGCCGGGCCTGATCAACCTGGACTTCGCCGACGTCCGCGCCGTCATGTCCGAAATGGGCAAGGCGATGATGGGTACGGGCGAGGCCACCGGCGACGACCGCGCCCTGCTGGCCGCCCAGAACGCCATCGCCAACCCCCTGCTGGACGAGACCAGCCTGAAGGGCGCCAAGGCCGTTCTGGTCAACATCACCGGCGGTCTGGACATGACCCTGCTGGAAGTCGACGAGGCCGCCAACGCCATCTCGGCCGAGGTGGACGGCGACGCCAACATCATCTTCGGCGCCGCCTTCGACCCGGCCCTGGAAGGCAAGATCCGCGTCTCGGTCGTGGCCACCGGCATGGACGAGGTCGCGGCCTCGCGCATCGAGCCCGCCGCCGCTCCGACCTTCGCCGACACTCGCCGTCCGGCCGCGCCCTACGCCGCCAGCCGCGCCGAACCGGTTCGCCACGAACCGGTCCGCGAGCCCGTTCGCGAGCCCGCCCGCGCCGAGGTCTATCGCGCGCCAGAGCCGGCCCCCGTCGTCCCCAGCTTTCAGCCGACGGCTTCGGCCGTAGTCCAGACCCCCGCGCCCGTCGCCGCCCCGGTCGTCCCGACCCCGGCGCCTGAACCGGTCATCCACGTCACCGAACAGCGCACGCTTGAGCCGATCGTCGACCCGTGGGTGGAAGAGTTCGAATCCGACCGTGGCCGCCGTCCGGCCGCCGCCCAGGCGGACCAAGGCGACCTCTATATGGGCCGCGGCCAGGTCGCTCCCGCCGAGGACGAGTATTCCGAGCCGGCCTATGAGGAGCGCGACCACCGCAAGAGCGGCTGGAGCCTGTTCGGCTCCAAGAAGCCGGCGCGGCCTCAGCCGAACTATGTCCAGCAGTCGGCTCCGCAGATGCGCCCGACCAGCTCGGCCCAGCCCGCTCCGGAGCCCCAGGCCCCGGCCGAGGACGATCTGGAAATCCCGTCCTTCCTGCGGCGCCTGGCCAACTGAAAGGCCGCCCCCAAGGGTAAATGACCATCGGACGCCCCGGGGAGACCCGGGGCGTTTGGCGTTTCAGCGTTCCGTTAACCAACGAAACAATCCGAAACCCGAGTTTCGTTTTCCGCTTGAGGCCCGTCCGATAGACAGTTGGTTGACCCGGACCGTCTTGTGGCCGGGTCGGTTTTTGTAACGAGACGCGCTTTTGCAACCCCGCCAGGACCATCGCGAACGGACGATCGTCGCTCCCGCCATTATCGCGGGCGTCGGCGTGCACACCGGTGAGCGCGTGCGTCTGGCCATCCGTCCGGCCGCGCCGGGCGTGGGCATCGTCTTCGTCCGCACCGACATCACCGACCGCGACAATCGCATCCCGGTCTCGGGCGACGCCGTCATCGACGCGCGCCTGAACACCATGATCGAGAACGCCGAGGGCGTTCGCCTGTCGACGATCGAACACCTGATGGCCGCCTTCGCCGCGCTCGGCATCTCCAATGCCGTGGTCGAGGTCGACGGGCCCGAGCTGCCGATCCTGGACGGTTCGGCGCTGCAGTTCGTCCAGCTGCTGGACCGCGCCGGTTTCCGCCGCCAGTCGACTCCGGTGCGCTACATCGAGATCCTGGAGCCGATCCGCATTTCGGACGGTGACAAGCACGCGGCCCTGCTGCCCTGCGACCGTTATGAGATGCGGTTCGAGATCGACTTCGACAACGCCGTCATCGGCAACCAGGTGGTCGACTTCGTCGTGGACGAGGAAACCTTCCGCACCGAGATCATGGCCGCCCGCACCTTCGGCTTCGCCCATGAGGTCGAGGCCCTGCGCAAGGCCGGTCTGGCGCGCGGCGGTTCGCTGGAAAACGCGGTCGTCATCGACGGCGACGAGATCCTGAACCCCGGCGGCCTGCGGATGGAACGCGAGTTCGTCCGCCACAAGGCCCTGGACGCCATCGGCGACCTGTACGTCCTCGGCGCCCCCCTGTTGGGCCGTTATGAAGGCTACAAGGCCGGTCACGCCGTCAACAACCTGCTGGTCCGCGCCCTGCTGGCCAATCCGCAGAGCTGGCGCGAAGTCACCCGCGTGCCGGAGCTGGCCCAGGTCGGCTAGTTTTCCCTTCTCCCCTTGCGGGAGAAGGTGGGCCGCGTAGCGGCTCGGATGAGGGGTTTCGCTGGCGTTTGATATTTGCCCGAACCCTACCTCATCCGTCGGTGTGACCCCTCATCCGTCAGGCTCCGCCTGCCACCTTCTCCCGCAAGGGGAGAAGGATCATTTCTTCTTCGCCGGCTTGGACTGGTTCAGCGTGATCGCCGCCCGGACCAGCGCCTTCAGGGCCTCGGCGTCGATCACCACGCCTTCAGGAATGTCGATGGCGCGGCGGACGTTGCCCTCGAGGCTGGAATTGAACAGGCCGGTGGGGTCGGGCAGGGCGGCGCCCTTGGCGAAGGTCAGTTTGACCACGGCCTTGTAGGTCTCGCCGGTGCAGATCATGCCGTCGCGATACCAGACGGGCACGCCGCGCCATTTCCAGTCCTCGACGACCTCCGGATCGGCTTCCAGGATCAGGGCGCGGCAGCGGGCCAGGGTCTCCCCGCGCCAGTCGGGCAGGGAGGCGATGCGCTGATCGATAAGGTCGGACGGCGTGGGGGCGTCGGTCATGGCGACACCCTACACCCGCGGTCCCGGCCGTCGAGCCCGATGCGGATCGGGGTGCGGCTCAAATATTTCACGGACCCTTGAAATCCCGCCCGAACGGCGCGAGGTCGTCGCTACGCCCCGATTTCGGAAACGCCGAATTTTGCTCAACCCTTCCAATAGCCTGCCGTCCGGTTCGCATGATCCCTCCGCGTCGGGGCGGTCGGCGGTCATGCGGATGGCCGCGATGCTGGCGCTCGCCAATCTGGCGGCCAGCGCGGACAAGGCCGTGGTCGCCGTCTATGCGCCCGAGCTGAGGACCGCCTTCCATCTGAATGACGGCCAGATCGGCGCCTTGCAGGGCGGGCCCTTCCTGGTGGGATATGTTCTGGCCCTGCTCTGGGCCGGGCGGCGCGGCGGCGGGGCTACGACCGGCCGATACATCGCCGTCTGCATCGCCTTCTGGACGGTGGGGGCCGTGGTCTTCGCCCTGGCGCCCGGATACGCCGAACTTCTGGCCGGACGCCTGTTGCTGGCCATCGGTCAGGCGGCCTTCGCCCCGGCGGCGATACTGCTGCTCAACGCCCTGTACGGCGCCGCGCAGGGCGATGAGCCGGGCGAAGCGTCAGGCGCGGGGGCCGCTCGCTTCGTGTCCCTGTTCACCGCCGCCTCGACCGTGGGGCGCAGCCTCGGCCTGATGCTGGGCGGCGCCTTGATTACGGCGGCGGTCGCCCTGGCGGCCCGACTGCCCGACCTGGCGCCCTGGCGGCTGTCGGGACTGGCCCTGCTGGCCCCCAACCTGATCCTGCTGGTCCTGTTTCTGCGCTCGCGACAGGTCGTGACGACCTCGGCCGCCGCCTCGGGACTGGTCGAGACCCTGCGCCATGTCGCCGGCCGGGCGCGGCCGGTCCTGATCTGGACGGTGGCGGGCTGCGGCATGATCCTGGCGGTCCAGGCCTGCGCCGCCTGGGCCCCGTCCATCCTGCACCGGCAGTTCGGGGTGCCGGTCGGAACCTCGGGCGTGGTCATCGGCCTGATCACCCTGGTCGCGGCGCCGCTCGGCCATCTGGGCGCCGGGCAACTGGTGTCCCGCTCAGCCACCGCCTTCCGGCGTTCGGCTCTTCTGCTGGCGGCCGCGGCCCTGCTGTCGGCCGGGTTCGCGGGCGTGGTCGCGGCCTCGACCGTCGAAGCCCTGAGCGTCGCCGCCCTGGCCGGCCTGATGGCCGCGAGCGGTTTCGGCGCGGCCCTGGTCCTGATCCGCATCCAGCCCTTCTTTCCGCGTGACCTTCAGCGCGGGGGCAACAGCCTGTTTCTGGCGGCGACCACGACCTTCGGAACCGCCGCCGGCCCCGTCATCACCGGCCTGGTCAGCGACCATGTCGCCGCCGACGGCGGGCGCCTGCCCCTGGCCCTGGCCGTCGTCACGATCGGTGCGGGATCGGTCGTGGCGTTGGCGGCGTTGACCACGGTGATGTTCCAACGCCCATCCTCCCCCACGCCGGCATCGACCTCGGCATGATCGAGCGCTTCAACTTCTCCTCCGCCGGCCGACCGACGGAGCGCGCCTTCGACGACTATGTCGCCCTCTACGCCGGCGGTTCGGACGTCAGCAGGGGGCGGGGCCCCTTCCGGGCGGAGATGCGCGCCTGGCGGCTGGACGGAATCCTGTTGTTCGACCGGCGGGTGACCGGGGTGGTCCATGCGCGCAAGGACCGCATGGCCGCCGACGCCTTCAGCCACATCGTCCTGACCCTGGTGGTGGAGGGGCGGCTGGAGGGAGGCGCGGACAGCGGGTTCGTCGAAGCCCTGCCCGGTGAGATCGTCATCGCCGATACCACCCGGCCGACCCGGACCGAGCCGGTCGACGCCCACATCATCACCGCCAGCGTGGATCGCGGCATCGTCGAGGCCGGGCTGGGGGCGGCGGGCGGGTTGCACGGGGTGGTGCTGCGGCCGCCCTCGAACCTGATGCTGGCCGATTTCATGCAGTCGCTGGTCCGCCACGGCGACGCCTTGAGACCGGCCTCCCTGCCGCCGCTGTCGCGCGCCTTCGTCGACATCCTGGCCTCGGTCGACGGCCTCGTGTCGCGGGCCAGTTCCGACACCCGCCGTCAGGAGTACATCCGCCGCGAGGTGGTCGAGCGCCACATCGCCCTCAATCTGGGCGACCGCGGCCTGTCGGTGGAGACCATCAGCGCGACGACCGGCATCTCGCGCTCGGCCCTCTATCGGCTGTTCGAAAGCGAGGGCGGGGTGGCGAAGCTGATCCAGCGTCGCCGCCTGGACCGCCTGCGCAGCGCCCTGAACGTTCTGGCCGCGGAGAGGGGGGGCGCCGATCCGGGCGTGGAAGGCGAGGCGGACCGGCAGACCCTGGGCGAGCTGGCCCTCGGCTTCGGCTTTTCCAATGAGGATCAGGCGCGCCGGCTGTTCGCCGAGGCCTTCGGCTTGACGCCGCGCGCCTATGTCGAAGGCCTGGCGTCCCTGGGGGCTGACAGCAGCGAGGCCAGCGCCCGCCGCTGGATCGGCTGGATGACCGAGGTCTCCTGAGCGGCGGCCTCTGGCGTTCCGGCGGCTCCTCGCGCAACATGGCGCGACCGATGCGTCATGCGCATTTGCCAAAGGAATGCTACCGGTGTCATAGACACCCGACGAACCGTCGAGACCGTCGTCAGACCCGGTCCTTCGCCGTCGCCGCGATCACCCCAGGAAGCGCGCGCCCTGCGCCGGCCGCGCGAAAGAGTCCGTACCGATGAGCCATCCGCTGAAGCTGAACCCCGACCGCCTGTTCCCGGTCGACGCCGACACGCGCGGCCTGGCCCGTCGCCTGTATGCGGAGATCAAGGATCTGCCGATCATCAGCCCGCACGGCCATACCGATCCGTCGTGGTTTGCGCTGAACGAGAATTTCGCCAACCCGGCCGAGCTGCTGATCACGCCCGACCACTATGTCTTCCGCATGCTGCACTCGCAGGGGATGGCGATGGAGGACCTCGGGGTCCCGCGCGCCGACGGCGGTCCGGTCGAGACCGATCCCCGCACCATCTGGCGCCGGTTCGCCGAAAACTATCACCTGTTCCGCGGCACGCCTTCGCGCATGTGGCACGACTGGGTCTATGCCGAGGCCTTCGGCATCGATGTGCGCCTCTCGGCCGAAACGGCGGACCACTACTACGACGTCATCGACGCGGCCCTGAAGACCGACGCCTTCAAGCCGCGCGCCCTGTTCGATCGCTACAACATCGAGGTCCTGACCACGACGGAGTCGCCGACCGACACCCTCGAATATCACAAGACCATCCGCGCCTCGGGCTGGAAGGGCCGGGTGCTGACCGCCTATCGCCCCGACCCGGTGCTGGACCCCGACTACGAGGGCTTCCGCGACAATCTGAAGGTCCTGGCCGAACAGACCAGCTGCGACACCACCACCTGGACCGGCTATCTCGACTCCTTGCGCGCCCGCCGCGCCTTCTTCGCCGAGATGGGCGCGACCTCGACCGACCACGGCCACCCGACCGCCTTCACCGCCGACCTGTCCAAGGCCGAGGCCGAGGCCCTGTTCAAAAAAGTCTCGACCGGCCCGGTCTCCGCCGCCGACGCCGAGCTGTTCCGCGGCCAGATGCTGACCGAAATGGCCGCCATGTCGGTCGAGGACGGTCTGGTCATGCAACTGCACCCGGGCTCGTTCCGCAACCACTCGGCGACGGTGTTCAACCGCTTCGGCCGCGACAAGGGCTGCGATATCCCGACCCAGACCGACTATGTCCGGGCGCTCAAGCCGCTGCTGGACCGCTTCGGCTCGGACACCCGCCTGACCCTGATCCTGTTCACCCTGGACGAGACCTCCTACAGCCGCGAACTGGCTCCGCTGGCCGGTCACTATCCGGCGCTGAAGCTGGGCCCGAGCTGGTGGTTCCACGACAGCCCCGAGGGCATGCGCCGCTTCCGCGAGCAGACCACCGAGACGGCGGGCTTCTGCAACACCGTCGGCTTCAACGACGACACCCGCGCCTTCCTGTCGATCCCGGCGCGTCACGACGTGGCCCGGCGCATGGACTGCGGCTTCCTCGCCAAGCTGGTGGTCGAGCACCGGATGGAAGAGGACGAGGCCCACGAACTGGCCCACGCCCTGACCTATGGTCTGGTCAAGGCGGCCTACAAGCTGTGAGCCGGCTTTCTGACGCCACGGTCGCGGCGGCTCCGGCCGTCCTGCCCGCCTATGACCGCGCGGCGGTGAAGACCGGCGTCGTCCACCTCGGCATCGGCGCCTTTCACCGGGCGCACCAGGCGGTGGTGTTCGACGATGCCCTGGCCAGCGGCGACTTGCGCTGGGGCGTGCTGGGGGCCTCTCTGCGATCGCCCGGCGTGCGCGATCAGCTGAACCCGCAGGACGGCCTCTATACGCTGGTCATCCGTGACGGCGCCGCCGAGCATCTGCGCGTCATCGGGGCCGGGCAGGGGGTTCTGGTCGGGCCGGAAGACCCCGCCGCCCTCGTCGCCGCCATGGCGCATCCGGACGTCCACATCGTCACCCTGACGGTGACCGAGAAGGGCTATCGCCTCGATCCGGCGACCGGCGATCTGATGGTCGAGGATCCGGAGGTCGCCGCCGACCTCGCCGACATTTCCGCGCCCCGCACGGCCCCCGGCTTCGTCGTCGCGGCGCTTCACGCCCGCAAGGCGGCGCGGCTGAAGCCCTTCACCGTCATCTCCTGCGACAACCTTCCACACAACGGCGCCCGCATCCGGGCCGGGGTGCTGGAGATGGCCAAACGGATCGATCCTGACCTCGCCGACTGGATCGCCGCGGAAGGCGCCTTCCCCCAGACCATGATCGACCGGATCGTCCCGGCGACCATCCCCGACGACATCGACAAACTCGCCGGCCGGATCGGCGTGCGCGACGAGGGCATGGTCAAGGCCGAGCCCTTCACCCAGTGGGTCATCGAGGACCGGTTCGCGGGCCCCCGTCCGGATTTCGCGGCCCTGGGCGTCCAGCTGACCGACGCCGTCGCCCCGTGGGAGGACGCCAAGCTGCGTCTGCTGAACGGCGCCCATTCGGCCGTCTCCTATCTCGGCGCCCTGTCGGGGCATGAGCATGTGCATGAGGCCGTCGCCCAGCCCGCCTTAAAGGCCTTCATCGAGGCCCTGTGGGATGAGGCGGAGACGACGCTGAGCCCGCCGCCGGGTCTGGACATCGCCGCCTATCGCGCTGAGCTGATGGCCCGTTTCTCCAACTCGGCCCTGATGCACCGCACGCGCCAGATCGCCATGGACGGCTCCCAGAAGCTGCCGCAGCGTCTGCTGGCCGGGACCGCCGAACGGCTGGCCGCCGGGCAGGGGATCGACGCCCTGGCGCTCGGCATCGCCGCCTGGATGAAGTGGCAGTCGGGCGTGACCGAGAGCGGCGAGACCTTCGTCGTCGACGATCCGCTGGCCGCGAAGACCGCCGAACTCCTGGCCGGCGCCGACACCGATGAAGCCCGGGTCGCGGCGCTTCTGACCCTATCCGCCGTCTTCCCGCCCGCGCTCGCCGCCGACCCGGCGTTCGCAAAGGCGGTGACGGCTGCCTATCTGTCGCTCGGCACAAACGGGGCGGTCGAGGCCGCCCGGCTTGTCGTGGAGTAAGTCATGTCCCGCGTCCTGATCCTGAACCCCGCCGACGATATCGCCGTCGCGCTGGACGACATCACCGCCGGCGAGACGCCCGAGGGCCTGAACGCCCCCGCCCGCGCAGACATCGCCCAAGGTCACAAGATCGCGCGCCACGCGATCGCCGAGGGCGGCCTGGTCCGCCGCTACGGTCAGGTCATCGGCCGGGCGAAGACGGCCATCGAAGCCGGGGATCACGTCCACGTCCACAACCTGGCCATGGCCGACGACGGGCGCGAGGCCGAGGTCGGCGCCGACGTTCATCCGCCCAAGGCCCTCGACGGCGCCACCTTCCAGGGCATCGTCCGCAAGGACGGCCGGGTCGGCACCCGCAACTACATCGGCGTCCTGACCAGCGTGAACTGCTCGGCGACGGTCGCGCGCCGCGTCGCCGACGCCTTCCCCGACGCCAGCCTGCCGAAAGGCGTCGACGGCGTCGTGGCCTTCACCCATCAGGGCGGCTGCGGCGGGTCGTCCCTGTCCACCGACGTCGAACTGCTGCAGCGGACGCTGGCCGGCTACGCCCGCCATCCGAACTTCGCCGCCATCCTGATCGTCGGCCTGGGCTGCGAGGCCAACCAGATCCCCGACTGGCTGAAGAAGTCCGAGCTGGAGACCGGGACCACCCTGCGCGCCATGACCATTCAGGAGGCCGGCGGCACCGCCCGCGCCATCGAGGCGGGCATCGAGATCGTGAAGGAACTGGTCGAGGAGGCCGCCAAGGTCGAGCGCCAGACGGTGTCCGCCTCGCACCTGACCGTCGGCCTGCAATGCGGCGGCTCGGACGGCTGGTCCGGGGTCACAGCCAATCCGGCCCTGGGCGCCGCCGTCGACCTGCTGGTCGCCCACGGCGGTTCGGCCATGCTGTCGGAAACGCCCGAGATCTGGGGCGCCGAACACCTGCTGCTGCGCCGCGCGACCTCGCAGGGCGTCGCGGACAAGCTCAACGCCCGCCTCGACTGGTGGCGCGCCTATGCCGACAAGCACGGCATGGAGCTGAACAACAACCCCTCGCCGGGCAACCTCAAGGGTGGTCTGACGACCATCCTTGAGAAGTCGCTGGGCGCGGTGGCCAAGTCCGGCTCGACGCCCCTGACCGACGTCATCGGCTATGCCGAGCCGCTGAAGACGCAAGGGCTGACCTTCATGGATAGCCCCGGCTACGACCCTTGCTCAGCGACCGGCCAGATCGCCTCGGGCGCCAATCTGATCGTCTTCACCACGGGGCGGGGCTCGGTCTTCGGGGCCAAACCCGCCCCCTCGATCAAGGTCGCGTCCAACGCCAAACTGGCCAGCTGGATGGATGAGGACATGGACATCGACGCCTCGCCGGTCCTGACCGGCACGCCCATGGCCGAGGTCGGTCGCGAGATCTTCGAGCGGATGCTGGCGGTCGCCTCGGGCGAGCCGTCCAAGTCCGAGGCGCTCGGCATCGGCGACAACGAATTCGTGCCCTGGGCGGTCGGCGCCTATCTGTGATCGAGCGGAGCCGTTGACGCTGTTCCGTATCGATGGTCTTTAACCATCATGACCCAGCGCCCCGTCTCCCTCGCCAGAGCCGTCCTGACCGTCGCGGTGGGCGCCGCCTTCCTGGCCGGCTGCGGCTATTACGGCCATCGCCGGGAGCGGCTGCACGGGCCCTACTACCCGCCCAACCCGCCTTCGAACGCGGGCCCGTCCTCGCCGCCGTCGCCCCTGCCGGCGCCGCCCCGTCCGAACCTCTAGTTCACGCGCTGACTCCACCACTGGTTGCTGTTCGATCGGCGTGTTAGGTTCACCGAACACGAAGGGATGATCGTCATGCTGGCTCTTGCTCTCGCCGCCGCACTCGCTCTGGCCCCGGAGGGCGGTGTCGATCCCCAGACCGGCGCCCCGTCGCAGGTCCAGTCGCCGGCCCCGGCGGTTACTCAGGCTTCGGCGACGACCTCGGCGCTGGATCCCGATGCGCCGACCGATCTTCAGGACATCGTGGTCGAGGGACGCCGTCTCGAAGACCTGACCGAGCAGTTCGTCGATGAAGTGGGTCAGCCGGCCCGAGGACGCGGTCTGGCGCGCTGGCGCGACGGCGTCTGCGTCGGGGTGGTCAATCTGCAGGGCGAGATGGCCCACTACATCGCCGATCGGGTCTCGACGGTCGCTCAGGACCTGGGCCTGAGTGCGGGGCAGCCCGGCTGCCACCCGTCCGTCCTGATCATCGCCACGGTGGATGCGAACGCCTTCACCGAAGCTTTCGTGGCTCGCCGTCCCCGTCTGTTCGTGGTCGGCGGAGCGGGCATGGATCTGGGCCGCCGCGCCTTGAGGCATTTCGAGACGACCGAGCGTCCCGTGCGCTGGTGGAACGTCAGCGCGCCGACCGACAGCGACACCGGCGACATCGCCGTCCGGATGCCCGGTGACGAATACGCGCCCGTCATCGCCACGCGTCAGGCGACGCGCTTCTCCACCCAGATCGTCGACGACACCAAGCGTGTCTTCATCATCATCGATGTGGACAAGATCAACGGCGTCAATCTGGTCCAACTCGGCGACTATCTGGCCATGGTGACCCTGGCCCAGATCAATCCCGACGCCGACACTTCGGGCTACGCCACGGTGCTGAACCTGTTTGATGATCCGGAGCGGACGGAAGGCCTGACCAACTGGGACATGGCCTATCTCAAGGGGCTCTACGCCTCCCAGCGCACGCGTCTGAACACTCACGCCGCCAACAGCGAGATCGCCGCTTCGATCGTGCGGGTCCATCACCGTATGACCGCCGCCGAGGATGCGGGGGAAAACGAGACTTCCGCCCAGTAAAGGACACCCTGATCGGGACGACAGACGCAAAGGACGGCCGCCATGCTGGGTTTCACCCTCTCCCTCGCTCTGGGCGCCGCCGCCCTGGCCCCGATCCCGCCGGCTGTTTCACCGGCCGTCTCGACCATCGGCCAGACGGCGGCCTCACAGGCGGCCGAGACCTCCCCCGCCGGAGCGCCCACCGATCTGGGAGACGTCGTCATCGAGGGCCGGCGGCTCGAGGAGGCGACACGGGACTTCGTGGCGACGGTCGGCCAGCCCGCCCGCGGACGGGCTCTGGCCCGTTGGCGTGACGGAGTCTGCGTCGGGGTCGCCAACCTGCGCGCCGAGACGGCCCAGTATATCGTCGATCGCGTATCCACCGTCGCCCAGGATCTGGGGCTCAAGCCGGGCGCCCCCGGGTGCACACCCGGCGTCCTGATCGTCGCCACAACCGACGCCAACGCCTTCACCGAGGCCTTCGTGGCCCGACGTCCGCGCCTGTTCGTTCTGGGCGGCTCGGGTACGGACCTCGGACGTAATGCTCTGGAGAAGTTCCAGACCACGGATCGGCCTGTGCGTTGGTGGACCGTCAGCCTTCCCGTCGACCGGGACACCGGGGAAATCGCTGTGCGTCTCCCGGGGCATTCCGCCCCGATCATCAGCCGCGCCGGGCTGTCGACCTTCTCGACCCAGATCGTGGACGACACCGGACGCGTGTTCGTCATCATCGACATCGACCGCATCGACGGGGTCAGCCTGACCCAGCTGGGCGACTATATCGCGATGGTCAGCCTGGCCCAGGTGGATCCGGACGCCGACACCTCGGCCTATGCGACCGTGCTGAACCTGTTCGATACGCCGGAGCAGGTGGACGGGCTGACGGAATGGGACATGGCCTATCTGCACGGTCTGTATGAATCCCAACGGATTCTCGCGAACCCGGGCGCGAGCCGCGACGAGATCGCGTCCTCGATCGTTCGCGTCCGTCGGCAGATGGTCAGGAACGCGGAAGGCCCGCCGCCGACGCCCTGATCTCTTTCGTCGTGTCGCCCGTCAGCGGGTCGCCAGTGAGACCATCAGGGCGATGACCAGAAGGATGCAGACCCCCTGCCAGAAGCGCACCGGGTCGCGTTCGATCAGGGACGGCGGCTGGGGCGGGGCCACGGCGACGGCGCTGCCGCTCTCCAGCACATGGATCAGCTCCTCGACGTCGGCGAAGCGGTCGGACGGGTCGACGGCGATGGCGCGCAGGAGGGCGGCCTCCAGCCAGGCGGGCATGTCGGGCCGCAGCTGGGTCGGGGGGACCGGCTTTTCGAACTTCGGGCGCTGCGGCAGCTCGACCTGACCGCGCGGATAGTCTTTCGCGAACAGGCGGTAGAGGGTGACACCCAGGGCGTACTGGTCGGTCAGGGCGTCGCCGGGATTTCCGTCGAACAACTCGGGCGCCATATATCCGGCCGTGCCCGGCGCCTCGCCCTCGGTGAAGTCCTCGACCTTGGGCAGGCGGGCGACGCCGAGGTCGATCAGCTTCAACCCGCCATTCTTCTCAAGGATGACATTGTCCGGCTTGATGTCGCGGTGGGCGATGCCCTGACGGTGCAGGGCCGCGACGCCGCGCGACAGGCGGATGGCCTCGCGCACGCCCGGCTGGATATCGAGCGGCCCGTCATTGGCCAGACGGGCGTGCAGGGTCCGGCCCTCGTAGAAGGGCTGGGCGATGTAGAGGCGGCTCTGGCGACCCGGATCCAGGGTCAGGGTCTTGCCGACATACGGGCTGTCGATGCGGCGGCCGATGAAGCTCTCGCGCAGGAAGGACAGGCGGGCGCCGTGCTCGCTGAGCAGGGCCGGCTTGGGGAATTTGAGCACGATGGGCGTCGGGTCGGCGCCGTCCTTCGCCAAAAAGACGCGGGTGTATTTGCCGTCCGACAGCAGCCGCTCCAGCTGGAAGCCGTCGACGTTGTCGCCCGCATCGGGGGGCGGCAGGACGGGCAGGCCCTCGGCCTCGACGCCGATGGCTTCGCTATCCAGCGGACCCAGGCGGATGACGTCGATGACGATGGCCGTGGCGTTGTCGGTCGCGCCGTTGGCCGTGGCCTGATCGACGATGCACTGGGCGTCGGCGTCGGGCGAGGCCATGCGGCCCAGAAGCCGGGTCAGGGTCTCCGCATCGACCACGCCGTGGACGCCGTCGGACGTCAGCAGGAAGCGGTCGTAGGGCTTGAGCGGCACCGGCCGGACGTCGAGGCGGACATCGGCCTCGATGCCGACGGCGCGGTAGAGGACGTGGCTCAGCCCCGGCTGGGACAGGACATGGTCCTCGGTCAGCTGGGTCAGGACCCCGTCGCGGAAATGCCAGGCCCGGCTGTCGCCGACGTGGAGCACGGTCGCCTCACGCCCGCGCAAAACGAGGGCGGTGAAGGTGGTCGCGGCGCCCTTCATCTCCGGATCGGTGCGGCCCTTGGAGTGGAGCCAGCGGTTGAAGCCCATCAGGGAGCTGACCCCGGCCGCCGCGATTCCGCCCAGCGGGCTTTTCGACAGATAGCCGTCGATGAAGCTGCGCGTCGCCAGCTCGGCGGCGATGCGGCCGCCCTTCGAGCCCGAAACCCCGTCGGCGACGACCGCGACGATGCCGTGCAGCGCCTGTTCAGAAGGCGTGCCCAGATGGACGGCGCCGAAGTCCTGGTTGTCCGCGCGCGGCCCCAGGGCGGTGGCGAAACCCGCCGCGATCTCCAGCCTGCCCGACGCGTCCATCACCCGCTCCCCTCAGTCCGCCCAAGGGAAGGGAAGCGGACGCGCCGTCAAGTCCCTCAGGCTTCCAGCGCCTCGATCAGGTCGCCCATGTTCTTGATGAACACCGCTGTGGAGATGCACTCCACCGGATAGTCGGTGGTGTAGGGCGAGGTGTCCCACAGGTCGCCGACGCGCGTGGTCTGATACTCGCCGCCCGTCACCGCGGCCGGGGCTTCGCCGATATAGGGGTTGGACGTGGTGGTCAGGGGCGAGGGCCAGTAGCCCCGGGCGTTGAGGCCCGACAGGTGGGCGGCGATCGCCGTCGGTGCCGGGGCCCGCTCGCGCCGCGCGTCCGTCGACATGTCCCAGACGCTGACGTCGCGCAGGGTGAAATACTTCGGCAGCTTCAACGAACCCGCCTTGGCCCGCAGGGGAGAGGCGGCGATCAGGGCGGCCGGATCCATGGCGGCGGCGGCCTCGTATTCACGGCGCAGGGCGGCGGTATCGACGTTGCGGAACGAGCCGTAGTGGACGATCAGATTGTTCGGGTTGGCGTCGGCGTAATACTGGCCGTTGGTGATGTTGGACCCGCGCCGGTGGATGTAGATCGGGGTGTTCGACCCTTCGAGGATGAAGGTCGGATGGGTCCGGCCGGGGGCGATCAGGTTCTGGGGCGTCTTGACCTGATCCAGCCAGTCCAGGGCCTCGGGCAGGCGCGCCAGGAATTTCCGATCGCCGGTGAGTTTGTAGAAGCCGATCATCGAACGGATGTTGGTGCCCGTCGTATGGGTCGCGAAGGCCTGGGGCTCGATGGTCCGGGCCGGGGCGGGCTTCAGAGTGTCGGGGAAATGCTGCAGCCCCCAGGCCGGCTGCGGCATGGGCTGCTGGGTCTTCACATAGATGTCCATGCCGCGCTCGATGGCGTCGACCAGGCGGGCGTCGTTCGAGCCGAGGGCCTGGTGGGCATAGAGCAGGAACTCGATGTTCTCGCCCGCCACATCGTCATTGAAGGTGATGTAGGGGGTATAGTCGGCGTGGCCGTGGACCCCGCCGTTTTCGACGAAGGGGAAGCGCTGCGGCCAGCCGCCGTTCGGATACTGGGCGTCGAGGACGAACTGGATCGCCTTGTCGAGCGGCGCCCGGTACTTGCGCTCGCGTTTCTCCAGATAGACGCGCAGCAGCAGCTGCGAGGCCTCGGCCGTGCCGGCATCGTCGAACGTCGCATTGCCGTAGAAGCGGTGATACTCCTCCATCCGCCAGGCGTTGTGGCCATAGGTGGCGTACCACTGTTTCAGCGTCTCTTCGCCGGCGGTGTCGATGACATAGTTCCAGCCGCCGCGCGGGTGCTGGCCCGCGATCAGGGCGTCGGCGGCGGACTTGGCGGCCTGATAGAACTGCTCGTCGCCGGTGGCGTGATAGGCGTCCAGATAGGCGTGACCCACGGTCGCCGTGCCCGGAGGCTGGACCCAGATCATCGTCGGCGAGGCTTCCAGCTCGCCCCAGCGGCGCGAGAAGTCCGGCAGGACGTTCCAGACATAGCCGCCGCCCACGGCGACTTCGTCGGTCATGAAGGCGGTGGCCTTCTTCATCGCCGCGATCACGGCGGCCCGGTCGGGCGCTGCGGCGGCCTGAACGGTGCGGGCGAGGGCGGGGGTCGCCGAGGCGACCGCGGTCGCGGCGGCGGCGGACAGGAGGGCGCGGCGATTCATCTGCATGACGGTGTTTCCATTTCCCGGGGGAGGGCTCTTGGCGGCCCTTCGATGGCGCGGATACAAGCACCGATGACACCGGTTTCCTAGGGGGTTTTCGAGGGGAATTTCAAAGAACACCGTCCCCTCATGGTTCCGGCCTCAACGCGCAGGCCCGACGCTGTCGTCGGCTCGCACGGGCGGTCTTCCAGCCTCCTGCCACGCGAAGGCCTGATCGACGGTCACGCGTTCAGGACCCGTCAGGTGGACGCCCGGAAACAGGTCGGCGACCCTGACGCTGTCGCCGGTCACTGCAGCCGGGGTGGGCGGAACCCAGGCCCGCGCCTGAAACGATGTCTCGCCGGACTGTCGGGTTGAAGCGGGATAGGCGCTCGTCGAGACCACCAGCAACGTCATCGGATGGCATCTCGTCCGATGGAATGCGAACCACGCATCGAGATTGTAGGTTTCAGCCTCTCCGCCGATCTCCACCTCGGAGGCGAACACGAAGGCTGGATTCCCCCTTAGCAGGCGGGCCGCAACATGACCGGAAGACCGCGCGGTGGCCTCACGGCAACGGGTGACTTGCACCAAGGTCATGAAGGGGGTCGTCGCGAAGGCCTGTTGCGCGGTGAAGGTGCGGGCGCTCGCGGGCTCGGCGGGATCGCGCCTGAGCCAGCCAAGGAATTCATCGTCATCGCGGGACACCGGTTCGGCGCCGACGATCTTCCCGGCCTGGTCGCGGAACAGAACGTAGTCTATCGCCGGGACGAGGAAGGGCCGTCCGCCGCAACTGTTCGTGCCGTCCTTTGCGAACCCGATATCGCCTTCCAGCCAGAACTCCGGCCAGGCATGGCCACCTGAGGCGCGGGCCCTTTCGCCGTCCGCAAATTGCTGCTCATCCGCGATGGAGAACCGTCTGACGTCGCTGAAGTCGCCGTACTCGGGCGCCAGAGACAGGGTGTCCGGCCCTGAACCCTTGAACCGTTCCTCGACGATTCCGGTCAGAGGCGCCGGCGGCTCATTAAAGGGATCCGGCGCGCACTGCTCTCCGGCCGAGGCGTAGTAGGCGTCCCAGACGTCATCCTCGGCGCCGACAGACGGCCGGCGCGGGCAGGTCGGGGGGGCGCCGATCTGCACCCGGACCCGTTCGACGAAGGCCGAGCGGCGGAACAGGGCGTCCAGCGGCTCGCGTTTGTCCCGATCATAGGTGTTGCCGGCATAGGAGCAGGCACGGGCCACCTCGGGCGCGCCGTAAACCAGGGCGACGGCGAGAAGTATCGTTTGCAACAGGGCCTTGCGCATCGTGACGTCCCTTGGGCGCCTCGACACAATCCCGCCGGGCGTCAGCCCACCTTCACTCGCGTCGCCGCCTCGGGCAAGTCTTCCCCGAACGCCCGCTGGTAGAACTCGGCGATGGTCGGCCGCTCCAGCTCGTCGCACTTGTTCAGGAAGGTCAGGCGGAAGGCCAGCCCCACGTCGTTGCCGAAGATGATGGCGTTCTGGGCCCAGGTGATGACGGTGCGGGGCGACATGACGGTGGAGATGTCGCCGTTCATGAAGGCGTTGCGGGTCATGTCGGCGACGCGGACCATGGCGGCGATGCGGCGCAGGCCGTCGGCGTCCGACCACTCGGGCACCTTGGCGGCGACGATGCCGGCTTCGACGTCGTGCTCGAGGTAGTTCAGTGTGGTCACGATGTTCCAGCGGTCCATCTGGCCCTGATTGATCTGCTGGGTGCCGTGATACAGGCCCGAGGTGTCGCCCAGACCGATGGTGTTGGTGGTCGAGAACAGGCGGAACCAGCGGTTCGGGCGGATGACGCGGTTCTGGTCCAGCAGGGTCAGGCGGCCCTGCGCCTCCAGCACGCGCTGGATGACGAACATCACGTCCGGACGGCCGGCGTCATATTCGTCGAAGACGAGGGCGATCGGGCGCTGCAGGGCCCAAGGCAGCATGCCTTCCCGGAACTCGGTGATCTGCTTGCCGTCCTTCAGGACGATGGCGTCCTTGCCGACCAGATCGATGCGCGAGACGTGGCTGTCGAGGTTCACGCGAACCAGCGGCCAGTTCAGCCGGGCGGCGACCTGTTCGATATGGGTCGACTTTCCGGTGCCGTGATAGCCCTGGACCATCACCCGGCGGTCGTAGGCGAAGCCGGCGCAGATGGCGAGCGTCGTCTGTGGATCGAAGCGATAGGCGGGATCGACCTCGGGCACATGGCTGTCGACCGTGTCGAACATCGGCACGACCATGTCGGAATCGACACCGAAGGCTTCGCGCACGGTCACCTTGCGGTGCGGTTCGAACGTCAGGAGGGGATCGGGGGTCGCGTCGAGAGGGGAGGCCATGATTGTGCGATTAGCGCACGTCCGTCGGGTGGTCGAGACCCAGACCGCGCTTAAGCGCCATATCGACCAGGCCGGGAATGGAGGCGGCGATCGGCGGAGCGATCCGCTTGGCGAAACGGGCCATCGGCGACTGGTCGGTGACGAAGCCGGTCAGGCCGTGGGAGGTCTTCACCCATGCCGCATCGACGGCGTGACGCAGCCGGGCGTAGTCGGCGATGCGGGAAAGGTCGCCCTGCAAGGCGTCCACCGCGCAGGCGGCGAAGACGAAGCCGTCCTCGATGCCCAGATTCATGCCGCGTCCGCCGATGGGCGAATGGATATGGGCAGCGTCTCCGGCCAGGGCGACCCGGCCGACGGCCATGGTCGGAACCATCCGGTGTGAGACCCTGAACTCCGAAGCCCAGCGCACCTCTCCGGCCGTCCAGCTCGCGGGCAGGCGTGGCAGCAGGGGTTCGCCGAAACCGATCAGCCGGAAGGTCCCGCCGGAGAAGGGCAGGGCGATGATCGGGCCGCTGCGCTGGAAGTCGATCCGCGCCTCGTCCGCAGGAGCGCCGGCGATGTCGACGTCCATCAGATGCCAGGGCAGATCGGAAGCGTCGCCGGGGAAGTCGAGGCCCAGGGCGTGGCGCACCGCCGAATGGGCTCCGTCGGCGCCCAGCAGCAGGGTGGCGGTCGCGGTCTCACCGTTGGACAGCGCGGCGGTGACGGCGTCGGGCGTCTGGGTCAGGCCGGTCAGGCCCACACCGCGTTCGGGCGTGACCCCGAGGTCGGCGAGCGCCTCGGTCAGCAGGGCCTCGGTCCGGGCCTGGGGCAGGATGGTCATGGGCCGTCCGGGCGCGACCTTTTCCCAGTCGGGCTGCAGGCTGGCGGTGATCCGGCCCTCACGCGCGATGCGTATGGCCGAGACCGACTGGCCCTCGCTCAGGATCCGGGCGGTGACGCCGGTCGGCTGCAGCAGCTCAAGCGAGCGCGGATTGACGGCCAGGGCCCTGGAGGTCGTCGTCGGCGCGGGCGCAGCCTCGATGATCCGCACGGCGACGCCCGCCCGCGTCAGGAACAGCGCCGCCGCCAGTCCCGTGGGGCCGGCGCCGACGATCAGGACCTGTGGCCTTGCCGGGCTGGGGGCGCTCATGCCCGACAGCCTATGCCCCGCCCGCAGACAGGTCCACCGGCCCACCTTTCGTAGATCATTGGTATATCAATTTCTCCCTATGGGTGTAGCTTCGGTTGCGGGAGGACGACCAATGGCCAAGACGATCCGTATCCTCGGGGTGCACGGGCTGGGCGATCAGCGGCTCAAGGACTGGGAAGGCGACTGGGCCAGGGCGGTCGAATCCGTCTTCCCCGATCCCTCGATCCTCAAGTTCGATTTCGTGAACTACGACGACATCTTCGCCGAGCAGGACATCGGCGTGGGCGACACCCTGGAGGCGGCGGCCAAGCTTCTGGGCAGCAAGTTCGGCTCCATCCTCCGGCCCCGGCGCGGCTTTCTGGATCAGGCGAGCCACCGCCTGCGGTGGACGGCCGGCTATGTCGTCGCCTGGACCGCGAGCAAGCCCTTCCAGCAAAAGAGCCGCAAGCGGGTTCTGGACACCATCAGGACGGTCAAGCCGGACGTGGTCCTGGCGCACAGTCTTGGGTCGCTGGTCACCTACAACGCCTTCAGCCACCCCGACGCCATGGCGGACCCCGAACTGGCCAAGGCGCTGGCCAGGGTGAACTATGTCACCCTCGGGTCCCAGATCGGCAACGACTTCGTCGTCGGCAACCTGACCAACGGCCGGGTGATGCGCCTGCCGGTCAAGCACTGGCACCACCTCTACAATCCGTTCGACAAGGTGTTCACCGAACCTCTGGTCGTGCAGTCGGCGGACAATTTCGACCAGATCATCACCTCCTTCGACGAGGCCGACGATCATGACGCCGTGAAATACCTGACCCACAGCGCCACCATCAACAATCTGTGGGGGCCGCTCGGCCGGGATGCGGCGAATGCCAAGGTGTACGGATCCAAGGGCTTCGATGCGGCCCTGAAGGCGGTCAAACCCAAGGCGAAGAAGGGCGGGACGCGCCGGGCCCTGCTGGTCGGGATCAACGAATATGCGGACCCGTCCCAGAATCTGGAGGGCTGCGTCAACGACGTCTTCGCCATGAGCGCCACCCTGCAGCAATGCGGCTTCGACCCTGGCGAGATCCGTGTCTGCCTGAACGAGCGGGCGACGGCCGAAGGGATTCTCAGCCGGCTGGGATGGCTGCTGGACGACGCCGCCGAGGAGGACGAGCGGGTCTTCTACTACAGCGGTCACGGGGCGCGGGTGCCCGAATACGGCGGCAACGGTGAGCCGGATTTCCAGACCGAGGTGCTGGTCCCGCACGATTTCGACTGGACGCCGGAACACTGGGTCGCCGATCAGCAGTTGCGGACGCTCTACAGCCAGCTGCCGGACAACTGCCGTTTCGCCATGATCCTGGACTGCTGCCACAGCGGCGGCATGCACCGGGACGGCGGGGCCCGGCCGCGAGGGATCACCCCGCCGGACGACATCCGTCACCGGGCTCTGAAGTGGAACATCGACGCCGAGATGTGGGTGCCGCGCGATTTCAAGCCGCTCAATGCGGAGTTCGCGCCGGAGTCGCAGGCCCGGCTGGCCGAGCAATTCTACGGGCGGGACAGGGCGACCTACCGCATCGGGCGGTCGGGGACGACCCGGCTGCTGTCGTCGCGCGACTACCAGGCGCTGAAGAAGGAGAACCCGGAGATGGCGCGCGGGGCCTATCTGCCCCTGATCATCGAGGCGTGCGGCGAGGATCAGTTCTCCTATGAGTACCGCCACGGGGCGACCAGCTACGGCGCCTTCACCTTCTGCCTGACGGCTATTCTCCGGGATCAGGTGAAGGTGGGGAAGGTCCCCACCTTCGAATCCCTCGTGGACCTGGTGTCCGCGCGGCTGAAAGGCCTCCGCTTCGACCAGACGCCGGCGATCCTGGGGCCCAGCCAGTATCTCGGGGCCCCGGTGCCCTTCATGAAGGGCGGCGGCTGAGGCCTATTCGGCCGACAGGTCCACGTCGACGTTGCCGCGCGTGGCGTTGGAATAGGGGCACACCTGATGCGCCGCCTGGATCAGGCCGTCGATGGTGGCCTTGTCGAGGCCGTGGTCGGTGACCTTGATGCCGATGTCGAGGTTGAAGCCTTCGCCACGGGTGTTCGGGCCGATGCCTACCGTGGTGTGGATCTTCGTGTCCGGACCGACCGGCGTGCCCGCCTTGCCGGAGACCAGACGCAGGGCGCCCATGTAGCAGGCGGCGTAGCCGGCCGCGAAAAGCTGTTCCGGGTTGGTGCCGGCGCCGCCCTTGCCGCCCATCTCGGCCGGCAGGGACAGCAGGACGTCGATCTTGCCGTCGTCGGTGGTCGAGCGGCCTTCGTCGCGGCCGCCGCCGGTGGAGGTGGCGTGAGCCTTGTACAGAATGTTCATCGGAAACTCCTTCGCAGCCGTCGCGTCGGCGATTTGTTTATCGCGATAAACATCCTCTAGGCCCGCCCTTTCGCCGAGTCCAGTGAAAAGTTTGCGACGCTAACTGTTATTGTGATAAATGGCTGGGCATGGAAAACCCGTCCGCTCTGTCGCCCGCCGAGATGTCGCTCGACGACCACCTGTGCTTCGCCCTCTATTCCGCCTCGATGGCGGTGACGCGGCTCTACAAGCCCATGCTGGATGAGCTGGGCATCACATATCCCCAGTATCTGGTGCTGAACGCCTTGAAGGATGCCGGTTCGGGGGAGGAGGGCTTTCTGACCGTCGGCGGTCTGGCGTCGCGGCTGGCGCTGGAGCCCTCGACCATCACGCCGCTGGTCAAGCGGCTGGAGGCGGCGGGACTGGTCACGCGCACGCGCAGCCCCAAGGACGAGCGCGAGGTTCAGGTGCGGCTGGCCGAGACGGGCCGGGACGTCATCGCCCGCTCGACCTGTCTGGCCGAGGCCCTGCTGGCCAAATCCGACATGGCGGTGAGCGAGCTCGCCCAGCTCCGTGATCTGGTGCGGGAGTTCCGGACGAAGGTGGCGGCTTAAGCGGCCAGCCCGGCCTTCTTCAGTGTCTTGTAAGCCTTGATCACGCGGACCAGCTTGGCCTCGGCCCCGCGGTCACCGCCGTTGTGGTCGGGGTGGCAGCGCTTGAGCAGGGCGTGATAGGCGGCCTTGATCTCTTCCTTGGTCGCCCCGGGCTCCAGGTCCAGGTCGCGCAGGGCCCCGCCCTCGATCTTGCCGACGCGGTAGACAGGTTCTGCAGGGGCGGCCGCGTGTTCGCCGCGACGACCGAACAGGCCGTAGCTGTCGCGCCACGAGCCCTCGCCGGTGTTGTTGGCCGTGCCCATCTTGGCGGCGAAGGTCGCGGCCTCTCTGGAGTTCTTCGAGGCCTTCATGTCCCAGGTCGGACGCCCGCCGGTCATGGCCTCGTTTTCCTTGGCCGCCCGGATCTGGGCCTCGTTCATGCCCGCGTAGAAGTTCCAGGCCTTGTTGTACTCGGCCGCGTGGGGCTGGCAGAAATTGTAGAAGTCGTTCAGCCGCTCGCGCGATTTCGGCGCACGCGCCGTCGCCGCCTTGGAGCAGTCGGGGTGGTCGCACGGCTTCTCGCCGGGCTTCAGACGCAGGACATCCTGTTCCGCCTCAGCCTCTCCGGGCTTCGACGGCTTGATCCGCATGTCCTTGAAACGGGGTTTGTATTCGAATGACGCAGCCATTGTCCCAAGTGTAGGGTGGATTTGGACCTCATCAAGGACGCATCGATGCCGGACGGCCCTGTAGCGACGATTATCCGGGAAAAATTGGTTTCAGCCCTGTCGCCGACCCATCTGGAGCTCGAGGATGACAGCTGGCGCCACGCCGGCCACCATCATGAAGGCGGCATGGACGCCCGGCCCGGCGGCGAGAGCCACTTCAACCTCACGGTTGTGTCCGAATCCTTCGAAGGGCAGGGGCGAGTCGCGCGCCAGAGGACCATCAACGCCCTGCTGGCCGAGGAACTGGCGGGTCCCGTCCACGCCCTTTCGATCCGTGCCCTGACGCCTTCCGAATCTCAAAACAAAGCGTTCACTTCGTCTTAGACACTTTTACGTAGCGTCTGCCCGGGCGGTTCAGTTTTCCGGGAATATCAATGGTCGGATCCGAGGGTATCGGCAAAGGGCTCGGCAGTGGCGCAGGTGATGCGGCCCAGGCCCTGACCGCCATCCTGCAGACCCAGTATCTGCGCTATCTGATCATCGCCAGCTGGGCCATCGGCCTGCTGGGCACGGTCGGCTGGACCAAGGCCCTGATCTGGTTCGCGGTCACCCTGACCGCCGGCGCCATCCGCGGCGCCTTCGAAAAACGTATGGCCGACAAGGTCGGGGCGGGCTGGGGCTTCGTCTTCCCGGCGGTCGCCACCGTCACCACCGGCGCCTGGGCCGCCGCCCCCCTGCTGGCCTGGTTCTCGGGCGCGCCGTTCGGCCATACCCTGGCCGTCGCCCTGCTGATTTCCGGCTATGTCCTGGTGTTCGCCCAGCTGCGCGGCGCTCCGCGTCAGGCCGTCATCATCTCCTCGCCCTACGGCGCCGCCGGCCTCATTATTCTGGCCAGCCAGTGGGGCGGCCCGCTGTTCTGGCCCTTCCTTTGCGTCCTGCCCTTCACCGCCGCCGGGATGTTCGTCCTGGTGACCATGACCATGCTGCGCGAAGAGCGGATCCGCGCCTTCCAGGAGCATCAGGCCCATCTGATCGAAGAGCTGCAGGGCGCCCGCGACAAGGCCGATGCGGCCAATGAGGCCAAGTCCAGCTTCCTCGGCGTCATCTCGCACGAGCTGCGCACCCCGATGAACGGCGTCCTCGGCGCCGCCCAGCTGCTCAGCGCCACCCGTCTGGAGACGACCCAGCGCGACTATCTGTCGATCATCCGCAACTCGGGCGACAACCTCCTGAGCCTGCTCAACGACATCCTCGACATGACCAAGATCGAGGCGGGCAAGATGACCTTCGAGACCGTCGACGTCTCGCTGGAGGACCTGCACCGCCGCGTCACCGGACCCTTCATGGCCCAGGCCGAGGCCAAGGGCATCGAGTTCGTCGCCCATTTCGAGGGCGAGACCCCGTCGATCGTACGTGGCGACCCGCTGCGCGTCTGTCAGGTGATCCAGAACCTTCTGTCCAACGCCGTGAAGTTCACCGAGCGTGGGGCGATCAACTACACCATCCGCTCGACCCGCCTGTCGGAACGCCGGGTGGCCTTCGAGTTCGCCATTCGCGATTCCGGTTCGGGCATCAGCCCCGAGGACCTGGCGCGCCTGTTCCAGCCCTTCACCCAGGTGGACGCCTCCTCGACCCGTCGCTTCGGCGGCACCGGTCTGGGCCTGACCATCGCCCGGCGCATGGCCAACATCATGGGCGGCGACATCACCGTGGAATCGACCGTGGGCGAGGGCTCGACCTTCACCTTCTCGGTCCAGGCCGATGTCGTCGAATGGAGCGCGATCGAGGCCGCCGAGGCCATCGCCGCCGAGATCGACGAGGGCCAGGCCCTGAGCGTGCTGGTGGTCGAGGATCACCCGGTCAACCGCATGATCCTGGAAGCCTGGCTGGGCTCGGCGGGCCATTCCACCGCCTCGGCGGAGAACGGCCAGATCGCCGTCGACATGGCCGCCGACCAGGCGTTCGACCTGATCATCATGGACGTCAACATGCCGGTGATGGACGGTCTTTCCGCCACCCGCCTGATCCGCGAGGCCGGCGCCAATGCCGAGACCCCGATCGCCGTCCTGTCGGCCTCGGCCCGCAGCGAGGACCACGCCGCGGGTCTGGACGCCGGCGCCGACGCCTATCTGAACAAGCCCATCGACTTCGCCGCCCTGGCCGTCCTGATGAACAAGGTCGGCGGAGGCCGGTCGGCGGTGCGCGCGACGCTGGAGCAGGGCGAAACCGCGGCGGCCGCCTGAACCTAACCTTACCAAGGGTGTTCAGACCCGGCTCAAGGGCCGGTGACTAGTCTGAGGGCAGGTCGAAGGTTCGGCTGTCCAAGGATCTCGTCACCATGAAGAAGTTTATCACCACCGCTGTCGCCGCCGCCATCGCCGCCGGTTCGCTGGGCCTGGCCTCGGCCGCCGGCGCCCAGTCGTACGGCCGCCCCGACCAGCGCAATGACCACCGTCAGGAACAACGCCAGGACCACCGCGACGATCGTCGCGATGACCGCCGCGACAATCGGGAAGATCGCCGCGAGTATCGTCAGGACGCCCGCGACGACCGCCGCGAGTACCGGCAGGACCAGCGCGCCTATGACCGCTACCAAAGGGCCGAGCGCCGCTACAACGCCGGTCGCTGGCAGCAGCCGCGCGGCACCCGCTATCAGGTCTATGGCTACGGCCAGCGCCTGCCCAGCTCGTACAACGCCTATGTCGTCAACGACTACAACCGCTACGGCCTGCGGGCCCCGCCGCGCGGCTACCACTATGTCCGCAACGGCAATGACGTGGTCCTGGCCGCCGTCGCCGGCGGTCTGATCACCGCCGTGATCGCGGGTCTGTTCAACTAGGCTTGCGGCTGAAGCCCGAAGGCCTTGCGATCTCGCCCCGGAGGGAAACCTCCGGGGCGTTTTCGTGTGGGCGGATGTATCGCTTCGTGTCGCGGTTTGTCCGCCCGGAAACAGAGGGGCGGATGTTCGGTCCCCCGCTGAACTGAACAAAACGACAGTCTCAGGAACGGCTCAGGTCGTGGGGCGCAATCTCTGTTCATGGCTCTGGAACAAAGGAGATCGCCATGAACAAGAAGGTCCTCACCGCCGCGCTCGCCGCCGTCATCGCGGGTTCGAGCTTCGGCATCGCCTCGGCCGCCGACGCCCAGTCTTACGGGCGTGGCCCGGCTCACGCCCAGCCGCCGCACGCCCAACCGGCCCGTCCGGCCCCGCCTGCTGCCCGTCCGTCCCCCGCGCCCCAGTCCTATGGCCGCTGGCAACAGGCGCAACGTCGCTACAGCGCGCCCCGCTACATCGCCCCGCGCGGCCATCAGTCCCGTGCCTGGAGCTACGGCCAGCGGATGCCCGCCGAGTACCGCACCCGGTCCTATGTCGTGACCGAGTACAGCCGCTACGGCCTGCGCCGCCCGCCCTCGGGCTACCAGTACGTCCGCAGCGGCAATGATGTGGTCCTGGCCGCGGTCACGACCGGCCTGATCACCGCCGTCATCGCCGGCCTGTTCAACTGATGCGACCGACGCCGCCCGGTCCTTCCCGCGAGGGAGGGCCGGGATGGCGGCGTCTCGTGTCGGGACAACATCCTGAAGTTTTACACCATTTTACAACGCCTATAACTTTGGTCGGATAAAAGCCCTCTGTGTCGATGCGCCGCCTCGGGCTGAGGTTCGCGCCACGCGATCACTATTCAGTTTCCGCTATACTGTGTCAGGACAGGTATGCGTCGCAGGGCTTTTCAGGTCCCGGAGATTCCTCCGGGCGTCATCTTCTCGATTGTGGTTATCGTCCTTGCGGCGCTGGTTCTGGTGCTGTTCAAGTCCGGCTGGCCGCAAGGGGTGATGGCGCGGATGCAGGGCGGGCGTGCGGACGACGCGATCGAGGCGCGCCTCGCCGTTCTGCGCGAAGGCCGCACGCCGTCCACCCGACCCCTGTCCCACGCCGACGCCCTGATCGCCTGCTCCGAGGCCCAGGACTTCGCCGTCCGTGTCGCCCAGAGGGACGATGTCGCGGACGCCGCCCTCGCCACGCGCGAGATGCGCCGTATCTGCCAGCCCTATTTCGATTCCGCCGCGCGCCAGCCGGCCCCCGGAACCGATCACGCGACCGATCACAGGGCCGACCCCAGGTGATCGCAGGCGGCCCGGGACAGTCTCCCCCCGCGAGCGCGACCCGGGCCGCCGACCTCTTTCCTCAGACACTTGATCCGAAACGATTAGGGGCCAGAGTCGTTGGCCACGGGTCGCGCCTGGCGACCTTCTCCGGACCACCCGCCACTTGCGCGCCTTCGCCGAGCTTCTGGATCGCCTGTCCCTGACCTCTTCGCGCAATGCGAAGTTGGTTCTGCTGCGCGATTATCTGAAGGCGACGCCGGATCCGGACCGGGGATGGGCGCTCGCGGCCCTGACTGGAGATCTGAGTTTCGACGCGGCCAAGCCGGCGATGATCCGCCGGGCGGTGGAGGCGCGGGTCGATAGCGTCCTGTTCGGCTGGTCCTACGACTATGTCGGCGATCTGGCGGAGACGGTCGCCCTGATCTGGCCCGGCGATCCCGACCGGCGGCCCAACCGCGAGCCCGAGCTGTCGGAGGTGGTCGAGGCCCTGAAGGCGGCGAAACGGGGCGAGGTTCAGGGCCTGATCGAGGGCTGGCTCGACGCCCTGGCGCCCAAGGGCCGCTGGGCTCTGCTGAAACTGGTCACCGGCGGCCTGCGTGTCGGTATGTCGGCGCGGCTGGCCAAGACGGCGGCGGCGATGATCCGACCGGCGTCGGTCAGCGAACCGCCGGAGCCGGGCGGGGGCGAGGCCGTCACGACGCTGGAGCCCGTCGACGCCTCGGACATCGAGGAGGTCTGGCACGCGGTCGCACCGCCTTACGCCGACCTGTTCGCCTGGCTGGAGGGGCGAGGAGAGCGGCCCAGCCCGGACGCGCCGGGGCGGTTCCGTCCGGTCATGCTGGCCGTGGCCATCGACGAGGCCGTGGACTTTCCAAAGCTCGATCCCGCCGACTATGCCGCCGAATGGAAGTGGGACGGCATCCGGGTGCAGGCCGTGCGCGAACAGGGGGTGGCCAAACTCTATTCCCGCACCGGCGACGAGATTTCCGGCGCCTTTCCCGACGTCATGGCCGGGCTGACCTTCGAGGGGGCTATCGACGGCGAACTGCTGGTCTGGCGGGCCAATTCTGAGGGAGTGGGCGAGGTGGCTCCCTTCGGCGACCTGCAGCAGAGGCTGAACCGCAAGACGGTCGATCAGAAGCTGATGGCGGCCCATCCGGCGGCGGTGGTCGCCTATGATCTGCTGGCCGAGAAGGGCGAGGATTTGCGCGGCCTGCCGCTGCGCGAGCGCCGCGCCCGGCTGGAGGCCCTGATCGCCGGCCATGAGGGCGACCGGCTGCATCTGTCGCCGGTGGTCGTCTACGACAGTTGGGAGGGGCTCGGCGTGCTCCGCACCGATCCGCCGGTCGGGGCGGCGGCCGAGGGGCTGATGCTCAAGCGCTGGGACTCGGCCTATGTCGCGGGCCGGCCGAAGGGGCCGTGGTTCAAATGGAAGCGCGACCCCCACACCCTCGACGCCGTCCTGATGTACGCCCAGCGCGGACACGGAAAACGCTCCAGCTTCTATTCCGATTTCACCTTCGGCGTCTGGACCGACGAGGGGACGCTGACCCCGGTCGGCAAGGCCTATTTCGGCTTCACCGATGAAGAGCTGAAGCAACTCGACAAATTCGTGCGGGATCACACGATCGAGCGCTTCGGCCCGGTGCGTTCGGTGCGGGCCGAGCGGGACTTCGGCCTGGTGCTGGAGATCGCCTTCGAAGGGCTGAACCGCTCGCCGAGACACAAGTCGGGCGTGGCCATGCGCTTTCCGCGCATCAGCCGCATCCGCTGGGACAAGCCGGCGCGCGAAGCCGACACCCTGGCCTCGGTCATGGCCCTGCTGGACTCCCTCGAGAGCGGCGGCGGCCGGGTGGCGAAAGTCGCCTAGTAGCGCGCGTTCAGCCGGCCTTCGACGATATTGTCCGCGAACCGGTCATAGGCGCGGTTCGCCTCTTCCCAGGTGTTGAAGCCGAAGACATCGGCGATGCTGGTCGTATAGCGCGAATAGCTGACGGGCAGGCGCTGGCCGTCGGCGGTGATGATCTCGCCCTCGATCGCGACGCCGCCGATGGAGACGCTGTCGAACATCGACAGTCCGGGGCGGTCGATCGTCTGCTGCATTGTCGGATGGTTGGGCTTGAGGTCGGTCATGACCAGATTGATCTGGGCGCCGGGATAGGCGCCGCTGCGGGCCAGGGCGCGGGTGACCGTATTGGCCAGATCCTCGCGCTGTTCGCGCACGTCGCGCTCGCCCAGCTTCGGCGCATCCTTGATGAGGTCGCCGCCGATGGTCACCGTGACCTGGGGCGCGGGAGCCTGGCCGGCGGTCGGCTCGGCGTGAACCAGAGACGCGGCTGCCGCAACGGCGGCGAGGGGGGCGAAGAAGGCGAAGCGGCGCATGACGAACTCCATGAATCCTGATGATCGGCCCTGTCGGACCGCAAGATGATCCTCGCGGCCTCGCTTAACCAGAGGGCGCGACAAAATGATCTAGCCCGGCAGCCGGATCAGCGCCTGAAGCCCGCCCATGTCGCTGCGCGCCAGGGTGATGTCGCCGCCGTGGCCGCGCGCCACGTCGCGGGCGATGGCCAGACCCAGCCCCACGCCCTTGGAGTTCTGATTGCGGCTCTCGTCGAGGCGGGAGAAGGGGGTGAAGGCCTCGTCGTACATGTCCTCGGGGATGCCCGGGCCGTCGTCGTCGACCGCGATCTCCAGCCCGCCGGAGGGCAGGGCGCGCGCCGTCAGCCGCACATGCTCCCCGTGCGAGGCGGCATTGCCCGCCAGATTGCTGATGGCGCGGCGGAAGGCGATGGGGCGCAGGGCGGCGGTCAGGCCGTTGGGGGCGGAGACCTCGACCTCGGCCCCGGCGCGGCGGGCGTCGTCGCCGGCGGCACGCAGCATGGCGCCGACATCGACCGTCTGGGCCGCTTCCCCGGCCTCGCCGCGCGCGAAGGCCAGGTATTCGTCGATCATATGCTCCATCTCATCGATGTCGCCCTTCATGTCCTCGGCCCGCTTGAACGGCGGGGCGAGGGCCAGCTCCAGCCGCAGCCGGGTCAGGGGCGTGCGCAGGTCATGGCTGACCGAGGCCAGAAGGGCGGTGCGCTGGTCGATGTGGCGCTGGATGCGGTCGCGCATGGCCATGAAGGCCGTCGCGGCCTGACGCACCTCGCGCGCGCCGTGGGGTTTGAACCGGGGCTGGATCTCGCCGCGCCCGAAGGCCTCGGCAGCCTCGGCCAGTCGCTCGATGGCCCGGACCTGATTGCGGATGAACAGGATGGCCACCGACATCAGCAGCACCGTCGCCAGCATCAGCCACAGGACGAAGATATGGGCCTGGGTCGCCACCGCCCGCTCGCGTGGGGCGATGACGCGCAGCACCCCGTTCGGCTCCTGCACCTGGATGTCGACATAGGCGGGGTAGCGGGTCGTATCGAACCAGAAGGGCTGGTCCACCCGGGCGTCCAGAGCCTTCTCCAGCGTCCGGTCGACGATGCCGATGGCCCCGCGCCTCTGCTCGGTCGGCAGTTTCTCGTCCTCGATCAGGGCGACGGACAGCTGCATCGATCGCTGGGCCCGGTCGGTGATGACGGCCAGGTTCTGCGGCGTCGGATCGGCGCGGTAGCTTTCCGAGGCCCAGGCGATGTCCCCGGCCAGCCCGTCGGACAGGCGCGCGGTCACGCGTTGCCAGTGGGCGTCGAAGAAGGCCCAGGTCACCGCGCCCTGCATGATCAGGATCGGCGCCACGATGATCAGCAGCGACCGTCCCCACAGCGACGACGGCACCCGGCGCTTCAGGAAGCGCCCCCAGACGGCGAGGGGCGTGAAACGCATCAGTCCGGCGCCAGCATATACCCCACGCCGCGCACGGTCTGGAGATAGCGCGGGTTCTTCGGGTCGGCTTCCAGCTTGCGGCGCAGGCGGGTCACCTGGACGTCGACGGCGCGGCCGGTGATGTCGGCGGTGTCGGGCGACAGGTCCATCCGCTCGACGGGGGAGTGGGCGTGGATGGCCAGGGTCTTCAGCAGTTGCGCCTCGGCCTCGGTCAGGCGCATCGGGGCGCCGTCGCGGGTCAGCTCCAGCCGCTCCATGTCGAACGACGCCGGCCCCAGCTTGATCTCGCGCGGAGTCAGGGGCTTGCCCCCCGTCCGGCGCAGGATGGCGTCGACGCGCAGCGCCAGCTCCTTGGGGTCGAAGGGCTTGGACATATAGTCGTCGGCGCCGCGCGACAGGCCTTCGATGCGGTCCGAGGCCTCACCGCGGGCGGTCAGCAGCAGGACGGGCGTGCGCGACAGCTGCGCCTTGTTGCGGACCCAGCTGGTCAGCTCCAGCCCGCTCTCGCCCGGCATCATGACGTCCAGCACGACCAGGTCGAACTCGATCAGCTCCATCAGGCGGCGGGCGGCGGCGGCATGGGCCGCGCCGGTGGTGCGATAGCCCTCGCGCGCCAGATATTCCTTCAGCAGTTCGCGGATCCGGTCGTCGTCATCGACGATCAGCAGGTGGCGTCCGGCGCCCGCGCCGGCGATCGGGCCCGACCGGCCGCCCCGTGAATCAGTACTCATGGTCGAATCTCATACCCCAGTCGCATCCGGCCGCGCGCCAGCCGGATGGACGAATCTATACGACGGACCGGCGCCCCAGGCCAAGTTTCGGGTTTTGCGCCGTTTCTCGGCCCGTTCGGAAGACCGGTCGTCCTCCCGGAACCGCCGCCGCTCGCTCAGGTAGGTGTTTTCCGTAGATACAACCTTAACAATTCGATGCGATCCTGACCCTATCATACAGGTATTGTGTAATGTACGTCGATTTGTCAGCCGAGGAATGTCGCGACCGGGCGCGGGACTGCTTCGCCCTGGCTGTTGCGGAAGACGATGAGAGACGCCGCGAACAGCATCTGCGTGACGGCGAGATGTGGATGTCCCGCTGGCGCTTCTGGACCCCCGCGAACGCGCCGGCCGTTTACAGTCCGCAAGGCCGGACCCGCGCCGCCTGAGATTTTCGCACCTTTGTCAGGTGAATCCTGATCCCGGGGGACTTGCGGCCCGGCGCGCCTTCGCGTTCAAGCGAAGGAGTGCTCTCCGAGGGGGAGAGATCCGGGATCGTCGTTTCATGTTCAGCCTGCTGAACCTCCAGAGCCTGTTCGGGCTCGTGGTCATCGTCTTCGCCTGCTGGGCCATTTCGGAGAACCGCAGGGCCTTTCCCTGGCGGCTGACCCTCGGCGCCATCGGAGTGCAGGCGGCGCTGGTCCTGGCCCTGTTCGCCATTCCCGGCTCGCAGGTCGTGCTGGCCGGGATCACCGGCGCCGTCGACGGCCTGTCGGTCGCGACCGCGCAGGGCGCCCAGTTCGTGTTCGGCTATCTGGCCGGCGGCGACCAGCCCTATGTGGTGGGGGACAAGGGCGCCCTGTTCACCTTCGCCTTCAACGTCCTGCCGATGATCCTGGTGATCTCGGCCCTGTCGGCCCTGCTCTGGCACTGGAAGATCCTGAAGTGGGTCACCCACGGCTTCGGCTTCATCTTCCAGAAGACCATGGGTCTGGGCGGCGCCTCGGCCCTGGCCGTCGCGGCCAACATCTTCCTCGGCATGATCGAGAGCCCGATCGTCATCCGCGCCTATCTGGACAAGCTGACCCGGTCGGAGATCTTCCTGATGATGGTCGTGGGCCTGGCCACCGTCGCCGGTTCGACCATGGTCGCCTATGCCGCCATCCTGTCGCCGGTGCTGGTCAACGCCGCCGGCCACGTTCTCGTCGCCTCCATCGTCTCGGCCCCCGCCGGCGTCCTGCTGGCGCGGATCATCATCCCCGAGAAGCCGGGCGAGGGCGGGGCGGTCGCCGACTACAATTCGGCGCTCAAATACGACTCGGCCATCGACGCCATCTCCAAGGGCACGGCCGACGGCCTGATGGTGGTCATGAACATCTCGGCCGTACTGATCGTCTTCGTGGCTCTGGTGGCCCTGGTGAACATCATGATCGGCGGCATCGTGGTCTTCGACGCCCCCCTGACGCTGGAGCGCATCCTCGGCTGGATCTTCATGCCGGTGGCCTGGCTGACCGGAGTGGAATGGTCCGAGGCCGGTCGCGCCGGCTGGCTGCTGGGCGTCAAACTGACCCTGACCGAGTTCGTGGCCTTCATCGACCTCGGCAAGGTGCCCGTCGCCGAGATGAGCGAGCGCACCCGGATGATCATGACCTATGCGCTCTGCGGCTTCGCCAACATCGGCTCGGTCGGGATCACCGTCTCGGGCCTGTCGGTGCTGATGCCCGAGCGGCGCGAGGAGGTTCTGGGCCTGATCTGGAAGGCCCTGTTCGCCGGCTTCCTGTCGACCCTGATGACGGCGGCCATTGTCGGAGCCATGCCGGCCTCTATCTTCGGCCTGTAAAAACACCGGGACAGCCCGGGTCAGGAGACGCCGATGAAGCTCTACACCTCCCACCGCGCGCCCAATCCGCGCCGGGTCCGCTGGGTCATGGCCGAGAAGGGCATCACCGACGTCGATCTGGTCGAGGTCGACATCATGGCCGGCGACCACAAGACGCCGGACTATCGTGCTCGTGTCGGCGTGCCCCACGTCCCGGCGCTGGAGCTGGACGACGGCACGACCATTTCGGAATCGGTCGCCATCTGCCGCTATCTGGAGGCGCTGTATCCCGAGCCCAACCTGTTCGGCGTCGACGCCCGCGAGCAGGCCATCGTCGAGATGTGGACCCGTCGCAACGAGTTTTATCTCGCCAACCCGATCATGCTGAACGTGCGCCACACCCATCCCCTGATGGCGGCGCTGGAAGGGGCGCAGGTCGCCGAGGTCGCCGCCTACAATCGCCTCTGGGCCGAGCGCTTCATGCAGACCCTGGACGACCGGCTTGCCGACCATGAGTTCATCGCTCTGGACCGTTTCACCATCGCCGACATCGTCGCCGTGATCGGTCTGGATTTCGCCCGGCTGGTCAAATACCGCCCGCCCGCCGAACTGACCCATCTGGCCCGCTGGCTGGAGACCTGCCGGGCGCGTCCGGCGGCCGGGGCGGGGATCTAGGCGTCCGTCAGGTCCGCGGCGTGAACTTCTTGATCACGCCCGAGAAGGTCATCAGCATCCGGCCGCCGGTGGTGATCTGGCCGCGCACGAAGATCAGCGAGCCGCCGGCGCGGACGACCTCGCCGGTCGCCTCGATCAGTTCGCCGACGCGGGCGCCGTCAACGAAGGTCGAATCCAGCTGCACCGTGACGCCGTTCTTGCCCTCCATCTCCTGATAGGCGGTCTGGAACAGGGCGATGTCGGCGAAGGTCATCAGACAGCCGCCGTGCATCCGGTGGCCCGAGTTCATGTGCTTCTGCTCGGCCCGGAAGGCGCAGCGCATCCGGCCGTCGGGGTCCGGCTTGAAGTAGAAGGGGCCCACGGTCTGGTCGAAGGTTCCGTGCAGGTCATAGGTCTGCCAGCCGGCGAACTCGCCTTCCTCTACGGTAATTTTCGCGACCATTTTGAACTCCGCCTTCTTTCCGGACCTGCAATGCAGCATACAGGCGCGATGAGCGACCCCATCGAAACCGCAATCTTCGAAAAACTTTCCCGCATCGACCCGAAGGGCGACAACGGCAAGAGCATCGAACCCTCCGACGTGGCCAAGGATCTGCAGCCCGAACAGTGGCAGCGGATGCTGCCCAAGGTTCGCGCCGTGGCCCTGGGCCTGATGCGTCAGGGCAGGCTGACCATCACCAAGAAGGGCAAGGCGATCGACCCGAACGCCATGAAGGGCGTCGTCCGCCTGCGCCTGCCGACGGCCGAGGAAGCCGCCGCCGCCAAGGCCGCCCTGCCGCCCGTCAGCGAGGACGATGACGACTGATCTCGAGGACGTCCTTTCGGACATCCGCGCCTGCCGCGCCTGTCTGGGCGAACTGCCGCATACGCCGCGTCCCGTCGTCCGCGTCTTTCCCGAGACCCGGCTGCTGATCTGTGGCCAGGCGCCGGGGCGGCGGGTGCATGAGAGCGGCCTGCCGTTCACCGATCCGTCCGGCGACCGCCTGCGCCAGTGGCTGGGCGTGGACTATGAGACCTTCTACGCCGACCACCGCATCGGGTTGGCGGCTCAGGCCTTCTGCTATCCGGGCACCGCGCCGAAAGGGGGCGATTATCCGCCGCCGCGCCGCTGCGCCGAACTGTGGCGACCCCGGCTGCTGGACGCCCTTCCGCAAATGGAGCTGACCCTGCTTGTCGGCGGCTATGCCCAGGAATGGGCGCTCGGGTCGCGGGCATGGCGAAACATGACCGAGACGGTGCGGAACTGGCGCGCCTTCGCGCCCGACATCCTGCCCCTGCCGCATCCCTCGTGGCGAAACACGGCCTGGCTCCGAAAAAATCCGTGGTTCGAGGCGGAGATCGTGCCTTACTTGCGCCAGCGCGTCGCGGACATCCTGAGCTCATGACCTTTCGTATCCCCGGCCTGATCGCGGTCGCTGCCGCCGCGCTGTCGCTGGCCGCCTGCGCCACGCCTCTGGTCCAGTCGCCTCTGACGCCGCCGCCGGGCTTCGCGGGGCCGCGCATCGAGGACGCCCCGGCGCCCGGGATGACCGGCGCCTTCATCGTTCAGGACGGGGCGCGGCTGCCCTTCCTCCACTGGGCGCCCGCCGACGGCAAGCCCTGGGCGACCATCGTGGCCCTGCACGGGATGAACGACCACGACGCCTCCTTCCGTCTGGCCGGGCCGTGGTGGGCCGCGCACGGCATCGAGGTCTGGAGCTTCGACCAGCGCGGCTTCGGCCAGGCGCCGCAGAAGGGCGTCTGGGGCGGCGAGGCCCTGATGACCGAGGACCTGCGCACCATCACCGCCCTGGTCCGCGCCCGCCGTCCCGAGGCGACCCTGGCGGTGGTCGGCGAGAGCATGGGCGGGTCGGTGACCGCCGCCGCCTTCGGCTCGGACCGTCCGCCGGACGCCGACCGCGTCGTGCTGCTGGCCCCCGGCGTCTGGGGGTGGTCCAGCCAGAACATCCTCAACCGCACCAGCCTGTGGATCACCTCGCGCGTCGTCGGGGACCTGTCGGTCGAGCCGCCGGACTTCATCGCCCGCCACATCCTGGCGTCCGACAATCTGCTCGAGCTGATCCGCAACGGCCGCGATCCCGACAGCCTGCTCTCGACGCGCTTCGACGCCATCTCGGGTCTGGTCGATCTGATGGAGAGTGCTTCGCGGCGCATCGGTCTGATCAAGGCGCCGGTCATCCTGATGTACGGCGCCCACGACCAGGTGGTGGAGCCGGGGCCCATGCGGCTGGCGCTGGAGCGGGCCGGGACGCCGCCCAATCTGCGCACCGCATACTATGACGACGGCTGGCACCTGCTGAACCGCAACCTCGGCGCCGAGCGGGTCTATCGCGACGTCGAGGCCTACATCCGCGACCCGGCCGCGCCGCTTCCGTCAGGCGCGCCGCCGGTGCTGCCCGCGCTCAAAAAAGGGCCGCTAACCAAAGGAAGGTAACCTCTCTTAACGCGCCGTTTACCACGCAGGCGGCAGTTTCTGCCTAGCGGACGTGGTTGGGCTTCCGCCGATTTTCAGTAGGCGGGACGCGTGGGCGGCTTCACGGCGGCGTTGCAGAGATTTGGTGTCGGCCGTCTGGCTGCGGTGCTGGGCGTCGCCGCCGGCGTCGCCGCCGTGCTCGTGGCCCTGATGCTGCGCATGGGCCAGGCGCCGGACGCGCTGCTCTATTCCAACCTCGACCTGAAAGAGGCGGGCGACATCACCGCCTCGCTGGAACAGGCCGGCATCAAGTACAAGACCCAGGGCGACGGCTCGACCATCATGGTCAACCGCGACGAGGTCGGCACCGCCCGTATGCTGGTGGCGTCCAAGGGGCTCGTGACCCAGGGGTCGGTCGGCTACGAGATCTTCGACAACCAGTCGGTGCTGGGCCAGACGGAGTTCCAGCAGAACCTCAATGAGAAGCGCGCCCTGGAAGGCGAACTGGGCCGGACCATCCTGTCCTATCGGGGCATTTCCTCGGCCAAGGTGCTGATCGCCCTGCCGCGCCGCGAAATGTTCGCCTCCGCCACCGGCGAGCCCACCGCCGCGGTCGTGGTCGGGGTCGGCGGCCGCCCTCTGACGGGCGATCAGGTTCAGGCCATCCGCAACGTCGTCGCCTCCTCGGTGCCCGGCATGAAGCCCGACAAGGTCACCGTCACCGACACCGCCAACCGCACCCTGGCAGCCGGTTCGGGCGAGGAGGGCTTCTCCGCCGCTTCGGCCCAGGACGCCAAGAACACCACCGAGGCCCAGCTTCAGGCCCGCATTCTGGATATCGTCGAGGGCGTCGTCGGCCCCGGCGCCGCCAAGGTCCAGGTCACCGCCGACATCGACCACAGCCGCTCCACCACCCAGGAGCAGAAGTTCGATCCGGACGGCCAGGTCGTCCGCTCGACCTCGACCAATGGTTCGGAAAAGACCGACACCACCGGCGATCCCTCCGGCGGCGCGACGGCGACCAACAACATCCCGGGCGGCGCGCCTCCCGCCACGACGCCTGCCGGATCGAGCGACAAGGCCTCGACCGAGACCACCAACTACGAAATCTCCAACACCACCACGACCACGATCAAGGAAGCCGGTCAGGTCCAGAAACTGGCTGTCGCGGTCGCCGTCGACGGCGTCTGGACCCCGGCCAAGGACGGCAAGGGCGAGCCGACCTATGCGCCGCGTTCGGCCGCCGACATCGCCAAGATCGACACCCTGGTGAAGGCCGCTATCGGCTACAATCTGGATCGTGGCGACCAGGTGAAGGTCGAGAACGTCAAGTTCAGCCACGACACCTCGGCCGCCGGCGGCACCGAGACCGGTTCGGCCCTGCTGGACTTCGACAAGAACGACATCATGCGCGGCGTGGAACTGCTGGTCCTGCTGGTCACCGGCCTGCTGCTGATCTTCTTCGTCCTGCGTCCGCTGTTGAAGACGGCCAACACGACGGGCGTCCCGGCCCTGGCCGGCGCGGCCGGCGGCGGCGTGCCCGGCGTGACCCAGCTGCAGACCGTCATGGTCGACGGCGTGCCCCAACTGGTCGGCCCGGGCACCGAGATGGACCAGCGGCTCGACATCGCCCGCATCGAGGGTCAGGTGAAGGCTTCCTCCGTCAAGAAGGTCGCCGAGTTCGTTCAGAACCATCCGGATGAGTCCACCGCGATCCTGCGCGGCTGGCTCCATGAAACCTGATGTCGGCGCGCATGGCCGCTAACAAGAAGCCGTCGGTCGACGACGCCAAGAAGCTGACGGGCCCCGAGAAGGCCGCCGTCATCCTGCTCTCCCTCGGGGAAGAGCACACCGAGCTGTGGAAGAATCTCGACGACGACGAGATCAAGGAGATCTCCCAGGCCATGGCCGGCCTCGGCACGGTCAGCGCCTCGGTGGTCGAGGAACTGCTGATGGAGTTCGTCTCGGGCATGAGCGGCTCGGGCGCGGTCATGGGCTCGTTCGAACAGACCCAGCGCCTGCTGGCCGCCTTCATGCCGTCCGAGCGCGTCGACGGCCTGATGGAGGAAATCCGCGGTCCGGCCGGCCGGACCATGTGGGACAAGCTCGGCAATGTGAACGAGGCCGTCCTCGCCAACTATCTGAAGAACGAATACCCCCAGACCGTCGCCGTGGTCCTGTCCAAGGTGAAGCCCGACCACGCCGCCCGCGTCCTGACGGCCCTGCCCGAGGACTTCGCCCTGGAATGCGTGCAGCGGATGCTGCGCATGGAGCCGGTGCAGCGCGAGATTCTCGACAAGATCGAACAGACCCTGCGCGTCGAGTTCATGTCCAACCTGGCCCGCACCTCCAAGCGCGACAGCCACGAGATGATGGCCGACATCTTCAACTCGTTCGACCGTCAGACCGAGGCCCGCTTCATCGGCGCCCTGGAAGAGCGCAACCGCGAGTCGGCCGAACGCATCCGCGCCCTGATGTTCGTCTTCGAGGACCTGAACAAGCTGGATCCCGGCGGCGTCCAGACCCTGCTGCGCGCGGTCGAGAAGGATCAGCTGGGCCTGGCCCTCAAAGGCGCCTCCGAAGGGCTGCGCGAGATGTTCTTCACCAACATGTCCGAACGCGCGTCCAAGATCATGCGCGAGGACATGGAGTCGATGGGCCCCGTGCGTCTGAAGGACGTCGACGCCGCCCAGATGGCCATGGTCCAGGCCGCCAAGGACCTGGCCGCCAAGGGCGAGATCATGCTGGCCGGGGCCGGCGGCGCCGACGACGAGCTGATTTACTGACATGATCACTTCAACCGCCAACACCCGCCCCTTCAGCTTCGACACCGAGTTCGACGATGCCGGCGGCGTGACCCCGGGTCAGGCCTTCCGTCCGACCAAGCGCGCCTATCTGCCCGCCGAGGTCGAGGCCCTGGTCGCCCAGGCCCGTCTGGAAGGCCGCGAGACCGCCCTGGCCGAGGTCGAGAGCCTGCACGCCATGGCCGTGGTCACCCTGGGCCAGGCCGTCGCCGCCGCCGCCCCCTCGCTGGGCGCCGTGGCCCAGGCCCACCGCGAACAGTCGGCCGAACTGGCCCTGGCCGCCGCCCGGGTCATCGCCGCCGGCGCCCTGGAGCGCTTCCCCGCCGCCCCGATCCAGGCCGCGCTCGAGGCCCTGGGCGCCGAGATCGACGCCACCCCGCGCCTCGTCATCCGCGCCCGCGGTCTGGACGAGGCGGTGCAGGCCAGGCTTCAGGCCATCTGCGTCGACGCCGGCTTCTCGGGCCTGGTGTCCTTCCGCGACGAGCCGGGCATGGCCGCCGCCGCCTTCCAGCTGGAATGGGCCGACGGTCGCGCCGACTTCGATCCCGCCGAGGCCGCGACGCGCATGGCCGAGGCCCTGAACGCCGCCCTGGCCGCCGAGGCCGGACACGCTGAAACCATCAATGGAGGCCACTTCTGATGGCTGAGGATTTCGCCCTGGAGGAATTCGGGACCTCCACCGCCCTGGCGACCATGGAGGACGCCGGCGACAAGAGCGCCGCCGATCTGGCGCCCGTCTTCGACGTGCCGGTCAATATCTCGGCCGTGCTCGGCAAGGCCCATATGACCGTCGCCCAGCTGCTCAAGCTGAACCGCGGCAGCGTGCTGGAGCTGGACCGCAAGGTCGGCGAGGCCATCGATATTTTCGTGAACAACCGTCTGGTCGCCCGCGGGGAGGTCGTCGTCGTCGAGGACCGCCTGGGCGTGACCATGACGGAAATCATCAAGACCGAGGATTCGGCGGCCTGACGGCGGCCGGGTTCTGAGTAGGGATTAAGGGAGAAGACCGATGCGGCTTCTGGTGGTTGGCAGGCTGAGCGGACAGCTCGCGGCGGCGGTGAAGATGGCCATGGCGCACGGCGCCAAGGTCCAGCACGTCGAGCGCACCGATCAGGCGACGGAACAGCTCCGGCGCGGGCAGGGGGCCGACCTGCTGATGGTCGACTACAACCTCGATATCGGGGGCCTGATCGCCAACAACGACGCCGAGCGGATCTTCGTCCCGGTCGTGGCCTGCGGCGTCGACAATGACGCGGACAAGGCCGCCGCCGCCATCCGCGCCGGGGCCAAGGAGTTCATTCCGCTTCCGCCCGAGGCCGATCTGATCGCGGCGGTCCTGTCGGCCGTCGCCGATGACGAGCGTCCGATGATCTCGGCCGACCCGTCGATGCAGGCGGTGGTCAAGCTGGCCGACCAGGTCGCCCGTTCGGAAGCCTCGATCCTGATCACCGGGGAAAGCGGCGTCGGTAAGGAAGTCATGGCGCGCTATCTGCACGTCAACTCCAAGCGCTCGGACCGTCCCTTCATCAGCGTCAACTGCGCCGCCATTCCCGACAACCTGCTCGAGAGCGAACTGTTCGGCCACGAGAAGGGGGCCTTCACCGGCGCCGTCGCCCGCCGGATCGGCAAGTTCGAGGAGGCCGACGGCGGCACCCTGCTGCTGGACGAAATCTCGGAGATGGACGCCCGCCTCCAGGCCAAGCTGCTGCGCGCCATCCAGGAACGGGTCATCGACCGCGTCGGCGGCACCAAGCCGGTTCCGGTCAACATCCGCATCATCGCCACCTCCAACCGCGATCTCGCCAAGTCGGTCGCCGAGGGCAGCTTCCGCGAAGACCTCCTGTACCGTCTGAACGTCGTCAACCTGCGCCTGCCGTCGCTGCGCGAGCGTCCAGGCGACGTCGCCGTCCTCGCCGACCACTTCGTCAAGAAGTACGCCGCCGCCAACGGCGTGCCGGTCCGTCCGCTGTCGGCCGATGCCCGTCGGGCGCTCGCCGCCCACCGCTGGCCCGGCAACGTGCGTGAGCTGGAAAACGCCATGCACCGCGCGGTGCTTCTGGCTGTCGGCAACGAGATCGACGCTGAGGCCATCCGTCTTCCTGACGGTCAGCCGCTGACGGGCGTTGTCGCGGCGACCGACTCGGGCCCTGCTGCGCGCGCCGCCCAGACCGCCGACGCCGTGTCGCGCGCCTATGTGGGCCAGACTGTTGCTCAGATGGAAAAGACCCTGATCCTGGATACCCTGACCCACTGCCTGGGCAATCGCACCCATGCGGCCAATATCCTGGGCATCTCGATCAGGACCCTGCGCAATAAGCTGAACGAATACGCCGACGAGGGCACGGCCATCATGGCCCCCCAGAACGGCGTCGCCGCCAACTACGGCCAGAGCGCGGCCTGATTCATGCCTCTGGTCACGGACCGCAGAAGCGTCCTCGCCGGCCTGACCCTGTTCGGTCTGGGCGGCTGTGAGCGCGAGAAGCAGAGCGCGGCCGCGACCGCGCCCCTGCCGCCGCGCGACGTGGCCTTCGACCTGTCCGACCTCGAGCGCGAGAACGGCGGCCGCATCGGCCTGAGCATCCTGGACGGCCACCGCGCGTCCTGGCGGGCCGACGAGCGGTTCGTCTACTGCTCGACCTTCAAGCTGTTCCTCGCCGCCGCCATGCTCGAGAAGATCCAGCACGGCGATGACAAGGCCGACCGCGCCGTCCCCGTGACCGCCGCCGACATGGTTCCCCATGCGCCCGTCACCGAAGCGGCCGTCGGCCAGACCCTGACCCTGACCGATCTGATGGCCGCCGCCGTCAAGGTCAGCGACAACCCCGCCGCCAACATCCTGATCCGCGAACTCGGCGGCCTCCCGGCGCTGGAGGCCTGGTATCGCCGCGCCGGCGACGACACGACCCGCGTCGACCGCATGGAGCCCATGCTCAACGTCAAGGACGGCGACAAGGACACCACCCAGCCCTTCCGCGCCGCCTCGAACCTGAACTGGATCCTCGAGGCCTATCAGCCCCTGGTCTTCCAGTCGCGCTACCGCCCGCTGTGGGACTGGCTGATCGACAGCCCGACCGGCGAGAAGCGAATCAAGGCCGGCGTCCCCGACGGCTGGACCGTGGCCCACAAGACCGGCACCGGCGGCACGGGCCAGACCAACGACATCGGCGTGGTCTATCCGCCGATGGGCGACCCCATCCCGGTCGCCGTCTTCTATGAGGCGCCCGAGAGCCTGGCGCCCGAGAAGCGTGACCAAGTCATCGCCACGGCCGTGCGCCGCGGCCTGGCCGCCCTGGGTCATGGAGTCGCCGAATGAGCGACGCGACCCTGATGAAGGACGGCATGGCCCGTCCGACCGGCAAGGATATCCAGAGCTGGCTGATGCGCGGCGAGGTCGCCATGGCGCTCGGCGTCATCGGCGTGATCATGCTGCTGATCCTGCCGATCCCGAAGTTTCTTCTGGATGTGCTGCTGGCCCTGTCGCTGACCTCGTCGGTGCTGATCCTGATGACGGCGCTGATGATGAAGCGCCCGCTCGACTTCGCCATCTTCCCGACGGTGCTGCTGGTCTCGACCCTGTTCCGCCTGGGCCTGAACCTGGCCTCGACGCGTCTGATCCTGACCCACGGGCACGAAGGCCACGACGCCGGCGGTCAGGTCATCAATGCCTTCGGTCAGCTGATGATGGGGGGCAGCTTCATCATCGGGATCATCATCTTCGCCATCATCCTGGTGGTGAACTTCGTGGTCATCACCAAGGGCTCGACCCGGATCGCGGAAGTCAGCGCCCGCTTCACCCTGGACTCCATGCCGGGCAAGCAGATGGCCATCGACGCCGACCTGTCGTCCGGCCTGATCAACGAGGAGCAGGCCAAGCTGCGCCGCAAGGAGCTGGAGCAGGAATCGACCTTCTTCGGGGCCATGGACGGTGCGTCGAAGTTCGTGCGCGGCGATGCCGTGGCGGGCCTGATCATCACCTTCATCAACGCCATCGGCGGCATGCTGATCGGCGTCATCCAGCACCAGCTGCCCTTCCAGGAAGCGGCCTCCACCTATGTCCAGCTGACCATCGGCGACGGTCTGGTCACCCAGGTCCCGGCCATCATCATCTCGATCGCCGCCGGCTTCCTGGTGTCCAAGGCCGGCGTCGAGGGCACGGCCGACAAGGCCCTGGTCCAGCAGCTGGCCACCAACCCGGTGAGCCTCGGCATGGTCTCGGGCGCCGCCGGCCTGATCGGCCTGATCCCGGGGATGCCGATTATCCCCTTCGCGGCTCTCGCTCTGGGCACCGGCTTCATGGCCTGGCGTCTGGGCCGGGCCCGGCTCAAGCCCGAGCCGACCGAGGCCGAGAAGGCCGCCGCAGCCGTGGCGGCGGGCGGCAAGCCCAAGGAGGAGGTCGAGGAGCCCATCGGCACCGCCCTGACCATTGACGAGGTCAAGATCGAGCTGGGCTACTCCCTGCTGTCGCTGATCAACGACCTCGAAGGCCGTCGCCTGACCGACCAGATCCGCGCCCTGCGCCGCGCCCTGGCCCAGGAATACGGCTTCGTCATTCCGTCGGTCCGCATCCTCGACAACATGCGTCTGCCCACGCAAGGCTATGCGATCCGCATCAAGGAGATGGAGGCCGGGGCCGGCGAGGTGCGTCTGGGCTCCCTGATGGCCATGGACCCCACCGGCCGTCAGGTCGAACTGCCCGGCGAGCACACCAAGGAGCCCGCCTTCGGCCTGCCCGCGACCTGGATCGACGAAAGCCTGCGCGAGGAGGCCACCTTCCGCGGCTACACCATCGTCGACCCCTCGACGGTCCTGACCACCCACCTGACCGAGATCCTCAAGGAGAACATGGCCGATCTGCTGTCCTATGCAGAGGTCCAGAAGCTCATCAAGGAACTGGGCGAGGAGGAGAAGAAGCTGGTCGACGAACTGGTGCCATCGGTCGTCACCGTCACCACGCTGCAGCGGGTGCTTCAGGCCCTGCTCAAGGAAAAGGTCTCGATCCGCGACCTGGGCGCCATCCTCGAAGGCCTGGCCGAGGCCGCGCCGCATTCCTCGTCGGTCACCACCCTGGTCGAGCACGTCCGCAGCCGTCTGGCGCGTCAGCTGTGCTGGCAGCACAAGGGCGACGACGGCGCCCTGCCGATCGTCACCCTGTCGCCGGAGTGGGAAGCCGCCTTCGCCGAGGCCCTGGTCGGGACGGGCGAGGACAAGCAGCTGGCCATGGCCCCGTCGCGCCTTCAGGACTTCATCCGCAACGTCCGTGACGTCTTCGAACGCGCCGCCATGGCGGGCGAGACCGCCGTCCTGCTGACCGGCCCCCAGATCCGCCCCTACGTCCGCTCCATCATCGAACGCTTCCGCGGCCAGACCGTGGTGATGAGCCAGAACGAGGTCCACCCCAAGGCCCGCCTGAAGACCATCGGCCAGGTCTGATACGGGATTCAGGGGCGCGTCGCGGCGTCGCGCCCCGCTGGACAGCCCGCATCGCCCGTGTCGTCATGGCCGCCGGTCCTTCAGGAGCCGTGACATGATGCGTCAGTTCGCCCTCGCCGCCGTTCTTTGCCTCGCGCTCGCGCCGCCCGCCTCGGCCCGGATGGCCGGCTTTCCCGCCGTGACTGACGCTTCCCGCACCGAGGCGAACGGCGAGCGCATCATCAGCCTCAGCGCCGTCGTCCCGGTCCCTCCCGCCGAGGTCTGGGAGGTGCTGACCACGCCCGAAGGCTGGGTCGCCCATCTCGGCGTCGCCAGGGCCGCGATCGATCTCCGCATCGATGGGGTGATCGAGACCAGCTACGACGCCGCCGTGGCGCTCGGCTCGCCCGGGACCATCAAGAACCAGATCGTCGCCTATGTCCCCGGTCGGCTGCTGGCGATCCGCAACATCCAGGCGCCGGACGGCTTCACCCATGCCGAAGAGTTCGGCCGCACCGTCACCGTCATCACCCTGACCCCGGTCGACGGCGGGACCCGGATCGACCTCCAGGGCGTCGGCTTCGTCCCCGGAGCGGCCTTCGACGCCCTCTATGGCCAGTTCCACGCGGGCGACGCCTGGACGCTGCAGCAGCTCCACGACGGCCTGACGCCCAGGCCCTGATCTAGTTGACCACGCTCCACCCGCCGGCCGAGGCGTTGCGGGCCGCGTCGTTGGCGGGGCGGGCGATCAGGCCGGACTGGGTGATCCAGACCTCATAACGGGCCCCGTCGGCCATCGGCATATAGGCGGCGCCGCCGTACAGGGTGTCGACCGCGTCGACGTAGCGGCGATAGCGGCGCGCGGCGTCCCAGGCGTTGATCTTCCACGGCACGGTCGCGCCCATGACCTTCACGGCCTCGTCGCCGCCGGACAGGGCGTGGACGCTGCGGGCGCCGGTGCGCTCCTGTTCGATGTTCTCGTAGCGGCCAGCCAGCCGTTCCAGCCGGTACTGGGTGTCGAGGCCCAGCACATTGGCCCACGGCTTCCACTTCAGCACCTGGGCCTCGATGCGCCAGTCGTCGCCGTTGACCGGATAGACGGCGATCCGCTCGGGCTCGTCCTTCGACACGGGCGGCTGGATGACGGTGACCTCGAAATACTGGGGCGCCAGCTTCCTCAGCTGGATGGTCGCCACCGGCCGTTCATAGGTCAGCCGGGCATAGGTCTGGACGTTCAGGGCCAGCAGGGTCACGGCCAGCGCCGCCCACAGGAAAACCCCGCCGCCGATCATCTTCAGGATGCCGCTGAACGGCTTGCCCCGGAACAGCGAAACCAGCCCGTTCAGCACGAACAGGGCGCTCACAAAGGCCACCAGGGCCGGAACGACCCACCACCAGGACACCATATCGATCGCGCTCCCCAACGCCGTGACAAACGTCTCGGCCAACCCTTTGGCCTGTCCCTACAGTCGCTTGCGACCCCTCCGGTTGCGTGACGACGCTGGACAGCGACCAAACCCCGGCTAAAGCTTCTCTCATGTCAGTGGAATCCGCCAGCCGCTTCCCCTCAATGGGGCGTTTCTCGAAGTGGCGCGAGTTCCTCAGGACCTCGTCACTGGCCCGTTCGGTCGTGCTTCTGCTGACCGCGGCCCTGGTCCTGCTGCTGCTGGTCAACGTCTCGACCTTCATCATGATCAGCCGCACGGCCGCCTTCAACGCCCAGGTCGACCAGACCTGGCAGTCGCGCCGCGTGGCCCGCAGCATCATCCTCAACATCCAGGGGGCCGAGACCGCGCATCGCGGCTTCCTGCTGACCGGGCAGCCCGGCTTCCTGGTGACCTTCGAGAAGAACAAGGCGGCGCTTCCCGGCGTCTTCGCCGACTTCGAACGTCGCGCCGCCGGCGACGAGGTGTCGCTCGCCTCCGCCGAGGCCCTCACCCGGATCGCCCGCGACAAATACATCGAGATGTCCGCCACCCTCGACCTCGCGCGTCAGGGCCGCATCGGCCAGGCGGTCAGCCGGGTGCGCACGGGGCAGGGACAGGCTCTCACCGAACAGCTCAACGCCGAGATGACGCGCCTGGACGCCCACATCGGCCAGACGCTGGTGGAGCGTCGCGCCCGCTCCGAACGCGGCGCCTTCCTCACCGTGACGATCAACGCCATCGCCGGCCTGCTGATCCTCGTCCTCGCCGTGATCATCCTGATGCTGGTCCGGCGCTATCTGGCCGAGATCAACGCCGCCAAGGCCGAGCTGGACCGCGTCAACGCCGGGCTGGAGGAGACGGTCAAGGCCCGCACCGGCGCCCTGGTCCGCGCCAATGAGGAGGTCCAGCGCTTCGCCTATATCGTCAGCCACGACCTGCGCTCGCCGCTGGTCAACGTCATGGGCTACACCTCCGAGCTGGAGCAGGCGGGCAAGACCATCGACAAGGCCATCGCCAGGGCGGAGACCGAGCGCGAGGTCGATGCCGAGGTCGTCGCCGCCGTGCGCGAGGACATCCCCGAGGCGGTGGGCTTCATCCGCGCCTCGACCGAGAAGATGGATCGGCTGATCAACGCCATCCTCAAGCTTTCGCGCGAAGGCCGCCGCAACCTGACGCCCGAGAGCCTGGACATGACCGCCATGGTCGGCCGTATCGCCGACAGCATGCGTCACCAGACCGAGGAAAAGGGCGCCTCGATCGTCGTCGAGACCCTGCCGGCGTTCGAGAACGACCGGCTGTCGATCGAGCAGGTTTTCGGCAATCTGATCGACAACGCCGTCAAATATCTGGACGCGGCCCGGCCCGGCCATATCGTGGTCTCAGGCCGGATCCTGCCCGGCGGCTGGGTCGAATATTCCGTCGCCGACAATGGCCGCGGCATCGCTCCGCGAGACCACGAACGGGTTTTCGAACTGTTCCGCCGCGCCGGCCGTCAGGACACGCAAGGCGAGGGTCTCGGTCTGGCCTTCGTGCGCAACAGCGTTCGCCGGCTGGGCGGCGACATCACCCTGGAGTCCGCGCTCGGCGAGGGCTCGACATTCCGCCTGAAATTCCCCAAACGCCTGATCCTCGACGAGGCTGGAGACGTACTGTGAGCACCCCTGTGAAGATCGTCATGGTCGAAGACGACCATGGCCACGCCAAGCTGATCGAGAAGAACATACGCCGGGCCAACATCTCCAACGAGATCGTGCATTTCGATTCCGGCCAGCCGGCGCTGGACTATCTCTTCTCGGACGAAGTGCGCTCCAACGGCCCGATGCTGATCCTCCTGGATCTCAACCTGCCCGACATGCAGGGCACGGACATCCTTGCCGAGGTCAAGAAGGACGACCGCCTCAAGCGCGCGCCCGTCGTCGTCCTGACCACCACGGACGACAAGACCGAGATCCAGCGCTGCTACGACCTCGGCTGCAACGTCTACATCACCAAGCCCGTCGACTATGAGAGCTTCGCCGGCGCCATCCGCCAGCTGGGCCTGTTCCTGTCCGTGATGCAGGCGCCCGAGATCGAATGACATCGGAAAAGCCGCCGGTGCGGCTCCTCTACATCGACGATGACGCCGGCCTGTCCCGGCTGGTCCAGAAGGAGCTGGGCCGGCACGGCTATGAGGTCACCTGCGCCGTCGACGGGGATGCCGGGCTGGAGGCCCTGGCGGCGGCGACCTTCGATATCTGCGCGCTCGATCACTATATGCCGGGCCGCGACGGCCTCGACGTCCTGCCCGACATCCTGGCCCTGCCCAGCCCCCCGCCGGTCGTCTATGTGACGGGCGCCCAGGAGGGCCGCATCGCCGTCGCCGCCCTGCGCGCCGGCGCCGCCGACTACGTCATCAAGGACGTCTCCGAAGACTTCACCGCCCTGCTGCGCTCGGCGCTGGAAGACGCCCTGCTGCGCCGACGCCTCCAGCGCGAGAACGACGAGGCGGTCGAACAGGTCCGTCTGGCCCGCGACCGCGCCGAGGCCATGCTGCGTGAGGTCAATCACCGGGTCGGCAACTCCCTGCAGCTGGTCTCGACCTTCATGTCGCTGCAGCTACGCCATCTGGCCGATGACGGCGCCCGCCACGCCCTGCGCGAGGCCCAGGCGCGGATCGAGGCCGTGGCCCACGTCCACCGCCGCCTCTACACCTCCGGCGACATGTCCTCGGTGGCCATGGACGAATACCTGGCCGGCCTGATCGACGAACTGTCCAAGTCGCTGGGCCCGGACGAGGGCTCCCCGACCCTGGTGCTCGAGGCCGCGCCGATGCGGGTCTCGACCGATCAGGCGGTGTCGCTCGGCGTGGTCGTCACCGAACTGGTCACCAACGCGGTCAAATACGCCTATGCGCCGGGGCAGGGGGGCGAGATCCGCGTCATCCTCAGGCCCGACGCCGACGGCCGCGCCCTGCTGACCGTCGAGGACGACGGCCCCGGCATGGGCGAGGGCGCGCCCAAGGGCACGGGCCTCGGCGGCAAGATCATCTCGGCCATGGCCTCGGGCCTCCGCTCGGTCGTCGAGTTCGATCAGGCGCACAAGGGCGTGCGCGCCCGTCTGGCCTTCGACCTCTGACCATGGGCATGGCCCTGCAGTTCGGGCGGGCCGACGAGGGGATCCTCTATCGCGAGCGCCCCACCGCCTTCGGTCTCGTCTTTCATGACCAGAAGCTGGCCTGCGTCCGCGTGGCCCGCGACATCCCCTATCACGACCTGCCCGGCGGGGCCGTCGAGGCCGGCGAGACCGAGCAGCAGGCCCTGATCCGCGAGTTCCTCGAGGAGACCGGCATGACCGTCCGCCCGGTCGGGCGCCTGACCGGGGCCGGCCAGTATTTCCGCAAGTCCGACGGCGAGCCGATCAACAACATCGGCGGCATCTGGATCGCGGAAATGATCTCCATCGACCCGGCCGCCAAGGTCGAGGCCGACCACGAACTGGTCTGGCTTCACCCCCGCACGGCGCTGGCCGACCTGCGCCACGACGCCCACGCCTGGGCGGTGGCGAAATGGCTGAGGACATAGTGCTGCCGATCCGGCACGTGCCGCTGGCGCGCTGGCCTCACGTCGGGATGCTCGTCGTGATCGGCGTGGTGACGACGCTTCTCTGGTGGCGGGGCGAGGCCTGGACAGCGCTCGTGTGTCTGCCGCCTGCCGTATTCGCGATCTGGCGCGTCGTGTGGCCGCCGGAAGTCGTGGTGGATGCAGATGGCTTCTTCTATCCAGGAATGGCGCTCGGCAAGGGCGCCTTCTATTGGTGGAGCGACATTCGGGAGCTGTTTCTGGGCGGTGATCGGGTCTCGCTCCAGACCATGAAGGGCACGGTCTGCTGGACGTTTCGACCGGAGGCGAATCTAAAGTCGCCTGCAGGCTTCCTGATGCGAGGAGCAGGCGTGGACGGGTGCATCCAGTGGCCCCGGGATCCGGCCCCCGAAGTGCTGACGCTAATGGAAGCCTACCGTTCGGCGGCGATGGCGGATGCAGAGCGTACGCTGCCGTAAACACCGTTCGGTTCGGGAACTCGCGCCCCTCACCGGGGTTTGAATATCCGAAGCGCCGCCTCCCTCGCGACGCAGTGCAAACGGAGATTTCCATGCCCGATCAGGATCGTATCGACGGCGCCGTCAAGAACATCGGCGGCAAGATCAAGGAAGCGGCCGGCAAGATGACCGGCGACGAGAAGCTGAAGGCCGAAGGCAAGGCCGACCAGCTGACCGGCAAGGTCCAGAACGCCTTCGGCGGCGCCAAGGACTCGCTCCGCGACGCCGACCGCCGCAACTAGACCTCAGGTTTAGACCCAAAAGACGCCGTCCGTTCGCGGGCGGCGTTTTTGCGTTCAGTCCCCGCCCAGCCGGAACCGCAGCCCATCTTCAGCGGGCCTGGGGCCGGTCGCGGGGGTGCAGCGGCGTTCGAAGTTGACGCCGCCGCTGCCGGTGGCGGAGGGGCGTTCCTCGCAGACCTCGGCGGCCGGGGCGCCAGCGCTTGACGCCATCGCCCGCTGCGGCGGGGCGCAGGTCAGTTCATAGCCGCCCGCGCCGTTCGACACCTGACGGCAGCCCTCGACCCCGCTGGGCTGCAGGCCGGGCGGCAGGCGGTCGCCGAGCGCCGCGGCCAGCTGGGTCCGCACCCGCGCCTGGCACAGCTCCATCGACGCCTCCTTGCGGATCATCGGGCTGCATTGCGACCGCTCCCACGAGAAGGGATCGGCCAGGGCCCAGCCGGGCAACTCAGGCTCACGCGGCGCGGCGCGCGGCGGCGCGGCCTCGGAGGCTTCCGGCGGCATTTCGGCGTCCGCCGCCGGCGGCGGGTTCCAGGAGATCATCCCGGCGGCCTGTTGCAGCATCAGGGCGGCGAAGACGGCGGTCGGCATCACGGATACTCCGGAAAGAGACCCCCAGACTGCACCCGCCGGACGCGAAAATCTACCGCGTGAGGGTCCGCGTCGCCCTAGCGCGTCAGCGCGCGCATGGCTCTGTCCAGCCCATCCAGCGTCAGCGGGAACATCCGCTGGTCCATGACCTCGTCGATCAGCTTCACCGAGGCCGTATAGCTCCAGTATTTCTCCGCGACGGGGTTCAGCCAGACCGACTTGTCCCACTGCTGCCGCGCGCGTCTCAGCCAGACGGCGCCGGCCTCCTCGTTCCAGTGCTCGACCGAGCCGCCGGGCATGGTGACCTCATAGGGGCTCATGGTCGCGTCGCCGACGAAGATGGCCCGCCAGTCGCCCGGATATTTGTTGAGCACCTCCCAGGTCGGGGTCTGCTCGGAATGCCGACGGCGGTTGTCCTTCCAGACCCCCTCGTAGAGGCAGTTGTGGAAGTAGAAGAACTCCAGGTTCTTGAACTCGGTCCGGGCCGCGGAGAACAGCTCCTCGACCAGTTTGATATGGCCGTCCATCGAGCCGCCGACGTCGAGGAACAGCAGGACCTTGATCGTATTGCGCCGCTCGGGCCGCATCTGGATGTCCAGCCAGCCCTGACGCGCCGTACCGTCGATGGTGCCGTCGATGTCCAGCTCGTCCGGGGCCCCTTGCCGCGCGAAGCGGCGCAGACGGCGCAGGGCGACCTTGATGTTGCGCGTGCCCAGTTCGACCGTGTCGTCGAGGTTCTTGTATTCGCGCTTCTCCCAGACCTTGACCGCCCGGCCCTGTTTGCCGGGTCCGCCGATACGCACGCCCTCGGGATTGTAGCCGCCGTGGCCGAAGGGAGAGGTCCCGCCGGTGCCGATCCATTTGGACCCGCCCTCGTGGCGCTCCTTCTGTTCCTCCAGACGCTGCTTCAGCGTCTCCATCAGCTTTTCGAACCCGCCGAGCGCCTCGATCTCGGCCTTCTCCTCGTCGGTCAGGTATTTGTCGGTTAGCAGCCGCAGCCAGTCTTCCGGGATGTCCGTGGTCAGGTCGTCGCCGATGCCGACGCTCTCGACCCCCTTGAACACCTTGCCGAACACCTGGTCGAAGCGGTCGTAGTGCTTCTCGTCCTTGACCAGCACCGCCCGCGACAGGTGGTAGAAGTCCTCGATCCGGCCGCCCGGCCCCGAGCCTGGCAAGCCCTTGTCCATGGCCTCCATCAGGTGGAGCCATTCCTTGGTCGAGACCGGAACCTTGGCCTCGCGCAGGGCGGTGAAGAAGGGCAGGAGCATCGGGCGAACCTGAACCTCGATCAGTCTCGCCGCAAGATGAACTCGTGGTCGCGCCAGTCGCCGACCGGATAGAGGTATTCGCCGGCCTTGGCGAAGCCATAGGCCTCGTACAGCCTCTGGGCCTTCACATTGCCGCTCCAGACCCCGATCCACAGCGGGCCGTCAGTCTCGGCCTCCATCCACTCCAGCGACAGCTTCAGCAGGGTGGTGCCCAGGCCCAGCCCCTGGGCGTGCGTACCGACATAGAGCCGGCGCAGCTCCATATTGGCGGGCGTCGCCTCAGGGTGGGGCAGGCCGTTCGGCCCCGCGTTGGCGAAGGCCAGCAATTCGCCCTCCCGCTCCGCCACCCACCAGGCCGCGCCCGGCTCCGCCAGCTTCCTCGCGGTCGCCGCCACGCCGAAACTCGATTCCAGATAATCCTCCAGATCGGCGGGCGGGTAGGGGATGCCGAAGCCGTCGACGAAGGTCGCCACGAAGGTCTGGCGGCCCAGCGCCGACAGGGCTTGCGCGTCTTCGGCGCGGCCGGGGCGAATGGTGACGTCGGTCAGAGTGCTCATGGCGGGGGATTACCGCGCCCGAAGGCCCTCGTCATCCGCGACAATCCTGATCGGAGGTCCTAACGTATTTATCGCATGGTCTCCCTGTTCACCCATTCGCACATGGTCGCCCACAATGCGGGCGACGGGCATCCCGAGCGGCCGGCGCGGCTGACGGCCGTGCTCGACGCCCTGGCGGATGCCGGTCTGGCCCGCGACCGGCGCGAGGCGACCGAGGCGTCCGTCGCTGATCTGGAACGTGTCCATCCCGCGGACCATGTCGCCCGCCTGCTGGCCGCCGAGCCCATGGTTGGCTTCAACCAGCTCGACGCCGACACCGTTCTGGCCCCCGGCAGCCTGCGCGCCGCCCGTCTGGCCGCCGGAGCCCCGGTCGACGCCGTCCGGGCCGTGGCGGCGGGCGAACTGACGCGCGCCTTCGCTGCCGTCCGCCCGCCCGGCCACCATGCCGAGCCCGACCGGGCCATGGGCTTCTGCCTGTTCTCCAATGTCGCCGTCGCCGCCCGCGTGGCCCAGTCTCTCGGCATGGCCCGGGTCGCCGTGATCGATTTCGACGTCCACCACGGCAACGGCACCCAGGCGGCGTTCGAGGCCGACGACAGCCTGTTTCTCGCCTCCATCCACCAGTCGCCGCTGTATCCGGGCAGCGGCGCCGCGTCCGAGACCGGCGTCGGCAATATCGTCAACGCTCCCATCGCGCCCCATGCGGCCCGCGAACACTGGCGTGCGGCCTTCGCCGGGACCCTGATGCCGGCGCTCGACGCCTTCGCCCCCGACCTGATCCTGATCTCCGCCGGTTTCGACGCCCACCGCCGCGATCCGCTCGCCCACCAGTCGCTGGAGGCCGAGGATTTCGCCTGGGCCACCCGCGCCGTGGTCGAGGTCGCGCGCCGTCGATGTGGCGGCAAGGTTGTGTCCTCGCTCGAGGGCGGTTACGACCTAGAAGGGCTCGGCCGGTCGGCGGTCGCCCATGTTCAGGCTTTGGGGGAGGACTAAGGGACGCAGAACGCAGGGTAATTCCGCGCGCATCCTTTCATCATGACCCTCCCGGCCCGCACTCTCGACACCCCCGATTCCCTGCCTGCCGCTGGCGAGGCGCGCGTTCCGGCGACCAAACCCGGGGCCATCGTCCTGACCCGGCACGGCGAACCGGCCTTGTCGCGCAAATGCATGCTGACCTCGGATCAGTACCGCGACTGGTGGGCCCGCTATGAGGTCGGCGGTCTGCGCCCCGGCCAGACTCCGCCGCCCGAGCTGCTGGCCACCGCCGCCGGCGCGGGGGTGATCTTCGCCTCGACCCGCCAGCGCGCCCAGGAAACCGCCGCCGCCATCTCGGCAGGGCGCGAGGTGACTTCAGACGTCCTCTTCATCGAGGCGCCCCTGCCGCCGCCGCACTTCCCTGCCTGGTTCAAGCTGCCGCCGAAATACTGGGGCGCCGTCGCCCGCTTCTGGTGGCACGCCTTCGACCATCACGAAGGGCAGGAGACCCGCGCCGAGGCCGAAGACCGCGCCGCCCGCGTCGCCGACCTCCTGATCGAGCGGGCCGCGACCGGCGAGGACGTCCTCGTCCTCGCCCACGGCTATTTCAACCACATGGTCGGCGCGTGTCTGAAGGCGCGCGGCTGGGCGCTCGTCCACAATCAGGGCTTCAAATACTGGTCACAGCGTCGCTACGAGAAGCGATGAGGCTTGGCGCGGCCGCCGCGCCCCGCCATAACGGTCCGTGATGACCGACGCCGCTCCCTCCACCGCCGATCTTTCCTTCGAGGACGCCCTCGCGCGCCTGGAAAACATCGTCTCCCGCCTCGAGTCGGGTCAGGCGCCGCTGGAGGAATCGATCACCCTTTATGAGGAGGGCGCGCGTCTGAAGGCCCATTGCGAGGCCCGGCTCAAGGCCGCCCAGCTGCGCGTCGAGAAGATCGTCGTCGGCGCCGACGGCCAGGCCAAGGGCGTCGAGCCCGCCGAGTTCAGCTGATGTCGGGCGTCGCGACAGCGGTGGCTGAGCGCATCGTCTTCGACGACTTCATGAAGGTCGACATCCGCATCGGCCGGGTGCTCAAGGCCGAGGCCTTCCCGGAGGCCCGCAAGCCGGCCTTCAAACTGACCATCGACTTCGGCCCGGACATTGGCGTCAAACGGTCCTCGGCCCAGATCACCAAACTCTACACGATCGAACAGCTGGAAGACCGCAAGGTCGCCGCCGTGGTCAACTTCCCGCCGCGCCAGATCGGGCCCTTCATGTCCGAGGTCCTGACCCTGGGCTTCCCGGACGCCGACGGCGAGGTCGTTCTCGTCGGGGTCGACCGCGACGCCGTGATCGGGGGGAGGCTGTTTTGACCACCGCGAAGCCCCACGCCGCCAACTCGCCCGAACAGTCGGTCATCGACCGTGTCGCCGAGGTCGCCGACCTCGTCACCGTCGCCCTGGACCAGCTTCTGCCCCGCGCCGACGGCCCCGAGTCCCGTCTGACCGAGGCCATGCGCTATGCGGCGCTCGGACCGGGCAAGCGGCTGCGGCCCTATTTCGCCATGGAGGCGGCGCGGCTGTTCGACATCGAGGAGCGGCCGGTGCTGCGCGCCGCCTGCGCCCTGGAATGCGTCCACGCCTACAGCCTTGTCCACGACGACCTGCCGGCCATGGACAATGACGACATGCGTCGCGGCCGTCCGACCCTGCACATCGCCTATGACGAGGCGACGGCCATCCTCGCCGGCGATGCGCTGCAGACCGCCGCCTTCGACATCATCCTGCACGAGGACACGCACGAGGACGCCAATGTCCGCTGCGAACTGGCCCGGCGCCTGTCCTATGCGTCCGGCGCGCGCGGCATGGCCGGCGGCCAGATGATCGACCTGCTGGGCGTGCGCGACGACCTCGGCGGCGTCGCCCGGATGCAGCGCCTCAAGACCGGCGCCCTGTTCACCTACGCCTTCGAAATCCCGCTGATCATCGCCGACGCGCGCGAGATCCATCAGCAGGCCCTGATCAATTTCGCCCACGACATCGGCCTCGCCTATCAGATCGTCGACGACCTGCTGGACGTCGAGGGCGACGAGGACATCCTCGGCAAGGCCGCCGGCGGCAAGGACGCGGCCATGGGCAAGACCAATTTCGTCACCTTGCTGGGCGTCGAACAGGCCCGCCACCGCGTCGCCCATCTGGCCGATCAGGCCCGCAGCCATCTGGACGTCTTCGGCCACGACGCCCTCAACCTCCAGGCCAGCGTCGACTACGTTCTGAACCGGCGTTCCTGATCCGTTTCTGGACGGATTGTCCACGGCGGGAACATCCTGTCTGCCTGAGGCTTGCCTAAAGTCCGTGGCGGCCACATGGACACTCGCGCCTTTTCCGATCTCGGACTACATAGTTGAAATGCCTGAGACCCCTCTGCTCGACACCGTCAACGTCCCCGCCGATATGCGCGGGTTCGACATCGCCCAGCTCAAGCAGCTGGCCGAGGAGGTTCGGGCCGAGACGATCGACGCGGTTTCGGTCACCGGCGGCCATCTGGGCGCGGGTCTGGGCGTGGTCGAGCTGACCACGGCGCTCCACGCCGTCTTCGATACGCCGAAGGACATCCTGATCTGGGACGTCGGCCACCAGTGCTATCCGCACAAGATCCTGACCGGTCGTCGCGACCGCATCCGCACCCTGCGCCAGCCCGGCGGCCTGTCCGGCTTCACCAAGCGTAGCGAGAGCGAATACGACCCCTTCGGTGCGGCTCACGCCTCGACCTCGATCAGCGCCGCCCTCGGTTTCTGCGCCGCCCGCGACCAGAAGGGCGAGACCAACAAGGTCGTCGCGGTCATCGGCGACGGCTCCATGTCGGCGGGCATGGCCTATGAGGCGATGAACAACGCCGCCGAGACGACCAAGCAGCTGGTCGTCATTCTCAACGACAACGACATGTCGATCGCCCCTCCGGTCGGCGGCATGAGCGCCTATCTGGCCAAGCAGGTCTCGGGCGGCGCCTATCAGAACTTCCGCCGTCTGGGCCGCTCGGTCGCCCAGCACATGCCGCGTCCCTTCCGCGAGGCCGCGCGCAAGGCCGAGGAATACGCCCGCGGCATGGTCGTCGGCGGCACCTTCTTCGAGGAACTGGGCTTCTACTACATCGGGCCGATCGACGGCCACGACATGGACAATCTGGTCCCCATCCTGAAGAACGCCGCCGCCATCACCGACCGTCCGGTGCTGGTCCACGTCGTGACGCAGAAAGGAAAGGGCTACGCCCCCGCCGAATCCAGCGCCGACAAGCTGCACGCGGTGGTCAAGTTCGACGTCGTCTCGGGCAAGCAGTCCAAGTCGGTCTCCAACGCCCCCAGCTACACCAAGGTCTTCGGGACCGAGCTGATCAAGCGGGCCGAGCGCGACCCCTCGATCGTGGCCATCACCGCCGCCATGCCCTCGGGCACGGGTCTGGACCTGTTCGGCCAGGCCTTCCCGGCCCGGACCTATGACGTCGGCATCGCCGAGCAGCACGCGGTCACCTTCGCCGCCGGCCTCGCCGCCGACGGGATGAAGCCCTTCTGCGCCATCTATTCGACCTTCCTGCAGCGCGGCTATGACCAGGTCGTCCACGACGTGGCCATCCAGTCCCTGCCGGTGCGCTTCGCCATGGACCGCGCCGGTCTGGTCGGCGCCGACGGCGCGACCCACGCGGGCTCCTTCGACATCGGCTTCATGGGCGCGCTTCCGGGCATGGTCCTGATGGCCGCCGCCGACGAGGCCGATCTGGCCGCCATGATCGCCACCGCCTGCGAGATCGACGACCGCCCCTCGGCCTTCCGCTATCCGCGCGGCGACGGCGTCGGCGTCGAGATCCCCGAGCTGGCCGCCCCGCTGGAGATCGGCAAGGGCCGCATCGTGCGCGAGGGGACGGCCGTCGCCATCCTGTCGCTGGGCACCCGCCTGCAGGAATCGCTCAAGGCCGCCGACCTGCTGGCCGCCCGCGGCGTCTCGGCCACCGTCGCCGACGCCCGCTTCGCCAAGCCGCTCGACGCCGACCTGATCCTGCGTCTGGCCCGCGAGCATGAGTGCCTGATCACGGTGGAGGAGGGCGCCATGGGCGGCTTCGGCGCCTTCGTGCTTCAGCTTCTGGCCGAGAAGGGCGCGCTCGACGCCGGCCTCAAGGTCCGCACCCTGCACCTGCCCGACGTCTTCCAGGACCAGGACACCCCCGCCGGCATGTATGCCACCGCCGGCCTCAACGCCGACCAGATCGCCGCCTCGGCCCTCGTGGCCCTTGGCGTCGCGGACGGGCGGGGTGCGGTAAGGGCCTGATTGCCGTTCTGGTAATATCCGGGTAAATTCTCCGGATGACCGTCAGCTGCACCGCCTTCGCCGGAGACCGCCGTATCGCCTCGGGCGCGCCGCGCGACGTCGTCCCGGCCGTCAAGGCGGCGACCGAGGCCGGTGAGAGCGTCCTGATCTTCGACGACGCCGATGCGAAGCCTGTCGAGTTCGACCTGCGCGGCGACCTCGACGCCGTCCTCGCCCGCCTGCCGGTTCCGGTCGAGGAGAAGCGCGGCCCGGGCCGTCCGAAGCTCGGCGTCACCGCCCGCGAGGTCACCCTTCTGCCGCGGCACTGGGACTGGCTGGCGGCCCAGCCCGGCGGCGCGTCGGTCGCCCTGCGCAAACTCGTCGAGGGCGCCCTGCGTGAGGCCGAGGGCCCCGACCGCGCCCGCAAGGCGAAGGAAGCCGCCTATCGCTTCATGACCGCCATGGCCGGCGACCGCCCGGCCTATGAGGCCGCCGTCCGCGCCCTGTTCGCCGACGACTGGCCCGGCTTCGACGCCGCGACGGGCGGCTGGCCCGCCGACGTCCACGAGATGGCGGCGCGCCTGACCGGTCCGGCCCGTTGAGCGACCCCGACGCCCTTCTCAAGACGGCCCGGGCGCTGGAGGCTGCGGGCGACGACGCGGCCGCTTTCCAGACCTTCAAGGCCTGCGCCCAGACCCATCCCCACACCGCCGCCGCCTGGCTCGGCGCCGCCCGCATCCTGATCCGTCAGGGCGACCGGGGGCTGGCGACCCAGGTGCTCAGCACCGGCCTGCGCGCCGTGGGCGAGACCGACCGGGGCCGCTTGGCCGCCGCCTTCGCCGCCCAGCTCGGCGCCTTCTCCGGCCGGACGTATCACCCGAAGCTGGAGCAGGATCTTCTCGCCTGTTTCGCCGAACCCGCCGTCGAGCATCAGGCCCTCGCCCGCGTCACCGCCGAGCTGCTGCTGGCGCGCGAGGGCTCGGGCGCAGCCCCGGCGGACCTCGACGCCGTCGCCGGCGACCCGCTGTGGCTCGCCTTTCTCTCCCTGTGCCTCAATGTCGAGGCGGCGACGGAGGCGCGGCTGGTCATCCTGCGCGCCTGTCTGATGTCCCGGGTGGGGGAGGGGAGCGTTCCCGCGGCGCTGGAGCCCCTGACCTGCGCCCTCGCGCTTCAGGCCTTCGCCGGCGAGTATCTGGCGCCCGGTTTCGAGGCCAGTGACCCTCTGCTCCGGACCCTTTCGTCGCCCCTCGCCGACCTGAGCCCCGGCCCCGACCTCATGGAGCGGCTGGCCGCCGTTCCCGGCGGGCTCGGAAGCCTGCTGATCAAGCGCACCCTCGACGATCTGGTCGTCGAGCGGCGGCTGGCCCGCGCCTTCCCGACCCTGGCCGAACACAGCGATCATGACACGGAGGACGCCGTCTCCGCCGCCGTGCGTCATCAGTACGAGCTCAACCCCTATCCCCGGTGGTCAGAGCCGCCGACCCCCGATCAGCGTCCCCTGGCCTCCGTCATCGCCGCGCTTGCGGGGATCACCGACCCCGGCCCGATCCGTCGCCTGCTCATCGCCGGCTGCGGCACGGGCTATGAGGCCATCGACCTGGCCCGCACCGATCCGGACCTGCGCATCACCGCCATGGACCTCAGCCGCCCCAGCCTCGCCTATGGCGCGCGCATGGCGACCGAGCTCGGCGTCCGCGCCATCGACTTCCGTCAGGGGGACATCCTCGATCTGGACCGGTTGGAGGGCGCATTCGACGTCGCCGTCTCAACCGGGGTCCTGCATCACATGGACGACCCGGCGGCGGGTCTGGCCTCGGTGGTCGGGACCCTGCGCCCCGGCGGCGTCATCCGCCTTGGCCTCTATTCGGAGCGCGCCCGCGCCGCCGTCCGCGCCGCCCAGGCCGAGATCCGTTCATGCGGCCTGACGCCGACCCCCGACGACATCCGCGCCTTCCGCCGCATCGTCCTCGACGCTTCGCCGGCCTCGCCGCTCGCGCCCCTGCGGACCAGCGACGACTTCTACAGCCTCAGCGGCTGTCGCGATCTCGTCTTCCATGTGCAGGAACGAGCCTATGACCCCTTGGGCCTCATGGACCTGCTGGCGGGCGCCGGCCTGACCCTCGTCGGCTTCGATGCGCCGGAGGAGGCCATCGCCCGGTTCCGCGAGCGTCACGGTCCGTCGGCGAATGCGCTCGACCTGATCCTCTGGGACGCGGTCGAGGCCGACCATCCCGGCTTGTTCGCCGGGATGTATCATTTGTGGGCCCGCAAGCCTGATTAGCGTTTGATGTCGAACCCGTCGGCGTCCATCGCGGCGCGGACCTCGGCGGCGGTGAACAGGTTGAAGTCCCCGTGCACCGAATGCTTCAGCCCCGCAGCCGCCAGGCCGAAGGCCAGGGCCTCTTCATCCGACCAGCCGCTCCAGACGCCGAACAGCACGCCCGAGGCAAAGGCGTCGCCGCCCCCGACCCGGTCGATGACGCCCGTCAGGTGGATCGGATCGGCGTGCACTTCACCATCCCGCGTCAGCATCACCGCCGACAGGGCCTGATCCGCCACGCTCTCCTGAATCCGCAGGGTGCAGCAGATGCGCTCCAGCTTGGGGAAGGCCTCGAAGGCCGCCAGCGCCGCCATCCGCCGCCGCTCATGCGGATCGTCGGACACGAAGGTCTTGCCCAGCACCAGGGCGAAGTCGCGCTCGTCGGCGAAGGCGATCGAGGCGGTCGACAGCATATGACCGAGCGTCTTGGGCGGATCGCCCGCCCATTCGCCCCACAGCTTGCCGCGGAAGTTTCCGTCGAAGGAGACCTTCACCCCGGCCCTGGCGGCGGCGTCCACGGCCTGGATCGCGGCGCGGGTGCCGGTCGGACCGACCGCCGGGGTCACGCCCGAGACGTGCAGCCACTCGACGCCCTCCAGTAGGGCCGGCCAGTCGAAGGCTGTGTCCACATGCTGGACGAAGGCCGAGCCGGCGCGGTCGTACAGCACATCGGCCGGACGGCGCACCGCGCCCGGCGTCATGAAATACAGGCCCATGCGGCCGAGCCGGAACTCCACGCCCGAGGTCTCGACCCCGTGGCGGCGCAGCTCGTCGCGCACGCCATAGCCCAGCGCATTGTCGGGCAGGACGGTGGCGGCGGCCACGGGCGCGCCGAAGCGGGCCAGGGACACGGCCACATTGGCCTCGGCGCCGCCGGGGCGGACCGTCAGGGTGTTGCCCTGCATCAGCAGCTCGCCCTCGGGCGGGTTCAGACGCAGCAGCATTTCGCCGAAGCAGAGGATCTTTTTCGCGGTCATGTCAGGACGCTAGCGCGGTATCAACGCGCCAGCCAGCCGCCGTCGACCGGCAGGGTGATGCCCTGCACATAGTCCGACGCGCTCGACGACAGGAAGACCGCGGCGCCGCCGATGTCCGACGGATCGCCCCAGCGTCCGGCCGGGATGCGGCCCAGGATCTCTTTCGAGCGCACCGGATCGTCCTGCAGGGCCTGGGTGTTGTCCGTGGCGAAATAGCCGGGGGCGATGGCGTTGGCGTTGATGCCGTGCTTGGCCCACTCATTGGCCATCAGCTTGGTCAGGCCCGCGACGCCGGACTTGGACGCGGTATAGGACGGCACCCGGATGCCGCCCTGGTAGGACAGCATGGAGGCGGTGTTGACGATCTTCCCGCCGCGATTGCCCGCGATCATGGTCTTCACCACGGCCTGGCTCAGGAAGAAGACGGTCTTCAGGTTGACGTTCATCACGTCGTCCCAGTCCTGCTCGGTGAAGTCGACCGCGTCGTTGCGGCGGATGATGCCGGCGTTGTTGATCAGGATGTCGATGGGGCCCAGGCCCTTTTCGGCTTCCTCGATGATGCGGCCGATCGGCTCCATCGACATCAGGTCGGCCTGGATGGAGAGGGCGCGGCGGCCCTTGGCCAGGACCTTGCCGACGGTGTCGTCCGAGGCGCGGCGGGCGACCGAGGCGATGTCGGCGCCGGCGTCGGCCAGGGCCAGGGCGATGCCCTGACCGATGCCCACATTGCCGCCGGTGACGAGGGCGACCTTGCCTTCAAGGCTGAACGGATTGGTCATGACAGGCCTACTTGAGTTGACAGATATCGAGCACGTTCATGTCGGTATAGTCGACGTTCTCGCCGCCCATGGCCCAGATGAAGGTGTAGTTGGAAGTTCCGGCGCCCATATGGATCGACCAGGGCGGGCTGATCACGGCCTCACTGTCGGCCATGACGATATGTCGCTGGGCGTCGGGCCGGCCCATGAAGTGATAGAGGCGGTTCTCGTCGCCCAGTTCGAAATAGAAATAGGCCTCGGAGCGACGCTCGTGCACGTGCGGCGGCATGGTGTTCCACACGCTGCCGGGCTTCAGCATCGTCAGCCCCATGACCAGCTGGCACGACTTGCACACGCCGGGGATGATGTACTGGTAGATGGTCCGGTCGTTGGAGGTTTCCAGCGACCCACGCTCCATCGAAATGGCCTGGTCGATGGAGATCTGCTGCACCTCATAGGCCGCATGGGCCGGGGTGGAGACCAGGTAGAAGCGCGTGTCGCCCGCGAAGCTGACCTCGGCCGAACCCATCGGGATATAGAGGCCGTCCTTGGGCTTCAGGGTGAAGGTCCGGCCGTCGACGGTGACGGTTCCCTCGCTCTGGCCGACATTGATCGCGCCCAGCTCGCGGCGCTCCAGATAGGGCTTGCCCGCAGCTGAGGCCGGCTCGATCTGGACGGGCAGGCTGACGGTTCCGCCCGCCGGTTCAGCCCCGCCGATCACCATCCGGTCCATATGGGTGTAGTTGAGCCGCACCTCGCCCGGTGCGAACAGGTCCTGGATCAGGTAGCGGTCGCGCAACTCGTCGGTCGTGGCGCCCGCCATCGACGAGGGATGGGTGGCGTGGTAGGTTTTGCGGTACATTCGGTGATCCTCCCACCTGTCGTTGCGACGGTTGGTAACCGGTGTCATATTCAAATGCAAATACAGGAGCGGTGGTGTAGACCGCCATCTTGATCCCGATACCCCCCAACGCACGCCGGGCGAAGTTCATAACGAACGCGGCCGTCTGCATCCGACCAAGAGGAAACCGATGAAAATCGCCCTGATCGTTGAAAACAGCCAGGCCGCCAAGAGCGCCACCATCCACGACGCCCTGACGTCGGTCGCCGTGCCCCTGGGCCACGAGGTCTTCCACTACGGCATGTACGCGCCGGAGGACAAAGCCTCCCTGACCTACGTCATGAACGGCCTGCTGACCGGCATCCTGCTCAACTCGGGCGCCGCCGACTTCGTCGTCACGGGCTGCGGCACCGGCATGGGCTCCATGCTGGCCGCCAACTCCATGCCCGGCGTCTTCTGCGGCCTGGTCATCGACCCGACCGACGCCTTCCTGTTCGGCCAGATCAACGACGGCAACGCCATCTCCATGCCCTACGCCAAGGGCTTCGGCTGGGCCGCCGAACTGAACCTGCAGGACGTCTACAAGAAGCTGTTCGAAGGCGAGCGCGGCCTGGGCTATCCCAAGGAGCGCGCCGAGATCATGGCGAAGAACCGCGGCATCCTGAAGTCGCTGAAGGCCGTGACCTGCCACGACATGCTGACCGTCCTGAAGACCGTCGACCAGGACCTGCTCAAGGCCGCCATCGCGGGTGAGAAGTTCCAGGAATACTTCTTCGCCAACGCCACGGACGCCGGCATCCGCGACTACATCCAGTCGGTCCTCGCCACTGCGCCGGTGCTTGAGCCCGCCTGAGGCTTTTCAGGCTGAGGCCTGAACGAACGACGCCGGAGACCTGCGGGTCTCCGGCGTTTTTTGTGCTCCGGGTAGAACGCCACGCCACGGAACTTTTCTGGTCTCATGCCTGAAAGCGGACCCTTAGAATGTCTGAGAAGGGTGGGAAGCGGACACGCGGTTGATCACTTACTGACGTCTTCCGGTCCATATCCAACGCCAAACAGCGAGAACGCGCCTATCACAGCGAAGAATCCGAGAAACAGAACCCAGCCTTCCCAAGTTCTGGGAAATAGCGGCTTGCCAATACCCGGCCCGAACCAGTCGAGCGGGTGATTAAAGCGAAAGCGGCGGCGGGTTTTCATAACGCGAGTATGTCTGGTCGCCGCGTCCTCGCCAATGTCCGCAATGGGTCGGATGCCGACAATCGCTCATGCGCCGATAGCATACATCGAGTGAGTTTCGCGGAACGCGCAATACCGGTCGGATCGCGACCGGCCCTAGTTCGGCGTCGCCGGAATGTCCGACTTGCGCACCACCAGCGAGGGCCGGACCTCCGGCTGGTCCAGCTTGGCCGGGTCCTGACCGCGCATCGGGGCCAGCAGCTTCTCGGCCGCCATCCGGCCCATGTCGCGGATCGGCAGGCGCACCGAGGTCAGATTCGGCCAGACGCGCGAGGCCATGGGCAGGTCGTCGAAGCCCACCACCGACAGATCGCGCGGCAGCTCCAGCCCGCGCTCGCGCGCCGCCTGCATGACCCCGATGGCCATGTCGTCGTTCAGGGTGAAGATGGCGGTCGGCGGGGTCGGCATCGCCAGCAGGGCGTGCCCGGCCTCGACCCCCGATTCGAAGGTATAGGCGCCCTCGATCTCGTAATCCGGGTTCATCGGGATGCCGCGCTCGGCCAGGGCGTCGCGGAAGCCGCCCCCGCGCACGGTCGAGGAGCGGAACAGGGCAGGGCCGCGCACCAGACCGATTCGGGTATGCCCCAGGTCGGCGAGACGCCGGGCGGCCTCGGCGGCGCCCAGATGGTCATTGGTCACCACCATCGACCCCGGCTCGTCCAGTGAGATCGATGCGATCCGGACATAGGGACAGTCGAGTTCGCGCAACAATGCGATGACCCGCTCGTCCTCCGACATCGACGGCGGCATGATCACGCCGAACAGCCGTTGGCGCTCGATGAAGCCCCGGATGTCATCGATCAGGGTCTCGGAATTGCGGTTGCAGGGGTGGACGACCAGCTCCAGCCCGGAGCCCTTCAGGGCGTCCAGCACGCCCTGCTGCATGTTCACGACATAGGTCGGCGAAGGGTTGTCGTAGATCAGCCCGACCAGGAAGGACCGGCGGAAGGCCAGGCCCCGCGCCTGCGGGTCCGGGGTGAAGCCCAGCTCCGCGATCGCCTTCTCGACGCGCTCGCGGGTGTCGCCCTTCACGAAGGGCGACTGGTTGATGACGCGCGACACCGTCTTCTTGGACACCCGGGCGACCCGGGCGACATCGTTGATGGTGGCGCGCTTGCCGGACTTCGCGCCGCGCGGATCGTCTGTCACCCAAGCTTCCTCGTTATCGTGTTTCGCCAAGGCATAGCCGTGTCCGGAGCAAAGCGCCACGGGTGTCGCAAGAACCGCATTGACACCGGTTTCCATGCCCGCCCATATTCCGCGCCTTATCGAGGGTCTTTCGTGTTCGCGACGACGTTTTCAAAGGGAGGGGCGCAATGAACGCCTCCAGTGCCGCCGCCGCTACGGGCGCTCAGGATCCGGCGGCCACCGCCGAGGCCTTCGTCTCGGCGCGTCTGGCCGCGCGGGCGACGCCTGACTATCCGGGCGTGCTGCCGACCACCATGGACGAGGGCTATGCGGTCCAGGAGATCGCCATCGGCCTGTATCCCGACCAGATCATCGGCTGGAAGGTCGGCGGCGTCGCCCCGGCCCGTCAGTCCGCCCTGGGCACGCACCGTCTGGCCGGCCCGATCTTCGCCCGCAACAAATGGCCCATCGAAGGCGACGTCGTGGTCAAGGCGATCGAGGGCGGCTTCACGGCTATCGAGGCCGAATTCCTGGTCCGCATCGGCCCGAACGTCGATCCGGCCAAGACCGAATGGACCATCGAGGAGGCGACCGCCGCCGTCGACGGCGTCTTCATCGGCCTGGAAATCGCCGGCAGCCCCCTGTCGGCCATCAATGATCTGGGCCCGCCCATCGTAGCCTCCGACTTCGGCAACAACGCCGGCATCTTCGTCGGCCCGGCCCTGACCGACTGGCAGACGCAACTGCCGGCGATCCAGGTCGAGAGCATTATCGACGGAGTGTCGGTTGGAACCGGCGGCTCGCCGTCGCTCGAGGGCGGCGCCCTCGAATCGGTGCGCTTCCTGCTGGGGCACTGCGCAAAGCGCGGCCGTCCGCTGACGGCGGGGATGCTGGTTTCCTCCGGCGCCGTCACCGGCGTGCACCGGATCCATGCCGGCAGTGACTTCACCTGCGACTTCAAGGGCGTGGGCATCATCAAGGGCACGGTCGTCAAGGCTGAAGCCTAGAGCTATCATCGTAGCGCCAACCCGCCGGCCCGCATGACGCGGGGACAGGTCGGGACGCGCGAGGAATACAGTACGGGAACGGGGTTTCATCATGACCGACACGACGACCACGCCGCCGCCGATCACGGTGAAAGCGCCGGCGCCGGGCAAATACCGCTGGATCATCATGTGGCTGCTGTTCGCGGCCATGGTGATCAACTACGTCGACCGTCAGATGATCGGCTTCCTGAAGCCGACCCTGTCCAAGGAGATGGGCTGGTCCGAGACGGACTATGCCGACATCGTCTTCTACTTCCAGGCCACCTACGCCCTGTTCTACGCGATCTGGGGCCGGCTGATGGACAAGATCGGCGCCCGCTTCGGCCTGGGCATCGCCTTCCTCATCTGGCAGATCGGCCACATGTTCCATGGCGCGGCCAAGGACCTCAGCCACTTCATCTTCGCCCGCATGCTGCTGGGCGTCGGCGAGGCCGGCGGCTTCCCCGGCGGCATCAAGGCCGTCGCCGAATGGTTCCCCAAGAAGGAACGCGCCTTCGCCACCGGCCTGTTCAACGCCGGCACCAACATCGGCGCCATCGTCACCCCGCTGATCGTTCCGGTCCTGGTCCTGGCCTTCGGCTGGCAGATGGCCTTCGTCATCACCGGCGTCCTGGGCCTGATCTGGCTGCCGATCTGGCTGCTGGTCTACCGCAAGCCGCGCGACCAGAAGCGCCTGTCCGCCGCCGAACTCGCCTATATCGAACAGGATCCGGCCGATACCGAAGCCAAGATCGGCTGGGGCAAGCTGCTCACCGTCAAGGAAACCTGGGCCTATGCCGCCGGCAAGTTCCTGATCGACCCGATCTGGTGGATGTTCCTGTTCTGGCTGCCGGACTTCCTGGGCAAGCGTTACGGCCTGGACCTGAAGACCTTCGGTCCGCCGATCGTCGCCATCTATCTGCTGTCGGACTTCGGTTCGGTCGGCTTCGGCTGGCTGTCCTCGCGGATGATGCATATGGGCGTCAGCCTGAATGCGGCGCGCAAGATCACCATGCTGATCTGCGCCCTGCTGGCCGTGCCCGTCATGTTCGCCGCCATGGCCTCCAGCCTGTGGATCGCCGTCCTGATCATCGGCGTCGCCACCGCGGCCCACCAGGGCTTCTCGGCCAACCTCTACGCCCTGCCGGGCGACGTCTTCCCGCGCAAGGCCGTGGGCTCGGTCGTCGGCATCGGCGGGATGATCGGCGGCATCGGCGGCATGGTCTTCTCGAAGTACGTCGGCCAGATCCTGGAGACGATCGGCACCTACACCCCCATCTTCATCGTGGCGGGCTCGGTCTATCTGATCGCCCTTCTGGTCATCCACCTGATCATGCCGAAGTACGCCCCCGCCAAGGTGGATTAGCCAAGGATCAGGGTCGGACTTCAATCCAACGACTGACGGCGCCGCTCCCCGGAGCGGCGCCGTTTTCGTATCAGGCGGCGGCCACGGCCGGCCTGGGCCGGAAGCCGCCGATGAAGACCAGCGACGCCGCCACCGCGAAGGCCCCGGCCAGCAGGAAGGCGGGGTTGTAGGTCCCCGTGGCCTCCCGGATCGCCCCGGCGCCGAAGGCCGCGACCGCCGCCCCCATCTGGTGCGCCACCAGCACCCAGCCGAAGACGATCGGGGCGTCGCGCTCGCCGAACGACTGGTTGGCCAGCTTGACCGTCGGCGGCACCGTCGCGATCCAGTCCAGGCCGTAGAAGACCGCGAACCCCGTCAGACTGGCCGGGCCGAAGTCGATGAAGGGCAGGGCCAGCAGCGACAGCCCTCTCAGCCCGTAATAGACGGCCAGCAGCCGCCGGGGATCGTACCGGTCGGTCAGCCAGCCCGAGGCCGTGGTCCCGATCAGGTCGAAGAAGCCCATCATCGACAGCAGGCCCGCCGCCGCCACCGGCGCGATGCCGTGGTCGCCGCAGAAGGCGATCATATGGGTCCCGACCAGCCCGTTGGTCGTCAGGCCGCAGACGAAGAAGGTCCCGGCCAGCAGCCAGAAGACCGGCGTCTTACCCGCGCGCACCAGAGCCTCGATGGCCAGCCAGGGCGTTGCCGCCTGTTTCATCGGCGGGGCGGGCGGGGTGTCGGCGGCCTCGCCGAAGCGCCGCGTCGCCCGGTCCTCGGGCCGCTCGGGCACCAGCAGGGCCACCAGCGGGATCAGCACCGCGCAGCTGGCGCTGACGGTCAGCACCACCGGCTTCCACGCCCCCGTCTCCGAAAGCCAGGCCAGCACGGGCAGGAAGACCAGGGCCCCGGTCGCCGTCGAGGCGCTGAGCAGCCCCATGACCAGTCCCTGCCGCGTGGCGAACCAGCGATTGACCACCGCCGCCCCCAGCACCGAGGCCACGGCGCCCGATCCGATCCCCGACAGCAGGCCCCAGGTCAGGATGTAGTGCCAGGGCTGGCTCATCCACTGGCTGGCGAAGGTGGCGACCGCCATCAGGGCCAGACCCGCCAGCATGGTCCGCTTGATGCCGAAACTGATCATCAGGGCCGCCGCGAACGGTCCGACCGCCCCGTACAGCAGGATGCCGATCGCCGCCGCCAGCGAGATGGTCGCCCTGTCCCAGCCGAAAGCCAGTTCCAGCGGGACCATCAGCACCCCGGGCGCGGACCTCAGCCCGGCTGAGAACAGCAAAGCAAGAAAGGTCACCGCGACCACCAGCAGGGCGGGGTGGAAACGCTTGGGCAGGGTCGGCATCGGCAGCCTCGCTCGGAGAAGGCGCGACCCTAACCGCAACCGCCGCGATGGCCGAACGAGGAAACTTCGCCGCGCCTGTGAGCCGGCTTATGGATCGGGTGCGCTGCCATTCCGATGTGGCGCGTCATTTGTATGATGATATGGTCATTCCAGACGCGACGAACGCGCATGGGAGACGCCGGATGATCCTCAGACCCTTGCTGACGGCGCTCGCCCTCGCTCTCGCCCTGACGGCTCCCGTCGCCCGCGCCCAGACCGCGCCGGCCCAGCCCTCCGCCGAGGCCCGCGCCGCCGAACTGGTCGCGCGCATGACGCTCGCCGAGAAGGCCTCCCAGATCCAGCACGACGCCCCGGCCATCCCGCGCCTCGGCGTGCCCGCCTACAACTGGTGGAGCGAGGGTCTGCACGGCGTCGCCCGCGCCGACGTCGCCACCGTCTTCCCCCAGGCCATCGGCATGGCCGCCACCTGGGATACCGGCCTGATCCATCAGGTCGCCGACGTCATCGGCACGGAGTTCCGCGCCAAATACCTGGCCGGCCTCGCGCCCGACGGAAGCTCGCGCCAGTATCGCGGCCTGACCGTCTGGTCGCCCAATGTGAACATCTTCCGCGACCCGCGCTGGGGCCGGGGGCAGGAGACCTGGGGCGAGGATCCGTATCTGACGTCGCGCTTCGGCGTCGCCTTCATCGAAGGGCTGCAGGGTGACGATCCCCTGCATCCCAAGACCATCGCCGCCGTCAAACATTTCGCCGTCCACAGCGGTCCCGAGGCCGGCCGCCACCGCGACGACATCCACCCTTCGGCGCGCGACCTGACCGAGACCTATCTGCCCGCCTTCCACGCCGCGATCACCGAAGCCCACGCCCGGGCCCTGATGTGCGCCTACAACGCCGTCGACGGCCTGCCGGCCTGCGCCAGTCCGGCCCTGCTGCACGACCGGCTGCGCACCGACTGGGGCTTCGACGGCCATGTCGTCTCCGACTGCGCCGCCGTCGCCGACATCTATCTGCCGACCTCCCACGCCACCGTCGCCACGCCCGAGGAGGCGGCGGCCCTCGCGCTGAAGTCGGGCACGGACCTGTTCTGCGACTTCGTCGCCAACGGCACCGCCCGGCCCGAGACCACCGTCCGCGCTGTCGAGCAGGGCCTCGTCAGCGAGCAAACCCTCGACGCCGCCCTGATCCGCCTGTTCACCGCCCGCTACCGCCTCGGCACGCTGGATGCGCCCTCCGCCGGCGCCTTCGCCGACATCAAGGCCACCGACTTCGATACCCCCGAGCACCGTGCCCTGGCGCTCGAGACCGCGCGCCGTTCGCTGGTTCTGCTCAGGAACGACGGCCTCCTGCCGCTGAAGAGCGCGCCGCGCCGCATCGCCGTCATTGGCCCCAACGCCGACAGCCTCGACGCCCTGACCGGCAATTACAACGGCACGCCCTCCGCCCCCGTCACCCTGCTGGCCGGTCTGAAGGCGCGCTTCCCCGACAGCCAGGTGACCTTCGTCGAGGGCACGGGCTGGGTCGCCCCGCCGCTGGAGGACATTCCCGACGCCGCCTTCTGCCGCGACGCCGCCTGCGCCCAGCCGGGTCTGCGCGCCGAAGAGTTCTCCGGCCCCGAGCTCGACGGAACCTCCGTCGTCCGCGACGACGTCAACGTCGCCTTCAGCTGGGGTCGCCCGACCCGTCAGGAGCGCCAGACCTCGATCCGCTGGACCGGCTTCCTCAAGGTGACCGAGCCCGGCGAGTACCGCTTCCGCTACACCGGCGACAGCGGCTACCGCGTCTATGTCGACGACAGGCTGATCGCCGACGTCTGGGACGCCGCCTGGCCCACGTCGGACACCGCCGTCACCCTCGAGGCCGGCCGCACCTACGCCTTCCGTGTCGAGGCCTCCCAGAAGGGCTCACGCGCCACCCACCGCCTGCGCTGGAGCCGCCCCGGCACGGGCGACGCCACGGCTCTGGCCGCGGCCCGTGACGCCGATCTGATCGTCTTCGCCGGCGGCCTGACCGCCCGTCTGGAAGGTGAGGAGATGTCCGTTCAGGCCCCGGGCTTCGCCGGCGGCGACCGCACCAGCCTCGACCTGCCCGCGCCGCAGGAACAGCTGCTGGAGCGCCTCCACGCCCTCGGCAAGCCCGTCATCCTCGTCACCATGAACGGCTCGGCCATGAGCCTGAACTGGGCCAGTCAGAACCTGCCCGCCGTCATCGAGGCCTGGTATCCGGGCGGGGAGGGCGGCCGCGCCGTCGCCGAGCTGATCGCGGGCGACTTCAGCCCCGCCGGCCGTCTGCCCCTGACCTTCTACCGCTCGGCTGACGACCTCCCGGCCTTCACCGACTATTCGATGGACGGCCGCACCTACCGCCGCTTCACCGGGACGCCGCTGTACCCGTTCGGCTACGGCCTCAGCTACACCCGCTTCGCCTATGGCGCGGCTCGACTGGATCACGCCCGCATCGCCGCCGGCGCCCCGGCCCGGGTCTCAATCGAGGTCACCAACGCCGGTGATCGCGACGGCGACGAGGTGGTTCAGCTCTATATCTCCCGCCCCGTGGCGGGCGCCCCCATCCGCAGCCTCGCGGGCTTCCAGCGCATCGCCCTGAAGGCCGGTGAGGCCCGCCGCGTCACTTTCGACATCCCGGCCGTGGCTCTGGGCGTCGTCGATGACGCAGGCAAACGTCAGGTCCCCGCGGGCGACGCCGCTCTGTGGATCGGCGGCGGCCAGCCGGGCACGGGCGCGCAAGGGTCTGCCGCGACCCTGACGATCACCGGCTCGACGGAGGTCGCCGCCTTCTGAAGCTTAGGCCAAAAACCTAGGAAAGCCGGTCCCGGAACTCGGTCCAGCCGAACGCCTTGACCACCTTCAGCGCGTCCGTCGCCGAGTTCCACAGCACGATGGCCGGCAGGGGCACGCCGTTGAAGGTGTTGGTCTTCACCATCGAATAGTGGGCCTGGTCGAGGAAGGCGATGCGCGTCCCGGCGACCGGCGGCGTGGCGAAGACATAGTCGCCGAGGATGTCGCCGGCCAGGCAGGACGGCCCGCCCAGACGGTAGCGCACGCCCTCGGCCGGTTCGCCCAGCATCGCCGGCCGATAGGGGGCCTCGATCACATCGGGCATGTGGCAGGTCGCCGAGATGTCGGTGATGGCGATCGGCAGGCTGTTCTCGAAGGTGTCCAGCACCTCGCCCACCAGAATGCCCGTATCGAGCGCGATGGCCTCGCCCGGCTCGATATAGACCTCGACCCCGTGGGTCTCGCCCAGCGCCTTCAGGAAGGCCGCCAGACCGTCGCGGTCATAGTCGGCGCGAGTGACGTGGTGACCGCCGCCCAGATTGACCCATTTCACATGCGCAAGCAGCGGCGTCAGCTTCGGCTCGATGGCGCCCCAGACGCGCGACAGCGGCTCGAACCCCTGTTCGCACAGGGCGTGCAGATGCAGGCCGTCGACACCCTCCAGATGCTCGGGCTTCAGCTGCGAGATGGGGAAGCCCAGCCGCGAACCGAACTGGCAGGGATCGTATTTCGCGACCTCGGCCTCGGAGTGTTCGGGGTTCAGACGCAGGCCGATGTCGAACACCGATCCCGCCGCCCGCGCCTCGGCGATCAGGTCGGCGAAGCGCGCCACCTGGGTCGGGGTGTTGAAGATCACGCTGTCCGAAATCCGCAGGATCTCGGGCAGGTCCTCGGGCTTGTAGGCCGGGGAGTAGGTGGTCAGGTGGCCCTTGTAGAACTCCCGCGCCAGCCGCGCCTCCCACAGGCCCGAGGCGCAGACCCCGTCCAGATACTCGCCGACCACATCGGCCAGCGACCACATGGAAAAGGCCTTGAGCGCCAGCAGCACCCGCGCGCCGCCGCGCACCCCGACATCCTTCAGGACGCCGAGGTTGCGCCGCACCGCCGCCTCGTCGACCACGAAGGCCGGCGAGGGGACGCGGTTCAGATCGAAACGGGCGAAGGCGCCGGGATCGCCGGCCTTCGTTTCCATGGCGGCGGTCGGGGTGTGCGACATGTCGGTCCGATCAGAACGCCAGAGGCGCGTCCAGTTCCTGCACCTTCCAGGGCAGGCCGTGCTTGTTCAGCATGTCCATGAAGGGATCGGGATCCAGCTGCTCCATGTTGAACACGCCCTCGCCCTTCCAGGCGCCGGTCACCATCAGGGCCGCGCCGATCATGGCCGGGACGCCGGTGGTGTAGCTGACGGCCTGGTTGCCGGTCTCGGCATAGGCTTCTTCGTGGTCGCAGATGTTGTTGATGTAGACCGTCTTCTGCACCCCGTCCTTCAGGCCGGTGGCGATGGTGCCGATGTTGGTCTTGCCCTTGGTCAGCGGGCCCAGCGACGACGGCTCGGGCAGCAGGGCCTTGAGCAGCTCCATCGGGATGATCTCGCGGCCTTGGAACATCATCGGCTCGATCGACAGCATGCCGACGTTGCCCAGCACGTCGAGGTGCTTGAGGTAGCTGTCGCCGAACGTCATCCAGAAGCGGATGCGCTTGATCTCGGGATAGAACTTGGCCAGCGACTCCAGCTCCTCATGGTACATGAGGTACATGTTCTTCGGGCCGACGCCCTCGAAGTCATAGACCTGCTTGTTGGTCAGGGCCGGGCCTTCGATCCACTGGCCGTTGTCCCAGTGGCGCGACGGCGCGGTCACTTCGCGCAGGTTGATCTCGGGGTTGAAGTTGGTCGCGAACGGCAGGCCGGTGTCGCCGCCGTTGCAGTCCAGGATGTCCAGCGTCTCGATCGAGTCGAGCAGGTGCTTCTTGGTGTAGGTGGTGAACACCGAGGTCACGCCGGGGTCGAAGCCCGAGCCGAGCAGGGCCATCAGACCGGCTTCCTTGAAGCGCTCCTGATAGGCCCACTGCCAGCTGTATTCGAACTTGGCCTCGTCGCGCGGCTCGTAGTTGGCGGTGTCCAGATAGTTGACCCCGGCCGCCAGACAGGCGTCCATCAGGGTCAGGTCCTGGTAGGGCAGGGCCAGGTTGACGAGCAGAACCGGGTTGACCTGTTTGATCAGGGCCGTGGTCGCCGCCACGTCGTCGGCGTCGATGGCGGCGGTGTCGATGGTCACGCCGAAGCGTTCCTTCACCGAGGCGGCGATGGCGTCGCACTTGGACTTGGTCCGGCTCGCCACGGTGATGTGCGAGAAGATGTCGCTGTTCATCGCCATCTTGTGGACCGCGACCGAACTCACGCCGCCGGCGCCGATCACCAGAACCCTGCTCATCTCACGCACTCCATGAAGTCAAAAAAGGAAGTCTGAAACCCTGACGGTCGCCGCCGCCTTCGTCGAAGCGCGGGGCCTTAGCACGGTCCGTCCCGCTTCGCTAACCCGCGAGGAGACCGATTCCGCCGACGGTATAACCGCCGACCCGTGAAGGGGATATGTCCGTGGCCAGAAGCGAAATCGGCCTCGCATCCCCGACGCCGCCCTCACAGGGTTTGAACCCTTTTCGCGCCATTCGGTTCGGCGCCCTTTCAGGGTGTGGGATACTGCCGGATCGCCTTGCCGCCCGTGCCCGGGCGCGTGCAGGCGGATGCACTTGAGTGCAAACCGAGTGCAAAGGATCTGCGAAATTTTAAGCCTTTGAAATCAACCGAAAGGATCACACTTCTAAGGTCTAACTTTCAAAATTGCACCTTTTGCACTCGCCTTTTTTGAGTGCAATCAGGCCGGATTGAAGAAGCCCGACCGCCGGGCCCAGGCCTCGAAGGCGTCGGGCCAGTGGGAGGCCGGCCGGTCGCCGGGAAGGCTGAAGCCGAAGCCGTGTCCGCCCTCCTGATAGATATGCATCTCGCAGGGAACGTCGGCGGCCTTCAGCGCCTGGAACATGTTCAGGCTGTTGGCCACGGGCACGGTGCGGTCGTCCGCCGCATGCACCAGGAAGGTCGGCGCCAGACCCGGCTTCACGCGCTCAGTCAATGATTGACGCGCCTCGGCGTCCGGGCCCGGGAACTGGCCCGCGCCCGAGCCCACGCTCATCAGGGCATAGCCGAGGCAGACGAGGTCCGGCCGGGCCGAGGTCTGGTCCACCGCGTCCACCGGCTCATAGACCGCGTCGTCGTATCGGGTCAGGGAGGCGGCGGCCAGATGCCCTCCGGCGGAGAAGCCCATGACCCCGATCCGCTTGACGTCCAGCGCCCACTCGGCCGCCCGCGACCGGACCAGCCGCACCGCCCTCTGGACGTCCTGCAGCGGGGCGTCATAGCCCGCCGCCCAGCCGTCGCCGGGCAGGCGGTAGTTCAGGACGAAGACCGTCACCCCGCACTGGTTCAGCCGCCGCGCGGCGCCAGCCCCTTCCTTGTCGATAGCCAGCCGGACATAGCCGCCGCCGGGCGCGACCACCATGGCCGAGCCGTTGGGGTTGGCCGGTCGGAAGACCTCGAGGAGGGGCTGGGAGACGTGCATCACCGCCCGGTCGTGGGCCGCGGGCGAGCCCCGCTCCAGCACCAGCCGACGCGCCGTCACCCCCCGCGATCCCGGGACCTTGCCCTCGGGCCAGATGGGGAAGGACGCGTCGGACAGCAGCCCCCTGGGCTCGTCCGGCGCCGGGATGACCACCGGCGCCGATGGCGTCCCCGTCAGGTCCGGCCCGGCCGCCGGCCAGGTCTGCGGCGCGCGCGGCGCGGGCGCGGTCTGGGCCTTGGCGCCGAGCGCGACGCTGGTCGCGGCGGCAGCGCCGAGGAGGGTGCGGCGGTTCCACATCATGGCGGGTCCTCAGAAGGTCAGGGGAGGGTGACGACGTTGTTGGCGGGACTGATCTCGACCGGTTCGCCGTTCAGCGCCAGCCTCACGCGCAGCCCGGTCAGGCTTGTACGCGGCAGCGCCACCCGAACCGTCGCCGTCTTCGGCAGCAGGTCCTCGGGCGCGGCGAGCGCAGGGAAGGGCGCACGGCCTACCACCTGCCCCGAGGCGTCCTCGATCCGCACCTCGCCGGCCGGAGAGGCGACGCCGCCCAGACCATGCACGGTCACCCGCGCCGAGCGGCCCGCAACCACCACATCCCCCGGATCCAGCCCGACGTCGGGCCGCTGGGCCATCGGCGTCCCGGCCTCGGTCAGGGCCAGATCCAGCACCACCGCCTGCTTCGGCGGCAGGGTCAGGGCGACCTCCGCCCCCGGTTCGAACGTGATCGTGGAGGTCGCCGGCGCTTCGGCGTGATCGTCGCCGTCGGCGTCCACGCCCTGGCTCAGAGACCACCGTCCCGGCGTCACCCCGGCCCCGATCAGGGTCGCCTGAACCGGCCGGTCGGTGACGTTGAAGGCGATGACCTTGAACCGCTCGGGCGTCGCCTCGGGCAGCAGGATGGCCACGCTGTCGGCCCCGGCCCCCGATCCTGGAGAGCCGCCGTCAGACCCGGCGAACCGCCACGACACGACGTTGCCGGGGAAGATCTGGCCCCGCCGCGCGCCGACCCCGCCGAGGCGCGAGCGCTGCAGCATCTCCGACGGCATCTGGACCCGGTCGGTCCACAGCTCGCCGGTGGTCATCATCCCCATCCTCTGGGTCCCGGACTGGATCTCGGCGGCGTAGAGGGTCTCCAGATAGCGCTTGTCGCCCGTGGTCTGCCAGGCGCCGAAGCGGGCCATATTGACCGGGCTGCCCTGACCGCCGGTGTTGGATAGCCGGTAGCTGTCGGGCGCGCCCGCCGCCGTCACGAACATCGGCCCCCAGACGTCGCGCTTGCCCAGCACCGACATGGCGTCCGGCCCCAGACCGTTCAGCCCGCCGGTCCCCGCGCCCAGCAACGGCGCCAGGTACCGGTCCTCATGGGTCCAGCTCCAAGCGGCCCAGAAGGCCGTCGTCGAGCCGCCCAGACCCCCGCCGGTGGTGTTGCCCAGCGGCCCGTTGACGGTGAAGCTCTGGTCGCTCGTCCAGTCGATCGGACTGTCCAGCACCACGCCCGTCCCGTTCGCCGCCGGCCGCTGGTGCGCCAGGAAGCCGTCGAGGGTCTCGAGGATGACCTGTTTGGTCCGGGGCGAGCCGTTCCACTGGACGAGCAGGACCCCGGGGTGGAACATCAGGAAGTTGTTGCCCCTCTGCCGCCCCCACGGCCCCTCCGACGAGAAGTCGTGCGTTGAGAAGGAGTTGGACAGGAAGTGGCGGTGCCCGGCCGCGTTGACCGCCGTCATCTCCGGATAGCGCCGCGCCGTCGCCATCAGCCGCTCGATGGCCCGGGGGCTGCCTCGGTTCATCTGGCCGTACTGGGCGATGGTGTTGATCCCCTCCTCATAGGAGTGGAGCTCGTCGGCGCGGATGGTGTTCAGCCCGTCGGTGATCATGCCCGAGCGGTAGATGGCCTCCAGCGCCGCCGCCTGGCTGGCCCGGACCTTCTCCGGCTCCGAGCCCATCATCCACAGCGGCACCCACTGGTGCAGAAGGTCACTGTCGTCCGACAGGCCGCCGCCCAGCTCTCCCGAGCCATTCTGACCGGCCGGGATCTGGCGGTTGTCGATCCACCAGTTCACGAACCGCTCGACCAGCTTCAGGTCCTCGATCTGCCGATGCGCCCAAAGCGGCACGCCGGGCGCCGGCTGGGTCTGGGCGAAGGCGGGGTAAGGCTGGCCGCCGTTCTGCTCGTTCCAGTAGATGCGGGCCGTGACGTTGTCGGGATCGACGCGCAGCAGGTCGGTCACGTCGCGGTCGAACCGCTCATAGACGGGCAGCAGGCGGTTGTTCGGCTGCTCCTCCACGAACCAGGCCAGGTTGGCCTTCACCTGCTCCTCGCGGTCGGCGACGTGCTCGGCCAGGGCCTGTTCGCGCGGCTTGAACACCAGCCGGACCTTCATCCCGTTCAGGCTCTGCGCCCCGAAGTCCGGGCTGGCCGAGGCCACGGTCAGATACAGGCTCCGGTCGTTGGGCAGGAAGCGGTCGCGGGTGTCCAGCCACAGGGTCCGCGCCTCGCCCGGCTTGACCGAGACGTTGACGTCCAGCAGGTCGCGGTCCGGCCAGATCGGGTCCTTGATGCGGATGTTGAGCGGGATCAGGCCATCGTGGGTGGGCGTCGACGTCAGGGCCGGGATCTGCAGGACGAAGCCGTCCAGCCCGTCCCTCATGTTCGCCCAGCCATAGTCCAGCCGCGCCGGCTCCCCGCCGGGCCGGACGTTCCTGAAGTCCGCCGGGATCAGGACGTGGACCAGGGGCATCGAGGCGCCGGACGCCGGTCGCGGGGCGCGGGCCGCCGGGGCGGACCTCCCGAACCGGGGCGCCGCGTTGGGCATGGCGACCACGGTCGCGCGCTCGTCGGGCACGAAGCGGCCGGCGATCCAGGTGTTGAGCTCATCCAGCGTCGGCCAGGTCGTCGCCGCCTGGGCGTCCACGACATAGTCCAGAGCGGCAGATCCGGCGGGCGCCTCGCCCGGCCGGACGTCATAGACGCCGATCTCGCGGATGGGGGTCTCCTGGACCCGGTTGTCGAAGCGGACGGCCCCGCCGGTGCGCTCGGCGCCCAGCTGCAGCGTGGTCCGCTCCTGCCCCCGCGCCCGCTCGCCGATGCGGGTCTCGGTGGTCCCGTCCACGGCGGTCAGCGTCCCGTCGGCCGCCCCCTGGATCTCGATCCGGTTCCACGGCTGGTCGGGCAGGGACAGGGTCAGGGCCTTGCCGCCGGCCTCATAGACGTTCCAGTCGGGCAGGACGAAGTAGTCGTGCCGTCCCGCCAGACGCGAGCGGTTGTAGACCCCCGGCCAGGTGCTCTCGCGGATGCCGTCGGTCCCCTTGGAGAACAGGGCCCGGATGTCGCGGGCCTCGGTCGGCCGCACCACCCGGATGGCCGTCGAGGCCGCGTCCAGATAGGGCGGCGGGTCGTTCGGCCGGTTGAAGCCATAGCGCATCCGCCACTCGTCCCGCGTCGCCGGATCGGCCATATCGCGGGCGGGGAAGGCAGTTCCTGTCGGGGTTTGGTGCGCCGCCAGCGCCGCCACCTCGGCGTCGCCCAGCCGGTGGTCGAAGGTCGAGACCTCGTCGACGTCGCCGCCCCTCTGGTAGTCGTAGGCGCTCTGGACCTGATAGCCCGAGATGATCCGGCTGTGCGGGCCGAAGGCGAACAGGCCGTTGTCCAGCACCGCCGTCTGGCTGGTCTTCGCCGCCGGCTTGCCGTTGACGTAGAGGGTGAGACCGCTGGTCTCGTCCCAGGCCACGGCCAGATGGGTCCAGGCCTCCGGATCGGGCGCCGGGGCGTCGAACGACACCCTGACCCGGGCGAGGCTCGCATCCGTCACGAAGGCGTCGAAGCCATGCCCGTTCCAGTCCAGCCGCAGGAAGGTCATGTCCCAGCTGGTGTGATCGGGATAGCCGACGCGGAAGATGACGAACTGGCGCGGCCCGATCGGCTGGTGCGAGCGCCAGAAGAAGCTCAGCGTCCCCCTCTGTGCATAGAGATTGCCCGGCGCCGCCCAGGCCAGGATCTGGGCGTCCGACGCGCGCACCGCGCCACCCTGCGCTCCGTCCGGCGTTAGCTCGACCTGATCCACGAACAGGGGCGCGGCGATCCCCCCCGCCTGATCCGCCGCATAGCCGCTGTCGAGCGGGGCGTGGAACAGCCGCCCGTCCGGACCCGCCGTCTGGGCGAGCGCGGGCAGGGCGACCGAGGCCATCAGGGCGCTCAGCAAGAGGGCAGGCGAGGAACGCAGCATGGGGACGGCCTTCGCTTGAGATTGGAACGCTAGCGGGCGGGCGGCGGCGCGATCGGATCGCGGGCGCCGCGCAGGACGACGGTCGCCTTCGGAGCCCGGGCAGCGACCTCGGCGGCGGTCATCAGGTCACCGATCGAACTCACCGGGTTCACCAGCGTCAGCCGGTCGCCCAGCACCGCCATCAGGTCGGGCAGGTCATAGCGGCGCAGCACGCCGGGCAGGTTGACCTCGGCCATGTTCAGGCTGATCGGCCGGTCCAGGAACTCGCGGTAGCTGGTGACGGAGCTGTCGGCGGTGACCCGGCGGATGCGGTCGTCCAGCACGGCGGCGTGCAGGGCCACCGGCCCCAGGGCGCCGACCCCCATGACGTCGATACGGGCCGGATCGACCTCGGCCTGCGCCACCAGCCAGTTCATCGCCGCGACGGCGTCGTCGGTGCGCATCCCGACCGGGGTCTTGCCGACCAGAAGCGCGCGCAGCGACAACAGGGTCCAGTCCCCGGTCAGCGGCGACTTGGCCTCCTCGGTCCCACCGGCGCCGCGGGGCTCCAGCCACAGGACGTTCCATCCGGCCGCCGTATAGGCCGAGACCAGCGCCGGATTGGCGGCGGGCGCCAGCAGCAGCAGGGTCGGACGGCGTTCCGTGGCCGCGCCGACAGTGTAGGTCGCGCGGACCTCCATGCCGGGCGCCATCTCGAAGGTCAGAGGCGTTGTCGCCCCGTCGGCGCCCCTCGCCACCGTCGGCGCAGCGCCGGGCTTCACACTGGTCCGGGCGATGTCGGCGATGGCGACCCGCAGCCGCGCCAGGGTCTGGGCCGGGGTCTCACCGGCGACCGGGGCCGGGGCCGTCGGCGCGTCGGCGGCGATGACCTGCTGCAGCGACAGGCCGATATTGGAGGTCGACAGCTGGCCCGTCGGGGTGACGATCAACCGCGCGGCGTCGCCCAGCGGCACGGGCGTGAACGGCCGCTCGGCCGGGCTGTCCATCAGGGTCTTCGTGAAGAAGGCCACGATCTGTGGCGCGATCGGCCCCAGATTGCCGTGCCCGCCCGGCCCCTCGATCATGGTGATCCGGTCCTCGGCGCCCATCAGGCCGTAGAACCGCTTCGCCTCGGCATAGGCCGCGCGGGCGCCGTCGATGGGGAACATGTCCGAGGTGGTGGAGACCACGGCATAGGGGCGGGGCGCCGCCGCCTCGACCCAGTCCGCAAGGTCCAGACCCCGCTCGATGAAGAAGGGGATCGACTGCTCCGCGTCCTGCGGCCCGGTCACGCCCGGCGCCAGCAGATGGTCGAAGTCGGTGACGTAGCAGGCGGTCGCGGTCGCCTTGATGCGCTGGTCGATGGCCGCCAGATAGGCCGTCATCGTGCCGCCGCCGGAGCAGCCGAATGCCCCGATCTTCTGGTCGTCCACGTCGGGCCGGGCCATGAGGTAGTCCACGCCGCGCATGGCGTCCTGCAGGAAGTAGCGCGAGACGTGGCCGCCGATCGGCAGGGCCTGTTCGAAGGCCATGGAGTGTTCGCCGGTCGGCCGGCCGACCTTGGACGATCCGATCTCCGGGTCGAAGTGCTGGATGCGCTCGCCCTCGCCGACGATGTCCATGTTCAGGACCACGAAGCCCGCGCGGGCGAAGTTGGCGGCGAAGCTGAAGTTGCCCAGCTTGCCGTCTACCCCGTGCCCGGGCTGGATGATGATGGCCGGGTGGGGACCTTCCGTCTTGGGCGTGAAGACATTGGCCGTGACCCAGTAGCCGGGCAGGCTCTGGTAGCGGACCCGCTCGACGTCGAACCCGTCCTCATGGCTGACGCCGGCGCTCTCGGACACGACGGGACCCGCCGCGCTCTCGAACTCGACCATCTCGGCCAGCAGGGAGCGGACGCGGACCTGACGCTGGCGCGCCTCGGCCTCGGTGGTCAGGGTGGCGATGGCCGCGCGGCGCTCGGCCGCGTGCTGCCGCGCCAGATCGGTCAGCCAGGCGATCAGCCGGTCGCGGCCGGTGGTCGGCGCGGGAGCGGAAGCCGCTGCGGGCGCCGCCCCACTTCCCGTTGTCTGGGCAAGCGCGGGCAGGGGAGAAAGGGCGGCCAGAAGCGCCGCCGTCATCATCAGGGGACGGGCGTGGTTCGACATGATGGAGGTGTCCTCAACCGGAACGGTCTGCAGGGTTGCCGTGGCCGCCGGGAGAAGGGCCGTCGACGGCCCGGGCGTTGCGGCGCACGCCCGAATAGGTGAGGCCCTCGACGTGCTCGATGATGTCGAGCTCGGCGGCGCGGACGAAGTCGCAGTCCTTCAGGGCGATGTTGCGGATCGGGGCGGTCTCGAAGCCCTGCAGGTCCAGCACCCGCTCGCAGCGACCGACGGTCAGCCGCTCGATGGTCAGGCCGTCGAACACCGGGGTGAAGCCGCCGTTGGCCCCCTCGGCGTAGTTGTAGTCGATGGTGATGGCGGCATGGGCGACCTGGCCCACCGTCACGTCGCGGACGTGGACGTTCGTCAGGGTCCCGCCGCGCGCGGCGTTGTTCTTGAACCGGATGGCGGTGTTCAGCCGGGGGCTGTCCATGCGGCAGTTCTCGACGAAGACGTTCCTGACCCCGCCGGTGATCTCGCTGCCGAGGGTCACCCCGCCGTGGCCGTCCAGCATGGTGCAGCCCGAGACGATCAGGTTCTCGGTCGGCTTGTTCAGCCGCCGCCCGTCGCCGTTGCGGCCGGACTTGATGGCGATGCAGTCGTCGCCCGTGTCGAAGACGCAGTCCTCGATCAGGACGTCGCGGCAGCTCTCCGGGTCGCAGCCGTCATTGTTCGGCCCGTGGCTGGAGATGGTCAGCCGGCGCACGGTGACGTTCTCGCACTCCACCGGATGCACCTCCCACATGGGCGAGCGCAGGATGGTCAGGTCCGAGATCAGGACGTTCTTGCAGCGGTAGGGCTGAATGAACTGCGGGCGGATGGTCGCCTCCGGACCGAAGACGCGTTCGGCGACCGGCTTGCCCTCCTCGGCCCAGCGGCGCAGGCGGCCGTTGTCGCTCTCCTGACCGTCGGCGACCCGCTTCTGCCGCCACCAGTTCTCGCGGCTGGCCTGACCGTCCAGGATGCCGTGCCCGGTGATGGCGATGTTCTCGCAGCCGTAGGCGTAGATGAAGGGCGAGATCCCCATGAACTCCGTCCCCTCGTAGCGGGTCAGGACGGCGGGGAAGTAGGCCTCGGGCTCCGTGCGGAAGCGGATGGTGCTCTCGCGCGAGACGTGCAGCTCGACGTTGGACTTCAGATGGATGGCGCCGGTCAGCCAGACGGTCCCGTCCGCCGTGCCCTCGACCACCACCCGACCGCCGCCGGGCGCCTTCGAGGCTGCGTCGATGGCGCGGCGGAAGGCCTCGGTGTTGTCGGTGACGCCGTCCGCCTTGCCGCCGAACTGCTCGGGCCCGAAGCGGTTGGCGCGCGGGAAGACCGGCGGGCGGATGCGGGCGCGGATGGCCCGCGCCTCGGCCCACGGCTCATCAGGATCGTCGGCGGGTCGCGCGAGGGCGGCGGTCGGCAGGGCGGCGGCCAGCAGGCCGCCGAGCCCGGCCTTCGCGAGATCGCGACGCCCGGGCTTCATCGGAGAAGGGGACATGGGGGGACAGCGCCTGAGGGGGACGGGCTACAAAGAAGAACGGCGGCCCCGTCAGGGACCGCCGTTGGCAGAGGTTCGGATCAGAAGGCGTAGCGGACGCCGGCGTAGAACTGCCGCCCGCTCTGGAAGTAGTCGCTGAGCCGTTCGGCCGTGGAGTCGGTGTAGGTGATCGTCGGCTCGTTGGTCAGGTTGATCCCTTCCACCGAGAAGGTGAGGTGATCGCCCCATTTGTACGAGCTCGAGAAGTCGATGAAGGTCGAGCCCTTGGTCCCCGCCACGTCGGTGGCGTAGGCGGCGGGCACAGCCGTCAGGAAGTTGCTGCGCTGGTTCAGCGAGACGCGGGCCTGGAAGGGACCTTCCTCGTAGTAGACCGTGGCGTTGAACACGTTCTTGGACAGGTTCAGCAGCGGCTGGGTGGTGGTCGCCGCAGCGCCGCCCGTCGCCGTCAGGAAGTAGTCGATCTCGGCCTCGATATAGGTCGCGTTCAGCAGGACGCCGAGATTGGAGAACTTCCACGGCAGGAAGGTCAGGGCCTGCTGCACGTTGAGCTCGATGCCCTTGACCGGTCCGCCGGGGGTGTTGACCACATTGGAGATCTGGAAGGGATCGGTCGCGGCGACGCCGGTGCCAGCCAGCAGAGAGCTGGGCAGGCCGGTGCTGGCGAAGGTTCCGGTGGTCGTCAGGTTCTGGATGTAGGTCGAGATGTCCTTGTAGAAGACCGCCGCCGACAGGATCGAGCCCCGGGCCGGGTACCATTCGACCGCGAGGTCATAGGTCTTGGCGCGATAGGGCTCGAGGTAGGGGTTGCCGGTCGTGACCGTGCGCGAACCGCCGGCGACCGAGACGTTGGTCGCCGCAGAGATCGACGCCAGGCCGGCGCGCGCCATCACCTTGGCCGCGCCGAAGCGCACCAGAACGTTCTCGGCGGGCTCGAAGACCAGGTTCAGCGAGGGCAGGTCGTCGGTGTAGTCGTGTTTGACGGTGGTCCACTGGAAGCCCGAGGGATCCACTGTGACCGGTACGGTCGAGTAGAAGCCCGACTGCTGTTTGGTCTGAACGCGGCGGAAGCCGGCGTCGCCGCGAACCGGCATGCCGAAGGCGGTGAACTTGAACTTGGCTTCCAGATACAGGCCGAAGTCGTCTTCGTTGACCGTGCGGTTGTCGCCGCGGGCGCTGGCGACGGTCTCCGACAGCAGGAACCGGCCCGAGTTGGAGAAGACGCCATAGGCGTCCGCGACGGCGTTGAGGTTCGGCGTGCGCCAGCAGTTGGGCGTACCCGCCGGCAGGGACAGGCCCTGGAAGCCGCAGTAGAGCTCGGTCAGGCTGGTGATGGTGCTGCCGGTCGGAATGGCCGGGATGTTGGTCTCGCCCGAGGCCAGACGCTGACCGCGGCCTACGAACTCGTAGCTCTTGACCTGGGCGCCGCCGATGAAGGTCAGGTTGTCGGACAGCTCGTATTCGAAGTCGACCTGACCGGTCTTGTAGATGTTGTCGTTCCAGTTCGGACGCAGGCGGATGTCCGGGCCGCTGGCGCCGGTGCCGCCGGCCGCCGTCGTGGTCGGGCCCATGTACCACTGGGTCGCGTCGGTAACGTCGAAGCCGTAGTTGATGGCGGGGGCGTATTCGCCGCCCGGGCGGAAGTCGTAGGAATAGCCGTCGGCGTTCTGGCGATCCATCTGGGCGATGTAGTCGACGGCGTTGTTGAAGTCGTTCTTCACATAGCCGAACAGACCCGTCACCTTCAGCTTGTCGCCGAACTGCTGCTCCAGGTTCAGGGTGTATTGCTGGAAGGTGGTGTCATAGATGTCGATGTAGTTCTCGGAACGGACATCGACGTTGTCCAGCGCCATGTAGACGGCGGTGCCGTTGGAATCGACGACGATGTCGCGCACGACGGTCTCGGGCTTGCCGCCCTGGGAGGCCGCGCGGCTCAGGCCGATGGCCTCGAGCTGACGCTCGTTCCGCTCCCCTTCGAACTTCGAGTACAGGACGTCGAAGGTGACCAGGGTCGACTCCTGCGGACGCCATTGCAGGGTGCCGGTGATGCCGGTCCGCTTGGTCTCCAGCCGGTAGTCCTGATAGCGCAGGAAGCGGGGATAGCGGGTGCTGTCCAGGGTGGCCGTGGCGCGAGCGGCGGTGTTGGTGCCTGCGCAGAGCGTCGGGCGGGCGACCGGGTCGCACCAGCCGCCGTCCGCAGAGCCGAAGTTCCACTGGCCCGTCGAGGCGCCGTTCTGAAGAGTGGTCTTCTCGGAATAGGCGATCGAGGCGGCGATGCCGATCTCGCCGATCGGCGTGTCCCAGCGGTTGGAGATCAGGCCGGCGATGCGCGGGTTGGTCGCTTCCGACAGGTCGTTCCAGCCGCCTTGGGCCGCCAGGGCGCCGACAAAGCCGCGCGCGTTGAAGGGGCGGGCGGTATGAAGATCGACGGTCGCGCCCAGCGAGCCTTCCTCGACGTTGGCCGAGGGCGTCTTGCGCACGTCCAGCTGGCTGAACAGCTCGGAGGCGAAGACGTTGAAGTCGAAGCCGCGGCCGCGGTTCGAGCCGGTGGTGGCCTGGCCCTCGATGCCGTTGATGCGAACGCGGGTGAAGTCGGGGCCCATGCCGCGCACCGAGATCTGCGACCCTTCGCCGCCCGAGCGGGTGATGGTCACCCCGGGGACGCGCTGCATGGACTCGGCCAGGTTGTTGTCCGGGAACTTGGCGATGTCCTCGGCGACGATGGTGTCGACCATGTCGTTGGAGTTGCGCTTGATGGCGATCGCCCGCTCGACGCTGGCGCGGAAGCCGGTGACCACGACTTCCTCGACCTGGGTCGCCCCGTCGTCGGTTTGCGGCGCTTGCGCCGGAGCGGTTTGGGCCAAGGCCGGCGCGGCCATGCCTAGCGCGGTGATCAGCGCCGAAGTGGCGAGCAGGCGCGAGCGTACGGTAGTCATTCAGAGATCCTCCCCAGGTTCAAATGTCCGGCGCCGTCTGGTCCGTTCCCCTTATTCGGGATGAGTGGACTCTTTGCGATGACACCGGTGTCTATAGCTCGCAGTGTTCTCCCTTATTCCACCGGTGTCAAACCCCGGCGGGCCTGAAGTCGCCACGGATGTGCCCGTGTTGCGTCGAAATCGAAACGGCGGCGTCATTCCGATAGTCCCGTTTCGTGAACCTTTCCTTGTGGGGAGTGCTCCGGCGCGGTCAGAATATTATGAACAAGTGCAACGAGTTAACGTCCATTTTCGGCGGCGTCTCAAGGATGACTTCACGGGGCTCAGTGGCGATGTCGTTCAACCCTGAGGTATAGTCACAAAATATCGACAGATCATCGATAATGGCGGCATTTGGACGTGTTCAGGCGATCCTGCGGCCGTCGACGGCGGCCAGACTCAGGGGGGCGCGGGCGATCGGGCCGACACCTATCGACAGTCTTGCGGCAAGGGCGCCGACGTCTTCGGCCTCGCGGTCGATGCGGTTCAGCGGCTGGTAGAGGCCGACCAGCCGGTCCGCCTCTCCGGCCGCGTTCCTCAGGGGCGCCACGACGATTTCCAGCACCCCCTCCATGCGTTCGGCGTCGGCGGCGAGGACGACCGGGCGGGCCTCGCGCACGGCCTGGACCATGGCGGCGAGGACCATCTGCCGGCTGTCCTCGCGCCAGACCGACAGCCAGTCGACGCCCCGCAGCGGCCGGCCGTGCACCCGCTCGACCCAACCGCCGGCCAGCCGCAGCCGCGCGCCTTCGCGCTCAACCATGAACAGCTGCGGCGTCAGGGGACCGAAGGCCATCGGCTGGAAGGCCGCCCGCGCGGGAATGCGCCGCGCCTCGGGCAGGGCGGTCCAGTGATCGATCAGGGTCTGGGTGCCGGAATGGAACATGACGCGCCTTTCGCCGCTGTCCGCCGCAAGTCCCGGGCCGTGCGACGAAATTGGCCAGACGTGGCTAACGGAAACGCAAGGGTTTGGCGGCCAAATGTGAGGCTGGACCGGCGCGCCCGTCGCGGACCGGTCGCGCGTGAACGAATTCTCGGGGAGCCCAGCCCATGCGGGTGCGGATCAAGACCTGGCTGGCGGCGATCGTCGGCCTGACGGCCTTCGGGGCCGTCGGCGGCTCTGCGGTCGCCCAGTGCGGCAGTTGCACGCCGACGCCGCCGTCCTGCTGCCAGGCCCCTCCTGCGCCGACCCCGCCGTCGCCGCCCAGCAGCTGTTGCCAGGCCCCGCCGCCGCCGAACTATCCGTCGGGCAACGGGAACTTCAACGTCAATGTGAACGTCAACGTGAACGGCAATGCGAACGCCAACGCCAACGCGAGTTCGTTGATCAACGCCCACGGACAAGGCGACACCTACGTCAACTCGAACGGCGGGGCCTATTTCAGCGTCGCCCAGCCCTATCCGACCGTGATCGAGGGGCTGAACGTCGAGGGCGCCGCCGTGGCCCAGGTGGTGCGCACTCCCTATACCGCCTCGCGCTGGGCCTTCAGCCGCGTGGTCATCCAGGCCGTCTGCATCGACGATCGCGACATTCCCCACCCCGCCTCGCAGGTCCAGCCGGGCCGCGACATCGCCGACGGCTATGAGGGCGAGATCTACCGCTGCATCGCCGGGACGCGGCTGCAGGTCACCTGGGCCGACTTCGTCGACCAGATCAGCTTCGACCATGGCCAGACCATGAGCTGCCGCAAGGGCGAGAGCCTGTGGTACGGCCGTAGCGCGGAAGCGGCCGCCTATGCCGCCGCCAGCTACGCCGGCGGCGCCGCGGGCCCCGGCGCCCCGATCGGCGGCGGCGTCATGGAATGCCGCCCGCAGAAGCCCGAGCGCGACTGCAACGAGCGGTCTCTGCTTCGCCGCTACGGCGCGGGCGTCAAGGTCCTGACCCTGTGGCGTGAGGAGACCTATACGGAATACCGCGAAGAGACGGTCCAGGCCTCGAGCATGGCCATCTCGACCGCGACCATGACCCTGGACGGCGGCGTCGGCGGCCGGGTCTTCTGATCCGACAACGCAGCCATAACGGCCCGTTCAGCCTGCGGACAGGTCGGCTTCGATAGATTGCGGATGTCGGTTCATCGCCGGCGATCCTGAGAGTAACGACTGGCCCCGGAGCGTAAGCCCCGGGGCCTTTTTCGTTATTGGGCCGCCGGGGTCGTTGTCGCGGAAGCGGCAGCGCCGGCGGGCGTCTCGGCGGTCACCTCGGCGCGCCAGGCGCGGCCGGGCTGGAGATAGATCTGGGCGGCCTTCTGCAGGTCGGCGGGTGTGATGGATTCCAGGTCGGAGATGATCGTCCGGACGGCCTCCACCTGGGTCGGATCGGTCTGGACGTTCTTCAGGGCGTTGAGCCAATAGCCGTTGCCGGCCTGGCCGCGGCGGATCGACTCGATCGTCGACAGCCGGGCGCGGTTCAGCTCGTCCTCGCTGACGGGGGCGTCGCGCAGGCCGGCGGCGATGGCGTCGGCGGTCTGGAAGAAGACGGGCAGGGCCTCGGGCGGGGTTTCCACCTGGATGAAGACATAGCCGTAGTCGGGGAAGACCAGTGACGAGGTCGCCGAGGCGCCCGGCGAATAGGCCGCGCCCTGTTTCTCGCGGATTTCGTCGGTGACGCGCAGCTGCAGCACCCGGGCCAGGAGGTTGACGATCCGGGCCGGCTTGCGGTCGCCGATGGAGTCCACGGTCGGCCAGGCGACATAGCCCAGGGCCTGGCTGGGCAGGCCGCTGTGGTGGAACTGAAGCGGTTCGGCCGTCGGGGCGGGGAAGGCGAGGTGCAGGGCCTGGGGCGACGGCGCAGCGGCCGGGGTGCGCGCGGGCAGGGCGGCGAAGGTCGAGCCCACGGCGGCGATGGCGTCGGCCACGGTGACGTCGCCGACGACCACGATCTCGATCGGGCCCCGCGCGATGGCGCGGTTCACGATGTCACGCATGTCGTCCAGGCTGGCGGAGGCGATCTGTTCCTCGGTCGGCACGCCGAAGCGGGGGTCGCCGCTGTACAGAAGCTTGGTCGCAGCCAGGCTGAAGGCGCCCGACGGCAGGGCGCGGGCCTGGGCCAGGGCCTGGGGCATGGCGCTCTTGGTGCGGGTGAAGGGCTCGGGCCGCCAGGCGGCGTCGGTGAAGTAGGCGGCCATCAGCTGCATCTGCAGGGTCAGGTCCTCGGGCCGGGTCGAGCCGCCGTACTGGAAGGCGTTCTGGTCCATGCCGAAGTTGACGCCGACGACGTTACCGGCGGTGACCTGATCCAGCTGGATGGCGGTGAGCTTGCCCAGACCGCCCTCGATCACCTCACTGCCCGCCGCCCAGGGCACGGGGCTCGCACGGTCCAGCGGCAGGTCCAGATAGCCGCCGCCGACGCGCACGCTGATCAGGATCTGCTTGTCGGCGAAGGTCGTCGGCTTGATCGTCAGGCGCACGCCGTTGGGGAAGGTCACCAGGGTCGCGCCCAGGTCGGCGATCTCGCTCTGGCTGGACGGCTGGGCGGCCGCGCCGAAGTCGGCGTAGGGCCATTGGACGGCGGCGGCGATGACGGGGGCCGAGACCGGCGTCTGGCGCGAAGCCTCGAGCGCGGCGGTGACCGCGGCCTCGCCGCCCTCGATGGCGACCGGGGTGGTGACGAAGACGAGGGGGCCGTTGCCGCTGAAGGTCTTGCGGGCGGCGGCGTTGACCTCCTCGACCGTGATGGTCGGGGCGATTTCCGTGAACCGCTTCAGGTCGTCATTGGGGTTGGTGAAGACCTCATTGTCATTGACCGCCTCGGCCAGGCCCGAGGCCAGCGAAGGCGTCTGGCGCGTCGCGGCGCCGGCGGCGACCGCGGTCAGGGCGGTGCGGAACTCGGTCAGTTCGCGATCCAGTTCGGACTGGGCGACGCCGTACTGGACCAGACGCCGTTCTTCCTGCTCGACCGTCTCGATGGCGGGCTTCCAGGCGCCGGGGTTGAAGCTGACCGACAGGCTGCCGGCGTCCAGGGCGTTGAACAGGGACTGATAGCCGCCGCCCGCGCTCAGGAAGGGCGGGTTGGGGTTGCGGGCGATGTCACTGAGGCGGCGGTTGAGCACGGCCGAGGCCAGGCTGCGCACGACCGACTTGCGGCGCTCGGCGGCGGTGTCCGGCGCATCGTCGTGCGGCACGGTCCAGAAGATCTGGGCCGAGGACTGGGCGCCCGGCTCGACGTGGATCAGGGTCTCGGGCTGACGCGGCCGAATCTGCCCCAGATCCGGATCGGCGCCGGCCGGGGCCGGATTGGTCCAGTCGCCGAACTTCGCCCTGATCTTCGCTTCCATGGCGTCGACATCGAAGTCGCCCACCGCGACCAGGGTCGCCCGCTCCGGCCGGTAGTAGGCGCGGTAGAAGTCGACGAAGCGGTCGCGCGGCGCGGTCTTGATGATGTTCAGGTCGCCGATGGGCAGGCGGTCGGCCAGGCGCTGACCGGGGGCGAGGAAGGGCAGCAGGGCCTTGAGCGAGCGCAGGCCCGGGCTGTCGCTGGTGCGCTCCTCGCCCTCGATGACGCCGCGCTCGCGGTCCACGGCCTCGGCGTTGAACAGCAGTTCCGACGCCACCTCGCGCAGGGAGAACAGGCTGGCGTCCACCACCTCGTCGGAGGTGTTGGGCAGGTTCAGCATATAGGTGGTCTGGTCGAAGCTGGTCTGGGCGTTGGTGTCGCCGCCGAAGGACATGCCCAGCCGTTCGAGGTTCTTGGTCATGTCGCCCTCGGCGATATGGGTCGAACCGTTGAAGGCCATATGTTCGAGGAAGTGGGCCAGACCCTGCTGATCGTCACGCTCGGCCAGGGAGCCGGCGTCGAAACGCAGACGCAGGGCCGCCTGATGCGGCGGGGTGGCGTTGTGCAGAATGGCGTACTGCATGCCGTTGGGCAGGACGCCGAAGCGGACGGCGGCGTCGGGCGCCAGGTCGCTGGCCGTCTGGGCCCAGGGATCGGTCGGCTTGCCGGCGGCGGGCGCGGCGGTGACGGCGGGGGCCGTTTGGGCGATGGCGGGAAGGGCCGCCCCGGTCAGAAGAGCCGCGCTCGAGGCGGCGAGCAGCAGCAGGCGGCGAAGGGAAGTCATGCGGGGTCGCTCCGGGTAATCGGGAATCGCCCGAACGCCGTCAGTCGACCGGACCCCTAACCCTTAGGGCAGGGTCACATCGGCTCAAGCGATTTCGTCACAAGGACTTATTGGCCGCGGATCACTGGCCGGGGCGCGAGACGTAGAAGGTCGCAGCGTTGCCCACGGCGTTGGAGCCGGTGATGACGTTGCGGTTGGCGCCCGAGATGGTCGTGCTGGCCGAGGCGCTGACGTTTCCGTCGTTGGTCTGGCTGTTGGTCGCGTTCAGCGTGGCCTGGCATTCGGCGCAGGCGTAGCCCGTGACCGAGTTGCCGGCCGCATTGGCCGAGACATAGGCGTCGTACCCTTGCGCCCCCGCGAACTCGGCCCGGACCTCGACCCCGCCCGAGTTGATCTGGCTGTTGTCCAGCTCGAGGTATTTGTCGTTGTTGCCGACCGAGGCGGCGTTGCCCGTGCCCTCGGCCGAGGCCACGGCGCGGCCGTAGTCATAGGCGGTGGTGACGGCGGTGGAGGCGACGGCGGAGAAGTTCTCCTGTTGGGTCCGGGCCACGACCGAGCCGCCCTTGTTGGCGACGACCGCCTGGTTGGCCGTGGCGACCGAGGCCCCGGTCAGGTCCCAGGCGTTGCCGGCATTGGCGCTGGTGTTGGCGGTGACCGCGTCGCCGGTCGAGCGCTGGCCGATGTAGATCGACTGGCCCGACTGGTCCGTGCCGTTGACGGCGGCGGCGTTGTTGATGGCCTGGGCGCCGAAGACGGCGGTCGCCGGAATGTACTGTGTCTCGGCCAGGTTCTCGGCCCGCACCGAGGCGTCCGACACCTGATGCACAGCGCCGGAGATGACCCCGACATTGCCGGCGAGGGCGGCGGCGTTGCCGGTGGCGGCGGCGGTGACATTGGCGCCGCCCAGCAGGCGGGCGGTCCCGCCGCGGATGGCGGTCGAGGCCGTGACCTCCGACGGGCCGACGCGCTGGTCGGAATCGATGGCCAGATCGCCGCCGTAGCCGCCCGCGGCCAGATAGTTGCCGTTGGCCTGGGTGGTGGCGTTGACGATGCCGCCCGTGTCGCCGGTCGGATTGATCTGCGTCGTGGCGCGGGTGTTCCCGTTCATCGTCTGGACGTTGCGGATGTCCAGATTCACGCCCTCGGTCGCGCCCGACAGGCTGTTGCCGGTCGCGGCGTTGGACACGGTCACCTGATCGGTCGCGCCCTCGACGTTGAGGGTCTGGCCGCTGATGACGTCGCCGAGCTGCAGCTGATTGTTCAGGACCAGGGCGCCGGGAGCGCTCTGGGCGGAAGCCTCAGTAGCGGCTGCTGCGGCGCACATCACCGTCGCGGCCAGAATGCCAGCGGTTCGGGTCAGCGCGGGTCTGGCCATTGTTGGTGTCCGTGTTTGCATAGGCGGGGTAGTAGCCGCCGGTCGGGCCGACAGAGCCCAGCGGATCGTGTGCGGCGTCGAGGCAGACCTGAGGGCCCGGCGCGCCGTAGAGGTTGGCCATCATCTCCAGCGTGCCGCGCTCGATCAGCGAACGGACCGCCAGTTGGACCGGCTCCATCCCGCCCGACCCGGCCGAGATGTCGAAGACATTGCCGTCAAGGAAGTCGAAGACGCCGGCCGAGATCTCGCGGCCGATGATCTGCTTCTGGTAGGAGATGACATCGACCACCTCCATCGAGGTCGTCTGGACCAGACGCAGGTCGATGGCGACGTTCATGACGAAGATCTTGCCCTGCAGCAGGGCGGAGCCCGGACGGGCCGAGTCGACCTCGCCCTGGCCGATGTCCACGCCCGCGGAGCGGATGTTGTAGTTCACCTCGGTCACGCCGCCGACGATGTAGAAGTCCGAGCCGGGCACCTGGCCGGCCAGGATGCGGCGGTAGGTGTTGCTGTCCGGGTTGGCTCCGGCGCTCGCGCCGTCCTCGCCGATCAGCTTGTTGTTGGCGTAGCGGAGCTCCAGCTCCGAGATCGACGTGTCGTAGCGTTCGACCATCCGGGCGCCGGCCTTGGCGAGGGCCGAATAGGCCATCAGCGAAGCGCCCTGGGTGATCTGGCGGCCGCCGTCCGACGAGACCGAGCCGGTGTAGTCGCTGATCCGGCCGATCGCGATGCGCGGCGAGGGCAGGTTGTAGCGCCGGGCGTAGTCCGAAAGGCAGTACAGCGCCGCGGAATAGGGCGTCGGATTGGCCGTCACCGGCGCATTGCCGATGGGGGTGGCGTACTGGCCGCTGGGGCCGGCCACCGGGCTGACGGCGCAGCCGGCCAGAAGGGCGGTCACGGCCGAGGCCACGCCGAGGATGCGCATGCGCTTGGAGAAGGTGCGGTCAGTCATCGAGGTCCAGGGTCCCGTTCAGCACCGTACCCGCGGTGATGTTGCCGGTGTTCGTCTGCCGGGAGTTGACGATCACGGTGTTATGGTTGCCCTGAACCACGACGTTCAGGCTATTGCCGATGGCGGTCGCCCCGCCGATGGCTGTGCCGCCGCTCGAGGACGATCCCGAACCGGAATAGCTGGAGGAGGCGCCCGAGCTGGCGCTGGAATAGCTGGAGGCCCCGCTCTGGATGATGCCGTCGACGATCAGGCGGTTGCCGTTGGCGTCGCGCGTCGATCCGCTCGACGGCTGGGTCACCGCATAGCGGGCGTTGCCGTATCCGGCCTGGAAGCTGGAGGCGGTCGCCGATCCCGTGGTCTGGGCCAGGGCGAGTGTGGGGGCGAGCGTGGAGGCCAAGGCCGCGAGGCACACGGTCCCGAGGAGGGCTCCCGAGCGGGCCGTCCGGCGCATCCTGGCAGTGGTCATTCCGGGTCTCCGCACGGAATTGGTTGATGGGTCGGTAAGCAACCCGCGTGCCAGAATGGGTCACGGTTATTAAGAAGCGCTTGAGATTGCAGAATTCTCCGCGCATTCCATCGACATGGGCTCCGAGAACGACAGATTCGACACTCCCCCGCCTGCGGTCCCGCCCACACCGCCGTCGCCGTGGGGCGCCCCCGCGTCTGCGCCGGAACGAGAGGGCGGTGAAGGCGGCGGGGAGGGGCGCGAGCGCATCTTCAACGCCCCCCTGCCGCCTTTGCTGGTCGCCCTGTCGATGCCGATCCTGTTCTTCCTGCAGGAAAGACTGCCCGATGAGGGGCTGCGCTGGGCCTTCTTCCCGAACACCCTGGTGAACGGCGGCTGGTGGCCGGGCGTTCTGACCAGCATGGCCCTGCACGGCGGCTGGGCTCACGCCCTGATGAACGCCGGTTTCGCCCTGGCCTTCGGCCCGCCCGTGGCCCGGCTTTTCAGGGGGCTGAAAGGCGGATTCATCTTTTTCGCCTATTATATTGTCTGCGGCCTCGTCGGGACGCTCGGTTACGGCCTTGTCCACCTGGGCGGAGATGCGCCCATGGTGGGGGCGTCCGGCGCCGTCACCGGCCTGCTCGGCGGGGCGATCCGGCTGCTGGGAACCGGCGGGCGTCTGCGGCCCCTGACCGACCGCACCGTGGTGACGACAGGCGCCGTCATCCTGATCCTCAATGCAGCGACCGGCCTGATCGGCTTCGCGCCGGGGGTGGAGGGCGCCGGCATCGCCTGGGAGGCGCACGCCTTCGGCTTCCTCGCGGGGCTTCTGCTGATCGGGCCGCTGAACCGCTGGTTCGGAAAACCGCCGGCGGGATTTGCGTCTTCGGCCGGTCTGGGCGATCCTCGCGGCTGAAGCGGCCCGACAGGCCCGATCGCGAGCCCGCTGGCAGCCGTTCTCTACAACGATAGAGAAGGAAACGCCTGATGCTCGTCGCCGAAATCCTCAAGGGCAAGGGAGGGGCGGTCTTCACCCTCGCGCCCGCCGCCACCGTCGCTGAAGCCTGCAAGGAACTGGACAGTAAACGGGTGGGGGCCCTGATCGTCTGTGACGGCGACCGGGTCGCCGGCGTCTTCTCCGAGCGCGACGTGGTCAAGGCCGTCGCCGCCGACGGGGCGGCCGCGCTCGGCAAGCCGGTCTCCGACTATATGACCGCCGAGGTGGTCTTCGCCAAACCCGGCGAGACCGTCGCCATCCTGATGGGCCGGATGACCGATCGCCGGATCCGCCATCTCCCGGTGATGAGCGACAGCCGCCTGACCGGGGTGATCTCGATCGGCGACGTCGTCAAATGCCAGATCGCCGAGGCCACCCATGAGGCCGAAAGCCTCAGGACCTATATCGCGGCAGGGTAGGGGCGGCTCCTCCGGGGCTCATTGTCAGAGCAATGTCCGGCGAGCGGGACTCGGTGAGAAAGTCGACTTGCCGCGAAAAAGCCGCTTGCCCTGCGCCGGGGCCGGGCGTACACCGCCGCCTCGCTCGGAGACGGGCTGGCCAGCGGGGCCTTTGAGGCGAAAGCCTGAAGGTTCCACCGGAAACGGGAAGTTCAAAAAACTTCTTGCTTCTGTAGTCCAGCTGACATAGTTTCCGCGCTCCAATCGAATCGCTCGGCGACGAAATCAGAGGGAAGCCTCGCTTCTCCTGGCGGTTTTTTGCGGTCTGAAGGCTTTGTTCTTCAACGTAAAATGGTCTGAAAAGACCCGGTTGACACGGAGATCGGCCTTCCTTAGAGAGCCGCCTCCGCCGACCTCCAGGGGTTGGGCGAGCTGATCCTCCGGGGTTGGCGACGGTGTCGAAATCCTCTTCGGAGGGCGGTTGACACGGACTTCCGAGGCGACTAAATCGCCGCCTCCGCCGAGATCGGGCGTTAAACGATTGGGCCGCTTCGGTGGTTCTAGGGTCTTTGACATTGTTGATTTGGAAAGAGAAACGCAGGCGGCGGTGTTCTTGCGGTGGTTAGAGA
>NZ_CM178744.1:0-367500 GCF_058681645.1 Brevundimonas sp. ALps5 | reverse complement strand
GAGACTCCCGTAGTAGTGGCGAGCGAACCGGGACCAGGCCAGTGCTTCTGTGACATAAAGCCGAACGATCTGGAAAGGTCGGCCATAGCGGGTGAAAGCCCCGTAGGCGTCAAACAGCAGAAGACTCGAGTAGGGCGGGACACGTGAAATCCTGTCTGAACATGGGGGGACCACCCTCCAAGCCTAAGTACTCCTCTACGACCGATAGTGAACAAGTACCGTGAGGGAAAGGTGAAAAGCACCCCGACAAGGGGAGTGAAACAGATCCTGAAATCGGAAGCCTACAAGCAGTCGGAGCCGCCAAGCGCGGTGACGGCGTACCTTTTGTATAATGGGTCAGCGACTTCATGTGTCGAGCAAGCTTAAGCCGTTAGGTGTAGGCGCAGCGAAAGCGAGTCTGAATAGGGCGCCAAGTTCGACGTATGACGACCCGAAACCAAGTGATCTATCCATGAGCAGGTTGAAGGTAAGGTAACACTTACTGGAGGACCGAACCGGTGAATGTTGAAAAATTCTCGGATGACTTGTGGATAGGGGTGAAAGGCCAATCAAACTTGGACATAGCTGGTTCTCCGCGAAATCTATTTAGGTAGAGCGTCCGACGAATTCCTTAGGGGGTAGAGCACTGGATGGTTGCGGGCTGCGCGAGCGGTACCAATACTAACCAAACTCCGAATACCTAAGAGAACTATCGGGCAGACACACGGCGGGTGCTAACGTCCGTCGTGAAAAGGGAAACAACCCTAACCATCATCTAAGGCCCCCAAGTACTGGCTAAGTGGGAAACGATGTGGGATTGCTTTGACAATCAGGAGGTTGGCTTAGAAGCAGCCATCCTTTAAAGAAAGCGTAACAGCTCACTGATCAAGCGATCCTGCGCGGAAAATGTAACGGGGCTCAAGCCAGTCGCCGAAGATATGGGTGCACTTATGTGCGCGGTAGCGGAGCGTTCCGTAAGCCGGTGAAGGTCAGGCGTGAGCCTGGCTGGAGGTATCGGAAGTGAGAATGCTGACATGAGTAACGATAGGAGTGTGAGAGACACTCCCGCCGAAAGACCAAGGGTTCCTGCGTAAAGCTAATCTGCGCAGGGTTAGTCGGCCCCTAAGGCGAGGCTGAAAAGCGTAGTCGATGGGAAGCAGGTAAATATTCCTGCACCAGCCAGAAGTGACGGATGGCGCAACTTGTCAGGGCTTATTGGATTGTCCTGGCAGGGAAGTTGTCCCTGGAAATAACTCTGGCAGAGACCGTACCCGAAACCGACACAGGTGGTCAGGTAGAGCATACCAAGGCGTTTGAGAGAACTATGCTGAAGGAACTCGGCAAATTGCACGCGTAACTTCGGAATAAGCGTGACTCTGCTAAGGGCAACCTATGTAGAGTGGCACAAGCCAGGGGGTAGCGACTGTTTAGCAAAAACACAGGGCTCTGCGAAGCAGCAATGCGACGTATAGGGTCTGACGCCTGCCCGGTGCCTGAAGGTTAAAGGGAGATGTGAAAGCGTCGAACTGAAGCCCAGGTAAACGGCGGCCGTAACTATAACGGTCCTAAGGTAGCGAAATTCCTTGTCGGGTAAGTTCCGACCTGCACGAATGGCGTAACGACTTCCCCACTGTCTCCAGCATAGGCTCAGTGAAATTGAATTCCCCGTGAAGATGCGGGGTTCCCGCGGTCAGACGGAAAGACCCTATGAACCTTTACTATAGCTTCGCCTTGGCGTTAGCGACCGTATGTGTAGGATAGGTGGGAGGCTATGAAGCCGGGGCGCCAGCACCGGTGGAGCCATCCTTGAAATACCACCCTTACTGTCGTTGACGTCTAACCGAGGGCCGTTATCCGGTCCCGGGACATGGCGTGGTGGGTAGTTTGACTGGGGCGGTCGCCTCCTAAAGTGTAACGGAGGCGCGCGATGGTGGGCTCAGACCGGTCGGAAATCGGTCGTCGAGTGCAATGGCATAAGCCCGCCTGACTGCGAGACTGACAAGTCGAGCAGAGACGAAAGTCGGCCATAGTGATCCGGTGGTCCCGAGTGGAAGGGCCATCGCTCAACGGATAAAAGGTACTCTAGGGATAACAGGCTGATTTTGCCCAAGAGTCCATATCGACGGCAAAGTTTGGCACCTCGATGTCGGCTCATCACATCCTGGGGCTGGAGCAGGTCCCAAGGGTTCGGCTGTTCGCCGATTAAAGTGGTACGTGAGCTGGGTTCAGAACGTCGTGAGACAGTTTGGTCCCTATCTGCCGTGGGTGTTCGAAGCTTGAGAGGATCTGTCCCTAGTACGAGAGGACCGGGATGGACATACCTCTGGTGTACCTGTCATGGCGCCAGCTGTGCAGCAGGGTAGCTAAGTATGGAATAGATAACCGCTGAAAGCATCTAAGCGGGAAACTAACCTCAAAACAAGGCTTCGCTGAGGATCGTGGAAGACTACCACGTTGATAGGCCGGGTGTGGAAGTGCGGCGACGCATGAAGCTTACCGGTACTAATAATCCGATCGGTTTGATCGTTTCTCAGATAAACTCATTCGATTTTCCTTCGGCAGCGCGCCGAAGATGACAATGTCTTCTCATTACAGTCGATATCCTCCTGGTTGACCTGGTGGCTATGTCGGAGGTTCCCCACCCGATCCCATCCCGAACTCGGTCGTTAAGCCCTCCAGAGCCGATGGTACTATGTCTCAAGGCATGGGAGAGTAGGTCGCCGCCGGGTCTACCAGGCGGATATCTCTGTAATGTTGCTCTTCACGAGCTCTCTCGAACACCTTCCTTCACACTACCGTTTGCCGCGGGATGGAGCAGCCCGGTAGCTCGTCAGGCTCATAACCTGAAGGTCGCAGGTTCAAATCCTGCTCCCGCACCCACTAATACCGCACTTCTGGAAGCCCTGTTGTTCTGCAACAGGGCTTTTATTTTGCCCGATACTTCGAGATCGTATGCGCCGCGCCCTTCAAGGGGCACAAGGACTACGCTTTCGATCAATTCCCGCAGCTCATCACGGACTTCCTGGGCGTCGTCGCCGTCCAGCGCGAGGTGAAGGCTTTCCGCGAGCGCGCGATAGGCTTCCGCCGCCTTCGGATGCAGTCGCACGGTGTGCGGCGTCGCCATCTGCGCCAGTTGACCTTCCAGCTCGGCCCGCTGGGCTTCGAGGCCGGCGAGGCGGTCGCGCACGGCGTGGCCGGTCAAAACGCCTTCGGCGACCTGATCGACCAAGCGATCTGACCGGCGCTTTACCTCGGCCAGTTCCTTTTCGGCCGTGGCGCGACGCTGGACCTTGGTCTTCTCCTCTGCGGCCATCTCGTCGTGGAAAGTCTGGATGGAATGCTGGATGACCTCCGGCGAGAGCAGGTGCCGGCGGATGCCGTCCACGACCCTGAGCTCGAGCTTGTCCGCGGCGATCAGTTTGTTGTTGGTGCAGGTGCCCCGTTCACGATGGGCCGAGCAGGCGTACCGCTGACCCTGCAGGGTAATGGCGCCGCCGCAGACGCCGCAGGTCATCAGGCCCGACAGCAATCGCTTGGGTTTGCGCGCATAGGCGCGCGGCAGGTCGGCCAAGGCGGTCTTTCGGGTCTGGACCCTGTTCCACAGCTCGGCGTTGAGGATGCGAAGATCCGGCACGTGCTCGCGGATCCACTGCTCCGGCGGGTTCAGGACGCTGGAGCGGCGGCCGGTCTCCGGGTGCTTACGGAACCGGCGCCGGTTGAAGAGCCGTGTGCCGACATAGAGCTCATTGTGCAGCAGGCCGTCTTGGGCCCGTCGATCGCCGTTGATGGCGCTGGCGGTCCATTCCCCACCGCGGGGCCCGGCGACGCCCTCGGCGTTTAGGGCGGCTGCGATCCGGCGCGGGCTTTCGCCACGCGCGTAGTCAGCAAAAATCCGGCGCACGACCTCGGCCTCGTTGTCATTGATGGCGAGGACGCCCTTTTCCTTGATCGCATAGCCGTAGCACCGGCCGCCTCCGGAAAAGCCGCTGCGCACCTTGGCCTCAAGGCCCCGTCGCGTCTTCTTGCCAAGCTCGACGAGGAAGAGGCGGTTCATTGTCCCTTCCATGCCGACGTGCAGTTCGTTGACGGCACCGCTCGACAGCGTCTCGAGGCGCACGCTCGCGAAGGTCAGCAGCTCATAGAGCCGGGCTGTGTCCGACTGGCTGCGGGATAGTCGGTCCAGGGCCTCGGTCAGGACGACGTCGCACGCGCCGCCGGCGGCAGCCTTCATCAAGGCCTGAATGCCGGAGCGCGTGGTGACCGCCGAGCCCGAAACGCCGCGATCGGCGAACTCATCCACCACCTGATACCCTTTGGCGGCAGCTGCCCGGCGGAGGGTATCAAGCTGATTCTCCGCCGAGCGTTCGTTCTGCAGGTCTGATGAATAGCGGGCGTAAAGCGCTACGCGCATCGACGTTCTCCCTCGGCATTGGCGATCTGATCCGCCAATTTTTGCCGACGCGCCGCCAGTCGTGCAAGAGCCGCGGCGAGGCGAAGGACATCAGGGCAGGGTTCTGACCCCATCATGGTCGGGTCGTCCACGCCTATAGGTGCCGATCCGGCGGTGTTTGGGTAGGCCGCCATTACTGGGCCTCACCGGCGAAAATGGCGTCTGCAGTAGCGGCGTCAGGACGGTTATCCGTCCGATCGGCCCAGAACCCTGTCTCGTACCGCGACGCCGTCGAGGTTGACCGCATCAGGTACGTCTGGCCGCGCGAAAACCTGTTCTTCACGCGCTAGAGAGCAAACGACTGAGCACCCGGCCGGCTCATCACCCAGAGCGAAACGCCCCACCTGCACTGCTCCCGCCCCCTTAAGCGCGCGACACACCCTGCGGGGGCTCATCCCATTACGGTCGCTCAGCTTTCCAATCAGCCAGGTCAGGACCTCCTTCAGGGCGAACAGGCGGTAGGCAAATGGCCCGATCCGATCGGTCATGCCGTCTTCGATAAGTTCATCCAGGAGCGACCGCGTTTCCAAACGCATGTTCTCCTTGGCTTTCGTGTCGGGCGCTCGCCCCTTTGCCTTGAAGGTGGAGACGTCCCTGTCCATCAGCCAACGCGCGGCCTTGGCCGCACCCCCGGAGGCGTACCAGCGAACCAGCTCCTCGTAATATTCGGCCTCGCGCGGCTTCGCGTCGTTCCAAGTCACGAAATAGCGACGGCCTTCGCTGCTTACAGCCAGCGCGTTTTGCATGTTGGTGAAGAACACGGCCGCCACGAGGTTCGGCACCTCGTATTGGGGCTGGAATTTGATGTTGACGCGGAGCGTATAGGGCGGGGCCGCGAAGGGGCTTTAGCCGATTCATCGTGGCCTTGCGCTCGTTGAGCTCCATTTCCTCGACGATCAGCAGCCGCGTGCCCTTGATGAAGTCGGTCCACCCACTGCTCAGGTCGTCTGGTCCGATCTCCCGCACATTGGCCGAACCGAGTGCAGCCCTGACGGGGTCCATCATCAGGTCCTTGCCAAGGCCCTCCGACGTCGACCCGATGACCAAGGCCCAGTTGGGTTTTTCGCCCGGGTTCTGACAAATCCACGCGAGCCACGACAGGACGGTCTCGCGCTCAAATTCGTCTGGAATGACCATCGCCACGTGGTCGAGCCAAGGTTTGATGTCGGCGTCGCTGGCGTGGGCGGGCAGGTCGACAGCCGGGTCAGTCCAGGTGTTGATGGATTGACCCGTCAGGCCGGGAAGCGCTTCCGTGACGAACTGCCCCTGACCAGGGCGATAGGTGACGTTCTTGACTGCGGTCACATTCACGTAGTCGCGCACAAATACGGCCCACGCGCAGTCTTTGCTGCTCGCTGGATCGCCGATTTTGGCCAGCCGGACATTAAACTGCTCGCGATTGAGCAGGTCGCCGGTTAGCCGGTCGCAAATCCGCTGAATGCTCTCGACCCACACATAGCGATCAAACATTTTCTGTTCCGCGGGGGGCAACAACGGGCCCGATTTCGTGTCGGGACCGGGCGTATCGGCGATCGCGTCGAAGTCCTCGTGGGCGGAGAAGAATGAGCCGGCGCCCTCATCCTGAGCGTAGCGGGCGAGGTAATCCCAGCCGACTTGATAGGGTGGGTGGAACGACCGCCATTTCGCCAGCACGCCCTCGGGCGTGTTTTCGGGCCATTGCAGGGACCAATCCTCAAACAGCGCGTATGCGTCACCTTCGCGTTCGGGGCCGGCGGCTCCTTTTACGGCGGCGAGCAGCTTCATCCAGGTGTCGTAATCCACCTCATTTGGAATGGCAGCCAGAGCGCGCCCGATGGCCTCGACCGATGGCGCGAGCAGACCCGCCTGGACAACAGCCGAACCCTTGCCCTTAGCAGCGGAGCGGTTTGTCACTTCGTATCCGAACATGTCCAGAAGGCTTTCGAGCTTGTCGAAAAAGGCGTCCAGCGCCTCGCTCCGTAGGCCCGAAAGCGCTGCAGCGCCGATCACAGCGGGCGACTGTCCCTCATGCCAGCGGTAGGGCAGGTGGGTTTTCGGGTGAATGCCCTCAACGACATACTGCTGCCCGGTAGCCAACAGCTCCACGGCCTGGATGGCGTCGATTTCGACCGCGCCGCCGGCAGGGTTGGCGCACCGGAACGACACCCGGCGCTTGTTAAAGCCCGAACCGGCATAGACGAGGATCCGGCGCGAGCCCCGCCCAAATCGGATCGGGGCGACACCCAGTGTCAAAATGGCCAGTTCGTGCACACGGTCTGCCAGCTCGATGTCGTCGACGTCGATGTCGAGGGCGGGAAAGTTACGGCCCTGCATGCCGATCCCGGCGCCCGAGGCTTCCCACGCCGCGATGTCGTCAATGGTCGCTTGGAGTTCCGGCCAGCTCCGCTTGCCGACCCAGCCGCCGCGCCGCCTTTCGCCAGGCACCTTGCCGCGATTGGCCAGCAGGCTTTCGCGCATCGGGCTATCGGGGTGAATGGCTGCGTCGTGGGGCAGGATGGGCAGAAGATCGAGTCCAAAGCCCGCTTCGGCGTAGGCGGCGAACGTTGATCGAGGTGGCCCATCGGCTTCCGCTCCAGAGCGGGTGTTGTTTGAGGTGTCTATGGTCGTCATCGGAGTTTGGTTTCTGTGAAATTCCCGCTCCGAACAGCAGGCAGCCGTCAGCACTCGGCCGGGACGCGCGTTCAGAACTCAGGTGTTGTTGGGAAATCGGCGGGGCCATGCCCGCAGTCGCCATGCCCGCAAGGGGCAATCGTCTTCGCGCGTTCTGCGCTGCACCCCCGGACGAACAGGGGAGGTGGAACTCCTTACCAGCGTGTGCGGCGACTCATTCTGAGTGCCGGGAGGCCAGAAAGCGGTGTGTCGCTCCCCGGCCCCAAGAGCGAATTATGAAACGTCCACAGGTTCGTGTCCGCGGTCGCTGGGCCGCGGCGCTGCAAGGGCACAGCGCGCCCTCTCGGCGATGACCTGTTGCGCACGGTGCATGCAGGCCTCGGCGGTGTTGGGGTTCATCGTGGCCGTCAGCCAAGCTGTTAGCGCAACGGCGCGGCTATGGACGATTTCGTCGTGACCGGGGACACCGACACGATCAGAGAATTTGGACGCCCGCAGTGCTCTGACAAACTCTGGCGAATAGGCCTCTGGATTCCACAGAGGGGGCTCATCGAAGAAGGAAATCAGATCGATCTGGGTCGGGCAGACAATACGGCCGAGCCAGGTTGCGGCTACGGTTCCGTCGTCGAACAGATACGAGAGCTCGACAAAGGACGACAGCAGAGGGCCGGCGGAAGGCAGGGCCTTTACGAGCAGGCAGCGGCTATGGTCGCCGACGTAAGGAGCCAGATTGTCGCGCTGAACGGCGACACGGCTGATTTTCGGTTCGAACACGATGGTCTCGAACGCGATCGAATGAACTGATGATGATGACATGGTGACCTCAGGATTGCCGGGGCGTCATTCGTGACGCAGCCACGGCGTGGTGACGGAAAGGGTTCATCGGCAGCTGCACTGCCTTCCTCTTGCCAACGCGACCTGGCCGTAACGCGATCGGATTACGCGCCGTGGGCGCGGGCGGCTCGGAGCGGACGAACCCGTAACGCTCTGCAGAGATCCGAAGCGAGTCGCTGCAACACACGAATCATGCGGTGTGTCGCGAGCGAAAGAAAAGCCCGATCAGGCAAAAATCCGCAGATTTTTCCGGGGCAGGGGATAGGTGAAAACGCGCGCGACGTTTGGCCCCCCGCCGGGGGGATGGGCCGGGCCGGCGATGACCTCCGTCCGCGTTCCGGTGCCTCTGACATCGTCAGTCCCGAAAGGGATCGATTGCGGGACAGTGTGTCGATGTCAACGAAAACAATGACTTGTGTGTCCCGAATTCCTGTGCCGAAATGCGGGGATGAAGATCGGATATGCACGCGTCTCGACAGACGACCAGAACCTTGACCTGCAGGAGCGGGCCCTGACAGCTGCCGGCGCGGAGAAGATCTACCGCGACCAAGCCTCGGGGGCGCTATCGTCCCGGACGGGTCTGAACGCAGCCCTTGCCGCCTTGAAGCCGGGCGACACGCTGATCGTCTGGCGCCTGGATCGACTCGGGCGGTCCTTGCCGCACCTCATCAGCGTCGTCGGGGAGTTGGGCGAACGTGGCGTCGCGTTCCAGTCGCTCAACGACAATATCGACACCGCCAGCGCGCAGGGCAGGCTGGTCTTTCATATGATGGGCGCACTGGCCGAGTTCGAGCGGGCTCTGATCAGCGAACGCACCACGGCGGGCATACGCGCCGCTCAGGCCAGGGGTGTCCGTCTTGGTCGGCGGCCGACACTGGACCGTGTGCAGATCCAGCACGCGAGGACTTTGATCGCGGGCGGGGAAAGTCCGGCGACTGTCGCTCGCATTTTGCGGGTCGGGCGGTCGACCCTTTATCGGGCGTTGAAGGCGCCGGTCGTCAGCCCATAGGGCAGGGCTGTCTCACGGTCTCACATCTCAGATCGATTTATGTTTATCGTACGCATGTAGGGGTGACTCTATAGGTACATAGATATGTATAGGGCTCCGGAAAACGCATCTGAGATGTGAGACCGTGAGACGCTGCATCAGCAGCATCGCACGCCCGCCCTCAGCCAAAGCGATATGGTATCCGAATACCGTATCGGCGGATGTTCCGGCCCTGCCCGACGAGGCTCGGCGGCCGTCAGCGCGATTTCCGCGTCTTCTTGTCGGTATGAGGCTGCCGACGACTTGTCGCCCTTTCGCCTAATCGCAAGGCCTTCTGTTGCTGCTGTTCAGCCACTTCGCGCTGAAGCCTGATGAGCCCATCGAGCGACCCATCGCGTTTCATCTTCGTGAGCATGTAGTCGGTCTGCTCCTGTGGTGTTCGCCGGGCCCTCGAAAATGACCCGGCCGGCGCCATTGGGGCCTGCGGTAAAGTCGCCGTTTCCGGCAGCGTCTCGACAACTTGTCGCCTGACCATTCTTCGCTCGAGGTAGGCGTCGAGCTCGGCCTGCGGGATCATGACCGGCCGCAGGCAAATAGCCCAACTCGCCCTTGGCGCGCAGCCGCTGCACCGATTTTACGTCACGGCGAAGAACCTCCGCGACCTCCTGCTGTGTGAGAAGTTTGCCTATGTCGGTCACTGGGAGGCCGCCTCGCGCACCTGCCCGAGAATATGTTCGGCCAGATCGGGGCGCTTCATCCGGGGCATTAGCCCGGCAGTGATCGTATGCAGGTCGAGAAGGCCGATTTCGCAGTCTTGTCCGTCCTGCAGCGCCAGGATGGTGTCGTTGGCGACGACGCCGGCCGCGGCATCGTACTCATTTAGTCCCAGCTTGGCGTACTGACGGGTCGTCATATTGAACACCATCGTATCAGCGCCGCCGGCGACGTTGAGCTTTCGTCCATAGTCGAGCTCGACCACGGCGATCGTGCGCATCCGAAGTCCAACCAATCTGAACCAGCCCAGCATCCACCCTCCATCACTGCCGGCAGAAAATGACACGATTAGGGGACAGCGCAAGATGCCCGCATTGCGCCATCTGCCGAAATGGACGTCGTCGCCGTCATGGGCAGGAATGTGAGGCGGCTGCGCGAAGAAGCGGGGCTGTCGCAAGAGCAGCTCGCCTTCGAAGCCGGCATGAAACGCAGCTATGTCAGCGACCTTGAACGCGGCACGCGTAATCCGACGGTGCGGGCGTTGGGGCGGCTGGCGGCGGCACTGAAGGTGGAGCCGGCGTCGCTGTTAGGCTGACGTCATGTTCTATGAAAAAGGCGAATGTCAGCTAAGGGCTCTTTGCAGACCTTGGGAACGTCAGCTCTGTGCTAGCTCAAAGAGGCATTTGAGGTTGCTCTGGCTGAGAGGTCGGACGCTGGCGCACCACCCCAAGATTGCGGTCTGGACAACCTCGCCGCTTTAAGCTGTGCTGTTGAGGCGCGCCGGGCCAATCCAGACAAATCGATTCCTCCCGGTTCGTATTGGAGGATTTGTGAGCCTATTCCCAAAACCCCTTGGTTCCATTGTTCTGCCCCCGCTTCCTGAGCGGAAGCATAAGGCTGGCAGCAACTGGATCGTGCAGCACGTCTTTCAAGGCGCGACCACGAAAGCCCAGATCGCACCCTCCGATATCAAAGGTCACGACCTCGTCACGACGAGCTTGCAGCCGCCCTATCGGGATTTTTTGCTTCGCCATAAAGGCGCGCGAAAGATCGAGACCGATCTACCCGTCCTCACCTCATCCGAGCCCGTAACGTACGAGGATCAGCCCGAAACATTCGAGCTGCGGTGGGACAGTCTGGGCAGGCTCGAAACCTATGCCGACACGCCGGAGAAAGTCCGCGAAGCATGGGTGAACCAGTTCAACTTTCTCACGGAGGACGAAGGCGCGGGACGACCTGGCCTGCGGCTCCCGCAGATCGCGGCCCTTCACGCAATCTCAGCACACTTCGCAGTTGGCGCAGATTTCGATGCCGCCACCGTCGTGCTGCCGACTGGGACCGGCAAAACGGAGACCATGCTGGCGACCCAGGTTTACAGGCGCCTTGAGAAGACTCTCGTCCTCGTACCGAGCGACGCGCTTCGCTCTCAGATTTCCAACAAATTCGTCAGTCTTGGTGTGCTCCCTGCCGCGACCGTCGTCCCGCAGGAGATCGCTTGTCCACGCGTTGCCGTGATCGCCGGCGGCATCAGGACGGCCGACGATGCGAGAGAGATACTGGCGCAATCCAACGTCATCGTCGCTCTCCCGAATGCTCTCGAAGCGTCGAGCGCGGAAGCGCTTGAGGCGTTGATCGATGGAGCCACGGACCTGATCGTAGACGAGGCACATCACGTCACCGCCGCGACGTGGCTCAAGGTTCGGGAGCGGTTTCAGGGGAAGCGGGTTCTTCAGTTCACCGCCACGCCATTTCGTCGCGATGGCAAGCGCATCGACGGGAAGATTATCTTCAACTTCAAGCTGGGGGATGCGCAGGCTGCGGGCTACTACCGCCCCATCAACCTCGGCACGGTCGAGGAATATGGCGAGGAAGCGAAACGGGATCGCGCGATTGCGATCGAAGCAATCGCTGCCCTACGTCGCGATCGAAACGAGCTTGGACTCGACCACCTTTTGATGGCTCGGACCAAAACGAAGGAGCGTGCGGAAGAGATTTGCGCGCTCTACGCGGAGCTCGCTCCCGAAATGAAGCCGGTGTTTGTGTACTCCGGCCCAGGTCGAACGACAGCCAACAAGCAAGCGCTCGATAAGCTGTTCGATCGGGGGGATGACGGCTCGCGGATTGTCGTTTGCGTGGACATGCTCGGCGAAGGCTTCGACCTGCCGAACCTGAAGGTCGCGGCACTGCACGACAATCACAAGTCTTTGGCTGTCACGCTCCAGTTTATCGGCCGCTTCACCCGCAAGGGTGATCCCACGAAAATCGGCAAAGCAACCGTCATCGTGAACATCGCCGATCCCGAAGCCGAGCAGAAGCTCGCCGATCTTTACGCCGAAGGAGCAGATTGGGATCGGATCATAAAGCGCCTGAGCGAAGAACGGGTCGCTCAGGAACTGCGCCTTCAAGACGTGGTTGAAGGGCTGAAAGCCTCTGGCACCCTGCATGACCAGTTGTCACTCTGGAATCTGAGGCCGGCGCTTTCGGCGCAGTTCTTCCGCACGGAGTGCGAGGCGTGGAACCCCTCCGCCTACAAGGAGGTCTTACCCAAGGGCGCGGAAAGCTGGTTCTCCTACAGCGAAGAGGACGAGGTTCTGGTCGCCGTCGTCTGTCGGACGGATGTCGTGGGTTGGGGCAACTACCAGAATGTCCTGAACACCCTCTATGACCTGCTGATCATTCGATGGGACAAGGAATCCGGAGCGCTCTGCCTCTATTCCAGCGACTACAAAGGCATGAAGTCCGAACGTCTCGCGCAGATCGTCACCGACGACCACACGCTTCACGTATCCGGGTCTCCCATCTTCAATATTCTGAACAACGTCGAGCTGCCGCTCGTAAAGAGCCTCGGCTCGTCACGCCTCGGAGCGATCAGCTTCACTTCCTATTTCGGCCCGAATGTCACCGAAGGGATCGGGTCGATCGAACGCTCTCAATCAGAGCTGAATAACGTCGCCTGTCTTGGCTATGAAAACGGCGATCGCGTCCTTTGGGGAGCGACCCAACGTCGGGGTAAGGTGTGGCAGCAAAGGGCTGGCACGATCTCCGACTGGATCGCATGGACGAAAGCGACCTGGGCCAAAGTCACCACTGACGGAGGCGACATCGCCAACGTCATCAGCGGCTTCCTGAAACCGATCAAGCTGACCGGGCCATATGAGTCAGTCCCGATAGCGGTTCAGTGGGGCGAGCAAGCACAGTTCCGGTCGAACGAGCGCCAATCGGTGTTGTTCGGCGACGTAGAAGTGCCGTTGTATGAGATCGATTTGCTACTCGGATCCGAGGGGCCAAATCGCGAAATCAACATCCGGATCGTGAGCGACCACCACGCTGCGGAGTACAGTCTCCTGATCGACGACGCCTTACCTGGCGGCTACCGACACGATCATGTCTCGGGCCCTCTCGTACGATTCAAAAACGGGAATGCAGAGCCTGTCGCACTATCGGAGTTCCTCCAGAAGGATCCGTTCGTCGTCCACTACGCGGACGGAACGTATTCCTATAATTGCTACCACATCCCCGCCGACCTCAGCGCCGCTGGCGTGTTCGACAAGGATAAGCTGGAGAGCTGGGACTGGACCGGAATACCGTTGAACAAGGAGTCGATGGGTAAAGCCGTCGCGCAGGACACGATCCAGTATCGCACCGCTGAAAAGCTGAAGCCGGAGTATGATCTAGTCTTCAATGACGACGGCAGCGGCGAAGCTGCAGACCTCGTGTGCCTCAAAGATGTAGACGAAGAGACCATCAAGCTCTGCCTCGTCCACTGTAAGGGCGCTCATGAAGCGCGCGTCTCTCAAGATATCCGAAACTTCTACATCGTTTGCGGCCAAGCCCAGAAGAGCATCACGGCGAAACACATCGGTCTGCCCAACCTCTACCGAGACCTCAAACGCAGGCATGAAACATGGGCGCGAGAGGGGGCGACACGCTTCGTCAAGGGCGACATGAAGAAGCTGTCCTACTTCAAGGAGAAGGCGCGCCGCTCGAAGTTGGAATTTGAAATGATCCTCGTTCAGCCGGGCGGATCAATCGCCTCGATCACCGACGATGCGTTGCGACTGCTCGCGACGACAGAGCTCTACCTCTACAAGACGACACAAGCGAAATTCAGGGCGGTCATCTCGCCCTAGATCAAAGCCACTTCCGAGAGGAGTGTCGGTTCGAGTTAGACTACCTGTTGTCGGCAAGCCGCACCGACGCTGTCACCCTTTCTGCTGTGCTTCGAATGCGTTCAGCCACTCGATGCATTCGGCGGCAGGCCGGGGCGTGCTCCTTTGGGGCGAGGGCACCGACCCTCAGCTTAAATGTACTCGCGACTCCTTCGCGATCTAAGCGGCGTCCACGCCCGCAGGCCGAAGCGATGGCTGTCCGACGGCTTGGCCGGCACCGGACAGGGCTGGCGGATCGCCCCGGCCGCCTTCGCGCGGGAAGTGGAGAGGGTCGAGGATCTGCTGGTCGATGCCCTGCCGGAGATCGTTCCGCTCGACGATGCCGGTCTGGCGGGTGTTCTACTGACGCCGATTCAGGGGAGACTGGAACAAGTGAGCTGGTCGGGAGGCGGGTTTGATTTCGGACGATGAGTATCTGGAGCGTGTCGTCGCCGGCATCATGGCGATCACCACGGCCGGCGCTGATGTGCGCTGGAACGATGTGATCAATGATCGGCAGTTCGACGTGACGGTGCGATTCCGACTCGGAACTCTCAGCTACCTTGTCCTGGTGGAGGTGAAGAACCGGTCGAGGAAGACCTCTGCAGAAGACCTGGACGCCTTTGTCACCAAGGCGCGCGACCAGACCGCCAACAAGGCAGTGTTTGTCACCGCTGCCGGCTTCCAGTCCGGGGCGGTCACTGTGGCGGAGCGGCACGGCGTCGACCTCTTCACGGTCAGTTTCGGCAAGGACGAGGCGACTATCCCGTCCCATCAGGGGTCAATCTCGATTCGCAATCCGAACTATGACGGCCCAGACGTGGAGCCGGAACTGACGATCGGCGAGCCAACGCTGACCACCAACATCACCAAAATCACGCTTGTCTATGCAGACGGTGCGAAAAGAGCTCTGCCCAACGAGCAGTCCCAGATGGCCTATTATATCGGCCGCAGTCGGTTTCGCGATGGACGGACACTGGGTCAGGTTCTGGATAGCCGCGAGTTTCCCGATCCGGCGCTCGACGAAGCCCTCGAGGCGACGATCAGGATCTCACCGCCGCAACGTTTCGAGCCCGCCGACTCCTACGCCGTTCCGGCGGGGGTGGTATCCGCGCTGCGGCTTACGCTCAAAGGCATCATGGCCCGCCCCATCGAGGGGAACGTGAAGATCGCCCGGGCCTTCTCGCGCCGCCGGTGATCTACACCAACGTCAGGACCAGCGAGGCACAACGCTTCACAATGGATCAGATACCGCTTGGACGAACGACGGTAGAGCCTGGCCGCTTCTACTTCTGTCACCACCCCCTATCCTACTACCACTGCGATGCGATCCTTGGGGACGCGGTTCGCTGGGACGTCATCGAAAGCTTCCAGAGCGGGCAGCTCTTCTCTGCGACTTACATCCAGAGTGCGGAATGGACCGGCTCCTATATTCCGGTCACCGACAAAAAGATCCTCAAGCGGCTTGAGGGCCGCCTGGCCGACTATCGTCGGCGGTCAAGCGCGCCAGGCGGGGAAAGGGTCGTGCAAAGGCTAAATTATCAGGTCCCCGCTCGCGTCCGATTCAAGCCGGCCCATTAGGCTGTCAGGCCCGGATCGCCGATTGGCAGGCCGGGTCTACCGAGCCGCAGGCAGGTCTGAATCGACGGCAGAAAGTGGATGCCACGATCCATCATGCTCTTCTTTAGGCGCGGGGGCTGGTTCGGACTGCAATGTCGCCTGTCCGTCTGGAAGTGAACTTCCACTTTTGGCGCTGTTGCGCCGTCGTGGAATGGGGGGGCTGACTCTTAGGTGACCTTCGGCAGGTCCGCTGTTGGGCTGGCGCCCAGTAGCTGTCGCCCGCAAGACGGCAAGAGCTGGCGATGACCGTCGTCGGCGCTTCCGGGTGCGATCGCTCGGGAGCGCCGGTCGGCGAGGCCGATCAAGCGGCGGGATGGGCGATCCTCCAGAAGGGCGTTTCGGCGACGGTGACCTGACGGCCCCACTCCATCGCCAGGGAGGCCTTCCAGGGATCCTGGGCGTTGACGGTCAAATGTGCCCGAACCATTCGGCCGGCGCCGAAGTCCTCGAACGCGACGTGAGTGAACATCTCACGAGCCACGATCCAGGTGGCATCCTGACCGCCCAAGTCGGAGTAGACGGGCAATTCATTGAGATGGAAGTCGTACCCTCTGCCCTGACCGTCACGGAACTCCAGCTGCATGTCCGCCGGCCGCGTCTCGCCCGTCAAGTCGTAGTGCCAATCCCGCAACCAGCGGGGCTCGTTGCGGGCGCCGCGGATGATCAGCGGTGTGAGGCCCGCTGCGCGAACCGCCGCGATCCCTTGCTTGACCGATCGCCACCACCCGTCTGCCGTTCGTGGAGAGCGTCGCGTGGGCCGGCGCGCCTGGAGGGCGTCGAGCAGAACCCGCGAGGCGACCAGCGGCGTGTAGTAGTCGCGGAGATAATCGTCGCCCTCGGACCAGGGCTCCTCAAGCTGGGGCGTCGTATAGGCGCCGCGCCGAAGCCCGCCGAGGCGGAAGGTGATACGTGGAAGCGGCTGTTCCACGCGCTCGACCGTCGCGAACAACACCAGTGGAAATCCGGTCGGCGTGAATGCGGTCTCCGCGATCTTCGCCTCGAGGGCGGTGACGCGTTCGGGATCGAACTCGGCGGTCTGGAGGGCGACGAGGCGTTCGGCTTCGATCACCGCTCGACACGCGGTCAGAAGCGCCTTGACCGCCTCCAGCCGCGCTTCTGTCTCTGTCGCGTCGACAGGCCGCTCGAGCAGAAGGGAGAGCAGGGCGCTCGCGCGCGATTGGTCCGCCTCGTCGGCACGTCGCAGGAAGTCCGTGAGATGATCCAGAAGCCGTCTGCGCCCTTCGTCGGTCGGCGGAAGAAGCAGTCGCCGGGTATCGTCCCCGATCTCGAATGCGTCCCGGCGCCGTCCCGCCGCTACGGCCGTCGTTGACGCCAGGAGCACGATCTGCGGATCCGCCACGGCGCTGTCGTCGCCGGATCCCGACCAGCTGTAGACGCGGCCGCTGACGTAGTTGGGGCCGTCCAGCCGGTCGATGCGCTCGGTGATCCCGTCCAGGTCCGCGCCGTATCCGCTTGCTCGATCCGCCCGGCGAAGAAGGGAGCGCAGAAGCGTCCCGAGATCCATCTGTCGCGCCTCGGAGGTCCGGGACGCCCCGTGGTCGAAGGTTCGGTTGTGATAGAGGGCAAGAGACACACGCCCGGCACCGCTGTCCGGGATGACGCCGTCGACGGGGTCAGGGCATCGGGCCAGCAGGTTCGACAGGGTGATGACGACCGTATCGAACCAGGCGTTTTCCATGAGGCCGCCGAACACGCCGGCCGGGTCCTTGGGTTGATTATCCATCGTCAGAGGCGCCGCCTCGATCTCGGCCCAACTGAACCGGGCGTGACGCAAGGTGAGCAGAGGCCGATGCAGCGCCCATCCGCCGCGATCCTGGTTCAGGCGTCGGGTCGTCCGGTTGCGCCAGTTCAGGAGCATGTCGCCGGTCCAGCCGATGGCCTGGGTCTCGCCGATCTGCGCGGCCCGGATGGTGAGCATGGCCGTGTCGATCAGGTGGCGGAACAACTCGTCGGACAGGGCGCGGAGCTCGTCCCACCCCGGGCGTTCGTCTCCACGGCGTTTCAGGGCGGCGAGCTCTTCTCCGAAGCTTTCCCAGCCTCCGACGTAGTTGATCCAGAACCGCTTGTACTTCTCGCCCGCGGCGCCCGGGAAGCTGAAGATCGCCGGCGGCGTTCCGGCTGGCGCGGTGTCGGCCTTCTCCTGTCCCGCGCGGTCCAGGAGCGCCAGGCCGGGGAGGGCGGCGAGATGGAAGAGCGCCTTGCGGGCATCGGTGGGGGCGACCGAGCGGATGCGTCGATGGATGCGGCTAGGGATGTAGATGAGGCGTTCGAAGAAGCGCGGCTCACGGTCGATCCGGTCGCCGGCCCGGTTCAGCAGGTCGCGGTAGGTCGCGGCCCAGCTGGCACCCAGAGTGTCCCATCCCTCTTCTATGGCCGCGTAGTTGAAGGGATCGCTGCCCGGCAGACGGGGGTTCGCGCCCAACTCGTACAGCCGGATATGCAATCGGGTCGCCTCGTCGATGCGGGCGTCGAACTGATCGTAGTTGCCGGCCTCGAACTGGAGCTGGGCCGAGGCGACCAGCTCCGTGAGGAGGTCCTGTGTCAGGGAGCTGGGGTCCCTGCGATCCGGTCGCGCAAATCGATAGGCCCGGTTCAGGACCAAGCGTTCCGCCTTCGACAGCGTCCCCGTACCGCGCACGAGGTCGATCCGGCCCTCGTCGTATTCTCTGTCGATGGAAGGCGCGAAGGTGATGGACGCGGGCGACCGCCCAAAGATCGCGTTCCGCTTCTGGCTCCGCAGGACCGCGTTCAGTCGACCGAACGCCACGTCGACGAGCGTGCGGGGACGGGAGAGCGTTCGACTGGCGATTACGCCATCGAACTCATACGGATTGATCAGGCCGACCGCGCCCGCTTCGGCCGGCGCTTCGACATAGCCGTAGGTCTGGGCGCCCAGTAGCCGGTTGGTGCGCACGACGGCCCGAAACTGGGCGGGCCACGCGGTATTGGCGACGTAGCTCTCCAGCATGCGGTGACGTCCGGTCGGCCGGATGAAATCCAGACTGCTTCGGACGAAGAAGGCGAGGCCGATCAGATTGAGGGTGAACCAGAGGATGTTCACGACGGTCGCGGCGGCGACCACGCGGACCGGGATTTGGCCATAGACAAGCGACTGCAAGCTCACGACAGCGACGAAGACCAGGGCCATGGAGCCGACCGCCGTGGCTTCGGTCTCCTTGAAGTAGACGTTCAGCCGGGCACCCCGCGCCGCCGTCTCCTGAAACAGCAGGCTGACCAGGGCGATGACCAGGGGATAGACCAGACCCAGCAGCGTCGCCTGGGCGCCCATCAGCGCGAGGTTGATCGTCTGGAAGTCCCGGAAATAGTCTTCGGCCGACGCTGGCGTGGTGGGTCCCCAGGGGATGAACGGGATGCTCCAGGTGACGGCCAGAGCGGCCGCATAGACCAGCCCCGCCAGCGCCAGTCCCTTAAGGGGGTGTCGGGAGATCGTGGCGAGCGTTTGCCTCAGGGGACCGTAGCGAAGAAGCCGGGAGGTCCGGTTGTTTTTCAGATGCGATCGAACATGCGCTCGTGCGATGGAAGATAACCAAGGCGCGGGCCGGAGGGTGCCGTCCAGCACCGTCAGGACGTTGGAGGCGGCTAGGCCCATCCGGTTTCGAAGGCGCACGCTCCAACGGGGTGTCGGTTCGGCTTCTCGATCGTCTTCGTGCAATGCGTCCCCTTCGACGCGCCAGGCCTTGGCCGCGTCGCTCCCGCTTTTGTGGAACGAAGGTTTGCGCCCACAGCGGCCGATCTTCAACGACCTCCGGTCCATCGAACTGGGGACGGCTTCGTCCGAGGTCAGGTCTCGGCTCTGGGGCTGCTCACTTCGAGGAAGCGACGGCTGCGGTCCAGAATGTGGTCGGCGACGGCGCGCACGGTCTTGCTGTCAATTCCTTCGTCGACCAGGACTTCGACGGCGCGGTTGACCGCCTCCTCGGTACGGGTCGCCAGTTCGACGGCCCGGCGGCGCAGATAGGGGGCGCCCATGCCGACCTGGCCCCTTGAGCCAAGGTCGCTTGTCTTAAGGGGCTGGATGTCCGGTCGCCGGCGTCAAGCCAGTGTCCGCTTCTGGCGCGTCTCCGAACTGACTCGCCAACGCCTCTGAGTTGCTTGTAAGATCAGTGTCTTGCAACCTCGGGGGAGGCTGAGCATGGCCGACGGCGACGCCATCATTTCAATTCGCGACCGGCTGTTGAAGGAACGCAACGCGCTCCTCGACCTCTCGACCCGCAACCGCCTGCTAAACACGCCGCTGCGGACCAAGAACAACCGCGCCATTGAGATCGTCGATGAAAAGTCGGTCGAGGTGTTCCGACTGCTGACCTCCAACAAGGCCCTCAGCTTCGTGCCCGGCGTTCAGTTGAGCGAAGCCGACCGTGCGGAACTCGACCCCGACGACGACATCACCGGCGGCATTCCCCAGCCCGGCGATGATGCTGTCGACGAACGCGGCGTGGCATCCCGGCACACCGACACCCGCCTCCAGACCCGGCTGACGTCGGAAGGGCTTCAGAAGCGGCTGTTCGACGTCTGGTATGACGCCCAGACGCTGGAGCAGGAACAGGGTGTCAACATCCTCTACCTGGCCATCGGCCTTCTGCGCTGGTTCGACAGCGACACGTCCGACATCGCGCGACATGCGCCGCTTGTTCTGCTGCCCGTGAAGCTGGAGCGCACCAGCGCGGCCGACAAATTCAAGCTGCGCTGGCGCGACGAACCTCCGTCGCCAAACCTGACGCTTCAGGCCAAGATGAAGGTCGAGTTCGCCCTTACGATCGAGGACTTCAAGGACGAGGACGAGGTCGATCTGGCGGGCTACTGCGCGCGCATCGCGGAGACGGTGTCCAACCATAAGCGCTGGGAGGTTCTGCCCGACTCCATGGTGCTGGGCTTCTTCTCGTTCTCCAAGTTCCTGATGTATCGGGACCTCGATCCCGACAACTGGCCCGCCGAAGCCGGCATCGACACCCGCGAGATGATCGGCGCTCTGCTGCGCGACGGGTTCCCGGATAGCGCTCCGCTAATTGGCGACCACGACGCCATCGACGACGTCATCAAACCGCTCGAACTCCATCATGTCGTCGACGCCGACAGTTCCCAGACCGTCGTCATCGCCGAGGCCGCCGGTGGACGATCCCTGGTGGTCAAGGGGCCGCCCGGAACCGGCAAGTCGCAGACGATCACCAACATCATCGCTGCCGCCGTTGCGCGCGGGAAGAAGGTCCTGTTCGTCGCCGAGAAGATGGCGGCCCTGGATGTCGTCCACCGCCGTCTTCGGCAGGTCGGGCTTGGGCCGCTGACCCTTGAGCTTCACTCCAACAAGGTCAACAAGCGCACTGTCCTCGAAGAACTGAAGCGGACACGAGACGCCCAGCACAGGCCGGCGCGGGGTGACCTGAGCGTCATCGACAAACTGGGCGAGACGAGCGGCGCCCTGAATGCGTTCGCCAGACGCTTGCACGAGCCTTTGAAGCCCAGCGGCCTAACACCCCAGGCGATCTTGGGGCTACTCGCCCGGTCTCAGGAATCCACCGCGCCTGCCGGCTATGTCCTGACCGGCGCGGACCTTTGGGACAGAGCGGGCGTCGCTGCACTGCGCGAGGTCATCGCTGATGTAGCTGAGCGTTCTCGTGCTCTGGGTCCCGCGCCAGCTAATGTCTGGCGTGGTGTGCGCCGGGACGCCATAGACCCGGTCGAACGTCACGCCCTCGGAGACCGAATTCAGACGCTGGCGCGCGCGAAGACCGAAGCCGAGCAGCACGGCGCCCTCAGTGTCGACGTTCTGGGGGGCGAAGCGCCGAGGTCGGTAGCCGATCTCAAGCATTCGATGGCGTGTCTCTCGGTGACGCCTCTGCCGTCTGGGCTCGATCGTCAGGCGCTGACGTCGACGACATGGAACGACCCAGACGCCCTTCAGCGCCTGATCGACGCTGGGCGCGCCTATGTCGCAGCGTGGGCGAACGCCGAGCAGGCTTTCAACCAAACTGGTCAAGCCGCCGATTTCGCTGCCATCCGCACCGCGATCGTCACCAAGGGCGCCGGCCTGTTCCGCTTCCTTGACAGCGACTATCGCGCCCAGATCGCGCTCCTTCGATCTTATCTGACCGCGCCTCTGCCCAAGACCCCCGCCGAGCGGATCGCACTCGTCGACCGCATGACGGCTGCCCAGAACGCGAAGGCTGCCTTCCTTGCCGCAGGGCCGGCCGGAGCCGCCTTCGGTTCAGCTTGGAAGGGAGAGAGATCAGACTGGGGGCAACTCGATGCCATCCTGGCTTGGCGTCGCACTCACGAAGCCCTGCCACACGTCGTCTGGGCGCGGTTGTCGGAGGTCGATGACACGACGCGGATTGAGAAAGCGCGGGCTGGCCTGTCGAAGGCTCTGCCGGACCTGGAAACACGCTTGGACGCGATCGTCGCGGAACTCGATCTCGATTTGAAGCGGGCCTTCGGGGTCAGGGATACACCCGCCATAGCGCTCGATATTCTCGCCAGCCGTCTAACGGAATGGCTTGAAGACCTTGAGGGCATCAGCCGCTTCATCGCCTTCGCAACACGCGCCAGGGCCTTGAGCGATCTCGGCGCCGGAAGCTTGGTCGATGGACTTCACGATGGTCAGCTCGACCACAGGACGCTCGGCCCGGCTTTCGAGCGGGCCTACGCGGAGGTCCTACGCGTCACGCTTTTCACGGCGTGGCCGGAACTGCGCGCCTTCGATGGCGACGGTCACAACAATCAGGTGGCTTCGTTCCGGCAATTGGATAAAGCCCGCATCGGTCTCGCCCAGGAGCAGATCGTCGCCGCCCATGCCGAGGGACGTCCGCGCGGCGCTGCTGGGATCGGTCCCCTTGGCGTGCTGAATGCCGAGATCGCCCGCAAGCGTGGCCATAAGCCCATCCGCGTCCTGTTGGAACAGGCCGGGCCTGCGATTCAGCAACTCAAGCCCGTCTTCATGATGAGCCCGCTGTCGGTCGCCCAGTTCCTGAAGCCGGGCGGCATGCAGTTCGACCTTCTGGTCATGGACGAAGCCAGCCAGATCGAGCCTGTCGACTCCTTGGGCGCGATCGCCCGCGTCAATCAGATCGTCGTCGTCGGCGACGAGCGCCAGTTGCCGCCGACTGCCTTCTTCAAGAAGTTGACGGGGGAGGAAGACCCCGAGGAAAGCGACGACGGGATCACCATCCAGGCCAAGGACGCCGAAAGCATCCTTGAACTTTGTCTGGCCAAGGGAGTGCCCCACCGGATGCTGAGCTGGCACTACCGCTCCAAGCACCAGTCCCTGATCGCGGTCTCCAATCGCGAGTTCTACGAGAACAAGCTGTTCATCGTGCCCAGCCCCTATGACGACGTCGCCGGCATGGGGCTGAAGTTCAACCTAATGAAGGACACCGCCTACGACAGAGGCGGCACACGGACCAATCCCAAGGAAGCGAAGGCCGTCGCCGAGGCGGTCATCCACCACGCCCGAACCAGCCCAGAGCAGACCTTGGGCGTCGCCACCTTCTCGGTCGCGCAACGGCAGGCGGTTTTGAAGGACCTGGAATTGCTGCGGCGGGCCAACCCCGACGTCGAGGAATTCTTCAGCGGCGCCTCCAACGAGCCCTTCTTCGTCAAGAACCTGGAGAACATCCAGGGGGACGAGCGCGACGTCATCTTCATCTCGGTGGGCTACGGCAAGACCGAGCAGGGCTATCTCGCCCACGCCTTCGGTCCCCTCAGCGGTGAAGGCGGCGAGCGCCGCCTTAACGTCCTGATCTCGCGGGCGAAGCTGCGGTGCGAGGTCTTCTGCAACTTCACTGGTGCCGACGTCGACCTCGAACGGTCCAGAGCCAGGGGCGTCACGGCTCTCAAACTGTTCCTGACCTTCGCCGAAACCGGCCATTTCGGTCTGGGGGAAGTCACGGGTGAGGATTTCGACAGCGAGTTCGAAATCCAGGTTTGTGAACGGCTCCAGGCTCTGGGCTACGACGTCAAACGCCAGATCGGCGCATCGGGCTTCCGCGTCGATCTCGCCGTCTCGGACTCCGACAAGCCGGGCCGGTTTACCCTCGGCATCGAGTGCGACGGCGCCCAGTTCCATTCGTCGCGGTCGGCGCGGGACCGTGACCGCCTGCGTCAGCAGGTCTTAGAAGCCCACGGCTGGATCATCCATCGGGTCTGGAGCGCCGACTGGTATCTGCGTCCACAAGCCGAGTTGAAGAAGATCGAGGATGCCATCGCCGCCGCGAGGGCCGAGTGGGCTGCGCGCGACGAGGACGGTTACAAGCCCGCCCGCGCCGTGCCGGTCTCCTTCGAGGCGGAACGGGTCGATGACTACGAGGTCGTCACTGCGGTGATGGAGGCCGGATCGACGTTCGTGTCGGACCGCAATCTGTATGTCGAGGCCGACTTCCCTGTGAACCGCGCGGTTGAGCCTCACGAAACCTCTCTGGCTCAGATGGCCGCCTATGTGGTCAAGGTCGTTCAGGTCGAAGGCCCAATTCATATCGACCAGATCGTCACCCGCATCCGAATTCTTTGGGGTGTGGGCAAGGCGGGCTCCCGCATCCGAGCGGCCGTAGAGCGGGCTGTCACGGCTGCGGTTCAGCACGGTCTGATCTTGGGCGGGCCCTTCTACTCGGCGCCCGAACAGGCGGTAGTGGGCCGGGATCGATCGATGGTGACATCGCTGTCGCTGCGGAAGCCGGAGGCTCTGCCGCCGGCCGAGATCGATCAGGTGCTCCTGACCATCATCGACGCCAACTACGGCGCAGGCCGGGATGACCTCGTTCAGGCCGCCTCGCGGGCATTCGGCTTCTCGGCCACCAGCGCCCAGTTGAAGGAAGTCCTGCAAGCCGGCGTCGACCGCCTCGATGCCGCCGACGTCGTGACGATCAAGGGAGACTTGGTCGTGCGGAAGGTCGCAGCATGAGTTGGGTAAGTCTCGATCACTTCGTGACGGTGAAGGCAGCGCTGGGGGCACAGGCTGCCGCGACCCGATTCCTGAACATCGGCGGTAAGGCCTCGACCGCAGATGCCGAGGACAGCGTCGAGATGGCGGGCGCCGCCGATATGGCGGAGACGGTGCCGATCGTCTTCCATCTTGTCTACGAAGACGTAGCGGGGAACGTGTCTCAGCGGATCGTCACGGTCCGCAAGATCGAGACAGGGCGCTCGGGTCCGCTGTTGCTGTGCTTCTGTCACCTCCGGCAGCGTGCGCGACGCTTCTCTCTGGACAGGGTACTTGAGGTCTTCGATGTCTCGACCGGTGAGGTGCATGGCGATCCTCGCGCGTTCTTCCTTGGCCACCCGCTCCTGACCGTTGCCGAGAGCCACGAGGACCGTGCGTTCCGCTTGTGCTCGGACGATCTGACGATCCTCACCGTTGTTGGGGCGTCGGATGGGCGGTTCGATCCCGACGAACAAGACCAGCTTCTGGTTCACGTCTTCGACCGCTACGAGGACGGCGCTCTCGACGAGGGCCTGTTGCGGGGACGCCTCTCCCTTCTGACGCCCGATCACGCCAGCTTCTTCCGCTCACTGTCACGCGTCAGACCGGAAGACGGTCGGCTCCTCCGGCGGTCTGTTCGACGGATCGTGGATGCAGACGGCGTGATCGACCCGGCCGAACTTGCGTTCGTTGAGACAATAGAAGCGCGTCTGACCGGAAGCTATTAGTGCGACCCGTCGACCAATGTCGACTTTCCGACTGCGGTTGAGTGTCCGCTTATGGCGCTCTCCCGACATTTGGCAGGTCGTCAGGTTTACCGACAGTCGCGTCGTCGCCGAGCCTTCATCGCCACCTGACGGTGGATCATCCTAGTTGGAAGCCAGAATATTCAGAAGCTGGATGGCATCTGGCCCGGACCATCTCCAGGCGGTGACTACGGATAGGAACGGCGAGGACCGATCCGGCATAGTCGCGTCCTGGCGATGTGCGAGCATCTGCGGCTGCCACGCTCACCCCACCCTGTTCTTCACCAGATCCTTGACCACACTTGGATCCGCCAGCGTCGACGTATCCCCCAGCGACCCCAGGTCGTTCTCCGCGATCTTGCGCAGGATCCGCCGCATGATCTTGCCGGAGCGGGTCTTGGGCAGGCCGGGGGCGAACTGGATGGCGTCGGGGGCGGCGATGGGGCCGATTTCGTGGCGGACCCGGGCGATGAGGGCCTTGCGCAGGTCGTCGGAGGGGACGACGCCGGCGTTCAGGGTGACGAAGGCGTAGATGCCCTGGCCCTTGATGCCGTGGGGGAAGCCGACCACGGCGGCCTCGGCGACGTCGTCGTGCAGGACAAGGGCGCTCTCCACCTCGGCGGTGCCCATCCGATGGCCCGAGACGTTGATGACGTCGTCGACCCGGCCGGTGATCCAGTAATAGCCGTCCTCATCCCGGCGGCAGCCGTCGCCGGTGAAATACTTGCCCGGATAGGCGCTGAAATAGGTGTCGAAGAAGCGCTGGTCGTCGCCCCAGACGCCGCGCATCTGGCCCGGCCAGCTGTCGGTGATGACGAGGTTGCCGCTGTTGGGGCCGTCCAGCACCACACCGTCCGCATCGACCAGTTCCAGCTCCACGCCCGGCAGGGGTTTGGTCGCCGAACCGGGCTTGAGGTCGGTGGCGCCGGGCAGGGGGGAGACGAGGATGCCGCCCGTCTCGGTCTGCCACCAGGTGTCGACGATCGGCAGCCGGCCCTCGCCGACGACCTCATGATACCAGCGCCAGGCCTCGGGATTGATCGGCTCGCCCACCGAACCCAGCAGGCGCAGGGACTTGCGGCTATAGCGCTTCACCGGCTCGTCGCCGTCGCGCATCAGGGCGCGCAGGGCGGTCGGCGCAGTGTAGAAGATCTCGACCTTGTGCTTGTCGACCACCGACCAGAAGCGGCCGTTGTCGGGATAGTTGGGCACCCCCTCGAACATCAGGGTCGTGGTGGCGTTGGCCAGCGCGCCATAGACGACGTAGCTGTGGCCCGTGACCCAGCCCACGTCGGCGGTGCACCAGAAGACCTCGCCGGGGCGATAATCGAAGACCAGTTCGTGGGTGTAGCTGGCCCAGAACAGATAGCCGCCGGTGGTGTGCATCACCCCCTTGGGCTTGCCGGTCGAGCCCGAGGTGTAGAGGATGAACAGCGGATCCTCGGCGGCCATCGGCTCGCAGGGACAGTCGTCGCTGACGGTCTTCACCGCCTCCTCGAACCGCACGTCGCGGCCCTCGACGATCGGCACGTCGGCGCCGGTGTGGGCGAAGACCAGCACCTTTTCGACCGACACCTTGGTCAGGGCCTCGTCGACATTGGCCTTGAGCGCGATCCGCTTGCCGGCGCGCAGGCCCTCGTCGGCGGTGATGACCACAGTCGAGCCGCAGTCCTCGATGCGGCCGGCGATGCTGTCGGGGCTGAAGCCGCCGAAGACGACGGAGTGGATGGCCCCGATGCGGGCGCAGGCCAGCATGGCCACGGCGGCGGCCGGGATCATCGGCAGATAGATGGTGACGCGGTCGCCCTTCTGGACACCGAGGTCCTTGAGCACATTGGCCATGCGGCAGACCTGACGGTGCAGCTCCGCATAGGTGATGGCGCCCGAGACCGACGGATCGTCGCCCTCGAAGAGAATCGCCGTCTGATCGGCGCGTTCGGCCAGGTGCCGGTCGACGCAGTTGTACGCCACGTTCAGCACGCCGTCGGCGAACCAGTGGATGTGGAAGTCGTCCTTCGCGAACGACACGTCCTTGATCTTCGTCGGCGCGGTGATCCAGTCCAGACGCTTCGCCGCCTCGGCCCAGAAGGCGTCGGGCGTGTCGCGCGCCGCGACCCGCGCCGCCTCATAGCCCGCCCGGTCCATATGCGCCTTCGCCGCCCAGTCGGCGGGGACGGGATAGAGTTCGGGTTCCGTGCTCATGTCCGCTGGATATCGCTTTTGACGATGGCGGCCTCATACGGCGTCGCTATAGGCGACAGAGGCATTTGCTAGTTCCGATACACAGTGGCCAATGCCACTCCTTTCATGCCGGGCCTTGATCGACAGCATAGATCAGGCCGGTGGCGGACGAACGTCTGTCGAAAGCCAAGGACAAGACTTGCTGGCGCCTTCGGGCGTCAAGCGGGCATCCACGCCACATGGGAGGCATCAAATGTTCACTCGCAAGAGCCGTTATTCGCAGTCTCGTTCAGAGTTCCTTTTGGGAGCGTCGCTCGGCGCTCTCCTGATGACGGCGGCTCCCGCCTTCGCCCAATCGACGGGTCCCGCAGACGCCGAGGCACAGGAGCCGCAGGCGACGACGTCACTGGATGAAGTCGTCGTCACGGCGCAGCGCCGTTCGGAGAGGGTCCAAGATATTCCCGCCGCCATCTCGGCCTTCGGGAGCGAGCAGCTGGAGAATGCTGGCGTGGTCAACACCCGAGACCTCGCCACGGTGACCCCCAGTCTTTCCTTCACCCTGAACAGCTACGCCCCGCAGGCGGCCATCCGCGGCATCGGCACGCGGGGCGTCAATCCGGGCGACGAGTCGGTGGTGCCGATCTACCTTGACGGCGTCTATCAACCCTTTGTCGTCGGCGCCCTGTTCGAGCTCAGCAACATCGAGCGCATCGAGGTTCTGCGGGGTCCGCAAGGCACTCTGCTGGGGCGCAACGCGACGGGCGGGGCCATCAACATCATCACGGAGTCGCCGCGTCCCGGGTTCAGGGGCAAGGCCTCAATCGGCTATGGAAGCTACAATGAGCGGTCGGCGAACCTTTACCTGAACGGTGGTTCAGACCTCGTGGCCGCCAGCTTCGGCGCGGACTACATCAAGGATGACGGCTATGTTTATGACGTCACCAATAGCCGTCATTTCGGGAGCATCGACAGCATCACCCTGCGCGGCAAGTTGCAGTTCACGCCCGACGATCTGACTACAATCACGCTCGCGGCGACCTACGCCGACCGCTACGACGACAGCTCGATCGCGAACTTTGCGCTGAATGGCAACACGATCGCGCGTCAGGCCAATCCGACCGTGCCGATCGAGACGTGCTGCTTGCGCAGTTCGCAGGATTTGGGCTTCGCACCCAGCCTGAGCACGACGCAGAAAGGTGCCAGCCTGACGATCGTGCGTCAGTTTGAGCCCTTCACCCTGACGGCGATCTCCGGGTACCAGGAGAACGAGCTGGCCTATTCGGCCGATATCGACATGACGCCCGTGAACGCGTTCCGGCTGGCTTCGAACCAGTATGACGAGAGCTTCAATCAGGAGCTCTTCGCAGCTTCGGCTGGCGACGGTCCGTTCAGTTGGGTTGTTGGCGCATTCTACTTCAAGAACAGCGCGGGCCAGAATCCGCGCAATCTCAACGGCGGCCTGATCTACACCGACACTCACGCCGAAGCCTGGGCGGTCTATGCTCAGGGCAGCTACGACATCACCGAAGCATTGAGCCTCACCGTCGGCGGTCGCTACAGCAACGATACCAAAAACGCCCAGGCGCGGAACGGCACCAATACCCAGGTCCTGCCGTTCACCGAGAAATCGTGGGACAGCTTCAACCCTTCGGCCTCGCTGGACTATGCGATCAGCGACAAGACCAAGGCCTATCTGCGCTACGCGACGGCCTTCAAGTCCGGGGTGTTCAACGCCACCGGCTTCGCGCCCGTCCCGGTCGATCCCGAGCAGGTCAAGAGCTGGGAAGTGGGGATCAAATCGGATCCCCTGCCGTGGCTGCGGACCAATGTTGCGGCGTTCACGACCGACTATCAGGACATCCAGATCTTCGCGCGGTCTCCCGATCCGAACAACGCCTCCGTGATCCTGCAGAACGCCGCGTCGGCGACCATCAACGGGATCGAGGGCGACGTCACCCTGAGACCGGCGCCCGCGTTCAACATCGTCGTCAGCGCGGCCTATCTCGACGCCAAATACGACAGCTTCCCGCTGGCACAATCCTTCGTGGCCAGACCCGGGGGCGGCAACACCGCAGTGATCATCGACGCGAGCGGGCACCGGATGACGCGGGTTCCCGAGGTTACCGCCAGCCTGAGCATGGACTACACCTTCCGGGCTTTCTCCGGCGATCTGAACATGTCCGGAAACATCTACTACAACGGCGGCTACAACTGGGGCGTCGACGACCGGATCAAGCAGGACGCCTATACGACCATCAACGGTCAGGTGTCGTGGACCACGGCGGACGGCCAGTACAAGATCGCCCTGTGGGGACAGAACCTGACCGATTCCGACCATCTGGCCACGGTGTCCTCCGCCGTTCTCGGTGATCAGGGCGCCTATTCCCGACCGCGCACCTTCGGCGTGCGGTTGACCTCCAACTTCTAGCGTTTCCTCCCCGACTGGCCGGCCGCCGTCAGGCGGTCGGCCACTCTTTTGCTTTTTTCGCCTTTCGAGTCCTCGCCTCCGTTCAGGTACAGTGATGAGCACCCCCCAAGCCGCAGACACTTCTTCAAGCCGCCGATATGACGTCATCGTGGTCGGGGCCGGCTTCGCGGGCCTTTACCTCCTGTACCGGCTCCGGAAGATGGGCCTGTCCGTCATCGCCTTGGAAGCCGGCGATGACGTCGGCGGTACCTGGTACTGGAACCGCTATCCGGGCGCGCGTTGCGATGTGCCGAGCCTGCAGTACTCCTTCTCCTTCTCGCCTGAGCTTCAGCAGGAGTGGACCTGGAGCGAGAAGTATGCCGCCCAGCCGGAAATCCTGTCCTATATTCAGCACGTCGCCGACCGGTTCGACCTGCGCGGCATGATCCGTTTCGAGACCCGGGTGGAAGCCGCTCATTACGACGAGGCCGGGAACCACTGGGCGGTTCGAACGGATCGTGGCGACACCTATGAGGGGCGCTACTGCATCATGGCGACCGGCAGTCTGTCGGCTTCGCGTTTGCCGGACATCGAGGGGATCGAAACCTTCGAAGGTCGGATGCTGCACACCGGCCGCTGGCCGCAGGAGGGCGTGGACTTCACCGGCCGTAAGGTCGGCGTCATCGGCACCGGTTCCTCCGCAGTCCAGGCCATCCCGCAGATCGCCGCCCAGGCCGAGAATCTGACGGTCTTCCAGCGTACGCCGAACTTCGCTGTTCCCGCCCGCAACCGCCTCCTGTCCGACGACGAGGTCGCTGACTGGAAGGAAAACTACGACGCCCACCGGGATAGGGCGCGTCAGACCCGATCAGCCATGCTCTACGAATATGGCGACAAGTCCGCGCTGGACGTGTCGGAGGAAGAGCGCAGAACGGAGCTGGAGCGGCGTTGGCGGAACGGTGGCTCCAACTTCCTCTACGCCTACAACGACATCTTGCGGAATGAGCAGTCCAACGCGCTCGTGGCCGATTTCATCCGCGAGAAGATCGCGGACATCGTCCAGGACCCCGACATCGTCCAGAAGCTGACTCCGCGAGACTATCCGGTCGGCTCCAAACGGATCTGCGTCGCGACCGACTATTATGAAACCTACAACCGGCCGAACGTCTATCTGGCGGACCTTCGGTCGGAGCCTATCGAGCGAGTTACGGCCCATAGCGTGGTGACGTCGGCGGGAGAGTACCCGATCGATGATCTCGTCATGGCGACGGGTTTCGACGCGATGACCGGCGCCCTTTCGGCCATCGACATCCGCGGCGCCGAGGGCGAGGTTCTGAAGGAAAAATGGGCTGCGGGACCGAGGACCTATCTGGGAATGATGACGGCCGGGTTCCCTAATCTGTTCATGGTCAACGGACCGGGGAGCCCGTCCGTCCTGAGCAATATGGTCATGTCCGTCGAGCAGAACGTGGACTGGATCATGGACTGTATCTCCGCGCTCGGCGCCGGGCCGGACGCCCTCATCGAGGCGGACCGGGCGGCCGAAGATGCATGGGTGGACCACGTCAACGAGGTTGCGGCGCCCACGCTCTACGGCAAGGCCGCGTCCTGGTATATGGGGGCGAACGTTCCCGGAAAGCCGCGCGTGTTCATGCCCTACGTCGGGGGCTGGTCGACCTATGCGGCCAAGACCCGCGATGTTGCCGAACGCGGCTACGAGGGGTTTCACATCGGCGGCAGGTCTGCGGCCCCGACGACCGCCAGCGCCTCCTGACCCCGAGGGGCGGTCAGACGGCGCGGAGGTTTGCGCGCCGTCGTCCTTGGGAATTCGGGAACAGCGAGGTCGGCATGCTGCGGATCACAGGGTTGGAGATCACGCGATCCTCCTTCTCCATGTCATCCGCCATCTTGCGCGTCAGGCGCTGGACGAGATCCCGAACCGCCAGCTGTGCGGGGCCCAGCGGGCGGCTGGCAAGACTGACCAGTGTCATCAGACCCCGCATGTCCGGGTTGACCACGCGTCGGGCCTGTAGGACGCCCGAGACGACGTCCTCATGAACACAGGCGCGGGGCAAAACGGCGAAACATTCGCCGGAGCGCGCAAGGGCTTTGAGAGCCTGCGCCGATTCCGTCTCGAAGCGCGGCGCGAGCTGCAGGCCACGGCGCGCGGCGGCGTCGTCGAGCGCCTTGCGCAAGGTCGTTGACGCGCTCGGCATCGCCAGAGGCAGGTCGAGGATGTCTTCAAAATCGATTTCGTCGGAGTGGGGCTCGCCATTGTTGCGGCCCACCAGGCAATAATCTTCCCAGTAGAGCGGCACGGATTCCAGCTCAGGCGTTTCCGGGAGATTAAAGCAGGTGATCAGATCGATGCGGCCTTCCTGAAGCCATTCGTAAAGGGCCGAGGTGCTGGCGTCGACGAGGTAGAGACTGACGTCGGGCATCTCCTCGCGCGCAGCGCGATAAAGGTCGGCGGCAAGAAGCGAAGGCATGGCGGATGTCAGGCCGATGGAGACGTAGCCGCTCGGCCGTGCGTTCCGGTCCTTCAACGCCGAGACCGAATCCTGGTGGTATTTCAGAAGCGTGACCGCGCGATCGTAGAGGAAGGCGCCGTCCGGCGTCAGCTCCACGCCCCGGTTGCTGCGTGTCACCAGGGTGGTGCCCAGCTCCGCCTCGAGGTTGGCGAGATGAACGCTGAGGGCCGGCTGGGCGACGTGAAGGCGCTCGCTGGCCTTCATCAAACTGCCGGTTTCCGCCATCGCTACGAAATAGCGAAGATGCCTGATTTCCATGGTCCGACCCTCCCTGGATCGATCGGATTCCGGCCTCGACCTCTCATTGAACGGAGGTGCGATGGACCGGATATCCAAAGAGAACGGAACCATGCTTCGCCGGGTGGCGCAAGCAATCCGGGCCTGTGAAGCGGATCGTGATCGGGCGGGAGGGCCTCAGACGGCGTGAAAGCCGCCGTCCACCAGATGGACGCTTCCCGTGACGAACGACGCCTGTTCGGACAGAAGAAAGACCGCGACGTCGGCGACTTCATCAGCCGTTCCCAGCCGACCGATCGGATGTTTGCCGACCAGGATCTGACGGGCTTCCTCGGTGATCGACGCCAGTAGCGGTGTCTCGATGTATCCCGGAGCGATGGCGTTGATGCGCACGCCCGCCGGCGCATATTCGATGGCCGCGGACTTGGTCATGCCGATGACCCCGTGCTTGGCGGCGCTGTAAGCCGAGCCGGTCGCGCGTCCATGCAAGCCCAGGATCGAGGCCGTGTTGACGATCGCACCGCGACCGGCTGCGACCATATGGGGGATCTGGGCCTTCATGCCGTAGAAGACGGCGTTGAGGTTGACCTCCATCAGGTTGCGCCAGAGGTCGAGATCATAATCGGCAAGCCGTTGGCGGCTGCCTTCGATACCGGCGTTGTTGACCGCGAAATCCAGCCCTCCAAAGCGGTCGACGGTCTGTTGGACCGCAGTGGAGACGGCGTCGGCGCTGCGCACGTCAAGCACGATCGCCTGGGCGATCAGGCCCTGGTCCCGCAAGGAGGCGGCCGCCTGTTCGACAGCTTCGGCGTCACGATCCGTGAGCATGACGTTGGCGCCGCCTTCAGCCAGTTTGCGCGCCGCGGACAGGCCGATCCCGGAGGCGGCGCCCGTCAGAAAGGCGGTCTTTCCCGCAAAGTCCATGATGTGATCTCCCATTGGCCATTCCGATCTCAGAGTCGGATCAGGCGCTTTCCGCTGTTCTCGCCACGATAGAGGCCGGCGAGGGCGTCGGGGCAGGCCTCGATGCCGTCGAGGATATCCTCGCGATACGCCAGCCGTCCTGCACGAACCCAGTCGGCGAGCCGGGCGATGGCGGGCTCGTATTCGGCGATGTGATCGAACACCACAAAGCCCTGCATCCTCACGCGCTGGCGCAGCAGGTGGCGCTCGACACGCGGCCCCGTCGGCCAGTCAGACCAGTCGGCGATCGAGGCGGTGCCGCAGACGACGATCCGGCCGTTCACCGCCATCTGGCGATAGACGGCGTCGCTGATCGGCCCGGCGACATTGTCGTAATAGACATCGACGCCGTCCGGGCAGGCGGCCTTCAACGCAACGTCGACCGGCCCCGCGCGATAGTCGATGGCGGCGTCATAGCCGAAGTCCTCCAGGCAGGCCCGGACCTTGTCCGGACCACCGGCGATCCCGACGGTGCGGCAGCCGAGGATCTTCGCGATCTGGCCTGCCGCCGATCCGACGGCGCCGGCGGCGGTGGAGACGACGACGGTCTCGCCCGGCTTCGGGTCGCCGATCTTCGTCAGGGCCAGCAGCGCCGTAATTCCGTTGATGCCCAGAACGCCGAGCGCGAGCGATGCGGGAAGGTCTGTCTCCTTAACCTTTCGGATGATGCCGGAGGCCGGAACCGTGGCGTATTGCTGCCAGCCGAACCAGCCTGTGACGACGTCGCCTACCGCATAGTCCGGATGGTAAGACGTCACGACCTCGCCCACGGCCAGCGACCGCATGACGGCCCCGATCTCCACCGGGGCGGAGTAGTTGCCTTGATCGGCGATCCAGCCACGCATGGCGGGCTCGACCGAAAGGAAGGTATTGCGCACCAGAACCTCGCCCTCGGCCGGGTCGGCGATCTCACCATCGACGATGGCGAAATGCTCGGCCTGGGCCACGCCGGTCGGCCGGGCGATCAGCCGGCACTGGCGATTGACCGACACCATCAGAACGCGACCTTGTCGCCGCCCTTGAGAGACAGGATTTCGCGCGCCTCGTCCGGGTTGGCGATCTCCAGACCCAGACCTTCGAGGATGCGCCGGACCATGGTCACCTGAGCGGCGTTGGACGGCGCCAGCTCGCCCTTGCCGATCCACAGATTGTCCTCCAGCCCGACCCGGACGTGACCGCCCATGGCCGCGGCCTGGGCCGCCACTTTCATCTGGGAAGCTCCGGCGCCGAGGACCGACCAGCGGTAGTTGTCGCCGAAGAGCCGGTCGGCGGTGCGCTTCATGTGCAGCACCTCTTCAGGGTGCGGACCGATGCCGCCCAGAAGGCCGAAACAGGTCTGGATGAACAGCGGGGCCTTCACCAGACCCTCGGTCCAGAAGTAGTGAAGATTGTGCAGGTGGCTGGTGTCGTAGCACTCGAATTCGTAGCGGGCGCCGGTCTCGTTCAGGGTCTCAAGCGCGAAGCGGATGTCCTTGAAGGAGTTGCGGAAGACCAGGTCGTGGGAGCCCTCCAGCATGGCCGGCTCCCACTCATGTTTGAAGTCCTTGTAGCGCTTCAGCATCGGGAACAGGCCGAAGTTCATCGAGCCCATGTTCAGGCTGGCGACTTCAGGTTTCCAGACCGCAGCGGGTCGCACCCGCTCCTCGACGGACATGTAGGGCGAGCCGCCCGTGGTCAGGTTGATGACCACGTCCGAGGCCTGTTTGATCGTCTTGAGGAAGGGCTCGAAGGCTTCCGGCGACTGATCCGGGCGACCGTCCACGGGATTGCGCGCATGCAGGTGGACGATTGCGGCCCCGGCCTCCGCGGCCCCGAGCGCGCTCTCGGCGATCTCTTCGGCCGTCACCGGCAGATGCGGCGACATCGACGGGGTGTGGATCGAGCCGGTGACGGCGCAAGAGATGATCACCTTGGACATGAGAGCCTCTCAGTTCGCGGGGGTGAGGCGGGCGATCGCCGCATCATCCAGGCCCAGACGCGTCTTCAGGATTCTCGCGTTGTCGGCGCCTAGGGCGTGGCTGGGCTCCATAGGGATCAGGGGCACGCCGTCAAAGCGGAAGGGGGTCTGCTGGATGACGATCCGGCCCAGCACCGGATGATCCTGCCACTGCAGGGCGCCCCGGGCATGCATGTTCGGGTCCGTCATCACCTCTTCCAGGGTGCGGACCGGCGCGCACGGCACCTTGGCGGCCATGAGGCGATTGAAGAGCGCTTCCTTGGAATGCTGACGCGTGAAGTCCGCCACTGTCGCATCGATCAGGTCCATATGGGCGACCCGGGCCTTCAGGCTGGAGAAGCGGGGATCTTCCGCGAGTTCAGGCTGTCCCATGACCCCGCACAGCGCCCGCCAGTGAACCTCGCCCACACAGATGATGGCGATATAGCCGTCGGTGGTCGGGTAGACATTGTAGGGCGACTCCGCGAGGCCGCCGTGACGATTTCCGGTGCGGGTCGGGCCTGCGCCCGATGTGGTCCAGTGCATGCCCAGGTTGGAGCTCAGCGACGCATAGATGGCGTCCTGCATCGATACCTCGACGCGGCGGGCGACACCCGTGCGTTGCCGGTCGAAGAGGGCGGTGGCGATCGCGCCGTAAAGGTGGATGCCGGCGAAGAAGTCGGCGATCGCGGGGCCGGCCTTGACCGGAGGGCGGTCCGAGAAGCCCGTGATGTCCATGACGGCGCCCATCGCCTGGATGGTCAAATCCATGGCCGGATAGGCGGCGTAGGGGCCATCGCGGCCGTACCCCGAGCTGGAGGCGTAGATCAGTTTCGGGTTTTCCGCAGCCAGGCTCTCATAGCTGAGGCCAAGCCGGTCCATGACCCCAGGGGCGAAGTTCTCGACGATCACATCCGCCTGGGCGGCGAGGGCGCGCAAGGCCGATTTGCCTTCCTCGGTCTTGAGATCGAGGACGAGGGACGACTTTCCGCCGTTCAGCATGGCGAAGGGCAGGGCGGCGCCGCCGACCTCACCGCGGCGTCGCAGCGACTCTCCGCCCGGCGGCTCCACCTTGATGACCGTGGCTCCTCCGAGGGCCATCAGATAGGTCGCGTACGGACCGTTGTAGATCTGGCTCAGGTCCAGAACGACGATGTCCTCCAGCGGATAGGTCATATTCGGGCGCCCGGCTCAGTAAGACTTGGGAAGATCGAAGACCTTCTCGGCGATGAAGGACAGGATCAGCTGCTCGGTGACGGGCGCGATGCGGGGCAGGATGGACTCCCGGAAAAGGCGCTCCACCTGATATTCCCGCGCATAGCCCATGCCGCCGTGCGTCAGGACCGCTCGCGTGGCGGCGTTGAACGCCGCCTGGCCGGAGAGGAATTTGGCGGCGTTGGCTTCCGCCCCGCACGGCTGGCCCGCATCGTAGGCGAAGGCGGCGCGCAGACACATCCAGTAGGCGGCTTCCAGATGGGTCCAGCACTCCGCGATCGGATGCTGGACGCCCTGGTTCTGGCCGATGGGCCGACCGAACACCTTTCGGTCCCGGGCGTAGTCCGCGGCGCGTCGCAACGCGTCGCGCCCCAGACCGACAGCTTCGATCCCGACCAGCACCCGTTCGGGGTTCAGGCTGTCGAGAAGATAGTAAAAGCCGCGGCCTTCCTGCCCGACCAGATCCTCGTCCGGGATGAAGTAGTCGTCGATGAAGACGGCGTTGGAATCAACGGCGTTGCGGCCCAGCTTGTGGATCCGGCGGACCTCGATCTTGGTCCTGTCGAGATCGGTATAGAACAGGGTCATGCCGTCGGTGGACTTGCGGCACTGCTCCTTGGGGGTGGTGCGGGTCAGAAGCAGGATTTTGTCCGCCACCTGACCGGTCGAGGTCCACATCTTTCGGCCCGACACCCGGTAGCCGCCCTCGACCTTCGTCGCAAAGGTCGAGATCGAGGTCGTGTCCAGGCCGGCGTCCGGCTCGGTCACCCCGAAGCAGACCTTTTGCGCTCCGGTGATCAGCGGCGTGAGCCAGCGCTGTTTCTGTTCCGGCGTGCCATGGACGACGACTGCGTGAGGGCCGAACAGATTGATGTGGATGGAGGAGGCGGCCGACTGGCCGCCGCCCGACGAGGCCACGGCGTGCATCATGATGGCGGCTTCGGTGACCCCCAGGCCCGCCCCGCCCAGCTCTTCAGGCATGGTGATGCCCAGCCAGCCGCCTTCCGCCATGGCGGCGTGGAATTCCTGGGGAAAGCGCGCCTCAGCCTCGCATTCGGTCCAATAGTCGTCGTCGAAACCCGCGCAAACCTGTCGGACGCCCTGGTCGATCGCGCGTTGTTGTTCAGTGAGATCGAAATTCATGAGCTCACGCTAGGCGATGCTCAGAGGCGCGGGCAGTCACCGATTTTTTATGGCCTTCATACGCAGACTGTATGAGCGCAGCGGCGGTTCCATACGAACGCCCTATGAGCCCTAGCGGCATTCGGTATTTCGAAATCGGCGACGCCAGCGCCAAATCTCCTGTAGGCGTTCATGTCTCCTGAATTTGCTGATTTCCGGTGCTCCTTTGCAAGGCTCTGACCCCGCTGTTGACGCCCTGGGTCGCGTCGACCCCGAACTGCGGCCGGCGCTGGCGGTTCTCCCCGACCTCGGCTCGCTTTCGGAAGACACCCTTCCGGCGCTGAGGGGCGCCATGGGGGGCGGGGACCTTGAACCCGCACCGCCCGGACTGGACATCTGCTGGGTCGAATGCCGATCGGCGGGAGACGGTCCACCCGCCAACGCGCTGCTCTATCGACCGCTCGCGCCCCGGGCGGACCGGCGGGGCGCGCTCCTGTATATTCACGGGGGCGGCTATGTTTCCGGAAGCGCGTTGCGGGACGATCCGGCGGTGCGCGCCCTGGCGCTGGCTCTCGACTGCGTCGTCCTGTCCGTCGAATACAGACTGGCGCCCGAAACGCCCTATCCCGGCGCGCTCGACGATGTGTATGCGGGCCTCGCTTGGCTGCATGAGCAGGCTCAAGCGCTGGATGTCGACCCGGCCCGGATCGCGGTGCGGGGAAACAGCGCCGGCGGCGGGCTCGCGGCCGCCCTGACGTTTCTGGCCCGGGATCGCGGAGTCTTTCGCATCGCCCTGCTGGTGCTGGTCTACCCCATGCTGGACGATCGCACCGAGGCGCATCCCGTCGCCGGCCGCCATGTCTGGACGCCGCACGCCAACCGCTTCGGGTGGTCGTCCTATCTAGCTGGATCACCAGACGCGGCGTCGGAACGTGGTTACGCCGTTCCCGCGAGGGGCGTGAATCTGGCGGGGTTGCCGCCGACCTGGATCGGCACGGGGGGGCTCGACCTGTTCGTCGAAGAAAATCTGGAGTTCGGGCGTCGCCTGCTGCGGGCCGGGATCCCGACCGAGTTGCACGTCTATCCCGCCGCCTACCACGGCTTCAACCTGATCGCGACGGCCGCCGTCGCCCAGCGTTTCGAGCGGGACCTGCGGGCCGCCCTCGTCCGTGTTTTTTCGACCTGAAAGGAAATCCCATGAAAGCCTGGGCCGTTGTCGCCGCCGGTGAGCCGCTCGAGAAGATGGAGTTCCCGACCCCCGAGCCCACCGGGGGCGAAGTGCTGGTCAAGGTCAGCCACTGCGGCCTGTGTCACTCCGACCTCCATTTCTGGAAGGGCGAATACAACATGGGCGGCGGCAAGGTGATGAAGCTGGCCGAGCGCGGCGTGAAGCTCCCGCGTGCGCCTGGCCATGAAATCCTCGGCACAGTCGTCGCGGTCGGCCCACTGGCTATGGGCGCCAAGGTCGGCGACGTACGGGCCGTCTATCCCTGGATCGGGTGCGGCCAATGCCCGGCATGCCTCGATGAGCAGGACAATCTCTGCACCGGCGGGGCCCAGAGCCTCGGCGTCATGCACAATGGTGGTTTCGGCGACCATGTGCTGGTTCGGGACGTCAGATATCTGGTCGATCCCGGCAAGGTCGATCTGGCGCTCGCGGCGACCTACGGATGCTCGGGCATTACCGCCTACGGCGCGGTCAAGAAAATCATGCCCCTGGCGCCTGACCAGCCGGTCGTTCTCTTCGGAGCGGGCGGACTCGGCCTGACCGCGATCGCCATGCTCAAGGCGTTCGGTCATCGCAACATCATTTCCGTCGACATGAGCCAGGAGAAACTCGACGCCGCGAAGGCCGAGGGCGCCAGCGCGATCGTCGTCGGCGGCGAGGGCGTCGTCGGGCGCATCACCGAAGCGGCCGGCGGCCCGGTCGCGGCGGTGATTGACTTCGTCAACATCTCCTCCACCGCCCAGAGCGCCATAGATGTGTTGATGAAGGGCGGCAAGCTGATCCTCGTCGGCGTGACCGGCGGAGAGTTGACCCTGTCTCTCGCGGGGATGGTGTTCCGGGCGATCACCGTACAGGGAACCCTGATGGGCTCGCCCCAGGACCTCCGTGACGTCTTTGCGATGGCCAATGACGGGCGGCTGGCCGCTACGCCCGTTTCCGAAGTGCCAAAGTCCGACGTCAACGACGCCATGCAGCACCTGCATCACGGCGACGTCACCGGCCGGCTGGTGCTGACCGGCGACGTCTGACGACCGGTCAGGGGGAGGGCGGTTCTGCGCCCTCCCAGTCCCGGGCCAGGCTCCGCGAGGCCATCCAGTAGAACAGGATCGCGAGCGGATAGAGCACAAGCGCGCAGGCCATGATGGCGTAGTGCAGGGCGCTGTCGCCGAAGCGTGTGGTGAAGGCGTCGGAGACCGCGCCGAAGCAGTAAGTCCCGACGCCCAGACCGATCAGGTTGGTGATAAAGAGATAGATGGACGAAGCCGTCGCGCGCATGGAGGCGGGGGCGAGTTGCTGAACCGCCGCAACGCTTGGCCCGGTCCAGACGACGCTCATGGCCTGCGGAACGAGCAGGACGAGGAAGACGACGGTCAGGTTCGCCAGGGAAACCCCGGCCAACAGGAACGGAAAGCCGATCAGAAAGGCCACCGCAGGGACCAGGGCATAGGCCGCACGGTTCCGGCTGCCGAGATGATCGCTGATCCAGCCCCCGCCGATGATGCCCGCCACGCCGCCGATAAGCGTGATGGCCGAGAGGTATTGGGACGTCGTGACCAGGCCCAGTCCGTGCGTGCGGTGAATGAAGGCCGGCAACCAGAAGGCCAAGCCATAGCTGAGCATCGAGGCCATGGCGCTGCCGATGGACAGCCACCAGAAGCTCGGCTTGCGACGAACGTGGGTGAGGACGTCGACGAACGACGGTCTGACCTTCGCTCCGACGAGGGGCGCCGGGTCGAGGCGTCCGCGCACAGGCTCTCGCACGATGAGCAGGAAGACAGGCGCGACGAGAATCCCGATGATCCCCATCGTCAGGAAGGCGGTGCGCCATCCGTAGCTAGCTGCGAGAAAGCCGCCGATGAACAGGCCGATGGCCGAGCCGATCGGCAAGGCCAGGGTGAGCACCGCCAGCGCCCGGGCTCTCTGCTTGGGAGGAAAGTAATCCGCGACAATGGAGAAGGACGGAGCGACGCCACCCGCCTCTCCGATGCCGACCCCCAATCGGGCAAGGAACAGACCCCAGAATCCGGTCGCAAGACCGCACACCGCCGTAAAGCCGCTCCACAGCGTCAGGGAGGCGGTGATGATCCAGGTGCGATTGAACCTGTCGGCCAGTCTGGCGATAGGGATCCCCGTCGCCGTGTAGAAGATGGCGAAAGCGAACCCCCCCATCAGTCCCAGCTGGCTGTCGCTGAGCGTCAGGTCGGTTTTGATCGGCAGGGCCAGGATGCCGATGATCTGGCGATCAACATAGCTCAGGCAATACACGACTAGCAGCATGAACAGGACGAGGAACCGGTAACGGCTGCGTTCGCGGCCGGGAATCTCGGGCGTGGCTGAAGTCATGAGGTCGCCTTGTGAAACAGGGGAAACGGCAAGATCAGGAACGGGCGCTCCAGGCGGCGATGAGGCCATCCTGAAACACCGGAGCAGCGACCCTGATGAGGGCGGCGGCGCGCTCGTTGACGTCCAGACCTCTCAGGTCGGCGACGCCATATTCGGTGACCACGGTCTGAACATCGGTCCGGGGCAGGGTGCAGACGGCGGGTGCGCCGAGTTTCGCCACGATCCGGGATCGGGCGCCGCTCGCCGCGGTTGCGGGCAGGGCGACAATGCTCCGCCCCCCAGGGGATTGGATCGCTGCCCGTGCGAAATCGGGTGCACCGCCGGCGCCGCTGATGGCCCGACCTGCCGCGTGTTCGAGCGCGCACTGGCCGAAAAGGTCCACCTCGACGGCGGAGTTCACGGCGAAGAAGGCGTCGAGGCCGGCCAGGATTGCGGCGCCGTGGGTGACCTCGCAGCCGGCGACCCGCAAGCAGGATTGCTCGGCCGCCCAGTCGTAAAGAGCCTGTGATCCGACGAACACACAGGCCCGGTGATCGAATCCGGGATCCAACGCGCCGTTTTGCGCCAGCGCCATCACGCCGTCGCCGAACATCCCGCTGTGCAGCCTCAACGCCCTGCGATCACAGATCGCGGCCATGAGGGCGGCCGGAGTTTTCCCAAGACCGACCTGAAGCGTGGCCCCGTCCGGGATCAGGCCGGCGATGTGTTGTGCGATCGCCGCCGAGGCCGCGTCGATCGTTCCGGTCTCATAGCGCGGCAGATGAGTGTCCACCGTCGCGGTCGCCGAGAACCCGGCCATCGCGAACGCCGGGGCCCCCGAAACGGACGGCGTTCTGGTGTTGACGAGCCCCACACGTCGCGACGCCTGCCGCGCCGCGAGCGCCAGGAACTCCACCGCCGGGCCCGTCGAACAGTCGCCGTTCGAGTCCGGGGGCGCGACCTGGGCCACGCAAACATCGAATGTCAGTTCGCCGTCGGCCAGCATGCGCGTGAAGCCGCCGTAACCGAGCGGAAGGTGACGATAGCGTCCGGACCGCGCCGCCTCCTCGAACGCCGGCTGCATGAACAGTCCTGTCACCCTGGCAGTGGGGTGGAGGCGGTTGAGATCAAGAGTGTTGATGCCCGGAACGAGGCTTGTGACGATATTCAGACCGCGCGTAAGGGCGGGATCTTCAGCCCAAGCCGCCAGCAGCGCCGTAGGTTCTCCGCTGGAGCCCGGAACGAACACCCGGTCGCCAGGTCGGATCGCCTCCAGGACGGTCTCGATCCCACGGCTCACGGGGTTTTCGCCGCCATCGCAGCCAGAACCTGCTTCGCCTGTTTCAGGTGCGGGATGTCCAGCATTTTCCCGTCCAGCCCAACCACGCCCACGTCGCCCGCCTCGGCGAAAGCGGCGACGACGCGGCGCGCATGGGCGATCTCGTCCTCGCCCGGAGTGAAGGCCTCATTGATGCCGGCGACCTGCGCCGGGTGGATCGCGATCCGGCCGGAGAAGCCCTCGGCCCGGGCGGCCTTGCTGGAAGCGATGAGCCCTTCGTCGTCGCGGAAGTCGACATAGAGGGTTTCGATCGCTGGAACGCCGGCGGCATGGGCGGCCAGCAGGGTGAGGGATCGCACCATCCGGAACGTCAGGGCCCACTGTCCGTCAAGGCCCAGATTGGTCGAGGCCGTCACGGCCGTCGCCAGATCCTCGGCCCCCCAGGTCAGGCCGGCCAGCCGGTCGAGGCCTGCGGCGGCGTAGTCCCCCAGCCGGAACGGCGCGATCGCGGTCTCCGTCGCGACAGGAAGGATGCGGATCGATCCGCGAACCACGTCGAACGCGGCTTCGAGCGCATCAAGATGATGGCTCAGGGTGCGCACGTCTTCCGGACCGCCGGCCTTGGGCAACATCAATCCGTCCGGCGCGCCGGCGATCACCGCAGCCAGATCATCCAAGGCCATCGGCGTGTCGAGAGGATTGATCCTTACCCAGAGCTGGACCGCGCGCGCCTCTCGCGGCCGGGCTTTCAGAAAGGCCGTGACCTTTTCGCGCGCCATCGCCTTGTTGGCCGGAGCAACCGCGTCCTCCAGATCCAGGATCACCGCATCGGCGCCGCAGCCGTCGACCTTCGCCAGCTTCTTGTCGCTGTCGCCGGGAATGAACAGGAAGGACCGCAACGTGCTCATGCCGCCGGCTTCTTGCGCTGCAGGCCCGAGCGACGGCAGTGGGCGACCAGATCGCCATGCTGATTGAAAGCGCGGTGCAGATAGGTGACGACACCCTGGTCCGGGCGGCTCCTGCTCTCGCGCAGTTCCAGCACCTCGGTCTCGACGTGGATGGTGTCGCCGTGAAACAGCGGCTTGGGAAAGCGCACCTCGTCCCAGCCGAGGTTGGCGACCGCCGTCCCCAAGGTCGTGTCCCCGACCGAAATCCCGACCATCAGTCCCAGAGTGAAGGCAGAATTGACGATCCTCTGACCGAACTCCGTCTCCGTCCGGCAATACTCCTCATCGAGATGGAGCAGCGCCGGATTGTGGGTCATGGCCGTGAACAGGACATTGTCCGTCTCGGTCAGGGTGCGCCGGATCGGATGCTGGAAGACATCCCCGACCGACAGCTCGTCAAACCATTTGCCCGCCATGCCGGCCGCCTCCTTCCATTATGGCCGCCGCCTGGAGCGCCGATCCGCGTTTCTTGAAGGCGATGTTAGGACGGCGCTTGAACGGGACCCCCATAGAAAGGTCTTATCCGCGCTAGACCGAATTCGTATTTGGTCGGGCGAAACCCGCCCCCCAAGCTGCAAATCCCCAGGACAGACGGCGGACCCAACATGCCGAGCGCAACTCAACACCCCTTTCTCGACGGCAAGGCCAAGAAGCTGCTGATCGGCGGCCAATGGGTCGACGCAGCGTCCGGCAAGACCTTCGATGTCTACAATCCCTCTACCGGTCAGGTGATCGCCCAGGTCGCACAGGGTGACGCGGAAGACATCGATCGCGCAGTTCGGGCCGCGCGGGCCGCCTTCGATGGGCCCTGGAGCACCTGGAAGCCGTTCGATCGGCAGACCCTCATGCTCCGGATCGCCGACGCCGTTGAACGGGAGTTCGACGGCCTGGGTTTGCTGGAAACGCTCGACATGGGTGCGCCGGTCGCGCGGACGTCGAACTTCAAGCGCTGGATGCTCCAGACGCTGCGCTACTATGCCGCCCAGGCGGTCAATATTCGCGGCGAGGTCCTGGAGAACTCGGTTCCCGGCGCCTTCATGAGCTACACCGTGAAAGACCCTGTCGGTGTCGTGGGCGGAATCATCCCGTGGAACGGCCCGCTGATCACCCAGCTCTGGAGCATCTGCCCGACGCTCGCGACCGGATGCGCCCTGGTGTTGAAGCCGGCCGAGGAAGCGCCGCTGTCAGCCCTGCGGCTGGCCGAGATCATGATGGAGGCCGGGCTGCCGGACGGGGTGATCAACATCGTTCCGGGGCCGGGGCAGACGGCGGGGGCGGCGCTCGCCGCCCATCCGGATGTCGACAAGATCGCCTTCACCGGGTCCACGGCCACGGGCCGCAAGATCATCGAGGCCTCGGCTTCGAACATGAAGACCGTCGCGGTCGAGCTCGGCGGCAAATCGCCCGACATCGTCTTCGACGACGCCGATCTCGATATCGCCGTGCCGGGCGCGGCCATGGCCTGCTTCAACAATACGGGCCAGGTCTGCTACGCGGGCACCCGGCTTTTCGTCCAGCGCGGGATCCATGACGCCTTCGTCGAAAGGCTCGGCGCCTTCTCCAGAACGCTGCGGATCGGCGACGCTTCCGATCCCCGGACCCAGCTTGGCCCCCTTGCGTCACGGGCCCAGCTCGATCGCGTCAACGGCTATCTGCGCATCGCGGAATCCGAAGGCGCGCGTATCGTCGCCGGTGGCGGCAGGCCCGCCGATGTGACTTCGGAAGGCTACTATGTGGAGCCCACGGTGGTCGCGGGTGTGACCAACGACATGCGGATCGCCCGCGAGGAAATCTTCGGGCCGGTGGTCTCCGTCATTCCCTTCGACACCGAGGCCGACGCCATCGCCCTGGCCAATGACACGGACTATGGCCTGGGCGGCGGGCTGTGGACCACCGACGTGGGCAGGGCACACCGGGTCGCGCGCGCCATCCGGACAGGAATGGTCTGGATCAACTGCTACGGGGTCACGGACCCCAGCATCCCCTACGGCAGCGCCAAGATGAGCGGATATGGGGTCAAGGGCGGCCCCGGCCATATCGAGGAGTATCTGTACAAGAAGACCGTCTGGCTGCGGACGGCCTGACATGGCCGGGTGTGCGGGGGGCGTACGGCCGTTCGTCGTGGACTTGCCGCCGGCCCGGATCGCCGATATTCGCGAGCGCCTTGAGCGCGCCCGCTGGACCTATTCGGCCGCGGGAGGCGAGGACTGGCGTTATGGAACCGATCTCGACTGGCTGGCTGGCTTCGTTCGCCACTGGGTGAACGACTACGACTGGTCTCAGGCGCAACGCACGCTGAACCGCTGGCCCCAGTTCAAGGCCGAAATCGATGGGCTGGATATCCACTTCTACCATGAGAAGGGGTCGAACGCCCGCGCTCGTCCCCTGATCCTGACCCACGGATGGCCGGGCTCGGTTCTGGAGTTCCACGGTGTGATCGATCGCCTGGCTCACCCGGAGCGGTTCGGCGGACGCGCTGAGGACGGGTTCGACGTGGTCGTGCCGTCCTTGCCGGGTTTCGCGTTTTCCGATCGCCCGGCGGCGCCCATCGGTCCAAGACGGATCGCCGATCTGTGGCGAACGCTCATGACCGAACGGCTCGGCTATGACAGCTTCGCGGCCCAGGGCGGCGACTGGGGATCAGCGGTCTCCAGCTGGCTGGGATGCGATCACGCCGATGTGGTGGCGGGCATCCATCTCAACATGGTCTCGAGCTGGGTCGGCGATGTCGGGGAGCCGGAGACTGCGGAGGAGGGCGACTATCGGGCGGCTCTGGCCCGCGCCCGGACGACCGGCTTCGGTTATCACACCATTCTGTCGACCAAGCCCCAGACAATCGGCGTCGCCCTGTCGGATTCCCCGCTCGGCTTCGCCGCCTGGGTGCTGGAGAAGTTCAGGGACTGGGGCGACACCGGCGGCGATATCGACGCCCGTTTCGACCGGGACGTCCTGATCACCAACCTCATGCTCTATCTCGTCAATGACGCGGTGACGTCCTCAGGATGGATCTACAGCGGTCGGGTTCAGGAGGCGGCGCGGGGCGGCTACGCCGGTTTGCGCGTCGAGGTTCCTACCGGGGTCGCCGTCTTCCCGGCGGAGTTCATTCCCTATCCGCCCCGCGCCGTCGCCGAACGCACCTATGCGATCCGCCGATGGACGACGATGGCGGCGGGGGGGCATTTCGCGGCTCTGGAAGAGCCCGTCGCCCTCTCCGACGACATCCGCGCCTTCTTCGAATTTCTGTGAGGATCTGACGATGAGCCACTCTGAAGGACCCTTGACCGGCTATCGGATCCTGGAGATGGGTGCCAATCTGACCGGGCCCTTTGCGACCATGCTGCTGGGCGATCAGGGCGCCGACGTCGTGAAGCTCGAGACGGCCACGGGTGACCAGATGCGCTACGCGGGCGACACCCGAAAGGGCGTGACGGGCATGGGCACGATGTTCCTGAGCCTGAACCGCAGCAAGCGCTCCATCGTGCTGGATCTGAAGACGCCTGAGGGTTTGGCCCAGGCCAGAAAGGTCGCCGCCAGCTGCGACGCCGTCGTCCAGAACTTTCGCCCCGGCGTCGTCGAGCGCCTTGGGCTGGGCTATGAAGATGTGCGCAGTCTGAAGGACGATATCGTCTATGTCTCGATCGACGGCGTGGGAGATATTGGTCCGGATCGGGACCGGCGGGTCTACGATATCGTCGTCCAGGGACTTTCCGGTTTTGCCGGCGTGCAGGCCGACCGGGAAACCGGTGAGCCGCGCACCGTCCAGAACGCCGTCGTGGACAAGACTACCGGACTGATGGTGGCCCAGGCGGTCACCGCCGCCCTTCTAGGCCGCGAACGCACCGGTCAGGGTCAGCACGTGCGGGTCAGCATGCTGAACGTCGCCCTGTCGTTTCTGTGGCCCGAGGCCATGGGAGCCAGCACCCTCATCGGGCAGGATATTCGCCCGGGCGGCTCGATGGCCGGCGTCCGCTACGTCTATCCGACCCTGGACGACCATATCCTTCTGGGCTTCGTGTCCAACGACGAGTTCGCCGCCGTCTGTCGGGCGATCGACCGCCCGGCGCTCCTGCAGGACGGCCGCTTCGAGGGCGTCGGCCAGCGTTTCGTGAATGCGCGCGACCTGAACCCGCTGATCGCCGAGAGACTGATACAGGAGAAGACGGCCTACTGGCTGGAGCGGCTTCGCGCCGAAGACGCCGTGTTCGCCCCCGTCAATCGACCCGACAGTGTCCATCTGGATCCCCAGATCGTCGCGATCGGGGCCTTGCAGGAACATGACCATCCGGTCGTGGGGCGATACCGGCAACCGGTTCACCCCGTTCGCTTCGGATCCGCGCCGCGGGTGCTGGAACGCCATGCGCCCACGCTCGGCCAACACACGGGCGAGGTCCTCGCCGAACTGGGGCTGGTCGAGGGAGGCGGGTCATGAAGGCCTGGGTCTGTCGGCAGTATGTCGATCCCTTCGAGATCGCCATCGAAGACATCTCGCGTCCTGAACCTGCGGCTGACGAAGTCCTCATCGAGGTCGCCGCCGCCGGTCTCACCTTCGGCGAGACCCTTGTGCTTCAGGGGCAGTACCAGCTGACCCCGCCCTTGCCCTATGTCCCCTGCAGCGAATTGTCCGGCGTGGTTCGAGCCTGCGGTTCGGCGGTCACGCGGTTCAAGCCCGGGGACGCCGTCCTCGCGTTTTCGTTCACCCTCAGCGGCGGGGCGGCGGCCGACTACGCGGTGATGCCTGAAAGCTTCGTCTTTCCGAAGCCTGAGCGCATCAGCTTCGTCCAGGCCGCCGCGTCACCCATCAACTTCTGGACAGCGTTCAACGCCCTGAAGCGCCGGGGGAGCCTCAGGGCCGGAGAGACCCTGGTGGTGCACGGCGCCACGGGCGGGGTCGGGCTGGCGGCGGTCCAGATTGGCAAGGCGATGGGGGCCACGGTCATCGCCACGGGTGGGGACGACGCGAAGCTGGCGATCGTCAAACAACTCGGCGCCGACCATGTTCTCAACCACCGCACCGAGGATCTCCGGCTGGGGATCAAGGCTCTGACCGGCGGTCGGGGCGCGGATGTCTTCTTCGATCCTGTGGGCGGCGATCTTTTCGAGGTGTCGATGCGCGCCATCGCGGCCGGCGGCCGGATCCTTGTCGTCGGTTTCACGTCGGGGGTTTGGGCGCAGGCCCGCACCAACGTGCTTCTGGTGAAGATGATTTCGGTGATCGGGGTCGAGGCGCGTCTGGCGATCGAGACGACGGACGGTGAGGGGATGCACGATTTTCACGAGATGCTGACCTGGCTCGACACCGGGCGGATCGTGCCGTTCGTCAGCGAGGTCTTCGCCTTCGAGGATGCGATCGCGGGCTTCAAGGCCATTCGCTCGCGTACACACGTCGGCAAATGCATCCTTCAGGTCAACTCTTTGGAGGGGCAGGTGCGATGATCCGTCTGGTCCTGATGATGCGTCGCAGGCCGGATCTCACCCTGGCTGACTTCCAGGCCTGGTGGCGCGAAGAGCATGGTCCGTTGGTGGCGTCGTTCCAGTCCCGTCTGGGAATCCTGCGATACACTCAGAGCCATCGGGACATCCTGCCGAATGGAGACGACGCCGGCGCTGCCATCCGTGCAGCCCGGGGCGGCATGCAGGATCCCTATGACGGCGTTTCAGAGATGTGGTTCGAATCCGAACAAGCCTTGCACGACGCCGTTTCGGGTCCTGCCGGCAGGGCGGCGCTCGATCGCCTGATCGAGGATGAGGCGGGATCTGTCGATCTGTCCGCGTCGCCCTTCTGGCTGGCACGCGAGCATCCCCAAGTATCGATCCAGCATGACTCTCCCGTCGCCCGGCCAAAGACGGGCGTCGTCAAGCTACACTTTCCGATCCGGCAACCGACCGGGCTCTCCATGATGGAAGCCCAGGCCTATTGGCTTTATCGGCATGGCACGCTGGTCCGTTCCCATGCCGTTGCGCGCGGAATGTTGCGCTATCAGCAGGTCCATCGCGTCGAAAGCCAAGCGCTGACGGCGCTGGCCGACCGCCGGAAGTCGGATATCGATCCCTATATCGGCCACGCCGAGGCCTGGTTCGATCGGTTGATCCCCCGGACCGGACCGGAAGCCGAGGACTCTTCACTCAAGGCACTGGAGGATGAGCGCAACTTCATTGACTGGCCGCGTTCGAGCGCCTGGCTGTCCAAAGAGCTGCTGTTCGTCGACCGGTCGTGGGTATGATCGCAAGGCCGATGTCGGAAGGACTGACCATCACGGAATTGGCCGAGGCGCTCGATACGACCGTCAGGGCCTTGAGGCACTATGAATCCCTGGGTCTTATCACTCCGCGTCGTAGCCGCCGAAACACGCGTCTTTACGGCGGCGAAACCCGTGAACGCGCCCGACTGATCGTCGCCTTGCGTCGAGCTGACGTTCCGCTCGAAACCATCGAAAAAATCCTCATCGAAAGGGACGGTGCGGGAGGTGATCTGCTTGTCCGCATTCTGGAGGCGCGTTACAGGGCGGCGCAAAGCCACGCTAGGGAGATTGGCGACCTGCGGGCCAAGGCGCGACAGTGGGGGCAGAGCCTGTCAGGACGCTCAACGATGGATGAAGCCAGGCTTGCGGTCATCTCTTCCGGCCTCTGAGGCGAGCAGACTGGAGGCGGATCCTTCGAGGGGCGAGTGGCCTGCCAGCGCGCGCTTTGGGGATATCAGCTTCACGCCATGAACCTCATCACCGGTGTGAGGTCCCGACCAAATCCTGCTCCCGCACCCAAACTTCAAAACGCCCGCCTGGTCTCCGACCCGGCGGGTTTTTGCTGTCCGGCGACCGACGTCTTGCGCAGGAAGCTGCACCGCTTCTGCATGGCTCCTCCTCTCGATCTCCCGGGCGTCGCCACCAACGCCTGAACGCTCGGGCGCACTGTGGACTCTCCAGCACGGAGATCCCTCATGACGTCCGAACGCCTTCCCCTTCGCTCCTCCGGAGGCGGCCGGTCATGGCGCGCCGGCCTCGCCGTGAAGACCGCGGTCGCGCTGGCGCTGATCGTTCTGGCGGACCGGTTCTTCTTTGCTCACAGGCCCGGAACGACGGTCGGGGCCTTTGCCCTGATCTGGCTGGCAGGGCTGGGGGTGGCGCGACCGGGGCTTTTCCGGGACGCGAGGGCGGTCGTGGCCATGGGCGCGGCGGCGGTGTTGGCGGTCGCCATGATCGATCGGCCGAGCCTGCTGCTCTGGGGGCTCCATGCCCTCGCGCTCGCCCGGCTGGACCTGGCGCGACGCCCGGCGCCTGGCGAGGGCGCAGTCGCTGGTCGGGATGGAGAAGCCGGATCTGGGGCCGTCGCCGCGCGCCTGCGACGGCTTGCCGGTGAAGCTGACGCCGCCGCCCATTACCGATACGCCGCCCTCGGCGGCCGATCAGGGACCGCCCGTCACCACTGCGACGCCCGCCCCGTTGACCTCGAACGCAGGACACTGAACATGGGGATCATGCAGCGTACCGTCCTGGTGGTCGATGACGACCCCCACATCCGCGACCTTCTGGTCTTCGCCCTGCAGAAGGCGGGTCTGGCCACGCGCCAGGCCGCCGACGGGGAGGCGGCCCTGGTCGATCTCCAGGCGCACCGGTCGGATCTGGTCATCCTGGACATCAACATGCCGCGCATGGACGGGATCGAGACCTGTCGGCGCATCCGGGCCGGGGGCGATCTGCCGGTGCTGTTCCTGTCCTCGCGGGATGAGGAGATCGACCGCATTCTGGGCATCGAACTGGGCGCCGACGACTATGTGACCAAGCCCTTCAGTCCGCGCGAGGTGGTGGCCCGGGTCGCGGCTATCCTGCGCCGGGTGTCGCGGACGCCGCCGCCGTTGCCGACCAACGCCGTGGCCCACGGGCGGCTGACGCTGGACGGCGAGGGCTGGCGTGCCGGGTGGAACGGCGCCGAGGTGCCGCTGACGGTGACCGAGTTCGCCATCCTCAGGGTGCTGGCCGAGGCGCCGCGCATGGTCTTCAGCCGCGACGCCATCATCGACCGGGTGCACGGGCCGGGCTTCGCCATGACCGACCGGACCATCGACAGCCATGTCCGCAACCTGCGCGCCAAGTTCGAGGCGGTGGGTGGCTCCGACGTGATCGAGACGCGGGCCGGCATCGGTTATCAGATCGGGCCGTGTACGGGCGGGGCGGCGTGATCCATCGCCTGCTTCAGTGGCTGCGCGCGCACTGGCCGGCGCTGAGGTTGCGCACCATCCTGCTGTCGGTGCTGATGTTCGCGGCCATCCTGCCGGGGCTCGTGGGCGTCTTCCTGCGGGTCTACGAGAACACCCTGGTGCGCCAGACGGAGTCGGAGCTGATCGCCCAGACGGCGGCGCTTTCGGCGACGGCGGAGGCCCTGTGGCCCGGGGCGATTCCGCGCGTGACGACGCCGGAGGAGAGGCGACAGCCCGGCTGGTACCAGCCCGAGGGGGCGACCATCGACCTGGGCTCGACCCCCGTTCTCCCCGCCCGTCCGGAGGCGCGGCCGGCGCCGCCGCCGGATCCTGAGGCGGTCGAACTGAACCTCCGGCTCAGGCCCATCGCCGAGGAGACGGCGCGGACGACCCTGGCCTCGATCATCCTGCTGGACGGACGGGGCGTGGTCGTCGACGGCTATGCGAGGGGCGGAAGCTGGGCCGATCTGCCGGAGGTGCGGTCCGCCCTGGCGGGGCGGCCGTACACGGTGCTGCGCCGGAACGCCGACTATCATCCGCGCTATTCGATGGAGTGGCTCAGCCGGGCCTCGGGACTGAGAATCCACCACGCCCGGCCCATCGTGGTGGACGGGAAGGTGAGGGGCGTGATCCTGACCTCGCGCTCGCCGCGTGCCCTGTTCAAGGGCGTCTATCAGGACCGGATCAAGATCGCCCTGGGCATCCTCGGCACCCTCAGCGTCATCGCGGTGCTGGCGGTGCTGGTCGCGCGCGGCATTGCCCGGCCGATCGAGAAGCTCAGCGAGGCGGCGCGGGAGGTCACGACGGGCGGCGGAACCCTGCCGCCCGCGCCCGCGACCTCGGCGGTCGAGATCCGCACCCTGTACGAGGACTTCAGCCTGATGGCCGAGGCGGTGGACCGGCGCTCCCGCTATCTGAGGGACTTCGCCGCCGCCGTCAGTCACGAGTTCAAGACGCCGCTGGCGGGGATACAGGGGGCGGTCGAGCTGTTGCAGGACCATGGGGAGACCATGGAAAAGGGGCAGCGCAAACGCTTCCTCGACAATATCGCCGCCGATGCGCGTCGGCTGGCGGGGCTGGTGACGCGGCTGCTGGATCTGGCCCGGGCCGACATGGCGCGGCCGGACGCCAATCTGGCGGTCGATGTGGTCCCGGCGGTGTCCAAGGCCGTCGACGCGCGGGCCGGGGAGCTGGAGATCGCCGTCAATCTGAACGATCCGCCGCCGGTCGCCGTGCCGCCGGCGACGCTGGAGATGGTGGTCTCGACCCTGCTGGAAAACAGCCGTCAGGCGGGGGCGACGCGGGTCGCCATCATGGCTCGCAGCGAGGATCGCAACCTGATCCTGACGGTCGCCGACGACGGGCCGGGCGTGCCGCCGGGCGACGCCGACCGGGTCTTCGAGCCCTTCTTCACCTCCAAGCGCAGCGAGGGCGGGGCGGGGCTGGGCCTGTCCATCGCCGTCTCCCTGCTGGCCGCCAGCCGGGCCTCGATCCGGCTGAAACCGAACGGCCCCGGGGCGACCTTTGAGGTCACCCTGCCGATCGCTGGCCGCTAGGCGGCAGGCTTGCCCTCATTGTTCGACCGGTCGCGGTCGGGCAGGCGGTGATCGGGATCGACCGTCGCCGAGGTCACCTCAGCCGTGCCGTCGAAGTGGAAGATGTGCGAGCCACGCTGCATCCAGGTCTCGACCGGCACGCGCAGATCGGCGTGGGTCCCGTCGGCCCAGGCCACGCGCAGGGTCGCCGGCAGGACCAGCTGGTCGCGGTTCTCGAGGGTGACGTCGACGCCCTTGGCCTTGTCGCCGCCGGCATAGGCCACCGAGGTCACGGCCAGGTCGTTGCGCCAGTTGTTCAGGTACCAGCCGTTCCAGAACCACGACAGATCCTCGCCGCCCGCGCTCTCCATGGCGCGGAAGAAGTCGCTTGGTTGCGGGTGCTTGTAGGCCCAGTCGGCGATGAATTTGCGGAAGGCCGGGTCGAACCGGTCCGGGCCCAGGATATCCTCGCGCAGCAGGGTCAGGCCGAACGCCGATTTGAAGTAGGTGATCGGGTGGCGATACTTTTCCTGAATGGCGTCGGCGCGGGTCATGATCGCGGGCGCGGCCTGATCGTCCATGATAACGGCCATCTGGTCGGCGGGCGTCCCGTCCCTGGGCGCATATTCGCCATCGCGCTTGGGCCCGTAGACGCCGTTCTGGAAGGCGTCGGATTCATAGACGTCGATGAAGGTGTTGAAGCCCTCGTCCATCCAGGCGTGGCGGCGCTCGTCGAAGCCGACGATCATCGGGAACCAGCTGTGTCCGATCTCGTGCGCGGTGATCCAGAACAGGGTCTTTCCGGCGTCGTCGATGCCGTCGAAGACGATGCCCGGATATTCCATGCCCGAGGCCGGACCGGCGACGTTGATCGCATTGGGCCAGGGGTAGGGATACCAGCCGGAGAAGGTCTCCACCGCGTGCTTCAGGTATTCGGTCGAGCGGCTCCACTTGTCCTGACCGACGCTCTCGACCGGATAGACGGACTGGGCCAGCGCGGTCTTGCCGCCGGGCAGGTCGATGCGAGCGGCGTCCCAGACGAAGGCGCGCGAGGCCGAGAAGGCCACGTCTCGCGTGTGATCCATGTGGAAGCGCCAGGTCTTGTCGCCCGTCGGCGCAGTCGCGGTGGCGACCTCTTCCGGGGTGCGGATGACGACGGTCGTGGGGCTGGATTGCGCCTGGGCCAGACGGGCGCGCTGGTCGGCGGTCAGGACTTCGGCCGGGTTGGTCAGGGCGCCCGAGCCCGCGACGATCATGTCGTCCGGGACGGTGATCGCGTAGTCGAAGGCACCGTATTCCAGATAGAACTCATTGGCCAGGTACGGCAGCGTGTCCCAGCCGCGCAGGTCGTCATAGACCTGAAGCCGCGGATACCACTGGGCGATGCTGAAGATGTCGCCGTTCGGCGTTGTCAGCCAGCCGGTGCGGCCGCCGAAGTCGTCGGACGGGACGGTGTAGTGGTAGCGCACCCGCACCTCGACCTTGCCGCCGGACGGGGCCAGAGGGGCGGGCAGGGTGACCCGCATCCGGGTATCGTCGATCAGGTGCGGAACCGCGACCCAGTTGCGGCCCGACTTCACCTCGACCGCCTCGACGACATAGCCGTCGGTCGATCCGGCGCGGCGGCGAGCGGAGAAGCCGCTGGCGCGGCTGTCGGTGCGGTAGAGGTTCTGGTCCATCTGGAACCAGAGGATGTCGAGCGCATCCGGGCTGTTGTTCGTATAGGTCACGACTTCCTGGCCGCCGAGCGTCTTCGCCGTCGGATCCAGCCGGGCCTCGATCGAATAGTCGACGCGGTTCTGCCAGAAGGCCGGGCCGGGCGTGCCGGCGCCGGTGCGGATCGTTCCGGCCGGATCAGGCAGGGTCAGGGGCGCGAAGGTCTTCAGCGGGTCGTAGGGGTTCGATGAGGCGGCGGGCGTCTGGGCTGCGGCGGAGCCCGCGATGAGCGCTCCGGACAGCAGGGGGAGCAGGGCGCGCATCGGACGAACGGTCATCGGGAATCTCTACGGGGGAACAGAGTCGCTGCGATGTTTTGGCACAGGCGGCGGGTGCGGACTATAAGCCCGCGATGCGTTCCGAACCCGCCCCCTTTCAGGTCGCCGCCCTCTACCGTTTCGCCCGGATCGCGGACCGCGAGGCCGTGCGCGATCGGCTGGAGGCGGTTTGTGCGGCCAACGGCGTGCGCGGCACCCTGCTGGTGGCGCATGAGGGGCTGAACGGGACCATCGCGGGCTCCGAGGCGGGCGTCGCCGGGGTCATCGCCGCCATCCATGCCCTGCCGGGCTTCGACCGGCTGGAGCTCAAGTATTCGACCGCGACCGGGGCGCCCTTCCATCGACTGAAGGTGCGGATCAAGGCCGAGATCGTGACCATGGGCGAGCCGGACATCGATCCCGTGAGCGACGCCGGGACCTATGTGTCGGCGCAGGACTGGAACGCCCTGATCGCTGATCCGGCGACGATCGTGATCGACACCCGCAACGACTATGAGGTCGCGGTCGGCGCCTTCGAGGGGGCGATCCAGCCCAACACCCGCAGCTTCCGCGACTTCCCCGACTGGGTCCGGGGCGAGGGCAGGGCGCTGTTCGACGGTCCGACTCCGCCCAAGGTCGCCATGTACTGCACCGGCGGCATCCGCTGCGAGAAGGCGACGGCCTTCCTCAAGGCCGAGGGCATCGAGGACGTCCACCATCTGGAGGGCGGCATCCTGCGCTATCTGGAGGACATCCCCGAGGCCGAGAGCCTGTGGCGCGGCGAATGCTTCGTCTTCGACGAGCGGGTCGCGGTCGGTCACGGGCTGGAACAGGGGACCCACAGCCTTTGCCGGGGCTGCCGGATGCCGGTCAGCCCCGAGGGTCGGCTTTCGCCCCTCTATGTCGAGGGCGTGTCCTGCGAGGCCTGTCATCAGGATCGGACCGAGGACCAGCGTCGCGCCTATGCCGAACGGCACCGGCAGGTGGAGATCGCCGCCGGCCAGGGCGTGGCCCATATCGGCGCCGATGCTGCCCAGTCTCGTGGCGTCAATAAGCGGAGCCTTTGAGGGAGAACGACGTTAACCTCGCCGAACCGAGGACCGTCATGACCCAACGCGCCGCCAAGACCGCCACTGCTCTCGTCGCCGTCGCCGCCCTGATGGCGGGTTGCTCCCGCGAGGCCGCGGCGCCTCCGGCCCAGCCGCAGGCTCCGGCGCCGACGCCGGTCCAGACGCCGCCCGCCCCGCCGATCGGATACGCCTGCGAGAGCGGCAAGACGGTGGTGGTCCAGTACCCGGACACCTCGACGGCCCAGATCGGCTACAACGGCCAGACCTACACCCTGCGCACCGTCCAGGCGGCCAGCGGCGCCCGCTATGCCGGCTCCGGCGTCGAGTGGTGGACGGCGACCCGCGACGGTCAGGAGACCGCGACCCTCAGCCGCCTCGGCCCCAATCAGGACGTCGGCGTCGCCATTCTGGAGCGGTGCAGCCGCCCCGCCTCGGGCGTCGACACCCCGGTCGGCCCGACGCCGCTGCCGACCCCGGCGCCCGGCGGCGTCCTGCCCGCGGCCCTGCCGTGCAAGTCGAACCAGCTGAAGCTGTCGGCCGACGGCGGCGACGCCGGGATGGGCCACCGTCTGGCGACGCTGGGCGTTCAGAACATCGGGACCCAGGCCTGCAGCCTGACCGGCTATCCGACCGTGACCCTGCTGGACGGGCGCGGCCGCAGTCTGACGGCGATCAAGGTCGATCAGCATCCGGGCAGCTATCTGAGCGGCGGCATGGCCCCGCGCCCGGTCAATCTGGCGCCCCAGGCCAAGGGCTATTTCGATATCGCCTGGACGGTGGTGCCCAATGAGGGCGCGGGCGAGAGGGTCTGCCCCAGTGCCGCCACCGTGCGCTTCGTGGCGCCGGGCGACAGCAACTTCATCACCTTCGCCCAGGCCTTCACCCCCTGCGGCGGTCGCATCGACGTCAGCCCCATCCGGCCGACGCTGGAGGATGTGGCGCCGGCTGCGGCGACGACCTGATCGGCGCGCGGCTGGTCATGGCGAGGAATTCGGCGTAACCGGCGGGCCTCTTCCCAGCCGTACTCCGGGGACCCATGACCGCTGACTTCCACGCCCGTATCGCCGCCGAACTGGCCGACATCGACGCCCAGGGGCTGACCAAGCCCGAGCGGATCATCGCCTCCCGACAGGGGCCGGTCATCGAGGTCGGCGGGCGTCAGGTGCTGAATTTCTGCGCCAACAACTACCTGGGCCTCGCCGGCGACCAGCGTATCGTTGACGCGGCCAAGGCGGCCGCCGACAGACGCGGCGCGGGAACCGCCTCGGTGCGCTTCATCTGCGGCACCCAGGACATCCATAAAGAGCTGGAGGCGGCCATCGCCGGCTACCTCGGCTTCGAGGACGCCATCCTGTTCGCCGCCGCCTTCGACGCCAACGGCGGCCTGTTCGAGCCCCTGTTCGGCGAGGAGGACGCCATCGTCTCCGACAGCCTGAACCACGCCTCGATCATCGACGGCGTGCGGCTGTGCAAGGCCAAACGCTACCGCTTCGCCAACTCCGACATGGACGAGTTGGAGAGCCGGCTGAAGGAAGCCCGCGAGGCCGGCGCCCGCAACATCGTGATCGCCACCGACGGCGCCTTCTCGATGGACGGCTATATCGCCAAGCTCGATGAGATCCGCGTTCTTGCCGACAAGTACGACGCCCTGATCATGGTCGACGACTGTCACGCCACGGGCTTCCTCGGTCCGCAGGGGCGCGGCTCCTTCGCCCACCACGGGGTCAAGATCGACTTCCTGTCCGGCACCTTCGGCAAGGCCCTGGGCGGCGCCATGGGCGGCTTCATCTGCGCCAGCGCCCCGGTGGTCCAGCTGCTCAAGCAGCGCGCCCGGCCCTATCTCTTCTCCAACGCCCTGGCCCCGGCGGTGTGCGGCGCCTCGATGGAGGCGATCCGCATCGCCCAAGGCAGCGAGGGCGACGCCCTGCGCACCCGCCTCAGCGCCAATGCCCACCGCTACCGCATGGCCATGACCGACGCCGGTTTCGACCTGCTGCCCGGTGAGCACCCGATCATCCCGGTCATGCTGGGCGACGCCAAGCTGGCCCAGACCCTGGCCGCGCGGATGCTGGAGCTGGGCGTCTATGTCATCGGCTTCTCGTTCCCCGTGGTGCCGCGCGGCGCGGCCCGCATCCGGACCCAGATGTCGGCGGCGCATACGTTCGAACACATCGACCGGACGGTCGAGGCCTTCAAACAGGCCGGTAAAGAGTTGGGAGTGATCTGATGACCGATACGATGAAGGCCCTGGCCAAGATGAAGCCGGAGATCGGCCTGGAGTTGATCGACGCCCCCGTTCCGGTCGCGGGCCCCGAGGACGTGCTGATCCGGGTGCACCGCACCGCCGTCTGCGGCACGGACATCCACATCTGGAACTGGGACGAGTGGTCCCAGAAGAACGTTCCGACCCCGATGATCACGGGCCACGAATTCTCCGGCGAGATCGTCGCCATCGGCAAGGATGTGAACCGTCCGCTGAAGATCGGCCAGCGCGTCTCGGCCGAGGGCCATGTCATCGACCTGAACTCCGAAGCGGCCCGCGCCGGCCACTTCCACCTCGACCCCCACACCCGCGGCATCGGCGTGAACCGTCAGGGCGCCTTCGCCGAATTCGTGGTGGCCCCGGCCTTCAACGTCATCGAACTGCCCGACGACGTGTCCGATGAGATCGCTTCGATGCTCGATCCGTTCGGCAACGCCGTGCACACCGCGCAGCAGTTCGACCTGTTGGGCGAGGACGTCCTGGTCACCGGAGCGGGTCCGATCGGCATCATGGCCGCCGCCGTCGCGCGCCATGCCGGCGCCCGCACCGTGGTCCTGACCGACATCAACGACTACCGCCTCGACCTCGGCAACAAGGTGGCTCCGGGCGTGCGCACCGTGAACACCTCGCGCGAGGACCTGCGCGACGTCATGAAGGAGCTGGGCCTCAAGGTCGGCTTCGACGTGGCGCTGGAAATGTCCGGCTCGCCCATCGCCTTCAAGCAATGCGTCGACACCCTGATCATGGGCGGCGGCATGGCCATGCTGGGCATTCCGTCCAAGCCGATGGAAACCGATTGGGGCACGATCATCCTGAAGGCCCTGACCATCAAGGGCGTCTACGGCCGCGAGATGTTCACGACCTGGCGCAAGATGCTGGGCCTGCTCAAGGCGGGTCTGGATCTGGAGCCCCTGATCACCCACCGCATGGGCTATTCGCACTACCGCGACGGCTTCGAGGCGATGAAGTCGGGTCAGTCGGGCAAGGTCGTATTGAACTGGCAGGACGCGGCGTGATCGCAGGACGGCGCAATGCTGTCTGACACGGCCCGCTATGCGATGCGGGCGATGATGACGCTCGCCGAACGCCATCCGACGCCCGCGGCCATCGGGGAGGTCGCCGAGGCCATCTCCGCTCCCCGGAAGTATCTGGAAGCCGTGATGCTGCGGCTCAAACGCGAGGGGCTGCTGGTCAGCTCGCGCGGTCGGCTGGGCGGCTATGCCCTGGCGCGGCCGGCGGCGGAGATTTCGGTCGCCGACATCATCCGCGTCATGGACGGGCCGCTGGCCCTGACGCCCTGCGCCTCGCGCACCCGGTTCGAGGCCTGCGAGAACTGCGTGGACGTCGAGGCCTGCGGCATCCGTTTCGTCCTGCTGGAAGGCCGCGACGCCCTGGCCGAGGTCCTGGAACGGCGTACGCTCGCGGACCTCGCCCAAACGTCTGGGCCAGACACGCCTGACCTCAGTATTTCGCCCGCAGCGTAAGGCCGAAGGTCCGGGGATCGCCGGGCGTGCCCAGCACCAGACCCGAGTTGCCGGCCTGGACCGTCAGTAGCTGCAGATAGTCCTCGTCGAGCGCGTTCCGGACCCAGACGAAGGCCTCCCAGCCGTTGTCCGCGCGGAAGCCGGCGCGCAGGTTGAGCACCGTATAGCCGTCGATCTCCGTGTACTGCGAAACCGAGGCGTCAGCGTTGTAGGTCGAGCGATAGTTGGCGTCGGCCCCGAAATAGGCCTCGCCGGAATAGCCCAGACCGTTGACGTCACGGTGCAGTTCGCCGCCGACCGAGGCCGCCCAGGGCGAGACGCCCGGCAGGTCCTTGCCCGACAGGTCGCAGGCCACGGTGGTCGATCCGATCCGCTCCAGCGGGCAGGGGCCGTTGGTGAAGTCGGCGTATTTCGCATCGGTCCAGGCCAGGTTGGCATAGGCGTCCAGCCAGGGCGTCGGCCGGGCGAAGGCGTCCAGCTCGATCCCCTGGATCTCGACCTTCTTCGCATTGGCCAGATAGCCGCGCAGGGCGCCCGGGCCGGTGTCGACGACATTGGCCTGATAGTCCTCGACGTCCGTGCGATAGGCCGCGAGGTTGGCGGTCAGCCGCTTGTCGAACAGCTGGGTCTTGAGGCCCAGCTCATACGTCGTGACGACCTCGGGCTTCACCGTCGCATTGGTCAGGGACGGGGCGCCCGACGGCAGGTTCGGGATGCCCGCCATATTGATCCCGCCCGACTTGTAGCCCCGCGCCCAGGAGCCGTAGGCGAGGATGTTGTCGCTGAAGTCGTAGGACAGGGCCACCTGGCCCGACAGGTCGCCGTCCGAGATGCTGGCTGAATAGGCCTGGGGCCGCGCCACGCCGAGGCGGCGGTTCAGCAGCGCCGTATTGGTCGTCGCCAGCCCGCCGGTGGTGGTCGAGACATAGGCCCCGTCCTTCTCCTCATGGGTGTAGCGCAGGCCCGGCGTCAGATGCAGGCGGTCGGTGATGTTCCAGGTCAGCTGGGCGAAGGCGGCGAGGGAGTCCGTCTCGATCCGGCTGTCGTTGAAGACGGTATAGCCCGCCAGCAGGGAGTCGAGGGCATGCGGGTCCGTCGCCGTCGCCGCCAGATAGGCGGCGTCATGGGCGGTCAGCCAGTAGGTGGCGTCGCTGCCGTATTCGGTGATCCCGTGGGTCTCGACCGCCTGGTGGAAGGCATAGAGGCCGGCGGTCCAGTCGATGCGGTTCTTGCCGTTGGAGGACAGGCGCAGTTCCTGGCTCCCCTGGTCCTGATCCGACGGATTGGCCGACTGGCGGGTGATGTCGAGCGCGGTGTAGTCGCGGTCGTTGGCCGGACGCCAGTCCCAGGCTCTCCAGGCCGAGACCGAGGTCAGGGTGGCCCAGCCGAAGTCGTAGTCGACAATGGCCGAGAAGCCGCGCTGGATCTGGTCGGCCTGGATCTTCCCATCGACGTCGGCGGTGCGGTCGTAGGGGTTGGTGCTGGCGGGGGCATAGCCCCGACCGGCGGCCAGCGCCGCGAACTGGACATCGGCGGCCTTCAGCGTCTGGCCGACGCGGACATAGAGCTGGGTGCAGCAATCTGGCGTCTGGTCGGAATAGTCGCCGTACAGGCGGACCTGCAGCTTCTCGGTCGGCTGGTACAGCAGGGCGCCGTGCAGGCTGATCGATTTCTGGGCGTTCTGGGCATGGCCGACGGTGGCGTTGTCGAGCGTGCCGTCACGCTGGGTCGAGACGAAGGACAGACGGCCCGCCAGGGTGTCGGCGATCAGCGGCCCGGAGACCGTCGCCTTGGCCTGAACGAAGTTGTAGTCGCCGATCGACAGCTCCCCTTGCGCCTCGGGCGTGAAGCTGGGGGCGCGGGTGGTGATATTCAGGGCCCCGGCGGTGGTGTTCTTGCCGAACAGGGTGCCCTGTGGCCCGCGCAGGATCTCGATCCGGTCGATGTCGACGAAGTCGAGCGTCGCCGTCGCCGGGCGGCTGTAATAGACCTGATCGATATAGATGCCGACGCCCTGTTCGAGGCCGTCGTTGGCCAGACCATAGCTGGCGCCCAGACCCCGGATGGTGATGGCCGTGTTGCGGGCGTTGGGGCTAAGCAGCTGGACGCTGGGGGCCAGCTGGGTGACCTGGGCGACATTGTAGGCGCCGGTGCGGTTGAGCAGTTCTTCGTTGATCACCGTCAGGGCGATCGGCACGTCCTGGGCCCGTTCATCGCGGCGCCGGGCCGTAACGACGATGTCGCCGACCGTGGCGTAGGACGGGTCCACGACGGGGCGGGTCTGGCTCGCGGGCGCGGCGCCGCCCCCGGCCTCGTCGCCATCGGCGGTTTGGGCAAATGTGGGCCCGGCGACGCAGGTCGCCAGCGCCGCCAGGCAGATCAGGTCACGGTGTCGTCGACGGGAATGGCGGGGTGTGGTCACGGGCACGGGCAATCCTCCTTGCGGCGCCCGGGAACCGTGACCGTTAATCCCTATCTCGCAAAAGGGGATTTTCTAAAGCGAGTTGGGAGCATCTCTCCCAGCCGAACGCCGTCAGGCGACGGCGGTCTTGGGCGTGGCCGTGGCGCGGAAGACGATCACCGCGAACAGGACCATGCCGATCAGGGCCAGCGTCGGGCCGACGATCAGACCGATGTGAGCCAGGCCGATGGCGGGCTGGTACTGCAGCACCTCGATCAGCAGGGCCGGCATGAAGATCAGGAAGCCGAGCAGGGCGACCCAGAAATGGATCTTCGGCAGCCAGCCCTCGGCCGCCTGCGGATTGGTGCGATAGAACAGCCCGTACAGGAACATCGAAACCCAGCCCAGCAGGTTGATGTGGGCGTGCACGGGCGCGGCGGTGAAGTTCTGGGTCGAGCCCATATAGTAGCCGAGGCTGACCCCGATCACGATGAAGACGACGGCAAGACGCAGGAAGGCGTTGGACAGGCGCATGACGATTTCCCCCTTCGGAATGGTGGGTCGTCGTTATCTGCGTAACGCCGTGCGCTCAACTCAGCTTTTCGTCATGCTTGGGTCAAAACCTTGACCAAGGCCTTCTCAAAGCCGGCTGTGGCGGAGCCGGGCAGAACGCTGCGGAGCTCGCCGTCGGCGTAGCGCTCCAGCACCGCCGGGTGGACATATGAGGCGCGGCAGACAGTCGGTGTATTGCCCAGCAGCCCAGAGACCGCCTTCACACAGAGATTGATCCGGCGCTTCGCCTCGGTGGGGGAGGTGGGCGGATCCATGTCGCGCAGGGCCCGCGCGGCCGACACCGTGCCGGCCCAGGTGCGGAAATCCTTGGCCGAAAAGCCGTCCCCCATGGCCTCGCGGATATAGGCGTTCACGTCGTCGGAGGTGATCGGACACAGGTCGCCGTCGGCGCTTCGGTATTTGAACAGATGCTGGCCCGGCAGTTCGCGCAGGGACCGGACGACGGTGGAAAGGCGCCGGTCACGGACGCTGACCCTGTGATCCACCCCGCTCTTGCCCCGGAACTCGAAAGTCAGGGCGGCGCCGTCGACCTCCAGATGGCGCTTGTTCAAGGTGGTCAGGCCATAGGAGCGGTTCTGCCTGGCATACTGGGCGTTGCCGACGCGGATCAGGGTGATCTCCAGCAGGCGCACGGCGGTCGCCAGCACCTTGTCGCGAACCGGGCCGCGCCTGGCCAGATCGGCTTCGATCCGCCGGTGCAGCTTCGGCAGGGCGCGGGCGAAGGCGGGCAGGCGATCGAACTTGGTCTCGGACCGGGCCGTGCTCCAGTCGGGGTGATAGCGGTACTGCTTGCGCGCCCGGGCGTCACGGCCGGTCGCCTGGATATGGCCGGTAGCGCGCGGGCAGATCCAGACGTCGGTCCAGGCGGGCGGAATGGCCAGGTGTTTGATGCGGGCGATCACCGCCCGGTCGCGGATCAGGACGCCCTGCTCATCGTGATAGGAAAAGCCGGTCCCGCTGCGGCTACGGCTCAGGCCCGGATTCTCGTCGCTGCAGTAGGTAAGGCCCTTCGGAACCTCCTGCGGAAGTTCATGAGCGGCAATGAAGCGGGTTGATCCGTCGGGCATGGGCGGCGAACGTTTCACGCGGTTCGCCGGTTCCTGTGTCGGCGGGCGTGCGGTCCGGCTTGACCTGTGAGGGGCAAAGGGGGACGACCGGGCATGAATTATCGCCACAGCTTTCACGCCGGAAACTTCGCCGATCTGGTCAAGCACGCGCTTGTCCTCTGGCTGCTGAAGGCGCGGCAGGCCGGGCGGGACACGGTCACCGTCCTCGACACCCATTCGGGCGCCGGCCTCTATGATCTGTCCGGCGACGCGGTGCGGTCGCGCGAGGCCGAGGCGGGCGTTGCGCGGCTGATGCAGGCGAAAGGTCTGCCGCCCCTGATCGCGGCCCTGGCGGCGGAGGTCAGGGCGGTGAACCCGCAGGGCGGGGTGCGCTTCTATCCGGGCTCGCCCCTGCTGATCGCGCGCCATCTGAGGCCCGGCGACCGGTACGGCGGTTTCGATCTGAACGACGACGTGGCCGCCCTGCTGGTCGAGGCCCTGCGCGGCCATCCCAACGCCTCGGGCCGTTCCGGCGACGGCTATGAGGCGGTGCTGGCCGAGGCCAAGGCGGGCCCCGCCGACCTGATCCTGATCGACCCGCCGTTCGAACGGCCCGACGATTATCTGCGCGCCGCCGACACGACCCTGGCCCTGCTCAAGGCGCGGCGCGAGGCGACGGTCGCCATCTGGACCCCGCTCAAGGATCTGGAGACCTTCGACGGCTTCCTGCGCCGGCTGGGGAGCGCCCATCCGACGGTGGTCGCCGAAGTTCGGCTGCGGCCCCTGACCAATCCGATGAAGATGAACGGCTGCACGATGGTGGTGGTCAATCCGCCCGTGGGGACTGACGAGGCCGCCGCCGAAATCTGCGGCTGGGTGGCCGGGACCCTGGGTGAGTCGGGTCAGAAGTCCGAGGTCTGGCGACTTTGACGCCATAGGTTGTGCACGGTTTCGCATCTGCGAAAGAAAATTCACCGCTGACCTGTCTGATGGGCTTGCCAAAGCGGACATGAGTGTCCACTTAGCCGCTCATGGCCCGAGCCCCTCGAAAAGATGCGGTCGAAAGACGCGACGCCCTGCTGGCCGCCGCCGCCGAGGCCTTCGCCGATCAGGGCTATAACGTCCCGCTGGACGTCATCGCCGAGAAGGCCGGCGTCGGCCGGGCGACCCTCTATCGCAACTTCGCCGACCGCACGGCCCTGGCCCTCGCCGTCTTCGAGGACCAACTGGAGGATCTGGCCCGGCGTACCCGCGAACGCGGCGACGATCCCGAGGCCTTTTTCTGGTTCGTGGACCAGCTGGCCGAGGTGCTGGGCAAGAACGCCGGCCTCGACGCCGCCCTGCGTGAGGCCCAGTCCTCGGGCGCCCTCAAGCCAATCCGCACCAAGCTGGTAGAGGCCGGGGAGGGGGCGCTGGAACGGGCCAAGGCCGCCGGTCTGGTCCGCCCCGATCTGGGCCCCAGCGACATCCGCGCCATCGCCATGATCCTCGGCGCCGGCGCCAGCCGCCCGACGCCGGAAGAGCGTGATATGTTCGCCCGGCGCATTCGTGCGTTGCTGCTGGACGGACTTCGGATTCGGTCATGAGCACCCGCCCGCACGACCTGCCCTGGGAAGAGTACGAAAAGACTCTTCAACCGCACGAGAAGCCGACCCTGATCGGTTCTCCCGCGACGCCCGATCACCACTGGCGCCTGCGTCTGGCCTATGGCGCGGTGGGCTTGCTGGTGGCCATTACCGGCAACCTCGGCAACGCGGTGGTCACGGCCAATATCCAGAGCCTGGCGGGCCACCTCGGGGTGACGACGACCGAGGCGGCCTGGCTGCCCGTGGTCTTCATCATGACCAACGCCTGCATGAACCTGATCCTCGTCAAGTTCCGCCAGCAGTACGGGCTTCAGCCCTTCACCCGGATCATCCTTGGCATCTTCGTGCCCGTCTCCATCGCCAACGTCTTCGTCTCGAGTTTCGAGTCGGAGCTGGTCACACGGGCCGTCGCGGGCATCTGCGGCGCGGGCATGTCGACCTTGGGCTTCCTTTACATCATCCAGGCCTTCCCGGCGGCGCACCGGCTGAAGGGGCTGATCGTCGGCATCGGCCTGTCCAGCTTCGCCGTGCCCATCGCCCGGATCGTCTCGACCCATCTGCTCGACATCGGTGACTGGGAGGGGCTGAACATCTCCCAGCTGGGCTTGGCCCTGCTGTCGCTGGCCGGGGTCTTCGCCCTGCGCCTGCCGCCGTCGCAGCGCATCGACGCCTATCAGCCGCTCGACTTCCTGACCTTCGCCCTGTTCGCCCCGGGCATCGCCCTGCTGAGCGCGGTGCTGGGTCTGGGCCGCTATGTCTGGTGGACCGAGGCGAGCTGGATCGGCTGGGCCCTGATCGGCTCCATCCTGCTTCTGGCCACGGCCATGATCATCGAATTCTATCGCAAGCGGCCGCTGATCGATCTGCGCTTCCTCGGCGGGGCCGACCTGATCCGGCTGATCCTGGCCATCCTGCTGCTGCGCGTCGTCCTGTCGGAACAGACCTCGGGCTCGGTCGGCTTCCTGCAGCAGATGGGTCTGGGCATGGAGCAGATGAGGAGCCTGTTCTGGGTTGTCCTGATCGCCATGATCGCAGGCACCGCGACCAGCGCCCTGACCCTGAACATGGCCAAGCTCTACAAGCCCATCGCCATCGCGCTCGCCCTGATCGCGGCCGGCGCCTTCATCGACAGTCATGGGACCAGCCTGACCCGGCCTGTGAACCTCTATTTCAGTCAGGCGCTTTTGGCCTTCGCTTCGGCCCTGTTCATCGGCCCGGCCCTGATGATCGGCATCACCCAGGTGCTGACCAAGGCGCCGCAGAATCTGGTCAGCTTTATCGTGACCTTCTCGGTGATCCAGAACGTCGGCAGCCTTGCGGGCACGGCGTTGGTCGGCTCCATCGAGACGATCCGCGAGAAATTCCACTCCAGCCAGATCGCCGAGAGCGTCAACATGGGCGACCCGGCCACGGTGCTGCGCCTGCAGCAGCTCGGCGGGGCCTACGCCCGGGTCCAGAACGACCAGATCCTGCGCTCCGGCGACGGGGTCAGCCTGCTGACCCAGCAGATCACCACCCAGGCCCATGTGCTGGCCTACAACGACGTCTTCCTGCTGATCGCCATCGCGGCGGCCGCCGGCTGCCTGTGGACGACGTTTGTGCACTTCCGCCCGAAGATCAAGGCGCACCGCGCCGCCGCCCGCGAGGCCGCCGAAGCGGCCGCCTCCGCCCACTGAGATCGCCCCCGAGACCCGCCATGACCGATACGACCGCCCCTTCCGCTCCCCCCGCTCCGGCCCCCGCCGCGATCCCTGCAAAACGCGCCCTGTTCGGCGTGATCCTCGGTCTGGTCGCCATCGTCGGGATCAGTCTGGTGCTCTACGCCTGGAAGCTGCCGCCCTTCTCGGGCGCCATCCAGCACACCGACAACGCCTTCGTGCGGGGGCAGGTGACGATCATCAGCCCGCAGGTGTCCGGCTATGTCACCTCGGTCCATGTCCAGGACTATCAGGTGGTCAAACAGGGCGAACTGCTGGCTACGGTCGACGACCGCATCTATCGCCAGCAGCTGGATCAGGCGACCGCCAACCTGCACGCCGCCGAGGCCGCGCTGGCCAACTCGTCCAACACCCAGGCCTCCGCCCAAGGGACGGTGGCCCAGCGGAACGCGTCGATCGCTTCGGCCCAGGCGGCGCTGGTTCAGGCCCAGGCCAATGCGACCCGGGCCCGCAAGCTGTTCGAGGGCGGCTGGGTCGCCCAGGCGCAGATCGACACCACCCAGGCCTCGCTGCGCGCCGCCCAGGCCGCCGTCGCCGAGGCCAATGCCCTGCAGGGCGTGGCCCAGACGGGCGTTTCCTCGGCGGTGGTCTCCAGAGGCTCGCTGGAAGCGGCGGTCGAGGCCGCGCGCGCCCAGGTGCGTCTGGCCCAGATCAACCTCGACAACACCCGCATCGTCGCCCCGGCCGAGGGCCGTCTGGGCGAGGTCTCGGTCCGGCTCGGTCAGTCGGTGGTCGCTGGCAGCACCCAGCTGACCTCGCTGGTGCCCAACCTCATCTGGGTCAATGCGAACATGAAGGAGACCCAGCTCAAGAACATCCGCATCGGCCAGCCGGTCGAGATGACGGTCGACTCTCTGGGCGGCGCCAAGCTGCGCGGCCATGTGGAGCGCATCTCCCCGGCGACCGGTTCGGAGTTCAGCGTGATCAAGCCCGACAACGCTACCGGCAACTACACCAAGGTGGCACAGCGGGTGCCGGTGCGGATCGCCATCGATCCGAACCAGGAGATCGCGACGCGCCTGGCCCCCGGCATGTCGGTGGTGGCGCGGATCGATACCTCGGGGACCTAACGGGCGCGGGTCGGGTCCGACGTCCCGTCCAGATCGGGATCTGACAGACGCTCCCTGTCGGTGTCTGTGTCGGTAGGATCGGTCTCGGGGCTGAGCAGCTCTTCCGCGGCGTCGTTCGGGGCCTGGGCTTTCGGGCGGGCCGGCGGCTCGGTCGGCTGCGCAGCGGCAGCGGTTTTGCTGCCGCTCGTGCGTTTCGGTTCGGCCTTGGTCCAGCCCAGCGCTTCTCTTGCCTCGTCTCCCTCCTTTTCGAACACGCTGCGAAGGCGGATGTCGGTCTGGGGCACGGGGATCTTGATGCCGGCGGCGTCGAGGGCGTCGGCGATGAGCCAGGTGTAGGCGGCTTGCATCCCGGCCGGGCGCTTGACCGCCGACTGGGTCGGCCAGACCAGAAGCTCGAATTGCAGACCGTCCATGCCGAAGCCGGTCAGCCAGACCTGGCTCTTGCGGCTCTCGGTCTCGGGCAGGGTGAAGGGGCTGGCGCGGGCGGCCTCCAGCACCGCCTCGCGGACCAGGCCGCGATCGGTGCCGCTGGCGACGCTGAACGGGATGTGGATGCGGCGGGTGTCGCCCTTCAGCGTCCAGTTGGTGACCCGGTCCTGGATCAGGCTGGAGTTGGGGACGATGATGTTGACGTTGTCATTGGTGCGGATGCGGGTCGCGCGTGGCCCGATCTCGGTGATCGCGCCCCGCACCCCGCCGTCCAGCTCGACATAGTCGCCGACCGAGACCATCCGGTCGAAGATCAGGAACAGGCCCGAGACGAACTCCTTGACCACCCCCTGAAGGCCCAGGCCCACGCCGATGCCGATGGCTCCGGCGAAGACCGCGAGCGACGACAGATTGATCCCCGCCGCCGTCAGGCCCGTGACCACGCCGATGAAGATCAGGCCGTAGCTGGATAGCTTCTCCAGCAGATACAGGGCGCCGGTCGACTTCTGCGGCGACCGCTCGCGCAGATGGCGCAGGCTCCGTCCTATGATCCGCGACAGGAGGACAGAGACCACGATGATGACCACCCCGGCGGTCACCCCGCCCAGGGTCAGGCTGGATCCGCTGAAGTTGACCAGTTCGGTGTCGTTCAGCTTGGCGATGTCTTTCAGGGCCATGGGCGATCAGCGTCCGGTGAGCGTGGCGGTTCCAGTCGCAGACTCAACGAGGCCGGTCGGAACTCAATGGGTCAAAACCCCGGGACGGCGCTTCGTCAGGCCCGATACGGAACACCCAAGCTTCCCACGGGTTGAGGGCCTGAGACTTCGAGGATTGAGACCGCGTGACACTTCAACAGGGGCTGGCGTTCGGACTGATCGCCCTGACCATCGGGGCCTTCGTCTGGGGGCGGTTCCGTTATGATCTGGTGGCGGTGGTCGCCCTGGTCGCGGGGCTGGCGGTCGGGATCATCCCGGCGGACGCGGCCTTCGACGGGTTCAAGAACGACGTCACCGTCATCATCGCCTGCGCCCTGATCGTCTCGGCGGCCTTCGCCCGGTCAGGGATCATCGAACTGGCCATGCGGCGTGTCCTGCCGCATCTGAAGACCGAGCGCAGTCAGGTTCCGGTCCTGACGGGCGCGGTGACCCTGCTGTCCATGGCGACCAAGAATGTCGGCGCCCTCGCCATCATGATGCCGGTCGCGTTGCAGGTGGCGAGGAAAACCGGATCGGCCCCGTCGCGGCTGCTGATGCCCATGGCCTTCGGCGCCATGGCGGGCGGGATGGTGACCCTGGTGGGCACGGCGCCCAACATCATCGTCGCCGAGGTGCGTCACGAAATCCTGGGCCGCCCCTTCGCCATGTTCGACTATGCCCCGGTCGGTCTGGGGCTGACGGCCATCGCCCTGGTCTTCCTCGCCTTTGGCTACCGGTTGCTGCCGAAGAACCGGCAGGGGGCCGCGACGCTGAACGCGGCGCTGGCCGCCAACGCCTACGCCACCGAGGTGCGCGCGCCCGAGGACTGGGCGCCGGGGTCGATGTCGATCAAGGCCTTGGGCGACTGCGGGGAGGGGGATGTGCGGATCATGGCCCTGATCCGCGACGGCAAGCGCCGGCCCCGCCCGCGCGGCAACACCGTCATCCGCCCCGGCGACGTCCTTCTGGTCGAAGGCGAGCAGCAGGCGCTGGAGGAATTCCTCGGCCGGTCGAAGTTGAGGCTGGTGCGCGAGAACCATCCCATCGTCATGGAGAAGGCCAGTGAGGAGATCGCCGTGGTCGAGGCGGTGGTCGGCCGCAACTCCCTGCTGCAGGGCCAGTCGGTGCGCCAGTCGGACCTCTACGGCCAGCACGGCATCAACCTGCTGGGCGTGTCGCGCAGCGGCTATGAACTGACCCAGCATTTGCGGACGGCCAAGTTGCAGCCCGGCGACATCGTCCTGCTGCAGGGCGCCGAACAGAGCTTGCCGACGGCCCTGAAGGCGCTGGACCTGCTGCCCCTGGCCGAGCGCGAGGTGCGGCTGGGCAGCGTGCGCAAACGCTTCCTGCCGGCGGTGGTTCTGGCCATCGCCATGACCCTGGTCGGCTTCGGCGTCGTGCCGGTGGCCATCGCCTTCTTCGGGGCGGCGGTGGTGATCGTGGCCCTGGGCGGTCTCAAGATGCGCGAGGCCTATGCGGCGCTGGATGGGCCGCTGCTGGTCCTGATCGCCGCCCTGATCCCGGTCTCGGACGCCATCCAGAACACCGGCGGCTCGGACCTGATCGCGGGGCTTCTGCGTGATGTCTTCGGCGGCATGCCGGGTGTGATCGCGGTCGGAGGGGTGATGCTGGCCTCGATGGCCGTAACGCCTTTCCTGAACAACGCGGCCACCGTGCTGATCGTGGCCCCCATCGGCGCGACCCTGGCCAAGCAGCTGGGCTTCAATCCCGATCCCTTCCTGATGGCGGTGGCGGTCGGGGCGGCGTGCGACTTCCTGACCCCCATCGGGCACCAGTGCAACACCCTGGTCATGGGGCCGGGGGGCTACAAATTCTCCGACTATCCGAGGCTGGGCGCGCCGCTGAGCCTGCTGGTCCTGCTGGCCGGACCGCCACTGATCCTGCTGTTCTGGCCGCTGTAGTCGTCAGATGAAGGAGGCGGTGACGATGTAGTCGAAGGTGTAGGACCCGCTGGTCAGGCCGCCCGAGATCCAGACGTCCATGCCCAGGGTGAAGGTGCCTGTGCCGAGCAGGCCAAGCGGCTTCAGGTCGAAGGTCATGCTGGGCCCCGACGACGGCGCCGTCCCGGCCCAGAGCAGGTTGCCGGCCAGACTGCCGATGTAGAAGTGGGTGATCTGGGCATTGCTGTTCGACACCGCCTGGACCGTCACACGCACCTGACGCAGGGCGCAGAAGTTGTCGAGATTCAGGAAGCCGCAGGAGATGGTGATCGTCGGTGGCGTCACCGAGGCGCTGGACAGGCGGATGGCCGAGCCCGAGGTGCGGGTGACCGTCCCGCTGGTGCTGATGGTGAAGGTCGAGGCGCCGCTGTCCCGCACGATCCGGCCCAGCGCCGGGGAGCCCGCCGGGCTGTAGCTGACCGCGATCTGGGCATGCGCCGGCGTCGCGAGGGCGGTCAGGGCCCAGAGCACTGCGGCGATGACGAGGAGACGGACGGTCATGAATCCAGAGCGGGTGCTGACGTCGGAGTGATCCGGACATCAGTGACACGCCATGGTTTCAGAAGTCTTCCCTGCAACCTCTGACTTTGGTCTGATCGGCTCGATCAGGCCGCGACGATCTCCGGCGCGGCGCCGGAGGCCCAGTCGGGGACCGGCAGACCCTTGCCGCGCAGGAAGTCGGCGTTGAACAGCTTGGACGCATAGCGCGAGCCTGGGTCGCACAGGCAGGTGACGATGGTCTTGCCGGGGCCGAGGTCTTTCGCCAGACGCACGGCGCCGGCGAGGTTCACGCCTGCGGATCCGCCCAGCGACAGGCCTTCGTCCTTCACCAGATCGAACAGGATCGGCAGGAATTCGGCGTCCTCGATCCGGTAGGCGTGGTCGGGCGTGAAGCCTTCCAGGTTTCCGGTGATCCGCGCCACCCCGATGCCCTCCGTGATGGAGGAGCCTTCGGAGGTCATCTCGTTCTTGGTGAACCAGTTGAACAGGGCCGCGCCCGCCGGGTCGGCCAGGCCGATGCGGATGTCGGGGTTCTGTTCGCGCAGATACTGGGACACGCCGACCAGGGTGCCGCCCGAGCCGACGGCGCTGACGAAGGCGTCGACCTTGCCATCGGTCTGGGCCCAGATTTCCGGGCCGGTGGTCGTATAGTGGGCCTCGCGGTTGGCCAGGTTGTCGAACTGGTTCGACCAGATGGCGCCGTTGGGCTCGCGTTCGTTCAGCTCGGTGGCGAGGCGGCCGGAGTAGTGGACGAAGTGGTTGGGGCTGGCGAACGGGGCGGCGTCGACCTCGACCAGACGGGCGCCCAGCGAACGGATGGCCTGCTTCTTCTCCTCGGACTGGGTCCGGGGGATGACGATGACGACGGGATGGCCCAGCGCCGCGCCAACCAGGGCCAGGCCGATGCCGGTATTGCCCGCCGTCCCCTCGACGATAGTCCCACCGGGTTTGAGCGCGCCCGAAGCCCGGGCCGACTGGACGATCGACAGGGCGGCGCGGTCCTTGATCGAGCCGCCCGGGTTCATGAACTCGGCCTTGCCCAGAATCTCGCAGCCGGTCGCGTCCGACAGGCGGTTCAGCCGGATCAGCGGGGTATTGCCGATCAGGTCGGTGACGGAACGGGTGACGGCGGCAGTGGACACGTTGGTTGGTCTTTCAGAGAACGGGGCAGGGGTGCGGAGGGGATGGATGGGCCGATCCTCCGTCAGATCGCGTGGACGCGGATTTCAGACATTGATCCAGTCCAGGGTCGTCAGCGTTCGAGGGCGATAGAGGTCATCCGGCGACTCTCCGAGTGCGGCCAGGGCGTCCAGGCAGGAGTCGATGTCGCGATAGTCGAGCCCCTTCAGCTTCTGGGGATGAACGTCCCACCAATGCGACGCCAGGAGGGCCTCGGTGAGTTTGTCCGGGAAGCGGAACCGCACGACCTTCGCCGGACTGCCCACGACGACGGCGTAGGGGGGAACGTCCCGGGTCACGGTCGAGTTGGCTCCAATGATGGCTCCATGCCCGATATTGACCCCCATCATCACCATGGCGCCGCTGCCGATCCAGACGTCGTTCCCGATGGAGCCGGGCGCGCCGGCATCGAACGGGACCGGGTGATCCTGATAGAAGTCCTTAACCAGAGGATGGGCGCTCCACATCGACCGGCGATAGAAGAAGGTGGAGGTCGAAAGCCAGTCAGCCGGGTGCGGCCCGGCGCCCACAATGACCCCCTGACCAATCGAGCAGTACCGGCCGATCCGGTCCGTGTTGACCACCCAGCTGCCGGCGCCGAGGTAGGAAAACGAGCCCATGTGTCGCACGACGAGGAGGTTGTCGGCGAAGCGGACGCATTCCTCCAGGGTGGTCCCGGGGGCGATACGGGTGGCGCCGGGAACCTCGGATTCGATGGCGTAGTCGGCGGCCAGGCCGTCAATGGTCGTCGAATCGACGGCGATCGCCAGGTCGTCCATCTTGCGTCTTCCAATACTCAGGGTTCAGGATTCGCAGCCCTTGAAGGCCGATCCTGCGGGCGCGGCGCCCGGGCGAGGGTGAGATTTGGGAGGGGAAAAAGCAACCTGATCTCGCCCGGATGCGGTCCGGGCCGGGTCAGGCCGCGATGGGCTCCCGCCGTCCCAGATGGATGCCGCACTCGGTCTTGTCCATCCCCGACCAGCGGCCGGCGCGCGCATCCTCGCCCTCCTGCACCGGCCGGGTGCAGGTGTGGCAGCCGATGGAGAGGTAGCCCTGCTCGACCAGCGGATGACGCGGCAGGGCGTGGGCGGTCAGATGGGCCTCGATATCCTCGGCGGCCCAGTCGGCCAGCGGATTGACCCGCAACACCCCGTCCAGCACCTCGAAGGGCTTGAGCGCGGAGCGGGTCGCGTTCTGATGCCGTTTGCGACCGGTGATCAGGGCGGTGAAGCCGACGGTGGCGCGGGCCAGGGGCCGGGTCTTCCGGAGGTCGCAGCAGGCGTCGGCGTCGGTCTTCCAGAGGTCGTCACGGGCGTCCAGATCGGCCTTCTCCGCCGCGTCGGGCGTGACCAGGCGGACATCGGAAAGGCGAAGGCTTTCCGACAGCTGCTTGCGGTACTGCAGGGTCTGGAAGAAGTGTTGGCCGGTCTCGAGGAAGACCACGGGCAGGGCCGCGTCCTCTTTCGCGATCAGATGCAGCAGGGCGGCGCTCTCGGCCCCGAAGGAGGAGATGGCGGCGGTCTTCAGGCCCAGGCTCGGGTCCAGCGCGGCCTTCAGGATGGTCGCGGCGTCGGCGCCTTCGAGTTCGGAGTTCAGCCGGTCGGCGAGGGCATCGAGTTCAGTCCCGGTCGGGGCGGCCGGCGTCGCGGCCCGGGCGGCGGCGCGGCGTTCCCAGACGGTCGGGGCCGGATCGATCGCGTCCTGATAGGCGGCGCTGAAGGCCTGATCCATCCGCCTCCAGGTCGCCTGATCGGCGCCGGGGTTCAGCTCGACCGCGTCGAAGCCGGTGCGGCGCAGGTGGCGAGCCTGATCGGGCAGGACCTTGCCGGCGGCGATCAGCCGGCCCGTATAACCGCGCTCGCGCAGCACCGAGGCCAGTGAGAAACCGCGCCCGTCGCGGAAGGCGTCGAACTCCAGCACCAGGACGTCGGTCGCCGCGGCCGCGGCCTCGACCTCTTCGAGCGGGGTCGTGACGCTGAGGCGCGGGCCGTTCTGGATGGAGTCGAGAAGCTGCAGATCAGGCATCGGCGAACTCGTATGCATAGATGGCGTCGCGGAAGGGATCGGCGCCGAGGCGGCGGACGGTGTCGATGAAGCGTTCGCCCTCGGTGCGGACCTCAAGATAGCGGTCCAGCGCGCGCTGGATGGCGGGAGCCACTTCGTCGGCGGGCAGGGAGCGGCCGACGATCTCACCCAGAGCCGCCTGTTCGTCGGGCGAGCCGCCGACGGTGATCTGGTAGTATTCCTCACCCTTCCGATCGACGCCCAGCACGCCGATATGGCCGACGTGGTGATGGCCGCAGGCGTTGATGCAGCCGCTCATATTGATGCGGACCTGACCGACCTTTTCCTGCCAGTCGAGGTCGGCGAGGCGCTTGGACAGGGCCTGTGCGACCGGGATCGAGCGGGCGTTGGCCAGGGAGCAATAGTCGAGGCCCGGGCAGGCTATGATGTCGGTGACCAGATCGGCGTTGGGCGTGCCCAGACCGGCCGCCAGCAGCTCGCGCCACAGGGCCGGGGTGTCGTCCAGCCGGACGTGGGGCAGGACCAGGTTCTGCTCATAGGCCGCGCGGACCTCGTCGAACGAGTAGCGCTCGGCCAGGTCGGCGACGACCTCCATCTGGGCGTCGGTGATGTCGCCGGGCACGCCGTCGACGGGTTTCAGCGAGACGACGACCGAGGCGTAGCCCGCCTGTTTGTGGCGACGGACATTGTTGCGGCTGAAACGGGCGAAGTCGGGATCGGCCAGGACCGCGCGATCGAAGGCCGCCGACCGGCGCGGCAGATCGGCGAACTCCGGCGGGGCGAAATAGGTCTGGATGCGTGCCAGCTCCTCGGCCGGGACCTGAAGGGCTTCCTGACGCAGGGTGGCGAAGTGGCGGTCCACCTCTTCACGGAAGGCGTCGATTCCCAGCGAGGCGACGAGGATCTTGATCCGCGCCTTGTGGATGTTGTCGCGGCGGCCGAGCAGGTTCCAGGCCCGGATGATGGCGGTCAGATAGGCCAGCAGCTCATGGCCAGGAACGGCCGGGGCGATCTCCTGACCGATATGGGGCAGGCGGCCCTGACCCCCGCCGACGAAGACGCGGAAGGCGGTCCCGCCGTCCTCACCGCGAACGATCTGCAGCCCGACGTCGTGGGTGCGGATCGCGGCGCGGTCCTTCTTCGACGCCACCACGGCGATCTTGAACTTGCGCGGCAGGAAGGAGAATTCGGGGTGGATGGTCGACCACTGGCGGATGACCTCGCACCAGGGACGCGGATCCTCGACCTCGTCATCGGCGGCGCCGGCGAAGACGTCGGTGGTGGTGTTGCGGATGCAGTTCCCGGAGGTCTGGATGGCGTGCATCTCGACCTCGGCCAGATCCTCGAGGATCGCCGGCAGGTCGGTCAGGGTCGGCCAGTTGAACTGGATGTTCGTCCGGGTGGTGAAGTGGCCATAGCCCTTGTCATAGGTGCGGGCGATGTGGGCCAGCTTGCGCATCTGGGCGCCGTTCATGGTCCCATAGGGCACGGCCACGCGCAGCATATAGGCGTGGAGCTGGAGGTAGACGCCGTTCATCAGCCGCAGCGGCTTGAACTCGTCCTCGGTCAGGGCGCCGGAGGCCCGGCGCTCGACCTGGTCGCGGAATTCCTCAACCCGTTCCCGGACCAGGGCGGCGTCGAACTCGTCATAGCGGTACATCAGGCGGTCTCGTGGTGCTTCAGGCTGTTGCCGACCGTGGGACCCGCCGAACGGATGGTCTCCTTCAGCCGGTCGCGACCTGAGGGGGTGTGGCCGGTCACCTCGACCAGATAGGGGTTCACGAAGGTGCCGGGCCGGCTGGCGGCGGCGATCAGGGCCGCGTCGGCGGCGTCTTCATCGAAGAGGGCGGCCGAGGCGATGTCCTCGACCACGCTGGCGTCCTCGCCGACATAGATGACGCGGCCGTCGGACAGGCGGTTGGCGGTGATCAGCTTCATGCGACCAGCTCCGCGCGTACATCCAGTTCCGCCGCCGAGAAGGCCGCGCATTCGCCGACGAACAGCAGGGCGGGGCCGGTCAGGCTGGACCGGGCGACGAGGCCGCCGAGATCGCCGAGCACGCCATTGATGACCCGCTCGTCCGGGCGGCTGCCGTTCTCGACGATCGCCACCGGGGTCTCGGGCGAACGGCCCGCCGCGATCAGGTTGGCCGCCGTCTGCTCGGCGCGGTCGGCGCCCATATAGATGGCCAGGGTGTGGTTCGGCGCGGCCAGACGGTTCCAGTCGGGGGCGATGCCGCCGGGCTTCTCCTGGGCTGTGACGAAGGTCACCGCCTGGGCGTGGTCGCGGTGGGTCAGGGGGATGCCGGCCGAGGCCGCGCAGCCTATGGCGGCCGTGATGCCGGGCACGACGAAGACGGCGACGCCCGCGCGGCGCATGGCCTCCAGCTCCTCGCCGCCGCGACCGAAGACGAAGGGATCGCCGCCCTTCAGCCGGACGACGCGGTGACCGGCGCGCGCTTCCTCGACCATCAGGGCCTCGATCTGGTCCTGCGGCACGGAGTGTTCGGCGCGGGCCTTGCCGACATAGAGGCGGCGGGCGTCGCGACGGGCGCGTTCGAGAATGGCCTCGGGGACCAGACGATCGTGGATGATGACGTCGGCGTCCTGAAGCACGCGCAGGGCCTTCAGCGTCAGCAGTTCCGGATCGCCGGGACCGGCTCCGACGATGTGGACGACGCCCTGTTCAGGGGCCGCGACGTTCAGCAGGCGCAGCATCTCGCGGCGGGCCTCGGCGGTCTGGCCGGCGGCGGCGAGATCGGCGGCGGGGCCCCGGAAGGCCTTCTCCCAGAACCGGCGGCGGGCCATGAAGTCGGGCACGCTGGCGATGACGGTGTCGCGCAGGTCCCGGGCCAGCTTCGCCACGTTCGTGAGGCCGGCGGGCAGGACGGCCTCGATGCGGCTGCGCACGTCGCGGGCCAGGATCGGGGCCGAGCCGCCGGTGGCCACGCCGATCACGACCTCGTCGCGGTCGATCAGGGCCGGGGTGTGGAAGTCGCTCAGCGTCGGGCGGTCGACGACATTGACCTGGGCGCCCGCCGCACGGCCCAGCGCCGCCAGGTCGCGGGCGACAGCCTCGTCCTCGTCGGCGATGAAGACCAGACGGGCGCCAGCCAGATCAGCGGCCTCGGGCAGGCGTTCGACGGGAACGGGACCGCCCTGCAGGGCGCCGGGGCCGGTCGGGGCGCCACTCGGTGCGAACCAGACGACCTCAGCCGGGGTCTGGCCGAAAAGGCGCAGCTTGGCCAGGGCGGCGTCGCCGTTGCCGACGATGATGATGCGGGCGCCGTCCATCGGAATGGACGCCAGAAAAACTCTCATGTCAGGCTCCACCGGCCTCGATCGGTAGGGGTAAGCCTGTCCGTGGGTCGTGATCTGACCCTCTGCCTGTGGGGGGCGATGCACAAACCAGATTGTCTTTGGCGCGGTGATAGGATTTCTAACGCCATGGCCAGACCGTTGCTCCCCCTCAATGCCCTGCGCGCCTTCGAAAGCGCCGCGCGGAACCTCAACTTCTCACGCGCCGCCGATGAGCTGGCGGTGACCCCGGGCGCGGTCAGCCAGCAGATCCGCTTGCTGGAGGACATCGTCGGCGGGCCGCTGTTCAAGCGCGAGGCCAAGGGACTGCAACTGACCGATCTGGGCCGGGGCGCCGTGCCCCTGCTGCGCGAGGGCTTCGAACGGCTGATGGACGCCTCGTCCCTGTTGCGCGAGCCGCCGCGTCGCAAGCAGGTGTCGATCAGCGTCGCGCCGTCCTTCGCGTCGAAATGGCTGATGCCACGCATGGACGATTTCCACGCCGCCCATCCCGAGATCGAGGTCTGGATCTCGGCCGATATGGAGCCGGCGACCCTGGGGGAGGGCGGGGCCGATCTGGCCGTGCGCTACGGCCCGGGCGACTATCCGGGTCATATCGTCGAGCGGCTGATGGCCGAGACGGTGCTGCCGGTCGCAGCGCCCTCGCTGATGGACGGCAAGCATCCGATCCGGACCCCGGCGGACCTCGCCCACCACACCTTGCTGCACGACATGTCCGAGGACGGCGATCCCGGGCGGCCCGACTGGGCCATGTGGCTGAAGGCGCGGCGGGTGAAGCATTCCGACCCGCGTCGCGGCCCCCGCTTCAACCAGGCCAGTATGGTCATCGAGGCGGCGCTGGCGGGGCGCGGCGTGGCTCTGGCCAAGCGGACCCTGGCCCAGGACGACCTGAACTCCGGCCGTCTGGTCGCCCCCTTCGCCGACGGCAGCCAGGCGGTGGGCTTCGCCTATCATGTGGTTCTGCCGAGGGACCGCCCGGCCTCGCCCAGCGCCACGGCCTTCGTCGACTGGCTGAAGCAGCAGGCCGTGCACCACGACAACTCGATGGGGCAGCTCTAGGGTTCAGCCCGAACCCGGAAACAAAAAAGGCCGCGCACGATGCCCGTGCGCGGCCTTTTCTTTTGGCTTGGTGTCTCGCTTAAGCGTTCGACAGGGCGCGCAGGGCGGCGACGCGGGATTCTTCGCGCAGCGGGCTGGGGCGCATCGGGCCGTGCAGGACCGAGGGCGTGGCGCTCTGCTCGTCGCCGGCCGGGGTGACCAGATAGCCCTTGGCCGCCAGGGCCTCGCCGGTGGCGCGGCGCGAGGTCCAGACCGAGATCGGGGCGGCAAGCAGCAGCGGGCCGACGATCGGGATGAAGAAGGTGGCCAGGTCCGGACGGAAGGCGAGGGCGACGCAGAAGCCGAGGCCCACGCCCATCTGCCAACGCATAGACCGGAAGGCGTCGGCCCAGGTGATGCCGTCGGCGTCGCGCTGCTGGGCGTGCCAGCCGGCGTCCTGACCGCACAGGATCTTGAGCACGGCCTTGGTGTTGGCGACCATCAGGATGGGGGCCAGCAGGGCCGACAGGAAGATCTCGGCGCACATGCCCTTGATGATCTGCACGCCGCCGCCGAAGGCGCGACGCTCGCGCGGACGCGACAGGACCAGGACCGCGCCCATGATCTTGGGACCGATCAGGAGCACGCCCGCCAGCAGCGACGCCAGCATGAAGGGCGAGAACTCGGGGTGCAGGAAGTAGAAGAACGAGGCCCAGTCGATCGGATAGTAGAGCTGGATCACCAGACCGGTGACGAGCGAGGCGAACCACAGGGGCGAGGCGACATAGGCCAGGACGCCCATGAACAGCTGCATCTTCGAGGCGCCGTTCAGGCCTCGCGAACCCAGCAGGGCGATGTGCTGCAGGTTGCCCTGGCACCAGCGGTGCTCACGACGGATGAAGTCGGTGATGGTCGGCGGGGTTTCTTCGCACGAACCGTCGAGGGCGGCGGTGACGTGAACGGCCCAGCCGGCGCGGCGCAGCAGGGCCGCCTCGACCACGTCATGGCTCATGATGTGGCCGCCGAAGGGCTTCTTGCCCGGCAGGACCGGGAGGCCGGCGGCCTCGGCGAAGGCACGGGTGCGCAGGATGGCGTTGTGGCCCCAGTAGGAGCCTTCCGAACCGGTCCACCAGGCCAGGCCGGCGGCGGCGACGCGGCCGTACAGCTTGACGCTGAACTGCGAGACGCGGGCGAACAGGGTGCTCGCCTTGACGATGGTCGGGGCGGTCTGGATCAGGCCGATGCCCGGGTTGCGCTCCATGGCGTCGACCAGACGCAGGACGGTCTCGCCGGCCATGGTCGAGTCGGCGTCCAGCACGATCATGAAATCGTAGGCGGCGCCCCAGCGGCGGGTCCAGTCGGTGATATTGCCCGACTTGGCTTCGGTGTTCTTCTCGCGGTGACGATAGAAGGCCTGCGAGTGGGCGCGGATGCGGAAGCCGGCGAACGCCGCCTGTTCCAGCATCAGGGCTTCTTCCTTGTTCGTGTCGGACAGGACGAACAGATCGAAGGCGTCGGTCACGCCGAGACGGGCCAGGCCGGCGTCGATCTGGGCCAGACGGCCCAGGGCGGTGTGGGCGTCCTCGTTGTACAGCGGCATCAGCAGGGCGGTGCGCGTCTTCGGCGCGGCCGGGTGCGGACGGAAGTCGAGGTCGTCCTGCTCGCGGTCCGTCATCAGGACCCACAGGCCGATGGCCGAGTTCGAGAACCAGCAGGCGATCGAGGCGATCAGAATCAGGAACAGGCCGAAAGCCAGCATCTCCAGCCCGTCGAAGCCGTGGCGGGCGTAGAGGATGAAGGGGGCGACGGCGGCCAGGGCGGTGACCAGAACGGTCGCGGCCAGCAGGACCAGGCGGCGGGCCTTCACCTTGGCGGGAGTGGTCGGCAGGGCTGCGGAAACCGTCGCGGTTTCAACGTCGAAGGCCTGACGCGGCATGTCGAGCGGCGCTTCGTCGGGGAGCCATCCATCGGCGCCGTATTCCACGGCTCCGGTCAGGAAGTCTTCGCTACGCAGGGCCAGGCTGTTCATGACGGCTTTGATTTCCCCGAAAGACCGCGCGGAAGGCGGAGGAGGCGCGGACTACTGCATTGCAGCATGAACGCATTTTCGTGAAAATCAATCACAGAGTTGTGATGGTCCCGTGTTTTTTCGCGACCAGCCCGGATTCACTGGCTCTCGGCGTGATGCCTCAACCGACGGCCCAGGGCCCAGGCCGCGATCCCGACCCAGCCGACGAGGACGAGGGCGTAGACCCGCTCCCACCAGCCGACGTTGGACGGGTTCACCGTGCCCGGCAGAACCAGATGATAGGTCATGACGGTCAGACCTGTCATCACCACGAAAACCCCGATCAGGAAGGCTTTCAGCCGCGACAGCTCGCGGCTGCCGGCCAGGCCCCAGAGCAGCAGCAGGGGCGCGACCTGAATGCCCAGACCCATGTTGATGTACATGTGCCGGGGGTCCGGATAGGGGAACAGGGTCGACAGGGCGAGGCCCGTTCCGGCCAGGACGAAGACGATCGCCGTCAGCCAGCCGGCGATATGGGCCCGGGTGATGGCGATCACGGCCAGGCCGAAGCCGACGCCCGCGAACCCGGCCATCACGCCCGCGACGAAGACGCCCCAGTTGAAGATCCGGGGCATGGGCGACGAGGCGCCGCCCAGCTCGCTGAGATACTGTCGCGCATTGTCGAAGCCGGGGTAGGCGAGGATGGCCATGCCGACAACGGCCAGGGCCAGCAGGGGCGCGAAGACCCCGATCCCCAGCAGGATGCGGCGGCGGCGATAGCGGGTCACGGCCAGGCCCGAGAACAGGCCGCGGCCGGGCAGGGGCTTGAGACCCCAGATGGGACGCAGCAGGGGGACGCGGCGCACGATCTCATAGATCAGCAGGCTGCCGCCGATGGTGATCGCGATCAAGGTCGGGGCCTCGACCCAGACCGGCAGGCCCGCGGGCCTGATCAGCCAGATGGCGCAGACCAGTACCGTCTGGTGCGCCAGATACAGGGTGAAGACCGCCTCGTTCAGATAGGTCTGGACCGGACCGGTGGTGTTCCGAAGGTAGAGGCTGGCGAAGCCGAGGGCCGCGACGATCACCGACCACTGGTCCAGGGCCACGACCAGATTGCGCGGGATGCCCCAGAAGGCGCCGCCGCCGGGGTGGGCGACCTGAAGCATCATCAGGGGCAGGGCCACGGCCGCCACGCCCAGGCCGACCCAGCGGAACCGCTGGAAGTCGCGCCAGATCGATTCCTGCCGCACGGCCAGGAAGCCGAACAGGAAGGCGGCCAGGGACTGGGCGTGGTTGTACCAGTCCCAGACGATGTTGTTGGTCAGGCCGAAGTGCGGGAACAGCCAGCACCGCACCACCATCAGATAGAGGGCGGGCAGCGCCAGCAGCCGCCAGCCACTGAGCGCCGGGCCGATCTTCGCCTCGGCCCAGGCGATCCAGCCGGGCCGGTTGAGCAGGGCCACGACGATGAAGCTGTAGACGGTGATGTAGAGGACGAACCACAGATGGTTCAGCGGCACCCCGTCGGCGATCCCCGCGGGGCTGAACTCGTGCCACAGCCAGGCCGGATAGCTGATGGCCTCGTGCGACTTGTCCATCGCCTCGATCCACGACTGGATCGTGACCAGCACCAGCACCCCGAACACCAGCGGCGGGCCGAGACGGGCGAGGCGCAGCTTCGCGACCTCGGCGGGCGTCTTCCTCAGGGTCATGAAGCGCAGAGCCGCGCCGGAGACCAGGAACAGCAGGGTCAGCCGCCAGGGATTGGTGATCAACACCCCCTCGCGAATCCACTCCAGCGTATGGGCGCTGTGGACGTGCCAGTCGTAGGGGCCGTAGGCGAGGCCCACGTGATAGACGATCAGCAGGGCGAAGGCGGCGATGCGCAGCCAGTCCAGATCGTGCCGACGCGTGGACGCCGGGGCGGCCGAGGCGGGGCGGGAATCCGGACTTGGAGCGAGGGTGGTCACGGCCCCCCTATGAGCGAGCCGACCGGGCCTGTCCACGCGCCAGAATGTTTCGAGGGTTTGGCGGCTGCCGCGCGCCTTCTATTCGTAGTCGATGTTGACCGGGACGGCGGTTTGGACGTCGGTGATGATCATGCCGTGGGCGGTGGTCAGGACGCCGGAGATGCGCAGACGATCGTGGCCCTCGGCGTTCAGGCGGCCGGTCATGGTCTTCGAGACGTCGCCGACGGTCTCGCTCCAGACCTGAAAGCCGGAGATGACGCCTTCTGATAGCTGGGTGTCGATCGTCGCGGGCAGCTGGATCCGGTAGACGCGGCCAGGATCGCCGGTGATGTCGATCACCGCAGGGGCGTCGGAGGTGTCGCCGTCCGCGCCGGTGTTCGTCCCGTTGGGCGCCGCCGCCTCATCGACGTTGCGGCGGGTGGCCACGAAACTCATCGACTGGACGTTGCTGAGGGTCAGGGCGCGCTCCACCTGGATGGCGCCGGTCGCGGTTGCGCCGCGGCTCTGGGCCAGTACGGGGCCGGCCGGGATCACGAGGATCAGGCCCAGGGAAGCGATCAGGGCGCGGTTCGGGGTCTTGCAGGGCATGCGCATCAGGTTGTTCCTCCCTGGATGATACTGACCACGACGGCTCCGGCGCGGACGAAGCCGCCGTCGGCAGGCAAAACGACGACGGGCGCGTCGACCAGGGTCATCCCCAGATCGGCGGCCTGCTGCGGATCAAGCTGGATTCTGTAGCGGCCGGGCGGCACGTCTTCGATGAAGACGATCCCGGCGTGGTCGCTGCGGGCCACGATGGGCGCGCTGTTGGTGTCTGGGGCCGTTTCCGGAACGAGCTGAAGATTGACCGCCGCCAGAGGCCTGTCCTGCACGCCGTCGCGGCGTAACAGGACGGTCAGCTCGACCTCGCCCGACTGCTGCAGCGGCAGTTCGACCCGGGTGGTGCGGCCCGGACGCGGCACGGTGCGGATCACGTCCGCCTGGCCCAGCAGGAAGGGATCGTCGATCCCCTCCAGATTGACCCGCATGGAGGCGGCGGCCCCGTCGCCGAGACCCGAGACGAAGATCCGGCCGTCCGCGTCGGTCACGGCGGCGCCCGCCGGGGTTTGGACGATGATTTTAGGGACGCCTTTTTCTTCGGGCTGGCGGCGACCATCGCCGTTGGCGTCGACAAAGGCGTCGATGGCCATGGAGCCGCCTGCCGACACGCCCGGCCGGACCATGTGATATCCGCCGCGCGCCGGATCGAAGGCGAAGCCGAAGCCGAGCTGGAGGCCGACCTGCCATTCGCCGGACCGCGTCTCCCAGGCGCTGCTCAGGGCCACGTCGAAGTGGCGGGCGCGCCAGAAGGCGGCGGCCTGAAGGGTCGTGGCCTCCTGCTCGCCCAGACTCTGGACGGCGCTGAGGCGCAGGGTGCGGCGCTCCGACAGCTGGACGTCGGCGGTCATATAGGCGCTGTCCAGATCGGTCCGGGGGGAGATCGTCCAGGTCAGGCCGCCGCGAAACTGGGCGCGGGCGGCGACCAGGGTGGCGACGTCGGCGGCCCCGATGAGGGCCCTTTGCCGGGTCGCCGGGGTGGTGGCGTCCTGCCAGGCCAGGCTGGTCGAGAGGTAGTAGCGGTCGACGGGCGCCGAGGTGCGGAATTCGGCATTGGTCTCGCCCGTGCCGTCGATCCGCTCCAGTCGACGCAGGTCCAGCGACAGCGGCAGACTGAACGTGTCGCGCACCCGCCACTGCATATCGGCGCGAAAGTCCGTGGCGCGGCGCAGCAGGCTGTCCTGGGTGGCGCCGACCTGACGCGTCTCGTCGACGAAGCCGTCGCGGTATTCGGCGTGGCGGCTGACGATGGACACGCCGAACGGCCGCGCCGCCAGACCCAGCATGGCTGCCGAACCGCCCTGGCTGTCATGGGCCGCGTCCAGCTGGGCCGCGACGCCCCAAAGGGACCCGCGAACCCCGGCCAGACCAATGGAGCGCTCGTCAAAGCCGGCGGGGGCGTATCGGGCCAGACCGCCGCTGACGGTCAGGGCGGTGGTGATTCCGTAGTCGAACAGGGCCTCGAGCCGTGCCTCGCCCTGGCTGTCGTCGGGCATCGGGTCGGGCTTGATCTCGAACACGGACCGGTCCTGCTGGATGGCGGCCAGACGGACGACCAGCTTGCCCGGCTCCAACTGACCCGAGCCGAAGTTGATGCGGCGGACCTCTTCACGGGTCTGACCCTGCGGTCCGTAGAAGACCAGACGGATGGTGTTCAGCCCGAAGGTCAGGGGCACGTCGAGGAATTCGTAGCGGCCCTGATCCGGCGTGGACCGGGCGGCCTGAAGCACCTCGTTGACGTAGAGCTCGACTTCCTCGCCCAACGGCAGCTCACCGCGCAGGTTCAACGGGGTGGCCAGGTCGACCGTTTCCAGCGGCGCGGTGGAGTAGACGAAGCCCCGGCCGCCGTAGCTGCCGGCGCCGAGCGACATCGAGGGACTAAAGACGTCACCGAGCCCCGCCCGGGTGGCGCCGAGGCGGCCGAGGGCGTGCCCGTCCGGATCCTTGCGTTCGAACAGGATGCGGGCATTGGCCGGCTCGCCGTTCTGGTCCGAGCCCAGGAAGCCCTGGAAGCCCGCGTATGCCAGATCTCCGGCCATCCGGATGTCGAAGCTGTGGGTCTGGTCGACGCCGTCGCGGGCGACCTGGCCGCCCAGATTCACGTCGAAGGCGGGTGGGGTGAAGCGTTCATAGGGCGCCGGCGCCTCCTGCACGCGCAGGATCGGCTGGGGCTGGTTCAGGCCGGCGGCGCGGGCCTCACGTGCCAGACGCTGCTGGAAGGGCAGGGCCTCGGTGGGGCTGACGGTCAGGGTCTGGGCGTTGACGTCGGCGCGCAGCTTCACCGGAAACAGCTGCTCGGCCAGATCGGCGCGGACATAGAGGTCGTTGTCGAAGATCGCGGCCTGGCCGGGGGCGAAGGTGATCGGCTTGCCGTTGACGATGGCGACCCCCGTATTGAGGTCGAGGGTCAGCTTGCGGTCGCGCGATCCGATCCAGCCCTCGGCGCGGCGCTGGGCCGGGAAGACACCGACGGCGAAGTCCAGCACCCGCGCGAACTCGCCGACCGGTACATAAACGCCCGCGCGGGAGCCGTAGACGTTCATGGTCTCGGCCAATTGATAGCCGTCGGCCTGAACCTCCATGAACAGAAGGTCGTCGGCGTTGAAGGGGGCGGGCTCGGCGGCCACGACCAGATTGGTCACCACGTCCCTATTCGCGGTTTGCGCCAGGGCAGGCGCGGCCCCGCCGGCCGCCAGAACGGCCAGGGCGACCGCCGTGGCCTGGCGGGCGGGGGTCATCGCGATGCGGGAGCGGAGCCCAGGACCGTGCCGACGTGTGCGTCGTCATCGACATAGACGACCCGCACCGGTTCTCCGGCGCCGACCGGGATCGCCAGGGGGGCGACGACGGTTCTGCGTTCGATCTCGGGATAGACGGCGATGCCTCGCACCTGACCGACGACATGCTCGTCCGCGCCCGTTCCTGCCCGGATCTGCACGTCGCCATAGACGGAGTTGGCGCCGAGGCGGACGAGATCGAGGGTCACGGCGCCGTTCGGCGCGCCCTCGCTCGCCGGCAGGAGATGGGCGTTCTCGACCGCGGCGCGGGCGTCGACGGCGCCCTCGCGGACGATCAGGGGAATGCTGACGCTGAACAGGGCGGTGATCTGCAGCGCCACCCCGTTCGGATTGTTCTCGGCGGCCTGTTCGGCGGTGAAGCCGGTGGTCTCGGGCGGCAGGGCGGTGACGGTCAGGTGGGTGCGGTATTCGCCCGCCGCTTCCGGCGGGCGGACGCGAACCCGGATGACCTGGCTTTCCTTGGGCTGAAGGGTCACCCGTCGCGGGGTGTACTGGATCAGGTCCTGGGCCGAGGGCGAGCGGGCGGCGTCGGGCGCATCGGCGGCGGCGCGGATCTGGCCGTCCGGCTACATGACCCGGTCGACCAGTTCGACAGTGTAGGTGGCCGGGGCGTCGCCCTGGTTGAACACATAGACCGAGGCGGCGCGCTGGGTCGCGTCGAAGGTCACGCGGCGAGGCGAGATGTTCAGATCGGCCCCGGTCGGCGTCGCCGTGACCACCGGGGCGGGGGCCGGCGCCGTTTGTGTCTGGGCGGCTGCGGCGCCGGAAAAGGCGAGCGCCACGGCAATGAGGGGGGCGGCTGATCTGAGCATTGGTCTGGACCCGGGGGCGGCGTTCGACCCGCAGACTAGCGCCGAAGGGTTAACCCAACCTCGCGTTGTCGGCGTCCTGAATATGCCTTTAGTTATAGGCCGCCGAGACCGTGAAGGAGCCGCTGTAGGTGCCGGTCGGGGTGGTCGAGGCGATCGGCACGCTGCCACCGACGTTGAAGACCAGGGTGCCGGCGGCGCCCATGGCGTTGCTGAGCGTCTGGGCCGAGGCCGAGCCGGTCAGGTTGTTCGAGGTCGTGACCGTCAGGGTGTCCGGGCCGTTGGCCATCGAGAAGGTCGCCGGGATGGTGACCGAGATCGACTGCCCGCCTTCACCCGAGACGGTGAACTGGGCGGCGGCGGGCGTGGCGCCCGAGGACAGGCCGACGACGCCGCCGGTGACCGAACGGGCGCCCGCGGCGCTGACCACTGCCGTGCCCGAACCCGTCGCCGGGCGGACCACGGTGCCGAAGGCCAGGTCGGCGTTCTTGGTGATGGTCAGGGGGCGGACGATGGTGACCGAACCCGTGCCGGTGGTGGAGGCCGACGACTGGGCGAAGGCGGGGCTCGCGACGGCGGCGACAAGGGCGGCGGCGGCGGCGAAGAAAAGCTTGTTGGACATGACGTTCTCCCGAAGGGCGTTTGCAACCTGATGACGCGGTGATGACCCGTCTCAACTGTCGATGTCTACAACCGGGGCCCGCATAACGGGCCAAAACACACCAAGGTTATACGCTTTTGGCGAGATCAATACAGAAACGAATGGGATGGTTACTTGGAATTTACCAAGTCTATTGGCTTGCCGCAAAGTATTGGATAATCTTTCGGTAACCATGCCGTTCTTGTTTGCCTCACACCCCGGTTGTGGGAAAAGAGGGGAAGGAGGCCTGATTCATCGCCATGCAGTGGATTGTCCTGATCGTCGACGACCATCCCTTGGTCGGAGAAGCGTTCGAACTGTCGGTCGGCGCGGCCTATCCGCATCTGGAGGTCGGCCGGGTCACGACGGCGGCCGAGGCCGAGGCCTATGCCCGGACCAACGGCGCCCGCATCAAGCTGGTGCTGCTGGACCTGATGCTGCCCGACGCCACGGGGTTCAGCGCCCTGATCCGGCTGCAGCAGCTTCTGCCGGGCGTGCCCATCGCCATCGTCTCCTCGCGCGCGGACGCCCATACGGTGGCCCTGGCCCGGACCTTCGGGGTGTCGGCCTATCTGTCCAAGTCGGCGCCCGTGTCGTCACTGGTCAACGCGGTTGGGACCATCCTGCGCGGTGAGCAGCCGCCCTTCCCGGAGACCGCGGCGCCCACGCCGGCGGCGGTGGACTTCCAGCAGCGCATCTCGACCCTGTCGGCGGCCCAACTGCGCGTCCTGGTTGCCCTGGCCGACGGCCGGCTGAACAAGCAGATCGCCGGCGATATGAATCTGACCGAGGGGACGGTGAAACAGCACCTGTCGGCCATCTTCAGGAAGCTGGGCGTCGGTAACCGCAGCCAGGCCATCCTGGCCGCCCGGCCCTATCTGAAGGGCCTGGACGCGGGCGAGGCCGAGTGATCCGCCCGGTCTCGCGCCCCCTCTAGGCCGTGACTTTCGCACCTGCTAACACCGCCGTCTGAAGCGGGAAGGGCGACCCCTTATGCCAAGCGGAAAAATGCGCATCGGCCTGTATCCAGGCACCTTTGACCCGGTGACCAACGGCCATATGGACATCATCGGCCGGGCCACCAAACTGGTCGACCGGCTGGTCATCGGCGTGGCCCAGAACGACGACAAGGGGCCTCTGTTCTCGACCGCCGAGCGCGTCGAGATGGTCGCGGCCGAGGTGGCGCGCTTTGACGGCGACATCGTGGTCAAACCCTTCTCCAGCCTGTTGATGCATTTCGCCGAAGAGCTTGAGGCCAGCGTTATCGTGCGCGGCCTGCGCGCCGTCGCCGACTTTGAATATGAGTTCCAGATGACGGCGATGAATCAGCGCCTCAATCAGGACATCGAGACCGTGTTCCTGATGGCCGATCCGCGCCATCAGGCGATCGCCTCCCGCCTGGTCAAGGAGATCGCCCGTCTGGACGGGAATATCGACAGCTTCGTCAGCCCCGCCGTCGCCGCGCGCGTGCGGGAAAGGGTCAAGAAACACGCATGAACTCGCGTCCGCTCACCGTTCTCGCCGCCGCCGTCGCCGGCCTCATGGCGCTCGCCGCCGGTCCGTCCCAGGCGCAGCTCATGGCCCGCACCCCGCCCCAGGGGCCGGCTCCGGCCTCCACGCCCCTGCCGCCGGCGGACGCGGCGGACTGGCGCACGGTCTCGCCCGACAATCTGTTGGTCATCGACACCACCAAGGGCCGGGTCCTGGTGGAGCTTGAGCCGCGCGTGGCGCCGCAGAGCGTCGAGCGGATCCGCACCCTGACGGAGCGGGGCTTCTACAACGGGCTGAAGTTCCACCGTGTCATCGCCGGCTTCATGGCGCAGACGGGCGATCCCCTGGGCACCGGCGCGGGCAGCAGCGACCTGCCGAACGTGCCGGGTGAGTTCACCTTCCGCCGGGGACGCAATCCTGACTTCGCCGTGGTGCCCGGCGCCTCGCCCTCCGGCGTGCGCGGCATCCTGGGCTCCATGCCGATCCAGACCCAGCCCGACGCCCAGATGTTCGTCACCGCCGATATGAAGGTCGACGCCAACGGCATGTTCTGTCCGGGCGTGGCGGGCATGGCGCGGTCGGGCGACCCCAACAGCGCCAACAGCCAATTCTATCTGATGACCGGCGCCAACGCCAATCTGAACGGCAGCTACACCACCTTCGGCCGTATCGTCGGCGGGATCGAGGTGGTGCGCGCCCTGAACGCGGGGGCCAGCGACGGCGACGGCGCCGTGGCCAATCCGGACATCATGACCAAGGTCCAGATCGCCTCGACCATGCCCGAGGCCCAGCGCCCGACGGTCAAGGTGCTGTTGCCGACCAGCCCGGCCTTCGCCCTGCGCTATGAGGCGACCAAGGCCCGGCTGGGACTGAATTTCGGGATCTGCGACGTCGAGACCCCGACGCTCGTGACCGGCGGCTGAGACGGATCAGGGGAGGGGACGGCGTGATCAAATCCGTGACGGCGGGGGCGCTGGCCTCCCTCATCCTGGCGTCGGGCGCATTCGCGCAAACGGCGCCGGCCCATCCGACGCCGCATGCGCCGGCCGCTCCGGCGGCCGCGACCCAGACCCCCCCACCGCCGCCCGCCCCGCCGACCACGCCGCCGCCGTCCGAGTGGCGCACCGTGCCGCCCGAGAACCTGATGGTCATCGAGACCACCAAGGGCCGCATCCTGGTCGAGCTGGCCCCCGAGGTCGCGCCCCTGCACGTCGAGCGGATGCGGCTGCTGGCTCGCAACGGCTTCTTCGACAACCTGACCTGGCACCGGGTCATCGACCTGTTCATGGCCCAGACCGGCGATCCGCTGGGCACCGGCGATGGTCAGAGCGCCTATCCGGACCTGAAGGCCGAGTTCACCTTCCGGCGCGGGCCGGACCTGCCGTTTTCGCCCGTCGCGGCGCCCGCCGGCGCCGTCCTGGGCTTCGTTCACTCCCTGCCTATCCAGACCCAGCCCGACAGCTATATGGCCACCACGGCGGATCACATGGTGCACGGCTGGGGGGTCTATTGCCCGGGCGTCGCCGGCATGGCGCGCGACGACAATCCCGACAGCGCCAACAGCCAGTTCTTCCTGATGCGCCAGCCCTATCCCTCGCTGGACAAACGCTACACCGTCTGGGGCGCCGTCGTGTCGGGTCTCGACGTGGTGCGCAGCCTGAAGACCGGAGCCGAGGGCAGCGGCATCGTCACCGATCCCGACCGGATGACCTCGGTCCGCATCGCTTCAGACCTGCCCGAGGCCGACCGGCCGACGGTCCAGGTGCTGGATACCGGCTCGCCCCGCTTCCGCGCCCTGGCCGACCTGACGCGGGCGTCGAAGGGGGCCGACTTCTCGGTCTGCGACATCGTCCTGCCGGTGCAGGTTTCGGGCGGATCGGCAGCTGCGGCGGCGGCTCCGGCCGGAACGGCTGCGCCGGGCGCATCAGGCCCCCGCTAGGCCTCTATTCGGCGGCGGCGACGGCGCCCTTGCCACGTCCCCGGCGACGCCGACGGCGCGGCTTGCGGTCCTCGCGCATTCTCTGCAGCAACAGGCCTTCGCGCAGACCCCGATCGGCGACGCGCACGCGCTCGCACGGCCAGGCGCGTTGCACCGCCTCCAGGATGGCGGCGCCGGCCAGCACCAGATCGGCGCGGTCCGGCCCGATGCAGGCCTCGGCCGCGCGGCCGTCGGGGCCCAGGGCCTTGAGCCGATCCGCCGCCGCCTCGCATTGCTTGCGGGTCATCCACAGGCCGTCGATGCGGTCGCGCTGATAGCGGCGCAGGTTCAGGTGGATGCCGGCCAGGCTGGTGATCGCCCCGGACGTCCCGACCATATGGCCCCGACCGCGTCCGAACAGGTCGCGCATCTCGGCGTCGACGATCCCGCCGGCGGCGATGGCGGCGCCCATGTCGGCGACCATGGCCTCGTACCAGATCGCACCCGCGGACCCGAGGGCGTCCTCGGGCTCCGGATGGCGTTCGGCCAGGGTGACCACGCCCAGCGGCGCCGACATCCAGGCCACGGTCTTCATCTCGCGGCCCTGCTTCCTCAGCCAGGACAGTTCGGTCGAACCGCCGCCGACATCGATGACCAGCACCGCCTCGGCGCGGGGATCGAACAGGTTCAGGCAGCCCTCGACCGACAGCCGGGCCTCTTCGGCCGGATCGATGATGCGCAGTTTCAGCCCCGTGCCCGCCCGGACGCGTTCGATGAAGGCGGCGCCGTTCTCGGCCTGACGGCAGGCCTGGGTGGCGACGGCGGTCAGACGCTCCGATTCGAGGCCCTTGCGCATCACCCGCTCGGCGCAGGAGGCCAGGGCGTCATAGGCGCGGTCCATGGCGGCCTCATCCAGCCTGCCGGTGTGGCTGAGACCTTCGCCCAGGCGCACGATGCGGCTGAAGCTATCGACCACGCGAAAGCCTTCCCGCGCCGGGCGGGCGATCAGCAGGCGGCAGTTGTTGGTCCCCAGATCGAGCGCGCCATACAGCGGCGCATCCCGACTGGACGCTCCATGGCCCTGTGCGCCGCCGCGGGACTTGCCCGGGGCCGAAGCGCGGTCGGACCTCTGTCGCTGGGACCGGTCGTCGCGCCCCGAAGGCGCGCCGTCTGGTTCCGGCATGGGCCGAACTTTCATATGGGCGCAACCGATGCCGGCGCCCGTCACGGGCAACCTAGCCTCAGGATTCGTCGCGCGCCAAGCGAATATGACGGCCGCATGAACGGCTCGGATGGATCTGGCTCAGGCTGGGTGACGTAGCTTGATGGTATGACCCAGGAGCACACAGCCAAATTCGGCCTCGGCCAGATCGTCCGCCACCGGGAGCAGGCCTTCCGCGGCCTGATCGTCGATGTGGACGCCGTCTATGCCGGGCCGATCGATCAGCCCGGCCCGGAGCACCGCGACCAGCCCTTCTATCGGGTTCTGGCCATGGGTGAGGATTCGGGCTTCCTCGTCTACGCCGCCGAGGGGGTGCTCGAGATCGACACCGATGTCGAACCGCTGACGCCGGATGACGAGGCCCATTGGTTCACCGTCGATGCGGCGGGTCACCACGCGCCAGCGAAGCAGCCGATCCACTAGTCGGACGTTTCGGCTCGGCCTAGATAGGGCATCAAGAAGACGGCTTCCCGAGGAGCGCGCCCATGTCCGACTTTGAACACGTCTTCGACGCCCCTCCGCCGGGCGCCGCCGCCGACTGGACCATCAGCCAGAACTGGCGCGCCTATACCGAGGTCGAGCACGACACCTGGGACACCCTGTACGAGCGGCAGATGAAGATCCTGCCGGGCCGGGCCTCGGACGCTTTCATGAACGGGCTCAAGGCGCTGGACCTGAACACCGGCGGCATCCCCGACTTCGCCGTACTCAATCCCAAGCTGAAGACCCTGACCGGCTGGACGGGTGGAGTGCGTGCCGGGCCTGGTGCCCGACGACGTCTTCTTCGACCACCTGGCCAACCGCCGCTTCGTCTCGGGCCAGTTCATCCGCAAGCCGGACCAGCTGGATTACCTGCAGGAGCCGGACATCTTCCACGACGTCTTCGGCCATGTGCCGATGCTGACCGACCCCGACTTCGCCGACTATATGCAGGCCTATGGCAAGGGCGGGCAGCGCGCCGCCTCGCTGGGCATGCTGCCCCAGCTGGCCCGGCTCTACTGGTACACGGTCGAGTTCGGCCTGATGGAATCCGCCAAGGGCCTGAAGATTTACGGCGCAGGCATCGTCTCCTCGGCGACCGAGAGCGTCTTCGCGCTGGAAGACCCGTCGCCGAACCGCATCGGCTTCGAGCTGGAGCGGGTCATGCGCACCCTCTACCGCATCGACGACTTCCAGCAGGTCTATTTCGTCATCCCCTCGATCGAGGCGTTGAAGGAAGTGACACTGAAGGACTTCGGCCCGGTCTATGACGCCGTGAAGGGCCAGCCCGACATCGCCGTCGACGCCGTCCTGCCGGGCGACCGGGTGATCACGCGTGGGACCCAGAGCTACGCGGCGCGGGGCGGCCGGTTCGCGGCGTGACCCCTATTCGTGCGTGATCAGCGTCTTGTGCTTCGTGTCTCGCATGAAGACGAAGACCAGAAGCGACACGCCGACCATGACGGTGACGTACCAGAAATAGCGGCTCTCGTTTCCGTCCAGCTTGAACCACAGGGCGACGTACTCCGCCGTGCCGCCGAACAGGGCGTTGGCGATGGCGTAAGGCAGGGCGACGCCCAGCGCGCGGATGTGGGCCGGGAACAGCTCGGCCTTCACCACCGCATTGATGGCCGTATAGCCCGAGACGATGACCAGCGCTGACAGGGCCAGGGCGAAGGCCGCGAAGGCGTTGGTGGTCACGGCCAGCGTCGACATGATCGGCACGGTGCAGAGCACGCCCAGCACGCCAAAGGCGATCATCACCGGCCGACGTCCGATCCGGTCCGACAGGGCCCCGACGGCGGGCTGAAGCAGCATATAGATCAGCAGGGCGCCGGCGCTGATCTCCGTCGCCGTGGTCTTGGAGAAGCCCGAGGTATTGACCAGGAATTTCTGCAGGTAGGTCGTGTAGGTATAGAAGGCGAGGGTGCCGCCGGCCGTCAGGCCCAGCACCATCAGCGCCTCTTTCGGATGCTTCAGGATCAGCTGCAGGGCGCTGGACTTCGGCTCGGTGCGCACGCCCTCGGCCTTGAAGGCAGCGGTCTCGTCCAGTCGACGGCGCAGCCAGAAGACGACCACGGCCAGAAGGGCGCCCACGAAGAAGGGGATGCGCCAGCCCCAGCTTTCCAGGGCTTCGGTGTTCAGCGTCCTTTGCAGGACGATCAGCAGCAGCAGGGCCAGAAGCTGGCCCGAGATCAGGGTCACATACTGGAAGCTGGACCAGAAGCCGCGATGCTTCGGCGTGGCCATCTCCGACAGATAGGTGGCCGAGGAGCCGTATTCCCCGCCGACGCTGATCCCCTGCAGCAGCCGGGCGAACAGCAGCAGGATCGGGGCGGCGATGCCGATCTGGGCGTATCCGGGCGCGCAGCCGATGATCAGCGACCCGGCGCACATCAGGCTGACCGACAGGGTCAGACCGGCCTTGCGCCCCTTGTGGTCGGCATAGACCCCCATGACCCAGGCCCCGATCGGCCGCATCAGGAAGCCCACGGCGAAGACGGCGGCGGCGCTCAGCAGCTGGGCCGTCGGATCCTCGTCCGGGAAGAAGACCGGCGCGAAATACAGGGTGAAGGCCGCATAGGCGTACCAGTCGAACCACTCCACCAGATTGCCGGCCGAACCGCCGATGATGTTCCGGAGGCGGCGTGCCGGGGTCATGGCTTCGGCGGTCATGGGTCAGTCCCTCTGGAACGGATAGAAGCCGGAGCCGAGGCCCAGGATGCCGGTCAGCTCATCCAGCGCGCCGCGGCTCTCGTCGAGCAGGGCCGGGTCGGCGAGATCGGCCGGGGTCAGGCGGTCGCGATACCAGTTGACGGCCCAGACGCTGAGCGCCCCGTGCAGCCCCTCGGTCAGCCGCATGTCGGCATTGGTCGCCGCCAGCTCGTCGTCGGTCAGGACGACGCGGAGTCTCAGACAGGCCGGGCCGCCGCCGTTGCGCATCGACTGGCGCACGTCGACATATTCGACCCGCCCGATGGGGCCGTTCGACGCCGCCAACCCTTGGGCGACCGCATGGGCGCGGGCGTTGTCGCGGGTCTCCGTCGGACAGATCAGGGTCAGGCGGTCCTCGCCCGGAACCTGGATCAGCATGGAGTTGAACAGGTAGCTGGCGATGGCGTCGGCCAGAGGCAGGTCGGCCTCGGCGATCTCGACGAAGATCGGGTCGAACAGACCTTCGGCGGCGGCGCGGATGTTGGCCTTGGTCTTGGCCGTGTCCTCGAAGGCCAGCTCGTGGAAGAGCAAGGTGTCCAGCGACCCGACGCAGACGACATCATTGTGGAACGTACCTCCAGCAATGGCGGCCCGACCCTGACGCGGGAAGACGGGGCGGCCCGCCTGATGCCGTCGCGCGACGGCTTGCGAGGCCTCCAGCGTCTGGCGAGCAGGGAAGGCGCCGTCCCACGGCTCGTGCGCCTCGCGGCCCCAGACCAGCAGATTGACCCCCGGCGCCCCGTGCCCGGCGCACAGGCGGACGTGGTTGGCGGCGCCCTCGTCGGCGAACTGTGCATGGGCGGGCAGGGCGTCGTGAACCGCGAACCGGGCCGGATCGGGGAAAAGGGCGTCCAGCGCCCGCTTCGTCTGCCGGTGCTCCAGCGACCGGTGCAGATTGGTGTGCAGATTGGCCGGGGTGAAGTGGACGCGGCCGTCGGCGCTGTCGGCCGAGGGCGTCACCGTCGCGGCGTTGGCGGCCCACATCGGCGAGGCCGAGGCGGCGGCGGCGACATAGGCCGGCGCGTCCTTCCACGCCTTCTCCAGCACCTGGGCGTCCGTGCCGCCGAAGCCGAGGCTCCTCAGGAAGCCGATATCGGGCCGCTCATGCGGCGGCAGCACGAACTGAGGCAGACCCAGGTCCGCCAGCCGCTTCATCTTGTCGAGCCCCTGCAGCACGGCCGCCCGCGGGTTCGACGCCTCGCCCTTCGACAGGCTGGCCGCGAGGTTGCCGGGGCTCAGGCCCGCATAGGAGTGAGTGGGGCCGATCAGACCGTCGGCATTGGCTTCGACGGCGGAGGTCACGGGGCCACCGGGATAATCATCACCACGCCGAGTGCGGTCAGGAGGGGCAGGGCGAGGAACCATACGGCTGCAAGCAGGGCGGCGCCTACCAAAGCAAAGGCCAAGGCGCGTGGCTTGTTGGGCCCAAACAGCCCGGTGATCGCCATGATGCCGCCGGGGAGACCGAAAGAGATGCACCAAAGACGGCTCCACCCGAACCAGTCGATCGGATGGCCCCAGACCTGGATCGCAACGCCAGTTGCTGAGACGACCGTCATCAGGCCGACCCAGATCAGACCGAAGCGCAAGGGATCGGCCCAGCGCTCCCAAAGGGTCGGCGAACCGATCCGTCTGTCGCCGCGCCAGCCGGAGATCACGTCCGCAACCCCCTGATCTCGCCCTCGATGTTCTTCACCGCCCCGGCTTCGAAGCTGGCGACCGGATAAGCGCAGTAGTCGGCGGCGTACCAGGCGCTGGGGCGGTGGTTGCCGCTGTCGCCGAGGCCGCCGAAGGGCATGTCGCCGGCGGCGCCGGTGGTCGGCCGGTTGAAGTTGACCACGCCCGCGCGGATGCGGCGGATGAAGTGATCCCAGTTCGCCGGATTGTCGGACACCAGACCGGCGGAGAGGCCATAGCGGGTGTCGTTGGCGGCGGCGACGGCGGCCTCGAAGCTCGGGACGCGGATCACCTGCAGGAACGGCGCGAACATCTCCTCGTCCAGCACCTTCAGGCCCGTGACGTCGATGATGGCCGGCTTCACAAACGCGCCCGGCAGGTTGTCCACCGGACCGCTCGCGCGGATCACCTTCGCGCCCAGATCGATGCGCTGCTGCAGGGCCTGAAGCGCCGCGTTGGCGGCCTTCTCCGAGATCAGCGGCCCGGCATAGGGCTCGGGCGACGAATCCCACGGCGCGAAGACCAGCCGGTCCGACAGCGCCGCCACGGCCTCGACGATGGCGTCGCCCTGCGGCCCCTCGGGCACGACCAGACGCCGGGCGCAGGAGCAGCGTTGACCGGTGGTGACGAAGGCCGACTGGACCACGATCCCGGCGGCGGCTTCGGCGTCGGCCGCGTCCCAGACCACCAGCGGATTGTTGCCGCCCAGCTCCAGCGCCAGGATCACATGCGGATCGTCGGCGAACTTCTTCCTGAAATACGCCCCCGCCGCGCCCGAGCCGGTGAACATCAGGGCGTCGATCTTCTGGTCCAGCAGGGCCGCGCCCGTGTCGCGTCCGCCCTGGATCAGGTTGAACACCCCGGTCGGCAGGTCCGCCTCGGCCAGGCATTCGGCCATCAGCTGGCCGGTCAGGGGCGTCTCCTCCGACGGCTTGAAGACGACGGTGTCGCCCGCCAGCAGGGCGGGGACGATGTGACCGTTGGGCAGGTGGCCGGGGAAGTTGAACGGACCCAGCACCGCCGCCACCCCGTGCGGACGGTGGCGCAGGGTGGCGTGACCGAAGGCGGTCTCGGTCGTCCGTTCGCCGGTGCGCTCGTCATAGGCGCGGATCGAGATGTCGACCTTGCCGGCCATGGAGGCCAGCTCGGTATTGGTCTCCCACAGGGCCTTGCCGGTTTCGCGACTGATCGCCTCGGCCATCTCGGGCGCGCGGCGTTTCAGGATGGCCTGATAGCGCTTCACCGCGTCGATGCGGTCCTGACGCGGCCGGTCGGCCCAGTCGGGGAAGGCGGCGCGCGCGGCATCGACCGCGGCGGCGGCGTCAGCGGCGGAGGCGGCCTCGCCCTCCCAGACGGTTTCGCCGGTGGCGGGGTCGGTCGACTGGAACACGGTCATGATTGCACTCAGGCCTTGATACGTACGGTGTCGCCCGCCCGGACCTTCAGGGCGTCGGCGGTTTCAGTCGAGACGGTGGCGACGTCGCCGTCGAGGGCGACACGCTGACGCACGGCGCGGAAGGCGCCGACGCTGTTCGTCGAGATCAGGGACGGCAGTTCGGCCTCGACCTCGGCGGCGATGGCCACGGTCAGGGGGCGGGCGTCGCGGACGGTGCGGATGTTGTCGCGGCCGCAGGTCACGGTCGGACCGGCGTCGAAGATGTCGATCAGGCCGTTGGGGCGGAAGCCCTCGCTCTCCAGCAGGGCCATGGCCGGCACCCCTTGCGGGTGGACCTTGCCGATCACCGCCCGCGCCGGCTCGGGCAGGAGGTCGACATAGATGGGGTGGCGCGGGGCCAGGTCGAGGATGAACTGCTTGTCCGTCGAGCCCGTCATCATGTCCGCCTGGTCGAACGGCATGGGGAAGAACTTATGGGCCACATGGTCCCAGAAGGGGCAGGCGCCGTCGGGCGTAAAGACCCCGCGCAGCTCGGCCAGCACCGTATCGGCGAACAGGTCGGGCTCGGCCCCGATCAGCATGTAGCGCGACTGGCTGAGCAGCCGACCCGCGCCGCCCTTGCGCCGATCCGCCTTGAGGAACAGGGACCCGACCTCGGTCCAGCCGGTGCATTCATTGACCAGCACCAGGGTCTGGTGCTCGAGCCGGATATTCAGCGACGGCGAGGAGGAGGCGTTGTTGACCACGCGGTAGGAGAAAAAGGGCCGCTTCAGCCCCACCGCCGCCTTGACGCTGCCGATGCCGTCGATGTCGCCGGTGTCGCTCTCCTCAAGCATCAATGTGTACCAGCGCTGCTCGGGCGGCAGGGCGCCCGCGAAGCTGTCGCGGCTGAGGTCCAGCCGCTCGGTCAGTTGGTCCGGGTCCTCCGGCAGGCTTGTGAAGCCCGGGCCGGACAGGATGGCCAGCTCCAGCAAATGGTCGAGGTCGGCGGGCAGGGCAGGGCGGACGACGAGCATTTCTTACATCGTCTCCAGACGCAGGGACTTCAGGCGGTGGGCGTCGATCTCGCCGCTCGCCAGCTTACAAAGGATCAGGGCCGAGAGCTGCGCGCGCTCGACGAAGCTGTCGGGCCAGGCGAACTCGCGGTCCGAATGGATGTCGCCGCCGCGGACACCCAGGGTGTCGATATTGGGCAGGCCCGCGGCGTGCAGGTTGTTGCCCTCGCACACCCCGCCCGACGGCGTCCAGGCGAGGGTCTGGCCCAGCAGGGCGCCGGTCTCGCGCACGGCTTCAAACAAGGCGGTCTGGCTGGCGTCCATCGGTTTGGGCGCGCGGGTCATGCCGCCGTGCAGATCCAGCGTGAGCCCCTCGAACGGCGGCGTCGCGGCGATTTCGCGCACGGCGTCGGTGACCCAGGCGGCGGATTGCGCATCGGGGACGCGGACGTTGAACCGCACCACGGCGTTGTCGGCGACGACGTTCAGGGCGCCGCCGCCCGAGATCTTGGCGACATTGACCGTCACCCCCTCGCGGCGGCCGTTCAGGGCGTGCAGGGCGGCGGCGATGATGGCCGCCCCGGCGACGGCGTTGGCGCCCTCATGGAAGGCCCGGCCCGCATGCGCCGCCTTGCCCGTGACGATCAGGTGGAAGTTGCCGCTGCCCTTGCGCTCCCCGGCCAGCGTCCCGTCGGCCAGCGCCGGCTCATAGGTCATGCCGACATGACCGGCGGCGCCCAGCTTCGCCAGCAGGGGCGCCGACGCAGGCGACCCGATCTCCTCGTCCGGCGACAGCAGGACGGTCCAGCCGACATTGGCGTGGTCGGAATGGGTCTCGAACGCCTCCAGCGCCGCCAACATCACCGAGATGCCGCCCTTCATATCGGCGACGCCTGGCCCGTTCAGGGCGCCGTCGGCGCGCACCGCGACCGACCGGAAGCCGCTCTCGGCGGGGAAGACGGTGTCGTAGTGGCCGGTGAGGACGACCTGCACAGGCGCCTCGGGACGGGCGGTGATCTGAAGGGCGTCGGCATGGGCCTCGGCCCTGACCGAACCGTCGTCGCCGACGGTCGTGGAGCCCTGGGTCGGAATGCGCACGACCTCGGCGGGCAGGCGGCGCGATTCGCCCTCCAGCACGTCCAGCATGGCGTTCAGTCCGGGCGCGTTGCGGCTGCCCGAGTTGATCCCGGCCCAGTCCACGGCACGGCCGATGATCGTGGCTTCCCGCGCCGCCACATGGTCCAGCACGGTCTGATCGGGGGCAAGAATCCGCATCGGCCGGACCCTAGGCGTCTTGTATGAAAAGGTGAAGGTCGGCGGTTTCGCCGCGTCGTTCGGCAAGCTAGGGTTGCCCTCTGTCAGCTTGAGGAAGCACCCATGACCTATCTGTTGCCGACCACTCCGATCACCAACGAGGCCGAGGCCACGAAGGCCGCGCGCGCGAGCGCCATCGCCATTCTCATCGGCGTCATCTACGGCGTTTTCAGCATTATCCTGACCTGGACGAGCATGGCCGCGATCAAGGCGGCGGCGACCGCCTCGGCCGCGGCGAGCGCCCAGCCCGGCGGGCCGGACGCCGCCATGGTCGCCGAGGTGGCGGTCCAGAGCGCCCTGTGGATGGGCGTCGGCTTCACCGTGATCCAGGCGATCCTGGCCTTCGTGCAATGGCGCCGGCCCAACAAGATCATCGCCATCATCTTCCTGTGCCTGATCGCCTTCGGCATTCTCAGCACCCTGGCTTCGGTCGCGATGATGAGCTCGGGCGCGATCCCGACCGGCAGCGCCCCGACCACGCCGATGTGGCAGATCGTCCTGGGTCTGGTGGTCATGGTCGTCGAGGCCGTGCTGCATATCACCGGCCTGAAGGGCATCTCGAAGCTCGACAAGATCCAGATGGAAGCCGCCAACGCGGCCTACTGATTTGCCCGTTACGCTGTTCCACAATCCCCGCTGCAGCACCTCGCGCAATGCGCTGGCGCTGCTGCGGGAGCGGGGCGTCGAGCCCGAGATCGTCGAATATCTGAAGACCGGTTGGGACGCGGCGACGCTGAACCGGCTGTCGGCGGAGACGGGCGGGCTGCGCGGCCTGCTGCGGACCAGGGAGGAGGGCGCCAAGGCCCTCCTCGCCGCCGACGCCAGTGACGCCGCCATCCTGAAGGCCATGATCGCCGAGCCGATCCTGGTCGAACGCCCCATCGTCGAGACCGGCAAGGGCGCCCGCATCGGCCGTCCGATCGAACGGGTGCTGGAGGTCCTTTGAGCGGCGACCCTCTGGCCGCCTTCATCGGAAAATGGACCCACCCCGGGTCTTCGCCTGAGCCGATGCCCGAAGGATGGCGGTCGGAGGTGGAAGCCGCCTTGGGCGTCCGCCTCCCCGATGCGCTCGCTGCCAGCCTGTCCCGGTACGGCAGGCCCGCGCCGACCATCGCCCTGCTTCACAGCATCACCGAGAACGATCTCTATCTTTCAGACGTCGCTGATTTCCTCGTCCCGGAGGACATGATCTCTTCGACGCAAAGCGGGCGCGAGATGGGGCTGGCGCCGGAGTTCGCGGCCTTCGCCAACGACTGCATGGGCAATCTGTTCTGCGTGCGCAGCGACGACGCGGCGATCTGGCGGTTCGACCACGACCTCGGCGACACGCGCCAGGAGACGGATTCGTTCGACGCCTGGATCGAGGCTTTCAACGCGGTCCCGTTCGTCGACCCGGACGAGTGATCGCCCGGACGATCGAGCAGGCCCATCGCCCGGTCAGTTCCGGTTCGGCCGACTGTCCGTCCGGCCGCCCGGATTGCGGCTCTGCCGGCGCCAGCGAATCGACAGGGTGGCGTCGCCCGTGCCCCCGACCTTGGAACTGACCGCCAGGTTGCGGCGGATCTGCCATTCGACATTGACCGCCGCCCCGCCTTCGCCGCCGCCGATGATCTCCAGATAGACGTTGTCGGTAATGTAGCGGCCGCCGGCTACCGTCAGGGCCGAAGCCTGCCCGCCGAACGACAGCCGGTCCAGCCCGGCCAGCTCGCGCAGGTTGCCGACCACATCGAAGCCGCCGCCGCCCGCGAGCGAGGCGACCCCCGAGGCCAGCTGGGCCGCCTCGAACGGCGACAGCTGCGAGGCCGAGCGGCCGAACAGCACCTGGGACAGGATTTCGTCCTGGGGCAGGGCGGGGGTGGAGGTCAGTTCGATCTTGGGCGTGTCCGCCGTGCCCGTGACCTTGATCGTCGCCGTCAGGGTCGGGTCGTCCCGCGTCGCCGACAGGTTCAGTCGGATCAGCTTGGGATCGGTCGACAGGGCCACCGTGCCCTGATCGTCGAATACGAACCGCTTGCCCGCGAACTCATAGTCGCCGCGCACGACGTTGGCGTTCCCGGTCAGGACCGGTTGGGCGATGGTGCCCGTGACCTGGGCGTTGACGCGCATCTCGACGTTCAGCCCCCGGCCGACCACGCGGATATCGCCGCCCGGTGAGGTCAGCCGGATGTTCAGCCCGAACTGCGGACCACGCTGTTTGGCCGTATCCGCTTCGGGCGGATCGCCGCCGGGCCGGTTGATCTCGACCACATCCATGCCGACCACGCCGTTCACGCCCGGCGGATTGGCCTCGATCTTCGCATCGTCGACGGCGATCTGGCCGGTCAGGGTGATGTTGCCGTCGGCGCCGCGCACCACGGTGATCGGGCCGGAGGCATGGGCCTCGGCGATGTCGTTGTCGATGATCTTGAATTTCGTCAGGGCCAGCTCGAAGCTGGAGCCCGAGCCCTCGCGCAGCCCGATCCGGCCGTCGCCGGTGACGGTGCCCTTGTCGCCGTCGTTGGCGCTGAAGGTCTCGATCAGGGCGGTGGTGTCGTCAAAACGGCTGGCCATGGTCAGGGCGTTCAGCCTCAGGCCCGTGGCGTTGTCGCGGAAGGCGCCCTCCTTGACATCCAGCCGGCCGTTGATGCGCGGCTCGGCGATGGTGCCGGCGATGGTCGCATTGCCGTTGACCTGACCGGCCAGGGAGCGTTCGCCGCCCAGGAACAGGTCCCAGATCGGCTGGATCTGGCCCTGGATCGACACCGTGCCCGACATCGGGCGGGTCCGTACCACAGCCAGCCGCAGCGGCGCGGCCGAGGCCTCGACCGGCAGAGTCAGGTCGACATTGGCCCGCACCTCTGTGTCGTCATTGGCGGCGGCGACCACGTGCAGGACATCGTTGTTCAGGGTGGCGTTCAGCGTTCCGTCCACGGCCAGGCCGCGCGGGGCGTCGACGCTGCGGATCTGCTTCAGGGTCACATTGGCCGTGCCGTCCAGATTGTCGCCGGCGCCGCGCAGCGAGACCTTGCCGGTGATCTGACCGCGCAGGTCGGAGACCAGCGAGCCCAGCTCGACGGCGCTGAGATCGGCCTCGATCACCGCCGCGTTGGAATCCTGACGCAGCTCGCCCAGCAGGACGCCGCCGCCGACGTTCAGGTCGACGCGCGCCACCTTGCCGTCCCCGGCCAGGGCGATGACCGCCGGATTGCGGGTTGTGAAGCTGATCTCGCGCACCCGGCCGCCGCCCCTCAGGGTGACACTCTGATCGGAGCTGTTCGGGCGGGAATAGACGCCGGAGCCGTTGAACTGGATCGGCACGTCGCCGCCGACGTCCAGCGCCAGGGTGAAGGGCAGGCGGGACAGGGTTCCGTGACCCTTCAGATCCAGACTGCGGATCGTATAGGTCGAGCCCGTCAGGCGGGCGTTCTTGGCCGTGACATCGAGGATGGCCGTGTCGTCTCCACTGCCTTCGGTCAGGCGCACGCGGCCCTCGGCGCTGCCCGAGGCGATGAAGGCGCCGGGCCGGGCGCTGAAGGTCAGGTCGGCGCTGGACGGAATGCTGTCGGACAGGGAGATCGCCCCTTGCGCCTTCACCCCGCCCGCATCGACATCGACGTCGGTCAGGCGGATGGCCTTGCCACCCAGGAAGAAGCTGCCCGATGCGGCGGCGGGGCCGTAGTTGGAGGCGCTGGTGATCGTCACCCGGCCGTCGGAGGCATCCAGGCCTTTCCGGAAGCTCAGGATCAGCTGGGTCTGGGTCAGCTTCAGCGGCCCGGCGTCGACCTTGTCGAAGCCCGCCGTCAGATCCACGCGCGGTTGGGCCAGGGTGCCGGTCAGGGCGCCGTTGCCGACCATGGCGCCGTCGATGGCCACCGGCCCGACGCCGAACGGCCCACGGGCGTTCCAGTTGAGCGCCAGCCTCAGCGTGCCGTCGAAGCCCATCAGGCCCCGGGCCGCGGCCTCGCCCATGGTCCCGGTGACCAGCAGCTTGTCGACCGTCAGCTCATGCTCCATCCGCCCGTCGAACTGGACGCGCGGGGTCGGACCCAGCAAGCGATCGAGTTCGGCGAGGCCCGTCAGCACCTTCACCCCGCGCCCGTCGAAGCCCAGCCGCCAAGGCTGGCCCGAACGGTTGGAGGCGGTGATGGTCCCGGCCAGCTGGCCGCTGGCGCCCTTCTGCACCCGGCCGATGTCGGTGATCCGCGCCGAGCCCCGGAAGCCCAGGCCGCCTGTCAGGTTGCGCGAGCCTGTGCCGTTCACAAGCAATCCCTGACCGACCAGATTGAGTTTCTCGAACAGGATGGCGCCGTCCTTCATCCGCGCCGCCTCGACCTTCAGGTGCGGGGTCGCGCCGAACAGGGCGCCGATGACGCCCTCGGTGGAGCCGCCGTTGGTGACCAGGTCGCTGTCCAGATCCATCCGGCCGTTCTTGACCTGGATGTTCAGGGGGCCGGTCATCCGCGTCGCCTTGTAGCTGGCGATGTCGGCGGCCAGCATGGTGGCGCGGCCGGTCAGGGTCCAGGTCGCCGCGTCGCCGCGGAAGACGCCGCTCCAGGCCGTGCGCCCGCCCAGGGTCAGGCCCAGCAACCGGGTCAGGGAGCCGGTCTCGACCTCCAGCTGGACCCCGTCGGGCGCGGACCGGTCCGACATCCGGATCAGGCCCCGGGCATTGGAGTTGAAGTTCTCGGAGATGAAGCGCCAGCCGACGCCCTGATAGCCCTTGCGGGTCGCGTCCGGCACGGCGGCGAAGCCGAAGCGGGCGGTGCGGCCGATCCGGCGCACGAAGGGCTCCAGCAGGTCCGAGCCGCTGAAGTCGGCGAAGCCCGAAATCCGGGCGCCCGCCTTGCCGTAGTGGCCCTTGACCACCAGAGGAACGAACTGGCCGGTCTTCACCGTCGCATCGACGATCTCGCCGTTGATGATCGCGACGGCCGAGAAGGGCTGGTCGGGCGAATAACCCAGCGAGCCGGCGATGGGGCCTCCTTGAGCCTCATTGGCGCGCAGGTTCAGGCGCAGGTCCTCAGGCTTGCCGCCGAAGGTCGCGGTCAGCCGCAGATAGTCGCCCTGCCGGTTCAGGCTGTAGGCATTGACCTCGGCGTCCTTGTTCCCGAAGCGCGGGATCTTGGCCGAGCCCGTCAGCCGCCACTTGCCGTATTCCTTGGAGAAGCCCTCCAGCAGTTCGATATTGGCGGCGAACCGGTCGATGTCGACGCTGATCGGCATGGGCTGGGACGGCTTGCCGTCCGGCGGATCGATCTCGGGGCGACGGATCAGGGTGATCCTGTCGGCGCTGATCTCATCGGCATGGAAACGGCGCGTCAGCAGCGGCAGATAGGACCAGTCGACGCGCACGTTGCGGGCCTCCAGCCAGACGCCCTTCTTGTCGGTGATGGTGACCCGGTCCAGGGTGAAGTCGTTGAACAGGTCGCCCTTCAGCCCCTCGACATTGATGCGGCCATAGCGGCTGATCTTGGTCCCCGCGACGAAACTGGTCACCAGTCCGCGCCCCGAGTCCGACAGCAGATACATCCGCCCGCCGATCAGGCCGAGCAGCAGGATGACCACCAGCGACGCCGTCACGATCCCGGCGACGAAGGCCGCCAGTTGCAGCCGGGTGCGCTTGCGCACCTCATGCTTGGCCGGGGTGTCCGGATCGGCCTTGAAGGCCTCGACGATGTCGGGTTCCTCGGTCAAAACGCCTGACCGATGCTGATGTAGATCTGGAAGTTGCTGTCGCCCTCACGCGGGGACAGGGGGAAGGCGAGGTCTGCGCGGACCGGGCCGAACGGCAGTTTGAACCGCGCCCCGACGCCCGCGCCATAGCGCATATTGGTCAGGTTGGGCGTCTCCTGGAAGCCGACGGCGCCGGCGTCGAGGAAGGCCACCGCCTGCCAGCTCTCGCCGATGTCGCGCCGCACCTCGATAGAGCCCTCGAACAGCGACAGGCCGCCGCGCGGGGTGTTGTCGGGCAGGCGCGGGTTGACGCCCTGGTACTCATAGCCGCGCACCGAGCCGCCGCCGCCCGAGTAGAACAGACGGTCCGACGGCACCGTCAGCTCCTGACCGCCCAGGATCGAGCCGATACGGACCCGTCCGGCCAGAACCGTGTGGGCGTTCTTCTCGACCGGGACATACATCGTCCCCTGCATCTCGGTGCGCAGGAACAGCACCGTGTCCTCGCCCGCCACCGCCGTCGGCTGGACGTTCAGGGTGACGCGATATCCCTGCGTCGGGTTCAGCGGATTGTTCGACTGGTCCAGATAGGCGCTGGCCCGGCCCGTCAGGATCGCCAGGTCGCGGTCGAAGCTCAGCGGCGCCTGGGTGATCGGGTCGTAGCGGTTTTCGAAGTACCGGCCCGCGTCCAGACCGACGCCGTAGCTGTAGTATGACGTTCGGCCGATGCGCTGCTGCAGGTCCGCCGCCGTCGCCAGGGCGGTGCGGCGGTAGGCGTTGGTGTCTTCGTTGACCGCGGCGACGGACAGCTTCAGCGTCTGCCCCGGATGGCGCCAGTGGGGCAGGGACAGGTCGACGCCCAGCCGGCTGTCGATGTTGGCGGCCCGCGCCTGGAATTTGATCGTGTCGGCGCGGTTGTAGTGGTTGAACCAGGTCCAGATCAGATCGACGCCGGAGCCTTCGGCGGTCGAGAAGCTGGCGCCGGCCTCCAGGGTGCGGCGCGGCCGGTCGTTCAGGCTGACGATCACCGGACGGTGGCCGTCGGCGTTGATCTGGTCGGCCGGGGCCAGGGCCACGCCGACGCCGTCATAGACGCCGGTGTCCAGCAGGCGCCGCTCCAGCTCGGCGACCTGATCCGGATCGAAGACGTCGCCCTCCTTCCAGGGGGCCAGGCCCGCGACCCAGTTCGGATTGGTCGAGCCCTCGGTGTCCAGCTTGACCCCGTCCAGCCGAACAAGATCGCCCGAGACGATGTTGTAGGTCGGCTGCACCGTGAAGGTCGCATGATCGACCACGACGCGGCGCGGCTGGGTCTTGGCGTCGGCATAGCCCCGGCGGGTCAGGCCGGCGACGATGCGGCCCTCGGCGGCGATGACGTCCACGGCGCGGCCCGGCTCGCCGACCGTCAGGCCCATCTCGTCCGAGACGGCGCTCTCGACGGCCGGTGTCGGCGCCGGGGCGGCCCAGGCGATCATCGGGCCGCTGATCAGGAAACGCGGGCCGGGGATGACGTTGATCGCGGCGATGGGGTTGTCCTCGCCCTCGACCACATCCTCGACCGTCGCCTGATAATAGCCTTCGGAGCGCAGCAGGGCCTGGGCCAGCTCAACCGACGACCGGGCCCGGCGCCGGGCCTCGAAACGGTTGGCGGGCGCGTCGTTGACGTCGCCCACGGCGCGGACCAGCTGGGCCCGCAGCGCGCTGTCGATCTCGCCGCGAATCTGGGCCTTGGGTTCGGCGAGGGCAGGGGAGGTCAGGCCGGCGACGAGGCCAGAGGCGAGGACGGCGCCGATGAACGCGAGCCGCACGGCTTCAGTCCGGAACGGGCCCTTCCGACACCGGGGTCGGTCGGCCGGCTGGAGAGGCCGTGGAATCAAACTGGAGCCTTCGTCTGCCTGAAGCTCGCCCCCGGGATGCGAAGATCACCCCCTGATGGCGAGCATGTGGCGCGGATCAGTAGAACAGGGTTTCGCTTTCCGGCTTCACCGTCTCTTCGGACGGGCGCTGGTCGGGCGGCAGGGTTCCGTCGGTCGGCGGCGGAGGCGTGGGGACGGTGTCCGAAGCCGGCGCCGTATGATCGGGAGCGGCCGGAGCGGCCGGAACCGGCTCGGGCGGCGGCGGGGCGGTTTCGGTCTGGGGCTGACGATAGTCGTCGCAGCTGGCCAGAGCCGCCGCGCCACAGATGGCCATCGCCAGAATCAGTCGTTTCATCGCCGTCCTCCCCCGTCCGGCGAAAACGCGCCCCGGACAGACCCGTTCCATATCGCTCATCCGGCCCCCGGTCACCCCTGCCGTGGCGATTCCATGCGCCTGTTCTGCGACTTTCGGATCATTTCCTGCGTTGGAGATGCGATCACGGGCTTGACCCGAATGGCGCGATGCAACAGAAGGCCCCCCACCCCACGGCGCGTCCTTAGCTCAGTTGGTTAGAGCATCTGACTTTTAATCAGAGGGTCCTCGGTTCGAGCCCGAGAGGACGTACCATGGGGGAGTTCGCCGACAGCGATCTCTCCCTCATTCCCGGACATTGATAGACGGTCGACCTGAAGCCCCGGGCGGCGCCTCAACTCGCCCCCCTGTGAGCCTCCAGATAGCGGATCAGCCGGCTCATGTTGTTGATGTAGGTCCCGGTCGAGATCCCCATCGGCCCTGATGGCTCGGTGAAAGGGGAGGTGTCCCAGTCGTCGCCGACCTGGCCGCGGTCGACGAAACCCGGCGGCGGGCTGGCCGGACCGTCGCCCTGATACGGATGGCTGGTGGTGCGCAGCTCCAGCGGCCAGTAGCCCTCGGCGTTCAACTCTCCGACCAGCAGGGTCGCGTCGTCCGCCGCCTGCCGCGTCTCGGTGACGTTCAGGTCCGAGCCGCCGACGTCCGAGGTGATCATGTAGCGGGGCAGCAGCGACGGCCCGCGTCCCAGCAATGCCGAGTCGCGCGTCGCCTGTTCGGGCGTCATGGCCGCGACCCGCTCATAATGCTGGCGCAGGGCGGCGACATTGATGTGCTTCTCCGGCTTCGTGTGCTCGGTGTCGAAGTCCGACCAGTATTCGCCGTTCTGGGCGTTCGAGCCGCGCCGGTGGGTGCCGATCAGCCGGCCCGTGCCGGGTTCGTAGTTTCGATAGAAGTTGCGGCCGTCGGAGGCGCGCTTCTCGGGCGGCAGCTCGACGCTGGCGATCCAGTCGATGGCCTCGGGGACCCGGGCCAGATACTTCCGCTCCCCGGTCAGCCGGTAGTAGTCGAGCAGCTGCTCCACCGCCGCCGCCGTGCCGTGCGGGGTGATCGAGGCGGGCTCATAGGTCCGGGCCGTCGCGGGCTTCAGGTCCGGCGTATACTGCATGGCCCAGCCCGGCGTCGGCTGCGGCTGCTGCAGGGCGATGATCAGCTCCATCGCCTTGATCAGCGGCGCGCGAACCCGCTCGTCCTTCAGCTGCTGCAAAACCACCAGCAGGAAGCTGATGTTCTCCTCCGCAACCTCGTCGTTCAGGGTGATGAAGCCGGTGTAGTCGGGCCGGCCGTGGTTCGAGAACTGGCCCATGCGCGGGAAGCGCTGCGGCCAGCCGCCGTTGGGATACTGGGCGTCCAGGATGAAGCCGACCGCCTTGTCGACCGCGGCCCGATACTTCGGATCGCCCTTCTCCATATGCAGGCGCAGCAGGAAGCGGCCGCACTCGACCGTGGCGTGGTCGTCGAAGGTGGCGTTGCCGTAGTAGTGCTGGAATTCCTCCAGCCGCCAGCCGTTCTTGCCGATGGTCTCATACCAGCGCTTCAGCGAGTCCTCGCCGGCGAAGTCGATGATGTAGTTCCAGCCGCCGGCCGGATGCTGGCCCGCGATCAGGGCGTCGGCGGCCTGTTCGGCGGCGCGGTAGTACTGCTCGTCGCCGGTCGCGTGGTACGAGTCGAGGAAGATCTGGCCCATCTCCGGCGTGCCCGGGGCCTGGGTCCAGATCATGGTCGGATACGCCTCCATCTCGCCCCAGCGGCGCGAGCCGTCGGCCAGATAGGACCAGACATAGCCGCCGTGGACGGCGACCTTGTCGGTCATGAAGGCGGTGGCGCGGCTCATGGCCGTCTTCACCGTCTCAGGAGTGGCGGCCTCGGCGAAGGCCAGGGTGGGAACGAGATGGGCGGCAACAGGCAGGGCGGCCGCGCTCAGCAGCCACCGACGACGGGTCAGCATGGGTCTTCCTCCGGGGGACGCCGCGGGTTGGACGGAGCGTCGTCCCGGGGCCGATCTCTTGGGAAGATTTGTATGACTAATCCGGTCTGACCGGCAAGATGTCCATCGGTGTCATTTCCCGGCTTCCAGCACCACGTCTCCGGTCCGGCGCAGCTTGCCCCAGGCCTGGCCCAGGCCGGTCAAGGCCCGTTCCAGCGCCCGCCAGACGACCACGTACATGATCTGGCGATAGACCAGACGCTGGGTCGGCAAGAGCCACAGGTCGCGCCGGTTCTCGCGGTCGAAGCCATAGGCGATCCAGCTCGCCGCCAGCTCCAGCACGGTGAAGGCGGCATAGACGGTCAGGGTCAGCCACAGGGTGGTGTCCGGGCTGGCGCTGATGTCGGCGTGCTGCATCGCGGCCCACCACGACAGCAGGCGGATCAGGAGGGCGATCAGCAACTGCAGGTCGATCAGGGGCGCCAGCACCTGACCCGCGATCTGGAACAGCCACAGGCTGGGCAGGGCCAGGCCGCCGAACCAGCCGTGCTTGCCGACCGACCGGCGGTGCTTCCACAGGCACTGCAGCGTGCCGAAGCTCCAGCGGAAGCGCTGTTTCAGCAGGCCGCCGAGGGTGTCCGGGGCCTCGGTGAAGGCCAGGGCCTCGGGCTCGTTGGCGATGACCCAGCCGGCCTCGCGCACCCGCCAGGTCAGGTCCATATCCTCGGCCAGGGTGTCGGAGCGATAGCCGCCGACGGCGCGCAGCACCTCGGTGCGCCAGCCGCCGATGGCCCCGGGCACCACGGTGACGGCGTTCAGGCGGGCGAGCGCCCGACGGTCGACGTTCTGGCTGGTGATATACTCCAGCGCCTGCCAGCGGGTGACGATGTTGCGGCGGTTGCCGACCTTGACGTTGCCGGCGACGGCGCCGACGCTCGGATCGGCGAACCAGGCGGCCAGCTTCGACAGGGCGTCGGGCGACAGCTGGGTGTCGGCATCGACCCCGACCACGATGGGCGCCGTCGCCTCGGCCAGGGCCACGTTCAGGGCCGAGGCCTTGCCGCCGTTGGGCTTGCGCCGCAGCAGGACGCGCGGGTCCTGACCGAAGGCCGCCTTGACCGCGTCCCAGGTGCCGTCGGTCGAGCCGTCGTCGATGACCAGCACCCGCACATCGACGTCGCGGCTGGTCAGCAGGCTGTCGATGGTCCGGTTGATGACCTCGACCTCATTGTAGGCCGCGACCATGACGTCGAGGCGCGGCAAGGCGGCGCCTTCAACGGCCAGCGGCCGCGCACGCTTGCCGGACGCCAGCCACAGCATCAGCACGATCCGCAGCAGCCCCAGGCCGATGGCCAGGCTGAAGCCCCAGAACAGGATGACGCCCAGCAGATGGGTGAAGCCGAAGGCCGCCTGATCCGCTGCGATCAGAGACTGCTCGTCCCTGGGCAGGGCGGGCATGGTCTGGTCCGGCGTCTGGCCGACCAGTCCGCCGATGGTGGTCAGGGTGTAACCGCGCGCTCTCAGCCCATCGATGATGGCGGGCAGGGCGGCGACGGTCGCGGACCGGTCGCCGCCGGCGTCATGCAGCAGGATGGCGTGGCCCTTGTCGGCCTGGGCCAGGACCGAGGCGACGATCTCCTGCGGTGTCAGGCGGTGGGTTCCACCACCTGCACTGGCGCGGGTCAGGTCCCAGTCATTGGGGTCGATCGACTCGCCGGCCGTCGAGTAGCCGAGGCGCGAGGCCACGGCGATCGGCGCAATCTCACCGTAGGAGTCCGGCTCGGAGTCGGCGTTGTAGGGCGGGCGGAACAGGGTGATCTGGCGGCCGGTCAGGCTCTCCAGCGCCCGGTCGGCGGCGGTCAGCTCCAGCCGCACCCGCTCGTCCCCGACATGGGCCATGTTGGGGTGGGTGAAGGAGTGGTTGCCGATCTCATGTCCCTCGGCCTGAACCCGGCGGACCAGATCGGGATGGCCCACGGCTTCGTCGCCGATCATGAAGAAGGTGGCCTTGGCCCCCTTGGCCTTGAGGATGTCGAGGATCTTCGGCGTCCATTCCGGGTCGGGGCCGTCGTCGAAGGTCAGGGCCAGGACGTGGTCGGGCGCGCCGCGACGGCGGATGGTCCAGGCCGAGGGCCAGGCGCTCCAACTCTCGTCGGTGATCAGGCCGCTGTTGGGATCGCGCTCCAGCGTCCGTTGCCCGGCCCGGGGCTCGTGGGTGACGGTCAGCAACTCGCCGTCGCCGGTGAAGGCGATGGCCTGGGCCAGGGTGACGGTGCGCATGGCCGCGTCGGCCTGCGGGGCGGGGACGGCGTGCTTGCCGAACACCTTCCAGCTGGTCGGATCCTCCTCGCCGAGCGCCCACAGGGAGGCGCCGCGCAGGCCACGCCCGCGCGCCATGGTCATGGCGTTGGCGACCGAGGCCGCGTCCTGGAACCAGACCTCGTGCATCCGGCCCTGATCGTCGCGGTAGCTGAAGGTCGGCTGCAGGGCGACGGGGTCGAAGTCGATGACGTCGGCGGGGGCGTCCTCGGGGCGATAGCCTTGCGCCGTCGTCAGGGCGGCGGTGTTGGTGATCGAGTCGGCCGCCTCGGTCCCGACCTTCCAGTCGTAGCCATAGACGCCGACGCCGAGGATCAGCTTGCCCGCGGGGACCAGGCGGGTGAACCGGTCCAGAGACTTGTTGACGAAGCCGGCCGAGGAGATGGGGCCGGGGACGCTGGTCTCGCCGTGCTCGTCATAGGCCATGACCGCGGCGTAATCGACGGTCGAGGCCAGGGTCCGGATGTCGGCGTCCGACAGGCTGACCTCCAGCGCGATCGACAGCTCCTTGCCCTGGCTCTGCAGCCGGGCGTGCAGCCGATTCAGCCAGGGGGTGACGCGGCGGATCTGCTCGGGCGTCAGCTGCTCGAAGTCGATCTGGAGGCCCGCGAAGTCGTGCTGATCCACGAAGCCGACCAGCTGGTTGAGCACCGCGTCGGCGTTGGGGCCGTCCAGCATCCGGTCGATGCGGTGCGGGTCGAACAGGCCCTCGGTGGCGTTGCCGACGACGGGGACGATGCGGACCCCGTTAGCCCGCGCGGCCTGCACCAGAGGCGCGGTGGTCGGGTTCTTCGCGGGGTCGTAGTCCTTCGTAAGGACGCCCGAGCCGTCGGGACTCAGCTCCAGCCAGGTCGGATAGACGTGGGTCAGGTCGGCGGCGTGGTGGCGGAAGCTGTCCAGCGCCCCGTCCTCCCACGGCGCGAACCAGGCGCCCGAGATGGCGCCGGCGGCCGCGACGGGCTTCGCCCGGTTGCGACGGTCGTCCAGGGCGATGCGGCGAAGCAGGGCGTTCCCGGCATGGCGGCCGCCGTGCTTCACATGGCCGGAGTAGGCCGGGCTGGAGACCGCCAGATGGGTCAGGCGCGGCAGGATCACCAGACTGGCGACGAAGCTGGCCAGGACCACGGCCGCCACAGCCGCCACCACGATGGCCGCCCAGCGCAGCCGCCGCGCCCGCGTCCCCGTGGCGTCGAGGAAGATCGGCTTGCCGCCTCCACCGTGACCATGACCCCCGTCGTTGCCGTGAGGGGAGGGCGAGGCGTCGGGGGCGTCGGTCATGGATATCGGCGATCGGTGCGGGAAGTCGCGTCTGGCGCTGTGATCCTGATCCTTGTCAGAACGGCGCCCGAACCCGGACATTCCTACGGCCAAGGTCCCGGAGCCACATGTCTTTGGTGGGAGAGCCGGTCAGGCAACCCTCCCGGGTGGTCGGCGTTGGCTTGGGGTAGCTTCGGAGAGCCGCCATGCAGACCTTCATCGTCGGACTGGGCGTCCTGATCCTGGCCGGCGTCCTGTTCACCATGGCCTTCAGGCCCGGCCGGACGCAGCCGACTCACTTCATCGACGCCGACGCCGATGGGGAGCCGGACGAGACGCCCGAGGAGAAGCAGCGCGAGCTTGAAGGCCAGTAGAGGCGTCAGCCGCAGAAGGTGAAGAAGCGCTCGATGTCCGGGGCCGAGGCCGTGTGGGGGACATAGGTCTCGCGGCGCGCGCCCTGCCACTGGGCCAGCCAGCCGACGCGGCGGAAGCGCTGGAACACCGGGGTCGAGGTCGCGGCCTCGGCGGTCAGGAAGTCGCCGTCGGCCAGCTCCGAGGCCTCGCCCTGGGCGCGGAAACGTTCGGTCTCGCCGCCCGACTCCAGATGGATCTCGCGGGTCCCGTGCGGGGCATTGGTGGTGATCTCCAGCCGGCCCGCGCCCTTCTGGCACGTCAGGCCCAGGCGCAGATCGTCGGAGGTCTCGACCCCGTAGACCAGCTTCGCCTCGCCCGCGTCGGGGTGGTAGAACCAGTCCATCCCGGCGACCGGCTGCGGCGACCCGCTGGAGGCGCCCGACACCGGCGCGGCGTCGCGGGTGGTCGAACAGGCGGCGGCCAGGGCGGCGAGGCTCGCGACGATCAGCAGTCTTGTGGTCTTCACGCGGCGGTCCCGGTTGCGGTCATGGTCGGTCATCCACTGCAAAGGTCCGCGAAGCGGCGCAGCTTGGCAAGGTGGGCGGCTTCGATGTCGACGTCCTGATGCTGGTCGCCGACAGCCACGGTCAGGTCGCCCGACGCTACGAACTGGCCGAAGACCGGGTGGTCGGTTCTGAGGGCGAGGCTGAGCTTGCCGCCGCGACCCGCCTGGGCCTCGGTCTGGGCCTGACCCGAGCCGCCCTGCGAGGTGACGGTGGCGATGCCGGCGCCGAGCGGGCCGCCATAGACGGAGACGCGGGCGACGCCGGAGCCCGGCGTGCACTCCAGCGTGGCCTTGAGCTGGGGCGTGTCGGGCACCTCATTGGCCAGCACCACGGGACCCTCGCCCTCATAGAGGGTCCAGGTCCAGGCGGCGGCCTGGACAGTCGTGCCGGACAGCAGGGCGAACGCCAGATGCGTCGCCGCCGTCAGGGCCGCCGTCAGGGCGGTCAGGGTGGTGGTCATGGCTCAGCCCCCGCTGATGTCGTGAACCCCGAATGGTCAGGCTTGCAGATGGTCAGGCGTGGGCCTGGTCGCAATAGGACAGAAAGCCCGAGACGACGCGGCGTTCCGCGTCGCTGGCGTGGATACGGGTCGGGCCGGCCTCGCCGACGACCGGCATGACGCCGTTGCGGGCCAGGCTCTGCAGGGCCGGGTCGCTGACCGGGATGCGCGCCTCGTCCTCCAGCGAACCCATGGAGGCCTGGGCCAGACGCGGCGAGGCGGGCAGAACATCGCCATAGACCGCCGCCGAGCGGTCGCCCGGGGCGCAGGTGACCATCATGGCCAGCTGGTCGGAGTTCTCGACCCCATAGGCCAGCTTGGCCATCGGCCCCTCATAGCTGAGGTGCCAGCCCATGACCGGCGCGGCCATCGTGCTGACGGCGGCGGGCTGGGCGTCTTCGTGAGACCAGTCCTGGGTCTTGGCCGCGAAGGCGACCAGACCGAGGGCGGCGACAGCAGGGACAAGGACCTTGAACATCATAGGGCTCGCATTCGAGAGACCAACGCGAGAGCTACGCGGCGGTTCACGGTCGAGCTTCACGGCCGTTAACGATTGTTCGTCCTGTGATGAATTTAACGCGCGTTCGGCGAACCCCGGCCGAGGCGAGCCCCGGCCGGTGAAGATCAGGCGGTCTTGCGGACCTTGGCGGGCTTGGCCTTGGCCTCCGAGGTAGAGGCTCCTGAGGTAAGAGCCGCAACGCGGGCCTTGCGGCGGGTCTCGTGGCGGTCGAGGACCTCCTTGAGATATTTGCCGGTCCAGCTGCGCTCATTGTGGGCGACCTCTTCCGGCGTGCCGACCGCGACGATCTCGCCGCCGCCGTCGCCGCCCTCGGGACCGAAGTCGAGCAGGTAGTCGGCGACCTTGATGACATCCAGGTTGTGCTCGATGACCACGATGGTGTTGCCGTTGTCGACCAGCTCCTGAAGCACCTCGAGCAGCTTGCGCGTGTCCTCGAAGTGCAGGCCGGTGGTCGGCTCGTCGAGGATGTAGAGGGTCTTGCCGGTAGCGCGCTTGCTGAGCTCCTTGGACAGCTTGACCCGCTGGGCCTCGCCGCCCGAGAGGGTCGTCGCCGACTGGCCGACCTTGACGTAGTCCAGACCGACGCGGCTGAGGGTCAGCATCTTGTCGCGGATGGGCGGCACGGCCTTGAAGAACTGGCCGGCCTCCTCGACCGTCATGTCCAGGACGTCACTGATCGACTTGCCCTTGAAGACGATCTCCAGCGTCTCGCGGTTGTAGCGCTTGCCCTTGCAGACGTCGCAGGTGACGTAGACGTCCGGCAGGAAGTGCATCTCGATCTTGATCAGGCCGTCGCCCTGACAGGCCTCGCAGCGCCCGCCCTTGACGTTGAAGCTGAACCGGCCGGGGCCGTAACCGCGCGCCTTGGACTCCGGCAGGCCCGCGTACCAGTCGCGGATGGGACCGAAGGCGCCGGTGTAGGTCGCCGGGTTCGAGCGCGGGGTGCGGCCGATCGGCGACTGGTCGATGTCGATGACCTTGTCGAAATTCTCCAGCCCCTCGATGCGGTCATGAGGGGCCGGAGCGTCGGAGGCCTGATGCAGGCGGCGCGCGGCGGCCTTGTACAGGGTCTCGATGGTGAAGGTCGACTTGCCGCCGCCTGACACCCCGGTCACGCAGGTGAAAAGGCCCACGGGGATCTCGCCGGTCACAGCCTTCAGGTTGTTGCCGGTCGCGCCCGAGATCTTGAGCATCTTCTTGCGGTTGACCGGACGGCGGCCCTCGGGCGGCAGTTCGATCTCGCGCTCGCCGGTCAGGTATTTGCCGGTCAGGGACTTCGGATTGGCCATGACCTCGGCCGGGGTGCCCTCGGCGCAGATCTCGCCGCCGTGGACGCCGGCGGCCGGACCCATGTCGATGACATAGTCGGCGGTCATGATCGCCTCCTCGTCATGCTCGACCACCAGGACCGAGTTGCCGAGGTCGCGCAGGCCCATGAGGCTTTCCAGCAGTCGGGTGTTGTCGCGTTGGTGCAGGCCGATGGACGGTTCGTCGAGCACGTACAGCACGCCGGTCAGGCCCGAGCCGATCTGGCTGGCCAGACGGATGCGCTGGCTCTCGCCGCCTGACAGGGTGCCCGACGACCGGGCCAGCGAGAGGTAGTCGAGGCCGACGTTGTTCAGGAAGCGCAGCCGGTCGCCGATCTCCTTCAGGATACGACGGCCGATCTCCATCTGCTTTTCGGTCAGGGCGTCGGGCAGGGCCTGGACCCAGTCATAGGCCTTCTTGATCGACAGGGTGGAGATGTCGGCGATGTCCGAGCCGTCGATCTTGACCGCCAGCGCCTCGGGCTTGAGGCGCTTGCCGTGGCAGGCGTCGCAGGGCGTTTCGGACTGGAACCGGCCCAGCTCCTCGCGGACCCAGGCGCTGTCGGTCTCTCGCCAGCGACGTTCGAGATTGGGCAGGACCCCCTCGAAGGTCTTCACCGTCTCATACTTCCGGGCGTTGTCGTCATAGACGAACTTGATCTTGTCGCCGCCCGAGCCGTTCAGGATGACGCCCTGCGCCTTCGCCGGCAGTTCGCGCCAGGGCTTGTCCATCGAGAAGCCGTAGTGGAGCGCCAGCGCCTGCAGCGTCTGGGTGTAGAGCGGCGAGGGGCCGCGCGACCAGGGCGCGACAGCGCCGGCGTGCAGGGTCTTGTCGCGGTCCGGGATCACCAGATCGGCGTCGAAGGCCAGCTTGACCCCCAGGCCGTCGCACACCGGACAGGCGCCGAAGGGGTTGTTGAACGAGAACAGCCGGGGCTCGATCTCCGAGATCGTGAAGCCCGAGACAGGGCAGGCGAACTTCTCGGAGAAGGTGATGCGGCGGGGCTCCTGACCCTCTTCGGCGTTGGCCCATTCCGCCACGGCGATACCGTCGGCGAGGCCGAGCGCGGTCTGGATCGAGTCAGCGTAACGGCCCTCGAGACCCGCCTTGGTGACGATCCGGTCCACGACGATGTCGATGTCGTGCTTGAACTTCTTGTCGAGTACGGGTGCGTCCTCGATGGCGTAGAATTGGCCGTCGATCTTGAGCCGCTGGTAGCCCGAGCGCTGCCACTCGGCGATCTCCTTCCTGTACTCGCCCTTGCGGCCGCGCACGACCGGGGCCAGCAGCAGCAGGCGCTCGCCGTCCGGCAGGGCCGTCAGCTTGTCGACCATCTGCGAGACAGTCTGGCTCTCGATCGGCAGGCCTGTGGCGGGGGAGTAGGGCACGCCGACGCGCGCCCAGAGCAGGCGCATATAGTCGTGGATCTCGGTCACCGTGCCGACGGTCGAGCGCGGGTTCTTGGACGTCGTCTTCTGCTCGATGGAAATCGCCGGCGACAGGCCTTCGATCAGGTCGACGTCCGGCTTGCCCATCAGCTCCAGGAACTGGCGGGCGTAGGCGCTCAGGCTCTCCACATAGCGGCGCTGACCCTCGGCATAGATGGTGTCGAAGGCGAGCGAGGATTTGCCCGAGCCCGACAGGCCGGTCATCACGACCAGCTTCTCGCGCGGGATGTCGACATCCACGCCCTTGAGATTGTGCTCGCGGGCGCCACGCACGCGGATGAAGTTGTGCTTTTCGGTCATGGATCCGGGGAAACGCGGGAGGGCCGGACAGGGTCCGGTGCAACGGGAGTATATGGGGACTGATCCGGCGGTTTCAGCAAGAACAATATGGGAACATTGCGGCTCCTGACAAGGCGGGGTATCGTCGGGCATGGCCGACGGGTTCGACGTGCGCATCGAAGGGGAGCAGGCGGAGCGCCTGCGGGCGGCGGCTGAGGCCGCGGGGCAAGACGTCGTCGCCTATACGCGCGACCTCCTCGCCCAGAGCATGCCGGATTTCGAAGAGGATGACCGCCGCTGGGGGGAGTATCTGCGGACCGGCGAGACCGTCTCGGTCGAAGAAGCCTTTGCAGCGTTCGACGCCGAGATCGCACGCATTCGGGCCGACAAGGCGGGATGAGGTTCAGGGTCCGACTGACCCGGGCCGCTGAGTATGACCTGATCCGGCTGGCCGGCTTCCTCGAGGAGTTCTCCAGCGAGACCGCCGACAAGGGACGGAGCGTTTTGCGCGGGGCGATCGACTCCCTGGCGGAGATGCCGGAACGGGTGAGCCGGATTCCGGGCGGCGAGTACCGCGATCTGATCGTACCCTTTGGGGCGGCGGGTTATGTGATCCGGTTCCGGATCGACGAAGAGACGGTCGTGATCGTGGGCATCTTCCACACCCGCGAGGATCGCTGAGCCTCACGGGGCCGACAGGAAGGTCCCGACGTTCAGGGTGATGGTGCAGCGGTAGTCGCCGGCGCCGTCGGTGGAGCAGTCGTCGAGGCCGTAGGGGTTGCGGACGATCTTCTGGGTGTAGCGCCAGGTGCGGCCCTCGGCGACGACCTCCGAGCCGCCGCCGGTCGAGGCCCAGGCGGCGAGGGCGTCGTAGAAGGCATGGGCCGGGGCGCCGGCGCAGGTCAGGCGCAGCAGATCGATGCCCGGCTCCTTCTCATAGGTCCCGGCCACGGCCGAGGCGGCGAGGCAGTCGGCGTAGAGCTTCGCATGGGGCGGGGCCGGTTCGCCCGGGGTGCGGATGACCGTCGGCGGCCCCGTTGGCGCGTCATCGTCGCCGCCGAGGGTGATGCAGCCGCTCATCGTCAGACCGATGGCGAGGCAGGCGATCAGGGGCGTCAGGCGCATGGCGAAGTCCTCCAATGGCTTAGCCTGTCACAGAGCCGTGTTCGCCGCCAGTCGGGCGCCGCACTTGCGTAACGGGGCCGGACGCGCCATCCTTCAGTCTTCGAGTTTGTGCAGGAGGCCTGACCACAATGATCATCGCGCTGGAAATCGGTACCGCCCTTTCCCTCGTCGCCATGATCGCGGTCTATGTCTCGAACCTCCCCAAGCCCAAGCGCGTGCCTGTCAGGGCTCGCAACCGCGGACCGCATCAGCGCTGATACGCCTGACGGCCGCCGTCTCTTCGACAATCTGAGCCTCGCCTTCGGGCGTGAGCGCACCGGGCTGGTGGGCCGCAACGGCGTGGGCAAGTCCACCCTGTTGCGCATCGTCGCGGGTCAGCAGCCGCCGTCCGGCGGGACGCTGGCGCGCGTCGGCACGGTGGGGATGCTGGACCAGAGGCATGAGCCGGGACCGAACGAGCGGGTGGCGCAGACGCTGGGCGTCGGGGCGGGCGTGGCGGTGCTGGAACGGGTGCTGGCCGGGGAGGGGACCGAAGCGGACCTCGCCGAGGCCGACTGGACCCTGAGCGAGCGGATCGAGGATGCGCTGGCCGATGTGGGGTTGACCGCACTGGCGCTGGACCGGCTGTCCTCAGGCCTCAGCGGCGGGGAGCTGACGCGGCTGAGGCTGGCGGGGCTGCTGATCGCCCGGCCGGACCTGCTGCTGCTCGATGAGCCGACCAACCATCTGGACGCCGACGCCCGTCGGATCGTCGCCGAGGTGCTGGGCCGCTGGAAGGGCGGGGCGGTGGTGGTCAGCCACGACCGCGAACTGCTGCGCCGGATGGACCGGATCGTTGAGCTGTCGAGCCTGGGCGCGGCCGTCTACGGCGGGAACTACGACCTCTATGCCGAGCGCAAGGCGGCCGAGCGGGCGGCGGCGGCGCGGGACCTGGCCTCGGCGGAGCGCGAGGTCGACCGGGCCGCGCGCGAAGGGCAGAAGGCGGTCGAGCGGAAGGCGCGGCGCGACCGGGCCGGACGGGCCTATGCCGCCAGCGGCTCGGCGCCGAAGATCGTCCTGGGCATGATGGCCGAGCGGGCCGAGGTCTCCGGCGCCCGCGAGGGGCAGCTGGCGGAACGCCGGGCCGAGGCGGCCGGGGCGGCTCTGGATGAGGCGCAGGCGCGGGTCGAGCGGGTTCGCGAACTGTCCATTCCCCTGCCGCCGACCGGACTGGCGGCGGGCCGGACGGTGCTGACGATGACGGGCGTGGCGTGGGATGCGCCAGACGGCCGGCGCATCGTCGGGCCGGTGGACCTGAGCTTGATCGGGCCCCGGCGCGTAGCGATCACGGGGCCGAACGGGGCGGGCAAGACGACCCTGCTGAAGTTGGCCTCAGGCCTGCTGGCTCCGACGGCGGGGACGGTGGATCGGCCGGTCCGGGCGGCCCTGCTGGATCAGGAGACCAGTCTGCTGCGCGCCGACGAGACGGTGGTCGAGGCCTTCCTGAGGCTCAATGCCGGGGCGACGCCCAATGCGGCGCGGGCCGCCCTGGCGCGCTTCCTGTTCCGCAACACGGCGGGCGACCGCGTGGTCGGGACCCTGTCGGGCGGCGAGCGGCTGCGGGCGGGACTGGCATGCGTGATGGGCGGCGAGCGTCCGAGTCAACTGTTGATTCTGGACGAGCCGACCAACCATCTGGACCTCGACGCCGTGACGGCGGTGGAGGCGGCGCTGGCGGCGTACGACGGCGCCCTGCTGGTGGTCAGCCACGACCCGGCCTTCCTGGAGGCGATCGGGGTGGAGGAGGAGATCAGGCTCTCGCACCCACGGTGAGGGTGGAAAAAAGTTTTGCACTCGAGTGCAAAAGCGGAAGTCCAACATCAGGTATTACGGATATGAATCTGATATAGAACGATTTTCTTCCCAGAGAAATTCCGTGAGCGCTTTGCACTCGCGTGCAACGGCGTGCACGCAGTCTCTTCCTCGCCAGCGATGTCAAAGACCCGAGACGGCAGTCTACACCCGCTACGGACGGTGCTGAGCCGAATGCGGCCGTGATCGTTCAGGGCGTTGAAAGCGAAGGGCTTCCCGCCGCGATCTATGCGAGGTCGGGTCAGCCCCAGCTGGCGACCGTGCCCTTGCGGCGGACGGGCGCCGAGGTGGTCTGGAGGATGGTGCGCGGTTCGGCCTCGGCCTTGCCGTACAGCCAGCCCTGGGCGTAGTCGACGCCCAGACCGCGCAGGATCTCGGCGGTGCTCTCGGTCTCGACGAACTCGGCGATGGTGGTCAGGTTCAGCGAACCGCACAGCTCGACCAGATGGCTGACCACGGTGCGGGCCTTGGGATCCTGATCCAGGGCCTGGATGAACTTGCCGTCGATCTTGACCGTGTCGACCGCCAGGCCGTGGATGTATTCGAAGGAGGCGGCGCCGGCGCCGAAGTCGTCGATGCACAGCTTGATGCCGGCCTCGCGCAGGGCGCCCAGACGACGGTTGGCTGCGGCGAGGTCGGCCATAGCCGCAGTTTCGGTGATCTCGACGATCAGGCGGCGGCGCTCGTCCGGCGCGGCGGCGGTCATCTTGAGCAGGGCGTCGACATAGGCGTCGTTGGCGAGCGAGGCGCCCGAGACGTTGATGGCGATCTTGAGCAGGCCCGAGCCCGGCTTGCGCAGCCGCTGCAGGGCCTTTTCGGCGACGGCGAGGTCGAAGCCCTCGATCAGGCCGAGCTCCTCGGCCATGCGGATGGTGTTGACCGGGCTGGCGTCCGCGTTGAAGCGCGACAGGGCCTCGAAATGGTGCACGGCGCCGGTCTTGAGATCGACGATCGGCTGGTAGTGCAGGTGGAAGGCGCGGGCCTTGACCAGGGCGCGGAAGCTCTCGGCCTCCTGCATGGTGCGGGCCATGGCGGAGTTGAACGCGGTGTCGGGATTGTCGAGGCCGCCTTCGGCCAGACAGCCCTCGACGGTGAAGCGCAGGGCCCGCAGGGCGTTGACCGGCGGACAGGGCGGCATGTTCGAGGTGGAGCCGGACACGGTCAGCTCCAGACCCTCGCTGCGCACGGCCTCGCGCACCTCGCCGACCAGGTCGCGCTTGTCGTCGCGTTCGCGCAGCAGGGCATAGCGTTCGGGCGTCAGGCGGGCGGCGGAGGCGCCGTCGAGGGAGGCGGACTGCAGGGTGGCCTCGACGCGGGCGGTCGCGCGCAGGGCGTCGGGGCCCAGCGCCGCCAGGCCGCCGATGTCGATGAAGGAGACGGAGAAGGGGCCGCCGTCGGGATCGCTGAGCAGGCCCCTGGCGCTGTCGAGGAAGCCGGCGGAATCGAGAACCGGCGGCACCTCGTCCGGCACGCTGGAGAAGACCGGCCCTTCATAGTTGATCGAGCAGGAGATGTTCGGCGCCAGGTCCGGCAGCATGAAGGCGCGGAAGGTGGCGCGGCGCACCTTGCCGTCGCCGCAGGCCAGAAGCAGGGGCACCGCGCTGGTGCGGGCGCCGGGCTTGAGGGCCTCCATGGCGCGGCCCAGAATCTTGCCGCCGCCGGGCGCCAGACGGTCGGCGAACGGGCGGCCCTGGAAGATTTCGGGGCCCATGCCGACGACCGGGCCCATACCCAGGGCCATCATGACGCGGCCGTCCGGCGACAGCTCGATCAGGAGATCGGCCGAGGCGAAGGCGAAGCCGAGGAGGCGCTGGCGGATGGACATGACGCCACCCTGTCACAGCAGCCCTTAAAGCTTCGCCGCATGGGTACGGTTAATGAGGCGCGAACGCCGATATTCCGGGGGTTTGAGGCCCGATGCCGGCCCGGGTTCAGGCGCTTCGGTTAAGGGTGATCGCGCGGCCGTCGCCGGCGGTGGCGCGACCGCTCGCGCCATAGCCCGTGCCCATGGCGCGCGAGGCGGCGACCTCACCCGCGATGGTCTGGACGAGGCCCTCGGAAATGATGCGGGCGGCCTCGACCGCGACCGCGTGTTTGGCCAGCACGGTGTTGAAGCGTTCGGTCGCCTTGACCAGGCGGATGCGTTCGCTGGACGGGGCGGCGGCGAGGATGGCCGGGTTGGCCTTCACCTGGGCCGACTCGCGGCGGTACTGGTTGGCCAGCTCCTGGGTGATCGGCAGGCTGGCGACGACGTCATGAGGGCGGCGCTCGGCGAAGGCGCGGGTCTCGGCCTCCAGCCGGCCGGTCAGGGTCTCGGTCAGTTCGGTCAGGTGACGGGCGGCGGCGGTGGCGGTCTGGGGATCGGTCATTGCCGGCCCTCCTGCATCTTGATCATTTCGGACATGACGACGTTGGACAGGCCGATGCCGCCGGCCTTGACCGTCTGTTTGGCCATGGCGTCGATCATGAAGCTGCGCCAGGTGCCCTCGGCCTCGCCTCCGCCGAAGGGGCCGTCGGTCGACAGGCCCTCGAACATCGGTTTGAACATCTCGGACAGGAAGGAGGCCTCGAAGTCGTCGGCGGTCTTCTTGATCCGGGCGCGTTGGGCGTCGCTGAGGGTCGAACCCGCGCCGGTCGCGGTCGGCGCCGTGGGCGTCGGGGTCAGGAGGCTGGTCGGGGCGGAGAGGTCGCTCATGTTCACATCACCTCGATTTCGGCCTGGAGGGCGCCGGCCGACTTGATGGCCTGGAGGATGGAGATCATGTCGCGCGGCGAGACGCCCAGGGCGTTCAGGCCGTTGACCAGGGTCGAGAGGGAGGTCGAACCGTTGATGATGCGCATCTCGCGGCCCAGCTCTTCCTCGACATTGACGGTGGAGGAGGGGACGACGGCGGTCTGGCCCTGGCTGAAGGGCGCCGGCTGGCTGACCTGGGGGTTTTCCTGCACCGAGATGGTCAGGTTGCCCTGGGCGATGGCCACGGTGGAGATGCGGACCGCCTCGCCCATGACGATGACGCCGTTGACCTCGTCGATGATGACCTTGGCCGGGGTGTCGACGGTGACCGGAATGTTCTCGACCCGGCTGATATAGCCGGCCATGCCCAGCTGGGCCGGGGCGCGCAGGGAGACGACCGAGCCGTTCTCGGCCAGGGCCGACTGCGGGAAGCTCTGGTTGATGGCGGCGGCGATGCGCTGGGCGGTGGTGAAGTCCGGGTTGCGCAGGGTCAGGCGAACCTCGGGCAGGGAGTCGAGGTTGAAGCCGGTCTCGCGCTCGACCGTGGCGCCCGAGGCGATGCGGCCGGCGGTCGGGACGCCGCGCGTCACCGAGGAGCCCGAGGCCCCGCCGCCCGAGACGGCGCCGGTCTGGACCGAGCCTTGCGCCACCGCATAGACCTCGCCGTCCGCGCCCTGGAGGCTGGTGACCAGAAGGGTGCCGCCCAGCAGGCTCTTGGCGTCGCACATGCTGGAGACGGCGACGTCGATGCGCGAGCCGGGGGTGGAGAAGGGCGGCAACTCGGCAGTCACCATGATGGCGGCCATGTTCTTGGAGTTGGCGTTGGCGCCGCGGATGTTCACGCCGAGGCGCTCGGTCATGCCTTCCAGCGACTGGCGGGTGAAGGGGCAGTTGCGAAGGCTGTCGCCCGTGCCGTTCAGGCCGACGACCAGGCCATAGCCGACCAGCTGGTTGGAACGGACGCCCTCGATGGAGGCGATGTCCTTGATCCGCGACTGGGCGTCGGCGGCGGTCGCGCCCGTCAGCGCGGCCAGTCCGATCAGGACGGGAGCGAAGAGGGCGGCAAGACGTTTCGACATCGAGGGTAATCCTGACTGTGGCCCGAAACGGGATGCGAGGATCGTGCCGAAGAAAAAGGCCAATGATTTCAGTTGCGGAACGGTAGCGCTTGCCGTTCAGGGCGGCAGATTCTGCCCGCCCGTTAACCAAACAGTGACGGTGATCCGGCGAGAGTCGGTCATGTTCCGGAGCGTTCGCCCATGAAGGTCACAGGCCCCTCAGGTCCGACATCCACATCCAGCGCGCGTCCGAGCCAGGCCGCGGGCGGCTTCAGCCTGTCCCAGACAGGCGGATCCGCGCCGGCGTCGGCGACCACGGCGGCGGCCAGCACGGCTGGGCCGGCCGGGCTCTCGGCGCTGATGGCCCTGCAAGGGGTGGAGAGCGCCACCGAACGCCGGAAGCGCTCGATTCGCCGTGGGCGGGGACTGCTGGACCGGCTCGACGAGCTGAAACTGGCCATGCTGGGCGGGGAAAACGACACCGAGGCCCTGGAGCGGCTGAGCCGGTCGCTGCGTGAGGAACGGCCCGAAGATGCACCTGGGGCGCAAAACGACGGCCTCAGGGGTCTGCTGGACCAGATCGACCTGCGCGCCGCGGTCGAGCTGGCCAAGGCAGAGGCGCGCCGCAGCGCACCATAAAACCGCCGAATCCTTGAACTTTTCGCCTCGTGGCAGAGCGGTGTGATGACTAAATGTCACGCTCCTCACGCTGAGCGGGTTTTCCCTGATCACGGACGCGCGAACCGCGTTGCTCCGACTCTCGCCTGCGCCTAAAGGCGGTGTGCGCCACAGGGGGGCGTTTTAGTTGAAGAGCGTGAGTGCGATGAACGCAGTTGCGTCCATGGTTGCTGAAGAACCGGTCGCCTATCGGCCGACCGACGACGAGCCGTTCATGAATGAGCGGCAACTGGCCTACTTCAAACACAAGCTGATGGCCTGGCGGGATGACATCCTGCGCGAGTCCAAGGGCACGGTGCTCAATCTGAAGGCCGAGACCGAGAACCACCCCGATCTGGTGGACCGGGCCTCGTCCGAATCCGATCGGGCGCTGGAACTGCGGACCCGGGACCGTCAGCGCAAGCTGATCTCCAAGATCGAAGACGCCCTGCGTCGGATCGAGGACGGTTCGTACGGCTATTGCGAAGACACAGGCGAACCGATCGGCCTTGGCCGTCTGGAAGCCCGCCCGACGGCGACCCTGTCGGTCGAGGCCCAGGAGCGGCACGAGCGCCGCGAACGCGTCCACCGCGACGACTAGCTCGCGGGCGGCTGATCCGGGATTGTTTCGGCGTCTTGTTCGGCTCTCAGTTGGGCAAGTCGCCGGGCGACGAGATCACCGACAGTGTCGGTAAGCGTCTTTCCGCTCTCTTTCGCGGTGTTGCGTATCCATGCGCAAACGACCGGATCGGAGAGATAGACGGATTTCGGGTTCGACCAACGCGGCATGGCCAGAGCTTGCCACGTCTCGGCAGGATCGCAACCACGCCTTGACTTCGCCACCGCCGTGACCGACCTACGCGCCTCGTTTTCAAGGTCGCCTCTCCATGTCCGTCAAGGTCCGTTTCGCTCCGTCGCCCACCGGCAAGCTGCACGTCGGCAATGTCCGCACGGCCCTGGTCAACTGGATGTTCGCGAAAGGGCAGGGCGGTTCGTTTGTGCTGCGCATCGACGACACCGACCTGGCGCGCTCGACCGCCGAGTTCGAACAGGGGATCGAGGACGACCTGACCTGGCTGGGGATGCTCTGGGACGAGCGGTACAACCAGTCCAAGCGCTTCGACCGCTATGAGGAGGCCGCCGAGCGGCTGAAGGCCTCGGGGCGTCTGTATCCGGCCTATGAGACCGGCGAGGAGCTGGACCGCCGCCGCAAGGTGCAGCTGGCCCGCGGCCTGCCGCCGATCTACGACCGTTCGGCCCTGAACCTGACCGACGAAGAGAAGGCCGCGTTCGAGGCCGAGGGGCGTAAACCCCACTGGCGCTTCAAGCTCGAAGGCAAGCGTGTCGCCTGGGAGGATTTGGCGCGCGGTCACGCCGAGGTCGACACGGCCTCGATGTCGGACCCGGTGCTGATCCGCGAGGACGGGCTGTTCCTTTACACCCTGCCGTCGGTGGTCGACGACATCGACATGGGCATCACCCACATCATCCGGGGCGAAGACCACGTCACGAACACGGGCGCCCAGATCGAGATCTTCGAGGCGCTCGGCGCGACCGTGCCCGGCTTCGCCCACATGCCCCTGCTGGTCGGCGAGGACGGCTCGGCCCTGTCCAAGCGTCTGGGGTCGCTGTCGATCTCGGAGATGCGCGACCTGGGCTATGAGCCGATCGCCATCACCAGCCATCTGGGCCGCATCGGCACCTCGGACCCGCTGGAAGTCGGCGCCTCGGTCGAGGCGCTCGGCGAAAGCTTCGCCTTCACCAAGATGGGCCGATCGCCGGCGCGCTATGACACCGCCGATCTGGACCGTCTGAACGCCCAGGCCCTGCACGCCATGGACTATGCGACGGCCAAGCCCCGTCTGGAGGCTCTGGGCGTCGATCTGGGCGAGGCCTTCTGGGCCGTGGTGCGTCCGAACCTGCAGAAATTCGCCGATGTGGTCGAGCTGGCCAGGATCGTCCAGGGGCCGGTGACGCCGGTGGTCGAGGACGCGGGCTTTGCGGCGGCGGCGCTGGAACTGTTGCCCGAGACCATCGACGAGACGGCCTGGTCGGCCTGGACGACGGCGATCAAGGACAAGACCGGCGCCAAGGGCAAGGCCCTGTTCATGCCGCTGCGCCTGATCCTGACCGGTCAGCCACACGGACCGGATATGGCGGCCATGGCGCCCCTGATCGGCCGCGAGCGGATGATCCGGCGCCTGAACGGCGAAACCGCCTGAATAGAAAAGACCGCCTGAAGCGGGGCTTCAGGCGGTCCGATCTGCGTCAGGTTTTAGAACGTCTCAAGCGGCGTTGCAGGTCGCCAGCTGTTCAGCGCTGAGGGCGACGCCCTTGTACGAGAAGGCGCTGACCTGACCGACGCGGGCCACGACGCGGCGGCAGGCGCGCGGGGCGGGCTGGTTGGCGCCGCCCGTGGCGGTGCAGCTGGCGCCGTCGCAGCGCCACGAGGCGCCGTCGATGATCAGGGTGGCGGCCGGGGCCTTGGCGGCGTCGGCGAGGGTCAGGCTGGTGGCCGGGGTGTCGGCCAGGGCAGGGGCGGCGGCGAACAGGGCGGCCGCGAGCACGAGAGCGCGCATGGGATGTCTCCGGGAACGGGTCGGAGCCACAGGACTGCGCTCCTGAAACGCCAATGTCAGTTTCATTAGAAAACTGTCAAGGGCGAAACAGCGGCGCGATGCACTTTTTATGATCGATGATCAGTTATCTCTGATCATGTTGCACGACGGGCGCATCGCCCTGGACCATCATTTCAACGGCTTGCTCGACGCTGTCGGCGACGGAATAGGCTTGGAGGAAGGTGGGCGGGCTGAAGCCGCGGGCGACGCTGTCTTCCAGCACGGCGAGCAGGGGGGCCCAGAAGCCGTCGATGTTCAGGAAGATGATCGGCTTGTGGTGCAGGTCCAGCCGCTTCCACGACAGGAGTTCGATGACCTCCTCCAGGGTGCCGACGCCGCCGGGGGCGACGACGAAGGCGTCGGACTGGTCGTACATCAGCGTCTTGCGCTCGTGCATGGAGGTGACGACGATGGTCTCCACGTCGTCGAACAGCCGTTCGCGGCTGCGCAGGAAGGCCGGCATGATGCCGACGACGCGGCCGCCCGCCTCATGCGCGGCCCGGGCGGAGGCGCCCATCAGGCCCACGCCGCCGCCGCCATAGACCAGCCGCCAGCCCGCCCGGGCCGTCGCCGCGCCGAAGGCCGTCGCGGCCTCGATATAGGCGGGGTCGTTGCCGGGGGCCGAGCCGCAGAACAGGCAGACGGACTTGCCGTCGAAGGGGGCGATGGCGGTGGCGGGCAGGGACATGAATCCTCGAACGAAAAGCGGATAACAGGCCGAGACAAATCGGAACGGGCCGCGCTATCTGGGCCGACAGTCCTACAGACACGGCGAGCAGGATGAAACGGCGTATCTTCGCCATCGGCATGGCGGTTGCGGGCGCCCTCGGCGGCGCCGGCGCCTGTTCGCGTGCGCCCGAGGCCGGCGCGCCCCAGACCCAGGCGGGCTCCGACTGGGTCACGCCGCCGCAGGTCGAGAGCATCGAGCGCACCGGCTCGGGCCTGATGGTGCGGGGGCGGGCGGCGCCCGGAGGTCGTGTGGTGCTGCGCGCGGCGGGCGGTGTGGCCTATGCCGTCGGCGCCGACGCCAACGGGCGTTTCGACCTGCAGATTCGGTCGCCCGCCAATGACACCCTGTTCCTGGTCGAGACCCAGGCCGGTCAGGACGCCGCCCCGGCGCCGTATCGGATGCTGGTCTCGCGCGATCCAGTCGGGCCCACGGCCCTGCTGGGCGGAGGCGGCCCGACGAAGCGGCTGGACCGGGCCGGACCCCTGGACGTGGTGGATTCGGACGGCCACGCCCTTCTGGCCTCGGGGCGGGCGACGCCCGGGACGACGGTCCAGGTCTCGGTCGCCGGGCGCGAGCCGAGGCCGGTCCGGGTCGGGATGGACGGCCGCTGGAGCCTGATGCTGACCAATGAGGGCGCGGGCGGGGCCGAGATCGTCGTCGGCGGGCGGCGCTACGCCTATCCGGGGCCTGCGATGGGCAGCAGCGGAAACGCCGGGGCGGGCGATGGTCTGGCCATGGTCTCCAATCCGCAGGGCTGGTCGGTGTCCTGGCCGGTGCCGCCCCGCTCTCGTCAGAGCAGCTGGTTCCCGGCGAGCTGATGGCGTTTACCCCTCGTTAAGCAAAACGGCCGATGGAGGAATCGTCTTCTTTTTTGGGGACACCACCATCACCGAACTTCTTCAGCCCGGCGCCCGCGTCGGGCTTTTTTCTTGTCAGACGATCCCGATCAGGCCGCGACCTCCTTCATCGAGACGGCGGGGTCGGCCAGTTTGTCGGGGGCGACCGGGGTGGCGCGGCCGATCAGCAGGCGGCCGGCCATGAACTCGGGCGGGGCGTTGACGGCCTCGACGCAGACGACCTTATCGCCCGACAGGTGGAAGACGGCGAAACGGCCTTCGGAGACATCGCCGCGCAGGATCTGGCGGTCGGCGTCGAAGGGCAGGCCGGCGATCTGGAGCTTGATCTCATACTGGTCGGACCAGAACCACGGGACCTCGGGCGCCGGGGCGGGGCGGCCGGTGATGGCGCTGGCCGCCTGTTTGGCCTGTTCAAGGGCGTTGGGCACGCTCTCCAGCCGCATGACGCGACCGCCCATGACCGGGATCGGCCGGTGGGTCATGTCGCCGAGGGCGTAGATGGACGGGTCGGAGGTGCGGGCGGCCTCGTCGACCACCACGCCCCCCGAACTGACGGTGTCGCAGGTCAGGCCGGCGGTGCGGGCGAGGGCGTCGCAGGCCAGGGCGCCGACGCCCACCAGGATGACGTCGGCGGCGATCAGCTCGCCGTCGGCGAGGCGGACGCCCCCAACCTTCCCGTCAATGGCCTCGAAGCCGGAGACCTCGGCGCCGGTGCGGATCTCGACGCCGTGCGAGCGGTGGTGGTCGGTGAAGAAGGCCGAGAGGGTCTCGGACGCCACCCGCTGCAGCACCCGGTCCATCCGCTCCAGCACCACGACCTCGGCGCCCAGTTTGCGGGCCGAGGCGGCGGCCTCGAGGCCCACATAGCCGCCGCCGACCACGGCCATGCGCTTACCGGGCCCGAGGGCGCCCTTGAGGCGTTCGGCGTCCTGAAGCGTGCGAAGTTCGATCAGTTCGGGCCGGTCGGCGCCGGGGATGGGGAGCTTGCGGGCGACGGAGCCGGTAGCGAGGATCAGGATGTCATAGGGTTCGACCGCGCCGCCCTCGAAGGTCACGGTCTTCGCGGCCGCGTCGATGGCGGTGGCGGTGACGCCGGTGCGAAGCTCGATCTTCTGCTCGGCGTAGAAACTTTCGGGGCGGAGCAACAGGGCGTCGAGGTCGGCCTCGCCCTTCAGCCAGGCCTTGGAGAGGGGCGGGCGCTGGTAGGGCGGGGCGGTTTCCGTCCCGGCGAGGACGATTTGCCCTTCAAAGCCGTACTGACGCAGAAGGGCCGCCGCCGAGCCGCCCGCATGGCCCGCGCCAATGATCAGGACCTGGGTGTCGTCAGAAATTTCCACTTGGAAACAGGGCCTTATCGTAAGCGGCTGCGGGGTGTCCGCCCTATTTAGGATGGTTCGCGGTCGGACGCCACGGGCGGCTCCCTTTGTAACTTTAGGCCACGAAGTGTTTCAAAACCGCATGTCGCACTTGCGAAATTGTGCGTCGCAACATAGATTGCTCCTCGACGCTTCGGCGTCATGCCCTTTCCTGGGCGTTTCCTCCCAAATAAACTTTTTATGGCCGCGTCCTCGGACGCGGCCTTTTTTTCGTGCCTAGGCGGCTTCGAGCAGAGCCATGGTGCCGAGGCCGCCGTCGGCGCAGATGCTGACGATGGCGCGCGTGCCCGAGGGACGGCTGGCCAGCTCCTTGACCGCCTGGGAGAGAATGCGGGCGCCGGTGGCGCCGAACGGGTGGCCCAGCGCCGTCGAGCCGCCGTTCGGGTTCACGCGATCGACCGGGAAGGCGCCGAGGTCGGCGGTGACGCCCGCCTTGTCGCGCAGGAAGGTCGGGTCCTGCCAGGCCTTGATGTGGAACAGGACCTGGGCGGCGAAGGCCTCGTGGATCTCCCACAGGTCGATGTCGGCATAGGTCAGGCCGTTGCGGACCAGCATGCGCGGCACCCCATAAGCCGGGGCCATGAGCAGGCCCTCGTGCTTCAGGTCGATGGAGGTGACCTCATAGTCGATCAGCTTCACCCGCGGCGTCTCGGCGGGCAGCCGCTTCAGCCCCTCGTCGGAGGCGACCCAGATGGCGGCGGCGCCGTCGGTCAGGGGCGAGGAGTTGCCGGCCGTCAGGGTGCCCTGGCCGCTGGTCTTGTCGAAGGCGGGCTTGAGCTTCGCCAGTCGCTCCAGCGAGGTGTCGGGGCGGGGCAGGTTGTCCTTCCTGAACTCCCCGACCGGGATGACGAGGTCGTCGAAGAAGCCCCGGTTCCAGGCGGCGACGGCGGTCTGGTGGCTGGCGAGGGCCACGCGATCCTGATCCTCGCGAGAGATTTGCCAGTCCTTCGCCGTGATCTCGGTGTGCTCGCCCATGCTCATGCCGGTGGTGCGGTTGACCACCTTGGGGATGAACAGGGACAGGGGCTTGAGGGCCGACAGCAGGCCGATGCGCTGGCCGAGGGTCTTCGCCTGCAGGAACTTCCGCAAGCCGTCGGACAGGCCGGGGCTGAGGCCGATCTGGACCCGGCTCATGGCCTCGACGCCGCCGACGAGGGCCAGATCGCGCCCGCGGCCGTCGATCATCCCCGCCGCCTCGAACACCCCGATCATCGAGGTCGAACAGGCCATGACGGTGGAAAAGGCCGGGATGGTCGGGTCGAGGCCGGCGTCGAGCAGGACCTCGCGGGCCAGATTGCTCCAGGTCAGGTTGGGGATGACCGTGCCCCAGACGGCGAAGTCGGGCTTTGCGCCGTTCAGCTTCGCGACCATGGCCTGGGCGACGGGGACCGAGAGGGCGATGGCGTCATAGGCGGACAGCGGGCCGTCGACCTTGGCGAAGGGCGTTCGCACGCCCGCCGCCAGCCAGACCGGAGCCTTTGAAGAGGTCTTGGGAGTGCGGGCCATCACACGTCTCTCATTCGGGGGAGGAGAAGCTTCACCCTAGTGCTCATTGGCGACCGGCGCCGCGTTTTTCGGCGGGCGGCAGAAGGGGACCATGATCAGGGCGAAGAGGAAGATCCAGGCCATCAGGCGGAAGACGTCGTTGAAGGCCAGGGTCAGGGACTGACGCGCCACCACTCTGGCCAGCTCGCTCTGGGCCATCAGCAGGGCCTGTGTGCTGTCGGAGGTGACGCGACCGATCTGGGCGGCGAGGCCGGTGACCAGTTCGGCGGCATGGCTGTGCGGCTGGCCCATGGCCTCGCCGAAGCGCTGGACATGCAGGCGGGCATTGTCGCCGAGCCAGGTGTTGACCATGGCGATGCCCACGGCGCCGCCGAGGTTTCTCATCAGGTTGAACAGGCCCGAGGCGTAGCGCAGGTCGGGCCCCGCGAAGCCGGCCAGGGCGAACTGCACGCTCGGCACGATGCACAGCATGATCGAGAAGCCGCGCAGGACCTGGGGCCAGAAGAAGCTGGCGAAGCCCCAGTCGGGCGTCAGGTGCGACGTCAGGAAGAGGCTGAAGGCGAACAGGCTGAGGCCCACGCCGATGATGATCCTCTGGTCCACGGTCTGGGAGGCGCGGGCGGCGACGATGACGCTGAACAACTGGGCGCAGCCGGTGACCACGACCGTCGTGCCGATCTCCAGCGAGTTGTAGCCGCGCACCCGGCCGAGGAAGACCGGGATCAGATAGGTGGCGGCATAGATGCCGAAGCCGATTGTCAGGTTGAAGACGCAGGCGAAGACGAAGGTCGGCTTTTTGAACGGCGTCAGGCGCACGATCGGCCCGCCGGAGTTGAAGGATCGCTCGAGGAACAGGACGAAGCCGACGAGGGACGCCCAGGCGGCGATGGCGATGGCCGGGTCCTGGAACCAGTCGTTCTTCGGCCCTTCCTCGAGGACGTATTCCAGCCCGCCGAGGAAGACGGCCATGGCGGCGAGGTGGGAGTAGTCGATCCGCTTCAGCATGGCGAAGTTCGGCAGGTCGACCTTGATCAGGCGCAGGGCGAAGACGGTGACCAGCGCGCCGGGCACGATGTTGACGTAGAAGATCCAGCGCCAGCCGGCCGCGTCGGTGATCCAGCCGCCGACGGTGGGGCCGAGCGTCGGCGCCAGCACCGAGACCATGCCGAGGATGGCCGGGATCATGGCTCTCTGCTTGCCCTCGAACATGGCGAAGCCGGTGGCGAAGACGGTCGGCACCATGGCTCCGCCGACGAAGCCCTGGATGACCCGGAAGACGATCATCGACTCGATGTCCCAGGCCATCCCGCACAGGGCGCTGGAGACGGTGAACAGCCCCGCCGACAGGGCGAACAGGTAGCGGGTCGAAAGCGACTGGGCGAGGAAGGCCGCGAAGGGGATCATGATCAGCTCGGCGATCAGATAGCCGGTCTGGATCCAGCTGATCTCGTCAGGACCCGCCGACAGGCCCGCCTGGACGTCGTTCAGTGAGGCGGCGACGATCTGGATGTCGATCAGGGCCATGAACTGGCCGAAGGCCATGACCCCGAAGATCAGGAACTTCACCGGCGTGGGCAGGGCCAGCGGGTTCGGCGGCGCCTGGGTGGGGCGGGCCGGGGCGGGAAGGCTGTCGGCGGTGGCGTCGGTCATCGGAGGCGTCCTGTCGGGGCGGCCCCTTGCGGCAGCGCCGGCCTTTATATTACATGCGTCATATAAAGGAGGCCCGCAAGGCCATGCGCTATGACGCCGAACACAAGGCCCGGACCCGGCAGAAGGTCCTGACCGTCGCCAAACAGGCCATCCGCCAGAACGGGCTCGCCAATCTCGGCGTGGCCGCGGTGATGAAGGACGCCGGCCTGACCCACGGTGGCTTCTATGCCCACTTCCCGTCGCGCGACGCCCTGATCGATGCGGCGCTTGAGGAGATGCTGGAGGGGGCGAAGGCGCGGTTCCAGCGGATCACCGACGGCCTGCCGCTGCCGGTCGCGCTCTCAACCTATCTCGACATGTATCTGTCCGCCGGGCACCGCGATTCCGGGACCTTCCTGTGTCCACTGCCGATCCTGTCGACCGACATGACGCGGCTGGAGCCGGCCCAGCGGGCGGCCTATGCCGTGACCGCCGACCGTCTGGCGTCGCTGATGCGGCCGATGATCGAGGCGGCCGATCCGTCGCTCGACCCCGAGGAAGCCGTGCTGGTCTCGCGCTCGGTGGTGTCGGAGGCCGTGGGGGCCCTGTCCCTGGCCCGCGCCATCGGCCCGACCGAACAGTCCGACGCCATTCTCGATGCTTCGCGCACCGCCCTGAAACGCCGCCTCGGCCTCCCCGCCGTCGCGACCGGAGCCGTCCAATGACCGCCACCACGCCTGACGCCGTCGCCGTTCCTGCGAAGAAGGCGGGTCTGCCCTTCTCGAAGCGGACCCTGATCATGGTCTCGGCGGCGGTGGTCGTCGCCCTCGGCGGGGCGGCGGTGGTGCTGATGCCCCGCAACACCGTCTCGACCGAGGCGGCCTATGTGCAGGCGGATTCGTCGTCTGTCGCGCCCCGGGTGCGCGGCCTGATCGCCGAGGTGCTGGTCGCCCACAATCAGGCGGTCAAGAAGGGCGATCCTCTGGTCCGCATCGACCCCGAGGAGTTCGACGCCCGCGTCGCCGCCGCCGAGGCCGATCTGGCCGACGCGGAGGCCGCGCTTCTGGCCGCCCATGCCGCCCTGACCTCGCTGGGGGCTGACGAGGCCCTGGCCGCCGCCAACATCCGCTCGGCGCGGACCTCCATCGCCTCGGCCGACGCCCAGAACGCCCGGGCCCAGGCCGACCGCCAGAGGTTCGACGACCTGCTGGCCTCGGGCACGGTGGCGCGCCGGGACGCGGAGGAGCGCCGCGCCGCCGCCGTCAGCGCCCAGTCGACCGCCGACAAGACCCGCGCCGATCTGGAGGTCACCCGCAATCAGGCGGGAGTCGTCGGCGCCCGCCGTGAGGTCCTGACCGCCGCCGTCGCCCGCGCCGAGGCCTCGGTCGCCCGGGCCCAGGCCGCGCTCGATCTGGCGCGCCAGGATCAGGCGAATACGATCGTCCGCGCCCCCATCGACGGCATCGTCGGCGACCGGCAGGCCGAGCCCGGCGACTATGTCCAGGCGGGCACGCGGCTGCTGACCGTGGTCCCGGCGACCGGCCTCTATGTCACCGCCAACTTCAAGGAGACCCAGACGGGCCGGATGCGGGTCGGCCAGCGCGCCGACATCGAGATCGACGCCCTGCCGGGCGCGCATCTGCACGGCGTCGTGGACAGTTTCGCCCCGGGCTCGGGCTCGACCTTCTCCCTGCTGCCGTTCGAGCCGGGGACGGGCAACTTCACCAAGGTGGTCCAGCGGGTGCCGGTCCGCATCCGCCTCGACCCCGGCCAGCCGGCGCTGGACCAACTGCGCAGCGGCCTGTCGACCACGGTCAAGGTGACGCTGAAATAGGGTCTGGTAGAAGGGGCGGATGAGCGTCGCCCCGTCCCGCCGTCTGATCCTTGCCGCGCTCGCCGCGAGCGGGCTGGCGTCGGCGGTACGTGCCGCGTCCGGCACGTTCGACGCGGCGGTCATGCGGTCCGGGCAGGGCAGGGCGCCGGCGGGGGTGCGCGTCTATCCCGACCTGACCTCGGCCATCGCGGCGGCGCCCGCCGACGGGACGCGGCCGTTCCGCATCTGGATCGGGCCGGGCAGTCATGAGGGGCAGGTCGTGGTCGACAGGCCCTTCGTCCATCTGGTCGGGGCGAGCCGGACGGGGTCCGTGATCAATCATCTGGCCGCCTCGGGACTGGCGGGACCGGACGGGCGCAACTGGGGCACGACGCGCAGCGCGACCCTGTTCGTGCGGGCGCCGGACTTCCGGGCCGAAAACCTGACCATCAACAACGCCTTCGACGGCCTGGCCGAGATGACGAAGCCGGGAGGCCTCAGGTCGCACGACGGGGCGGGACCGCAGGCCGTGGCCCTGATGCTGGACCGGGGCGCCGAGCGGTCCGTGATCCGCGACTGCGACGTCCTCGGCTATCAGGACACCCTGTTCGCCAATGTCGGGACGGCCCTGTTCGAGCGCTGCCTGATCGTCGGCAGCTATGACTTCATCTTCGGCGCGGGGCGGGTCTGGTTCGAGGGCTGCGAGATCCTCTCGCGTCCGCGTCCGGGCGAGACGGCCGACAAGATGGGCGACGGCTATATCGCCGCGCCCAGCACCCCGATCGACCAGCCGTTCGGCTTCGTCTTCCATCGCTGTCGGCTGACGAAGGAGGCGGAGACGGCGAAGGCTTCCGTCTTCCTCGGGCGGCCCTGGCGGCCGACGACGACCTTCCCCGACGGCCGCTACGGCGATCCGCGCTTCGTGGCGGCGGCGAGCTACCTCGACTGCTGGATGGACGACCATATCGCTCCGGAGGGCTGGACCGAGATGTGGTACACGGGCCGCGACGGCAATCCGCGCACCATGCTCCAGCCGGAAGAGGTGCGCTTCTCCCAGCATGGGTCGGTTGGGCCGGGCGCTGCGGCGTTCGGACGTGGCAAGACGCTGACCGACTCCGAGGCCGCCGCCGTCACCCGCGCCGCGGTCATCGGCGACCTGCGCTAGCATACCGTTTCCCCAAATCGGACCTTCCAGCGGCCTTCTGGCCTCTTGACGTCCGCACGCAACGGGCGCACCCCTAAAGAAAAACATACCACAAACACAAATGGCCCGGGGAAACGCCATGACTGTACGAAAGGGGCTCGCCGCCGTCCCGCTTCTTGCCGGTGTGGCGGCGGGCGCGGCGTGGGCCCAAACGCCTGCGCCCGTACCGTCGGCCCAAACCGCCTCGCCCGATCAGGCCGCTCTCGCGGCCATGACGCCCGAGCAGCTCCGCGCCCGGGCGCAGGCGCGGATCGCCAATCCCAACCGCCCGACCGGCTGGTGGGCCGAGACGGTCAGCAAGCAGCCCGACGCCTGGTACCGCACGCCCGAAGGCCTGCAGATGACCGCCAACATCCTGTCCTGGCAGGATCCGACCGGCGGCTGGCCGCTGATGAACACGACGCGGGAGCTCAACCGGGGCGACCCGGCGCAGGCGGGGCCGTGGGGCACGAAGGGCGCCCTGATCAAGGCCACGGTCAATGAGATGCGCTTCCTCGCCCGGGCCTACCGCGCGACCGGCGATGAAAAGGATCTGGCCGCCGTGCGCCGGGGTCTGGGCTTCATCCTGATGTATCAGTACCCGACCGGCGGCTGGCCCCACTCCGTGCCGCCGCCCGCCGAGGGCTATGAGCGCTACGCCACCTTCAACGACGACATGATCGTGGATGTGATGAGCCTGCTGCGCGAGGTCGCGGGCGGAGGGGACTTCGCGAGCCTGCCCGAGGCCGACCGTCAGGCGGCGAAGGCGGCCTTCGACAAGGCGCTCGATTTCATCCTCAAGACCCAGATCGTCGTCGACGGCCAGCGCACCGCCTGGGGCCAGCAGTATGACGAGGTGGCGCTGGAGCCGCGCGCGGCCCGGCGGTTCGAGCCCGTAGCCATCTCGGGCGGGGAGAGCGTCGGGGTGCTCCTGCTGCTGATGAGCCTCGAGGATCCGTCGCCGGAGGTCCGGCGTGCGATCCGCGAGGGCGCCGACTGGTTCGACCGGAGCCAGCTGCACGGCATCCGCTTCGTGCGCGAGAACGGCGACGGCCAGGTGCGGCCCGACCCGGACGCCCCGCCGCTGTGGGCGCGCTATTACGAGATCGGGACCAACCGGCCGATCTTCGCCGGGCGCGACGGTGTGATCCGCTACGACCTCAGTGAAGTCGAGCAGGAGCGACGCGGCGGCTACGGCTGGTACAGCCCGGCCGGGGCGCAGGTGCTGACCGCCTGGACCCAATGGCGTCAGGCCCATCCCGAAAACTGAGGAGAACCCGATGGCTGATCTCGATCGCCGGAGCCTGCTGGCCGCCGCCGGGGTCACGGCGGCCCTCGCCGCGCCGGGGCTCGCCTACGCCCAGTCTGTGCCCATCGCCCGCACGGCTTACGGACGCGTCAGTGGCTTCCGCAACGGCGACATCCTCGGCTTCAAGGGCATTCCCTACGGCGCGGACACGGCGGAGACCCGGTTCGCGGCGCCGAAGCCGCCCCGGCCCTGGCGCGGCGTGAAAGCCTGCACCGCCTTCGGACCCATGGCGCCCCAGCCGGGCAGCGGGGCCAACAGCGGCTATCTGCCCGACCGCGCCTTCACCACCGACGACACCTCGGAGGACATGCTGAAGCTGAACGTCTGGACCCCCGGTCTGGATGGGAAGAAGCGGCCGGTGCTGGTCTGGATCCACGGCGGCGGCTTCATCAACTTCTCGGCCAACAGCGACCTCTACGACGGGACCCATCTGGCGCAGTTCGGGGATGCGGTGGTGGTGTCGATGAACCACCGGCTGAACAGCTTCGGCTATCTGTATCTGGCGGAGCTCGGGGGCGAGGAGTTCGCGGATTCCGGCAACACCGGCATGCTCGACCTGGTCCTGATGCTGCAGTGGGTGCGGGACAATATCGGCGCGTTCGGCGGCGATCCCGGCTGCGTCACCATCTGGGGGCAGTCGGGCGGTGGGGCCAAATGCTCGGTCCTGATGGGGATGCCGGCGGCGCGCGGCCTGTTCCATCGGGTCATGACCATGAGCGGCCAGCAGGTCACTGTCACCCCGCCCGAGATGGCCACCGAAACGGCGAGGAAGGTCCTGACCCAGGCCGGGGTCTCGACCCCCGCCGAGCTGAAGCGCCTGACGAAGGACCAGCTGATCGCGGCCAGTCGGGGCGTCTATTACGGCCCGGTGCTGGACGGGCGGACCCTGACCCGGCACCCGTTCGAGCCGGACGCCACGCCCCTGTCGGCCGACGTGCCCCTGATCATGGGCAATACCCATGACGAGACCCGGCTGCTGATCGGCCCCTCGGATCCGGCGCTTTTCGACCTGAAGTGGGACGATCTGCCCGCCAAGCTGACCCGGGCGATCCAGTCCTATATGGGCCAGATGACCCCCGAGGCGGTGACCGCCTGGTATCGCGACAAATATCCGATGTATTCGCCGTCGGAGGTCTTCTTCGCGGCGACCACGGCGCTGCGGTCGTGGCGGGCCCAGATCATCCAGGCGGACCGGCGCGCGGTGCAGCCGGGCGCCTCGACCTGGGTCTATCAGTTCGACTGGAAGAGCCCGGCCATGGGCGGCAAATGGGGCGCGCCCCACTGCGCCGACATCCCCTTCTACTTCCGGAACAATCGGGAGATGGTCTCCATGACCGGCGGCGGGGCCGAGACCGACGCCCTGGCCGAGACCATGTCGAAGGCGCTGCTGAACTTCGCCCGCACCGGAAACCCGAACGGGGCGGGGGTTCCGGACTGGCCGAAGTATGAGTTGCCGGGCCGGGTCACCATGCAGTGGGACACCGTCAGCCGGGCGACGCCCGATCCGCGCGGCGAGGAGCGGCGGCTGGTCGGGCTGATCCCTTACCGCCAGCCAGGGACGTGACGGTTGCGGTTGTCGGGCCGGGCGGGCAGTCAGGGGCGATGACCGACGCCGCCGCCTCCCCCCGCTTCGAGAGCAAGCGCCGGCTGATCCTCGACGAGGCCACGCGGCTGTTCAAGGCGCGCGGGCTGAAGGGGGCGACCCTGATCGACGTCGCCCGCAGCATCGGCCTGAGCAACACCAGCGTCAGCTACTACTTCCCGCGCCGCGACGATCTGGCGGCGGCCTGCTTCTTTCGCACGATCGCGGCCTATGACGCCCTGCTGGACGCGGTGGGGCCGGTGGAGGCGGAGGGACGGATCCGCGCCTTCATGGATCTGTATTTCGCCCATCTGGCCCGGATGGCGCGGGGCGAGGCGCCGGACCTGATCGGCTTCAGCGACCTCAGCGCCCTGACCGGGCCGCAGGCGCAAGCCGTGTTCGAGGCCTTCGTGAACCTGTTCCGGCGGGCGAGGGCGGTGCTGATCGGGCCGCCGCGTCCGGGCGACAGCGCGTCCGCAAGGAACGCCCGCGCGCATCTGCTGCTGTCGGTCGTCTTCGGCGCCGCCCACTGGGCGCGGGAGTTCCAGGCGGAGGACCTGCCCCGGATCGGGGCGCGAACGGCGGACATCCTGCTGAACGGCCTGTCGGGAGCGGGCGCGATCTGGCCGCCCGAGCCGCTGGATTTCGACGCCGGACCCGACGACGGCGCGCGCGAGGCCTTCCTGCGCGCGGCGACGCGGTTGCTCAATGAAAAGGGCTATCACGGCGCCTCGGTCAGCCAGATTTCGGCGCGGCTGGGCGTGACCAAGGGCTCCTTCTACCACCACCTCGACACCAAGGCGGACCTGGTCAGCGACTGTTTCGACCGCAGCTTCGGCATCGTGCGCCGGGCCCAGGACGCGGGCTTCGCGCTTGAGGCGTCAGGCTGGGAACGGCTGTCGCGGACGGTGGCAGGTCTGGTGCGGTACCAGTTGTCGGAGCAGGGGCCGCTGCTGCGCCACACCGCCCTCAGCGCGGCGCCGCAAGAGGTGCGGTCCGACATCGCGGCGGCGACGCGTCGGGTCGGGGACCGCTTCGGACAGATGGTCGCGGACGGGATGATCGACGGCTCGATCCGGCCGGTGGACCAGACCCTGGCCGCGCGGATGCTGGACGACATGATCAACGCCGCCGCCGAGCTATGGCGCTGGGCGCCGGGCCTGGATGAGGCCGGGGCGGTCCGCGGCTACGCGCGGCCGATGATGTTCGGTCTGCAGGGCTGACGGCCCGCGGGCGGCCGCCGTCTAGCACTAAAGCCTGACAGTATGACGCCTTGCGTCGCCGCGCGTCTGGCGGCAACGATGATCGGGCGGAGAGGCCGCGGGTGCAGGTCCATGTCAGGAGCCCACGACAAGCTGACGGAACGCGAGCGCGAATGTCTGCGCCTCGTCCACGCGCACCTGAACTCCAAGCAGATCGCCCGCGAGCTGGGCATCAAGCCGGGCACCGTCGACCGGCATTGCGAGAACGCGGTCCGCAAGCTGCAAGCCGGCAACCGGATCGACGCGGCCCTGCGTCTGGCGGCCTCGGAGACCCTTGGGACCGGTTCCCAATCCGATCCGATCCCAATGGCCCATTGGCCCTCTTCGGCCTCCTTTGAGGGGGCAAACGAGGAAGACCATGACCGCGAAACAGGATCTGATACCGAGCGTCAGCTGGGTCGGGGTGGAAGCCATTCTCATGGGGATGGCCAATACGCCCGACAAACGTCTGATGGTCGGCCATCTGGTGGAGGGCACGCGCAAACAGGCACCCTTCCTGACGCCCGAAGGGGTGATGACCGAGCTCTTCTATCTGGCCACGGCATTGCTCGATCAGGACTTCAATCCGTCCTTCACGGGAACGAGCTCCTCGGGCGCATCCTCGTCGTCTTCGGCGTAGCCGCCGTTGCGGCCTTGATCCTTCTCAGCCTCGCGGGGGCCGAAAGCTTCGCCTTTCTTCTTCAGAAGTTCCGCTACGGCGGCTGAAGCCCCCGGTCCATCTCCGGAAGCCCGATATGAAACGCGCCGAAAAGGCCGCGAGCATCGCCGCTCGCCTGCACAAAGCCCTGAGCCAGGCCGAGGCCGGTCAGGACCAGTCCATCGCCCGCCTGGGCCGTCTGGCCGAGACCCTGACCCGGTCACGCCGCGACGCCGGCCTGTCGCCGACCGTCGGCCAGCCGGTGTTCGACGCCCTGTCCCGGGCCATGGCCGCCCAGATCGAATCCCAGCGCGCCATGGTCGATCTGCATCAGGCCCTTGCCGAGGTGCAGGAGCGCACCGCCTTCCGCGGCCTCAAGCTGGGTGGGCTGGACAAGGACGATCTCTTGAGCCCGCGCGTATTCCGCCACTTCCCTCGCCTATCACTGGTTGAGGAAACCGCCTGATCAGAGGTAGGAGACGGCGGGGGGAACCGCCGTGTCGCCGATCTATCTGTTCACGCTCGTCATCTTCATCGTCGTCGGCCTCGCCGCCCTGCTGCGCGGGGGGCGGTGGGAACGGATCGCCGTGGGCGTCCTGGCGGCGGCCTGGATCGGCTCGGCCCTGACGCCCTTCAACAAGATCGATCCGCCGTGGATGGCCATCGCCATCGACACCGCCGTCTTCCTCTTCTTCCTCTACGCCGCCCTCTATTCGGGACGCGGCTGGACCAGTGCGGCGGCGAGCTTCCAGTTCCTGATCCTGTGCACCCACTTCGTCTTCGCCCGCGACCGCGCGCTGGAGCAGTGGGCCTATATCTCGGCCTACTACGTCTGGAACCTGGGGGTCATCGGCGCCCTTGCCTGCGGCGTGGTGTGGCGCGGGGGAAGGCGGGCTCAGCCCTGACACCCGGCGGCGCGCTGCTTCAGTCGTGCATTCCCTCGGCCTCGGCCTCGGCGTCCGACATCTGGGTGTCGAAGGGATTGGCGTCCGTCGGAGACGCGGACGAAGGGGCGAAGGGTGAGGATTCGAGTCCGCCGGGGGCCAGGCTGTCCGCCGGAGCGAAAGGCGAGGGCTCAAGGGTGTTGGACGAGGCGCTCTCGAACGCCCGGGTCGTATAGTGGAACTCGCGGGACGGTTCCTGGGCTGTCGACGGCTCGGCGACAGAGGTGGTGCTGAAGGAGTTTCGGCGCGGGCGCGCGGCCACGGATGACGGACCGCGGAAATAGTCGATGGCGCTCACCCGTGTCGATGTCCGGCCGTGGATGTCGAACGCGGAGGAGGTGACGTCCTGAAGCGTGGCGCGATCCTTGGCGACGGCCAGGGAGCTCATCGCGCGTCGCGGGGAGATCAGACCGTTGGCGGCCAGCCGGTTGACCGCGTCGATGATGCCTTCGGTCTCGGCCGAGGGCCGGCCGTTGATCACCACCGGATCGAACTGGTTCGAGATCTGGCCATTGGTCCGGGCGTCGCCGAAACGCAGGTTCAGGATGCCGTTGCAGGCCTCGTCCATGACCTGGTTGAACAGGCCCACGTCATTGTTCACCCGGGCCTGGTGGAGGCGGGCGTAGAGATCTTCGCCCGCCTGGTCGCCGGCCAGGGCGCGCAGGAAGCCGGCCAGGGCCTCATCCTCCCGCGGCCGCGCCGATGAAGAGGACGAGCCGAGCCCCTGACGGTCGCGGCGGTTCAGGGCGTCGCGGGCGTCGATCAGGATGATGCGGATGCGGCTGTCGGCCAGGATGTGGTTGCGGGACACCCGGGCGGCCCTCAGGCGCGGACCCCCGCCGTCGAGGGGCAGGATCCGCATGGCGTATTCCGAACCCGGTCCCCGACGGCTTTCCGCGAGCATGTCCTGGGTGACCGCCTCGGACATGGACGAGCGGCCATGCGCCGCCCGCTCCCCGTAGGAGGCGGTGTAGATGATGTTTTCGGTGTCCCGCCCGAAACCGCGCGAGCGTTTGTTCGACTCGGGCAGCGGCCGCTCACCGCTTCTGTGGCTGCGCGTGGCGAAGGGTGACGAGGACGAGGATGAGGATGAGGATGAAGAGGAAGACGCGGAATTGCCGTCCTCTTCAAAGGCCTCACGGGATCGCTTCTTGGTCATTCGAGCGGGACCTCCGTTGGCGGGGCGCGATCAGCCGCCGGCGTAGATCAGATAGTAGACATAGACGTTCTTGGGGCGCGTTTCGGTGCTTCCGCCGGTCGCGCCCGTCGCATTGGCCGTCATCGTACCCTGGAGATAGACCGGATAGTCGCCCTGACCGTGATATCCCCACGGCTGCCCGAGGGCGTGGGCGTGCGAAACTATTTCATCCTGCTGTCGCGTACCGACCGCGTCGCCGGTGTTGCCGCCGGCGGCCTGGGCTGTTCGGCCGGTGGTATCGGGATCGTTGCCGGCTCCGCCGTCGACGCCGCGCAGGAACATGCCGCGCAGATCCGGCAGGTTGAAACTGGTGCTGTCGCCGCCGAAGGCGTTGTCCAGGGCGCCCGAGAGCGCGGGGTAGTCGGTGCTGGCCAGCGGTCGACCGTCGCACAGGAGCCAGTTGGCCGGCAGGCTGTTCAGATTGGAGCCGACGAAGGGAATGATGGCGCCGACGGGCAGGGTGGTCATGGGGTTCGCTCGCATGTCTGGAATGGGATCGTGGGTCAGCTGATGGCGACGGCGCGCAGGGCGTAGCCCGCGGTCGTCTGGCCCTCGGCCGGCGTGACGGTGATGGTGACGGTGTTCAGACCCACCACCAGGTAGTCGTAGAAGTCGTTGGAGGTGTAGTCCTTGCTCCGCAGGGTGACGGAGGTGAGGTTGTCCGTGCCGCTGCCCGACTCGCGCGCGTCGACGTGACGGACGATCGGGGACACCGGGTGCGCCGGATCGGGTTCGTTGACGAGGATGGTCACGACACAGCCCGCATCCGTCAGTTTCCAGTGCTTGAGATGCAGGGCCAACTCGACCAGTTCGTCGGTCACCTTGAAGTAGAGGGTGGTCTGGGCGGGCGCGGCGGCGGTGACGGCCGAGGCCGAAAGCACGGTGTCGTTGGTCGCGGGAGCGTCGAAGCCGGAGCCCGTGACATAGAGGGTGTTGGCGCCGCTCTTCGCCCGGAAGGGGGCGCCGTTTGACGCCGGGGCGCAGATGAACTCGCCCTTGACGAAGCCGACGATCGCCCCGTTGCGGGACCCTGTGGCCAGGATGGGATCGAGCGCCAGAAGCGGCAGGTTCAACGACACGGTGTCGACGGCCTTGTTCGCCGCCGCGATCACCAGGGAGGCGCCCTTGGAGTCGTGCGTGCCCTGCCAGTAGGTGATGGCGTGATCGAAGGCGACGATCTCGTCGGTCGTCGCCGCGTCGCCCTCGAGGGTGAAGATCCAGCGGGCCGTCGCGACGAAATCGACCCCGAACTGCGACAGCTCGCTGGGCGGGTACAGGAAGGTGCCGTCCCACAGCCGCTTGCCGACGAAGGGCGGCATGTCGATCTGCGGCGCCGTAGCCTGAAGATTGCGATAGTCGATGACGTTCCAGGGATACTCCTGCCCCCACACCCAGGAGAGCGTCTGTTTGGCGCTGTCCAGGAAGGCGTAGGAGGCCCAGTCCTTGACCGTCATCGACGCCCCGGTGCCGTTGAGGGCGGACTGGGAGCTGGTATGCCCTTGCGATTTCGACTGTTCGGTGGTGGAGGTGGTGGAGTGACCCATGCTGGCCGAGACGCCGCCGGTCGCCGCCTCTCCGAAGAAGCCCACGGAATCGGACACCTCATAGGAGTTGGTGACCGAGAGGGAGGAGCCCGAGGAATACTGGACGGAGTTGGCCTGATCAGCGCTCGTGGACTGGTTGCCGCTGGTCGAGACCGAGGCGTTGAGCGTCCTGGGGTGATAGTCCTCGATGATGAACTGCAGCCCCGCGGCGGTCGTGGAGGGCGTGACCATCTGCACCGCCAGCACCGGATAGCCGCTGTAGGAGGTGACCTGGTTCAGGGCGTTGAAGGAATTGGCCAGGGTGCTGGACAGGCTGAGCTTCTGATGCAGCGAGACGATGTAGCCCCGCATGGCCTTCAGCCCCCCGACCGGGCCGGCCGCGCCGTAGGACTGCCGTAGATCCCTGTATTCCTTGACCTCGTAAAGGCTGGCCAGGACGCCGATCTGTTCGGGCACCGTGGCGCCGATCGTCACCGGGGATTGTTGCACCAGGGCGTTGATGTAGCGTGCCGTCATGAATCCTCCGCCTGGACGATCGCCGCATGCCCCTGGGCGGGGTGTGGGCGGCGTCGCCCCTTGTGATTGAGGCCGTGCCAGGCACGACGAGGACGCAGCCTCCATCCCGTCCGTGCGGCGCGCCGCGACTTGCGCCGCGGCCAAGCCTGGTCGAACGGCTCTTGCACCCTTGGGGTGTGAGTCGGATTGGTTTCATCCCTGACGCGATAGGGGCCGAGCTTGGGCGCAAAATCAAGCGGCCCGGCGAGGCGTCCCACATTCGGGACGCGGCCGCGTCGGCGATACGTCAACCCGGCCGAGGCAGGGCGGAAAGCGGAAGGTTGTCGGGGGGTCTGTTAAGTCAACAACGCAGATGACTTGGGCCGAGATGGCTCCGCAGGTAGGATTCGAACCTACGACCAGCCGATTAACAGTCGGCTGCTCTACCACTGAGCTACTGCGGAACATCTGCTCGGGAGGCGGGCGTATAGCAGTGGCCTCGCGCGTCTTGCAACGGCTAATGTGGGGCCATGCGCATCATTTCCATCGAGGCCCCGGATGATCCCCGGATCGCCGCCTATCGCGATATCAAGGAGCGCGACCTGACCGGGCGGGAAGGGCTGTTCATCGCCGAAGGGGAGGTGGTGCTGCGCAATCTGGTCTCGTTCGCCAGCCTGTGCCGGCCCAGCTCGATGCTGCTGGCCGAGAAGCGAATAGCGGCGCTTGAGCCCCTGATCGCCGCCGCCCCGGACGATATGCCGGTCTATGCGGCCAGCCAGGCGGTGCTCGATTCGGTCGCGGGCTTTCCCCTGCATCGGGGCATACTGGCGCTCGGCGAGAAGCCCGCGCCGGAAGAGGCGTCCGTGGTGCTGGACCGGCTGGGCGAGGATGCCGTGGTCGTCGCGGCCGAGGGCATCGGCAACCACGACAACATCGGCGGCCTGTTCCGCAATGCGGCGGCCTTCGGGGCCGGGGCGGTGCTGCTGGACGACCGGTGTGGCGATCCCTTCTATCGCAAGTCGATCCGGGTCTCGGTCGGGGCGGTGCTGCGCACGCCGTCGCCGCGACCCCTGCCGCTGGAAGAGTTGGTCGAGACCCTGAAGGCGGCGCGGTTCGAGGTCATCGCCCTGACGCCCTCGGCGACCGAACCCCTGGCGGCGCTCAGGCCCGGCGGACGCCGCGCCCTGCTGCTGGGTTCCGAGGGGCCGGGCCTGCCGCAGGGGATCATCGACCGTTGCCGCGCGGTGGGGATCGCCATGGCGGGAGGCTTCGATTCCCTGAACGTGGCCGCGACCTCGGCCATCGCCCTGCATCAGCTGACCCGCGCCTGACGGCTGCGAACCGCTGGCGAATTCGCCACCCACGTGAGGGTCGGCGAAGCAATTGCGCCCATCGGGTGACAATCATGCGAAATCAGGCCGTTAACGCTTTGTTGACCTTGCCGAAACCGCGGTTCCGTGTCGCCATGCGTCCGGGGAGATTGTCATGGGCAGCATTCTGGATTTCGTCACCCGCAACGGCCGCATCGCGACGGCTTTGGGCGTGGTGGTTTTCGCGGTCAGCACGGCCGGCGCCATCGGTTGGATGACCGCTCCGGTCTAGCCGATTCAGGGCGTTAGAGGTCGACACGACGGCCGTCGGGGGGCAGGGTTCGCCCGTCCCCGACCAGCTGCCGAGTCCGTCTGATGCCCCTGCACAAATCGATCACCGCTTCCGCCGTCGCCCTGCTGCTGGCGAGCGCAGCGTCCGTTGCGAGCGCCCAGGATCCGCAACACATCGATCCGGCGCGGCTGAACGCCCATATCGCGGCCCTCGCCGACGACGCCATGGGCGGGCGCGGCCCGACCACGCCGGGCGAAGAGGCGGCGGTGAACTATGTCGCCGACCAGTTCAAGGCCATGGGGCTGGAGCCTGCGGGCGATGACGGCGGCTGGTTCCAGACCGTGCCGATCAACCGCTTCCTCCAGGATGGTCCGGCCGTTCTCACCGCCAAGGCGGGCGGCGAGGCCCTGACCTTCAATCGCGGAACCGACATCATCGTCGGCAGCCATCGGCCGGTGTCCCGCATCACCCTGACCGACGTGCCCGTGGTCTTCGTCGGCTATGGCGTGACGGCGCCCGAGCGCGGCTGGGACGACTTCAAGGGCGTGGATGTGCGCGGCAAGATCGTGCTGATGCTGGTCAACGACCCGGACTTCGAAGTCGCCGCCGACAGCCCCGTGGCGGGCAAGTTCGACGGCAAGGGCATGACCTACTACGGCCGCTGGGTCTACAAGTTCGAGGAGGCCGCGCGTCGCGGCGCGGCGGGGGTGCTGGTCATCCATGAGACCGCCGGCGCCGGTTATCCGTGGACCACGCTGCAGAACTCCTCCACCGCCGCCGGCTTCGACATCGTGCGCCAGAACGTCGAGGCCGAGCGGGTCCAGGCCCAGGGATGGATCCAGCAGCCGATCGCGGCGAAGCTGATGGCCGCCGCCGGCCTGGACTATGCGACGCTCAAGGCCCAGGCCCAGACGGCGGACTTCCATCCGGTGGCACTGGACGGCGTCACCCTGTCGATGGACTTCGGCCTCAAGTACGAGCGACTGACGACCCGCAACGTCGCGGGCAAGCTGACCGGCACGACGCGCCCGAACGAGACGGTGATGTTCGGCGCCCACTGGGACGCCTTCGGCCACGCGACGCCCAACGCCCAGGGCGACGACATCTACAACGGCGCGGTCGACAACGCCTCGGGCGTCGCCGGGGTGCTGGAGCTGGCGCGGCTGTTCGCCGCCGCCCCGCGCACGGAAAGGTCCGAGATCTTCGTCTCCTGGGCCGCCGAGGAGGCGGGGCTGCTGGGGGCCTACTACTATGCCGCCCACCCGCTGGTGCCGCTGGAGACCACGGTCGCCAACATCAATATGGACTCGCTTCTGCCCGGCGGGCCGTCGCCCGAGATCGTGGTCATCGGCTATGGCAAGACCGATCTGCAGGACCGGCTGGCGCGCGATGCGGCGAAGGAGGGCCGGACCCTGATCGCCGACCCGGCGCCGCAGGTCGGGGCCTTCTACCGCTCGGACCACTTCCCGCTGGCGAAGATGGGGGTGCCGGCCCTGTTCGCGGCGGCGGGCTTTACCGGAGCGTCCGAGGCCAGCCGGATCTATGTCCGCGACCGCTATCACCAGCCGACCGACGCCTGGGAGCCGGGCTGGGACATGACCGGCGCCGCGGCCGACGTCCAGTTGCTCTATGACGTGGGCCGCGAGCTGGCGACAGGGACCGACTGGCCCAGATGGACCCCCGGCAATGAGTTCGAGGGCGTCCGCGAAGCCAGCGCGGCCTCCCGGAAGTAGGCGGATACGAAAACGGCCCGGAGCGAACTCCGGGCCGTTTGTCATTGACGCTCAGGCTGTCAGCTTACTTGCGCTTGCTGTCCAGGCTCCAGGCGCCCGCGCCGGCGCAGGCCAGGTACAGGAAGATGAAACAGAACAGGATGGCCGCGTCGCCGCCGTTCACGGCCGGATACGGGCTCTTGGGGAAGTGGAACATCCAGTAGGCGACGGCCATTTCGCCGGCGAGGACGAAGGCGGCCGGACGGGTGAACAGGCCCAGGATGATCAGGGCGCCGCCGACGACTTCAAGCACGGCGCCGATCCAGAACAGGCTGAACATCGGGACCACGCCGGGCTGGGCGCCGTCGGGGAAGCCCCACAGCTTGATCACGCCGTGAGCGAGGAACAGCAGGCCCGCGACGATGCGGAGGGCGGCGAGGGCGCGGGGCGCCCAGGGAGCGGTATTGAAGGAAGCCATTGTCTTTCTTTCTCTGAAGAGAGGCCCGACGGCTGTGAGACCGCCGGGTCTTATTGAAACAGTGTTAGTTCCAGTTATCAGGCAGCGTCAACCAGGACAATCTCTGCATCCTTGATTGCGCGAACCGTCAAGGTTTCTTCGTCGGTGATGGCGACGCCGTCACGGGCATTGAGCAGGACACCGTTGACCTCGACCTCGCCGAGGGCGGGGACCAGATAGCCGCGGCGGCCGGCGCCCAGGGGATAGGTCGCCGTTTCACCGGCCTTCAGCGTCGCGCCCACGACCCGCGCATCGGTGCGGATGGGAAGCGCGTCCGTGTCGTCCTCGAAGCCCGAGGCCAGAACCACGAACTGACCGGCGCGGTCGCCCTTGGGGAAGGGCTTGGCGCCCCAGGCGGGTTTCTCACCGCGACGGGTCGGCTCGATCCAGATCTGGAAGATCCGGGTCAGGTCCGGCTCGGCGTTGTATTCGGCGTGGCGGATGCCGGTGCCGGCGCTCATGACCTGAACGTCGCCGGCGACGGTGCGGCCCTTGTTGCCCAGGCTGTCTTCATGGGTGATGGCCCCTTCGCGGACATAGGTGATGATCTCCATGTCGGCGTGCGGGTGGGGCGGGAAGCCCGAGCCGGCGGCGATCTCGTCGTCGTTCCAGACCCGCAAGGACCCCCAGCTCATCCGCTTGGGGTCGTAGTAGTTGGCGAAGGAGAAGTGGTGCTTGGCGTTCAGCCAACCGTGGTTGGCGCCGCCCAGGGATTCAAAAGGTCTGCGCTCGATCATCGTCTCGTCTCCGCGGTCCCGGCAGGGGCGGGGACATCCCCGCCGCGCTCGCCGCCGCTCTTGGCTTGAGGGCAAGATAGCGATCCGCTACCGATCAGAAATAGAAACAGCGGAAACACATCGTTTCCACCAGCGGTCCTGAAACCCATGTCGAAACTGCCCGACCTCGAAGCCCTCGCCATCTTCGCCAAGGTGGCCGAGACCCAGTCCTTCTCGGGCGCGGCCGAGGCGCTGAACCTGTCCAAGGCGACGGTGTCCAAGGCCGTCAGCCGGCTGGAGGTGCGTCTGGGCACGACCCTGCTGCACCGGACCTCGCGCCGCTTCGCCCTGACCGAACAGGGCAGGGGTCTGGCCGCCCGCGCCGCCCAGATGGTCGCCGAGGGCGAGGCCGCCGAGGCCCAGGCCCTCGACCAGTCGATGAACCCGCGCGGCCTGGTGCGCCTCGCCGCGCCGATGTCGTTCGGCATCGCCTATGTCGCGCCCGCCCTGCCGGAGTTCCTGGCGCGTCACCCCGACGTCTCCATCGACCTGCATCTGTCCGACGAGGTGGTCGATCTGGTCGGCGGCGGCTTCGACTGCGCCCTCAGGATCGCGGCCCTGCCGGACTCGTCGCTGACGGCGCGCAAGCTTCGCACCATCAAGCGCCATCTGGTCGCCTCGCCCGAATATGTCGCCCAGCGCGGCCGGCCCCAGGACCCGGAGGAGCTCTCGCGCCATTCCTGCTTCGGCTATGCCTATCTGCCGACGCCCAACACCTGGAAGTTCCGGCACAGGACCGACGGGCGCGAGGTCATGGTCCGGCCGCACGGTCCCTTGCGCGCCAACAACGCCGACGCCCTGACCGCCGCGCTCCTCGCCGGCCTGGGCATCGCGGAACAGCCCGACTTCTTCCACTGGGACGACCTCGCCAAAGGCCGTCTGGAGATCCTGCTGCCCGACTGGGAGCTGCCGCGCATCGACCTGCATCTGGTGGCGCCCGGGGGCGGGCCGAGACCGGCGCGGGTCACGGCCCTGATGGACTATCTGGCCGGCCGGTTCGCGGGACCGCTGTGGCCGGGCGACACCGGCGGCAAACGCTGATCTTGCGCATTGCCAGACGGCGGCAGCGGCCTATTCTGGCGCCATGAAAACCCTGATCGCCGTCCTGTCTCTCGGTCTCGCGCTCGCGGCCTGCGGGTCTCCGCCCGCGCGGACCGCGCCCAAGGCCGAGGATGACCCCGTCAAGGCCACCCGCGCCCTGTTCGGGACCGACGACTGGAACCTGATCGGCGGCAAATGCGTCGCCATCCTCGAGCTTCCGGCCAATGCGGGCCAGACGGAGAACGACGCCGCCCACACCCGCTGGAAGAAATGGCTGGAACACAGCATCCAGTCGGAGCTGGCCGGGCAGATGGTCACCCTGAACAAACAGACCTTCGCCGCCTCGCCGGCGGACACCCTCACGGCGGCCGCCACCTACTGCCGGGGCAAGATCGACGAGGTCGCGCCGCAGACCGCGCCCGCGGCCTGACCGCCGTCCGGGCGTCGAGCCGCCGCATTACAGATCGGTCACTTTTCCCGCCGCGCTTGCGGGCCTAGGTCTGGAGCAGACCTGTCCGGAAAGTGAAATCGCATGAAGTTCCGTCTGTTGGCCGCCGCCTCCGCCGCCGCCCTCCTGGCCGCCGCCCCCGCCTTCGCCGAGGGCGCCGCATCGCCGCCCGCCGCCGCCACCGCCACCGCCGGGATCGAGGTGCCGCCGCTGGGCTTCACCAAGCGCACCCTGGCCAACGGTCTGGACGTCTATACGGCGCGGGATGCCTCGACCTCGAACGTCACGGTCCAGGTCTGGTACCGCGTCGGCTCCAAGGACGACCCCCAGCAGCGCTCGGGCTTCGCCCACCTGTTCGAACACCTGATGTTCAAGGCCACCAAGGACTTCCCGGACGAGACCTTCGACCGCCTGACCGAGGACGTGGGCGGCAACAACAACGCCTTCACCTCCGACGACGTCACCGCCTATCACGAGACCATCCCGGCCAATCACCTGCAGCGGCTGATCTTCGCCGAGGCCACCCGTCTGGGCTCGCTGGTCGTCAATGAGGACGTCTTCAAGTCCGAGCGCGACGTCGTGAAGGAAGAGTACCGCCAGAGCGTCCTCTCCAGCCCCTATGGCCGCCTGTTCGGCCTGTTCGCCCCGGCGACCATCTATCAGGACAGCCCCTACCGCCGCTCGACCATAGGCTCGATCGAGGATCTGGACGCGGCGACCATCGACGACGTGCGCCGCTTCCACGCCACCTACTACCGCCCGGACAACGCCATCCTGATCGTGGCGGGCAATTTCGACGAAGCCCAGCTGAACGGCTGGATCGACCAGTATTTCGGCCCCCTGACCAACCCGGACCGCCCCCTGCCGGTCAATGACGTCAAGGAGCCCGAGCCGACCGGCCCGCGCGAGGCGACCTTCTACGCTCCCAATGTGCCGCTGCCGGCGGTGGTCGTGGCCTACCCGACTGTGGCCTACAAGGATGAGGACCGCATTCCGCTGACCGTGCTGGACGGCATTCTGTCGACCGGCGAGAGCTCCAGGCTCTATCGCTCGCTGGTCTATGATCAGCAGATCGCCGCCCAGATCGGCTCCAGCCCGGATTCCTCGCAGCAGGCCGGCAATCTGCAGGTCTATGCGATCATGGCCGGCGGCCATACGCCGGAGGAGGGGATCGCCGCCCTGAACGCCGAGGTGGCGAAGTTCCGCGACGCCCCCGTCACCGCCGCCGAACTGACCGAGGCCAAGAACGAACTGGTCGCCGACGCCCTGAGGAACCGCGAAACGGTCGACGATCGCGCCAACGTCCTCGGTTTCGCCCTGATCAACACCAATGACGCCTCGGTGGCGGACCGCGAGATCGCAGCCATCCAGGCCGTGACCGCCGCCGACATCCAGCGCGTCGCCCGCCGCTATCTGACGCCCGAGCGCAGCATCACGATGCGCTATCTGAACGCCGACGCCGAACATCCGGTGACCCAGCAGAACACCCGGGTCACCGCCCCGGTCCAGATCGCCGATCTGGCCCCCGCCGGCGAAGTCCTGACCCTGCTGCCGGAGGCGCAGCGTGCGAAACTGCCCGAGCCCACCGCCGCCGTCTCGCCCACGACCCCCGCGGTCGCCGAGGCGCGGCTGGACAACGGCATGCGCATTCTGGTGGTCAACAAGCCGGGTCTGCCGCTGGTCTCGGCCCGTCTCAGCTTCGACGCCGGTTCGGCCGATGACGGCCCGGGCAAGTCGGGCGTCGCGGCCATGACCGCCAACCTCCTGACCCAGGGCACCACGACCCGCGATGCGCCCCAGATCGCCACCCAGATCGAACAACTGGGCGCCTCGATCGGCGCGGGCGCCGGGTCCGACTTCACCAGCGTCTACGCCAACGCACCGGCCGACGTCTTCCCCCAGGCCGTGGCCCTGATGGCCGATCTGGTCCGCAACCCGACCTTCGCCGAGGAGGAGCTGGACCGCCAGCGGACCCAGACCCTCGACGGCCTCAAGGTGTCCCTGGCCTCGCCGGGTCAGGTGGCCTCCATGGTCTCGGGCCGGGTGGTCTATGGCGACGCCCCCTATGGCGCGCCGGGCATCGGCACGGTCACCACGGTTCCGGCCCTGACCCGCGCCGACGTCGTGGCCTTCCACGCCGCCCGCTACCAGCCGTCGGACGCCACCCTGGTGTTCAGCGGCGACATCACCCCGGAAGCGGCCCGGGCCCTCGCCCAGTCGGCCTTCGGCGACTGGCGCGGGTCGGGCTCCGACGCGGCGGCGGCCAATGCGGCCGCGGCTCCGGCCGGCCAGACCCTGTCGCCGCGCGTGGTGGTGATCGACCAGCCGGGCGCCGGTCAGGCGGCGGTGGTCGCGGCCCTGCGCGGCGTGCCCCGCGTCAACGCCGACTACTTCCCCCTGACGCTGGGCAACACCCTGCTGGGTGGCAGCTTCACCTCGCGCCTCAATCAGGAAATCCGCATCAAGCGCGGCCTCAGCTACGGCACCCGTTCGTCGCTGGGCCTGCGCGAAGGCCCCGGCCTGTTCACCGCCTCGGCCCAGACCAAGAACGAGACCGCCGTCGAGGTGTCGGACCTGATTCTGGCCGAGATCGAGCGTCTGGACACGACCCAGCCGACCGAGAGCGAACTGACCACCCGCCGCGCCATCCTGACCGGCGCCTTCGGCTCCCAGCTGGAAACGGTGGACGGTCTGGGCTCGCTGGTGGCCAATCTCGCCCTCTACGACCTGCCGATGAGCGATCTGGCCGCCTATGCCGGCAATGTCGCCGCCGTGGACGGTCCCTCGGTCCAGGCCGCCTTCGCCCGCGCCCTGCCGGTCTCCAACGCCAGCCTGGTCATCGTCGGCGATGCGTCGAAATTCATCGACGCCCTGCGCGCCAAACACCCGAACGTCGAGGTCATCCCGGTCTCCAGCCTGAATCTGGATACGGGCGCCCTGAAGTAGGAAAGAGAAAGGGGGGAGGGCTCGCGCCGCTCCCCCCTTACTCCCGCGAATCCTCGCCCGACCGAGCTTCCCAAAGGTGGGGATCAGATATCCTCAGCCGCACCGTATGAATGGTCTCCTATACCTACCGCCATCACTCCCCTCACTCGAGTGTATTCGTCCGGTATGTCTGAAGAAAATTCGATACGGTCAAAATCTTTTGTGGCTAACGGCCTAAATCGTTCGGGGTTGTGGTGCATTGGTATCGACGTGTTGCCAAACCAAAGCGTGAGGTATACTGCGGAGTCGGTTACATGATCTGTAGAATCGTTCCGAAGTTGAGAAGCGATGGCATTTCCGTGGGTTTTTTCTAATTTAAACGGAATATTTTCGCCAGTAGCGTCCGGCATGTAGTATCCGTCTCTCAATGGTGCGGGATTGGCGAACGCTCCGATGAGATGGAAGTCTCTCACCCACTTCCTGTCAAAGATGCAAGTTGGGGAGCTATCCGGTAGGTGAATTTCGACTCTTTGAGAGTCGGTACTTTTGCATGCCCGATAAATCTCAAATGCATTTTCTAATAGACGAGAATTAGTAAACTCTTCTAGCTTTCGCGGTTTTATATCCTCATCTTTTGTATTTACGACGGTTTCTGCCGGGCTGCGAGATACGATAAGGTCGTAAAGTCCTTTATCACCGAAGCACAATGTCCAAATCACTAGGCCAAAAGCAGCGTAGTTTGCTACGGTTTGTGCCCTGCTTTGCGAAATTGGGTCATCAATGCTTGAGTTTATTATATTTTTTACGGCATATCTTATCCAGATTACGAGGCTTCCCCGAGTAGGGGGCGCGACGATGTTGATTTGGAAATCACATTTATTACCCAGAACTTCTGAGGTGGTCGCGAGGAAATTTTCTAAAGAAGAAGCGATTTGGCCGATTTGGACCGCCGATACTTCGGGGGCTTCAGATTCTTTGTTGCCGTGGAAGCATAATGCTGTTGCGTCGTTCGGTATGCTTGTCATGCTGACCCCGTATATCGCTGGTCACTATACCTAACAGCACGGCTAGTCGCGTTTCAATCATGCCGCGGAGTTGATCCTCCGCCCATTGAGTGAACCGGGGGGCGAGAATGATCTGCTTGATCCGCCAAGGGATCGAAGCAGATAGTCTACAAGCTGCGCGTCGCGGCGTCGCTCTGCCAAATAGAGTGCTGGGTGATCGGGGGTCAGGTCGCTTCCGACCTAACCCCCCTGATCCCGCGATGGAGGCCTGACCCGGAATCGAACCGGGGTGCAAGGATTTGCAGTCCTCTGCGTAACCACTCCGCCATCAGGCCGTCGGGAACCCCGAAAGGGGCCCCGTCGTCATCGGGAGGCGTTCGCTATCAGATCGGATTGTCCGCTGCAACGCACGGACCTATAAGCACGGCAGATTTTCCTCTCTGAACGCACAAGGATTCGCCGCCGATGGATTACGCCGCCGCGCGCAAGGTCATGGTGGACTCGCAGGTCCGGGTGAATGACGTCACCGATCGCAGCCTGCAGGCCGCGCTCAACAGCGTGCCACGCGAGCGTTTCTGCGCCCCGGAACGCGCCTTCGCCGCCTATGCCGAGGTCGAGACCGAGATCACCCCGACCCGCAAGCTGATGATGGCCCGTGATGTGGCCAAGCTGCTGCAGGCGACCGACGCCCGCGCGGGCGAGACGGCCCTGGTCGTCGCCGGCCCCTATGCCGCGGCCCTGCTGGCCCATCTGGGCCTGACCGTCACGGCCCAGGAGGCCGATGCGGCGGTGTTCGAGATCGCGGGCGAGGCCCTGGCCGAGGCCGGCGTGACCACCGTCGTGGCCCCGGTCACCGAGCCCTCGGGCGGCGACTACGACATTATCGTCTCGGAAATGGCGACCCCGGTCCGCCCCGAGGCCTGGATCAAGGCGCTCAAGGTCGGCGGCCGTCTGGTCGTCGTCGAACGCCCCGGCACGGCGGGCAAGGCCGTGCTCTACGTCCGTGGCCGCGAGGGTCTGTCGCGTCGCGAACTGTTCGATTCCAACCCCCAGGTTATGGCGGAAATGTCGCCCCCGATGATTTTCGCACTGTAGTGTCCATTTTTCCGCCGGGCGGGGGTGGCGGGCGCGTGAAAAAAACTTAACTGGCGTGGCGTAGGCGGAATGCGCTCTACGCGAGAATAGAAGTGTCCAGGGACGCGCTCCTCCGCGAACCCTATCGGGAATTAGACATGCTGAAACGTTCGTCCGTCATCGCGGTCGCCCTCGCCTCTGTGTCCTGGCTGGCCGTGTCCGCCGGATCCGCCTCCGCCGAGACGCTGCAGGAAGCGCTGGCCCTGGCCTATCAGACCAATCCGACCCTGCTGGCGCAGCGCGCCAACCAGCGGGCCCTGGACGAGAGCATTCCGCAGGCCCGCGCCTCCTACCGCCCGACCGTCGATGTCGGCATCGGCGCCAGCTACACCCGCACCGACGTCAAGGGTTTGCCCGTCACCGACGTCGACAACGCCAGCCTCGAAGTCAGCCTGTCGCAGACCCTCTACAGCGGCGGCCGCATCGGTCACGCCGTCAGCGCCGCCGAGGCCAATGTCCTGGCCGGCCGCGAGAACCTGCGCTCGGTCGAGCAGCAGGTCCTGGCCTCGGTCATCCAGGCCTATGTCGGCGTCCAGCGCGACATGCAGATCCTGCAGATCCGTCAGGACAATCTGACCGTCCTGCGCCGCCAGCTCGACGAATCCAACGCCCGCTTCGAAGTGGGTGAGATCACCCGCACTGACGTCGCCCAGTCCGAATCCCGTCTGGCCTCCTCGCAGGCCGATCTGGCCAACGCCCAGGCCCAGCTGTCGGTGTCGCGCGCGGCCTATGCCGCCGTCGTCGGCCAGGCCCCGACCAATCTGGTCACCCCGCCCGAGCTGCCGGGCGTCCCGACCGACTTCGAACAGGCCCTGGACATCGGCCTCGTCGAGAACCCCTCGGTCGTCGCCGCCGACTATACGCTGCAGGCCGCCGAGGCCCGCGTCGCCGCCGCCAAGTCGGCCTATCTGCCCCAGGCGGGCCTGACCGCCTCCTACGGCGGCTCGGGCGATCTCAGCCAGTTCGACCTGGCCGACCGCTCCAGCCTGACCGTCGGCGCCCAGGTTTCGATCCCGCTGTTCACCGGCGGCCTGAACTCGTCGCGCGTCGCCCAGGCCCTGGAAACCGCCAACGCGGCCAAGATCGCCATCGACGGCGAGCGCCGCGGCGTGCTGCAGGACGTCTCTTCCGCCTATGCCCAGGTCGTCTCGACCAAGGCCAACGTCACCGCCGGCAATGAGGCCGTCCGCGCCGCCACCGTCGCCGCCGAGGGCGTGCGTCAGGAGGCCCAGGTCGGCCTGCGCACCACCCTGGACGTCCTGAACCAGGAGCTGGAGCTGCGCTCCGCCCAGGTTCAGCTGGTCAGCGCCGTGGCCAACGCCTACATCGCCCAGGCCTCGCTGCTGGCCGCCATGGGCCGTCTGGAAGGCCCGACCCTGGTGCCGTCGCTGGAAGCCTATGACGCGGCCGCCAACACCGACGCCGTTCGCAACCGCGGCGCCCTGCCGTGGGATGGCGTGCTGGAGACCATCGACCGCATCGCGGCGCCCCAGGTCGTCCCCACCCCGCAAGGCGCCCAGGCCCCCATCGACACCCAGCTTCAGTCCGACGTCGTCAAGACGGCTCCCCAATCCTGAGGGGCCGGCTTAAGCCCTGGGGGTAACGGGGAGGGCAGGGACCCTCCGCGTTTACCGTGCACCTGCAAAACGCCCGTTGATTCCGGCGGGCGTTGATGCGACGACAAGGACTGTGGGGACGGCGATGGCATCGCCTGCGACCCCGCGCCGTCCATCCACGCCGTCAAGTGCGCTTTCAAGTGCCGCCGAGGTTTACGAATGTCCGACCCGACCGCCCAGGAACCGACGATGGAAGAGATCCTGGCGTCCATTCGCCGGATCATCTCCGAGGACGACGCCCCGGCCGAGACGGCCGCGGCCCCCGCGCCGGAGCCCGCCCCGGCGCCCGAGCCCGAGCCCTTCCCGGTCGCGGCGGCGCCCGAGCCCGCGCCCGTGGTGCAGGAGCCCGAGGCCGTCGAGGAGGACATCCTCGAACTGACCGACACCTATGAGGCCCCGGCCGTCGAGAGCATCGGCGATCTGGACGTCTCCTCGCCCGAGCCCGAGGCCCCGACCGCCTGGACCCCGCCGACCCCGACGCCCGACTACGACGCCTTGGTCGGCGAAAGCGCCGCCGCCAGCGCCGCTTCGGCCTTCGCCGGCCTGCACGCCAGCCTGAAGCCGGCCTCGGCCGCTCCGGCCCCGACCGGCGATCTGAACTTCATCAGCGGCTCGACCGTCGAGGGCATGGTCGCCGAAATGCTCAAGCCCATGCTCAAGGGCTGGCTCGACGCCAACCTGCCGGGCATCGTCGAACGCGCGGTCAAGGCCGAGGTAGAGCGGATCTCCCGCACCGCCGGCTAGCCCTTCGCGTATCCCGCGACTAGATCAACAGGGGCGGCTCCGGCAGGGGCCGCCTCTTCTGCTTTCTGAGATTACCTCATGCTCGACAAGACCTTCGACCCCAAGGCCTCCGAACCCCGCCTGTACAAGCAGTGGGAGCAGTCCGGCGCCTTCGCCCCGACCGAGGGCGCGGCCGAGGCGTATTCGATCGTCATCCCGCCGCCGAACGTGACGGGGTCGCTGCACATCGGCCATGCGCTCAACAACACCCTTCAGGACATCCTGACCCGCTATCACCGGATGAAGGGCAAGGCCGCCCTGTGGCTGCCCGGGACCGACCACGCCGGCATCGCCACCCAGATGGTCGTCGAGCGCCAGCTGGCCGCCGCCGGCAACATCGGCCGCCGCGACATGGGCCGCGACGCCTTCGTCGAGAAGGTCTGGGAATGGAAGGCGGAATCCGGCGGCGCCATCGTCCAGCAGCTGCGCCGCCTCGGCGCCTCCTGCGACTGGTCGCGCGAGCGTTTCACCCTCGACGAAGGCCTGAACGCCGCCGTCCGCAAGGTCTTCGTCCAGCTGCACAGGGAAGGCCTGATCTATCGCGACAAGCGGCTGGTCAACTGGGACCCGCAGTTCCAGACGGCCATCTCGGATCTGGAGGTCGAGCAGCGCGAGGTCGACGGCGCCTACTGGCATTTCGCCTATCCGCTGGCTGACGGCGTCACCTTCGAATACCCCGTCGCCTTCGACGAGGACGGCAAGGCCACCGAATACGAGACGCGCGACTATATCGTCGTCGCCACCACCCGGCCCGAGACCATGCTGGGCGACACCGGCGTCGCCGTCCACCCGACCGACGAACGCTATGCCGCGATCGTCGGCAAGTCGGTCATCCTGCCGATCACCGGCCGCCGCATCCCCATCGTCGCCGATGACTATGCCGACCCGACCAAGGGCTCGGGCGCGGTCAAGATCACGCCCGCCCACGACTTCAACGACTTCCAGGTCGGCAAGCGCGCCGGACTGCCAACGATCAACATCCTGGATGCGTTTGGTCGCATCGTCGGTCTGGCGCAGACGGACATGCGCTTCGATTCCAGCCGAGGCGGCTTCGTCGAAGATGAACAGAACCCGGACGTCAGGGGGGACGACTACGCGGCCATCGCGGCAATCCCCCATGAGCTCCAATACCTCGACCGCTTCGTCGCGCGTAAGGCCATCGTCGCCCGCGCCGAGGCCGAAGGCTGGCTGAAGGAGATCGAGAAGACCAAACACATGGTCCCGCACGGCGACCGTTCGGGCGTCGTCATCGAGCCCTGGCTGACGGACCAGTGGTACGTTGACGCCCACACCTTGGCCCAGCCCGCCATCAAGGCGGTCGAGACCGGCGCGACCGTCTTCGAGCCGGCCAGCTACTCCAAGATCTATTTCGAATGGCTGCGCAACATCGAGCCCTGGTGCATCTCGCGCCAGCTCTGGTGGGGGCACCGCATCCCGGCCTGGTATGATGCCGACGGCCAGATCTATGTCGCCGAGACCGAGGCCGAGGCGCGCGAACTGGCAGGCAACAAGCCCATCACCCAGGACGAGGACGTCCTCGACACCTGGTTCTCCTCGGCCCTGTGGCCCTTCTCGACCATGGGCTGGCCCGAGAAGACGGCGGATCTGGAGAAATTCTACCCGACCTCGGACCTGGTCACGGCGGCGGACATCATCTTCTTCTGGGTCGCCCGGATGATGATGATGGGCCTGCACTTCATGGACGAGGTCCCGTTCAAGCGCGTCATCATCAACGGCCTCGTCCGCGACGAGAAGGGGCAGAAGATGTCGAAGTCCAAGGGGAACGTCATCGATCCCCTGGTCATCATCGACGAGCTGGGCGCCGACCCGCTGCGTTTCACCATGGCCATTCTGTCGGGTACGCGCGACATCAAGTTGTCCAAGGAGCGCATTGAAGGCTACCGCAATTTCGGCACCAAGCTGTGGAACGCCGCGCGCTTCAGCCAGATGAACGAGGCCGTCCGGGTCGAGGGCTTCGACCCCTCGACCGTGACCCAGACCATCAACCGCTGGATCCGTGGCGAGCTGACCAAGGCCGAGCGTCAGGTCTCGGAAGCCATCGAGGGCGGCCGTTTCGACGACGCCGCCTCGGCCCTCTACCGCTTCGTCTGGAACGTCTTCTGCGACTGGTACGTCGAACTGTCCAAGCCGGTCCTGCAAGGGACTGACGAGGCGGCGAAGGCCGAGACCCGCGCCATGACCGCCTGGACCCTCGACCAGACGCTGAAGCTGCTGCACCCGGTCATGCCCTTCATCACCGAGGAGCTGTGGGACGAGCTGGGCAAGGAGGGCCCCGCGCGTGACGAACCGATGCTGATCGGCTCGACATGGCCCGTCCTGCCCGACGCCTTCGTCGATGCGGAGGCCGAGGCCGAGATCGGCTGGCTGGTCGATCTGGTCACCGAGGTGCGTCAGTTGCGCGCCGAGATGAACGTCCCGCCCGGCGCCAAGCCGCCGCTGGCCTTCGTCAGCCCCGACGCCGTCACCGCCGGCCGCATCGATCTGCACCGGCCCCTGATCCTGACCCTGGCCCGGGTGTCCGAGGTCGCGACGGCCGACGCCGCGCCCGCGGGCGCGGTCAGCTTCGTCATCGGCGGCGCCACGGCCGCGATCTCGCTCGCCGGGACAATCGACGTCGCCGCCGAGAAGGCGCGTCTGGCCAAGGCCATCAAGGCCGCCGTCGACGACGTCGCCCACATCAACAAGAAGCTGGGCAACCCCAACTTCGTCGCCAAGGCGGCCCCCGCCGTGATCGAGGAACAGCGCGCCAAACTGGCCGAGGCCGAAGAAGCCCACGCCAAACTGGTCGCCGCGCTAGAGCGCATCGAGGCGATGGGCTGACCCACATCTACCGCTCATCCCGGCGAAGGCCGGGATCCAGATCCAGACTGGGCATCTGCCGCAAGGATCCGGACGGCGGGAAACTTCAGGCGCTGCCTGTGAATCTGGATCCCGGCATTCGCCGGGATGAGCGGTGAGAGTGGGGGATGAGCGGCGTGTGGTGTGAAATCGGGTCAGCATGGCGAAACACGGCCACGCCTGACCCAGCAGTCCATCCGCACCCTTCAATCCGGCGCCGTCCGCGCCCGTGCTAGAATGCCTGAACGGCTGATCCCGCCCGGAGACCTCCTCCGACGTGGCACGGTTTGGCACGGTTTGGCGCCCCGTTTTCGCGGCGCCCTGCCAGACTTCGCAGAGCGGCAAGTGGCGGTGTTTGGCGGTGTGGCGGTGTTTTCCAGACCGCCAGATCAAGACGACGAGGGATCATGATGAAAGACCGCCTGGACCAGCTTCTCGTCGATCGCGGCCTGTCCGAGAGCCGGTCGCGGGCGCGCGCGGCGATCGAGGCGGGCGGGGTCACCGTCAACGGCCAGCCCGCCAAGGCCGCCTCCCAGAAGGTCGATCGCGACGCCGAGATCACCGCGGTTGACGCCCACCGCTTCGTCGGGCGTGGCGCGCTCAAGCTGGATCACGCCCTGACCCTCTGGCCCATCGTCGTGGAGGGCAGGGTCGCCCTTGACGTCGGCGCCTCGACCGGCGGCTTCACCGAGGTCTGTCTGGAGCGCGGCGCGGTAAAGGTCTTCGCCGTCGACGTCGGCTCGGGCCAGATGCATGAGCGGATCGCCGCCGACCCGCGCGTGATCAATCTGGAGAAGACCGACGCCCGCACCCTCGACACGGCCCTGATCCCCGAAGCGCCCCAACTGGTCGTCTGCGACGCCAGCTTCATCGGCCTCGCCAAGGTCCTGCCCGCCGCTCTCGACCTCGCCGCGCCCGGCGCCGACCTGATCGCCCTCGTCAAACCCCAGTTCGAAGGCTCCGGCCCCTCCAGCGCGGGCAAGAAGGGCGTGGTCAAGGACCCCGAGGCCCACGCCGCCGCCGTCGCCGGTGTCCGCGACTGGCTCGAAAGCATCGGCTGGACCGTCAAGGCCACGACCGAAAGCCCCATCACCGGCGGCGACGGCAACGTCGAGTTCCTGCTGTGGGCCGCAAAGGGAGGCTGAAGAAACCACCAACCTGTCGCTCAAGCAGCGAGCCGCCGCGCGGCGAGCGTTAGCGACACCCCACAATGTCGCTGAAGCAGCGAGCGACCGCGTCGCGAGCGTTAGCGACCCTTCAACATGTCGCTCAAGCAGCGAGCCGCCGCGCGGCGAGCGTTAGCGACACCAGAAAATGGAAAGCCGCCGACGGATTTCTCCGCCGGCGGCTCCCGTCACGTCGTCGACCGACAGGGGGGCTGAAAAGAATCGACGCCGCGATCTCGTTAGGGCTTAGCGCGGGCGCCAGCCGTATTGGGGGTCGTACCAGTACCGGCCGTCGGCGCTGTACTGGACCTGGCCGCGGTAGTCGTCGCGACGGTCATAGCCGTCCCGGCGGTCGCGGCGGCTGTCCTGGCGACCATCGGTGTAGCCCTGGTTGTAGGAGCCGTAGCTGGAGCTGTAGCTCGAGCCATAGCTGCTGGAGGGCGCCGAATAGTAGGAGGACGAACCCGAGTAGGAGGGGGCGGTGCTGTACGGGCCATAGCCGTTCTGGTCGTAGTAGACCTGGGCCCGCTGGTCGTAGCCACGGTCGTCATAGCCGCGGTCGTCATAGCCCTGATAGGCCGGGACCCGGGCATAGCCCGAGCTGTAGGCCGGCTGGCCATAGCCCTGGTTCTGGTAGCAGCGGTCGCTGGAGCCCCGGCCGACGCTGCCGCCGATGACGGCGCCGAGCACGCCGCCCAGGATCGAGCCCTCGGTGCGGCGGCCGCGCGCGGCCAGCTGGGAGCCGACGACGGCGCCCGCGCCCGCACCGATCACGGCGCCGGCCCCGGTGCGGCCTTCGCGCTCGCGGTCGCAGGGGTTGTAGTAGGTTTGCGAGCCGTAGTCGTACTGCGACTGGCCGTAGGTGGCGCCGCCGTAGCCCTGGACATAGGTCTGGGCGCTGGCCGCGGCGGGCAGCGAAGCGGCGGCGGTCGCGACGGCGACGGCGGCCAGAACGGGTTTTGAGAACGTGGCGAACATCTTGAGGTCCTTGATCCCTGTTGCAGATCTGGCCGCTGAACGGATCAGCACCGCGTCTGTTGCATCAAGGTTTAGGACACCGAAGCTGAACGGCCTTTGAGCGCGCCGTTCATCTTCGTTCATGTTTGAAGAGCGCTAACGCTCACCGCGCGGCGGTTCGCTGCTTGAGCGCGAAAGCGTGTGATTTGGCTCCGGCTTGAGCGCCGGAAGGGTAGGGGATAGAGACCCGCTGATGGAAACCTTGACGATCGCCCGTGTCGGCGGACAGGGCGACGGGATCGCCCAGACGCCGGGCGGGCTGGTGTTCGCCCCCCTGACCCTGCCGGGCGAGACCATCCGTGCCGAGACGATCAAGGACGGCCGCGCCGAGGGCGTGGAGATCCTCACCGCCAGCCCCGACCGGGTCGCCCCCGTCTCGCCCCGGTACGGCGACTGCGGCGGCTGCTCGCTGCAGCACTGGGCGACCGGCCCCTATCTGGAGTGGAAGCGCGAACAGGTGCGGCTGGCCCTGGCCCGCGAGGGGATAGAGACCGAGATCGAAGCCACCGTCGCCGTGCCCATGGCCTCGCGCCGCCGCGTGGCTCTGCATGCCCGCCGTCTCGAAGACGGCAAGGTCGTCCTCGGCTTTAAGGCCCGCAAGAGCTGGCGGCTGGTCGAGATCACGGAATGCCCGGTCGCCGACCCGCGTCTGGTCCGCGCCTTCCCGTCGCTGGCCAAGGTGGCGGGGGCCTTCCTCGAACACCCCAAGTCGGCCCCCACGCTTCATGTGACCTGGACCGAGGCCGGCCTCGACGTCGATGTGACCGGGGTGGAGCGCAAGTCGGGCGGCCTGTCCCGTGACCGGCAGATGCAGGCCATCCGCGCCGCCAATGAGGCCGATCTGGCCCGGCTTTCGATGGCCGGAGAGACCCTGGTCATGGCCCGCCAGCCGCGCGTCATGTTCGGCCCGGCCAGCGTGCCCCTGCCGCCCGGCGGCTTCCTGCAGGCCGTGCCTGAGGCCGAACTGGCCATGACCAGCCGCGCCGTCGCCGCCGTGAAGGGGGCGAAGAAGGTCGCCGACCTGTTCTGCGGCTCCGGCAGCTTCACCTTCCCCCTGGCGACCGTGGCGCCCGTGCTGGCCGCCGACGCCTCCGCGCCCGGGATCGCGGCCCTCAAGGCGGGGGTCAGCTCGACCTCGGGCCTGCGCCAGATCACGGCCGAGGCGCGGGACCTGTTCCGCCGCCCCCTGTCGCCGTTCGACCTCAAGGGCTGCGACGCCATCGTCTTCGACCCCCCGCGCGCGGGCGCCCTCGATCAGACGCAGCAGATCGCCGGGACCAAGGCCTCGGTGGTCGTGGGCGTGTCCTGCAACCCCACGACCTTCGCCCGCGATGCGAAGGTCCTGATCGACGCCGGCTTCCGGCTGGAGACGGTGACCCCCGTCGACCAGTTCCTGTGGTCGGCCCACGTCGAACTGGTCGGGGTGTTCAGGCGCTAGGCGTCTGCCCCAGCAGGGCGGCGCGCTCCTCGGCCGTGGCCATCCGCCACTTGCCCTCGGGAATGCCGTCCAGCCGGATCGGGCCGATGCGGACGCGGATCAGGTCGACGACCTCGAGGTCCACCATCTCGCACATCCGGCGGATCTGGCGATTGCGGCCTTCGCGCAGGATGAACTTGAGCCGGAAGGACTCCATCCGGCTGACATAGGCGGGGCGCAGCTGACGCCCGTCCAGCATCAGGCCGTGGCGCAGGATCTTGAGCTTCTTCTCGGTCACATCGCCGACCACCCGGACGAGGTACTCCTTGTCGAGGTCGCTGTCGGGCCCGATCACCGCCTTGGCCACCACCCCGTCGGAGGACAGCAGCAGGAGGCCGCGCGAGTCCTCGTCCAGCCGCCCGATGGGGGGCAGGGAGGCGTCGGCCGGCGGGACCTCGCCCTCGCCGATGCGATTGGCCTCGGTCAGCAGGCGGACGGCCGGGATCTTGTCGGGCTCGGGCTGGCCCGAGACATAGCCGACGGGCTTGTGGATCAGGATGGTCACGCCCGCGGCCAGGGCCTCGGTCGCCTGATCGGCCAGAACCAGCGTCTGGCCGGTCTCGATCTTGCGCCCGGCGTCGGTGACCACGGCCCCGTCGATGGAGACCAGACCCTGGGCGATCAGGGCGTCGGCCTCGCGGCGGGAACAGACGCCGGTCTGGCCCATCCACTTGTTCAGCCGGATCGGTTCGTCGCCGTCATAGGTGCGGGTGAAAGCCATGGCCGGTCCTAGAGGCCATGGCTCCCATCGGGCAAGGCTTTACTGACCCAGCGCCGCCTTCGCGATCTCATTGTCCTCGGACGCCGCCGCGCCCGAGACGCCGATGGCCCCGACGATCTTGCCGTCGACGACGATGGGAATGCCGCCGGCGATAGGCAGGCTGTCTTCGTTGGCCAGGGTCACCGTGCGGCCGGCCAGGGTGCGTTCTTCCATCGTGGAGGTGGGCATCCGGTAGCGGGCGGCCGTCGAGGCCTTCTTCTGGGCCACGAAGATGGAGCCGTACTGGGTGTCGTCCATGCGCACGAAGGCGACCAGCTCGCCCGAGGGCTCGACGATGGCCACGGCCATGCGGAAGTGACGGGCCTCGGCGGCGGCGACGGCGCGGGCGATCAGGGCCTGGGCGGCCTCAAGGCTGATCGGCGCACCATAGGCGGGCGGCTGGGGCGAGGGGGCCGGGGCAGGGGTGGGCGCCGCAGTCTGGGCGAAGGCCGGGGCGGTGAGGGCGAGACAGGCGATAGCGGCGAGAGCGGTCTTCATGGGCGTTTCCTTTGTTGTCGTTGGGTTCAGGCGCGGCGGAACAGGAGCATCAGGTTGTTGGCGGGCATGGCGACCCTGAGGGTCAGGTGCAGGCCGTGCCTGCGGGCCTCGGCGGCGATGGCGTCGCGGTCGCGCAGGCCCCAGGCGGGGTCGCGGGACCTCAGGCTGTCGTCGAAGGCGGCGTTGGACGGGGCCAGTTCGACGTCGGCCTCGCGATAGGGGCCATAGAGGGCCAGAAGCCCGCCGGGATTGGCCAGGACCCGCTCCGCGCCGGCCATCAGACCCTCGGTCGCGGTCCAGGGGCTGATGTGGATCATGTTGATGCAGAGGACCGCGTCGAACGGGCCCTCAGGCCAGCTCTCCGGTTGGGAAGCGTCCAGATCGAGGGGAGGGCGCAGGTTCGGCGGACCATGCAAGCCGGTCCAGGCCCCGATGCTGATCCGCGCCTCCTCACTGGGGTCGGCGGGCGTCCAGTCGAGCCCCGGGAACGACTCGGCGAAGGCGACGGCGTGCTCTCCGGAGCCCGCGGCGATCTCCAGCACCCGTCCATGGGTCGGAAAATGCGCGGCGAGCACCTGTCGGATAGGTTCAATATTGCGTCTCGCCGCCGGCGAGGAAATCGCTCCGGACGGGAGGTTTTCAAGCGCATCCATCGTCTTCATTCGAATGATACCGGTGTCATCGCAGAGGTCAAAAATCACTTCATGATGAACAACATAGCGGGCGTGAGCGGTGGAAACTTGCCACAGTTGACGCAGGGTCCGCAGGCTGTCTTTGTAACTGAAACATCACGTCATGTTACATCTAGAGGTTAGCGGCGCCGCTTCGAAATGAGCGCCGCAGCCGGTGGTTCAGGAGCTATCCCATGTCCGCACTCGAGATCGAACCGGTATCTGTACCGGGCCTTCACCCTGCGCCAACGCGTCACGCCCGGCTGGTCGCCTGGGTCGAGCAGATCGCGGCGTTGACGCGGCCGGACCGGGTCCACTGGTGCGACGGGTCGGAGGCCGAGAAGGCCGCCATCGTCGCCGACCTGATCGACAAGGGCACGCTGAAGGCGCTGGACCCGGTCAAACGCCCCGGCAGCTACTACGCCGCCTCGGACCCGCGTGACGTGGCCCGGGTCGAGAGCCGCACCTTCATCTGCTCAGAGGATGAGGCCGACGCCGGCCCGACCAACAACTGGTCAGACCCGATCGAGATGCGCGAGCGGCTGGACGGCCTGTTCGACGGCTGCATGGTCGGCCGGACCATGTATGTGGTCCCGTTCTCGATGGGGCCGCTGGGCTCGAAGATCTCGGCCCTGGGCGTCGAGATCACCGACAGCGGCTATGTCGCCGTCTCGATGGGCATCATGACCCGTATGGGCAAGCCGGCGCTTGACGTGCTGGGCGACGACGGCGTCTTCGTACCGGCGGTCCACACCCTGGGCGCGCCCCTGGCCCCCGGCCAGTCGGACGTGGCCTGGCCCTGCAACGCCGACAAGTGGATCGTCCACTTCCCCGAGACGCGCGAGATCTGGTCCTACGGCTCGGGCTACGGCGGCAACGCCCTGCTGGGCAAGAAGTGCTACGCCCTGCGCATCGCCTCGGTCATGGCCCGCGACGAGGGCTGGCTGGCCGAGCACATGCTGATCCTCAAGCTGACCAACCCGGACGGTGAGGCCAAGTACGTCGCCGCCGCCTTCCCCAGCGCCTGCGGCAAGACCAACCTGGCCATGCTGCAGCCGACGCTGCCGGGCTGGAAGGCCGAGACCATCGGCGATGACATCGCCTGGATGCGCTTCGGCGACGACGGCCGGCTGTACGCGGTGAACCCCGAGGCCGGCTTCTTCGGCGTCGCGCCGGGCACCAGCCATGCCTCGAACACCAACGCCATGGCCACCCTGGCGACCAACACCGTCTTCACCAACACCGCCCTGACCGCCGACGGCGACGTCTGGTGGGAGGGGATGTCGAAGGACGCCCCCGAAGGCATGACGACCTGGAAGGGCGCCGCCTATGACGCCGCCTCGGGCGAGCCCGCGGCCCACCCGAACGCCCGCTTCGCCTCGCCGGCCTCGCAGTGCCCGACCATCGCCCCCGAATGGGAAGACCCCAGGGGCGTGCCGATCTCGGCCATCCTGTTCGGCGGCCGCCGCGCCTCGGCCGTGCCGCTGGTGACCGAGGCCTTCGACTGGGAGCACGGGGTCTTCCTCGGCTCGACCGTCGCCTCGGAAGGCACCGCCGCCGCCGAGAACGCCATCGGCGAGCTGCGCCGCGATCCCTTCGCCATGCTGCCCTTCTGCGGCTACAACATGGGCGACTACTTCCGGCACTGGCTGAGCCTGGGCGAGACCGCGCAGGACGCCTCGAAGCTGCCGCGCATCTACTTCGTCAACTGGTTCCGCAAGAACGAGGACGGCCAGTTCGTCTGGCCGGGCTTCGGCGAGAACGCCCGCGTCCTGAAGTGGATCTCCGAGCGTCTGGACGGCACGGCGACGGCGACCGAGACCCCGGTCGGCCGCGTGCCCACGGCGGACGCGCTGGACCTGGAAGGCCTCGACCTGTCGGACGCCGACCTGCAGCTGCTGCTGGACGTCGATACGCAGGTCTGGAGCGAGGAAGCCTCGCTGATCCCGGCCTTCTACGACAGGTTCGGCGACCGCCTGCCCAAGGCCCTGTGGGCCCAGCATGAGGCGCTGGTCGAGCGTCTGAACGCCGAAGGCGGGTTGGCGGTCTCCGCTTAAGAGCCCCTCCGTCTCCTCGCGAAGGGCTCGGAGCCACCTCCCCATCGCTGCGCGACGGGGAGGAGACGGGGAGGACAAGGCTTGAAATGAAGGCACGGGCGGTCGAAGGACGGTCCGTGCCTTCTTCGTTTCCTCCCCTGACTACCGACACTCTCGTCATCGGCGCCGGCGTGCTGGGGCTGTGCACGGCCGTGGAGCTGACCCGGCGCGGTCGGGACGTGCTGGTGCTCGATCCGGGTGGGGCCAACGCCTCGTCCGTGGCGGCCGGGATGATCGCCCCGGGGATCGAGGCCTTCGTCGACGGGGCGACGCCGGAGCAGGCGCGGCTGCTGCGCGCGGCGGGGCGGCTGTGGGCGGACATTCCCGAGGTCAGGCTGAAGCCCGCGCCCGCTGTCTGGCGCGGCAAGGATGCCGAACGAACCGTGGCGGCGCTGGAGGCCTTGGGCTTTTCAGCCTCGCTGGACGGTCAGGGACAGGTGCAGGTCCCCGGCGATGTTCAGGTGGACCCTGTGTCGGCTCTGGCGGCCCTGAAGGCGGTGCTGAAGACGCCGCCAGTGGTGACCTCTGCCCTTCGGATCGCCCGGGCCGAGACGGGCTGGAGCGTTGAGACGGAGGCGGGGCCCATCGCGGCGACGACGGTGGTGCTGGCCACCGGCGCGGCCGAACCCCTGCCGGGCCTGCCCGAGGCCGTCGCGGCGCTGATCCGCCAGATCGCCCCGATCCGGGGGCAGATCGGCTTCACCGCCCAGACCCTGGCGGAGACGGTCACGCGCGGGGCAGGGGGCTATGTGGCGCCGACCGAGGGCGGGTCCCTGATCGGGGCGACCATGGAGCCCGGGCGGCGCGATCTGGAGCCCGACGCCGACGTCGGGGCGCGGCTGGCGGCCATGGCGGCGGCCCTGATCGAATGCGAGATCGAGGACGGCGTCTACTGGCGCGTCGGGGTGCGCGGGGCGACGCCGGACGGCCTGCCCATGGCCGGCTTCAGCGGCGAGGCAGGGCTCTATCTGGCCCTGGCGCCGCGCCGCAACGGCTGGCTGCTGGGACCGCTGGTCGGGCGGGTGGTCGCCGATGAGATCACTTCACAGGCTGGGGGCGGCGACGCGCTCGAGCACGCCGCCGCCCTGAACCCGCTCAGGTTCGCCTGAGTCTTACTCGCCCGCCGCGAAGCGGACGGTGAAGGAGACCTTGGCGCCGTCGATGGCCTGGCCGTTGACCGCGCCGGGCTGCATCCGGAAGTACCGGGTCAGGCCCATGGCCGCATTACCGAAGCGGCGGCCGGACGGGGTCTCGGCGGTCACCGAGCAGTTGCTCAGCGTGCCCGCCGCGCTGACCGTGCACAGCAGGGCCGCCGAGCCGGACTCACCGTTGCTGAGCGCCCGTTCCGGATAGGCCCGGCTCATCTGCGCCGCCGAGGGCTGGCTGGCCCACTGCGGCCGGGTGATGACCGCCGGAGGACGGGGCGGCTCGACCGCCGTGCCCGGCTGTTCGACCGGCTTGGCGTCATTGAAGTTGATCACCGGCCCGGGCTCGCCCGTGGGCTTGGACAGGGTCTCGGCGACAAAGGTGTCGGTCACCGTGGTCGGGGTGGGCGTCTGGTGGATGGTGTTGGTCGCCGGCCGCGGTTGGTCGGGCTTGGGCGGTTCGGGCACGGGCGGCTTCACCAGCGGGTCCATCGTCACCTTGATGGCGTCCGGCTCGGGCGCCGTCTCGTTCGGCGTCAGTTCGAACTTCTGATAGTAGAGGGCGGCGCCGACCCCGATGTGGGCCAGGACCACGATGCTCACCGCGATCAGGGTCGCGCGCGGCATCGGCTTCTTGCGTTCGGCGTAGTCGATAGGGCTGACCAGTCCAGGTCCCCCGGCTGTCTTCATCATCATGGCAGTCACTCCCGTGGCCGCTCCCCAGCCGCCCACAAAACGAAGTTCGCGCTCAGCTTGTGTCGGCTTTTGGGCAAGGCACAGCTTATCAGCGCTTACCTGCCGCGAAGACGCGCGGAGGTGGCGAATTTACCTTTCGTTAACCACGTTCGACGAGCGTCCGAGCATCATGGCGGTTGGATCGATTCCCTCATCGAGCGGCGTGGAGGCGGCCATCCGGCGCGCCTCGACGGCGACCGGCGTGGACTTCGACTTCCTGATGAAGACCGCGCGGCGCGAGAGCGCCTTCAACCCCCAGGCCCAGGCGCGGACGTCGTCGGCGGCGGGGCTGTTCCAGTTCATCGAACAGACCTGGCTGGCGACCGTCAAACAGTCGGGCGCCAAGCACGGCTACGGCCAGTACGCCGACCTGATCCATCAGGGACGGGACGGGCGCTGGCGTGTCGACGGCTCGGCCCGCAACGTGGTCATGGACCTGAGGTTCGACCCCCAGGCGGCGTCCAGCATGGCGGCGGAGCTGACGGCGTCCAACGCCGCCTATCTGCGCGGCCGGACGGGCAAGGAGCCGGGCGCCGGCGACCTGTACGCCGCCCATTTCCTGGGGCCGGCGGGGGCGGCGCGGCTGATGCAGGCGATGGACGCCAACCCGGGCGCCAGCGCGGCGGCGATGTTCCCCGACGCGGCCCAGGCCAACCGCCCGATCTTCTACCGCGACGGCCGACCGGCGACGGTCGCCGAGGTCCACGCCAATCTGCAGCGCACCGCCGGAGACGGAGCGCCGGCCGCCGACGCCAGCCGTTCGCCCATGACGCCGCCGACCGATCAGGAGCGGGACATCATGATGGCCGCGCGTCTGGACCGGCTGAAGCAGAACGAGAGCCTGCTGGCCCTGCTGCTGGGCCAGGACGGGGAGGGGAAGGGCGGTGGCTTCGGCGGCGCCTACGGGCCGGAGACCGACGCGGCCTAGGGTCCGCGCGTGCACTCGAAAAAACCGGGTGCAAAAAGTGCAATTCTGAAAGTGGCGTATGAGGAGGCGGCGGTCAGGCCGTTGAATTTACGGCTTCGATGTCGCGACACCGCTTTGCACTCGGCCGTGCAAGCGCGTGCAGAACCGGAGCCGGCGGATGTCGTCCTTCGCCTATCGTATCGCCTGCGATGTCAAAGACCCGAAGGCAGCCTACCACGGCGCAGGACCCTGCTGGACCGATTGTCGATTTCCGCGGAAAGGGCATGTGATTTCAACGCCGGCCTGTCGACGGATATGCGAGGTCAGACCACGAGGTCGGGGCCGATCTTCGTAGAGTTGGTAAACCGGACGTTAAGCATGGCAAGCTGAGGATCGACCGGGGGCCGATTCTTCGCTCGCCCGTCTCAAGAGCCGCCGCATGACCGCCTTTCGCGCCCGTCTGACCGAGTTCGACATCCGCCGGCTGATCAAGGCCACGGACGAGGACGAACGCGCCTCCGCCGCCCACAAGCTGTGCCGCAGCATGGACCGGGCCGAGCTGACCGACGCCGACCGCGAGGCGGCGCAGAAGATCCTGCGCGTGCTGGCCAATGACGCCGCCGAACTGGTGCGCCGGTCGCTGGCGGTGACGCTGAAGGCCTCGGACCTGCTGCCGCACGATGTGGCGCGGCGTCTGGCGGCCGACGTCGACAGCGTGGCCCTGCCCATCATCGGCGCCTCGCCCGTCTTCACCGACGACGACCTGATCGAGATCGTGCGCGCCGGATCGGCCGTGCGCCAGGTCGCCATCGCCGCCCGGCCGAAGGTGTCGCGCGACGTCGCCGAATGCCTGAGCATCGACGGCTGCGAGATGGCCGTGCGGACCCTGGCCTCGAACGACAACGCCGACCTGTCCGAAGGGGCGATGATCCGCTCCATCGACCGTTTCGGCGACACGCCCGAGCTGGTCGCGGCCCTGTCCTATCGCCAGGTCCTGCCGCTGGATGTGACCGAGCGGCTGATCGCCCTGGCCAGCGACGCCGTGCGCGAGCACCTGATCAGCCGCCACGCCGTGGCGCCCGAGACCGCCATCCGCCTGGCCACCTTCGCGCGCGAGCGCTCGACCATCGATCTGGTCGATCAGGCCGCGGCCAGCCCCGACCTGCCGCGCTTCGTGGCCCAGCTGAACGCCCGCAAGGCCCTGACGGCGTCGCTGCTGCTGCGGGCCCTGGCGCGGGGGCAGATGGTGCTGTTCGAGCACGCCGTCGCCGAACTGGCCTCAACGCCGCATTCGCGCGCCTGGCTGATGGTGCACGACGCGGGGCCTCTGGGGCTGAAGGCCATCTATGACCGCGCGGGCCTGCCGCCGCGGCTGTTCCAGGCCTTCCGCGCCGGGGTCGACACCTGGCGCGCGCTTCAGGCCGAGGGCGCCGACACCTCGGGCGAGGCCTTCCGCCAGCGGATGCTGGAGCGCTTCATGACCCAGCGCCCCAACGCCCCGCGCGACGACCTGGCCTATCTGATGGAGCGGCTGGACCAGCCGCCGCTGCCGACAGCGGGCCGCAACGCCTCGGCGGCCTGAGGCTTCTCCGGAAACGAAAAACGCCCGCTCGGTCCGAGCGGGCGTTTTGCTGTTCTGTTGGCGTCATGCTCGGCTCGCGGAGCCTCGCGACCAGAGCGCGGGTCAGACCTTGTAGGCGGCGACCTCGGCTTCGAGGGTCTCGGCCAGGACGCGGCCGGTCGGGTGGTCGTCGGTCTGGATCTGGTCGCGGACCACGGCCTTGATGGCGTCGATGTGGGCGTCGAGCAGACGGACCGGGGCGGCGGCGCGCTTGGTCGGGTCGTCCAGCAGCTTGCACAGCGAGCCGGCCAGGCGGGTGACCAGCGGATATTGATAGGTGGTGCCGAGACCCTTGAGGTCGTGGGCGCGGAAATACAGGCCCTCGGCGGTCTGGGCGTTCAGGCCCTCGGCGCGGATGGCGGCCTGGGCGGCGTCCAGCTTGTTGATCTCGTCCTGCAGCCACTGGCCGAACTGGGCCGACATCGCCTTCAGGGCCTCTTCGGCCTTGGCGATAGCGTTGGCGTCGATGCCGCCGAAACCGCCGCCGACCTTGAGGCGCAGCGTGTTGGGCGGACGGATGACCTGGGCCGGGTTGCTCACGGGAACTCCTGCGGGACGTGCAGGCGCAGCATGCTCCCGCCAGGCTTAAGGAACGGTGACCTTTCGGCTCAACCGGTGAATTGTTCGAGCAAAACCCGTTCCTCGAAGGAGCGGCCGGGTTCGAACAGCATGGTCAGGGCGATGTCGCGGCGTTCGCGCACATCGACGCGGGCGACGCGGCGGACCTCCAGATTGTCGGCGACGGCGCTGACGGGGCGTTTGTCGTGCTCCAGCACCTCGAAACTGACCCGGGCCTCGTGCGAGAGCAGGGCGCCGCGCCAGCGGCGGGGACGGAAGGCGCTGATCGGGGTCAGGGCCAGCATCCGGGCGTCCAGCGGGATGATCGGGCCGTGGGCCGAGAGGTTGTAGGCCGTCGAGCCCGCGGGGGTCGCGACCATGCAGCCGTCGCAGATCAGCTCGTCCAGCCGGACCCGCCCGTCGACGGTGATGCGCAGCTTGGCGCTCTGGCGCGTCTGGCGCAGCAGGGAGACCTCATTGATGGCCAGGCCGCTGGAGACCTCTCCGGCCTCGTTCCAGGCGTCCATCTGCAGCGGGTGAATGACGGCGCGGCCGGCGGCGGCGATTCGGGCCGGAAGATCGTCCTCCTCATAGTCGTTCATCAGGAAGCCGATCGAGCCCCGGTTCATGCCGTAGACGGGGGTGCGGCGCGTCAGGTCGCTGTGCAGGGTCTCCAGCATGAAGCCGTCGCCGCCGAGGGCCACGATGACGTCGGCCTCCTCGACCGGGACGGAGCCGTAGCGTTTGGCCAGCCGCGTGCGCGCGAACTGGGCCTCGGGCCGCTCGCTGGCGGTGAAGGCGATGGCCAGGTCGGGGGCTATCGGCGAGGAGGGAGCATGATCGGTCACGCCGACACGCAAGCCGAGCGCGGCGGCGAAGTCAAATACCGAAGTGCGATTTCAGGTCGCGAACTCAGGCCGCGAGGTCGGCGACCATGGCGCGGAATTCGCGGGCGGCGTCGGCCTGGGACAGGGCCGACATGCCCCAGTCGCCACCCCAGCCGGGCAGGCCGTTGGTCAGTTTGCGGATCTCGTCCAGCACGGCCGGGAAGACGGCGCGGTCGATGCCGACGGCGCTGCAGGCCAGGAAAAGGGGCTGGGGCGTGGGGCGCGAGACCGCGCTGCGGATCTGGGTCACGCTGAAGCCGCCCAGCGCCGCGAGTGAGTGTTCGAACAGGCTCAGGCGCTTTTCGCGGATGGCGCGGATCAGGAAGCCGGGACGCAGCTGGCCGGCGCTCTGCAGCTTGGCGACCAGACGGCGTTCCATCTCCTCGCGTTCGGAATGGCTGGGCTGGGGCGTGGCGGGGACCGGAACCCGGCCGGGGCCGATGCTGATGACGGCGGTCTCGATGGCTTCGGCCAGGGCGGCGTCGTCGACGCGGAAGCGTTCGCCGATGGCCTGACGCAGGGCGTGGCCGACCAGGCTGTAGAGCTCGCGGGCCAGGGTGTCGTTGAGGCGGGGGTGACGCGTCAGGGGCGCGCGCAGGGCGGCGATGCGGCGCGATTGCTCGACCAGACGGCCGAGGCCGGCCTCGCTGATCTCGGCGGTGCGGTTGGAGGCCAGGGCGGTCATGGTCGCCGGCTCGGCGGCGTCGATGATGGCGTCGGCGACGGCGCCGCTGAGCATCGGGCGGCGGGCGACCTCGATATGATGCTCGACCGTGGCCTCGACCAGGATGCGGATCAGGTCGTGATCCTTGAGCAGGGGGCTGTTGGCGATGATCGGACGGGCGATCTCGATCTCGTCCAGCGCCAGCATGTTGACGAGGGCGAGGGGCGCCCATTCGGCGCCGGCGAGGCTCTCGGCCAGGGACTTGCGGATGTCGTGTTCGGCCTGGCGGGCCAGGGTCAGGAAGATCTCGGTCAGGACCGGCGAGACCTCGGCGCCGGCCGGTGTCGAGTCGCACAGGGCGGCGATGCCCAGCAGAAGGCGTTGGCGGTCGTCGGTGGTGCGGCTCTTCGCCAGGGTCAGCAGGTCGGCGGGCGAGAAGCTCGCAGGCCGCGTGGGGGCGAAGGTTTGCAACGAGGCGACAGCGGTCACGGCGAGAACTCCGGTCGGATCAAGCCCGATTCTGGAGAGAAGGGTGCGGTACCGGTCATGAAAACGGGGTTAATGGACCATCAACCTTACCTTGCGGCACGCTTGACGACGTATCGTCGGGGGAGGACGGTAGAGGCCACGCCCGGAGAGGCGACAGGAAGGATACCCTCATGGCCGACGGCGCCGCCCCGCAAAGTCTGAAGTCCCGCGTTTCCGAGGCCGAATGGCAGGCCCGGGTGGATCTGGCCGCCCTCTACCGGCTGGTCGCCCTGCACGGCTGGGACGACATGATCTTCACCCACATCTCGGCCCGGGTGCCGGGGCCCGAGCATCATTTCCTGATCAACCCCTACGGCTGGTATTTCGAGGAGATGACGGCCTCGGCGCTGGTGAAGGTCGATCTGGACGGCAACATCGTTCAGGAGACCCAGAGCTTCATCAATCCGGCGGGCTTCACCATCCACTCGGCGGTGCATGCGGCGCGCGAGGACGCCCACTACGTCATCCACCTGCACACCACGGCGGGGGTGGGCGTGGCGGCGCAGCAGGAGGGTCTGCTGCCGATCGGCCAGAACGCCTGCCTGCTGCAGCATCAGGTCGCCTATCACGGCTATGAGGGCCTGGCCCTGAACCACGACGAGCGCGAGCGGCTGGTGGCGGATCTGGGCGACAAGCCTCTGATGCTGCTGCGCAATCACGGCACGCTGGCGGTCGGTCAGACGGCGGCGGCGGCCTGGATCGGCATGTTCTTCCTGGAGCGGGCCTGCGCCCAGCAGGTGGCGGCCCTGTCGGGCGGCCGCGAGCATGTCCTGATCGCTCCGGAGGCCGCGCAGGAAGAGACCAAGCAGCAGGGCGGGGGACTGCCCTTCGTCGCGGCCCTGGCCTGGCCGGGCGCGCTGCGCATGCTGGACCGCAAATCCCCGGGCTACGACGCTTGAAGGCGGCCGCGGCGCTTCTCGCAGGCGTCGCGGTCCTTCTGCCCTCCGTGGCCGTTGGTCCCGCGTGGGCGGGCGCCTGGACCCAGCCGAAGGGCAGGGGCCAGGTCATCGTCAAGTATGAGGATATGCGCGCCGATCAGGGGTTCGACTCCGACGGCGAGCGCGTCGACCTGCCGGAAGAGCGCCGCGACGCCTCGGCGGGGGTCTTCGCCGAATACGGCGTCACCGACCGGCTGACAGTCCAGTTCAAGGGCGACTGGCAGGACGGGGAGGACGCTTTCGTCGCCTATGAGGGGCGCGGCCCGCTGGAGGTCGGCCTGACCTGGCAGGTCTGGCGCGACGACAGGGCGGCCGTCAGCCTCTACGGCGGCTATGCCTCGGCCGGGGAGGGGCGTAACGCCGGATACGCCGCCCCGGGCGTCGGCGACCATGATTTTGAGGCGCGGGTGTCCGTCGGACGGTCGTTCGGCGGTTTGCCCGTTCGATGGGGCCCCGACCGGTCCTTCGTCGAGTTTCAGGCGGCGCGGCGGATTCGCGACGGCCTGCCGGACGAGACCCGGGTGGATGTCACCCTCGGCGGGCATTTCGGCGAGGACTGGATGGTGCTGGCCCAGGCCTTCGGCGGGGCGGCGGACGACGACGGCGTCGTCGAAGGCGCGCGCTGGCTGTCGATGGAGACCTCGGTGGTGCGCCGGCTGGGCGACTGGAGCCTGCAGGCGGGCTGGCGGCAGACGGCGGCGGGGCGGGAGACGCCGATCTCGGGCGGGCCGGTTGTGGCGGTCTGGCGCCGGTTCTGAAATCGCCCGGAAAAAGCCCCGACTGCGACATTCGCGACCGACGGAGTTACGAACGTCGAGCGTTACAGAGACTTTAGTTGCCTCGACCGCAGGACCGGCTATGTCCGTGCCCGCCTGAAAAGTCATCAGACGTCCGTCCCCCCACGGCTCCCGAGAGTTCCTGCGTGATCAAACGCCACTTCTTCCTTGTCGCCGCCGGCGTCATGCTCGGCCTCATGGTCCTGGCCGCCGTGTTGCACGTCGCCTTCGCCAAGGATGAAGGGGCCGGCAAGGCCGGTCCGGGCGGCGGCGGCGGTCGCGGCGGCGGCCGGGGCCAGCAGGTGTCGGAGGCGACCGTGTCCTCGCGGTCCTTCAGCGACACCATCCGGGTTCTGGGCGTGGCGCGGGGCCAGAGGTCGGTGAACATCACCTCCAACTCGACTGAACTGATCACCGCGGTCCTGTTCCGCGACGGCCAGCGCGTCGCCGCCGGCGCGCCCCTGGTTCGGCTGCAGGCCCGCGAGGAGGATGCCGGCATCATCGAGGCCCGTGCCCAAGTGACCCAGGCCGAGCGCAACGCCGAACGCTATCGCCAGCTGGCCGAGAAGGGCATCGCACCGCGCATGACGGCCGAACAGGCCGAGACCACGCTGGAGACGGCGCGCGCCTCGCTGGCGGCGGCCGAGGCCCGGCTGGGCGACCGGATGATCCGCGCCCCCTTCGCCGGGACCCTGGGCCTGACGACGGTCACGGCGGGGACCCTGATCAATCCCGGCGCGGTGATCACCACCCTGGACGACACCAATACGATCCGCGTCGATTTCCCGGTGCCCGAGCGGTATCTGGGCGTGCTGCGGCCGGGCCTGCCCCTGACCGCCACAGCCGACGCCTATGGCGGTCAGGCCTTCCAGGGCCACATCGCCCTGATCGACACCCGCATCAACGAAGCCACGCGCGCGGTCACCGCCCGGGCCGAGTTCCCCAATCCCGGCGGCCGTATCCGCCCCGGCATGCTGATGCGCGTGGCGGTGGCCCAGGGCCAGCGCCAGAGCCCGGCCGTGCCCGAGGCCGCCATCCAGTATGAGGGCCAGGGCGCCTTCGTCTATCGCATCGCCAAGGGCCAGCGCGGCTCCACCGCCCAGCGCGTCGAGGTCGAGACCGGCGCCGTCGAGGGCGGTTTCGTCGAGATCGTCTCGGGGCTGAGCCTGGGCGACAAGGTCGTCGGCGGCGGTCTGAACCGCATCCAGCCCAACGCCCCGGTCACCGTGGGCGGCGGACGGGGCGGCGGCGCACGCGGCGCGGGCGGTCATGCTCCGGCTCAGGGTCAAGCCCAGGGCGCCGCACGATGATGCTCTCCGACGTCGCGGTCCGGCGGCCCGTCTTCGCGGCGGTCGCCGCCATCGTGCTGTGCGTCATCGGCGCGGCGGCCTTCTTCTTCCTGCCGGTGCGCGAACTGCCGGACGTCGACCCGCCGGTCGTCTCGATCAGCACCAGCTACGCCGGGGCCTCGGCCGAGGTCATCGAGAACCGCATCACCGAGCCGGTGGAGCAGCAGATCGCCGGCATTCAGGGCGTCGAGCGGATCACCTCGTCCAGCCGCGACGGCCGCTCGAACGTGACCATCGAGTTCTCGCTGGACCGCAATATCGACGACGCCGCCAACGATGTGCGCGACCGGGTCGCCCGGGTCGTCGGCCGTCTGCCCGAACAGGCCGATCCGCCGGAAGTGTCCAAGGCGGACAGCGACAGCTCGCCGATCATGATCCTGTTCCTGCGGTCGTCGACGATGAACCGGCTGGAGCTGACCGACTACGCCGACCGCTATCTGCTGGACCGTCTGGCGACGGTGCCCGGCGTGGCCCAGGCGCAGATCTTCGGCGAGCAGCGCTACGCCATGCGCATCTGGCTGAACGCCGGGGCCATGGCCGCGCGCGGCATCACCGTGACCCAGGTCGAGAACGCCCTGAACGCCCAGAACGTCGAACTTCCGGCCGGTGCGCTGGAATCGACCGACAAGGACTATACGGTCCGGGTGGCCCGCACCTATGCCCGGGCCGAGGACTTCGCCCAGCTGCCTATCGGCACGACGGGTTCGGCGCCGACCGCGAGCACCCTGACCACCACCAACGCCAATACCCAGCCGTCGACCTCGGGTTCGACCGGGGCGATCATCGGCGCCAACCGCTATGTGACCCGTCTGGGCGATATCGCCCGGGTGGAGGAAGCGCCGGCCGAGGCGCGGCGTCTGTTCCGCGGCAACGGGCTGGACCAGATCGGTCTGGGCGTCACTCGTCAGGCCCAGTCGAACGACCTCGCCATCTCGGACGGCGTGCGCAAGGCCCTGGTCGACATGCAGGCCAGCCTGCCGCCGGGGACCGAACTGGTCGTCGGCTCGGACAATTCGGTCTTCACCTCCCACGCCATTTCCGAGGTCTGGATCACCATCGGCATTTCGCTGGCTTTGGTGGCCCTTGTGAACTTCATCTTCCTCGGCAGCCTGCGGGCGGCCCTGATCCCCTCGATCGTGGCGCCGATCTGCCTGCTGGCGACCTTCATCGTCCTGGCGCCGCTCGGCTTCTCCCTGAACCTGCTGACCCTGCTGGCCCTGGTGCTGGCCATCGGTCTGGTGGTCGATGACGCCATCGTGGTGACCGAGAACATCCAGCGCCGTCTGGACCACGGCGAGCCGCCGCTGGTCGCGGCCGAGCGGGGCGCACGCCAGGTCTTCTTCGCCGTCGTGGCCACGACCATCGTCCTGCTGGCGGTGTTCGCGCCCCTGCTGTTCCTGCCCGGGTACGTGGGCCGTCTGTTCGTCGAGCTGGCGGCGGCGATCGCGGCGGCCGTGGCCTTCTCGGCCTTCCTGGCGCTGAGCCTGTCGCCGATGCTGGCGTCCAAGATCCTGAAGCCGGCCTCCGGCTCGGGCTGGGTGGCGCAGCGCGTCGACAAGGCGATGGATGTGCTCAAGAACAGCTACGGCGCCTCGCTGGACCTGCTGGTCGGCAGCCGCATCGCCGTCATCGGCGTGATCGCCCTGATCCTGGTGGTCGGGGGCGGGGCGGTCGGGATGTTCTTCGTCCTGCCCAACGAACTGGTCCCGCAGGAAGACCGCGGTCGGGTGCAGGTGCGGGTCCAGGGGCCGGAAGGCGCCGGCTTCGACTATACGAAGAAGATCATGCTCGGCCTCGAGCCCATCCTGGCCCAGTACAAGGAAGACGGCGAGGTCGAGAGCTATCTGATCTCCTCGCCCGGCTTCGGCGGCGGCAGCTACAACTCCGGCAACGCCACCCTGATCCTCAAGGACTGGTCCGAGCGCGACCGTCCCGCCGACAAGATCGCCCAGGAGCTGAACGGCAAGCTGCGCGGCCAGACGGGCGCCCAGGTCAACGCCTCGATCCCGGGCGCCTTCCAGCGCGGCGGCGGCGGGGGCGGCGGCTCCTCCAACTCGGTGGAGATGATCGTCACCGGGCCGGAATATGAGGACATCTATCGCTGGCTGCAGCCGGTGCTGGCGGCCTCGCTGGAGCACCCCGGCTTCTCGCGTCCGCGCCTGAACTACGAGCCCAACGCCCCGCGCCTGCTGGTCGATGTGGATCCGGAGAAGGCGGCGGCCCTGGGCGTCTCCTCGCAGGAGATCGGCCGGACGCTGGAGACCATGTTCGGCTCCCGCCGGGCCACGACCTACATCCGTGGCGGTCAGGAGTACGACGTCATCCTGCAGACGGACCGGGTGAACCGGTCGGGCGTCGGCGATCTGGAGGGGCTCTATGTCTCGACCGGATCGGGGACCCTGATCCCCCTGTCGTCGGTGGTCGACACCAAGACCAGTGGCGACACCCCGGACCGTCGCCGTCTGGACCGTCAGCGCTCAATCAGCCTGCAGGCCGACCTGAACCCCGGCGAGACCATCGCCGACGCCGTGGCCTTCCTGAACGCCGAGGTCGCCAAACAGCCGCAAGGCGTCGTGGCCATCCAGTGGGGCGGGGCGGCACGCGATCAGGCGGAAGCGGGCGGTGCGGTCGGCGCGGCCTTCGGCCTGGCCCTGCTGCTGGTCTTCCTGGTGCTGGCGGCCCAGTTCGAGAGTTGGATCACGCCGGCGGTGATCATGCTGACGGTGCCGCTCGCGGCGGCCGGCGGTCTGTTCGGCCTGCTGATGGCCGGGTCCAGCCTGAACATCTATTCGCAGATCGGCCTGATCATCCTGATCGGGGTCGCGGCCAAGAACGGCATCCTGATCGTCGAGTTCGCCAACCAGCTGCGCGACCAGGGCCGGTCGATCCGCGAGGCGATCATCGAAAGCTCGACCCTTCGTCTCAGGCCCATCATCATGACCTCGATCGCCACCGCCTTCGGCGCCCTGCCGCTGGTGCTGTGGCACGGGGCGGGGGCGGGCAGCCGCCAGACCATCGGGGTGGTGATCTTCACCGGCGCGATGTTCTCGACCCTGCTGACCCTGTTCGTGGTGCCGGTGATCTACGGCGCGCTCGCCCGCTTCACCAAGTCGCCCGAATGGACCGCCCGCAAGATCGAACAGTGGGAAGCCCAGGAAGCCACGGCCAACGACCCGGTCCCGCACGCGGCTGAGTAGTCCTCCCCCAACGGGGGAGGGGGACCGCGAAGCGGTGGAGGGGGCAACCCCGGACACCGTGTGCGCGGCGAGCTTCCACCGTCACGGCGCAAGCGCGCCGCGCCACCTCCCCCGACGGGGGAGGATCAGCGCTTGGCCGCCTCGACGCTCAGATACGCGATGACGTCGCGGCGGTCCTCGGCGTCGGGGAGGCCGGGGAAGGTCATCTTGTTGCCGGGCAGGAAGGTGCGGGGGTTGGTCAGCCAGTGGTCGATGTGGTCGTCGTCCCAGGCGAAGCCGGCGCCCTTCACGGCCTTGGAATAGTTGAAGCCCGGATGGGTCCCGGCGACCCGGCCGATGACGCCATAGAGGTTGGGGCCGGTCATGTTCGGGCCGTTGGCGGTCGCCGTGTGGCAGGCCTTGCAGCGGGCGAAGACCTTGGCCCCGTGCTCCAGATCGGCCGTGTTGTACGGCGCGGGCAGGGCGGCCAGCATGGTCGCGCGCTGGGCGTCGGTCAGGGGCGGCGGAACCGGCACGGGCGGCGCCGCGGGCGTGCTCTCGCCCGATCCGCAACCGCCGAGGGCCGCCAGCATCGCGCCCGCCAGGATCATTCGCCGCATGGTCGTCTCCCGCCTGTCGGAAACCCTGATAGCGCAAGCGCGGCCGTGTGCAATCGGACGGCTTGACCTATGGACGCCATGGTATCGCACCTGATAATCAGTCACAGATACGGCGACCTTTACCCTGTCGTCGGCATCCGCGTTCCGAGTGGTCCTGAATGTCCAACATCATCAAGCTCAGCGAGGCCCGAGTGGGCGATCGCGGCGTCATTACCTCCGTGGGGACCCACTGCCATCACGAGGCGGCGGAGACCGAGCTGGAACGGCGCCTGCTGGAGCTGGGTCTGGTCGAGGGCGCGCGGATCGAGCTGATCCATGAGGGGCTGTTCGGGCGCGATCCGATCGCGGTCAAGGTCGACGACATGCGCGTGGCCCTGCGCCGCAAGGAGGCCGCCAGCCTGACCCTTCGCCTCGGCGACGACATCGCGGAAGCCGCCGAATAATGGACATCGCCGTTCGCCCCGCCCGGGTCGCCCTGGTCGGCAATCCCAACTCGGGCAAGACCGCCCTGTTCAACGCCCTGACCGGCGCCCATCAGAAGGTCGCCAACTACGCCGGCGTCACCGTCGAGCGGAAGGAGGGGATCATCCGTTCCGCCTCGGGCCGCAGCCTGTCGGTGCTGGACCTGCCGGGCACCTATTCCCTGCGCGCGCGCAGCCCGGACGAGGAGGTCACCCGCGACGCCGTCCTCGGCAAGCTGGCCGGAGAGGCCGAGCCGGACGCCATCATCTGCGTCGCCGACGCCACCAATCTGCGCCTCGTGCTGCGGCTGGTGCTGGAGCTGAAGCAGGTCGGGCGGCCGATGGTGCTGGCGCTCAACATGTACGACATCGCCCAACGCCAGGGCCTCCGCATCGATCTGGAGAAGCTTCAGGCCGAACTGGGTCTGCCGATCGTGACCACGGTGGCGACGCGCAAGCGCGGCGTCGACGAGCTGATTTCGCAGGTCGAGAGCCTGACCCTGACCGCCGCGCGCGACGAACCGGCGACCGGCGGCTGGCATGCGCCGGACGCCGCCGGGATCCGCGCCGCCCACCGCCGCGCCGAACAGATCATGCGCGACTGCGTGCGTCCGCCCGAGCGGCCCGACACCCTGACGGGCAAGATCGACGCTGTCCTGCTCAACCCGGTCGCCGGCCTGGTCATCCTGCTGGCCATCCTGTTCGTCATGTTCCAGGCGGTCTTCACCTGGGCCACGCCCCTGATGGACGCGATGGACGCGGGCTTCGCCCTGCTGGGCAGCGGGGTCAGCGCCCTGATCCCCGACACCGGCGTCTGGGTGCTGGTCCAGAGCCTGCTGGTCGACGGCGTCATCGCCGGGGTCGGCAAGGTGCTGGTCTTCCTGCCCCAGATCGTCATCCTGTTCGCCTTCATCATCCTGCTGGAAGACTTTGGCTATATGGCCAGGGCGGCCTTCCTGATGGACAGGATCATGGGCGGGGCGGGCCTGCACGGCCGGGCCTTCATCCCGCTTCTGTCCAGCTTCGCCTGCGCCATTCCGGGCGTCATGGCCGCGCGGGTGATCGATGCCAGGCGCGACCGGATGACCACCATCCTCGTCGCCCCCCTGATGACCTGTTCGGCGCGCATCCCGGTCTACACCCTGATCATCGCCGCCTTCATCCCGCAGCGGACCGTCTGGGGCTTCGTCAATCTGCAGGGGCTGGTGATGTTCGGCCTCTATGCCGCCGGCATCGTCTCGGCCCTGGCGGTCTCCTTCGTCATCCGCAAGATCTTCTGGAGGGGCGCGGTCGAGCCCTTCATGATGGAGCTGCCGACCTACAAGATGCCCGACCTGAAGAGCGTCGGCTTCAACCTGTGGGTCCGGGCCCGGATCTTCATGGAGCGGGCGGCGCGGATCATCCTGCCGCTGATGATCCTGATCTGGGTGCTGTCGACCTTCCCCTATCCGCCCGAGGGCGCGACCGGCGCGGCGATCGACTATTCCTTCGCCGGCATGATCGGCCATGCGCTGGAGCCGATCTTCCGGCCCATCGGCTTCAACTGGCAGATGGTCATCGCCCTGGTGCCCGGCATGGCCGCGCGCGAGGTCGCCGTGGCGGCGTTGGGCACCGTCTATGCGGTCGCCGATACCGACAGCGCCGGCAGTCTGCTGGGCGCCACGCTCGCCGCCCAGTGGTCGCTGGCGACGGGTCTCAGCTTCCTGGCCTGGTATGTCTTCGCGCCCCAGTGCGTGGCGACCCTGGGCGTGGTCAAGCGCGAGACCAACAGCTGGGGCTGGATGTGGGTGATGGTCGCCTACATGTTCGGCCTGGCCTATCTGGCCTCGTTCGTGACCTATCACGTGGCGGTCGCCCTTGGCGGGGGCGCGGTCGGGGGCTAAGCCCGGAAGGCCGCACAGGGCGCGGCGCCGGATTCGTCCATGCCGCTTGTCGCCGCCACGGCCGTTCTGTCGGGTCTGTTCGGACTGATCGTCGGAAGCTTCATCGCGACCGTCAGCCTGCGGCTGGCGCGGGACGACGAGGCGGTAGCGGGCCGGTCCCGCTGTCTGGGCTGCAATGAGCCTCTCAAGCCCTGGCAGATGATCCCGGTCATCAGCTGGCTGATCCTGCGCGGCCGTTGCGGGCGGTGCGGAGCGGCGATCTCGATCCGCTATCTGCTGATCGAACTGGCGGCGGGCGCGATCGGGGTATGGGCCGTGCTGCACGGCGCCGCCCCGGCCGCGATGATGGGCGGCTCATGGCTGCTGATCGGGGCGACGGCCCTGCTGGGCTGGCAACTGCTGCTGATCGCCGTGGTCGACGCCGAGAATTTCTGGCTGCCCGACATCCTGACCCTGCCGCTGATCGGGACGGGACTGGTCGCCTCGGGCCTGCTGGCGCGGGGGATACCGCTCGCCCAGATCGTCGGGGCGGTCATGGGGTTCGTCCTGCTGTGGCTGATGGCCTGGCTCTATCGGCGGGTCCGCAAACGCGATGGTCTGGGCGGGGGCGATCCGATCCTGTTCGCGGGCGCGGGCGCCTGGGTCGGCGTGACCGGCCTGCCCAGCGTCCTGCTGTGGGCCTGTGTGGTCGCCCTGTGCCTTGTGCTGGGGCGGCTCCTGATGCGCCGGCCGGTCAGCGGGGCGGACCGGCTGCCGTTCGGGACCCTGCTGGCGATCGGCGCCGGGCTGACGTGGATCTACGGACCGCTGGGGCTCTAGCGAGCGGCCCCGATCAACGCCCGGTGACGATCTTCACGACGATATGGGCGGTCGTGTCGATGATGGCCTCGGGCGGGGTGTCGCCGCGCCGGAGCAGTTCGAAGCCGTCGGCCATGGCCTCGACCAGATTGGCGACCTGATAGGAGGTCAGGCGCGGGTCCAGCCCCTTGGCGTGATAGCCGGTGGAGTGGGCCTGGGCGATACGGCGTTCGAAGGCCAGGTGAACCCGGCGCAGACGCTTTACCCGGCTCTCGATGAAGCCCGCCTCGCCCTTGTCGGCCAGCATGTGCTCGATGCGCAGCACCGGTCCGTGTTCGTGCCAGAAGGCCAGGACGTCGACGACATAGGCGCGGGCGGCGAGAAAGGCGTTCTCGCCCGACCAGTCCCCGTCCAGATGCCGGGCCAGAACCTGGAAGTCCGTCGCGCAGTCCTCGCACAGGGCCAGGACAGGCTCCTCGACCGTCTTGAAGTAGGTGTAGAAGTTGGACGGCGACAGGTCCGCCTCGGAGGCGACGTCGGCGACCCGGATTTCACCCAGATGCCGGCTGTCCAGCAGGCGGCGCGTCGCGGTCAGGATGGAGGCCCGGGTGCGGCCGCCGCGCGCGCCGATCCGGTGTCCCAGCTTGTTGATGTTCGAGGGGGCCATGGGGGAAGTGTCGTCCGGCGGGGCGCGTTCGCTCTCGACCTGAGGCGAGAAGGGGAAAACGGGCCGTTTCCCGCCCGCGCATCTGTTTCGCCAGATTTGCTGCGGCGCGTCAACGGACGGCTTTGGCCCCGACCTTGGGTGAGGCTTTTGGGCGAGGTTTCGGCCAAGGCCGACCGAAGGCTTGCGCCGTGTCCGGATGAGTTTGGAAAACCGGCGTATTTACGACTTGGTAAGGACTGCCGACCGGCGCTATCCTGTCATCATGTCGAGGGGGGCGCTGACAGCTTCCGGCCTGATCGCGGCGCCGTTTGCGGCGTCGGCGGTCTCGTGTTCGCGGAAAGGCTGAGGCATGGATCTGCCCGTCGACGCCGCGCTTCTGTCCTACTCCATCCAGCCCGAGGACACCGGCGCGCCGGGCGCCGGCCCCTGGGTCTGGACGGTGATCGACGAGGACGGACGAAAGATCATCACGGGCCTGGCGCCGAACCAGGACCTGGCCCAGACCCAGGCCCGCAACGCGATTTCCGACCGGTCCCAGACGCCTTTCTAGAGGCTGTCAGGCTGGATTGGCCGCCTGGCGCTGAAGCTCGTCGGCGCGACGTTCCATCTCATCGGCGCGCTCCGGCAAGGTGCGCGACAGCTCCTGCAACCGCTCATCGGTGACGGTGCGGCCCTGTTCGCGGTTCCTGGCGATCTGTTCGGCGCGATAGGCGGGGTCGCGCAGACGCACGCCTTCCTCACGCATCTCGCGCGCGCCACGCCGCATCTCCTCGGCACCGCGGCCCATCTGGACCCGGGCGTCGGCGCGGGCGCGGGTGGCCTGCTGGCGGGCGATCTCGGCGCCGGCGCGGGCCTGGTCGGAGCGGGCCATGGCGGCGCGCGCCTGAACGCGGGCGGCGTCGGCCTGGGCGCGGGCCTCGGCCTGAGCCCGAGGCGCGGCGACGGCGCGGGCCTCCGCCCTGGCCTGGGCGCGGACCTGGGCGGCTTCGGCGCGGGCGGAGGCGGCCTGCTGGCGAGCGACATTGGCCTGCTGGCGGGCCTGGGCGGACTGGGCGCGGGCCTCGACGGCGGCGCGTTGCTCCTCGGGCGTGGCCTCGCGGCTGATCGAGTAGCTGTAGCCGTTACCGGAGCTGTAGCTGAAGACGCGGCCCGGGGCCGGGGGAGCGGGCGGGGCCGGAGGGGCGGGCGGCGCCCGGAGCGCGGACGGGGGCGCCGGAGGGGCAGGGGGAGCCGGAGGAGAGACCCTGGACCACTCATAGCTCTCAGGCGCGGCGACGGGCGCGGCAGGCGGGGCGGGCGGCGCCGGGGGCGTCGGCGGGACGCCCGGGGCGTCCTGATCCGGCAGCGGAGCCATCGGCGGAAGCGGGGGCAGGGGCGCGATGGCGGCGACGGCCGGGATTGGAGGCAGGGGCGGCAGGGGCGAAGCTTCGAAGCCGTGCTCGCGCAGCTCCAGCGCGGCGAGCGGGGTGGCGACGGCGGCGAGAGCCGCGACGGTCAGGGCGACGGTCAAGGGGCGGCGGCGGTTCGGCGAGGCGGTCATGATGCAGGCGATCCTTCGTTTGAGGGTGCGGGCGTCTGCCGCCATCGGGGTGGCGGCGTGCGAGAGAGAGGGCGGACAGGCGGCCAGCCGGACCAGTGCGCGGGCGTAGGTCGAGGCGTCGACGTTCCGCAGGGCTTCGGCGTCGGCGGCCTCCTCCGACCGGGCGGCGAGGACGGCGTGCAGCCGCCAGACCAGCGGATTGAACCAGAACAGGGCCACCGCCAGCCGCGACAGGATCAGGAAGACCCAGTCCCTGCGCTTCAGATGGGCCAGTTCGTGGGCCAGGACGGCCGGGGCGGTCTCGGCGGCGTCCAGACTGGCCGGATCGACGATGATGACCCCGGGCGAGACGCCCCAGCTGAGCGGGCTGGACAGACGGTCGCTGCTGACCAGTCGGGGGCGCGGCGCGGGCGCAAGACGGGCGAGCGGGGTCAGCCAGGCCGGGGCGGTGACGGTGCGGCCCTCGCGCGTCCAGCGGTCGAGTGTGGCCAGACCCAGCAGGAAGCGGCCCGCGACGGCTGTGGCGCCCAGGATCCAGATCGCGGCGGCGATCAGGGCCGGGGACGGCGGCGGCAGGGCGCCGGAGACCTCGACACCCGCGACGGGACCGATCTGCCCGGCCCAGAGCGGATCCGCGGCGGCGGGCGGGACCTGTGGTGCGATCTGGGGCGCCGGCAGGATCGCCAGGGACAGGGCGGGCAGAAGGGCGGCGATGACCGGCAGGAGCAGGAGCACGCAGACGGTGGCGCGCAGGATATCGACGCGGTCCGCGGCCCGGCGGCCGATCCAGTGGGAGGCGGCCAGACCGGCGCCGGCGACGAGGCCGGACTTGATCAGCAGGGAAAGGAAGAGGGCCAGGGTCATGACCGGCCGCCTTGCTTGCGCTCGGTGGCCTCGTCGATGGCGCGCTCCAGGGCGGCGGCCTCTTCGGGCGTCAGGCGCTGGCCGAGGCCGAGCAGGGCGGTGGCGGCGCTGGCGGCCGATCCGGCGAAGAAGGTGTCGATCATCTTCTGCAGGGCCCCGGCCGCGACGGCGTCCGTGCGCGGCACGGGGCGATAGACGACGCCGGTAGCGGCCTGGCTCCGGGCCACCAGCCCCTTGGCCTCCAGCCGGGCCAGCAGGGTGCGGACGGCGGAATCGCTGATCGGGTCGGCCAGGGCGTCGCGGACGTCGGCGACGGCGCCGGCCTCGAGCCGACAGAGGGTCTCGAACACCTCGCGCTCCCGCCGGGGAAGGGTCTCGATCATGACAGGTCCCTCGCAAGGTTCGCTACATTTGTAGCGCTACATGCGTAGCGAATTGGGTCAGGATTGAGGCCGCGAAATGAACTCGCCGTAGGGTGGGCGGGAGCCGTCGGCACGGGCCCTCGGCCTCGGCGCGGGCCTGGATCGCGAACGCTCGTCCTTATGAGGTCGCGGCATGAGGTCGCAGCCGCCCGATGTATCAAAACCGACATGATCGGGACACGGGCGCGTCACGCGTCGTACATTTCCGCGTCACGGAGAATACATTTGCCTGTCTCAGACCTGTGAACTGAGCAAAACAATTCCGCCCTAGTTTTGGCGTCCTCACTCAGGGGACAATAATGAACCGCCAAAACAAACTGCGCGTCCAGCTTCTGCTGGGCAGCGCTCTCATGGCTGCTGCTATCCCGGCCTTCGCCCAGGCCCAGACCGCTCCGGCTGCCGAAGAGCAGACGACCGCTCTGGATGACATCGTCGTCACCGCGACGAAGCGCGAAACCAATCTGCAGGACACGCCGATCTCGATCTCGGTCGTCAACGCCGAGGCCATGGCCGACCGCCACGTCCAGAGCCTGATGGACCTCGCCGACGGCGCCGTCCCCTCGCTGCGCGTCCAGACGTTCGAAGCCCGCCAGTCGGCCCTGACCATCGGCATCCGCGGCATCGTCCCGAACGACGCCAACCAGCCCGCCCGTGAACAGGGCGTCGGCGTCTATGTCGACGGCGTCTACCTGGCCCGCCAGCACGGCCTCGGCGCCGCCCTGCTCGACATCGAACGCGTCGAAGTCCTGAAGGGCCCGCAAGGCACCCTGTTCGGCCGCAACACCGAAGGCGGCGCGCTTTCGATGGTGACCCGCAAGCCCACCGGCGAGTTCGGCATGCGCGCCGTCGCCGGCGTCGGCAACTACAGCTCCTACAACTCCGAACTGCACGTCAACTTCCCGTCGTTCAACGACTTCGCCTTCAAGGTTGACGGCGTCATCTCGGTGCAGGGTCCGATCACCAAGAACCCGCTGCCGGGTCAGACGGGCTTTGGCGAATACGACCGCCGCGGCCTGCGCGTCCAGACGCGCTGGACCCCGACCGACAACTTCACCGCCGACCTGGCCGCCGACATCGGCAAGGACAAGAACACCCCGTTCTACAGCCAGCTGCTGAACTTCAACCCGAACAACCTGACCGTGGTGCCCTTCACCTCGGCCACTGTTCCGTCGGGCTCGATCCGCGCCCTGGCCCCGATCGTCCAGGTCAACGGCACCAGCGTGATGCGCGTCGCCGACATCGGCGTGCCGCAGCAGTACAGCGTCGACGACACCCGCGGCACCGACCTGCACCTGTCGTACCGTCCCAACGACAGCGTCGAGCTGCGTTCGATCACCGCCTACCGTGAAGTCGACGTCGAACAGTACGACAACATCGCCGGCGCCCACCGTCCGCCGGTCGTCGGCCCGAACGCCAACTTCAGCCGCTACTCGCTGGCCGGCTTCTGGCAGCACCAGTTCAGCCAGGAGCTCCAGGCGGTCGGTTCGCTGGGTGACAGCATCGACTACGTCGGCGGCCTGTTCTACTTCAAGGAAACCGTCTCGGACGACGCGGCGACCCCGTCGACCAACCGCTGGAACGCCGACGGCACGGGCTACACGATCAACGATCCGACCCCGACCATCCGCGGCTTCCGCTCGATCGACCGCGCCTCGACCGCCCATTCGGAATCGAAGGCCGTCTACGGTCAGGCGACCTGGACCCCGACGGGTCTGGACGCCCTGCACCTGACGGTCGGCGGCCGCTACACCTGGGATGACAAGGACGGCGTCCTGTCCACGGTCAACAACGCCGCGACGAACTTCACGTTCGCCTCGTCGGTCAAGCGTTTCGACCCGATGGTCACCCTGGCCTATGACGTCTCCGACCAGATCAACGTCTACGCCAAATACTCGACCGGCTACCGCGCCGGCGGCGCCTCCTCGCGCTCGCTGACCTACCGCTCGTTCAATCCGGAAGAGGTCAAGGCCTACGAACTGGGTCTGAAGAGCGACCTGCTGGACAACCGTCTGCGCCTGAACGCCGCCGTCTATGCGATGGACCGTACCGACAGCCAGATCGACTTCAGCCTGGTTACCGTGGTCGGCGCCTCGACCCGCAACACCCTGGAAACCATCAACGCCCCCGGCACCACGAAAATCCGCGGCGCCGAGCTGGAAGGTCAGTTCCAGGCCACCGAGAACCTGCGTCTGTCGGCCTCCTACGCCTACACCGACGCGAAGATCCCGGACACGGTCAACCCGTTCAACGGCGTCCTGCAGCAGGTGTTCATCGCCTACACCCCGGAAAACGCCTTCAGCGCCGCCGCCGACTTCGACACGCCGCTGATGGGCGCGACCTTCAAGGCTCACCTGGACGTCAACTACGCCGACGCCACCCAGAGCTTCGACCAGTTCGCGATCAAGAACGACCAGTCCCTGATCGTGAACGGCCGCGTCGCCATCACCGACATCCAGACGGCGCCCGGCGCGCCCTCGCTGGAAATCTCGGTCTGGTCGCGCAACCTGCTGGACGAGCAGTATGTCTACCGTCGTGACCCGTCCAACCGGAACACCCTCGGCGACTACGGCAACTTCAACACGCCGCGCACCTTCGGCATCCAGCTGACGGCCAAGTACTAAAGCCGGTTCGGCGTCCCTGACGCCGACATCGTCAAGTCTCTGTGAGCCTCCCCGTCGCACCGCGGCGGGGAGGTTTGCGTTTGTGGCAAGGCCCGCGTGTCAGGGTTGAGACGTTTGTTCCGTGCGCGGCCCTTGCGGTCCGGGCGCGACGGAGCGACTGTCCGCCCCTTCGTTTCGCGGCGCCGGGGGCAGGGTCGCGAACTTCTCGACCCGCTGGCTTCGACGCCGATGATCGTGCTTCTGATGGCTGTGGCCGTTCAGACCGCCGCGCCCGCCGAGGGCTGGGCCGGGGCGCCGACGTCTGACCAGTGCTATGTCGAACTGGCCGCCGGATTGAACGATCCGGGCATCGTCTCCGACCCCCAGGTCCGGCTGCGGCTGCAGGCGGCCGGCGAACGCTTCGCGACCCTGGCCGCCGGCGAGTTCCGCGCCATTCAGGCCCTGCCGCATGACCGCGAGGCGGATCTTCTCGAGCTGAAGGCGATGGCCGCGCGCGGAGCCGTCAAGCCGTCCGAGGTCGAGCGGGCCGCCGCCGACTGGGACCGGGCGATGCAGGGACACCGCTATCTGATCAACCAGATGCTGAGCCGCTATCCGTCGTGCGACTTCCTCGGCCCCCTGCGCGCCTCGCCCGATTATCAGACCATCGTCACCGCCGCCGCGCGGGTGACGGAACGGCCGGGGTGAGCGGAGGAGGGCGGCTGGTGCCGGCTGCAGGAATCGAACCCGCGACATCCAGTTTACAAAACTGGCGCTCTACCAACTGAGCTAAGCCGGCCCTTCAGCGGGCGCGAGGATGCGGTCGGCCCGCGTCCGGCGCGGGTTATGCTGGCGGAAAGCGTCGCGGGCAAGCATCTTGCGCCGATGCGGCTGTCGTTTCCCTACATCGCCCCGATTCTGATGCTGGTGCTGTCGAATGTCTTCATGACCTTCGCCTGGTACGGGCACCTGAAGTTCGGCTCGAAGCCGCTGTGGATCGTGGTCGGGGTCAGCTGGGCCATCGCCTTCTTCGAATACTGCCTGGCCGTGCCCGCCAACCGCATCGGCCATACGGTCTATTCGGCGGCCGAGCTGAAGACGATGCAGGAGGTGATCACCCTTCTGGTCTTCGCCGTCTTCTCGGTGACGGTGCTGGGCGAGAGGCTGACGATGAACCATGCGGTCGGCTTCGCCATGATCTTCGGCGGCGCATGGTTCATCTTCCGCGGGCCGTTCTGATCAGCCCGCGTGTCGGGCGAAGAAGGTCTCCAGCTCATCGACCTGGTCCAGTTCGGCGCGGTTGAATTGCGCCGCGAGGCCGGCGTCCTCGGCGTCGGCGGCCGCCTTCATCCCGGCCAGTGTCACCGCGAACCTGCTCTTCAGCGCGGCGTCAGTGACCCGGCTCTGGATCGCGGCCCACCGGGTTTCGGCGAAGGCTGACGCCGCCCGGGCGTCGTCCCAGCGCGTGGGCGTGGCGGCCAGATCGGCGCCGTAACGGAAGCCGGAATAGTCGAGCAGAGCGACCTCGACCGGCGCCGATCCGACATTGATCCCCGCCGAGACGAAGAGGCGATAGCCCTCGATCGAGGCGATGGCGAGGTCGGCGCGATTGTCGGCAGCCCGGGCCTGCCGGATCTGCTCGAGTCGGTGGACCAGTTCGGCCTGCGCCGGCGCCGGGAGGCGTTTGCCGTCCCGCGACGACGCGGCGCGGGCGCTGGCGATGGCCGCATCCAGCTGGGCGGGCGTGTCGGTGAAGGCGGCCTCGGTCAGGGTCTCGAAATATTCGGACGCGACCATCGGCGCGATCCGCTGGATTTCCGCGTCGGCGACGAGGGGCAGGGCAGGCGTCCCCGCAGGGGCCGTCGAGGCGGGCGCCGCTGGGGCGGGCGGGGCGGAAGGCGTTTCGGCCGCCTTCTGACAGCCGGCGGCGGTGAGGACGATGGCGACGAGGGCGGTGATCGCCGAAGGCGCCGCGATGGCGTTCAGGCGAGGGTTCGGGTGCATGACGTCAGGTCTCCGAAGGGCGGAATGGGCCCCGTCGGGATCATAGGGCCCGCCATGATGCGCTGGGTCTGACGGCGAGATTAAAAACGGTCCGATCGCCTGCCGGGACCGGGGGCGGCGGGCCCACGGAAAATCCTTGGAACCTCCACATGCCTTGTCGGCGGCGAAGCAGCATAGGGGGAAGGACAGACGAACAGGGACGGACGCCATGACCCACATCTCCTCGCACGACGCCCCCAAGCCCTTTCTCAATCCGGTCCGGGTGATCGGTTGGGGTCTGATCGCGGCGCTGCTCAGCGTTCCGGCGGTCGCCATGCGCTTCACCCATGAGGTCGCCTGGACCCCCTCCGATTTCGTCTTCGCCGCCGTCCTGCTCGGCGGCGCGGGACTGGCCTTCGAACTGGTCTTCTGGCGCGCGCGCGGGCTTCAGGTCCGGCTGGCGCTGGGCCTGGCCATCCTCGCCCTCGTCCTGTTCGTCTGGGCCCAGGGAGCGGTGGGGATTTTCTAGGGCGGAATCTGAGGACGCCGACCATGACGCTGAGTTCGGCGCGCCGATACCTGCCGTTGATCGCTGCTGTGGCCTCCTTCGCGACGATGTGGGTCTTTGCGGAGCACCCGCTGGTATGGAAGTGGATGGGGCGTCCAAATGAGGTCTATCCGGAATTTATCTTCCTGATTTTTGGACTACCCGCCGGTATCGTGGCGGTCGCTTCCGGCTTGTGGATTGCTTGCGCGCCTCACCGATCCGGCGGACGACCCCGGTCCACCAAGATCGCACAAGTCATCAACGCCCTAGCGGTGGCGATCTGCGCAGGGCTGATGGCGTTTGCTCTTTGGGCCTTCCTGAACCGAGCATAACCTCAATCTAACTCGCGATCCGGTCCGCTTGCCGGTCGGCGCTACCGCATCGGTCATCGAGGCATGGCCATCATCCTGCTCGTCAGAAGCCTTGGTGCGGTGGGGATTTTCTGATCCCGCTGTGAACGATAGGGTCCAGCCATGCCGCTGGACCAGCTCGACGTCATCGTCCGTGTCGCCGGGGCGACCCTTCTGGTGGTCGCCGCGATCGGCAAATGGCGCCGGGCGGATCGGGCGGACGACCGCTGGTTCGCGCCGCTGGCCCTGTGCCTGTGCGGCTTTCTGGCGGGCAATACCCCGGTGTCGGCGCTGCAGTTGGGCGGCCCGGTCGGTCATCTGGCGGTTCTGCTCAGCGGCCTGACGGTCGCCTTCCTCTGGTGGTTCTGCCTGTCGGTTTTCGACTGGACCTTCCGGCCGCGCGGCGCGGTGCTGGTCGTCGGCCTGATCTGGATGGTCGTGGCCTGTGCCGACCGGGGCGTCTTCGGCGAGGTCCTCGCCCAGCGCGGCCTGTCCTTCGTCCTGATCGCCATGGGGCTGGGGATGATGGCCTGGCTGGCCTGGCGGCTGATCCGCGACCGGGAGGGCGATCTGATCGACGGCCGCCGCCGCTCGAGACTGTGGGTCGCCGTCCTGCCCGCCGCCCAGCTTGTGGCCGACATGGGCGCCGATCTGGCTTTCGGTCTGGACTGGCAGCCGCAGCTCTTCTCCATCGCCCAGAACGCGGCGGTGCTGGGCTTCACCGGCTGGCTGCTGGCGCTGGGCGGAGAGCGGGTCCTCGCGTCGCCCGCCGCCGTCCGGACACCGACTTCCGATCCCGAAGAGACCGCGCTGGAGGCCCGGCTGCGGCGTCTGATGGAGGTCGAGCAGGTCTGGCTGGATCCCGATCTCGACCTCGCCGCCTTCGTGGGCCGGATGGGGGCCTCGGAGCGGGCGGTGCGGCGGCTGATCCTCGACCGGCTGGGCTATGACCACTTCCGCACCTTCGTGAACGCCGCCCGCATGGCCGAGGCGCGGCGGCTGCTGGCCGATCCGGTGCGGCGTGAGGAGAAGCTGATCGTCATCGCCATGGACAGCGGCTTCGCCTCCCTGCCGTCGTTCAACCGGGTGTTCCAGCAGGCCGAGGGCGTCAGTCCCGGCGCCTGGCGACAGGCGCGGCTCGCGCGGACCGGCGCCGAGGCCCGCCAGACGGCGCCCGCCGCGTAAATCGCACCGTCGCAAGGTTTTGAGATGCGGTTGGCCGGGTTCTGAGAAGCCCGGACGCCGTCGACCGTCCTATCCGTCGTGCTCTCGCAGCCAGTGGAGTGAACGGCGTGGACGGCATTATCGGTATTCTGGGCGTGGTCGCCCTTTTGCTCGGGATCGGCGGGGGCCTCGGCCTGCTGTTTCCGGGCAGGACCTCATGGATGTGGCTGCTGGCGGCGGCGGGGCTGGTGTTCGTCAATGACGCCATGCTGACCCGGGTTTGGGGGCTGATCCCCGACGTGATTCCGCACAGCGACTGGAACTGGCAGGGGAAGATCATGGCCCTGGCCGTCACGCTGGCCGTCGCATCGCTGCCGATGTTCGGGTGGAAGCGGTCCGGCCTGACCCTGACGCAGGCGCCCGGAAGCTGGAAGACGGCCCTGCCGGTCACGGCGGCCTATGCGGGGCTGTTCCTGGTCATGGCCCTGATCTTCCCCAATGAGAGCGCCTCGAAGGAGACCGTCGCCTTCCAGCTGACCATGCCGGGCTTCGAGGAGGAGCCCTTCTATCGCGGCGTCCTGCTGCTGGCGCTGGAGCGCGCCTTCTCGGGGCGGCTGCGGTTCCTCGGCGTGGACTGGAGCCTTGGGGCCGTCCTGTCCTGCGCCCTGTTCGGCCTCGCCCACGCCTTCGGCTTTTCGGACGGTCAGTTCTCGTTCGATCCGATGACCATGGCCCTGACGGGCCTGCCGTCCCTGATCGGGGTCTGGCTGGTGTTGAGGACCCGCAGCCTGCTGCTGCCGGTGCTGATGCACAATTTCGGCAATGCGATCATGCTGCTGGTCTGAGGGCCGTCCTCAGTCCAGCGCGGCCGCGATCCGGTCGGCCAGTCCTCGCAGCACCGCCGCGTCGGCCATCGGCGCGTGACCGTGGCCCTTCATCTGACGGTCGGACCAGCGGGGGATGATGTGGAAATGCAGGTGATAGACGGTCTGGCCGCCGGCCTCGCCGTTGAACTGCATGATGGAGAAGCCTTCGGGCTCCAGAGCCTTTGTGACCGCCTTGGCGGTGCGCTGCACGGCGGCGGTCAGCTTCGACAGGACCTCGGGCTCCACCTCCAGCAGGTTGCGCGCCTGGGAGGTCTTCGAGATCACCAGCACATGGCCCTCGGACTGGGGGAAGACGTCCATGAAGGCGAGGACGTCCTCGTCCTCCCAGACCTTCACCGAGGGAATGCCGCCCGACAGGATCTTCGCGAAGATGTTCTCGGGGTCATAGGCGCCCGTCAGGCTCATGGTCGTCTCCGTCGGCGGATTGCGTGTGCCGCCCGTGATAGCAGACGGGTGCGGCGCCTGAGGAGCTTTGCCGTCAGCTTCTTTCGGCCTAAGGCGGACCAAAGCCGCGCCCGGGCGTTCAGACCGGGAGAACGAGGACCTGCAATGACCGACGCCAACTCCCCCCAGACCGACCTCAACGCCAGCGACGCGGCCAATGCCGTCGCGGATTCCAACCCCATCGCCCAGCCCCTGGTCATCGATCCGGCGCCCGATGCGGACAATGATCTGGTGCTGATCGAGTCGACGACCGACGGGGTGGTCTTCCTGACCATCAACCGGCCGGCGAAGAAGAACGCCTTCAACGCCGAGACCATCGCCGCCCTGCACGAGGCCTTCCTGACCCTGCACGGCGCGGACACCGTGCGGGTGGTCTTCATCCGCGGCGCGGGCGGGACGTTCAGCGCGGGCGCTGACCTGTCGTGGATGCGTTCGGCCGCCGACTGGTCCGAGAGCGATAACCGCGACGATGCCATGGGTCTGGCGAAGATGCTGAAGGCCCTGCATGACGTTCCGGCCCTGACGGTCGCCGTCGTCGAGGGCGCGGCCATGGGCGGCGGGGCGGGCATCGTCGCCGCCTGTGACATGGCCGTGGGCGTGGACGGCGCCAAGTTCGCCTTCTCCGAGGTCAAGCTGGGCCTGATCCCCGCGACCATCGCCCCCTATGTGGTCGAGGCGGTCGGCGCGCGCCGGGCCCGGGCCTTGTTCCTGACCGGAAACACCTTCGACGCCGACTATGCCGCCCATCTGGGGTTGATCGACATGGTCCTGCCCGACGCCGAATCCATCGACGCCTTCGTCTCGATGCTGACCGACAGTCTGTCGGGCAGCGCGCCCGGAGCCATGGGCGACGCCAAGGCCCTGGTGCACCATGTGACCACCCACAAGCTTGACAACAGTCTCATGGAAGACACGGCGAAGCGCATCGCACGCGCTCGTGTTTCCGAAGAGGGGCAGGAGGGGGTGCGCGCCTTCCTCGAAAAACGTAAACCCGTCTGGAGTGTGTAGATTCTAGACGCGGGGGCGTTGATGTCAGGGGAACTCGAAGTCGCGGCGCTGGCGTCGACAGGCGGTTGGCTGCGCTGGAAGCGCAAGCACGCCGATATTCCGGTCGGCACGCCGTGCGCCAACTGCGAGACCCCGCTGCAGGGCACCTACTGCCATAACTGCGGCCAGCTGGCCGAGGATTTCCACCGCAACTCCTGGCACCTGCTGGTCGAGGCGGTGGAAAGCCTGCTTCACCTCGACGGCCGGCTGTTCAAGACCCTGCCCAACCTTCTGCGCCGCCCGGGGCAGCTGACCCGCGACTTCCTCGAGGGCAAACGCGCCTCGCAGGTGCAGCCGTTCCGGATGTTCCTGGTCATCCTGCTGGTCGTGCTGTTCGTCAGCCACCTGGCGGCGAAGTCGGCCGAGCATCGCGAGGCGGCGGAGGACGGCGGCCACAACAACGTCCACACCAACATCACCGTGCCCGGAGAACCCGGTCAGCCGCGCACCGTCATCCCTTTGACGGGTACTCCCGAGACCGGGGACCAGTCCGGCCCTGCCGCCCATGGAACCTCTGAAGGCGAGCACGCGGGGGTGGCGGACAAGCCCACCGGTCTGGTTCCCCTGCCGAACACGCCTCACACCCGCGCCGCGCTCGATCAGGCCCGGGCCGAGATCGAGATGGACCCGACCATGACGGCCGCCGAGAAGCGGACGGCGCTTCTGGCGGTGAACGGTGACTGGGCCAGGTTCGGCAAGGCGATCGCGGACCAGAAGACCGCCGAGGCCGAGGCCGACGGGCATGCGATCGACACCAACCCGAACGACAGCGCCCGGATGAAATCGTTCAAGCATTGGGCCGACGTTCGGGTGAAGGCCATCCGCGAGGACCCGGAACGCTTCTCCCTGATCATGGAGATCTGGCTGCACCGGGTGGCCATCCTGGCCCTGCCGGTCTCGGCCCTGATGCTGACCCTGCTGTTCATCTTCAACCGGCGCTTCTACGTCTTCGACCACCTGGTCTTCTCGATGCACTCCCTGTCGTTCCAGATGCTGCTGGTGACGGTGATCCTGCTGCTGTCGATGGTCATCGGCGGCTGGGCCTGGTGGCTGATCCTGCTCATGCCCGTGCACCTCTACAAGCATATGAAGGGGGCCTATCAGCGCAGTCGTTTCGGCACGATTTGCCGGATGACCGCCCTGTTCATGATGACCACCTTCACCTTCAGCATGCTGGCCCTGCTGTGGCTCTATCTCGCCTTCAACGAGATGGCGGGGCATTGAGGATGAAGCGTCTGTGGCGTTCGCTGCCTTTGCTTTCCGGCGTCTTCCTGCTGGCCTCGGCCGGCGCCGTCTGCGCGCAATCCGCCGATCCGGTCCGGGATTCGGTCAATCGGGCGGACCTGACCTGTATGGCCGTCACCGCCGTGCTGGGCGATCAGATGGAAGAGGGCAGTGACGAGCAAGTCGGCCTGATCGCCGTCATGACCTGGTATCTCGGCCGCCTTGAAGCCCGGGCGCCGGGGGTCGACTGGCTCGAGCAGGTGCTGCCCTATCTGGACGGCGACCCGGCGGAAATGCTCAAGACACACGGCGAGCGCTGTGCGGCGGAAATCATGACCTTCGGCGACAAGCTTGCGGACTGGAGTGCGCGGGCCGAGGCTCTGGCCGCCAAGCATGACAGCGCGGGCAAACGCTGATCCCTGTCCAAAGAGACCAGAGCGAGCCTTGAGCCGAGAGCGGTCTGGTCTTAGGTCTGCGCCATGCGCCAGTCCTTCGATGAAACCACCGATCCGTCCTTCGGGGCCAAACACCTTCCGCTCGTTCGCGCCCGTCTGGCCGAACAGGGCCTCGACGGCCTGCTGGTCCCGCACGAGGACGAGCACCAGAACGAATATCTGCCCGAGGCCAATGACCGCCTCGCCTGGCTGACCGGCTTCACCGGTTCGGCGGGCGCCGCCGTGGTGCTCAAGGACCGGGCCGCCGTCTTTGCCGACGGCCGCTATACGGTGCAGGTCCGCGCCCAGGTCGATCCGGGCCAGTTCGAGATCCTGGACCTCGTCGAGGGCGGGGTGCCCGCCTATCTGGCCGGCGCGCCCAAGGGCGCCGTCATCGGCTATGACGCCCGGCTGCACAGCCCCGACGCCCTGGCGAGCCTTAGCCGCGCGGCCGCCCGCGCGGGCGCCGAACTCAAGCCGGTCGACGTCAATCCGCTGGATCAGGCCTGGGGCGACGCCCGTCCGGGCCAGCCGCAGGCCCCGGTGGTTCCGCATGAGGACCGCTATTCCGGCGAGAGCAGCGCCTCCAAGCGCGCCCGCATCGGCCGGGCCGTCGCCGACGCCGGCGCCGACGTCGCCGTCCTCACCGCCCCGTCCTCCATCGCCTGGCTGTTCAATGTGCGCGGCGGCGACGTGATCCGCTCGCCCCTGCCTCTGGGGCAGGCCATCGTCGCCGCGGACGGCACGGCCCAGCTGTTCCTCGACCCGGCCAAGGTCACCAACGAACTGCCCGGTTGGCTGGGCGACGACGTGGCCCTGAAGCCGACTGCCCACCTCGACGAAGCCCTGGGCGATCTGTCGGGCAGCAAGGTGCTGATCGATCCGGCCCAGTCCTCGGCCTGGTATTTCGACCGGCTGGAAGGGGCGGGGGCGACGATCGTGCGCGCCATGGACCCCTGCGCCCTGCCGCGCGCCGCCAAGAATCCGGTCGAGATCGAGGGCACGCGTCAGGCCCATATCCGCGACGGCGCGGCCCTGACCCGCTTCCTGCACTGGGTCGGCACCACGGCCCAGGAAACCCTGCCGGACGAGCGCGAGATCGCGGGCGTGCTGGAGGGCTTCCGCGAGGCCACGGGCGCGCTCAAGGACCTGTCGTTCGACACCATCGCCGGCGCCGGCCCCAACGGCGCCCTGCCGCACTACAAGCCGGTCGGCGACAAGATCCGCCGCATCGAGAAGGGCTCCCTGCTGCTGGTCGACGGCGGCGGCCAGTATCTGGACGGCACCACCGACGTGACCCGGACCATGGCCATCGGCGAGCCGACGGCGGACCAGATCCGCATGTTCACCCTGGTGCTCAAGGCCCATATCGCCATGGCCGTGATCCGCTTCCCGGTGGGCACCACGGGACACCAGCTGGACGCCGTCGCCCGCGCCCCGATGTGGATGGCCGGCCTCGACTACGACCACGGCACCGGCCACGGCGTCGGCAGCTATCTCGGCGTCCATGAAGGCCCGCAGCGCATCGCCAAGGCGGTGAACACCCAACCGCTGCTGACCGGCATGATCCTGTCCAACGAGCCCGGCTATTACCGCGAGGGTCACTGGGGCATCCGCATCGAGACCCTGCAGGTCGTCACCGCGCCCGAGCCCATCCCCGGCGGCGAGCGGCCGATGCACGGCTTCGAACAGCTGACCTTCGCCCCGCTGGACCGCCGTCTGATCGACGTGACGATGCTGACGGACGCCGAACGCGCCTATGTCGACGCCTATCACGCCGAGACCCTGGCCAAGGTCGGGCCGCTGCTGGATGGCGAAGCTCTCGACTGGCTGAAAATTCAGGCGGCGCCGCTCTGATCCAGCCTTGCGGTTCGGCGGCGGCATGACGACCTGAGCCTCTCACCGAAAAGGAGCGCCCCATGAAGACCCGTACGCTTGGACAATCCGGCCCGGAGGTCGGCGCCGTCGGCCTCGGCTGCATGGGGATGGCCGCCTTCTACGGTCAGGGCCTGGACGAGGATCAGGCCACGACCGTGATCCATCGCGCGCTCGATCTCGGCGTCACCCTGTTCGACACGGCCGAGATGTACGGCCCGCACACCAACGAGATCCAGGTCGGCAAGGCGCTGGCGGATAAACGCGACAAGGCCTTCGTCGCCACCAAGTTCGGCATCAACTGGAACGAGGACCGCACGGCGCTGAAGATCGACGGCTCGCCCGCCAATGTCCGCCGCGCCATCGAGGGCAGCCTGAAGCGGCTGAACATGGACCACGTCGACCTCTACTACCTGCACCGGGTCGATCCGGACACGCCGATCGAGGAGACGGTCGGGGCCATGGCCGAGCTGGTCAAGGAGGGGAAGGTCCGCTTCCTCGGCCTGTCGGAAGCCGCGCCGGCGACCATCCGCAAGGCCCACGCCACCCATCCGATCACCGCGCTGCAAACCGAATACTCCCTGTGGAGCCGCGAGCCTGAGGCGGAGATTCTGCCGACGGTCCGGGAGCTGGGCATCGGCTTCGTGCCCTACAGCCCGCTCGGCCGGGGCTTCCTGTCGGGAGAGATCAAGTCGATCGACGACCTGGCGCCCGACGACTTTCGCCGCTCGAACCCGCGCTTCCTCGGCGACAATTTCCAGAAGAACCTCGATCTGGTCGAGGCGGTGAAGACGCTGGCGACGACCAAGGGTCTGACGGCCGCGCAACTGGCCCTGGCCTGGGTGCTGGCGCAAGGCGAGGATCTGGTTCCGATCCCGGGCACGCGTCGCATCGGCGCGCTGGAGGACAATACGGCGGCGGCCGATGTGGTTCTGACGCAGGAAGATCTCGCCGCCATCGAGGCGGTCTTCCCGAAGGATGCGGCGTCGGGCGACCGCTATGCCCCGGCGGGGCAGGCGGCGTTGAATCGATAGAAATGTCTCCTCCCCCTCTTGGGGGAGGGGGACCCCGAAGGGGTGGAGGGGGCGAACCAGACGCCGTCTGGATTTCCCCCTCCGTCACGGCGCGAAGGGCGCCGCGCCACCTCCCCCGGAAGGGGGAGGAGACTCACGCTGACTACTGAATCCGCGTCCAGGTCTGCGTCTTGCACAGGGGCGCAACGATGCAGCCGCGCAGGCGCAGGGTGTTGGGGTTCACCATGGTGATGGTGCCGTGATAGGTGCCGCCGTCGTCGGGGTTGTAGACCGAGCCGTTGCGCCATTCGGTCGGCCCGCCGGTGAAACCGTTCAGCATCGGCAGGTTGCGCAGCGTCCGGCCGCGCTGGGCGCGGTCGCGGTTGTGGTCGTCGGTCATGCCCGGATTGGCGCGGATGTGGTCCGAGGTCACCAGCACGCCGCACAGGGCCTGGCCGCAATGGCTGATGCGCACCTGACCGCCGTTGGTCGGGGTCTGCCACAGGCCGGTCGGATCGCCCGGAGGCGGTGCGGCGACGGCGGAGGCGGCGATGGCTGCGACCGAGAGGGCGGCGGCGGCGAACAGAGAGGCTTTCATGGTCGTTTCCTTGGTTCGGGACGCTTCGTCCCGTTGAGAGCCAGACTGGCGCGCGTTTCCGTTCGAAACAAGGCCGATCCGCCGATCACGGTTCCTTGATTGTCGATAAAAAACCGGACCTTAGGTCAAGTTTTCAGCCGATCATTTCCAGCCAGTCGTCCTCGCTGAGGACCGTAACCCCGTGCTTTTCCGCGTCTTTCAGCTTTGACCCGGCGCCGGGACCGGCGACGACATAGTCGGTCTTCTTCGACACCGATCCTGAGACCTTGGCGCCCAGGCTCTCCGCGCGGGCCTTGGCCTCGTCGCGTGTGAACTTCTCCAGCGAGCCGGTGAAGACGACGGTCTTGCCGGCGACCGGGCTGTCGGTCTTCGGCTTTTCGGCATCCACGACCTCGGTCAGTTCCGCGATCAGGGCGTCCACGACCGTGCGGTTGTGGACCTCGTGGAAGAACTCGGCGACGGCGCGGGCGGCGACGGGACCGACCCCGGCGATCCCGGCGATCTGGCCGAGAGTCTCCGACGGTCCGTCCTCGCGCGCGATCCGGGCCAGTTCCAGCACAGCCGGCCAGTCGGGCGCGAGTACGGCAAGGGCGCGGCGGGCGGGTGTAGCGACGCCGGGGAAGGCGAGGGCCAGCTTCTGGTCGATGGGGGCCTCGGGCCAGGGATCGGCGGGTGAGAGTTCCGCTGCGGCCATCACCGACAGGGTCCGCTGGGAGACGCCGTGGCCCTCGGCCAGTCGGGTCCATTCGGGCGACGGAATGCCGGAGGCGGCTTCCAGACCAGCCGCGTAAAAGTCTGCCCAGCTGCCGAAATGCCTGGCGAGCAACAGTGAGGTCTGGTCGCCGATATCGCGGATGCCCAGACCGAAGATCAGCCGTTCGAGCGCTATGGTCCGCCGAGCGTCGATGCCCGCGACCAGGTTCTTCACGCTGGTGTCGCCATAGCCGTCCTCGGCGCGCAGCAGGTCCAGCTTTTCGGTGTCGCGGGCGAGGCGGAAGATGTCGGCCGGCTCATGGATCCAGCCGCGCTCATGGAAGGCGATCAACTGCTTCTCGCCCAGACCCTCGATGTCGAAGGCGCGGCGCGAGACAAAATGCTTCAGCCGTTCGACCAGCTGGGCGTTGCAGATCAGGCCGCCGGTGCAGCGCCGCCGCACCTCGCCCTCGGGCCGCACCGCCTCCGATCCGCAGACCGGGCAGTGGGTCGGGAAGACGTAAGGGACCGCCTCGGCCGGGCGGCGCTCGATGACCACCTCGACGATCTGGGGGATGACGTCGCCGGCGCGCTGCAGGACGACGGTGTCGCCGATGCGGACGTCCTTGCGGGCGATCTCGTCCTCATTGTGCAGGGTGGCGTTGCTGACGACCACGCCGCCGACGGTGACGGGCTCCAGCCGCGCCACGGGGGTCAGGGAGCCGGTGCGGCCCACCTGGATGTCGATGCCCTTGAGCACCGTCGTCGCCTGCTGGGCCGGGAATTTGTGGGCGATGGCCCAGCGCGGGCTGCGCGAGACGAAACCCAGCCGCTCCTGCCAGTCCAGCCGGTCGACCTTGTAGACCACCCCGTCGATGTCATAGCCGAGGCCCGCGCGGTCGGTCTCCAGCCCGCGATAGACGTCCATCAGTCCGTCGACGCCCTCGACCCGGACCGAGCGCGGATTGACCTTGAAGCCCCAGGATTTGAGCGCCGCCAGCGCGCCTTCCTGGGTCTCCGCGAAGGGCGCGGAAGTCTCGCCCCAGGCATAGGCGAAGAAGGCGAGGGGGCGGCCCGCCGTGACCTTGGGATCGATCTGGCGCAGGGAGCCGGCGGCGAAGTTGCGCGGGTTGGCGTAGGTGCGGCGCCCTTCCGCTTCCGCCGCCGCGTTGAAGGCCGCGAAGCCTTCGTTGGGGGCATAGACTTCGCCCCGGATCTCGATCAGGTCGGGCCAGCCCGAGCCCGAGAGCTTCACCGGAATGTCGGAAATGGTCTTCAGATTGGCGGTGATGTCCTCGCCCGTGCGGCCATCGCCGCGCGTGGCGCCCTGGACCAGGATGCCCTTCTCATAGCGGATATTGGCCGACAGCCCGTCGATCTTGGGCTCTGCCACGAAGGCGACCGGATCGGCATGCGGCAGCTTCAGGAAGCGCTGGATCCGGGCCACGAAGTCGGCGACGTCGCCCTCGTCGAAGGCGTTGTCGAGCGACAGCATGGGCACGCCGTGGCGCACCTCGGAGAACTGGCTGGAGGCGGGCGAGCCCACCTTCAGCGACGGCGAATCCGCGCGGATCAGGGCCGGGAAGCGCGTCTCGATGGCCAGGTTGCGGGCCTTCAGCGCGTCGTATTCGGCGTCGCTCAGTTCGGGCGCCGCCTCGTTGTAGAGGAAGTCGGCGCGGCGCATCTCCGCCGCCAGCCGGCTCAGCTCGGCTGCGGCCTGATCTTCGCTCAGGGTCTCGACCGCGATGTCGGACAGGCTGTCTGAGGAAGGTTTGGCCATGGGAATCGCACGCTCCGGATCGTGGCGGACACCCTTAGCATCCTCCGACGGTCCGGTGAGCCGGGGCAAATCGAAATCGAGGCTCGACCTCGCATTCCAGCGCTGACCTTCGCCTTGAGGATCAAGGAGTTGGCGAAAACTGGCGGCAATCGGGCGCCCATCCCTCGCCAAGGCCCTAGAATGGTCTCCGGATCGCGGCGATCATGCCCGGGATCTGGCGCGATTTGGCACGGTTTGGCACGGTTTGGCGCCCCATTTTCGTGTCTGCGCGCCGGACGGTCCTTGTTTTATAAGCGATTTTCAAATGAAGCCTGCCTTGCGACTGCCAATCGTCTCCGCCCTCGCCGGAATCGCCGCGACGCTTGCCGCCTGCGGCACGACGGCCGAGAAGCCGACGCCGACCGCGCCGACGATTCCCGCCGCCTCGCAGCAACTGCTGGACGATGTCCGCATCCTGTCGGCCGACGACATGGAGGGGCGCGACACGGGCTCGCCCGGCGGCGAGCGGGCTCGGGCCTATATCGTCTCGCGGCTGGAGGCGATGGGCATCGAGGCCCCGCCGGTCGGCCGGCTGCAGCCGTTCGAGGCCGAGGTTCCCAGTCGTTCGGGTCTGGTCCGTTACAAGGGGACCAACATCATCGGCCTGATCCCCGGGACGCGGGCGACCGACCGCTACATCGTCGTCACCGCCCATTATGACCACGTCGGCGTCTCGAGCGGACTGATCTACAACGGCGCCGACGACAACGCCTCGGGCGTGGCGACCATGCTGGAGCTGGCGCGTCGGCTGAAGGCCCAGGCCCCCGAGCACTCCGTCCTGATCGTGGCCTTCGACGGAGAGGAGCGGGGGCTGATCGGGGCCAAACACTTCGTCCAGGCGCCGCCCGTGCCCCTGTCGTCCATCGCCCTGAATCTCAACTTCGACATGACCTCGCGGGCGGAGACCGACGGCCATCTGTGGGTCTCGGGGACGTACCAGAACCCCGCCTTCCGCCCGATCCTGGAGACGCTCGCCCCCAACGGCGCCATCTCGCTCGCCTTCGGCCATGACACGCCCCAGGACACGGGTTCGGACAACTGGGTCGACGCCTCGGACCATGGGCCCTTCTTCAAGGCGGGCCTGCCGTTCATCTACATGGGCGTCGTCGACCACCCCGACTATCACCGCCCGTCCGACGATTTCGACAAGATCACCCCCTCGGCCTTCATCTCATCCACGGAGCTCGCCATCGCGGCGTTCCGGGCCCTGGACCAGTCGCTGGACCGCTAACTTTCGACCGTGAACGAACATTCCTGCTTGCGCCCGGGCGGCCACAGGCGTTCACGTCGCAAAAAACCGGGAGGAGTGGGCATGACGGTTACGACGGGATTCGATCTTCAGCATATCCAGCGGTTGCGGAAATGGGCGATCGGGGTCTGCCTGCTGGGTGCTGTCGGCCTGTCCATGGTCACCGTCACCCAGTGGGGCGACGGCGTCTTCCACAAGGGTATGGAGAGCGTGGGCCTGGGCGCCATCGTGGTGGCCATCGTCGGCCGCGCCTGGTGTTCGCTCTACATCGGCGGCCGCAAGAAGGCCGAGATCGTCGACACCGGTCCCTATTCGATCAGCCGCAATCCGCTTTATCTGTTCAGCCATCTGGCCGCCTTCGGCATCGGCGCCCAGACGGGCAGCCTGATCCTGGCCCTGGTCTTTACGGCGATCTCGGTGCTGGTGTTCCACTTCACCGTCCGAAGGGAAGAGGCCTGGCTGCTGAACGAATTCGGCGCGCCTTATGCCGATTATATGCGCCGGGTGCCCCGCAACGGCCCGGACTTCTCTCGCTGGCGGGACAATCCCTCGCTTGAGATCCGACCCCAGTTCTTCCTGACCACCCTGCGGGACGGTCTGGTCTTCCTGCTGGCGATTCCGATCTTCGAGGGCATCGAGCACCTGCAGGAGATCGGCTGGCTCGCTCCCCTTCTGCATCTGCCGTGAGAGACATGATGAAGCGATCCGGCGCGATCCTGCTGGCGGTGCTCGCGCTCGCCGCCTGCGACGACTTCAAGCCCGCCCCGGCGGCGAAGGGACCGGCCTCGGCCCCGGCCGCGACGACCTTCAAGCATGAGATCAGCGGAGATCTGTCGGGCTACTACATCCCGGCGGCGCCGATCTCGGTCGACGGATATCGGGTCAAGGCCCTGTTCCTCGGCCAGTCCGCCGACTTCGCGGCCTGGGAAAGCGGGTCGAAGTCCGGGACCTTCGCTCCGGTCATGATCGAGTTCGAGAAGGACGGCGCCGAGACCATCCGCGTCCTGCCCAAGACCTATGAGGTCACCGACGGCCGCGTCCGCTTCGAGGGGACCGATCCGCGTCTCGGCAATGTCGCCTTCAACGGGACGCTGGATCAGGGCGCTCTGGCCACGGCCCGCCGCAACCTGGGCGAGGAGGCCCCGGTCCTGACCGGAACCGTCCGCGCCGGCGGCTCCGCCTTCGGCGGCCAGAAGTTCCGCTGGTACGGCGGAGACTGAAGCAAAAAGGGCGGACCTTTCGGCCCGCCCTTCGAAATCAGGCCACGGTGGCCTTGAGAATCTTGCCCGGCTCGCGGGGCGGCTCGCCCTTGGGCAGGGCGTCGACGTTTTCCATGCCTTCGATCACCTGGCCCCAGACGGTGTACTGGCGATCCAGGAAGGTGGCGTCGTCGAAGCAGATGAAGAACTGCGAGTTGGCGCTGTTCGGGTCCGAGGTGCGGGCCATGGAGCAGACACCGCGAACGTGGGGCTCGGAGGAGAATTCCTGCTTCAGGTTCGGCTTCTTGGAGCCCGAGGTGCCGGTGCCGGTCGGATCACCGCCCTGGGCCATGAAGCCCGGGATCACGCGGTGGAAGACGACGCCGTCGTAGAAGCCTTCGTTGGCCAGTTCGGTGATGCGGGCCACGTGGCCGGGCGCCAGATCAGGCCGCAGCTTGATGACGACATCGCCGGTGTCGAGGGAAAGGGTCAGGGTTTCGTCGGCCATGGGCGCGCTCCTTTATTCTGGTCCGGTTCTTCTAATCCGGTCGGGGGTCATAGCCCGGGAAGTCCGTCGGGGCTATGTGGGAAGCATGAGTAAGGACGAAAAGACCCCCGACAAGGCCGAAGCCGCGCCCGCACGCCGCAAGATGGTGCGCCCGCCGACCGGCGGCACGGCCCAGGGCCGCGGCATGGGGACCCAGATCAAGACGGCGGACAAGAAGTCGATGTCCTCCATCCAGTGGATCAAGCGCCAGCTGGCCGATCCCTGGTCCGAGAAGGCGCGCGCCGAGGGCTGGCGCAGCCGCGCCGCCTTCAAGTTCGCCGAGATCGACGACCGCTTCCGGCTGGTCAAGAAGGGCTCGCGGGTCATCGACCTGGGCGCCGCGCCGGGCGGCTGGGTGCAGGTCTGCGTCAATCGCGGGGCCGGGGCTGTGGTCGGCGTCGACCTCCTGCCCATCGAGCCGATCCCGGGCTCGACCCTGATCCAGGCCGATTTCACCGAGCCCGGTGTAGACCAGCAGCTGATCGACGCGCTGGGCGGCCCGCCGGACCTCGTGCTTTCGGACATGGCTCACAACACCGTCGGCCACCGCCAGACCGACCATCTGAAGATCATCGCCCTGATCGAGATCGCCGCCGACTTCGCCATCCGGACCCTGCGTCCGGGCGGGGCCTTCGTGACCAAGAATTTCCAGGGCGGCGACGCGGGCCATGTGCTGGCGGACCTGCGCGCCAACTTCCAGGACGTGAAATACGTCAAGCCCGAGGCCAGCCGGAAGGGCTCCTCGGAGGTCTATCTGGTCGCGCTGAACAAGCGGTAGGGCGATGGGCGAGGGCGCTGTCAGAGAGGCCTTCGCCAAACAGGCGGCGATCTGCACCGCCGCCGGGGCGCCGTTCACGGGGCGGGTCTGCGGACTGGTCGGGGCGCGGCTGGATCGGTCGGGATCCATCGGTCGCCGCGTGCTGGACTGGCCCGGCAATCCTTCGCACGAGGGCGACGCCCTGCCGCTCAGGTTCTGCGGCGGCCTGCATGATCTGGCGAGGTCGGGCATCGATCAGGCCCTGACGGCGATCTATCCGCCGAATATCGCGCCCGAAGACGATGACGCGGTCTGGGCCGTGCTGGGCGAGGCCATCGCGGCCCATGCGGCGGCGCTCGATCCGTGGCTGGATGGGCCACCCCAGACCAATGAGGTGGGCCGCTCGGCGGGGCTGATGGCCGGGCTGCTGGTGCTGGCCGACCGGTTTGGCCTGCCGTTCGACCTCTATGAGCTGGGGGCCAGCGCCGGGCTGAACAGCCTGCTGGATCGCTACGGCTACGACCTCGGCGGGGTGAAGGCAGGCGACCCGGCCTCGCCGGTGCAGTTGAAGCCGGTCTGGACGGGTGCGCCGCCGCCGTCGGCCGAGGTGAGGGTCGTCTCGCGACAGGCCGTGGACCGCCATCCGCTGGACGTCACCGGCCCCGCGACCCGGCGGACCCTGTCGGCCTATGTCTGGACCGACCAGCGCGACCGGCTGGCCCGGCTGAACGCGGCGCTGGACCTCGCCGTCCGGAACCCGCCGGAGATCACGACCGCCGACGCCGCCGACTGGCTGGAGGCCCGGCTGCCGGTCGAGCCTCAAGCGGGCGTCTGCCGCGTGGTGCTGCACACCATCGCCTTCCAGTATTTCCCGCCCGAGGGGCAGGCCCGCATCCGCACCCACATGGCCGCCGTCGGGGCGCGGGCGACGGCGCAGGCGCCGCTGGCCTGGTTGACCTTCGAGGCCGAGGAGGACGGGTTCGAGCGCCGACCCATGCTGCGCCTCAGGACCTGGCCCGGCCCGGAGGCGGCGGTCGCCCTCGCGCGCGGTCAGCCGCATGGGGCCAGCTATGAGTGGCTGCTCTAGCGCACCGAAGTCCTAGCGAACCACCGGCGTCCAGCTGAGCTCGTAACGGTCCAGCTCTTCCTCGATCTGGTAGTAGGCGGCCTCGCCGATCTCGCCCGAGGTGCGCATCTTCATCAGGGCGTCGCGCTTGGTGGTCAGGAGGTCGGTCTTGATCTGGTCGGACTCCAGCTCGACCCGGCCGTCATCGGCCTCGGGGCTCATGACGGCGTCGAGGCGTTCGCTGTACTCGTCCTTCAGGCGGTCGGCGACGCGACCCTCGCAGCCCTTCAGATGATCGACGGCGGCCTGGGTGACGACCTGACGGGCGTGTTTGATCTCGCGCTCCAGCTGGCCGTCGTCATGGGCGCCGAGCAGTCGGATCAGCGGCCCCAGCGTCAGGCCCTGAAGGACCAGCGTCCCCATCACCACGGCGAAGGTGGCCAGAAGCAGCAGGTCGCGGTGCGGGAAGTTCAGCGGCAGGGCGTAGGCGGCGGCGAGGCTGACCACGCCGCGCATCCCGGCCCAGCTGATGATCAGGCCGCTGGTCGGGGTGGGCGCCGAAACCCCATCGGGCAGGTTCGCGCCGAACCACCGGTTCTTGAGGCGCAGGAAGGTATTGTAGCCCATCACCCATGTCAGGCGGGCGAGGACGGCGACGATCAGGACGGCGACGGCGAACAGGGCGTATTCGCCACGCTGGCCCGGGTCCAGACCGCGCCAGATCGGACCGATCTGCAGGCCGACGAGGGCGAAGGCCATGGCGTTCAGGGCGAACACGACCGTGTCCCAGACCGTATAGGCCGGGGCGCGGATGGTGGCGGGGTTGCGCGCCGCCAGCCGGGCGATGGTCAGGCCGTAGACCACTACGGTGACGATGGCCGACAGGCCCAGCTTCTCCGCCGCGATCCACAGGCCGAAGGTGCCGATGAACTGGATCAGGATGGCGGCCGGGGCGTCGGTGATGTTGCGCGTCAGTCGGGTGGTGATCCAGGCCACGATCATGGCGAAGACCACGCTGCCGACCAGGGCCCAGACGATGGTCGCGGCCAGAATCCAGCCGGTCGCCATCCCGCCTACGGCCGCCGTCACCGCCAGCCGGTAGATCATCAGCGAACTGGCGTCGTTGAACAGGCTCTCGCCCTCGAGGATGGTGCGGATGCGATAGGGCACGGGCATGGCGCGCAGGACGGCGGTGGCGGCGGCCGCGTCCGGCGGGGCGACAATGGCGCCGAGCGCGATGGCCACGGCCCAGCCCATCTCGGGCTCCAGATGGCGGGCGGTCAGGGCCACGGCGACGACGGTGATCCCGACGGCCGCCAGCGTCATCAGGGTGATGGGGACGACGTTGCGCTTCAGGTCGCGGGGCGAACTGTCGAAGGAGGAGTCGAGCAGGATCGGGGCCACGAACAGGGCCAGCACCAGCTCGGGATCCAGGGTCAGATCGGGGGCGAAGGGCAGGAAGGCGACGGCGGCGCCGCCCAGCGCCAGGAAGGGCGGGAAGGGCGCCTTCAGCCGGCGCGCGACCAGCGACAGCAGGACCGCGCCCAGCAGGACCGCCAGAATCGTCTCGAAGGCGTGCATGCGCCACCATAGCGCCGGATGCGGCGTTTGGCAGCGCGGCGTTCCCTCAGACGGGCCTTCAGGCGACCAGCAGCGCCTGTTTGCGGGCGCGGCGGGCCTCGATACGGCTCCAGATGCGGTCGTGGATGGCGAAGAAGCCGGTTTGGACGAAGGGCTCCAGCGTGCCGATGGTCAGGGCGACGCGGATGTCCCGCGTCAGGGCGAAGGCGACGCTGACCGCCACGGTGAAGTGCATGACGCCATAGGTGACGGTCTTGAGCGCGACCCGACCCAGCGAGCGGGGCAGGGCATGGCTGTGGCCATGATGACCGTGCGATCGGGCCTGCTCCTGCGGGTCCATGACGTCGAGGCGGGCGCCGACGGCCTCGACCGTCTCCTCGGGCAGGGACAGGGTCCCGCGCCGTTCGATCCGGTGCCAGACCCGGTCATGGATCGAATAGGCGAGGGTCTGGAACAGGGGCTCGACGACCCCGACCGCGAGGGCCAGCCGCCAGTCGCGGGTGATGGCGAAGGCCACCAGGATCGCGACGATCAGGTGCATGACGCCGTAGCTGGCGATCTTGAGCGCGAGGCGGCGGACGGACGAGACGATGACCTGAACCATGTGTTGAACATGATAATCGTTCGCAGAAATCGCAAGGGGTGGGACGGCCTCGGAGATAAACCTTTGTGACGATCCTCGTCAGGCGTCGCGAGACGGTTGACTTCGCAACCGCGAAAGAGGATAGGCGGCCCGCAAAACGGAGACTCCCATGGAGATTCGCGAAGGCCTTACCTTCGACGATGTTTTGCTCGAACCCGGCCCGTCCGAGACCATGCCCGCAGACGCGGATGTCTCGACGCGACTGACCCGCGACATCAGACTGAACATCCCGCTGCTCTCGTCGGCGATGGATACGGTGACCGAAAGCCGGCTGGCGATCGCCATGGCCCAGGCCGGCGGTCTGGGCGTGCTTCACCGCAACATGACCATCGCCGAACAGGCCGATCAGGTCCGGCAGGTGAAGCGCTATGAAAGCGGCATGGTCATCAATCCGGTGACCATCCATCCTGAGACGACGCTGGGCGAGATCCGCGCCATCGTCGCCGAGCGGAAGATCTCGGGCTTCCCGGTGGTCGATCCGGCCTCGGGCAAGCTGGTCGGCATCCTGACCAACCGCGACATGCGCTTCGACACCGATCCGTCGAGGAAGGCCGCCGAGCTGATGACCCGGGGCGATCTGGTCACGGTGCGCGAAGGCGCCGGCCGCGAGGAGGCCCGGGCCTTGCTGCGGGACCGCAAGATCGAACGCGTCATCGTCGTGGACGAGGACTATCGCGCGACCGGCCTGATCACGATGAAGGACATCGAGAAGGCCCAGGCCCACCCCAACGCCGCCAAGGACGATCAGGGCCGGCTGCTGGTCGGCGCCGCCTCGACCGTCGGCGACGCCGGCTATGAGCGGGCCATGGCCCTGGCCGACGCCGGTTGTGACGTGGTGGTCATCGACACCGCCCACGGCCACTCGGCCCAGGTCTCGCGCGTGGTCGAGCGCATCAAGCGCGAGAACAACCGGCTGCAGATCATCGCAGGCAACATCGCCACCTATGACGCCGCTCGCGCCCTGATCGACGCCGGCGCCGACGCCGTGAAGGTCGGGATCGGCCCGGGCAGCATCTGCACCACCCGCATCGTCGCGGGCGTGGGCGTGCCCCAGCTGACGGCCATCATCGACGCGGTCCGCGCGGCGAAGGAAAGCGGCGCCCCGGTCATCGCCGACGGCGGGATCAAATACTCGGGCGACCTGGCCAAGGCCATCGCCGCGGGCGCCTCGGTCGCCATGATGGGCTCGATGTTCGCCGGCACGGACGAAAGCCCGGGCGAGGTCTTCCTGTACCAGGGGCGCAGCTACAAGTCGTACCGCGGCATGGGCTCGGTCGGGGCCATGGGCGCCGGCTCGGCCGACCGCTACTTCCAGAAGGACGTCCAGGACACCCAGAAGCTGGTGCCCGAGGGCATCGAGGGCCAGACCCCCTACAAGGGGCCGATCTCGCCGGTGCTGCACCAGCTGGTCGGCGGCCTGCGGGCCTCGATGGGCTATGTCGGCGCGCCGAGCATCGCCGAGTTCCAGGAACGCGCCCGCTTCGTTCGCATCACCGGCGCGGGATTGCGTGAGAGCCACGTCCATGACGTGATGATCACGCGGGAAGCGCCGAACTACCGGCAGGGCTGATCCCGGGGGAGACGACCATGGATATGACGCCCGAGTTCATCGCACTGGCCTTCGTTCTGATCCTGGCCATTCTCCAGATCGCCGCCGCCGCCATCGCGCGGACGGCGGAACTGGGGGCAAAATGGAACGCGGGGCCGCGCGACGAAGCGGTTCCGGCGCCCGGCAAGCTGGCCGGACGTCTGATGCGGGCCCAGTCCAATCTGTTCGAAACCCTGCCGCTGTTCGCCGCCGCCGTAATCATGGCCCATGTGGCCGGTAAGGACGGCGGCGCGCTCACCCTGTGGGGCACGCACCTCTATCTCCTCGCCCGCGTCGTGTATGTGCCGCTCTACGCCTTCGGCGTGACCGGCCTGCGCTCGCTGGCCTTCATCGTCTCGCTGGCCGGTTTGATCATGGTCATCTGGGCCCTGTTCCTCTGAAAGTCTGAGTTGACCCCAGCCGCCCGTCTCGCCGCCGCCGCCTCCGTCCTGGACTCCATCGCCCAGGGCCGCCAACCGGCCGAGGCCGTGCTCAAGACCTGGGGAACCGAGAACCGCTACGCCGGGTCCAAGGATCGCCGCGCCGTCGCCGATCGCGTCTATCGCGTGCTGCGCGCCCGGGGTCGTCTGGTCTGGGCCATGGGCGGGCGCGAGGACGGCCGGGCCCTGGTGATCGGCAGCCTGAGCCTGATCGATGGCCTGTCGCTGGAAGAGATCGAGGCGCTGCACTCGGGCGACGCCTATGGGCCCAAGCCCCTGTCGAAGCAGGAGCGCAGCCGCCTCACCGCCACCGACGGCGAACTGCCGGGCTGGGTCGCGGCGGGTCTGCCCGAGTTCGTGATGGAGGACTTCAAGTCCACCTATGGAGACGGCTGGGCGGAAGAGGCGAGGGCCCTGATGATCCCGCGCGCGCCGATCGATCTGCGCGTCAATGCGGCCAAGGCGACGGTCGCCGATGTCGAGGCCGAGCTGCGCGAGGCCGGTCTGGAGCCACAGCGTACGCCCTGGTCCGCCTGGGGCCTGCGCCTGTCGGCCGAGCCGCCGCCGAACGTTCAGGCGCTGGAAGCCTTCAAGGACGGCCGGATCGAGATCCAGGACGAGGGCAGCCAGGTCGTCTGCTGGCTGGCCGGCGTGAAGCCCGGCATGACCGTGGTCGACTATTGCGCCGGGGGCGGGGGCAAGACCCTGGGTCTGGCCATGCAGATGCGCGCGACGACGCGCCGACAGGCCGCCGCGCCGGAAGAGGCCAGGGTCTGGACCCCGACCGGCTGGGTCGAGGCGCCCAAGGGCAAGGCGGCCACGGTCCAGACCGAGGGCAAACTGGTCGCCTGTGACGTGGTCCAGAAGCGTCTCGACAACATCAAGCCCCGCCTGCAACGCGCGGGCGTCGCAGCGGAATTGCTCCATCTCGGTCCGAACGGCGGCGGGGTCGAGGCCATGGTCGGTCAGGCCGATGTGGTCCTGGTCGATGCGCCCTGCACCGGGTCGGGCACCTGGCGCCGTCGCCCGGAGGACGCCTGGCGGCTGACGCCCGAGGACGTCGACCGGATGCACAGCCTGCAGACGGCCATCGTCGCCCGGGCGGCCAAGCTGGTGAAGCCGGGCGGGCGTCTGGTCTATGTCACCTGCTCGATGCTGACGGCCGAGAACGAGATGAGCGTCGCCGCCTTCGAGGAGGATCATCCGAACTTCAGCCCGGTGGCCGTCGCCGACGTCCTGGACACCGCCGACCTGACCCAGGCCGGCCGCGAGAAGCTGGCTGAACTGGCCGCCGGCGGTCACCGCCTGCGCCTGTCGCCCGCTGCGGCCGGCACCGACGGCTTTTTCGCCGCCATCTATGAGAAGGCCGAATGAGCCAGCCTTGGCGCCTGGAGCGATACGGCGACGTCTCGGTCCTCTGCGTCATGGCGGCGCCGGCGGAGTACGGCGTCCATCTGCAGGCGCGGATCCAGCCGCTGATGACCGGCATCGGTCCTGTCGAGGGGGCGGTGGTCCTGACCGCCGCGCTCGCCCGGCTGGAGGCGGCGGACGGCTTGCCGGATCTGATCGTGTCCCTAGGCTCGTGCGGGTCGCGCGAGCTGGAGCATGCGGCGGTCTATCAGGCCTCGTCGGTCAGCTATCGCGACATGGACGCCAGTCCGCTGGGCTTCCCCAAGGGGATCACGCCCCTGCTGGATCTGCCGGCCATCCTGCCCCTGCCGTGCCCGATCCCGGGCGTGCCGACCGCGACCCTGTCGACCGGGGGAGGGGTGATCTCCGGCGCGGCCTATGACGGGATCGAGGCGCAGATGGTCGATATGGAGACCTTCGCCCTGCTGCGCTCGGCCCAGACCTTCGGCGTGCCTCTCGTGGCCCTCCGCGGCGTCTCGGACGGCAAGGCCGAACTGAAGGCGCTCGAGGACTGGACTTCGACCCTGCACCACGTCGACGAGAACCTGGCGGCGGCGCTCGACGCCCTGATCGCGGTTCTGACCGAACGCGGCCTCTCCGCGCTTGATATTGCCGCCTCAGGCGGCCAAGTCCCCACCCATTCGCTCTCCCCGGATTCGCCATGACCCAGACTACCGACCACCAGAAGGTCCTCATCGTCGACTTCGGCAGTCAGGTGACCCAGCTGATCGCCCGGCGCCTGCGCGAGGCCAGCGTCTATTGCGAGATCCATCCGTTCCAGAAGGCCGAGGCCGCGCTGGAAGCGATGAAGCCGGCGGCGATCATCCTGTCGGGCGGGCCTGAGAGCGTGCACGAGGAAGGCAGCCCCCGGGCGCCGCAGGGCGTGTTCGAGGCGGGCGTGCCGGTGCTGGGCATCTGCTACGGCGAGATGACCATGTGTGAACAGCTGGGCGGCAAGGTCGAGGGCGGCCACACCCGCGAGTTCGGCCGCGCCGAGATCACCGTCGAGAAGGTCTCGCCCCTGCTGGCCGACCTGGCCCCCGTGGGTGAGGAAGAGACCGTCTGGATGAGCCACGGCGACAAGATTGTCGCCATCCCGCAGGGCTTCGACGTGGTCGCCTCCTCGGCCGGTTCGCCCTATGCGGTGATCGCCGACGAGACTCGTCGATTTTACGGCGTCCAGTTCCACCCGGAGGTGATGCACACCCCGCGCGGCCATCAGATGCTGAAGAACTTCACCCACGGCATCGCCGGGCTGAAGGGCGACTGGACCATGGCCGCCTATCGCGATGAGAAGATCGCCCAGATCCGCGAACAGGTCGGCTCGGCCAAGGTCATCTGCGGCCTGTCGGGCGGCGTCGACTCCTCGGTTGCGGCGGTGCTGATCCACGAGGCCATCGGCGATCAGCTGACCTGCGTCTTCGTCGACACCGGCCTGCTGCGCAAGGACGAGGCCAAACAGGTCACGACCCTGTTCAGGGAGCACTACAACATCCCCCTGATCCACGTTGATGCGTCGAAGGAATTCCTCGGCGAGCTGGCCGGTCAGTCGGACCCCGAGACCAAGCGCAAGACCATCGGCCGGGTCTTCATCGAGATCTTCGACCGCGAGGCCTCGAAGATCGAGGGCGCCGAGTTCCTCGCCCAGGGCACCCTCTATCCCGACGTGATCGAGAGCGTGTCCTCGTCGTCCGGCAAGGCCCACGTCATCAAGAGCCACCATAACGTCGGCGGTCTGCCCGACTATATGAAGCTCAAGCTGGTCGAGCCCCTGCGCGAACTGTTCAAGGACGAGGTCCGGGCCCTGGGCCGCGAGCTGGGCCTGACTGACGCCTTCGTGGGCCGCCACCCGTTCCCTGGACCGGGTCTGGCCATCCGCATCCCCGGCGAGATTACGCCCGAGGCCGTGGCGACCCTGCAGGAAGCTGACGCCATCTACCTTGAGGAAATCCGCAAGGCGGGCCTCTACGACAAGATCTGGCAGGCCTTCGCCGTCCTGCTGCCGGTCAAGACGGTCGGCGTCATGGGCGACGCCCGCACCTATGAGAAGGTGCTGGCCCTGCGCGCGGTCTCTTCCACCGACGGCATGACCGCCGACTTCTTCGAATTCCCGTGGGACGTCCTCGGCAAATGCGCGACCCGCATCGTCAACGAGGTCCGCGGCGTCAACCGCGTCGTCTATGACGTGACCTCCAAGCCCCCCGGCACCATCGAGTGGGAGTAGGGGGAGGCCGTCTGGTCTCCCCGGGGATGTGAAACTAGGGCTTGCTCTGCGGAGCTTGCGTCGCGAGCAGCGCCCGAAGGGTCGGCTTGTGGACCTTGCCCACGGCCGTCACCGGCATGGCGGCGATGATCTCGACCGATTTCGGCCGCGCGGCCCGCTCTGTGATGCGGGGCTCCGCGAAGGCCATCAGTGACGCCGGGTCGGCCTGTACGCCGGGCCTGAGTTCCACGAACACCACGGGCACCTCTCCGGCATGATCGTCGGCGCGGCCCACGGCGGCGGCGAGGGCGACGGCGGGGTGGGCGTAGAAGACGTCCTCGATCATGGCCGGATCGATGTTGTGGCCGCCCCGGATGATGATGTCCTTGGATCGCCCCTTCAGCCAGAGATAGCCGGCCTCGTCGAAGGTCCCGAGGTCGCCGGTGTTCAGCCACCTTCCGCCGTCGGCGTCGGTAAGCCAGAGGCCATGGTTGTGGTGTTCGGAGACATAGCCTTCGAAGACGTTCGGGCCCGCGAGAACCACCGCGCCGGTCTCGCCGGGGTCAGCGTCGCGGATCCAGTTTCCGTCGTCATCAACCAGAGCGACGCGGGCTTGCTGGAACGGCAGGGGAAGTCCAACGGAGCCGGGCTTGCGCTCCCCCGCGACCGGATTCAGCGCAACCACACAGGTCGCCTCGGTCAGGCCGTAGCCCTCCAGAATGAGGACGCCGGTCGCGGCCTCGAACTGGTCGATCAGTTGGGCGGACATGGGCGCCGAACCGCAAAAGGCGTATTTCAGCGAGGCGATGCTCGCGCCGTCGACCGGGACCTGAAGCAGGGTCGAGAAGACCGTCGGCACGCCGCTGAAGACATTGACCCGATAGCGCTCGATCAGTCGCCAGAAGCCGCTGATCACGCCCTTGCCCCGATATCCTTGCGGGGTCGTCAGCAAGACCTCGCCGCCGTTCAGGAAGGGCGACAGGCCGGTCGCCATGGCGCCGTTGCAGTGAAACAGCGGGAGCCCTGCGAGGATGACTGTTCCAGGCGCGAAGGCCTCGCCCAGCATGCGGTTGCTCATCCAGGCGTTGGCGATCTCATTGCCATGGGTGCGTCTGGCCAGCTTGGGCGCGCCGGTCGATCCGCCGGTCGCGAAGAGGGAGGCGGTGTCGGTCGCGACCGGGGGCGTCGCGAACTCCAGAGCGTCCGTCCGGCCCCGACGGACCAGCCTGCGATAGTCCGTCTCGGCGACACCCGACCGGAGCGCGGGCGCGGCGCGGCGAATCTGGCTGCCTGCGATCCGCGCGAACAGCGCCTTCAGCCCACCGACGTAGCGGGCGAGGTCAACCGTCACGAGATGCTCCACCGACGGGGCTCCGGCGATGGCGGCCGTCACCTTCTGATAGAGGTCCGACTTCGGGATTGGCCCGACGGTGACCACCACCCGGGCCTGCGAGGCCCGGAGCAGGTCCGCGATGCCGCCGGCCTCCAGAAGAGGATTGATCGGGAAGGCGATCCCCACCGTCTGGGCGCCCCAGAGACAGAAGAAGGTCTCCGGCAGGTTTGGCAGGACCAGGGCGACCACATCCCGACGCCCTATGCCGAGCCGATGCAAGGCGTTGGCGGCCGCTGTGACCTCTTCGAGGTAGGCGTCGAAGGACCAGGTGTGGGGAGCCCGCTTCTGATCCGCCTCCATCAGGAAGGTCAGGGCCCGTGAGGGACCAAACTGCGCCGCCGCCTGCGCCAGACCGTCGTAGACCGAGGCCGGGAGGTCGAGCGGCCATCCGGACGCGGCTACGGACTGGACCTGAGCGGCATCAGCCATGGGGCGGGTCGCCGGCCGGGCGCCGGTCGGGGCGTCATTCTCGAGGCGCATCTGAAAGGTCCCGGCCGTCACAAGCCTGAGGCGACCAGCGGGAAGGCGCCGAAGATCAGTCCGCCCAGGATCATGATCAGGCACAGGCCGATCGCCTTGGGCAGGATGAATTTCTGCATGTCGGCCATCTCGACCTCGAGCAGGGCCGCCAGAAGATAGAGGCCGGCGACCAGGGGGCTCATATAGTGGACGGCGCCGCCCATCAGTGAGGCCCGGCCGATCGCGGCCGGATCGATGCCGAACCCCGCGGCGGTCTGGGCGATGACCGGGACGATGCCGAAATAGTAGGCGTCGTTCGACATGAAGAAGGTCAGCGGCATGCTGGCCAGGGCGGTGATCGGCGCCATGTACGGCCCTACGGACGGGGGAATGACGCTGATCAGGGCGTGGGCCATGGCGTCCACCATGCCTGTGCCGTTGAGGATGCCGGTGAAGGCGCCGGCCGACAGGATAAGGGCGACGATGTTGGCGATATTGTCCGCATGGCTGCTGACGCGTTCGCGCTGTTCGCTGAGCCGGGGGTAGTTGATCGTCACGGCCAGGGCGAAGGCGACCATCATGACGACCGGCAGCGGGGCTATCCCCGTCGCCAGACCCGCGACCAGGGCGAGCGTCAGGGCCAGGTTGACGAGGATCAGGCGCGGGCGCCGCTCGGGCCGGTCGGCCCCTTCCACGAAGGCCGAGGCCACCGGGCCGCCGGACACTAGGGGCTCGCGGCCTGCCAGCCGTTTCCGTTCGGCTCGACCCAGCATCACGGCGAAGCCGAGGGTGGCGACGACGCCGACCAGCATGACCGGAATGAGCGGCAGGAAGACCTGGCCGATGTCGAGGTGAAGCGCGCTGGTGACCCGCGCTGCGGGCCCGCCCCAGGGCAGGAGGTTCATCACGCTGTTGGACATCAGCAAGAGGGCGCCGAGCGTCAGGGTCCGCATGCCGACGCGGCGGTAGACGGGCAGCAGGGCGGAGGTCGTGACCAGAGCCGTCGTCACTGCGTCGCCGTCCAGGGAGACGACGGTGGCCAGGATCACGGTTCCGACGGCGATGCGGATCGGATCCGTCCCGACCAGTTTGAGCACCAGATTGACGAGGGGATCGAACAGGCCGGCGTCGATCATGATGCCGAAGTAGAGGATGGCGAAGACCAGCATCAGGGCGGTCGGCGCGACCTGGATCACCCCCTTGATGATCATGCCGCCCAGGTCGGGAGCGAAGCCGGCGATCACGCCGAAGATCAGGGGCACCAGGATCAGGGCCGCGATGGCGGACAGACGTTTCGTCAGGATCAGCGCCATGAAGACGCCGACCATCGCGAAGCCGAACAGGGCGAGGGTCATGCGGCGACTCCTTCGGCCGGGCTGTCCGCGCCGAGCTCCAGATTGAGCAGCCGGACATATTGCTGGCCGGCGTGCATGTCGCGTTCGACCGCGCCGCCCTGGGCCGTCGGCCGGGGGTAGGTGAATTTGATCACATGCAGGTCGTCGACCGGAATGCGTTTGATGAGGTCCGGCTCTGCGCCGTAGAGTCGGCCGAAGGCCTCGGCCGAGATCGCCGGATCGTCGCGGTAGCGATCATAGGTCTCCGGCGTGAAGAACAGGTCGACCGTGATCCAGAAGGGGCCGGCGTTCTTGGACCGCACATAGCGGCAGACGTCATTAAGGCGCGGCATCAGGCGACCGCCTTTCCAGAAGAGGCGTCGGCGGACAGGTCGATCCAGGCGGTTCGGACCAGTTCCATGGGATCATCGACCTCGACGACGTGGTTGAGCCGGAACTCATAGACCTGTCCCCGCTCGATCTCGGCCGGCGAGAAGGGGAAGCCGTAGCTGGGCAGTTCCTTGCCCTCGCTGGCGGGGAAGTGGAAGAAGTAGGGATTGCAGGTCTTGGCGATCCGCGTGGCCAGGTCCTGGGTTTCGGCGGTCACGACCAGCACAAGGCCGATCTCGGGCGGCGGACCCTGTGTCTCGGCAGGAGGCAGCCCGCTCAGGGCGTTCCAGCCGTAGGCGCGCAGGGACAGGTCGAAGACGCCGGCCGCGTCGCCGATGGTCTGGGCTACACGATGCAGGAGCGCCGCGTGCAGCCGCCCTGTGAAGCCGTCAATGTCCGCGAGCACGTCCGGGGCGGCGATGCCGACCATCATGAAGGTCTGGAACGGCCCGCGGCCCGACCCCTCGAGCTTCATCGTATAGGGCCGATCCTCCCAGATCGACCCGGTGACCCGGACCGTGCGGTCGTCGAGGGCGACGTAGCGCGCATCACGGACGTTCAGGACACCGCCGGGCTCGACCAGATGGAAGGGGTCGCTGTTCTCGTACAGCATGTGGGACGAGACACTGTAGGGCGTGCAGCGATTGTCGGGCCTGATGGGCGCGATGTCGAAACTGTCCTGGCGCAGCCGCATGGTCACCCCGGGCTGGGTCGGATTGACGGTGCACAGGCCACCGCATTCCGTCAGTTTCGCTGCATGCCAGGCCAGCCCTTGCGGAATGCCCTGTCTCAGGGCGAAGGCGGACAGGACGCCGGTGTCCGTGGTGCGGCCGCCCAGGATGATGTCGGCGCCGCCGTCGAGGGCCTGGATGTAGGGTTCGGGCCCCATGAGGGCGACGATCCGGTCGCAGGATTCGATCCGGTCGTCCGTCAACGCGGGCAGGGGGGCGAGTGGCCGGGTGCGGCCGGCGGCCAGTTTGGTCTTGATGACCGCCGGATCCTGTTCGGAATAGAGCAGGGCGATGCGGGGTTTCAGATCCAGTTCGGCCGCGATCTCGACGACGATGTCGCGGGTCCAGTCCACCGCATCGTCGCAGCCGGACGTCCCGCAGGAGCCCACCAGCACCGGCACCCGGTATTTGGCTCCGGCCGCCATCAGGATCTTCAGGTCATGTTTGACGGATTCGCGGCTGACCTTGGAGACGCCTCGCCCCAGATAGAAGGGACCGCTATCGGTCGAGCCGGCGTCCACCGCGATGGCCTGGGCGCCTTCGGACAGGGCGCGTTCCATCTCGTCGGCGCGAACGCCCGCGCCGAGCGCCCCGTGCGGGACCGCGATGAGAATTTCGTCTGGCTCGAGCACTTCAACCCCGTCGTTTCTGTCTTTCGGGCTGGATTATAGGAAAATCTGATTTGAGCAAGGCGGAAACTGGCCGGTAATCGGCGCCTGTATGTGTGAATTTGGAAGATCGTAGGAAACAATTTGCTCAAATGTGAATCGTGTGCCACTTCCTTGGCCAACGACGGCGTCGCAAAGGCGCTGCGAGGGAGAGCCATCACATGAACCGCACGTCTCACCGCGCCCTGTGCGCGACTGTTTCCGCCCTTGGCCTGATGGCCGCGGCCGGCGCCGCCATGGCCCAGACCGCGCCGGCGCCCCAGGACGAGAGCCAGGCGTCCTCGCTGGACGACGTCATCGTCACGGCCCAACGCCGTAGCCAGAACCTGCAGGAGGTGCCGATCACCGTGACGGTGTTCGGGGCGCAGCAGCTTCAGGAGGCCAAGATCGAGCAGGTCTCGGAGATCGTGACCCGTACGCCGGGTCTGAGCTTCGACGCCTTCCCCAGCAGCCAGCCCCGGCTCGCCGTTCGCGGCATCGGATCGTCAGACAAGGGCGCGGCCGGCGACGCCAGTTCGGCGGTCTTCCTCGATGAAATCTATCTGGGCCGCCCGGCCGCCGTGGCCTTCGACGCCTTCGACATCGCCCGGATCGAGGTCCTGAAGGGGCCGCAGGGCACCCTCTTCGGCCGCAACGTCGTCGGCGGGGCGGTGAACGTCATCACCCAGCGCCCGCAGATCGGCGTGTTCGACGCCGCGGCGGAAGTCTCGGCCGGAAACTACAGCCAGCTCGATGGGGCGGGCTTCGTCAATGCGCCGCTCGGCGACACGACCGCCCTGCGCGTCAGCGGCGCCTGGCGCACCCACGACGGCTATGTCCGTAGCCAGACGACGGGCGGCCGGCTTGAGGATCAGGACACCCAAAGCGCCCGTATCCAGCTGCTGTCGCAACCGAACGACAGGCTGGAATTGCATCTGACGGTCGACGGAACGCGCGACCGGGGCAACGGCACGGCCCAGCATGTCGTGGACGTCGACCCGACCTCCTCGAACGCCAGCCGGTGGACCATCAATCGCGACCGCGACTACAACGCCTCCTCGATCAACGGGGTGCAGAACCGCGACACCTGGGGCGTCCGCGCCGCCGCCGACTATGACCTGCCGTTCGCGACCCTGAGCGTCCTCGCCTCCTATCGGGACGTCGACTACGAACAGTTCTACGACTTCGACGGGGGAACCTTCCCGTCGAACCTGATCAACCTCGCCGGCGGCGACAGCGAACAGACCGGCTTCTCCAGCCAGGAAGTCCGTCTGTCCTCCCTGCCGGGGAGCAAGGCGACCTGGGTCGCGGGCCTGTACCGCTACTACGCCGACACGGACCGTTCGACCTCGCTGGATCTGACCATCGGGACGGCCCTGCGGCACGAGGTGTTCGATCAGAACGCCCGGACCGAGAGCCTGGCCGCCTTCGGCGACATCAGCTGGCCGCTGACCGAGCGACTGTCGGTGTTCGGGGGGCTGCGCTACTCGACCGACGACAAGACCTACCACATCACCAATACACGCTCGACCGTGCCGATCCGGTCCAGCGGCTTCTTCGACGTCAACGCCCAGCAGGACTGGGATGCGACGACCTGGCGGATCGGGGCCAACTACAAGATCACACCGAACCATATGATCTACGGCGACATTTCGCGCGGCTACAAGAGCGGCGGCTTCCAGGACACGCCGTCGAGCGCGGCCGATGCGGCGACGCCCTTCAACCCCGAATACGCCACCCAGTATGAGATCGGCCAGAAGAGCCGCTTCCTCGACGGTCGCGCGACGTGGAACAACACCCTGTACTGGATGGACTACACCGATCTGCAGACCTCCCAGCTGATCGGCCTCGTCAGCCGCGTGACCAATGCCGGCCAGGCGACGATCAAGGGCTATGAGACCGCGCTCAGCCTCTCGCCCGGCGGCGGCTTCGAACTCGACGCCGCCTACGCCTTCACCGATGCCAAGTTCGACGTCTTCTTCGAGGGCGCGGACGATCTCTCCGGCAACCGGATCTCCCGGACGCCGCGTCACAAGGTGGTCCTGTCGCCGTCATACCGCCACGACCTGGCGAGCGGCGCGTATGTGAAGTTCGCGGTCGACTATCGCTACGAGAGCTTCATCTACGACGACAACTCCAACAACAATCTGGAGGTCCGCGAGCCGACGGAGTTCGTGGACGCCCGGGTCATCTTCAACTCGCCGGACGATCGCTGGGCCCTGACGCTGTGGGGCAAGAACTTGACGGACGAGCTGACCCGCACCCACCAGACGACGTTCCTGGGCGGGACCTTCGCCGGCTATAACGCGCCGACCACCTATGGGGTCACCCTGCGCTGGAACCACTGACCGTTCCTTCCTGAAACTGGGCCGGTCTCCCGGGCCGGCCCGCTTCTTTACTCAGGAAGCCTTCGTGTTCAGGTTCCGCAGGAACCTGAGTCGAACCCGTCATGAAGCCGAACGCCGAATCCGTCGTCGACACCGCCACCAACGCCTTGCGCGAGGCGATCCGCTACGGGCGGTTCGCGCCCGGCCAACGTCTGGTCGTGGCGGACCTCAAGGAAATCTACGGCACGAGCGCCGGCCCCATCCGTGAGGCCATCACCCGCCTGGCCGGGGAGGGGCTGATCGATCTCATTCCCAACCGCGGCGCCGTCGTGCGGACCTTCGCCGAACGCGACATGCGCGAGCTGTTCCAGGTTCGCGAAGCCCTGGAAGGCATGGTGGCGCGGCTCGCGGCCCTGAACGCCCACCGGGCCGACTACGCCGATCAACTTCGGGCGCTGATGGCGAAGCTCGAAGCCCATACGCGCGACGGCGACATCAGTCTGAGCGTCACGCGCGAGGAGTTCCACGATCTGCTCTACGAGATGAGCGGCAACGCCAAGCTCAAGGAGACGGCCGTCCGGCTAAGCTATCCCGGCTATGGTGTGCGCTACAGCCGGTTGATCGGGGCGGCGCGGACCCAGGCCTCCCTGGCCGAGCACCAGGCGGTCGCGGACGCGATCCTTGCGGGGGATCCGCCCGCCGCCGAGCGACTGATGCGCCAGCACCTGAGAAATACCGCGATCGCCATCCAGGACGCCATCGACGCGGCGCCGGACTTCAAGTCGGCCTTCTTCGGCTCCGACGAGCGCCAGGGCTCCCCCGCGAACTAGTCCGTCAGTTCCGCCGGCGCGATCCGGGCCGGGCGGGCGCCGCCGAAGGGGATGGTGACGGCGAAGTTGAACAGCCGGCGTGAACCGCGACGTTCGGTGATCTGCTGCAGGGTCGCGGTATCGATGTGCGACCGCTCGATCTGGCTGTCGAAGACGTCGGACACCGTCGCCACCGCGCTGACCCCGTTCGCGAAGGTGTGCAGATAGCCGAGGTTGGCGCTGGCCACGCCCTCGCGATAGCCCTGCGCCGTCTGGCGGCGTCCGCGATAGTCGACGCTGACCTGCAGCAGATCGGACGGGGTCAGCTGATAGTCGAGGCCGCCCTTGACCGATGAATTCCATCCCGACCGCACGTCAAAGCCCAGATTGCCGGGATCGAGCCGGGTGTAGTTGACGTCGCCGCTGATCCGGTAGGCGAGGCGGTCGGTCAGCTTGCCGCGTCCGGCGAAGACCAGGCCCGCCGCGTCGCTTTTCCCGAGGTTCTCCTCCGTCGTCAGGATGACCGTGGGGCTGATCAGCCGGGTCACCTCGGTGAAGGTGTTGGTCGTCTTGCGCAGATAGCCCGTGACCTCCCACGACATGCCGTTGGCCGCATACTGGTAGCTGGCCTCGAAGGAGTCCGTCTCACGCGGCTTCAGGTCGGCGTTGCCGGCGCGCAGGTTCAGCGGATCGGTATAGACGGGGTAGGGGTTCAGGTCCTCGACCTCTGGCCGCGCCACGCGCTTGCTGTAGGACAGCCGCAGGGTCTGGGTGTCCGACAGTTCGTATTGCAAATGCAGGGTCGGATAGACGTCGAAGGCGTCGCGACGCTTCGTCAGGCCCAGATCGACCTGGTTCGCATGATCGATCATTTCCTCCAGCCGCAGGCCGAAGATGGCCGACAGCTTGCCGGTCAGCGGCCGCTCCCAGGTGGCGTAGAGGGCGTGGATCGTCCGGTCGTAGAGGAAGCGGTTGGTCCGGTTGGCGTCAGGCAGATAGACGCCGCCCGCATCGACCGAGCCGCCGCGATGGCGATAGTTGGCGTCCTCGCGCAGGACGTCATAACCGATCTCCAGATCGCCGCCGGCCAGGGGCGTGGCGTAGGTGGCGGTCAGCTGGCGCTGGAGCTCGCTCTCGCTCGGGGTTTCGAGATCGGTCTGATCCGGTCCGACGGGCAGGCGGTAGGTGTTGGTCAGGCGGCGGGTCTGCTGCTCCACCGTGCGGCCTCGCCTCAGATCCAGCGAGAAGGTGCGCCCCTCGCCCGAGAAGGTGTGCCGCCAGCCGGCCAGAAGCTCGTCGGAGGTCTGGGTTTCGTCGCCGCCGCCGAACCGGTCGTAGTCGCGGGTCACCGCGCCCCCCGGCGTCAGGACGTGATTGGTCTGGAAGGCGCTGAGGCCGCCGCTGCGTTCGGTGTAGCTGGCGCCGGCGCTCAGTCGGTCGCGAGGTGTGGCGTCGTATTCCAGACCCGCGCCGATCGTCTTCGACAGGCGGCTGGTGTCGAAGGCCGTGACCTGGCGCGTCTCGGTCGCCACGCCCGTGATCGGATCGGTCAGGATGCGGTCGTCGGTAGAGCGGCGGATGCGCTCGTCCTGACGCAGGCCCAGATTGCCGTTCAGGGTCAGGGCGCCGATGCGCTGCGTCGCGGTGACCCCGAGACTGTAGCGCCCGTCCGTCCCGACACTGGCGCGGACCGAGCCGGACCGGCCGGGCGTCCGGGTCTTCTTCGTGACGATGTTGATGATCCCGGCCGTGCCGTCAGGGCGGAAGGCCGCGGACGGGTTGGTGATCACCTCGATGGTCTCGATCGTGCTGGCGGACAGGCCCTGCAGGGTGTCGGCCCGGTTGAGCGCCGACATCGTCGTGGAGGGGCGGCCGTCGATCAGGATCTGGACGCTGGGGTCGCCGCGCAGGCTGACCACGCCCTGGGCGTCGACCTCGACGGAGGGGATGTTCTTCAGCATGTCGCTGACCGATCCGGAGGCGGCCTGCAGATCGCTGTCGACGCGATAGGTGCGCCGGTCGATGGAGGTGGTCGCGGCGGGGCGCTGGCCGGTGACCACGACCTCGCCGACGGCGGTGGCGTCGGACGAAGGGGTTTGGGGCGGGGTTCGGGTCTGGGCCGGGGCTGTCTGGGCCGAGGCGACGGCGGGCAGGACCACAAGGGCGGCGGCCACGGCCTGAGCGACGGGCCTGGCGGTTCGGGAGAAAATCATGGACAGCCCTGAGGAGACACCTGATCGGCCGTGACGGCGAATCCGGGTTCCCCGAGCCCTAGAGGGCCGGCCATGACGGCGGCCTGACGGCCGCATTACGTTTCTGGCGACGGTCAGTCTGCGCGGGCGTAGATCGGGTTGGAATAGATCCAGATCATCTCGCGTGGGGCGCCGGCCAGGGTCGGAACGCGGGTGGTGACCTCGACCCGATAGACGCCGTCGTCGTCGCTCGCCCAGGTTAGGCCGGCGTCGCCCGGCGCGCTGCGAGCCACCTCTGATCCGTTGCGCAGGAGGTGGATGACCGGCTTTAGGGGCGCCGCCGACGCGGGCAGCCGGACCCGGTAGGTCGTGGGCGGACCGGCGGCGATCTGGTCGCCCATCCAGGCGGTCTGGCCTGGGCGCTCGCCGGTGAACATGAAGCCGGTTCCGTCGCCCAGGACATCGAGGGAGACGAAGACGTGGCCTGCGCGCAGGGCGTCATAGACCAGTGGCGCATCCTCTTCGTGTCGCCCGGTGAAGGGCGTCGGCGTCACGATATGATCCCGGGCGATGCGCATGATGTCGCGCGCGGGCGGGAAGGGGATCTTCCAGTCGTCGGACAGCTCGATGGCCTGATGGATGTCGGGGGCGTAGAGGCCGACGAACCGGCGCGTCCGGGTGATATGATCCCATTTCGCCAGGGCCGAGGCCGGGCGCCCGCCGAGTTCGAGATAGGCCGCCATCGGGCGGAAGGGCAGGGCAGCGAACGCCGCCGTCTTGGCCTGTGCGGGGGCGTCGTAGAATTGGTCGGCGAGATCGAGGATCTCCATGCCCATGACGCGGTCGTCGATCGGGCCCTTCCACGCCCATTTGCGATGGGTCGGATGGGCGATGACGGCCAGCCCGCCCTCGGCCTGAACCCTGGACAGGAAGGGCGCCGTCGGCGTTTTGCCGTCGGCGGGGGCCGAGGCGATGTTCAGGCCCAGCATATGACCTTCCGGCCGGGAGCTCTCGACGCCGGTCAGCATCAGGACGCCGCCCTTCCAGCCCTGCCGGCCGTCGGAGATTGGCTTCAGGGTGTTGTGGTCGGTGACGATCAGGAAGCGAATGCCCTGCCGCCCGGCATCCGAGGCCAGACTGTCGTAGGAGCCCGACGCGTCATCTGAATAGGAGGTGTGAAGGTGGATCAGTCCGGCGTAGTCGTAATGAGGCGTCAGGTGGCGGCTTCCCTGCGAAACGCTCTCCGCCTCGCTGAGGGGCGCGCGCAGGCCGCCGATAACGATCAGGCTTAGGACGCCGATGGCCAGCTTTTTCAGCGTCGTTGAACGAAAGAAGGGATTCGCTGATGCGAGCGTCATGAAATGGCGTCCGGTTCCGGATCTGCATAGGGCCGCGGCGTGGCGCGCTCGCCAAAAGGCGACGACAGGGCGGTGAAGTTTTGGAGAAAGGTTTGCGGCGCTGCAGCGAGGGGCCGTCCCGATAGGCATGACGAGGCGTCAGATTTCATGGCCAGCGCCTTCAGAGGATTTGGTCCTGCTGAAATCGACGGAAGCGTCTGGCTCCGACCCCAAAAATTGACGCGGACTATCTGGCCGAACGTCGCCGGGCGAGGTCGGTCAAGCCTTTGCCGGCCAGAACCGCGGCAGCGCCCTGGCGATTTCGGCTTCACTATAGGGACGGGTTCCGACGGCGAACTGTCCCGAGGGGTGATCCGAAGGGGTCTGGCCGCGGACGCTCTGTCCGTGCGACTTATCGACCGGCCTGCAGCGCTCGCCTCAGGCCCTGCAGGGTCGGTTCAGCGCGGCTCTCCAACCACGACAGCAGATTGTCCCGGAAGGCCGGGGTTCCCGTCCGCCAGGCCGTCTGAAAAAATGAAGACGCCTCGGCCGCGCGTCCGTCTTCCACGAGCAACCGGCCGACATTGAAGGCGCCGCGAAAGTCACCACCCGCCGCGCCGCGTTCATAGAGGCTCCGGGCCTGCGCCGTATCGACGGGGCCGGCCCAGCCGTCCTCGTGGAAGCCGCCCAGCACGGTCATGGACTTGGCGTGGCCGAGGGCGACCGCCTTCTCCAGCCAGGCGCGGGCGGCGACCTTGTTCTCCGCCACGCCCCGGCCAAGGGCGAGGGAGGTCGCGAAATTATACATGCCCCAGTCCAGTCCGGCGTGCGCGGCCTGGGCGAACCAGCTGGTCGCGGCTTCATCCGACGGCGTGACGCCCCAGCCGTTCTCGTAGCAGCGCCCGACCATGTTGGCGGCCATGGGGCGACCTGCCCGGGCCGCCTTCAGGAACCAGCCGAAGCCTGCGACGGGGTCGGCGGGGCCGCCGCGTCCGTCCATCAGCATCTGGCCAAGGATGGTCTGGGCCTCGGGCGATCCGGCCGTCGCCCATTCGCTCATCTTGCGGAGCGCCTCCTCGTCCGGCCCGGCAAGGACGGCGTCGATCTCGGCGGCGGCGGGGGCGGCGTCGGTCATGGGGTTCGCAGTGGAACGCCCCCTCGACCGGGTCGAGGGGGCGTTCCGATCCTCTGGACGTTTCGAGGTCTAGTAGCGGAAGTTCAGCGTCAGGGTCGCCGACCGTCCCGGCGCCACGGTGGCGTAGTGGGTCGGATAGGCCTGGTTGAAGTAGAACTCGTCCGTCAGGTTCTGCACATTCAGGCGCAGGTTCAGCTGTTCGTTGATGACGTAGGTCGCGTTGGCGTCAACCCGCGTGTAGTCCGGGATGTACTTGGTGCTGTTGATGGTCGCGGTCGAGGCGTTGCCGTAGACCTTGCCCATGTAATAGACGCCGACCCCGACGTTGAACTGCGGCGTCACCTGGTAGTTGGTGGTGATCGAGGCGCTGTTTTCCGGGGTGTTGGGGAAGCGGATGCCGTCGTTAAGCCCGAAGGCCGCGCCCGATCCGCCCGCCTTGACCAGTTCGGAGTCGAGGTAGGTGTAGCCGGCGAACACCGACCAGGCGTCCGTGATCTCACCGTTGACGCCGATTTCCAGACCCTGGATCAGTTTTTCACCGACCTGGGCCACGGTGCCGTCGGCGACCGTGATGCGGGCATTGTCGGTCTCGACGCGGAAGATCGCGGCCGACAGGGACAGGGCGTCGCCCAGCACGTCCCACTTGGCGCCGATCTCATAGGCCTTGTTCTCTTCGGGGACGAAGGCGGCGTTGATGGTGCTGGACAGGGCGTTGGAGTCCACGCCCTGGGCCAGGGCGTTGCCGACCGGCGTCGATGAGGTCGAGTAGGTCGCATAGACGGTCGCCGCTTCAATCGGCTTGTAAACCAGGCCGACCTGATAGTTCACCAGATCGTCCTGACGCTTGAACGTCGTGCGGGCGCCGGCGGTCAGGGCGGAGATGAACTCGGCCTCGTAGCGGTCGAAGCGGAGGCCGAGGTTCAGCTGCCACTGCGGGTTCAGGGTGATGGTGTCGAAGGCGTAGAGACCCTTGGTCGTGGTGCTCGAGTTCGTCGGCGTTCCGGTCTTGGTGATCACCCCGACCCACGGGTCATTGGGGTTCGGATTGTTGACCGTGGTGCAGTTGAAGTTGGCGACGGCGGCCGGGAGGCAGCGGTTGTAGGACGCCAGCGGCAGGCCGCCGCTGGTGATGGTGTAGGTGTCGTTTTCGCCTTCTTCCTTCGACAACTCCAGGCCGGCCGAGAAGCTGTGGCGGATCGAACCGGTGTTGAAGGTGCCGTACAGGTCGGTCTGGTTGAACAGGGTGTTCACGTCGCTGATGCGCGTGTTGGCGCGGCGCCAGACCAGGCCGTAGTAGATGTTGCCCTGGGTGTCGTCGGGCTGGGTGTAGATATAGTCCTGCGAGCTTTCGCTGTAGCGGGTGGTGTTCCGGAAATGCAGGTTCGGGCTGAAGTCGTGCTCGAGGCGGACGGTGCCGATGTCGACCTGTTCCTTGCGGAAGTCGCGGTCGGTCAGACCGTAGAAGGTGCTGCGATCGACGTTGATCGGCGAGCCGTCGCCCTCGACCGCCACGCGCGGCAGGCTGTCGGACCGCACGCGGAACAGCGGGTTGTTGTAGGGCAGGCCCGAGTCCGGCAGGTCGTCGGATTGCAGGTGGTAATACGACAGGGTGGCGCGGGTGTCCGTGCCGATGCCGAAGGCGATCGAGGGCGCGACGCCCCAACGCGAGTTGTAGACCTCGTCGCGGCCGGCGACGTGGGCGTCGTGATACAGGGCGTTCAGGCGCACGGCGGCCGTGTCGCTGAGCTGGTAGTTGCCGTCGATCGTGGCGCGGCCGTATTCGGCGGTGCCGATGCCGAGCGAACCGGCGATGAAATTGTCGAGCTTCGGCGACTTGCTGTTGATGTAGATGCCGCCGCCGGCGCCGCCGCGGCCGGTGTAGACGCCCGAGGCGCCCTTGATGACCTCGATGCCCTCGACGTTAAAGACTTCACGCGACTGGGCGCCGGTGTCGCGCACGCCGTCAACGAAGGTCGAGGACTGGGTGTCCGCGCCACGCAGGAAAGGACGGTCGCCCAGGGGGTTGCCGCCTTCGCCGGCGCCGAAGGTGATGCCGGGCACGGTGCGCAGGGCGTCGACCAGGCTGACCGAGCCGGTCGTCGCGATGATTTCTTCCGGGATGACCGTGACCTGGCGCGGGGTGTCGCGCAGCGGGGCGGTGATCTTGGGCGTCGAGGTCACGCGCTGGCCGTTGACGATGACCTCGCCGAGGCTGGTCGCGGCGCCGGTCTCCTGAACATCGTCCGAAACGATCGACTGGGCCGCGGCCGACTGGATGCCGGCGCCGCCGAGCATGGCGAAGGCGAGGGTCGAGGCGCCGACGGCGACGCGGCTGTTTCGGGACGAGGTGTTCGACATGGGGGGAGGGGTCCGTCTGTTGTTGCGACTAACTCGCGAAAGCGGTGGTCCGATTGCGACCTGCTGCGGCATCTGTCAATGAGAACCATTCACAAAAGATAGGCTGCGGCGCAAAAGCGTCACTATTCCGCCGTCAGGTCACCGCTTCATGCTCATCCGGATCCCCAACCTTCTGTCTTCTGACGATGTCGCGCGCATTCGCGAGGCCATCGACGCGGCCGACTGGACCGACGGCAACGCAACGTCTGGACACCAGTCGGCGCTCGCCAAACGCAACCGCCAGCTTCCGGAAAGCGCTCCGGCGGCGCGGGCGGCCGGGGAGCTGATTCTGGACCGGTTGAGCGCGAGCCCGCTGTTCGTGTCGGCGGCTCTGCCGTTCAAGGTCTTCCCGCCGCTGTTCAACCGCTATGAGGGCGGCGAGACCTTCGGGGTTCATGTCGACAATGCCGTCCGCGCCCAGGCCGGGTCGGATTTCCGCATCCGTAGCGACCTGTCGGCGACGGTCTTCCTGAGCGATCCCGACAGCTACGACGGCGGCGAACTGGTGATCGAGGACACCTATGGCGACCAGCGGGTCAAGCTCGCGGCCGGGGACATGGTTCTCTACCCGGCGTCGAGCCTGCATGAGGTCACGCCGGTAACGCGGGGCGTGCGCGTCGCCTCCTTCTTCTGGATCCAGAGCATGGTCCGCGACGCCGGCGAACGCCGCCTGCTGTTCGAACTGGACGGCTCGGTCCAGGCCCTGACCGCCCGGCATGGCGGCCGCGATCCCCAGGTGATCAGCCTGACCGGCCTCTATCACAATTTGCTCAGAAAATGGGGCGATCTCTAGGGAGGCGACGGTTGTCGCAGATGGATTTCCCGCGGCGGATGTAATGCCGCCGTCACGTTAGGCGAAGGTCGGCCCCGCCATCGGTAAGCGGCGCCATCCCTCGGAGCCCGCTTGGACACTTTCGATCTTTCCCGCCGGTCCGGCGTTCGCCTCAGTGCGACGTCGAAGCGGGTGCTTGCCATTTTCGAAGGCACGACCGAGGTCATGGATGTCGAGCGGGCGTGGATGGTCGCGAACCATCCCGACAATCCGCTGGCGCGCTCCAGCGTCTATCGCGCCATCCGCGACCTGCAGGACAAGGGCTATCTGGCGGTAAACGCCGTGCTGGGGCCTCGCATCTTCTTCCAGTTGACGCGCGAGATGCCGCTGATCAACCTCGTTGACGTCGAGCGGGAAACGGTCACGACCTTCGTCGACGAGGCCCTGGCCGAGCGGATCAAGGCGGTCATCGCCGCCGCCGGCTTCGACCTGGCCGGCGGCATCGACCTCAGGGTTACGCGCAGGCGTTGATCGCTCGTTTCGGCCTCAGGGCAGGGTGAAGACGGTGTGGATCCAGCCCGTCTCCTGGGCGCGTTCGATCAGTTCGAAGATCGGGATGGCCAGCAGGAAGGTCAGGCCGTCGGCGATGGTGGTCAGGAAGAAGCCGGGACGCACTTCCAGCGTCTCCTCGGCGCGCCACAGCGAGAAGTTCGGCCAGAAGCGCGGCGTGCGTTTCAGATAGGCGGCATAGGGCTCGCCGAACGCGTCCAGCAGCCAGGCCTCTTCGCCCTTCACTGTGGCCCAGAAGACCACATAGGCGATCAGGACGAACAGCAGGGCCAGGGTGATGCTGCCCGTCTGGGCGCCGATGCCGAAAGCCCCGATGAAGCTGAAGACATAGAGGGGGTTGCGGGTGATCGAATAGGGGCCCTGATCGATGATCTCGGCCTTCTTGCGTCCGCCGATATAGAGCGAACACCAGCCGCGGCCGACGATGGCGACCCCGATCAGGATCAGGCCGACCGTCTCCAGGATTTCATGGAAGGGCGTCTCGCCGTTCAGGGTCTTTGTGAAGGCGGCGAGCGCGATCACGCCGAGGATGAGGATGAACAGGACGATCTTGCGAACGATCTGCATGCGCCGGATTGCGGCGTTCTTTTCTTCGGACACGGTCAGTTCCTGTCTTGGCCGCGCGCGAGCGCGAGGCGGGGGGTAGCATGGGAGAAGCGGGGTGTACGCATCATCTTGCGTATCCGGGAGTGCGGCAGATCGGTCGCATCGTAATGTTCGGGCAATGATAGCGACAGGTCCGACCGCGTACGACGATCCCGCAGACTCTTCGTCTGCAGGGAGATCGAAATGAAAAAACTGTCTCTGATCGCTCTGGCCGCGCTCGGCGTCGCCGGAGCCGCCGCGGCCGGCGTCGCGACCGCCCGTCCGGCCGAGAGCGAGGATGCGGCCCTGCTGGCCCGCGCCACCGTGCCGATCGCGACCGCCATTTCGACGGCGGAGACCGAAAGCCACGGCCGCGCCGTGGAGGTCTCGCTGGAGGAAGAGCACGGCGGACCGGCCTGGATCGTCACCACCATCGCCTCTACCGGCGACATCAGCGTCGAGATCGACGCCCGCACCGGCGCCGTCAAGGAAATCGGCCCGGACGACGAGGACGAGGGTAAAGAGCACGAAGGCCACGAAGGCGCCGACGACTGATCCTCGAACGGCTTCACCGGAATCCCCGGGCGGCGCGCTTCGGGGTTCCGGTGATCCGGGCGGAAGACGAGAGTCTCAGACATCGTCGTCTCCTTTGCGGAGGCGGCGGCGGAAGGCGACAAGCCGGTAAAGATAGGCCGCGACCGCCGCAACCAGCACGAACGCAGTGACCGGGTTGAGCCAGGCCTCGACCCGGTCGTAGTGCGCTTCAAGACGATACCCTGCATAGGCCAGCGCGAAGGTGAAGGCCGCCGTTCCCGCGGTGGTCCAGGCCAGAAAACGCCCCATGCCCATTCCCGTCACGCCGGCCGGAATGGAGATGAAGGTCCGCACAGTCGGGATAAGGCGTCCGATCATGACAGCCGGCCCGCCAAGGCGGTCGAAGACTTTTGCAGCGCCATCGATGTCCTCGGGCGCGAGCGTGAACCAGCGCCCGTGCACGGCGGACCAGCGCCGCAGGCGATCCAGTCCCACCCTGCGGCCGACTTCGTACCAGACCCAGGCGCCCGCCACAGCACCGAGCGTGCCCGCCGCCACCAGCAGGGTCAGGCTGAAATCCCCCCGGGCCGCCGCGAACCCCGCCAGCGGCATGATCACCTCGGAGGGCAGGGGCGGGAAGACGTTTTCAGCGAACATCAGAAACGCGACGCCGAGCACGCCGGTAACCGCGATGATCTGAACGATCAGATCGAACATCAGGCCGGTTGCTCCGCAGCCGCGTTCGCCTCATGCGCCGACTCCGCCGGTGCGCGCAGGTAGCGCCAGATCAGGGCGGGCAGGACCAGCAGGCTGATCAGGGTCGAGGTGACCAGGCCGCCGAGAATGACGATGGCCATCGGGCCCTGGATCTCGCGCCCCGCCTGACCGGTCTGCAGGGCCAGCGGCAGGATGCCGAGACCGGTGACCAGGGCCGTCATCAGAATGGGCGTCAGCCGTTCGCGGGCCGCCAGCACCACCGTCTCCAGCGACCAGTCATGGCCCTCATAGGCGACCAGGTGCTCGGTGTGGGAGATCAGCAGGATGGCGTTGCGCGAGGCGATGCCGAACAGGGCCACGAAGCCGACCAGCGAGCCCAGCGACAGGCTGCCGCCGGTCAGGGCCACGGCGACCACCCCGCCGACGAGGGCGCCCGGCGCCGTGCCGAGGATCAGGCCGACCGCCCGACCGCTGCGGAAGGCGAGCAGCAACAGAATGATCACCCCGACCAGGGCCACGCCGACATTGAGCAGCAGGTCGTTGCGGGCGCTCGCGGCGCCGGCGGCCGAGCCAGAATATTCGGCATAGACCCCGGCCGGCAGCTGGGCCTTGGCGATCGCCGCCTGCGCGGCCTTCGTCACCTTCGCCACATCGCGAGGAGCGGGATTGGCGGTGACGACCGAGACGGCGCGGCCGCCGTCGTGGGCGATGACGGTGCGGCCGTCGACCAGCCCGACCCTGGCGATCTGCCGCAGCGGCACGACGGCGCCCGAGCTCGACCGGATCAGCAGGTTGCCGACCGCTTCCGGCTGGGACCGCAGGTTCGGCGGGGTGGTCACGGCGATGTCGAGGGCGCGGTCCTGGCGATAGATCTGGGCCGCGACCGTGCCCTGATAGGCGGTCTGGACCGCATCCAGCACCTCGGCCGGTGACAGGCCGTAGCGGCCGACCGCGACGGGATCGAGGGTGATGCGAACCGCGGGCGTCGAGGGCGGCGTACCCAGCTGAACATCGGTCGCGCCGGGCACGGTCTTGAGGATGGCGTCGACCTGACCGGCGGCCTTGTCGAGGGTGTCGGAATCCGCGCCGTAGAGGCTGACCACCAGACTGGCGGTCTGGCCGGATAGGGACTCGCCGATCCGGTCGCCGAGGAAGGTCAGGACCTCGGTTTCCAGCCCCGGATAGGCGGCGAGAATGTCCTGGATCTTCTGCTGGATCCGGTCCTGTTCGGCGCCGGAGAGCTTGGGTTTGAGCTCGACGTGGAACTCGCTGCGCTCCGTGCCCCAGGTGTCCTCGCCGCCCGAGGCGCGGCCGATCTGCTGCTCCACGGACTGGATGCCCGGCACGGCCAGAAGATCCCGGGTGATCGCCTTGCCGTAGGTGCGCATGACGGTCAGGGACGCGCCCGGCCGGGCCGCCACGCCGAGCACGAAATGGCTCTCGCGGAAGGCGGGCAGCAGCTCGGTGTTGAACAGGGCGAAGCCGGCGCCGGTGATCACGAAGGCGACGATCGAGACGATCAGGGCGGCGCGCGGGCGGACCGAAATCCGCTGCAACAGTCCCGCGTGCTTCTCCTTCAGCGCCAGCAAGGGCTTGGGCTCTTCCGGCAGATGCGCCTTTTTGAGCAGCAGCAGGCTCAGCGCCGGAGTGACCACCACGGCCACCGCCAATGAGGCGAGGGTGGCGATGATGAAGGCGGCGGCGAGGGGGCTGAAGAAGGAGCCCTGCAGCCCATGAAGGAACAGCACCGGCGTCAGGATCAGGGCGACGACGAGGGTGGCGTAGATGACCGGCGCCCGGACCTCGAGCGAGGCGTGTAGAATGGTCAGGGCGGCGGGCTCGCCCGCGTCGCGGGTGCGCAGGCGCCGCACGATGTTCTCCACGTCGATGACCGCGTCGTCCACGACCACGCCGAGGGCCACGGCCAGACCGCCCAGCGTCATGGTGTTGATGGTCCAGCCCATCCGGTCCATCGCGATCACGGCAATCAGCAGCGACAGGGGGATGCTGAGGAAGGAGATCACCACCGCGCGCCAGTTCCGCAGGAAGACGAACAGGACCAGGGCGATCAGGGCCGCGCCGATCAGAAGGTCCTCGACGATGCCGCCCAATGCCGCCTCGATGAAGTTGGCCGGGCGGTGCAGGCCGGTGTTCACCGTCACCCCTGCGGCGTCGAGCGTCGGCTTCAGTTCCTGCAGGGCGGCTTCCAGCGCCTTGGTCGCGGTCAGGGTGTTGGCGCCGTACTGGCTGGACAGGCTGATCAGGACGCCGGGCCGGCCCATGATCAGGGCATCGCCGTTCAGCGGGGCGGAGCCTTCGGCGACCTCGGCCACATCGGCCAAACGGATCGGCAGACCGTCGACAGTGGCGATCTGGGCCGCGCCGATCTCGGCCGGGGTCGAGGCCTGGCCTTGCGTCTCGATCAGGATGCGCTGTTCGGAGGTGTCGATGAAGCCGCCGCCGGTGACCCCGGTCGCGGTGCGCGCGGCGGTGACCACATCGCTGAAGCTCAGGTCGTGGGCGGCAAGGGCGTCGGGCCGGACGCGGATCTCGATCCGGCGGGTTTCGCCGCCATAGACGGTGGCGCGGGCCACGCCGGGGGCCGACAGCAGACGCGGCCGCACGGTCCATTCGACCAGATCACGCAGCTCCATCGGGCTGAGCCGGTCGCTGGTGAAGCCGACCTTGAGCAGGTCCATGGTCGAGGAGGTCAGGGGGGCGACCTTCGGGGCGGTGGCGCCCGCCGGCAGGTTGGATGCGGCCTCGCCCAGGGCCTCGGCGACGATCTGGCGCGACCGGTAGGGATCGGCGCCGCTCTTGAAGGTCACCGAGACCAGCGACAGGCCCTGAATGGATTCCGAGCGTACCGTCTCGACTCCGGCGGCGCCCGCCACGGCCTGTTCGATCGGCCGGGTGACCAGCTGTTCGACCTGTTCGGCGGTCAGGCCCGCCGCCTCGGTCTGGACCTCGGCCTGGGCCGGGACGAACTCGGGGAAGACGTCATAGGAGGCTGACTTCAGCGTCATGCCGCCATAGGCGAGCAGCAGCGCCGCCAGGACCACGATGATGCGGGCGCGCTCCAGCGACCAGTGGACGACGGCGTTCAACATGGATCAGCCGCCCGCCTGTTCGGCGGCGTAGAGGGCCGAGGCGCCGCGTGTGGCGACGACGTCTCCGGCCTTGAGGCCTGACGTCACGAACAGGCCCTCGGGCGTAGCGACCGGCTGGTCGAGCAGGCGGCGCTCGAAGGCTTCGGCGCCGGTCTTCACATAGACCCAGCTCTGACCCTCGGCGCGCAGGACGGCGCTGTCGGGCACGAGGACGCCGGTCACGCCGCCACCCGCCGGGATCTGCACCGGAAGGGCGAGACCGACGCCCAGCAGCCGGGCTTGCGGACCTGTGACGATGGCCAGCTGGCCTGCCGACTGCAGACGGGGATCGGCGGTGCGCGAGGGGCCGAGGATACGCGCCCGGGCCGTGCCGTTCGGCCCGAGGTCCAAGGTGACGCCGCCGCTGTTCGCGGCCGGCGTCGCGGCGTCGATGCGCAGCAGGACGGCGTTCCCGGCGGCGAGGTCGCGGATCAGCCGGGTGCGGCCGCCGTCGCCCATGGCCGTCAGCGCCGGTCCCCATTCGAGGCCCAGCCGGGTTCTCAGCAGTCGGACCTTCGCCTGATCGGCGCGTGCCGTGGCGACGGCCGCTTCCGAGACCTTGGCGGCGACCATCTGGTCGGTGGCGTTCAGGGCGGTGGCGCGGGCGGCTTCCGCCTGTGACGCGGCGGCGGCGGCGAGGGCGGCGGACAGGTCGCTGTCGAGCAGGGCCAGCGGTCCGGCGTCGATGACCCGGGCGTATCCGGCGACGCTGGGTGCATGGCTGGCGGCCGTAAGGGGGGCGGTCTGGACCGAGAGCCGGTGCTGGGTCGCGGCGGGCATCTGCGCCGGCGGCGGGGCTTCGGCGGCGGCGCCGCACAGGCCGAGAGCGATAGCGGCCAGCAAGGGCGCGTGACGGCGGGCGTTCATCGGGTCGTCTCCGGGCCAGAGGCAGGGGAGGGGATGGCGGCGGCGAGGCGATCGCGTTCGGCCGGGTCGGCAAGAACGCGCGTCGCGGCTTCGAAATCGGCGAGGTCGGTCGCCTGTAGGCGGCGCACATCGACGGCCGACAGATCGACGTCCAGTGCCGAGGCCTCGGCGGCCAAGGCGTCGGTGCGGTCGTTCTCGCCGAGTGCGACGGCGCGGTCGGTCAGGGCCTTGGCGCGGGCGGCGAGGGGGCGGTCCTCGGCCTCGATCCGGGCCGCCTGACGGTCAGCGCCGGCCAGCGCCGAGGCGGCGGCGTCCACCTCGGCGAAGACCTTGGCCTGGGCGGCTTCCAGCGCGGTTCCGGCCTCGGCCCGTTTGACCTCGGCCTCGTTGATCGCGGCGCGGTTCAGGTCGACCGGGGGCAGGGCGAGGCCGAGGTTGAACGGCAGCTTGGTGATCCCACGCTCCCAGGTATAGCCGGGGCTGAGCGTCACCTGCGGATACTGACCGGCCACGGCGGTGCGCAGACCCTGTTCGGCGATGTCGTAGTCGACGACGGCCTTGAGCACATCGGCGCGGCCGATGGCGGCGTCGCGGCGGAGGGTGGGTACAGCGTCGGCGGCGGGCGGCGTGGCGGTCGGGGTCTCGATCCGGAGGCCGCCCAGGGCCTCGACCGTCACGCCGAGCTGGGCCGCGATCGCCGCCCGGGCCTGTGTCAGGGCCGCCGCCGCCGAGGTCCGGCGCTGGCGCGACATCGACAGTTCCGTCGCCGCGGTCAGGGCGACGGGCCGGGCGTCCTCGCCGAGGGCGACCCGGCGTTCGAATACGGCGAGCCGCTGCTCGCGGATGGCGATCTGCCGGTCGGCGATGGCCAGTTCCTGTTCCGCCACCGCCTGATCGAACAGGGCGCGGCGCAGGGCGGTGCGGGTCGCCCAGACCGCCTCGATCAGGTCGTAGCGTGCTTTCAGAATGGCCAGATCGGCGCTGTCTATGCGCGCGCCGCGCCCCCGGTCCAGCGGTACATCCAGCGCCCCGCCATAGAGCCACGGCTTGTTCGGATCGGCCTGTCGCGAATATTCCGCCGTCAGGGTCAGGGTCATCGCCGGGCGGACCCGCGCGGTCCGCGCCGCCGCGACGGCGCTATCGTAGGCGGCGCGGGCCTGAAGAACCGCCGGAGCCCGCTGCAGGGCCAGATCGAGGGCGCTGAGATACGACAGGGTTCCGCTGGGCGGCGTCGGCACGGTCCGGGCCTCGATCACCCCCGCCGAGGCGGCCAGATCCACAGGTTGGGCCTGGTAGGAGACGCAGCCGGTCAGGGCCGCGCTGATGGCGATTGCAAGGGCGCTGACGCCGATAATCCTCTGGCTGTGACTCACAGGGAACTCGCCCAACAAAGCAATGTCTTCCGCCTAGGCCTCACCGTTTACGCGTAGTCTGACGGTCGCATTAATTCGGCGTCGAAGCCACGACTTCGGCTGGCCTCCAGGCCCGGCTTCGTGATCATCTCCGGCCATGAAGCGAGAGTTCCAGTCTCAGGTGCGGGCATGAAGGTGCTGGTCGTCGAGGATGACGAGCGCACCGCGTCCTTCATTGCGCGGGGCCTGGTCGAGACCGGTCACACCGTCGATGTGGCGAAGACGGGCGACGAAGGCGTGCAGATCGGCATGGCCGGCGCCCATGACGTCATCGTCATGGACCGGATGCTGCCGGGCGTCTCGGGGCTTGAGGCCATCGGCCTGTTGCGCGCCGAGGGGATCAATGCCCCGGTTCTGGTGCTGACGGCTCTGGGCTCGATCGAGGACCGGGTCTCGGGACTGGAAGGCGGCGCCGACGACTATCTGGTCAAACCCTTCGCCTTCAGCGAACTTCTGGCCCGGCTGAACGCCCTGGTGCGCCGTCCGCCCCTGACCAGCCAGAACGACGTCATCCGCATCGCCGACCTGTCGATCGACACCCGCCGCCGCAAGGTGACCCGGGCCGACAAGCGCATCGAGCTGACGCCGCAGGAGTACAAGCTGCTGGAGTTCCTGGCGCGCCGTGTGGGCGAGACGGTGACCCGGACCATGCTGCTGGAAAGCCTGTGGGGCTTCCACTTCGACCCCCGCACCAACATTGTCGACGCCCATGTCAGCCGGCTGAGGTCCAAGGTCGACCGCGGCTTCGACATCGAACTTATCCGCACCCTGCGGGGTGTGGGATATGTGCTCGATGAACCGGAATAGAGCCCCCGCCAAACTCTGGCAGACCACCACCTTCCGGATGGCCATGGTCTTCGCGGCGGTGTTCGGCATCGGGGCGGCCCTGCTGCTGGTGGTGCTCGACGTCGCCGTCGGCCGCTTCGCCGAGGAGACTGCGCGCGACGCCCTGCGCGATCAGGTCGCGGTCCTGGTCGCCGACGCCAACGCCGAGGGCGGACCCGCCCTGATCGCCTCCCTGAAGGAGCATGTCGCGGGCGGCCAGCCCGAGCGCTTCAGCTATCTGGTCGTCACCCCGTCCGGCCAACGACTGGCGGCGGGCCTTCCGGCCTCCGTCGAACAGATCCGGGGCGAGGCCAGCATCCATGTCCCCATGGCCGCGGAAGAGGACGAGTCCGTCGACAGCAACGATATCGAGGTCATCGTCCTGACGGACCGGGCCCGGGACGGCACCTTCATCGCCGTCGGCCGCGACACCTATGCCCTGGAGGAGCTGCGCCAGTGGCTGCACCGGCTGGCCATCATCGGCGGCCTGGTCATCGTCCTGCTGGCCCTGATCGGCGGGGCGGCGGCGGGGGCGGTCCTGCTGCGTCGCCTGCAGGGCGTGACCGATGCGGCCGGGCGGGTGATGAGTGGCGACCTCAGCGAGCGGCTGCCGTCGCTGGGCATCGGGCGCGAGTTCGACGATCTGGCCGACACCCTGAACGCCATGCTGGAGCGGCTGGAGAGCGCCATGGAGGCGATCCGCCAGGTGTCGGCGGACGTCGCCCACGACCTGCGCACGCCCCTGACCCGCCTGCGCAACCGGCTGGAGGACGCCCAGGCCGCGCCCGCAGGGGCGCGCGACGACCTGCTGACCGACGCCGTCGGCGAGACGGATCGCCTGCTGGAGATCTTCGCCGCCCTGCTGCGTCTGGCCCAGATCGAGGGCGGGACCAGCCGCCGCTTCGCCGTCTTCGACCTCGTCCCGACGGTGGCCGAGGTGGTCGAGGCCTATCAGCCCGCCGCCGACGAGGCCGGCTGGACCCTCAGCTTCGTCGCCGATCCGGAGGCGGTGGTCGAAGGCGACAGCGCTCTTCTGGCCCAGGCGGTCGCCAGCCTGATCGACAACGCCCTGACCCATGGCGCGCCGGGAAAGGCCATCTCGGTCGCCGTCAACAGATATGCCGATGAGGCTACGATCACCGTCGCCGACGATGGTCCCGGCGCCCCCGAGACAGAGCTGGTCAATCTGACGCGCCGCTTCTACCGGCTGGATCGCAGCCGCCACACGGTCGGCTCGGGTCTTGGACTTTCCATGGTCTCGGCCATCGCCACCCTGCACGGCGTTCCACTGCGGATCACCAATCGTCATCCCGGCCTGGCGGTCTCCCTGACCGTGCCGACACCTTCAAACACGCTTCCCCCCGCCTGAGAGAGAGAGTTCCAATGCCCCGGATCGTTCTTGCCGCCCTGACTGCCGTCGGCCTGCTCGCGAGCAGCGCCGCCTTCGCTGAAAGCCCCGCGCCCGGCTATCACATCACCGCCCATCTGCCCGGACCGGATGGGGGCTGGGACTACGCCAGCTTCGACGCCGCGCGGAACCGGGTGCTGGTCGCACGCTCGACCGCCGTGGACGCCTTCGATCTCGGCGCGGGCGGCGCAGGGGTGGTCATCGAACCGGCGGCGAGGGGGCACGCGGCCCTGACCGTCAACGCCGGCTCGGAGATCCTGATCACCAACGGCGACACCGCCAGCGCCGTCTTTGTCGACGCCAGCAACGGTTCGCCCGTCGCCACGGTCCAGACGGGGCAGGGGCCCGACGCCGTCGCCGTCGATACCGCGTCCGGGACAGTGCTGGTCATGGATCATCGCGGCGGCCAGATCGACCTCATCGACAGCCGCACCCACCAGTCGCTCGGCCGCATCGAGGTCGGCGGCGCGCTGGAGGCCGCCGCTCTCGACGGCAAGGGCCACGCCTTCGTCAATGTCGAGGACAGAAACGAGATCGCCGTGGTCGACATCGCCGCGCGGACGGTCACCGGCCGCTACGCCTTGCCGGGCTGCGAAGGCCCGACCGGCATCGCCTATGCGACCGGCGAGGACCTGCTGATCGTCGCCTGCGACGGTGTCGCTGATCTGGTCCGCGCCTCGACTGGCCAGACGGTGCGCACGATCGAAATCGGCGACGGCGCCGACGGCGTCGCCTACGACCCGAACCGCAAGCGCGCCCTGATCCCGGCGGGCGAGAGCGCCACCCTGTCGGTGCTCCAGATCGCCAACGGCGACGCGACCCTGGTCCAGACCCTGCCGACCCGTAGCGGCGGGCGCACCATCGCCCTGGATCCCGCCAGCGGAGACGCCTTCATCCCGACCGCCCTGTTCGCGCCCGCAGTCGAGGGGCATCGGGCGGCGATGGTCCCGGGCAGCTTCGAACTGCTGGTGGTGACGCCGGGGTCCTGACGGGGCGGTCAGTCCCCGCGATCAGTCCATGCCGAACGACCAGGCGTGGCCGAACTGCAGGTACCATATGAAGCCGCCGGGGCCCCAGGCGAAGTCGGCTCCGGCGTCCATGCCCAGCCTGCGAGCGAGGCGATAGCGGAAGCCGACGCCGCCTGACCAGATGTCGCCTGTATCCTGGAAGGTGCGGCGGTCGCCGCTCTCGGCGGACCCGTATCCGGCGAAGGCCAGCAGGGACCAGCGCGGCGAGACCTGCCAGGTCGTCTCCACCTCGGTGCTGACGGCGGTCATCCCCTGATACTCCGCCTTCTGAACCCCGCGCAGGTTGACGGCGGGGGCGTAGAAGAAGGGGAAGTCGTCGCGGATGGCGTCGACCTCGACCTTGGCGCCGTAGCGCACCGGACCGCGGATCTGGCCGAAGACGTAGAGGTGGGCGCCGAAGATCTCATAGTCCCGATCGCTGCCGAAGGCCTCGCGGTTGAACCTGCCCTCGACGGAGGCGTTCGCGCCGCGCGTGGGGGTGACGGCGTTGTCGCGGCTGTCGAAGTGAAACCCCAGGCCCAGGGCGCCGGTTTGCAGGGTCCTCCCGAAATCGTCCGCGACATCCTCCGGCATGAAGCTGGTGTTGATCGAGGACGTCAGCTTGCGGAAGTCGAACACCGGCCCGATCGAGAAGCGGTCGTCGCTGAAATGCCAGAGCGCTGAGCCGACGATGCCGTAGTCGTACTGGCTTGTGTATTCGACGCCGCCGGGGGCGAAGGCGGGATAGGCAGCAAGGGTGATCTCGCCGGTGGCGACACCGAAGCGGTAGTTCAGCCGTCCGTCGAAGGCATAGCCGCTCTGGAAATAGCCGAGGCCCTCGGAGCCGTTGCCGGTCCGGAAGGCGCCGATGACGTGCCGCGTCACCTGACGCGGGTTCTGCGGACTAGCCTTGACAAAGGCCAGGGCCACGCCGCCGCCGCCGTCCACCGCCGGCTCGGTGATGATGATCGGCACGGGGACGAAGCCGCCCCTGGCCAGGAAGGCCGAGAAGTCGAGGTCGTGGTCCTCGGGGTCGATGAACTGGCTGAAGAAGCCGGGTTTGACGGGCGAGGGCGCTACCGGGGCGTCGGCCTGCGGGGCCGGGGTCGGGGCGATCTCCACGACAGGGGTAAGGGCCGGTTCGGGATCGGAAGCCCGAGCGTGACTCGCCTGAGCCGCAAGGCTGGCGCAGGCCGCGGCGCCGAGAGCGATCCGTCGGGTCCGGGTCTGTCTGCGGCGCACGATCGCGGTCCCTTCCTGTCCGTCGCCACTCTGGGGCGGCGACCCTCAGGGCGGCATCCGGGAAAACCCCCGGCCCGAAGCAGGGGATTGCCGGTGGGGAAGGGAGAAGCGGGCTAGAAGGGGTCCGCCAGCGCCTTGTTTGCCGCCAGAAGCGCGACGACCAGCAGCAGGCGCACCAGAACCATGGGGACCAGTCCGGGGATCGAGGCGCGCATCCTGTCTGCTCCTGGAATCGGGCGGTCATGCCCGTCGGCGTCTGGCCGTACACGGAGTGGATCACCGTCTGGCCAGCGTGAGGCCTGGACCTTATCCCCGGCGGGTCGAACCGCCATCGGGATAAACCCTGACCGGGGTCTGACCGACCCGACCGGGGAGCCGAACCTTATGCTCCCCTTATGCGCGGGGCGGCTTTCCGCATCGCCCCGTTACGCTGGAATATGGTCCACCCGCCTCCTGATTTTCCGGAGGCGCCGAATGGCCGATCTTTTGTTTCTCGCGCTGGGCGGCGGGGCGTTCGTCGCCTTCGCCGTCCTCGTTCATGCCCTGAAGAGGATCGGCTGATGATCGCCATTCTCTGGGGCACCGGCGCCGTGGTGGTCGCCGTCTATATGGTCGCGGCCCTGCTGCGGCCCGAGCGGTTCTGAAGGAGCCGCCGTCATGATGACCATCCAAGGCTGGGCGGAGATCGCCCTGACCCTCTTCCTGTCGGTAGCCCTGGCCTGGCCGCTCGGGATCTATCTGTCGCGCGTCTGGAACGGCGAGCGCACCTGGCTCGACCCCGTGCTGCGGCCGGTCGAGGGCCTGTTCTACAGGGCGGCGGGCGTCGACCCGCAGCGCAGCCAGGGCTGGGTCGGCTACGCCTCGGCCCTGATCGTGTTCAACGCGGTCGGCTTCTTCCTGCTCTATGCGATCCTGAGGCTGCAGAACCTCCTGCCGCTGAACCCGCAGGGTTTCGACGGCATGTCGGCGCATCTGGCCTTCAACGCCGCCGTCAGCTTCGTGACCAACACCAACTGGCAGTCTTATTCGGGCGAGGCCGCGGCCTCGACCTTCAGCCAGATGGCCGGCTTCACGACCCAGAACTTCCTCTCCGCCGCCACAGGCGCGACCATCGCCGCCGCCTTGGCCCGCGCCTTCGTCGCCAATCGCGGGGAGGGGGTCGGCAACTTCTGGGCCGACCTGACGCGGACCACCCTCTATCTGCTGCTGCCGCTGTCGATCGGTCTGGCCATGGTGCTGGTCGGTCTGGGCGTGGTGCAGAGCCTGGCGGCTTCGGCCTCCGCGACCGGCCTCGAAGGCGGATCGCAGACGCTCGCCCTGTTCCCGGCCGCCAGTCAGGAGGCCATCAAACAGCTGGGCATCAACGGGGGTGGCATCTTCAACGCCAACTCCGCCCATCCGTTCGAGAACCCGTCGCCCCTGACCAATCTGATCGAGAGCGTCTCGATCAACGTCCTGGGCTGGGCCGCCTTCTTCGCCTTCGGCCGCAGCGTCCTGGCCAGAAAGGACATCCGCGCTCTCGTCGCCGCCGCCTTCGTCCTGCTGGCGACCTGCACCGCGGGGATGTACGTCGCCGAAACCCAGCCTGCCCCGGCCCTCGTCGCCGCCGGGATCGCGCAGCCGCTCAATATGGAGGGCAAGGAGGTCCGTCTCGGCGTGGCTTCGTCTGTCGCCTGGGCCGGCCCCACGACCGGCGCCTCCAACGGCTCGGTCAACGCCATGCACGGCAGCTTCATGCCGCTGTCGGGCGGTCTGCAGATGTTCCTGATGCAGCTGGGCGAGATCCTGCCCGGCGGGATCGGTTCGGGCATCGCGATCATGGTCGTCATGGCCATGCTGGCGGTCTTCGTCGCCGGCCTGATGGTCGGCCGCACCCCCGAGTATCTCGGCAAGAAGATCGAGGCGCGCGAGATCCAGTTCGCCATGATCGCGGTGCTGGTCCTGCCGCTGGCCATTCTCGGCTTCACGGCGATCGGCGCGGTCCTGCCCGAGGCGCTGAAGGGGCTCCTCAACAGCGGGCCGCACGGGCTGTCGGAGATCCTCTACGCCTACACCTCGGCGGCGGCGAACAACGGCTCGGCCTTCGCGGGTCTGACCGCCAACGCCCCCTGGTGGAACACGACGCTGGGGATCGGGATGCTGGCGGGGCGGTTCGTTCCGGCCGTCGCGGTCCTCGCCATCGCCGGCGCCCTGGTGGTCAAGCCCAAGCTCGCGCCCAGCGCCGGCACCCTGCCGACCGACGGCCTGCAGTTCATCGGCCTGCTGATCGGCGTCATCCTCATCCTGGGCGGGCTGCAGTTCTTCCCGGCCCTCGCCCTTGGACCCATCGTCGAGCATTTCCAGATGCTTGGCGGGCTCCACTGATCGGATATCTGAAATGACCTTCGCCAATCCTGATACCGTCGGCGAGACGCACAAACCCCTCGCGGGCGGTCTGTCCGGCGCCATGCTGGGCCGCGCCCTCAAGGACGCCGTCATCAAGCTGAACCCGAAGCACCTGCTCCGGAATCCGGTCATCTTCGTCACCTGGATCGTCGCCCTGCTGGCGACGGTCTCGGCGGCCGGGGCGGTCGCCTCGGGGCACTCCGCGAGCTTCGCCGTCCAGCTGGCCCTGTGGCTCTGGGCCACGGTCCTGTTCGCCAACGTCGCCGAAAGCGTCGCCGAGGGCCGGGGCAAGGCCGCTGCTGACTCCCTGCGCGCCACCCGCGTCACCACCCCGGCCAAACTGATCGATCCGGCCACCGGCAAGGTCTCGGAGACCCCCGCCGGCGACCTGACCATCGGGTCGATCGTTCTGGTCGAGGCCGGCGATGTGATCCCGTCCGACGGCGAGATCGTCGAGGGCGTGGCCTCGGTCAACGAGGCCGCGATTACCGGCGAGAGTGCGCCCGTCATTCGAGAATCTGGCGGCGACCGCTCCGCCGTCACCGGCGGCACCACGGTCGTCTCCGACTGGATCAAGGTGCGGATCACCTCGGCCCCTGGCTCGACCTTCCTTGATCGGATGATCGCCATGGTCGAGGGCGCGGACCGTCGCAAGACGCCGAACGAACTGGCCCTGTCGGTCCTGCTGGCCGGCCTGACCCTGGTCTTCCTGATCGCGGTCGTGACCCTGCTGGGCCTCGGCGCCTATTCGGGCGTGAAGCTGGATCCCATCGTGCTCGGCGCCCTGTTCATCACCCTGATCCCGACCACGATCGGGGGGTTGCTGTCCGCCGTCGGCATCGCCGGCATGGACCGGTTGCTGAAGGTGAACGTTCTGGCCACCTCGGGCCGCGCGGTGGAGGCGGCAGGCGACGTCGACACCCTGCTGCTCGACAAGACCGGCACCATCACCTTCGGCAACCGCATGGCGACCGAGGTCATCCCGGTCCCGGGCGTCCGCCCCGAGGCCGCCCTGCGCGCCGCCGTCACCGCCTCCCTCGCCGATGAGACGCCGGAAGGCCGCTCCATCGTCGAACTGGGCCGCAACAGCGGGATCACGGCCGAGGCGCCCGCCGGCGCCAAGGTCATCCCCTTCACCGCCGTGACCCGCCAGTCGGGTCTGGAGAGCGGCGGATCGTCGTGGCGAAAGGGCGCGGTCGATGCGGTGCTCAAGTCGCTGAATCTGACCGAGGCCGCGGCCCCGGCCGAGTTCCGCGCCGCCGTGGACCGCATCGCCCGCTCGGGCGGCACGCCTCTGGCCGTGACCGAGAACGGCGCCCTGGTCGGGGTCATCCACCTGAAGGACGTGGTCAAGCCGGGGGTGAAGGCCCGCTTCGCCGAGCTCCGCGCCATGGGCCTGCGCACCGTCATGATCACCGGCGACAACCCGGTGACGGCGGCGGCGATCGCCTCGGAAGCGGGTGTCGACGACTACCTCGCCGAGGCCACGCCCGAGGACAAGATGCGGCTGATCAAGGCCGAACAGGCGAAGGGCCGGCTGGTCGCCATGTGCGGCGACGGCGCCAACGACGCCCCGGCTCTGGCCCAGGCCGACGTCGGCGTCGCCATGCAGACCGGCGCCCAGGCCGCGCGTGAGGCCGGCAACATGGTCGATCTCGACAGCGACCCGACCAAGGTCATCGAGATCGTCGAGGTCGGCAAACAGCTGTTGATCACCCGTGGCGCCCTGACGACCTTCTCGATCGCCAACGACGTGGCCAAGTATTTCGCCATCATCCCGGCGATGTTCGTGGTCGGCCTGCCGGCGCTGGGCGCGCTGAACATCATGCGTCTGGGATCGCCCGAAAGCGCCATCCTGTCGGCGGTGATCTTCAACGCCCTGGTTATCGTCGCCCTGATCCCTCTGGCCCTGCGTGGTGTGAAGTATCGCGCGGTCGGCGCCGGCAAGCTGCTGGGCCGGAACCTGCTGATCTACGGCCTCGGCGGACTGGTCGCGCCCTTCGCGGGGATAAAGGCCATCGACCTGATCATCACCGGTCTGGGTCTGGCGTGAGAGCGAGCCCCATGCCCCGAAACACGTTCAAGGCCGCCGGAAAGAACGACGTCTGGTTCGCCCTGTTCGTCATCGCCGCCGTCGTGGTCGTCAGCCTGCTGGCCCACGCCGATCGCACCCACGCTCCCGACCGCCCGGGTCCCGTCCCGGCGGCGGTTCTCAAGGACTGAGACAATGGTCAACCAACTGCGTCCCGCCATTGTGATGATGGCGCTTTTCACCCTGGTTCTGGGGCTGGCCTATCCGCTGGCGATCACCGGCTTCGCGCAAGGGCTCTTCCCGGCCCAGGCCAACGGCAGCCTCGTCCGCGACGCCTCGGGCGCGGTGCAGGGTTCGGCCCTGATCGGCCAGCCGTTCGCCGAGGCTCGCTACCTGCATTCGCGGCCGTCGGCGGCGGGCAAGGGCTATGACGGCGTCTCGTCCTCGGGCTCCAACTACGGCCCGCTGAACGCCGATCTGGCCGAGCGGGTGAAGACGACAGCCGACACGATCCGCGTCGACGACGGCGTGCGCGCCGTGCCCGCCGACGCCGTCACCGCCTCGGCCTCGGGGCTCGACCCGGACATCTCACCGGCCTACGCTCACGCCCAGGCGGCGCGCATCGCGACCGCCCGGGGCGTGCCAGCAGCCGAGGTCCAGAGCGTGATCGATCAGCATACGCAAGGCGCCTTGCTCGGCTTCATCGGCCAGCCGCGCGTCAATGTCCTGATGGCCAACCGCGCCCTCGACGCCCGCTTCCCGGCCTCCTGATTTGACGGACGCCGCGCCTGAGCCTTCGCTGAAAGCCGCTTCCCGGAAACGGGGGCGGCTGAAGGTCTTCCTCGGCATGTCGCCGGGGGTAGGCAAGACCTATGAGATGCTTCGCGCGGCCCGACGTCGGAAGGCGGAGGGCCTCGACGTCGTCGTGGGCCTGGTCGAGACCCATGGGCGCAAGGAAACGGCCAGCCTGCTGCGCGGGCTGGAGGTTCTCGCGAGGAACCCGATCGACTATCGCGGCCGGACCCTGCTGGAGTTCGACATCGACGGCGCCTTGGCCCGGCGGCCCGGCCTGCTGCTGGTCGATGAATACGCCCATTCCAACGCCCCGGGCTCGCGCCATCCCAAGCGCTGGCAGGACGTCGAGGAGATCCTCAAGGCGGGGATCGACGTCTGGACGACGCTGAACGTCCAGCATCTGGAGAGCCTGTCCGACGTGGTCCTGCGGATCACCGGGGTGCGTCAGCGCGAGGCCGTGCCCGACGTCGCCCTGAGCCGGGCCGACGACATCGAGGTGGTGGACATCACCCCCGACGAGCTGCGCACCCGGCTGGCCGACGGCAAGGTCTATGTGCCCGAGACGGCGCGCCTCGCGTCAGAGAAGTTCTTCAAGGTCGAGACCCTGACGGCCCTGCGCGAACTGGCGCTGAGGCGGGCGGCCCAGACGGTCGACGACCAGCTTCTGGTCCATCTGCGCGAGCAGGGGACGGCCGGGCCGTGGGCGGTCAATGAGCGGATCCTCGTCCTGGTCGGCGGCGACGCCATGGCCCAGTCGCTGGTGCGGACCGGGCGGCGCATGTCGGACATGATGATGGACGCGCCCTGGACCGTGGCCACGGTCGACCGCGCGACCCGCTCGGCCGAGGGCGACGCCCGGCTCAGCGCCGCCCTGAAGCTGGCCGAACAGCTTGGCGCCCGCACCGTGACCCTGAGCGGCGAGGACGTGGTTCGCGCGGTCATGGACCACGTCCAGCGCAACCATGTGACCCAGATCGTGCTGGGCAAGGGCCGCGACAGCCGGCTGCGCGACCTGTTCGGCAAGTCCCTGGCCGCCGAACTGCTGCGGTCCGCGAAAGGCGCGGCGATCCACATCGTCACCGAAGGCGTGGAGGCCAGGGGCGTCGACCCCGTCACGCCGGTGAAGGTCAGTCTGGCGAGCCGGCTGGGCGGCTGGCGCGGCTATCTGGACGGTGCGGTCTTCGTCGGGGCCGCGACGGCGGCAGCCGTGCCTCTGGACCGGGGCTTCGAGCGCGTCGATCTGGGTGTCATCTATATGGCGGCGGTGGTCACCACCGGCGCGCTGAGAGGCTCGAGGCCCGCGCTGGCGGCGGCGACCCTGGCCTTCCTGACCTACAACTTTCTGTTCCTGCATCCGCGCTACAGCCTCGCCATCGGCTCGCCGACGGATGTGCTGACGCTGGTGGTCTTCTGGGGCGTAGCCCTGCTGACCGGGGCGCTGGCGGGGCGGATGCGCGAGCAGGCGCAGGCGACGAAGCGCCGCGCCTCGGCCGTCTCGGCCCTGCTGGGCGCCAGTCAGGCCCTGGCCGCCGCCGACGACCGGGTCCAGACCGCCCGCATCCTGGCCGAACAGACCGCCGAGGCCGCCGGCGCCCGCGCCGTAGTCCTGCTGCCGGAGGGCGAGGACATCGCCATCGCCGCCGGGGCTCCCGATGCGCCGACGCTCGGCGCCGCCCCCATGGCCGCCGCCCGCTGGGCCTGGGAGCATGGGGAGGCGGCGGGCTTCGGGACCGGCACCCTGCCGCAGTCCAGCTGGACCTTCCGCCCCCTGCAGGGGGTGCGCGGCCGCTCCGGCGTGGCGGGCATCGAGGCCGAGGCGCTCGCGCCCGGCTCGGACGAGGAGCGGCTGGCGCTGGCGTTGCTGGATCAAGGCGCCGTCGCCATCGAGCGCGCCGAGCTGGCCGGGCAGGCGCTGGAGGCCGAGACCCTGCGCCGCGCCGACCGCTTCCGCGGCGCCCTGATGAACTCGGTCAGCCATGATCTGCGGACGCCGCTCTCGACCGTGCTGGGCTCGGCGACGACCCTGATCGACTTCGGCAAGACCCTGACCCCCGCCGTCCGCGCCGACCTGCTGCTGTCGATCCGTGAGGAGGCAGAGCGGCTGAACCGCTATGTCGGGGACCTGCTGGACATGACCCGGCTGGAGGGCGGCGGGCTGAACATCAAGGCCGACTGGACCGACGTCCGCGACGTCCTGAACGCGGCGGCCGAACGCGTCGGGCGGCGGCTGTCGACCCGCGTCCTGACCCGCGACTTCCCGGCCCAGCTCAGCCTCGTCATGGTCGATCAGGGGCTGCTGGAGCAGGCGGTGGTCAACATCCTGGAGAACGCCATCGCCTACAGCCCCGACGGCTCGACGGTCGAACTGGCCGCCTATGAGGACCGGGGCGCGGTGGTCATCTCCATCGAGGACGAGGGCAGGGGCATCCCGACCGAGGAACTGGAGCGGGTCTTCGACAAGTTCCGCCGCATGGAGGAGCCTTCGGATCGCTCGAAAGGGGCCGGACTGGGTCTGGCCATCTCGAAGGGCTTCGTCGAGGCCATGGGCGGGCGGATCGCGGCGGCCAGCCCGATCGCCGACGGCCACGGGACCCGCGTGCTGATCAGTCTGCCCAAGGCCATCGCGACCCACCGCGAGCTGCTATAGAGGCCCCATGTCGGCTGTCCGTCCCCGCGTCCTCGTCATCGACGACGAGGCCCAGATCCACCGCTTCCTGTCCCCGGCGCTCGACGCCGCCGGCTACGAGCCGCGCCGCGCCGACAGCGGACAGGAGGGCTTACGCGCCATCGCCCTGTGGAGCCCCGACGCCGTGGTGCTGGATCTCGGCCTGCCCGACATGGATGGCAAGGACGTGCTGACGCGGGCGCGCGAGTTCTATGCCGGGCCGATCATCATCCTGTCGGCGCGCGACAAGGAGGCGGAGAAGATCGAGGCCCTCGACCGGGGCGCCAACGACTATGTCGAAAAGCCCTTCGGGGTGGGGGAGCTGCTGGCCCGCATCCGGGTCAGCCTGCGTCAGGCGCCGGCCGCCGCCGAGGCGGGGCAGCCGCTGAGCGTCGGCGTCCTCAGTATCGATCTGGAGCACCGCCGGGTGCTCAGGGACGGGGCGGCGGTCAAGCTGACGCCCAAGGAGTTCGACGTCCTGGCCTGGCTGACGCGCCACGCCGGCAAGGTCATCGGCCACCGCGAACTGCTGACCGCCGTCTGGGGCGCGGCCCACGTCGAGGACACCCAGTATCTGCGCGTCGTCATCGGCCAGTTGCGTCAGAAGCTGGAACAGGACCCGGCCCATCCCGCGGTCATCCTGACCGAGCCGGGCGTCGGATATCGTCTCGAGGCCTGAGAATCTCGGGGTTCGTGAGGCCGCGTATCAGGGTTCGACCGGATGGGTTTCGGGGCGGGTTCAGTGTCTTATGAGTTTGCCCGATAGCCCGGTAGCCCCCCAACCGCCGGATGTCGTCGGGTCCCGGAACGCCCCAACTCCCGGGCGCACTGCGGCCCCGCGTTCTCCGACGCGGGGTCGTTTTTCCGTTTGACCATAGCCCGTAGCCGTAGCCCATGGCGCGGAACGCAAAGCGGCCCCGCGCTGGAAGACGCGGGGCCGTTGGCCGTGGCCGGGATGTCCGGCGTCACGCCTCGGTCGCAGGCGCTCCAATCCCCGCGATCGCGGTCGTCTCGCTCATGGAGTCCAGGTCCCGCTCCAGGAAGAAGTTGAGCAGGGTCCGGATGGCGGCGATAGCGGCCAGCTGGCCGATATCGGTCCAGTTGGGGGCGACGGCGGTGTCGGCGATGTCGGCCGCCAGGGCGAACTCCAGCGCCAGCATCAGCCACACGGCCAGGGCGATCCAGGGCGGCTTGAAGGCGATGCCCGGACTGCCCTTGATCAGGGGACCGACGCACAGGGCCGCGGCCTTGATCGCGCCGATCGCCACGCAGAGGACGGCGAGAAACTCGCATCCCAGCGAGACGGCGCCCGCGACGTCCTTGAAGATCTCTTCCATGGCTCACCTCCTGACGGTGGCGAGGAGACCCGGATTTCCGACGGACCGGGATCGGGTCAAACCCTGCCGCGAGGCTCCCGGGCCTCATGGAGGCAAGGCTGGGGGAAAGACCTGATCGTCAGGCCGGGAAGGGCGGCGTTGGATGGAGGCCCGTCATCCAGGAGCCGTCCGCATGTCCGACAAATCGGTTGAAGACAGCCAGTTCATCGCCGGCTCTCCCTCGGTCGAGCTCTCGTCCAATCGCACCAGCCTGTCGTTCGAGCGGACGCGGATGAGTGCGGACCGGACCCTGATGTCGATCGTCAGGACGTCCCTGTCCCTGATCAGCTTCGGCTTCACCATCTTCGAGGCCTTCCGCCAGTTGCAGAAGAGCGGCGCGATGCCGTCGATCAGCTCGGGGCCGCGTAATCTCGGCATGGCCCTGGTCAGTCTGGGCGTCCTGCTGCTGATCATGGGCATCGTGTCCCACATGCATTTCGGGCGCGGCCTGAACAGCCGGCGCGAGCGGCTCTACGGCGCCCATCTGCTGCACAGCGACATCCACTATTCGGCGACGCCGACCTTCGTCATCGCCTTCCTGCTGCTGGCGGTCGGGGTGGTGGCGATCGCCTTCATGGCGGCCCGCCCGCTGATCGCGGGCGGGGCCTGATCCGCGAAAGCCTGAGAAGCAAACGCCCTATACGCGAAGGCAGGGGCGCCGCAGCAGGCGACGGCCAGGCCGAGCAGGATGGACAGGGCCGAAAGGCCTCGGCGCACGGCGGGATCCCGGGTCTAGTTGTGGCGCAGGATCTGGGCGCGCTTGGCGTCGTATTCCCGCTGGGTGATGACCCCGGCGTCGAGGGCGGCCTTCAGGTCGATGAGCTGCTGGCCGGTGGTCTGGGTCTCTATGGCGGTGGTGGACGAGCCGCCGCCGCATGCGGCGAGGCCGAGGGAAGTGGCGATCGCCAGGGTGGCGGCGATGCGGGCGGGTGTCGGTCGTTGCATGGCGTGTCTCCAGGTGGAGCTTCACACTGCGATCATCGCCCCCGGGCGCCACTCGGGTCGAACCCTCACCGCCCGAGGGGCCTCAAACCCTTGGAACGCGGGGCGGATCACAGGCCCGACTAGGGAATCCGACCGATAGGCGCCGCCCGCCCGGAAGCGCCACCCTGGCGGTCACGGAGGGCTGAAGCATGAGCAGTGGACTCACGGGCGCGCTGGACGCGACCCCGCTATGGATCGTCGGCATCGGCCTGATCGCCGCCATGGGCGCGACGGCGACGATCGGCTGGCTGGCCCGGCGCTGGATGGAGAGCCGCGCCGGCAGCGGCGACGAGAAGGCCTCGGGGCAGGAGGGCTATATCGTCTCGGGCGTGCTGGGCCTGCTGGCCCTGCTGCTGGGCTTCACCTTCTCCCTGGCGATCGAGCGCTACGAGGGCCGGCGCGCCCTGGTGCTGGAGGAGGCCAATGATATCGGCACGGCCTATCTGCGCGCCCAGCTCCTGCCGTCGCCGAATCGGGACCGGGTCAGCGGCATTCTGGTGGCCTATACCGACAACCGGATCGCGCTGGGAACGACCGAAGCGCCCGGGGAGCGGCGCGACACCCTTGTGCGCCAGAACGACCGGCTGCTGACCGACCTCTGGGCCGAGACGGTGGCGGTCATGCCCGCCATCCGCGACGCCGAGTTCTCGGGAGCCTATGTGGAGTCCGTCAATGCGGTCATCGACATGGACACCGCCCGCAAGGTCGCGCGCGGCCTGCATGTGCCGTCGGAGGTCTTCGTCCTGCTGCTGATCTATCAGATCGTCAGCGCGGGCGTGCTCGGCTTCGTCCTGTACGGGCGGCACGGGGTGGCGCTGACCGGCCTGTTGGGCCTGCTCTTCACCCTGTCCCTGCTCCTGATCATGGATATCGACCGTCCCGTCTCGGGCGGGGTGCGGGAATCCCAACGGCCGATGCTGATCCTGAAGGACTCCCTCGCGGTCCAACCGCCCCGGATCTTCGACCGCACGGTCGAGGGGGCGTCGGCGGATCCCGGAGCCTTCTAGGGTTCAGGCGAAGATGGTGCGCCAGTCCCGGGCCATGGACACCAGGGTCAGTCCCAGCCGCCCGGCCTGATCCAATCCCTCGACCAGGGGGCTGAGCTGGTTCTCGCGGTCGTAGATCGCCTCGCGCAGGGCGTCGTCGTGGTGCAGCATCAGCGCCAACCCCGGCGAGGGGCCTCCGAGAGCGTAGCGCAGCATCGGCAGGTCGCTGTCCGAACTGCCGAAGGCGAGCACCGGCCGGCGTCCGATATGGTCGGCGATGGCCTCGACCTTGGCCTCGCCGTCGTTGAACAGGCGCACGATCGGTAGTTTGAACAGGGCCGAGCCGCCTTGGGCGTCGAACCTCTGCTCCATGCAGCCGGAGCTGCCGATGACCCTTTCGGGCGGGATGCCGTACAGGCGTTCGCAGAAGACCCGAATGAAGTCCGCGCCGCCCGCTGAGACGATCCAGCAGTGGAAGCCGCTTTCGCCCAGGAACTGAAGCAGTTCACGCTGGGGCTGGTAGGCGAGGTCCGCACAGTGGCGGATCAGCTGGGGGTTGGGCGTCTCCGCCAGCCAGTCCTCGACGCGGCGCTCGAACTCGGCCAGCGAAAGGCCGGCGTCGATCAGAGTCGTCGCCTCGAACACCGCTCGGCGGCCCAGGCGATGCGCCGCCGCCGCATCGCGTTCCAGCAGGGTGAGGAAGGGCTCGCGGTCCCGCAGCGACGGCGCGCTGTCGGCGAGCCGTTCGAGGCTTTCCCGGGCGAACAGGGTCTGCACCGTCGTGGGGGTTTCGCACCACAGGGTCCCGTCATGGCCGAAGACGGCGATGCGGTCCTCGGGCGCGATGAAACGGGCGCTCGACGGGTCGGTCGTCATGGCGACGAGGTTCAGGACGGCGTTCCGGGCGGGGCCGTCCCTCCATGAGGGCAGGATCGCGGACATGGCGGCTTCCAGACAAACTCGGAAGACCACATCACATATGGTGACAGCCAGGCATCAGGTCAGACCCTTGTGCCGGCGCCGGAAACGCCCGGCGGGGCTCAGGCCCGGCGCGACCGCCTGGGGGCCGTGACCGAGACGCAGACGCCGCGGCCATTGGAGTCCAGCCTCAGGGCGCCGCCCAGGGAGGTGATCCGGGACCGCATGCTGGCGATGCCCACCCCGCCGCCCTTCATCGCCAAAGCCAGCTGGGCGCTGTTCATGCCGCGCCCGTCGTCGGTGATCGTCAGGCTGACCTCGGTAGGCAGGGTGGTCAGTTCGACGTTGACCGTCTGGGCGTGGGCGTGCCGATGCACGTTCATCAGCGCCTCCTGGGCGATGCGGAACAGGGCGACCTCGGTGTCGAAGGGCAGGAAGGCGCCGTTCAGGCGAACGTCCAGTTCGATAGCCAGCCCCGTGCGGCGCGAGAAGCCCTGGGCAAAGCGTCGCAGGGTCTGCTCCAGCCCCTGTTCCTCGATCGAGGGCGGATGCAGCAGATAGGCGAAGGTGCGCATCTCGTTCTGCACCGAGCTCAGGGTCTCGCGCATCTCCTTGACGATCGCGCGGTCGCCGCCTTCGGGCCTGGCCTCGAGCGAGCCCAGCAGCATGTCCAGGGCGACCAGGTGCTGGATGGTGGAGTCGTGGAGCTCGCGGCCGATCCGGCGGCGCTCGGCCTCCTCGGCGTGGATGATCCGCCGCTCCAGATCCTTGATCAGGGCCGGGGCGTAGTCGGCGGTCACCTCGACGGCGGCGCCGATGATCTGGCGGGCCCGCGTCTCTCCCGGCCGGGCCAGCAGGCGCGACCGCAGGTGCAGCCAGCAGATGCGATCGTCGGCCTGGGGCACGGAGATCACCGCATCGGCCATCTCTCCGGGCGGCAGGTTGTGCAGCGTCTTCAGATGGCCGTTGAGGATGGCGACGTCCGACGGCGACAGCCGACGTCGCAGTCCGGCGAACCGGAACGAGCCGTCGCCCGGGACCAGCAGACGCTCGAGGAAGGCGTCCATATACTTCGGCCGACCGGTCTCGAGATCGAGGATATAGGCCATGCCCGGCGACAGGCCGGAGCCATGGTGATGATCCGCCACGGTGGGCGGGCGCGCACCGTCAGCGTCGAACGACGCCGTGACGGTCGCGCGGGTTCGAGCATCGGCCCCTGACAAAGCCGCCTCCTGAATAGCCCTTGTGCGAGACGTATAACACAACTCCTAGGGGTTTTTTCGGATATACTGAAGTTATTCGACCCCTAATGGTTTTTCCTGACACGGGTCGACGGGGAGGGTGCTGTGCTCAGGATACTATTGGCGGACGACCATGAAGTCGTTCGCCGCGGGGTGAGTGAGATCATCTCCGCCAATCCAGCGTGGGAGGTGGTCGGAGAGGCCGCCGACGGCGATACGGCGTTCGAGATGGCGCTGAAGCTGCGGCCGGACATCGCGGTTCTCGATGTCTCTCTGCCGCACATGAACGGGGTCACGCTGACGCGCCGGCTCAAACAGGAGGCGCCGGAGATCTCGGTGCTGCTGTTCACGATGCGGGACGACGACGAGACGGTGAACGAGGGGCTGGCGGCGGGGGCCAAGGGCTATATCCTCAAGACCGACACCCAACAGCATCTGAGCGCGGCCATCTCGGCGATCGGGGCGCGGCGGCCGTACTTCTCGCCCTGGGTCTCGGAGCTGTTGCTGGACGGCCTGGTCCAGGACCGCAAGCGGTCACGGCTGAAGACCTTCACCGTGCGGGAGCTGGAGGTCGCCCAGCTGATCGCCGAGGGCCAGTCCAACAAGGCCATCGCCCGCGACCTGAACATCAGCGTCAAGACGGTGGAGACCCACCGGGCCTCGGCCATGCGCAAGGCCGGGGTCAGGACCGCCGGCGAGTTCGTCCGGTTCGCCATCAAACAGCATCTGATCACGCCCTGACGGGCGAGTGGTCCGGCGGCCACAGAAGCCCACGAGCCTGCTGTTTTCGGGCGATCTTCGGGGTTTGACCCGATCTTTCGAGGCGCGGCGGCGGGTCACTGTGGCGGTCAGTCGAGGGAGACACCACCATGCCGATCACAGGCCCGTCCGAGGCGCGACCTACCATGGCCCGCGCCCATCAGGAGCGACCGCATTGAGCGCCCGGGCGCGCAAGGCGGATCCGCGCCGCCCGGCCCGCGTGGAACTGCCCGCCGGGCTGTTCATGATGGGGTCGGACGACCACTATGCCGAGGAGGCGCCGGTCCATGCGGTCATGGTCGATTCCTTCGCCATCGACCTCCATCCGGTAACCAACCGTGACTTCGCCGAGTTCGTCGAGGACACGGGCTGGACCACCTTCGCCGAGATCCCGCCGGACCCGAAGGACTATCCGGGCGCGCCGCCCGAGATGCTGCAGCCGGCGTCGCTGGTGTTCACCCCGCCGCCCGGCCCTGTGCCCCTGCACGACATCCGCGCCTGGTGGCATTACCTGAACGGAGCGAACTGGCGGAACCCGCGCGGTCCGGGCACGACCCTGGACGGGCTGTGGGATCACCCGGTGGTCCATGTCGCCTGGGCCGACGTGGCAGCCTATGCCCGCTGGGCCGGGGCCGAGATCCCGACCGAGGCCGAGTGGGAGTACGCGGCGCGGGGCGGCAGCGACAGCGCCTATGCCTGGGGTGAGGAGTTCGAGCCCGGCGGCCGGGTCATGGCCAACACCTGGCAGGGGGACTTCCCCTGGAACAACCGCAAGCCGGAGGGCCGACGCTACACCAGCCCGGTCGGGTCGTTCGATCCCAACGGCTTCGGCCTGTACGACATGATCGGCAACACCTGGGAATGGACCCAGGACTGGTGGTCGACCGACGCCCCGGTCAGCCGGGCCTGCTGTGCGCCGAAGAACCCGCGCGGAGGGGAGCTGGAGGCCAGCTTCGACCCGGCCCAGCCCAGCATCCGCATCCCGCGCAAGGTGCTGAAGGGCGGGTCGCACCTGTGCGCCCCGTCCTACTGCCGGCGCTACCGGCCGGCGGCGCGGCACGCCCAGCCGGTCGACACCTCGACCTCCCACGTCGGCTTCCGCTGCGTGGTCCGGCACGGCTGAGGGCGTCGGTTTGCACTCGAAAAAAGTGAGTGCAAAAAGTGCAATTTTGAATGTCAGTCCTGAGGTTGTCTGGATAAGGCTATGATTTTAAAGGGCCGGTATCGCGATAAGGGATTGCACTCGGGCGTGGCCCCGGAGTGCAGTCGGCGCCACGTTCGCGGACGCCCTGCGCCATGTTGTCAAAGACCGAACGGACATCCTGACACAGCCGCGAACCATGCTGAACCGATTGGCCCGTGTGGACACCAAGGCCGTATGATTTCAGCCGTTTAAGGTCGCGGGCGGCGCCAGGTTGAGCTCGACCGTTCAGCCGGGCGTCCGCCTCCAGCGCGCGACATAGGGCAGGGCGAACAGATACAGGCCCGACACCAGCAGCAGGATCAGGGGGAAGAGGGCCAGAAGGCCGATCCAGACCGCCTGGGCCTTCTGGATCAGGGCGACGATGTTGACGATCACCGCCAGGGTGAAGGCGATCGACAGCCAGCGGTGCGTCTGACGGATCAGGGCGTTCATGGCTCAGCCCTCTCGCGTCAGCAACTGGTCGAGGTTGTCGAGGAACTTCGCCCAGCCGAACTTCGCCCCGCCCGAGGCCTGCTTCTGCTCCGGACGGAAGCCGGCCTGCTCCATGCGCAGATGCACGCCGCCGTCGGTGGGCGTGAGGGTGAAGGTGACCACGCTCTTCAGGGCGAAGGCCGGGTCCTCGCTGTCGAAGTCCCAGCTGTAGGCCAGGGTGCGGTTCGGCTCGAGCGTCAGGACCTGGCAGTCCAGCACCCCGCCCCAGTCGCCGCGCAGCTTGAACCCGTGGCCGACCTCGGGGACGAAGTCGTTCTTCATCAGCCATTCCTCGATCAGGTGCGGCTGGGTCAGGGCGCGCCAGAGCTTCTCGGGCGAATGCGGGTATTCCCGCTCGACGATAACGGATTCAGTCATTGGTCCATCCTGTTCAGCAGGTCTCCGAGGCCGTCGAGACGGGCCTCCCAGAAGTCGGTCATGTCGCGAGTCCAGTCGGTCAGGGCCGACAGGGCGCCGGGGCGGGCGCTGCAATACGTCTGGCGGCCCTCGTGCCGGTCGCTGACCAGCCCGGCCTGACGCAGCACGCCCAGATGCTTGGACACCGCCGGCTGGGACACGCCGGCCCGGGCGGTCAGGGCGCCGACCGTCTGTTCGCCCTCGCGGCACAGGCGCTCGAACAGCGCCCGGCGCGTCGGGTCGCCGAGGGTGCGGAACAGGAGGTCGGGGTCGGCGGGGGTCATGAAAATCGATAACTTTGTGGTTATGGATTATCCCATAACTGACGGGTTATGGGTTGGTCAAGCGGCTTGACAAGCGCGGCCATTCGCCGCGCGATGCGCGCCTGATCCAAGACGACTTCCCCCGGGGCGAAAACCACATGAAAACCAACCAGGCGGCGACCCTGATCGCGGTCGCCCTGATGCAGCTTTTCGTCCAGGGCCAGGCGTTGGCGCAGACCTCCAACGCCCAGACCGTGGGGGAGGCGAGGCCGTCGCTGGCCGAGCCCAGCCTGTCGGCGGACGGCAGTCAGATCGCCTTCGTCTCGGGCGGCGACATCTGGGAGGTTTCGGCCTCGGGCGGGGTGGCGCACCTGCTGGTGACCGACGCGGCGACGGAAGGGCGGCCTCTGTATTCGCCGGACGGGACCAAGCTGGCTTTCACCTCGACGCGCGGCGGCAACGCCAACATCTACATCCTCGACCTGGCCAGCGGCGCGACCACGCGGGTGACCTATGCCGAGGCCAATGAGGAGCTGGACGCCTGGTCGGCGGACGGCAAGTGGCTCTACTTCGCCTCGGGCATCAACGACGTGGGTCGCCAGCCCGACATCTTCCGCGTCGCCGCGACCGGCGGCACGCCGCTGGAGGTCAGCCGCGAGCAGTATCTGTCGGAATTCCAGGCCGCGCCCTCGCCGGACGGATCGTCCATCGCCCTGATGGCGCGGGGACTGAGCAACGGCCAGTGGTGGCGCAACGGCCATTCCCACATCGACGAGACCGAGATCTGGGTGAAGCCGATCGCGGCGGACGGCGCCTATCGCAGGCTGCTGGCCGACGAGGCCAAGCACGCCTGGCCGATGTGGAGCCCGGACGGCCGCACCCTGTTCTTCATGAGCGACGCCTCGGGGTCTGAGAACCTGTGGCGCATTCCGTCGGGGGGCGGGGAGGCCGCGCAGGTGACCCGGTTCACGAGCGGGCGCTTCCTGTATCCGAACATGGCGGCGAACGGCTCGGCGGTGGTGTTCGAACGCGACTTCGGCGTCTGGAAGGTGGATCCGGCGACGGGGCAGGCGGCGGCGGTGCCGATCACCCTGCGCGGCGCCTCGGCGGCCGAGAGCCAGCGCCACGTCACCCTGACGAACTTCGAGCGGATGGCCCTGTCGCCAGACGGGAAGAAGGTCGCGGTCCTGGCCCATGGCGAGCTGTTCGCGGTGGGGTCCAAGGACGGCGGCCCGGCCCAGCGCGTGACCACCAGCCTGGCCGCCGAGCGGGAGATGGTCTGGTCGCCGGACTCGCGGAAGCTGCTCTATGTCACCGAGCGCGGTCTGGACCATGTGATCGCCCAGTACGATTTCGAGACCTCGACCGAGACCCTGCTGACGACCTCGGGCATGGCTTCGGCGATCGCCTATGCGCCGGACGGCAAGTCGATCACCTATGTGACCGACGCGAAGGAACTGCACGTCATGACCCTGCCGACGGCGGGTCAGGCGGCCGTGGATCGGGTGCTGTTCACCGGCGCCCTGGCGACGGACGAGCGCGGGCCGACGCCGGTCTGGTCGCCGGACAGCAGATGGATCGCCTTCCCGGTGGTTGACCGCCGGTCCTTCACCAACGTTCATGTGGTCGCGGCGGCGGGCGGTGAGGCTCGTCCGATCAGCTTCCTGGCCAATGGCCAGATGGGCAAGATCGTCTGGTCGCCGGACGGGAAGTTCATCCTGTTCGACACCTCCCAGCGCACCGAGGACTCGCGGATCGTGCGCATCGACCTGCTGCCGCATGTGCCGAAGTACCGGGAGGACGCCTTCCGCGACCTGTTCAATCCGGAGGCGCCCAAGACCGAGACGCCGGATGCGCCGTCGACCACGCCTCCGGCGGCGACACCGCCCGCAGCGGGCTCCGCTCCCGCCGCCAGCCGGCGCGCGGCCCCGCCGGCCACGCCGCCGCGCACGCCGCCGGTCAGCGTCTCCATCGTCTTCGACGGCATCCGCGAGCGGGCGACCCTGCTGCCGCTGGGCCTCAACGCCGACGGGCCGGTGATCAGCAATGACGGCAAGACCCTGGTCTTCCGCGCCAGCGAGCGGGGGCAGGAGAGCCTCTATTCGTGGTCGCTGGACGAGCTGGCGACCGAGCCGCCGGTGGCCCAGCAGATCAGCTCCACCCCCAAGCCCAAGCCGGACTTCTATCTGACCGGCGACGGCAAGACCCTGTTCTATCTGGACGGCGGTTCGGTGGTGACGACCCCGCTGGAGAGCCCGCGCGCCAAGACCATCGGCATCCAGGCCCAGATGGACGTCGACTTCGCCCGCGAGAAGCAGGTGGTGTTCGACCAGACCTGGAGCACCCTGAACCGCAACTTCTTCGACCCCAACTTCAACGGCCAGAACTGGACCGCCCTGCGCGCCCGGTTCCAGCCCTATGTCGCGGGCGCGCGGACCAGTGACGAGCTGCGCCGGACGCTCAATCTGATGATCGGGGAGCTGAACGCGTCCCACTCGGGCATGGGGGCGCCGCGCGGCTCGGTTCCGACCGACCGGATCGGCGACCTGGGCCTGCGCTTCGACCGGGAGGCCTATGAGGCCGGGCGCGGCCTGATCGTGCGCGAGGTGGTCAATCTGGGCCCGGCCTTCATCGCCGGCGCGATCAAGGTCGGCGACCGGATCGTCAGCGTGAACGGCCAGCCGATCGAGGCGAACACCAATCTCGACGCCCTGATGCAGAACCAGGTCGGCGACCGGGTGGTGCTGGGCTTCACCAACGCCACGGGACGGCATGAGGCCATCGTGCGGCCGGTGGGGGCGGGAACGGCCTCGGGTCTGGCCTATCGTCAGTGGGTGGCGAGCCGCCGGGCCTATGTCGAGCGGGCCTCAGGCGGGCGGCTGGGCTATGTCCATATGGCCGACATGTCGGCGGACAGCCTGAACCAGCTCTATCTGGACCTCGACAGCCAGAACCAGGGCAAGGAGGGCATCGTCATCGACATCCGCAACAACAACGGCGGGTTTGTAAACGGCTATGCGCTGGACGTCTTCTCGCGCCGCAACTTCCTGCACATGACGCCGCGCGACCTGTTCACCCTGCCGAGCCGTCAGGCGCTGGGGCAGAGGGCGCTGGACAAGCCGACGGTGCTGGTGACCAACGAGTCCTCACTGTCGGACGCCGAGGACTTCACCGAGGGCTATCGCACCCTGGGTCTGGGCAAGGTGGTGGGTCAGCCGACGGCGGGCTGGATCATCTTCACCGGCAGCGAGCGGCTGATCGACGGTTCGACCGTGCGTCTGCCGGGATCGCGGATTCAGGGCTCGGCGGGCGACGATATGGAGATGCACCCGCGCGCGGTCGATCAGAACGTCGAACGGCCTCTGGGCGAGACCCTGGCGGGCCGGGACGCCCAGCTGGACGCGGCGATCGCCCAGTTGCTGAAACCGGCGGGGTGATCCCCGCCGGTCAGGCTTTTCCTAGCGCTGGACCCACTGGCCGGCGGCGTTCCTGTACCACTGGCCGGAGCTGACGCGGCCCAGAAGCTGGGTCTCGAACATCCGGGCGCCTGCGATTTCCGTCGTGGTGCCGGCCTCGGCGGCGCTGCGGGCGTAGACGCCGCGGCGGCCCGAGTTGGTGGCCTCGATGGCGGCGCGGAGCTCGGGGCTGGCGGAGGTGCGCACCCCGACATAGCCGTCGGCCTGTTCGCCCACGGTCCCCTGCGCCTTGGCGGCGTCGATCATCGCCTTTTGCTCGGAGGTCTGGGCCATGGCCGTGGTGGCGACGGCGCCGACGGCCAGAAGGGCGACGGCGGCGGCGGCGACGAGAATCTTGCGGAAGGTCATCTGCTGAATCTTTCCCATCAGAACAGGTTGGGGTTCTCTTGAAGGAGCGTCTGCAGCTCCTTGTCGAGACGGATGCGGACGTCGGCGCTGAGCGTGGCGTTGATGGTGATCGGGGCCACTTCCAGACGCACGGTCGGGGTGCAGGCCGAGGCGCCGGCCGCGGCGAGACTGCCGAGGGCCAGTGCGGCGAGGGTCCGCTTTGTGATCATGGTCGCAACTCCGGAATCGATGACGTCCCCCACCTTAACGCGGTGCGGGGTGAATGGCCCCTGAACATTTTCAGGGGGTCGGCGGCGTGGTGGCGGTCGTCTGGCCCTGACGAACGCGGTTGAGCTCGAGCAGATCGCCGATCAGCTGGTTGGCGTTCAGGGTCGTGTCGAGGTTCAGATTGACGCCCGTGCCCGAGGGCAGGGGCAGGGGCTTGTCGAGGAAGCGCCGTTGCAGGACCTGCAGCCAGGTCAGGCGGATATCCTGCTTCTGCGGCGGGTCGTGGCGGCCGTGGATGGCGAAGCGCAGGTTCAGACGGCCGGCGTCGAGGCTGTTGACCACCACGGTCATGTCGTCGAACGCCAGGTTCTCCAGCGCCTGATAGGCCAGATCGGTCATCATGTTCGGCGGCACTTCAGTGTCGGCGTTGGAGGCCTCCATGCCGGTCAGGGCCTCGCGCTGCAGCGACAGCCGGCCGGGCTGGACCGCGTTCAGGACCCCGCCCTGGACGCGGACGCCCTCGGGGCCGGAGGTGAAGGGCAGGCGGCCCGAGACGATGGCGTCCAGCTTGACCTTGTCGTCCAGACCCGCGCCCGAGAAGATGTTGCCGATCTGGACCTTGTCGAGGACCAGGGCGCCGGTGATGGTCTTCGTCCGGTCGAAGGGCACCGACAGGGGCTCGATCCGCACGACGCCGCCGCCGACCTTCAGATCGGCGCCGCCGAGGGTGAAGCGCGTCAGGTCGAGGCCGAACTCCAGCTTCAGGTCGGTCAGGGGGGTGACCGAGGCCAGGCTGTCCAGCGTCAGGGTCTGGTTCGGGGCGGTCGTCAGCGGGACGAGGCTGGTCAGGACGACCTCGCCCTTGAGGCCTTTCGCCGCGCCGACCGGGCTGGTGAAGTCGAGGCCGGGGACGGTGATGACGCCGGAGCTGGTCTGGGTCTCGGGCGTCCAGTCGAAGCGGCCGGTGAAGCGGGCCTGACCGGTGACCGGCGGCTCGACGAAGCCGGCGACGAGGGGGCTGAGGTCCAGCGGCTGCAAGCCCCCTTGCGCGAAGGTCAGCATGCCGGTGTCGATCGTCAGGCCGCCGCTTTCGGTGATCCCATTGTTGTGCAGTTCGATCCGCCCGAGCGGGTTCTTGCCGGAGGCGAGGTCGAAGGTCCCGGTCCATTGCTCTTTCGCGAGGCCGGCGGTCCCGGTCAGGGCGAGCGGATTGAAGCGGCGCGTGGCGGCGGCGTCGCGGACCGTGGCCTGTTCGATCCGGGCCGACAGGGTCAGGTCGCCGCCCTTCGAGCCATCGACGGTCAGGCCGCCCTCGGCGTCGGCGACGCGAGCCTCGAGGAAGGGGGCGGCGGCCGAGACGCCAGCGAAACGACCGCGCACATGCCAGCCGCCGTTGTCGACGGTGACCAGAGGTCCGGCGGGCGGGCAGAGCTGGCCGGCGACGTCGGAGACGTCGTTCTCGCCCAGCTCCAGCAGATGGGCCGTGAAGGCGCTACAGGCCCGGGTGGCGTAGGTCAGGCGGGCGTTGGCCGAGGTCAGGCGGCCGGCCGTGCGCACCGTCAGGCCCTGGGCCAGGCCGAAGTCGAGGGCGGCGCGGGCGTCGAGATCGGCGAAGAAGCCCGCAGGCGTCAGGCTCCAGCGCGGAACGGCGACCGTGGCCTCGGGCAGGCCCTTTCCGCGCGTCGCCGTGACCGACAGGGCCCCGCCGCCCAACTGACCGGGCGCGGCGGCGAAGACGGGTGTGGTGGCCGCCGTCAGGGTCAGGACGCCGCCGTTGGCCGGGGTCAGGCGGACGGGACGGCTGAGACGGGCCTCGGTTCCCGTGGGGCCGACCGTCAGATGCACGGCGGGGGCGGAGACGGCGAAGTCGCCGAGCGCCCGCTTCATCTCCGCCAGCTCGGGAATGTCGTCGGACGCCACCGGGCCGAACAGCGGCCAGGCGCCTTGGGCGGCGGTGGCGGCGATGTCGGCGTTGATCCGCAGGGCGTCGTCGGCGACCAGTTGAAGCGCGGTCGTGGTGCGAACGGTCCGAAGGTCCAGCTCGCCGAAGCGGAAGCGGTCGGCGTTGGCCGCGACCGGTCCGGAGAGAGTGGTGCGGAAGCCTGTGGCGCCGCGCGCGACCTCGGTGCGGGCGCCGTTCGCCGTGGCGTTGAGGCCGTTGACCGTCAGGGTTTCGGTGGACGCCTCGCGCGCGGTCAGGGCGAGGTCGGTCGCGCCGGTAATGCGGAAGGCCTCGATCCACCCTTGGGTCTGGCCGTCGAAGGTCAGGTTCAGGGCGGCGTCGGTCAGGCTGTTCTGGCCGGTCGTGGCCGAGCCGGCGGTCAGGGCGGCCTGAACCCGCGCATGGCCATCGCCGCGCCGGGTCTTGAGGTCGGGGTAGGGCAGGGCCCCGGTCAGGGTCAGACGCAGGTCGCGGCCTCGGCCTGCCGGGCCCGAGACGGCCTCGGCGGCGGAATGGACGGTCACCGCGATCCGGTCGCCCGTGGTGGTCAGATCGACGTCGGCCTGAAGGCCTGTGACCGAGGTCTCGCCGCTTTTCAGCGAGGCCGCCGGCATGCGGGCGACCAGTCGCATCAGCTTGCCATCATTGACCCGGGCGTCGGCGAGGACGGTGACGGCGCCGTAGTCGCTCTGGAGCCGGAGTTGTCCGTGCTCCACCAGGATCAGCGGACCGTGGCTGTCGGGCTTCGGCGGCTGGCCGGTGAACTTTTTGACGAGCGGGTCCAGGGCGCCCATCGAGAATTTGCCGTCACGCCAGCGCGCCGAGAGGACGGGGCGGACGAGGCGGATGCGGCCGGGCGTGACGCCGAAGCCGGTCCGCGACCAAGGGGCGCCGATGGCGTAGTCGACCTCGGCCCGGTCGACCACGAAGTCGGGGTGGGCGGGATCGCCGATGACGATGCGGCCGGTGAATCCGTTCAGTTCAAGGCGCTGGACCTGAACCTGGGCCGGGACGCCCTGCTGTTCCAGCCAGCCGGTCAGGATCTGCTGCGCCGCCGCCCGTCGGTTCAGATAGAGGCCGCCCGCCAGGACGATGACGACGACCACGGCCGCGCCGCCGGACACGAGGGCGATACGGCCCGCCCGGCGTCGCTTCCCGGCTTTCGGCGGGGGCGTGGACGTCGGCGTCTCTGAGGCGATGGGGGAACGCATCACTGCGACTTAGAGCAAATCAAGCCCCGGATCGCCATGCAGAATTTTCAGACTACCAGGGCGCCCAGGTCAGGGTCAGGCCGATGGTCCGGGGACGGAGCGGCGTAGTGGCCAGGGCCTCGGGCAGGCGGAAGGGATCGCCGAAGGAGAAGGTGTTGGCCTCGGTGTCGGCGGGATTGTCCACGAAGGCCGTCGCCGTCCAGTGATCGCCCTCGATCCCGGCGGACAGGCGGCCGGTCACATAGTCGCCCATCCGGTAGCGGCGCGAGGCGTCAAAGGTCAGGCGCGAGGCCCCGACATAGGTCACCACGGCCTCGGAGGCGAATTCCAGGCCCCATCGCAGAGGGCGACGATAGCTGGCGTTCAGATTGGCCGAGATCGCGGGGACACCGGGCAGACCCGCATCGCCCTTGGAGTTGAAGGCCGGGCTGGGCCGGGTGATCGCCGGATCGGCCAGAAGGGCATTGAAGCGCAGGACCAGATCGTCGTTCGGCCGCCAGTTGGTCTCGATCTCCAGTCCCTTGTTCGCCCCGTCACCGACATTGACCGCATAGGCCAGGCCGCTGGGCAGGAACTGGTCGCTCTGAATGTCATTCCAGCGCGAGACGAAGGCGGCGACCCGCGCCTGGACCTGGCCGTCCCACAGCCGGGCCTTGGCCCCGATCTCATAGTTCCACAGGGTGTCGGGTTTGTACTCGCGCGCGGGCTGGCCGACCCGGCCGGTGAACTGCTGCCAGATGGGGCCCGCGGTGTTGAAGCCGCCCGCGCGGTGACCCTGGCTGATCAGGGCGTAGAGGTTCAGGTCGGGGCTGAACCGGTAGTCCAGCCCGAATTTCGGCGACAGGCCCGCGGCGTCACCGTCGCCGATGAAGGGGCGGTGGAAGCCGTAATGATTGACGTCGGAGATCGCGCTGTAGCTGACGCGATAGTAGCGGGCGCCGACGGTGGCGGTCAGGTCGGGTCGGAAGTCCAGCGACAGCTCGCCGTAGACGGCCATTTCATCCAGTTTGTCGACGCGGTCCTCAGTGTAGATCAACTCGACGGGCAGGGGACGCAGCGCCGACAGCGTCGTGGTCGCGGGGGTCTTGCTGGTCGAGAAGAAGCCGCCCGCCAGCCATTTGAACGGGCCGGAATCCGGCGAATGCAGGGTCGCCTCGCCGACCAGAAGATGGATGTTCTTGGCCTCGTCCAGCGCGCCGATCCGGCCGAAGGACCCGAAGGTGATCAGGGCGCTGGAGGCGTCGTAACGGCTGGTGAAATCATGGTCGATCGAGGCCAGGGAGGCGTCAAGCCGGCCCCAGTCGCCCTGGCCGTTGAGGGTGACATAGGATTCCTCGAACTCGTTGCGGTGCGGCTCGCGCACCAGATTGGCCCGCGTCAGGCCGCCCAGGACCCGATAGACATATTGGGTGTCCTCGGTCTTGATCGCCTGACGGACATAGCCGGCGGTCAGGCTCCAGTCCGGATTGAGCCAGGCCCCCACGGCGATCCGCCCGCCGTGCCGCGAGCCGTCGTTCACCCGGTGCAGGTTCAGGTTCACATCGTTGATATAGCCGCCGAAGGACTCCTCGTAGATCGAACCCCGGACCGCCAGCCGGTCCCTGATGAGCGGCAGGTTGGCGGTCGCCGAATAGTCGGTGTTCTGGCCGCCGGAGTGGGTCCAGGAGTTGGTCGCCGACAGCTCCAGCTTCACATCGTCCGGGTCCGGACGATGTGTGACGATCCGGACCACCCCGCCGATCGGTCCGGTGCCGTAGAGGGTGCCCTGGGGGCCGCGCAGCACCTCGACGCGGTCGATGTCGAGCAGCTTCAGATCGGGATCGGGCGCGCTGTAGGTGATGGGGGCGAGGTCGAGATAGATGGCGACCGTCGACTGGGTCAGGCCGGTGAAGGCGCCGTCCGACATGCCGCGCAGCAGGATCTTGTTCCGGCCCGAGCCCAGATTGGTCACCGTCATCCCCGCGACGAGGGAGCTGACGTCGGTCAGGTCGGTGACGTCTGCCAGGCCGATGCGGTCGCCGGACAGGGCGGTCAGGGCCGCCGGCGCCTGCTGGGCCGTGTCGGGGCGGCGCTCGGCGGTCACGACGATGTCGCTGAGCTCGGACGCCTCGTCGGGATACTCGACGGCCGGGGGAGAGGGGCGGCGTGGGGCGGGAGCGGGCGTGGGGGCGACGGCGCGGCGAATGATGACCGCGCCGCCCGCGCCGATCGCCCAGGTGCAGCCGCTGCCGGCCAGGATCCGCCCGAGCGCCGTCTCCAGGCTCATGGCGCCGTGGACGGCCGGGCTCACGCCCCGGCAGGCGCCGACCTCTCCGCCGAGGGAGCGATGGCCTTGCAGGGCGAGGTCGAGAAGGGCGTCGCGCACGCCCTGACGAGGAATGTTGAAGGCGCGCGACTGCTGCGCCTCGACGGGGGTCGCCAGAAGCGTGGTCAGACTGCTGATGGCCAGCATCGACCCGAAGGCCCGGCGAAACCCCGCCCCGAGGCGACGCCGGTGGCTAGCGGGCGTCACCGGTCAGGCGCACATCGGTCGAGGACCGGGTCGCATGGACGGGAACGAAATCCTGGAGTTGCTTCAACATCGTGGCCTCATCGCCCACGCGCAGAGCACCGGTAAAGTGCATAGACCGCGCGGACGCGTCCACTGTAACCGGCTTGCCGAAATAACGCGACAGGTCGTCGGCGACGTCGGAAAGAACGGCGTCGCGATACACCAGCATGCCCTGGCGCCACATCGAGGTCTGATCGGCCGCAACCTGGGAGAGAGTCGGCGACTGCGTCCCGGTCTGGTCGATCTTCTGTCCCGCCACCAGCCTGACGGCGGCGGCCTTGGCCGCGCCGGCCGGGGTCACGGCGACGACGCCGCGCTCGACGCCGACCGAGAAGCGGTCGCCGTGGTTCAGGACGTTGAAGGCCGTGCCCAGCACGCGGACGTTGTGGTCGCCCGCCGTGATGGTGAAGGGGCGGGCGGGATTGTGGGTCACGTCGAAGGCCGCCTCGCCCTCGGACAGGGTCACGGTGCGGGCCTTGCGGTCCATCCGGACGCTGAGGTCCGAATGGCGGTTCATCACGATGCGCGACCCGTCGTCGAGCGTCACGGTCCGGGGCGCGGCGTCCGTATGCCAGGTCTGGACATCGCCGACCCCGTCGATCTGGGGCCACACCCCGACGACCAGGGCGGCGGCCGCCGCCGCGGCGACCGAGGGGAAGAGCCAGACGGGACGGCGGCGGGCCGCGCGGCGGGCAGCGGGACGGACGTCCTCGTCATTGGCGGCGACGGGCAGGACGGTCACCTCGGCGGCGCCGACCGGAACGGCGTCGAGTTCGACCCAGGTGCGCTCGACCGCGTCATAGGCGAAGCGGTGGGAATCGTCCGCCTCGAGCCAGTCCTGGAACGACAGCCAGTCAGACGCGGGCGCATCGACGTCGCTGAGGCGGACGAACCACTCCAGCGCCTGTTCCTCGATTTGCGGTTGCGTCGTGATCATGAAGTCGGAAGCTGTTCGGGCGGGGTTTGAAAGGGCGTCTGATCCCTAGACGTCGCCGAAAGCCTATCACCTTCGTTATAATTTAGCTTGGCCGTAAAATTCATGATTTCACCTTTGCCGAGAGCGTGCGCAGGGCGTCCATCATGTGTTTCTCGACCGAGCTGCGGGACACGCCGAGCCGGACGGCCACCTCGGCGTAGCTGAGCCCCTCGAACTTGTGGAGGGTGAAGACGGTGCGGGTCTTGTCGGGCAGGCGCTCGACGGCGGCGGTCAGCTTCGCGAGGCGCTGGCGGCCGGCGACGACGGCCTCGGCCGAGGGGGCGTCGTCCATGTCCTCGGACACGCCGACGGCGTGGTTGGCCAGACGCCAGGCCGCGTCGCGCGCCACCGACCTCTGACCCGAACGCCAACGGTCCATCATCATGTTGGAGGTCAGGCGATAGAGGAAGGCGCGGGCGTCGCGCACTTCGGTGGCGGGATCCAGCCCCACGACCTTCACATAGAGGTCCTGCAGCAGGTCCTCCACGTCGGCGGACGCGCCGAGGCGCGCCTGGAGGAACCGCCCCAGGGCTTCGCGCTGCTCGAAATAGGCGGCGACCAGAGGGTGCGCGGGCGGCGCGGTCAAAAAGTTGATTTCCTTCCCGTTTCGCCTCGTTTCGACGCAGCGGCGTCGATGGGGTTTAACCTTGCAGGCTTCATGCCGCGCCTGATTTTTTGAGGCAAGGCGTCTCTCGCGTCGTCCGCGACGAACAGGCGGGAGCGCGCGCTCGCGAATTTACGATCTTTTCACTGTATTTCTTGAGGTCGTTCCGACCCGGCGCCGTCCTATCCCTGAGACCGACACAGAGCGGTCGGTTGGGGCCGTGATGTACGATATCTGGCGTTCCGGATTTGTCAGGCGTTCGCTGTCCAGTGTGACGGCGACCGGCGGCGTGCGTTCGGACGAAGTCAGATGGCTGCCGGACTCCGGCCCGTTCCAGTATGTCGCCGACCCGTTCGGGATCGAGCGCGACGGCGTTCTGACCGTCTTCGTCGAGGCCTTCGACTATCGCGTCCGCCGCGGCGAGATCCATTTCTACCAGTACGGCGCCGACAATGGCCTGATCGGGCAGGGCACAGCCCTGATCGAGCCGGTGCACCTGTCCTACCCCTCGCTGATCGAGGACGGCGGCGAGCTCTATATGCTGCCCGAGGGCTACAAGTCCGGCGGCCTGACACTGTACCGCTGCGTGCGCTTCCCCGACCAGTGGGAGCCGGTGAAGCAGATCATGGACGTGCCGGCCATCGACGCGACCGTGGTCAAGCACGGCGACCGCTGGTGGGCCTTCTACAGCCTGCCGGGTCCGGCGGACCGGGCCATGCGCGAGCTGCACGTCGCCTTCGCGGACAGCCTGATGGGCCCCTGGACGCCGCATGCGGCCAATCCGGTACGGGCCGGCTTCGAGGCCTCGCGCCCGGGCGGCACGGCCTTCGTCCACGACGACGCCCTGCACCTGCCGGTGCAGGACTGCTCGACCACCTATGGCGCGGCGATCAACCTGCTGCGTATCGAGACCCTGACGCCCGAGGCCTTCGAGGCGCGGCCGGTCAAGCGGTTCGAGCCGACCGGCCTGCTGGCCGATCACGAGGACGGTTTCCACACCCTGTCGGGGATGGGCGACGTCACGTTCGTGGACGTGAAGCGCATCCTTCAGTCGTCGTCCGAGGGCTGGATCAAGGCCCAGTTCAAGCTGCGTCGCCTGCTGGGGCTGAACAAGCCGCGCGCCGGTCGTCGCACGGGACGCGCCCAAAAAGCCGGGAACATCAATCGGCTACAGGCCGTTTCTATCCCTGAAGCCCGAGTGAGGGGTTGAGTATGCGTATCGCCGTGGTCATGCCGCGAGGCAGTGTGATGGGCCGGGACAAGGCCAACTCCATGGAGACGGTCGCCCGGACCCTGCTGGAGAACAGCCGTCTGAAGGGCTCCGTCCGCGTGATCTGCGACGCCGGCGCCGACGCACCCGCCCTGCCGGACCTGCTGACCGTGCCCGCGGGCCTGAGCAAGACCAAGCGCGCCGACGCCGTCGCCGAACTACTGGCCGGCTTCGACCCCGACTATATCGAGTACCACCAGCAGCTGGAATCCTCGGCCAGCCTGGCGCGCCGCTTCCCGAACAAGATCAACGTCCTGTACCGCCACACCCGGATCAAGGAGCCGAAGAACGCGCTCGACCGCATCCGCTATGGCGCGCGGCTGAAGGCCTTCGACAAGCTGATCTTCGTGTCCGAGGCGGCGGGCCGCGAGTTCGTCGGCGACTATCCGGCCCTGGCGAACCGGGTCGCCTCGGTCTGCAATCCGATCGAGATGGACGCCTGGAAGGCCTGCCCGGACAGCCGCGAGAAGCTGATCCTGTTTTCCGGCCGGGCCATGGAAGAGAAGGGGCTGGAGCCATTCTGCGACGCCCTGGCCGCCGTCCTCGACAAGAACGCCGACTGGCGCGGCGCCCTGATGCTGGGCGACTGGGACAGGCACGCCGAATGGGCGACGCCGCGCATCGAGGCCCTGGCCCGGTTCGGTGACCGCGTCGAGATCCACAAGTCGGCGTCCCTGCCGCAGGTCCAGGCCGTGACCCGTCGCGCCGCCATCGCCGTGACCCCGTCCTTCGTCGCCGAGGCCCTGGGCCTTTCGGCGCTGGAAGCCCACGCCGCCGGCGCCGCCCTGATCTCCTCGGGGCGTGGCGGCCTGCGTGAGGCCAGCGGCGACCACGCCGTCTATGTCGATCCGCCGCAAGCGCCCGGCCTGACCCGCGCCCTGGCCGCCCTGGTCGCCAACGATGACGAGCGCGTCGCCATGGCCCGCGCCGGTCAGGCCTTCGTCGCCGCCGTCCACGCGCCGGCCGTCCGCTCGGCCCAGCTGGACGATCTGCGCGAACGGCTGCTGGTCGAACAGGCCCTGTCGCGCCGTCCGGTCTGGGCGCCGTCGTCGATCCGCCGCCGCGTGTCCGGCGCCCTGCGCGGGCGTCCGTGGACGGTCCAGCCGGCCAACTGAGGCCATCGGTCGCCGGGTCTGGCCTCGCCTGAGGCTTGACCTCGCCCGGCCCGACCCTCACCCCTTGATCGAGGCGACTCGCGTGCGCCTGACGCATGGAGGCCGCCTTGGGCGCTGGAACCTTCTTCACCCGCCTGTTCCTCGGCGAGGCCGGCGTGACGCGGCGCAAGACCGCGCGGGCCAAGCGCATCCTCCAGTTGCCGGACCGCAAGCTGCTGGCCGAGGCCTATCTGCCCGCCATGGCGGCGGAAGGCGGCCGCATCCTCTGGGTCGGCTGCCGGGCCTATACCGCCGACGACTATGCGGTGCTGGAGGGCGGCGGGGCCGAGGTCTGGACGACCGACATCGATCCCGAGGCCGCGCGCTGGGGCGTGCTGGGCCGCCACCGGACGGGCGACGTCTGCATCATCGACAAGATTTTCCCGGACATGACCTTCGACGCCATCAGCTGTAACGGCGTGCTGGGCTATGGCGTCGACACGCCCGAGCAGCAGCGTCAGGCCCTGGTCGCCATGGCCGCCATCCTGCGCCAGGGCGGGCGGCTGCTGCTGGGCTGGAACACCGACAAGATCGACGATCCGGTCGCGGCGGGCCTGACCTCACCCGAGTTCGCCCTGACCCCTTACGCCGGGCAGGAGAGCCGGGTGCGCTTCGATGAGGTCACCCACGTCTACGACGCCCTGATCCGGACCTGACGCCTCAGGCGTGAATATCCACGTCCTTGCCTTCCTTGACGAAGAGGAAGCCGACGACCGCCGTGATCACCGCGATGACGATCGGATACCAGAGGCCGTGATAGATATTGCCTGAGGCCGCCACCATGGCGAAAGCCGTGGTCGGCAGGAAGCCGCCGAACCAGCCGTTGCCGATGTGATAGGGCAGGGACATCGACGTGTAGCGGATATTGGTCGGGAACATCTCCACCAGCGCCGCCGCGATCGGCCCGTAGACCATGGTCACATAGAAAACGAGGGCGAACAGGATGGCCACGGTCAGCGGCCTGTTGACCAGGGCGCTGTCGGCCTTGGCGGGATAGCCGGCGGTCTTGAGAGCGGCGCCGAGTTCGGTTTCGAAGGCCTTCTTCCGGGTGGCGAACTCGGTCCGGGTGATCGATCCGGCAACGGGGGTCGTCAACTGGTCTTCCATGATGAAGGCGCGGAAACTGGAAATCGTCGCCGATCCGATGCGGACCTGAGCCACGGTACCGGCGGGGGCGACTGCGTTCTCATAGGTCACGCCAGCCTTGGCCAGATAGTTCTTCGCCATGTCGCAGGCGCTGTTGAACTTCTTCTTGCCGATGGGGTCGAACTGGAAGGAGCAGTCGGCGGGGTCGGCGTAGACGGTCACCGGCGCCGAGGCCGTCGCCGCCGCCAGACGCGGGTTGGCCGCTCCGGTCAGGGCGTGGAACAGCGGGAAATAGGTCAGGGCCGCGATCAGGCAGCCGGCGAGGATGACGGGCTTGCGGCCCACCTTGTCCGAGACCCAGCCCCAGAAGACGAAGAAGGGCGTGGCCAGCAGCAGGGCGACGGCCATCAGGGTGTTGGCCAGGGCGCCGTCGACCTTGAGGATCTTCTCGAGGAAGAACAGGGCGTAGAACTGGCCCGTGTACCAGACCACGGCCTGACCGGCGGCGAGGCCGAACAGGGCCAGGATGACCAGCTTGAGGTTGGGCCATTTGCCGAAGGAGTCCTTCAGCGGAGTGGTCGAGCCCTTGCCCTCGGCCTTCATGCGTTTGAAGGCGGGGCTCTCGGCCAGCTTCAGCCGGATCCACAGGGACACGCCCAGCATCAGGATCGAGACGAGGAAGGGGATGCGCCAGCCCCAGGCGGCGAAGGCCTCCTCGCCGATCGACAGACGCACGCCGAGGATGACGACGAGGCTGATCATCAGGCCGGCGGTCGCGGTGATCTGGATGAAGGAGGTGTAGAAGCCGCGCTTTCCGTTCGGCGCATGCTCGGCGACATAGGTAGCCGCACCGCCGTACTCCCCGCCCAGCGCCAGCCCCTGCACCAGCCGCATCAGCACCAGAATGACCGGCGCCGCGACCCCGATGGCCGCATAGGAGGGCAACAGCCCGACCACGAAAGTCGACAGACCCATCAGCAGCATGGTGACGAGGAAGGTGTTCTTGCGCCCCCACAGATCCCCCAGCCGCCCGAAGACGATGGCCCCGAACGGCCTGACCGCGAACCCGGCCGCGAAGGCCAGAAGGGCGAAGATATAGCCGGTGGTCTCGTTCACGCCCGAGAAGAACTGGGTCGTGATGATCGCGGCGAGGGAACCGTAGAGGTAGAAGTCGTACCACTCGATCACCGTCCCGACGGACGAGGCGAGGATGACCAGCCTGTCGTTGCGGTCGACCGTGTGTTCGGCGCCGCTCGCAGTTCCATCGGTGTCAGTCGTCATCGTTCCTGCCCCTCATGCCGTCTGCGCGGCGTCGTTGAGGGCAGGATGGCATGCGAACGGCGGTCCGTCAGTCCGATTCTGAAGAGTCGATTCTGGCGGACCGCCTTCGGGCCTATTTGCCGTAGCGGTCGGCGACGGGGGCGTAGCGATCCCAGACGGCGCGGTCGGCGAGCGAGCGCAGCAGCTTGATGTATTCGGCGTGCGACCAGGCGAGCGGGGTCGCCGAGTCGGTGCCGACGCCGGTCTCGTAGTTGGCGGGCTTCACGCCGACGCCGTCCCAGACCTGTTCGGACAGCAGCAGGCCGTCGTTGGCGAAGCGCTCCATGCCCCGGACATAGGTCTGGCGGATGGCGGTCAGGTCGGGGTTGGCGCCCGCCTGAAGGGCGCGGGCCAGTTCATAGTGGCCGCGTTCGCCGGTGAAGATCGGCCAGACCCGGCCGCGCTGGCCGGGCGCCATGACGCCGCCGATGCCGTAGTTGGCGCCGTTGGTCGTGTCCTCGCCATAGCCGTCGATGCCGTAGCGCCGCCAGCCGGGGGTGGTGTCGCCGGCGGGACCGAAGTCGTAGCGGACGCGGGTCAGGTCCGGCCGCGTCTGGTCGTCGTATTCGGGCAGGGTGGCGAGGATGTGCGGGTCGTTGGCCGAACGGACGCCGTAGCGGACCAGCTCGAGGAAGCCGCCGTCGACGACGTGGTCCTGGGCCTGACCGGGTTGGCCGTTGTTGTCGCCCATTTTCGCGTGGCTGTTCGGATCCTCGGTCTTGGACAGGCGCAGGAAGTAGTCGCCGTCGCCCAGGGCGCCGTTGGTGGTGAACATCCGCGCATCGGCCTTCTTCGAATAGTCGTCGGCGGCGGCGAGGTAGCGGGTCGCCGAGGCGGTGTCGTTCGAGGCTTTGGCGATGTCGGCAGCGACGGTCAGGCCCGCGATGACGGCGGCGGTGGTCGAGGGCGAGAAGCCGTCCTGCTCCTCCCAGCGCTCCTGCTGGGTATAGGGCGGGGTCACCGTGCGGTCGTTCCACAGGATGCCGATCTTGCCGCCGGTGACCAGGAAGTCGGCGGCGGGCTTGATCATCCGGCCGTACATGGTCCGGAGCTCGGCGTCGGAGACGAGGCCGGCCTTCCACAGACGCCAGCCCAGCATGATCGGCATGGCGGTCTGGTCCAGCTGGACGCCGACCCATTCGACCTCGCCGTCGACGTGGGTCTTCTGCAGGAACCAGCCGGTGGCGCCCGTATTGCCGGGGGTGTCGGCGCGGACCTGGACCTGGGGCAGGTAGCGGAAGGCGGCGACGGGGGTCTGCGTATCGCCGAGTGCGAGGAGCGCCATGGCCACCTGATAGAAGTCGCGCGGCCAGACGGCCTTGTAGCCGGTCGAGGACTGGGTCGCATCGACCGTGTCGCCCCAGGGGTTGGACAGCGACGCGATCAGGGCGCCGGCGTGGGTGCGGTCCTCCTGCACCTTCAGCATCAGGGCCGAGGCATAGGCCAGCTTTCCGCCGTCCTCGGACTGGGCCGCGATCCGCGGCAGGTCGGTCAGGGAGCCGATCCAGTCCTCCCAGCCCGTGCGGTCGCCCGTGCCGTTGAAGCGGGCGAGGACCTCGTCGAGGCCGGTGGAGAAGCTGCCGTCGGCGGCGGCCTCGGCGGCGGCCTTCGAGGCGCCGAAGCCGATGACGAAGTCACGGGTCAGGCTCTGGCCCGCCGCGATGGTCGGCAGGGCGCCGGTCAGGACGACCGCCCCGGCGGTGTCGCCGGTGGAGGCGTAGGCGTGCGTCAGGCGGCCGTTGGCCTTGATGTCTGTCAGGCCGTCGGATGAACCGAGGAAGCCCGCGCTGGCCGTCTCGAACGGGGCGCTGGGGCGCAGGGCCAGATGGACGTCGCCTTCATGGGCGTAGAGGCCGTTGGCCGAAGCTTCCGCGAAGTCGCCGCCGCCCGTGTTGGCCATATGGGGTTCGAGAATGGCGTAGGGGGTGACGGCGGCGCCGGTCGCCTTGATCGTCACGCGCAGGACCAGGGCGTTGCGGTCCGGGTCGGTGAAGATGCGCTTCTCGATCTCGTAGCGTCCGGCCTTGTCGGTGGTGACCACGCGATAGGCGGGCGACAGGGGGCGGCCGTGGGCGTCCGTGTCGAGGTATTCGGTGTGTTCGGTGGTGTCGGTCCCTTCCAACGAAAGGCCGGCGTCGGAGGCCACGGCGAAGCGCAGGGACTTGATCTGGGCCTCGTGGATCAGGCCGTACATGGTCTCGGTCAGGACGCCGTCGGCGATCGAGAACCAGACGCGCGACACGGCGCCGGTCGGACCGCCGTCCCTGTACTGGCCGTCGACATAGGCCTCGTAGGACGCGCCGACGCCGGTTTTGGCCGCGCTGGACCAGGTCGTCGCCGCGCCGGGCGCGCCGGGGGCGACGCCTTCGGTCTGGATGGTCGGGGCGGCAGGCGAGGCTTCGACGGCGGCGCTCGGCATCGAGGCGCAGGCGCCCGTGGCGAGCAGGGCGGCGATACCGGCGGAGGCGGCGAGTTTCTGGATCAGGGTCATGGTCGGGGCACTCACGATGCAGTCGAGGGGGCGGTCGCCGCGGGGGTCGGCGACAGAAGGAATTTCAGGGGGACGTCCAGACGGGCGTTCCAGGATGTCTCATTGTGCTGGGCGCCGGGGAAGACGAGGGTCTCGAACTGGTTCGGGCCATAGCCGCGTGCGCGGAAGGTCTCGTCGACCTTGACCTGGAAGGCGGCGTAGAAGGCGTCGAGGGTCTCGTCGCCGTGGTCGAAGTAGAAGCGGCGGCCCATGGCCGGGTCGGGCAGGCCGGCGGAGATGACCCCGGTCCAGGCCGCGACCAGCCGCTCGCGCCAGGTGGCCAGGGGCGCGCCTTCCTCGAGCCCGACCACCTTCAGCGGCCAGTGGGTCGACAGGCAGGCGCAGGCGCCGAAGACGTCGGGGCGCTTCATCACGCTGTAGAGCGACATCAGCCCGCCCATGCTGGAGCCGGACATGCTGGTGTCGGCCGGGCCGGTCAGGGTGCGGTAGGTCCGGTCGATGAAGGGCTTCAGCTCATCGGTCAGGAAGGTCAGGTAGCCGTCCGATAGGGAGGGGCCGCCATAGATGTTCTGGATGTCGCCACGCATGTCGTCGGGCAGGGCCGCGATCAGATCGGCGGGCACGTATTCGCGCAGCCGCAGCGGCGTGTTCCAGACCCCGACCACGATCGGCGCCCGGACCTGACCGGCCGCGATCAGCCGGCCCAGATGCTCGTCCACGCCCCATTCGCCAGAATAGGCCTTGGACGCATCGAACAGGTTCTGGCCGTCGTGCATGTAGAGGACGGGGTAGCGGGTGTCGGACGCATCGTAGCCGGGCGGGAGCCAGACGGTGACGTTGCGCGTCGCGGCATGGGCGGAGGCCATGTCCGGATGCTCGACCAGACGGCCGATGGTGGGGACGTCGGCCATGGCGCGGCCTGCGAAGGGCAGGGCTGCGAACAGGGTCAGGAGGGTGCGGCGGTCCATCAGGCTTTCGTCTCCTTGACCCGCATGGCCGCGGCCGCGGCGATGAAGAAGGACACTCCGCCGATGACCAGGGCCCAGATGGCCTGGGCGTCGAAGAAGGTCTTCAGGATCAGGCCCAGAAGGGTCGCGGCGATCAGCTGGGGCACGACGATGAAGATGTTGAAGATCCCCATGTAGACGCCCATTTTCCGGCCCGGCACCGCCCCCGAGAGGATGGCGTAGGGCATGGAGACGATCGAGGCCCAGGCGAAGCCGACGCCGATCATCGGCAGCCACAGCAGATGCGGGTCGCGGATCAGGAAGATGCCGATCAGACCCAGACCGCCGAGCGCGAGGTTCAGGGCGTGGGCGCCGCGCCGGCCGATCCGCCTGGCGATCACCGGGATCAGGAAGGCCGCGAGCGCCGCGACGCCGTTATAGATTCCCATCAGGACACCGACCCAGTCCGCACCCTCGCCATAGGCGTGAGAGGTGGGGGAGGTCGCGCCGAAGTGGACCGCGGTGACCGCCGGGGTGGTGTAGATCCACATGGCGAACAGGGCGAACCAGCTGAAGAACTGGACCACGGCCAGATCGCGCATGGTGGCGGGCATGCGGAAGATGTCGTCGACGATCTCCGACAGGCTGTTGGACGCCTTCATGCGGTGCATGAGGCCGACGATGATCTGGAGCAGGCCGAAGACGGCGAAGCCGCCGAAGAGGATGTAGACCTCCTTCTCGATGTCCCAGGCCGCCACGGCCGCGACGCCGACGAAGCCGACGGCGAGCCAGATCAGGCCGCCCAGCACCCAGGCGCGGACCGAGCGGGCCGGGGCTTGCTGCGTTTCCGTCTCCTCGATCTTGCCCGCCAGCTCGAAGGCGGCGATCTGTTCGGGGCTGTATTCGCGGGTGCTGATCACGGTCCAGAGGACGGCGGCGAGAAGCGAGGCCGCGCCGACGTAGAAGGCGATGCGGACGCTGTCCGGCACCACGCCCTCGGGCGCGACCGAGGCGACTTGGAAGACGTGCGACAGAACCCACGGCAGGACCGAGGCGAAGACCGCGCCGGCGCCGATGAAGACGCTCTGCATCGCATAGCCGGCGGTGCGCTGGTCCTCGTTCAGATTGTCGCCGACGAAGGCCCGGAAGGGCTCCATGGTGATGTTGATCGAGGCGTCCATGACCCACAGCATCAGGGCCGCGAACCACAGGCTGGGCGAGTTGGGCATGGCGACGAGCGCCAGCGTCGTCAGCAGGGCGCCGGCGAGGAAGTAGGGCCGACGCCGTCCGAAGCGGTTCCAGGTCCGGTCGCTGAGGTGACCGATCAGGGGCTGGATCAACAGGCCCGTCATGGGCGCGGCGATCCAGAGGATGGCCAGGCTGTCGACCTCGGCGCCCAGGGTCTGGAATATCCGGCTGGTGTTGACGTTCTGCAGCCCGAAACCGATCTGGATGCCGAAGAAGCCGACGCACATGTTGACGATGGCCAGCGGCGTCAGCCGCGGGCGCATCGAGAGCAGGCCTGTTGTGGTTGTGGTCATGCGCGGCGTCCCGGGCGGCCCAGCGGCACGAAGCGGATCGCCTGACCGCCGCCGGGCGCGAGGGCCAGGGTCAGGGTGTCGGCCGAGGTGACTTCGCGCTGCTCGATGATGATGTCCTCGCGCTTGCCCTTGTAGTCCGCGTTCGGGCCGTCGCGATAGATTTCGGCGCGGTAGCGGCGGCCGTCGTCGAGGAAGTCGAGCGACGCGGTCAGGACGCGCGGGTTCTCGTCGGTGATGGCGCCCAGGGCCCAGACGTCGGAGTTGCGATCCTTGCGGGCGATGGTGATGAAGTCGCCGACCTCGCCGTTCAGGACCCGGGTCTCATGCCAGTCGCAGGGCACGTCCTTGATGAACTGGAACGGGCCGGGGTTGGCCTCGTAGTTGACCAGCAGGTCGGCGGCCATCTGGATCGGGCTGTAGATGACGACATAGAGGGCCAGCTGCTTGGCCCAGGTCGTCTGGACGCCGCCGGGGCTGCGCGTCTCCATGCCGAAGATGCCGGGGGTGTAGTCCATCGGTCCGGCCAGCAGGCGGGTGAAGACCAGATTGGGCTCGTGCTCGGGCGGGTTTCCGGGGTTGCCCCAGGCCGCATATTCCATGCCCCGCGCGCCTTCGCGGGAGATCATGTTCGGATAGGTGCGGCGCAGGCCGGTGTCCTTGAACGGCTCGTGGGCGTTGACCGCGACCTTGTGCCGGGCGCCGGTCTCGACGACACGCAGATGGTGCTGGGCCATCGCCTGGCTCTCGTGCCAGGCCATGACCATCGAGCCGTCCGGCGCGGCGACGCGGGCGCCTTGCGCGTCCGCCACATAGCCGGTCTTGACCGAATGGACGCCCAGCCGCTCGTACAGGGCCATGGCCGGCTCGAGCTGCTGTTCATAGTGGAAGGCGTTGCCGCCGGTCTCGTGGTGACCGATCAGCTGGACGCCCTTCGAACGGGCGTGGGCGCAGACGGCCTCGATGCCGAAATCGGGATAGGCCTCGGTGAAGCTGAAGTCCGAGCCGTTGGCGAACCACTGGCCGTCCCAGCCCTTGTTCCAGCCCTCGACCAGCACGCCGCCGAGGCCGTGCTTGGCGGCGAAGTCGATGTGTTTGATGGTGTTCTCGGTGGTCGCGCCGTGCTTGGGACCGGCGTTCCAGGTCTTGAGCTCGAGGTGCATTTCCCACCAGACGCCGACGTATTTCATCGGCTTGAACCAGCTGACGTCGCCCAGCTTGTTGGGCTCGTTGAGGTTCAGGATCAGGCTGGAGTCGACCAGACCCGCGGCGGTGTCCGAGATCTGCAGCGTGCGCCACGGCGTGTTGAACGGCGCCTCGCGCACCACGGCGGCGTTGGTCAGGCCGGGGGTCAGCTGGGCGCGGAACTTCGTGGCCTCCGAGCGGCGCAGGTTCATCCCGGCATAGTCGACGCAGGCGGCCTCGTGGATCGAGACGTGCAGGCCGGACTGGCCCTTGACCGTGATCGGGGTCTGGCAGGAGCCGACCTCGTCGATGGCGGTGCGGTCGTAGAGATATTCCTCGCGGTTCCACTCCCAGGCCGGGATCCACCAGGCCGTGCCGTTTTCGGCGAGGTTGAACTCGGTCAGCTCGGAACCGATGCGGACCGTCTTCAGGCCCGACTGTTCGGGGACCTCATAGCGGAAGCCCAGACCGTCGTCGTACAGGCGGAAGACCACGTCGACACGGCGGGCGAGGGCGCCCGTCTCGGTGAAGCTGGTGCGGAACTCGTTGTAGTGATTGCGGATGAAGCGGCGCTCGCCCCAGGGCTGCTCCCAGGTCTCATCGAAGGTCACCGGCTCGGCCGCCGTCAGCTTCAGGCCGCGCTCGATGGCGGGGGCGTCGGTCAGGAGGAAGCCGAGCTTGGACGCCGTCACGACCGGACGGCCCTGACGGATCACCGAATACATCGGACGGCCGTCGTTGTCGGTGGTGACCTCGACCGTCAGCATGCCGCCGGGCGAGGAGGCGCGCGCGACATTGGCCGAGGTCTGGGCGCGGGCGGGGCGCGACGTCAGGGCCGTGACGCCCGCGGCGGCTGCCGAAAGGGCCAGAAACGAACGGCGTTGCATCATGACGAAGCTTCCTTGTTACGAGGACTTGCCAGACGGCGTTGTGGCGCCGCATGAATAAGCAAGTTTTGCAGAAAATTTTGCAGACGACCCGCCTGGAGCCCGCGACCTTGAGCCGCAAGACCACCCGACTGGAAGACCTGGCGCGTATGGCCGGGGTGTCGATCGCGACGGCGTCGCGCGCGCTGAACGACAGTCCCGCCGTCAACGACCGCACCAAACAGGCCATCTGGAAGCTGGCGCGCGAGCACGACTATCCGTTCCGCCGCTACATGCCGGCCGGTCCGATCGGGGCCCAGGGTACGATCGCCCTGGTGACGCCGCGTCCGCAGGGGCGGGAAGGGCGCCTCAGCGATCCCTTCTTCCTGGAGCTTCTGGCGGGGGTCGGGGAGGCGGCGCGCGAGCGCGGTTGCGATCTGGTGATGAGCCATGTCTCGCCGGCCAATCTGGACGATCTGTCGGTGGCCATGACCACCAGCCGCGCCGACGGCGTCATCTTCCTCGGCCAGAGCACCCTGCACGCGGCCTTCAACCGCATGGCCGAGACCGAGAGCCGGTTCGTGGTCTGGGGCGCCGAACTGCCGGACCAGAACTACTGCTCGGTCGGCTCCGACAACATCAGCGGCGGACGTCGCGCGACCGCGCACCTGGCGCGTCTGGGCCGCAAGCGTATCGTCTTCCTCGGCGACCTCGATCCGCCCGAGGCCATGCAGCGTCAGCGCGGCTATGCCGAGGCCATGGAGGCCGCCGGTCTGGGCGTCGATCCGGATCTGGTCGTGCCCGCCCATTTCGAGGTCGAGAGCGCCGAGGCCTCGGTCGATTCCCTGCTGGCGCGCGGGCTGGAGTTCGACGGCATCGTCGCGGCGTCCGACCTGATCGCGCTGGGCGCCGTGCGCTCGCTGCTGCACCACGGCAAGACGGTGCCCGGCGACGTCTCCGTCATCGGCTTCGATAATGTGCCGTTCAGCCGCTACAGCCGTCCGGCCCTGTCGACCATCGCCCAGGACACCATGAAGGCGGGCCGGCTGATGGTCTCCAAACTGCTCGATTCCACGGGCGACCGCGCCGGCCGGTCCGAACGCATTCCGACCGATCTGATCGTGCGCGAGACCTGCGGCGGCTGATCGCATCAGGCCCGCGCCAGCAGCAGACCGGCCAGCGAGGGCAGGGTTCCGGAGGCCGGATCGGGCGTATTGACCGCCTCGACCACCCGCCAGCCGTCGGGCAGCGTCCACGCCTCGGCCGAATGGCCCAGGTTGAAGACGCAGAGCAGGGCCTCGTCGCCCTCGCCGCGTTCGAACGACAGCACGGGGCCGGCGACCGGATACATATGCATGCCGCCGGTGCGCAGGGCCGGGTAGCGGTGGCGCAGGCCGATCAGCTCGCGCGACAGGTTCAGGATCGAGGCCGGATCGGCGTCCTGAACATCGACGGCCAGCGGATAGTGGCGCGGATCGATCGGCAGCCAGGGCTCGACGGTGGAGAAGCCGGCCTGAACGGTGTCGGCCTTCCACGGGATCGGGGTGCGGGCGCCGTCGCGGCCGAGAGTCTCGGGCCAGTTGGCGATGGCCTCGGGATCGACCAGACGTTCGAACGGCACCTCGGCCTGGGGCAGGCCCAGCTCCTCGCCCTGATAGACGAAGACATTGCCGCGCAGGGACATGAGTAGCAGCATCGTCATCTCGGCGAACTGTTTCTCGTCGCGGCCCTCGGCCCAGCGGGAGATGGCGCGCGGCGCGTCGTGGTTGGAGAAGGTCCAGGACGGCCAGCCCTCGCCGTCGACGCCGGGCCACATGGCCGGGCCCTGTTCGACCAGTTCGGCGCTGAGGTGGTCGGAATAGAGGTACAGGAAACCGTAGGCCGAATGCAGCCGGTCGGTCCCCTGGGTGTACTGTTTCATCTCCTCATTGGCGCGGTCGCCGCCGACCTCCGCAACGAGGAAGCGGTCTCCCGGATAGGTCTCGGCCAGGGCGCGCAGACGGCTGAGGAAGACCGGGATCTCCGGCTGGGACTGGTTGTGGATCTTGTCCTGGAAGTCGAAGGGCCGGGTCCGCTTGCCGTTCGAGGTGAAGGCCGGATTGTCGGTCAGCTTGGGATCGTGGATGGCGAAGTTGATGGCGTCCAGACGGAAGCCGTCCACGCCCCGGTCCAGCCAGAAGCGCATGGCGTCGATCAGGGCGTCCTGCACCTCCGGATTGGCCACATTCAGCTGCGGCTGCTCCTTGAGGAAGTTGTGCATGTAGTACTGGCGGCGGCGCGCGTCCCAGGTCCAGGCGGGGCCGCCAAACACTGACTGCCAGTTCGATGGCGGCGAGCCCTCGGGCTTGGCGTCGGCCCAGACGTACCAGTCGGCCTTGGGGTTCGTCCGGTTCTGGCGGCTTTCCGTGAACCACGGATGCTCGTCCGAGGTGTGGGAATAGACCTGGTCGATGATGACCTTCAGCCCCAGTTCGTGGGCGCGGGCGACCATGGCGTCGAAGTCGGCCAGGGTCCCGAAGATCGGGTCGACGTCGGTATAGTCCGAGACGTCATAGCCGAAGTCCTTCATCGGCGAGGTGAAGAAGGGCGACAACCAGACGCCGTCGACGCCCAGGGAGGCGATGTGATCCAGATGGGCGGTGATGCCGGGCAGGTCGCCGACGCCGTCGTTGTTCGTATCGGCGAAGCTGCGCGGATAGACCTGATACAGGACCGCGCCGCGCCACCATTCGGTGGCGGCGTCGGCGGACGCGCCCATCATTTCAGATTGGGGATGGCTCAGGGTCTGGACGTTCACTCTTGGCCTTCCGAAACGCAGATCATGTAGTCGAGGGGCGGGACGCTAACCCGGATCGTCCCGGGCGCCGATGCCGCGGCGGGGCAGGTCCCGCGCAGGCTGTTCCACTTTTGCGACGCGGCCGCGACTTCCACATTGGCGGTCAGGGCCTCGGTCGAGGTGTTGTAGAGGATCAGGGTCTCGCCCGGCTGGCCGTCGATCACGCGGCTGACGGCGAACAGGCCGGGCTTGTCGCCGGCGAAGCGCACGATCTGGCGGCCACGGCGCAGGGCCGGGTCGGCGGCGCGGATGCGGGCCATCCCGGCGATGCGCTGATAGAGGGGCGCGGTGGTGTCGAAGGGGGCGTGATCTCCGCCGATGCGGCGGTGGCGGGCGTAGTCGGCGACCTGGCTCTGGAACATGTCGGCGCGCGCGGCGCCGTAGCCGCCTTCACCCGCGAAGCCCTGTTCGTCGCCGTAGTAGATGACCGGGGCGCCGCGCGAGAACATCATCAGGGCGTGGGCGAGCGTGTCGCGCGCCAGAAGCTCCTCGTCAGAGGCGTCCGGATGGGCCTTGGCGATGAAGCCGCCGATGCGGCCCATGTCGTGGTTGCCGAGGAAGGTCGGCAACTGCATCGCGCCCTGTTCGCCGCCGGCATAGAGGGCGTCGGCCATGAACAGCCGGGCGAGGGCGTCCGTGCCCTTCACCCCGTTGGCGACGTCGGTCGCCGTGGTCTGGAAGGCGAAGTCGAGCACCGCCGGATAGCGGTCCACCTGGGTGAAGCGGGCCAGCATCGCCGGGTCGTGGTCATAGACCTCGCCGAAGATGTGGAAGTTGGGGATGCCCTTCGCCTTCGCGCGTTCCAGCATGGCCGGGACGAAGGCCTGCCAGAACTCCGGGTTCACATGGCGGGCGGTGTCGATGCGGAAGCCGTCGACGCCGTAGCGGTCGATCCAGTCTCCGTAGATGTCGATCATGCCCTGAACCACGCGCGGGTTCTCGGTGAACAGGTCGTCGAGGCCGGCGAAGTCGCCCTCGGTCGAGCTCTCGCCCGCGAAGGTCGAGTCGCCGCGGTTGTGATAGTAGATCGGGTCGTTCAGCCAGGCCGGGACCTTCACCGTCTCCTCGCCCGCCGGAAGGTAGGGGGTGTAGGCGTAGTTCGGGCTGGTCAGCCGGTCGAAGTTCGAGCCGTCGAAGCCCGCGTTGATCGGGGCGCCGCCCACGCCGCCCTGACGCGAGTAGGGATAGTCGGCGCGGCTGCGGTAGGCGCAGTCGTTCTTCGGGCACTCGCGATAGCGGATCACATCGGCCGTGTGGTTGGCGATGATGTCCATATAGACCTTCATCCCGCGCGCATGGGCGGCCTCGACCAGGGCGGCGAACTCGGCGTTGGTCCCGAAATGCGGATCGACCGAGGTGAAGTCGGTGATCCAGTAGCCGTGGGCGCCCGAGAACTCGTGGCCCGGCTCGCCCTGGACCGGCTTGTTCCTGAACACCGGCGCGACCCAGACCGCGGTGGCGCCGAGGCCCTGGATGTAGTCGAGGCGGCGGGTCAGGCCGGCGAGGTCGCCGCCGTGGTAGAAGCCTTCATCGGTCGGATCGAAGCCGTTCTGCAGCTTGCCGCCGGGAATGCCGCCAGTGTCGTTGGCGCGATTCCCGTTCTCGAACCGGTCGGGCAGCAGGAAATAGATGACTTCATCCTGGGGCAGGCGGGCGCGGAAGTCTGCGGGCGCGGTCTGAGCAGCCGGGGAGGGGCGCGCGCCGGCCGCCTGGGCCATGGCCGCGCCGCACACGATCATGCCCATGACACCGGTTGCAACGGCTACAGACGCACGGATCATTCGGTTTTGGGTGCTTCGCCGTCCCATACGTTCCTGTCCAGTTTGCAGTCGAATGCATCGTTCGTCTGACGTGTTTGCAAGATTTTGCAAAACCGCCCCGGCCTGTCAATCGCCTGATTTTGCCGTGCTGTCCTGCGTCAAAATCGCATGCTGCGCTGCAACATCTCGATTCTAGCTGTGTTTTGGCGACGCCATACCGGCGGTTTTTGTTGTTCCAATCATTACGGACTTGCAAGGCTGCCGATCTTTTGCATATTTTTGCGACAGGCCAGATCGCAGCGTCAGAAACGCGGGCGGCCACCAGGGAGGTAGATGATGATCAATCGTTTCAACATTCGCGCACGTCTGATGACCGGCGGAGCGATCGGCGCCGTGGCCATGATGGCCTTCGCCGGCGCGGCCAGCGCCCAGACGACGCCTGCTCCGGCCGATCCCGACGCGACCCAGGTCGATGAAGTCGTGGTCACCGGCATCCGCGCCTCGATCGCCAACTCGATCGCCGCCAAGGCGCGCAACACCTCCATCGTCGAAGTCATTTCGGCCGAGGACATCGGCAAGCTGCCGGACGTCTCCATCGCCGAATCGCTGGGCCGTCTGCCTGGCCTGAGCACGCAGCGCCTGGACGGCCGCTCGCAGGCCCTGTCGATCCGCGGCCTCGGCCCGGACTTCACCACCGCCCTTCTGAACGGCCGCGAACAGGTCACCACCGGCGACAACCGTGGCGTCGAGTTCGACCAGTATCCGTCGGAACTGCTGAGCGGCGTGACCGTCTACAAGACCCCGGACGCTGGCCTGATCGGCCAGGGCCTCGCTGGCACCGTCGACATGCAGACCATCCGTCCGCTGTCCTACGGCCATCGCACCATCGCGGTGAACGCCCGCTATGAGCTGAACGACATCGGCGCGCTGAACTCGGGCACCACCGACCACGGCAACCGCTATTCGATCTCCTACATCGACCAGTTCCTGGACGGGACCCTGGGCGTGGCCATCGGCTATGCCCACATGGAGAGCCCCTATCAGTCCGAGCGCTTCAACAGCTGGGGCTACGCCAACCTGAACGCCACGACCCTCGTCGAGGGCGGCCTCAAGCCCTACGTCATGTCGAGCGAGCTGAAGCGCGACGGCGTTATGGGCACCCTGGAGTGGAAGCCGAACGACCGCTTCTCCTCGACCATCGACGCCTTCTATTCGAAGTTCGAGAACTCCCAGGTCCTGCGCGGCATCGAGTTCCCGCTGCAGTGGGGCGGTTCGGCCGGCAACTGTACGGTCAACGTCCAGAGCGCCATCTGCCGTCCGGGCCCCGCGCTGCGCGCCGGCTATACGGTGCAGGACGGCCTGGTCACCTCCGGCGTCTATGACAACGTCAAGGGCGTGATCCGCAACGACTTCAACGGTCGCGACAGCGAGATCACCTCGATCGGCTGGAACACCAAGTTCCAGGCCACGGACGACTGGGGCTTCGCCCTGGATCTGAACTATTCGAAGGTCGACCGCACCGACCAGATCCTGGAGACCTACTCCGGCACCGGCCGCAATATCGCCGGCCAGCTGGACAGCCTGGGCTTCACCCTGGATTCGGACGGCGTGACCCGTCTGACCAGCACCATCAACTACGCTGATCCGAACCTGATCCGTCTGACCAGCCCGCAGGGCTGGGGCGGCGACATCATCCCGGGCGGCCAGGACGGCTATCTGAACACGCCGACCATCACCGACGAGATCAAGGCCGTTCGCCTGACCGCGCGTCGTGAACTGCACCAGAGCCCGTTCAGCTCGATCGACTTCGGCTTCAACTACACCGAACGCCAGAAGGACTTCATCAACGACCAGTACTTCCTGGGCGTCCCCGGCGGCGCCTCGGCCGTCGTGCCTTCGGCCTTCCTGCTGGCCCCGACCGAACTGGGCTACCTCGGCATTCCGGCCGTCCTGAGCTACGACGCCATCGGCCTGGTCAACAGCGGCTTCTACAACAAGGTCCGCAACCCGAACGCCGACGTCCTGTCGGGCAACTGGGCGGTGACCGAGAAGGTCTCGACCACCTACATCAAGGCCAATATCGACCATAACCTGTTCGGTATGCCCCTGACCGGCAACGTCGGCATCCAGGCGGTCTATACCGACCAGAGCTCCAGCGGCTTCTCGGCCAGCGGCAGCGGCGCCTCGACCCTGTCGACGGCCGTCAACGGCGGCGCGGAATATCTGGAAATCCTGCCCAGCTCGAACTTCATCCTGGAAACGGGTGAGGACATGTTCGTCCGCTTCGCCGTCGCCCGCACCCTGGCGCGGCCGCGGATGGACGATATGCGCGCCTCGCGGAACTACGGCTTCGACGTCTCCAAGAACAATGCCGCGGCCCGTCCCGACACCAACTCGCCGTGGAGCGGCGGTGGCGGCAATCCGGAGCTGAAGCCCTACATCGCCGACGTGGTCGACCTGTCGATCGAGAAGTACTTCGCCAACCGTCGCGGCTACGTCTCGCTGGCCGCCTTCTACAAGAACCTGGAGACCTTCGTTTACACGAAGAACCAGATTTTCGACTTCACCGGCTATCCGACCGGCGGCGTCACCCCGGTGATCAACCAGGGCGTCGTCTCGGCTCCGGCCAACGGCGAGGGCGGTTATATCCAGGGCTTCGAGTTCGCCCTGTCGGTCCCGTTCGAGGTCGTCCATCCGATGCTGGAGGGCTTCGGCGCCCAGTTCAGCTACTCGGAGACCTCCAGCGAGATCCAGCCCGATCCGACCCAGGCTCCGACCGCGGTGCCCGGCCTGTCGGAACGCGTCGCCAACCTGACCGTCTACTATGAGCGCGACGGCTTCCAGGCCCGCGTGTCGGACCGCTACCGTTCGGACTACCTGGGCGAGGTCGCCGGCTTCGGCAACGGCCGCACCCTGCGTTCGGTCGCCGCCGAGAACGTCGTCGACGCCCAGATCGGCTACACCTTCCAGTCGGGCCCGCTCGAGAACCTCGGCATCCTGGCCCAGGTCAACAACCTGACCGACGAGCCGTTCAAGACCTTCCAGAACGGCGACGAGCGCCAGACCATCGACTTCCAGCGCTATGGCCGCACCTTCCTGTTCGGTGTGAGCTACAAGTACTGACGAACACAGCGTCGGGCGTTTCCTCCCTGACCCGACACTGAAACTTGCGCCGCCCGTCCCCCTGACGGGCGGCGTTTTGTTTGCCGCGCGCGTCCTCTAGGGTCGGCGCAGAAAACGGGAATCCAAGGCCATGGCCGAACCCATCAAGTCCGTTCTCATCGTCGGCGGCGGCACCGCCGGCTGGATGGCCGCGGCGGCGCTGAACCGCTCGCTCGGCCCCAACTGCCAGGTCTCGCTGGTCGAAAGCGACGACATCGGCATCGTCGGGGTGGGGGAGGCGACCGTGCCGCCCATCCGCGACTTCAACGCCCTGATCGACCTCGACGAGGCCGAGTTCATGCGCGAGACCCAGGCGACGCTGAAGCTGGGCATCGAGTTCGTCGACTGGGGGACGAAGGGCAACACCTACCTCCACCCCTTCGGCACCTACGGTCCGGGGCCGACGCTGGGGGAGTTCCAGCAGTCGTTTCTGGCGCTGAGGGCGCAGGACCGCGTGCCGGACGACGTCGAGGCGTATTCGCTGTGCAGTCAGGCGATCAAGGCGGGCAAAGCGGCCTTCCGCGACCCCGATCCGCGCTCGCCGCTGAACGCCCTGTTCACCGCCTACCACTTCGACGCCGGCCTCTATGCCCGCTACCTCAGGAAGGTCTGCGAGGGGCGAGGCGTGACCCGGATCGAGGGCGAGATCGTCGACGTCGCGCTGCGCCCCGACAACGGCTTCGTCGACCGGGTGAAGCTGAAGGACGGCCGCGAACTGAGCGCCGACCTGTTCATCGACTGCACCGGCTTTCGGGGCCTGCTGATCGAGGGAGCGCTCAAGGCCGGGTTTGAGGACTGGTCGCACTGGCTGCCGATGAACCGCGCCTGGGCCGTGCCGTGCGACCGGGTCGCCCCGACCACGCCCTTCACCCGCTCCACCGCCCGCGACGCCGGCTGGCAGTGGCGCATCGCCCTGCAGCACCGGACCGGCAACGGTCACGTCTACTGCAATGACTTCATGGGCGACGACGAGGCGCGGCAGGTGCTGCTGGACAACCTCGACGGTCCGGCCCAGGCCGAGCCACGTCCGCTGCGTTTCACCACGGGGCGTCGCAAGCGGTTCTGGGAGAAGAACGTCGTGGCGCTGGGCCTGTCGAGCGGCTTCATCGAGCCGCTGGAATCGACCAGCATTCACATGGTCCAGTCGGGCATCTACCGCCTGCTGCAGCACTTCCCGGACAGCCGCTTCAGCCCGGTGAACATCGAGACCTACAACCGCCGCATCGGGGCCGAGGTCGAACTGATCCGAGACTTCGTGATCCTGCACTATCATGCGACCCAGAGGGACGACACGCCGTTCTGGCGGCACGTCGCGGCCATGCCGGTGCCGGATACGCTGAGCCAGCGTGTCGAGGCTTTCCGCGACCGGGGCCTGCTCTATCAGTCCGGCGCGGACGAATACTTCAGCCAAGGGTCCTGGATGGCGGTGATGTACGGCCAGGGCATCAAGCCGACGGGGTTCAATCCGCTGTACGGCTTCCAGAACCTCGATCAGGTCCAGGCCGGCTTCGGCCAGATCGCCGAACGCTGGCGCGAGGTCGCGGCGCGGATGCCGATGCATGACGACTTCCTGAAGGCGCGCGGCATGTGGGCGGGCGCTGAATGAAGGCGGTTCCCGTCTTCCACGGCGTCGACCGCGCCCGGTTCGAGGCGGAGATCGTCCCGGCGGGCCGTCCGGCGGTTCTCAGGGGGCTGGTCGCCGACTGGCCGATCGTGAGGGCAGCGTCGTCGGACGAGGCCCTGGCGGACTATCTGGGCGGCTTCGACAACGGCCGGCCGGTGCGGACCTTCGTCGGGGCGCCGGAGATGGGCGGGCGGTTCGGCTATTCGCCGGACCTGAAGGGCTTCAACCACGAGCAGATGATGGCGCCGCTGGCCGAGCTGCTGCGGCGGCTGCTGGCCGGGCGCGGCGATCCGCGCATGCCGCACGTCTATGCCGGGGGTGTGCCCGCGCCCGACGTCCTGCCGGGTTTGCCTGAGGCCAATCCCATGCCGTTGCTGGATGCCGGCATGGAGCGGCTGACCTCGTTGTGGATCGGCAACCGGTCGCGGACGGCGGCGCACTGGGACCTGCCCCAGAACCTGGCCTGTGTGGTGCGGGGCAGGCGGCGCTTCACCCTGTTTCCGCCCGAGCAGATCGGCAACCTCTATGTCGGGCCGCTGGACTTCACCCTCGCCGGCCAGCCGATCAGCCTGGTCGACATCGTCGATCCCGACTTCGAGGCGCACCCGAAATTCCGCGCGGCGCTGGACCAGGCCGAGGTCGCCGAGCTGGAGCCCGGCGACGCCCTCTACCTGCCCAGCCTCTGGTGGCACCACGTTGAAACGCCCGAGGATTTCGGGGCCATGGTCAATCTGTGGTGGCGCGACGGCCCGGCCTATATGACCACGCCGCTGCTGACCCTGTTCCACGGCCTGACCACGATCCGCGACCTGCCGGCGGACGAGCGGATGCGCTGGCGGGCCTTCTTCGACCACTATGTCTTCCAGACCGGCGACGACCCCGTGGCCCATATCCCGGTGGCGGCGAGGGGGGTTCTGGCCCCGATGACCCACGATCTGCTGGGCCGGATCAGGGCGCTGATCGGTCGCAGCCTGCAACGTTGAGAGCGTTCTCAATTTTTGATGACAAGCGCCCGGGAAGGCGCCATCACTGGACCCAAGGCTCCCTCGCCGGGACGGTCGCCGCGCAATGAGCGGCCGGGGCAGGGGCCATTGGTCGAGGAAGATTCCATGACGTCCGCCGTCTCCAGACTGGCCCTCGCGGCCGCGATTCCGTTCCTGGGCCTCGCGCCGCTGAGCGCTGCCTTTGCGCAGACCGGACCGACCCCGGCGCAGATCTCCAGCGCGCGGCCCGACTCGACGGCGCACCCGGCCCTGTGGCCCCATGCCCAGTCGCCGGCCGCCATGAGCGACGCCGAGACCGAGGCCTTCGTCACCGCGCTGATGAGCCGGATGACGCTGGAGGAGAAGGTCGGCCAGACCATCCAGGCCGACATCAGCACCATCACCCCGGAAGATCTGGCGACCTATCCGCTGGGGTCGATCCTCGCGGGCGGCAGCTCCGGCCCGTGGGGCGACGACAAGGCGCCGGCGCAGAAATGGGTCGACCTGTCCCGCGCCTTCCGTGCGGCGGCCGCGGCCCGGCCGGGCGCGAAGGTCCCGCTGATCTACGGCATCGACGCCGTGCACGGGCACAACAACGTGCCGGGCGCGACCATCTTCCCGCACAACATCGGCCTGGGCGCCGCGCGCGATCCCGACCTGATCCGCCGCATCGGCGAGGCGACGGCGATGGAGGTGGCGGTCACCGGCGCCGACTGGACCTTCGGCCCGACCCTGGCCGTGCCCCGCGACGACCGCTGGGGCCGCTCCTACGAAGGCTATTCCGAGGATCCGGAGGTTCAACGCGCCTATGCCGGGCCGATGACGCTCGGTTTGCAGGGCGAGCTGTCGGCCGACCATCCGCTGGCGCCCGGCCATATCGCCGGTTCGGCGAAGCATTTCCTCGCGGACGGCGGCACCTTCGAGGGCGAGGACCAGGGCGACTTCAGGGGAACCGAACAGGAGCTGATCGACATCCATCTTGGCGGCTATCCGGCGGCGATCGACGCGGGCGTCCTGTCGGTCATGGCCAGCTTCTCGGGCTGGAACGGGGTCAAGCATTCCGGCAATCACAGCCTGCTGACCGACGTCCTGCGCGGCCCCCTGGGCTTCGACGGCTTCGTGGTCTCCGACTGGAACGCCCACGGCCAGCTGCCCGGCTGCACCAATGACAGCTGCCCCCTGGCCATCAACGCCGGCATCGACATGCTGATGGCGCCCGACACCTGGAAGCCGCTCTACGCCAGCACGCTTGAGGCCGCGCGGACGGGAGCGATCCCGACGGCGCGTCTGGACGAGGCCGTGCGCCGCATTCTGCGGGCCAAGGTCAAGGCGGGCGTCTTCCGTCCGGACCGGCCGGTCGAGGGCGACCTGTCGCAACTGGCGTCTCCGGCGCACCGGGCCGTGGCCCGCGAGGCGGTGCGCGAATCGCTGGTCCTGCTCAAGAACGAAGGCTCGGTCTTGCCCATCCGGGCCGGGGCGCGAGTGCTGGTGGCGGGCGCCGCCGCCGACGACATCGGTCAGGCGGCGGGCGGCTGGACCCTGGCCTGGCAGGGCACGGGAAACACCAACGCCGACTTCCCGCAGGGCCAGTCGATCTGGGGCGGTATCGAGGAGGCCGTGAAGGCCTCGGGTGGAACCGCGACGCTCAGCGCCGACGGGGTCTTCAGCCAGAGTCCGGCCGAGAAGCCTGATGTCGCCATCGTCGTCTTCGGCGAGACCCCCTATGCCGAGTTCCAGGGCGACGTCGACACCCTCGACTTCATCCCGACCGGCCCACTGGAGACGCTGAAGAAGCTGAAGGCGGCGGGCATTCCGACCGTGTCTGTCTTCCTGTCCGGGCGGCCGATGTGGACCAATCCGGAGATCAATGCGTCCGACGCCTTCGTCGCGGCCTGGCTGCCGGGCACCGAGGGCGGCGGCGTCGCCGATGTCCTGATCGGCGATGTGGCGGGCAAGCCGCGCCACGACTTCCACGGAACCCTGTCGTTCAGCTGGCCCAAGAACGCCAGGGGTGAGCCCCTGAACCACGGCCAGCCCGGCTATGACCCGCAGTTCGCCTATGGCTATGGCCTGACCTATGCCCACGGCGCCCCGGTCGGGACCCTGTCGGAGGAGAGCGGCGTCGAGGCCGCGACCTCCAACGTCGACCACTATTTCGTCGACGGCCGCTATGTCGCGCCCTGGGGGCTGATGCTCCGCGACGCGGGCGGTCAGAACAAGCCGGGCACGGTCAAGGACGCCTCCAGCCCGCGAGGCGGCGTCTCGGTGCGCCCCATCGACGATCTGGCCCAGGAAAGCGGCCAGCAGTTCGCCTTCTCCGGCTCGGGCGCGGCCCAGGCCTTCATCGAGGGCACGCCCGTCGACCTGACCCGTCAGGCCAATGGCGAGCTGGCGCTGAGCTTCCGCTATCGCATCGACGCGGCGCCGCAAGGGTCGGTCGGCCTGTCGGTCGGGCAGGGGAGGGTGGACGTCACCGAACTGTTCCGCGCGGCCCCGGTTCGCGAGTGGCGGACGTTGAAGGTGCGGCTGTCCTGCCTGCGCGAGGCGGGGGCCGACATCGCCCATGTCGATGTGCCGTTCCGGCTGGACACCGACGCCGCCTTCACCGTCTCGGTGTCGGAAATCGAACTGGCGCCGAACGCCAACGACACCGTCTGTCCCGCGAGACAATAGAGGCGCGAAACTGTAGGCTGAATGACGGCGAGACCCGCGAAGACAGGCCGCCGAAGGGGGAGGAAAAACGATGACCGCATCCGTCCACGCGACCGAGCAGCTGCTGTTCTCGATTCTGGTCCAGCTGATCATCATGATCGGCGCGGCCCGGCTGCTGAACATCGTTTTCCGCAAGCTGGGACAGCCGGGGGTGATCGGTGAGATCGTCGCCGGCCTGCTGCTGGGCCCGTCGCTGTTCGGGCATTTCTTCCCCGAGCTGTCGGTCAGTCTGTTCGGGGCCAAGGCGGCCCAGCCGATCGTGATCCTGAGCCAGATCGGCCTGATCCTGCTGATGTTCCAGATCGGGTCGGAGTTCGAGTTCGGCCATCTGAAGACGCCGAAGAACCGGCGCGCCATGGTCTGGGTCTCCCTCCTGTCGATCACCGTGCCCTTCGGCCTGGGCTTCGCTATCGGTCAGGTGACCCAGCCGGTGCTGGCGCCGGGGATCAACACCCTGGTCTACAGCCTGTTCTGCGGGGTGGCCCTGGCGATCACCGCCGTGCCGATCCTGGGCCGCATCCTGCGCGAGTTCGGCCTGACCAAGGACGAGATGGGCGTCGTCGCCATCTCCTCGGCCGCCGTCAATGACGTGGTCGGCTGGATCCTGCTGGCGGTGATCTCGGCCTATGCGGCGTCGCAGCTTTCGACCGCCCATCTGGGCATCCAGCTGGGTGGGCTGGCGGGTCTGGGTCTGGTGCTGTGGTTCCTGTTGCGGCCCGCCGTCGACTGGCTGATGACGCGCTTCCCGATCGTGGACGGCCAGATCCCGCCGACCCTGATGGCCATCGTCGTCGCCCTGACCTTCGCGCTCGGGATCACGACCTACAAGCTGAACATATTCGCCATCTTCGGCGGCTTCGCGGCGGGTCTGCTGTTCCACCGGCACGAGGACTTCGTCGCCGCCTGGCGTCAGCAGGTGGGCCAGTTCGTGCTGGTCTTCTTCCTGCCGATCTTCTTCACCTTCACGGGCTTGAGGACCAATCTGCTGGGCCTGGGCCTCGAGGACCTGGGCTGGCTGGCCCTGATCCTGGCGGCGGCGGTGCTGGGCAAGATCGTGCCCGTCTATTTCGGCGCCCGGATCGCCGGCTTCGACCATCCGCGCGCGATGGTGCTGGGCACGCTGATGAACACCCGGGCCCTGATGGAGCTGATCGTGCTCAACATCGGCTACGACATGGGCTTCCTGCCGCAGAAGGTCTTCACCATGCTGGTCATCATGGCCGTGGTGACCACGGTCATGACCGGGCCGCTGCTCAAGTGGCTGCTGCCCATGACCGGCCATGTCGCCCCGAGGCAGGTCGAGGCCTGATCGTTCCGCTTCCGATCTCGAAAGACCGTCGAACCGCTTGCGAAAGCCGCGTCTCTGGCTGACACATTGGCCGATGCAGCGGACCGCCGAGGCCAGATTCTGATGTCCGACAGCGCCCCGATCGGGACGCCGACCGGGACGCCGGTCGCACCGCGTGGACTCGGCTTCCTGCTGCTCTACGCCCTGGCCTGGGGCGGCGGGGTCATCGCCTATGTGCCGCTGCTGACCCTGATCCTGCCGGTCAAGATCGAGACCATCGCCCCGGACGACAAGGTCGCGCTGCTGAGCCTGACCACCCTGCTGGGCGCGGTCGTGGCCAGCGCCATGAACGTCCTGATCGGCATGGTCAGCGACCGGACGGTGATGCGCGAGCGGGGACGGCGGCCCTGGGTGGCCATGGGACTGGTCCTGACCCTGATCTCCTATGCCGTGCTCCACGCCGCGACCACGCCCGTGGCCCTGGTGATCGGGGTGATGCTGTTCCAGGCCGCGCTCAATCTGATGCTGGCTCCGCTCAGCGCCGTGCCCGCCGATGAGATCCCCGACGCCCAGAAGGGTCTGGTCGGCGGGCTGATGGGGGCGGTCTATACCTTCGGCGCCCTGGCCGGGATGGTGGTCACCGCCTCGCCCTGGTTCTCGGAGCGGATGCAACTGACCATAGCCGGGGTGCTGGTCTCGGCGGGTGTGCTGCCCTTCCTGCTGCTGAGCCGCAAGCGCGGCCCCATCGTCCCGGCCTCGGCGCCGATGATCCGGGCCGGGAGCCGCCGCAAGCGCAACCTGATCCGCATCTGGATCGCCCGGCTGCTGGTCCAGATCGCGGGCAGCATTTTCTTCGCCTACCTCCTCTTCTATTTCGAGACGGTCGACCGGACGGGGCTGTCGTTCGCGGGCGGAGACATCACCAGTCAGGTCGCCTGGCTGGCCGGGTCGGTGACCCTGGTCCTGGCCCCCCTGTCGATCGCCACGGGGCGGCTGTCCGACGCGGTCAGGTCGAGGAAGCCTTTCCTCGTGGTCACCGCGGCCATGGTCACCGTCGGCCTGTTGACCCTGGCGCTCCTGCCCCAGTGGGCGCCGGCGGCCCTGGGCTATGTGCTGTTCGCCTGTGGCTGCGGCCTGTTTCTGGCGCTGCAGAGCGCCTACGCCATGCAACTCCTGATCACGCCCGAGCATCGCGGGCGGGATATGGGGGTGCTCAATCTGACCAATACCATCCCGGCCCTGATCGCCCCGTCGATGGCCTATCTGATGGCCGGGGAGGGGGATTTCACCCTGCTGCTTCTGGTGTTGGCGGGACTCACCGGCGTCGCCCTGATCCTCTGTTTGCAGGTTCGTGATGAGGCCTGAGCGGACCCCGGCGAGACGAAAACTCGACGGTCCGTCGATTGTTTCTCGCCTGAAATCAACAGAGTACCGCCGGTCGGCGAGACTGTAACCATTTGTGGCTTCTTTGGGGTTGTGAACGCTCTCAACCCGTGTTCTACCTTGAGCATGAGGGGGCGAAGACCCTCCAGGGACGGAAACAGAGGAGCAGCAGACACACGAAATCGGAAGACGTCTTTCCAGATATGCGGATGGCCGAAAGGTTTCGGGTCCGTGGAATGCCGGATTTCGAGGATCGTCAGCCGCCAGATCGACCTTGAGAAGGGTCAAATCGGTTCGGATGGGGTGAGCGGATGCTCACGGGCTGCTCCGCGGCCTTCGATCAACTGTGTCTGATCTGAACTCCCTGCCAATCCAGTCTCGAGGATTCTGGAGGGCGAATGCAGGGTATCGGTCAGCGTTGTTTGCGTCACAGTGTGTCGATCGGCGTTCTCGCGCTGGTCGCCGCGCAGACGTTCGGCGTGCCTGCGTGGGCGGCCGAGGGCGCTCCTGCGCGTGCCGAAGCCGCGCCGACGGCGGTCGCGCAAACCCCCGCACAGGTCCGCGCCGCCGGTCTGGTCGCGCAGATGACCCGCGAGGAGAAGCTGTCGCTGGTGCACGGCTATTTCCCGCCCTGGGCGGATCGCACGCCGGGCGCCCCGGTCGCCGAAATGATCCCTTCCGCCGGCTATGTGCCCGGCGTTCCGCGTCTGGGTATTCCCGCCCTGCGTGAAAGCGACGCCAGCCTGGGCGTCGCCAACCAGGTCGAACAGCGCAAGGGCGACGTCGCCACGGCCCTGCCGTCCAGCCTGGCCACCGCCGCCACCTTCGACCCCGAGATCGCCCACGCGGGCGGGGTGATGATCGGCTCCGAGGCCCGCTCCAAGACCTTCAACGTCCTGCTGGCCGGCGGGGTCAACCTGACCCGCGACCCGTGGAACGGCCGCAATTTCGAATATCTGGGCGAGGACCCTCTGCTGGCCGGAACAATGGCGGGCGAGCACATCCGCGGCGTCCAGTCGAACAACATCGTCTCGACGATCAAACACTACGCCTTCAACAGCCAGGAAACCGGCCGGATGATCATGGACGCCCGTCTCGACGAGGCGTCCCTGCGCGAAAGCGACCTGCTGGCCTTCCAGATCGCCATCGAGCGCGGTCATCCGGGGTCGGTGATGTGCGCCTACAACCGCATCAACGGCGACTACGCCTGCGAGAACGACTTCCTGCTCAATCAGGTGCTGAAGCGCGACTGGGGCTATCCCGGCTGGGTCATGTCCGACTGGGGCGCGGTTCACTCCACCGAGAAGGCCGCGATCAACGGGCTGGATCAGGAATCGGGTCAGGAGCTGGACCGCCAGATCTACTTCGGCGCGCCCCTGACCGAGGCGGTCGCCGCCGGGCGGGTGTCCGAGGCGCGGCTGGATGACATGGTCACGCGCATCCTGGTCGGGATGATCGAGACCGGCGCCATGGATCATCCGGTGTCGACGACGGCGGCGACGCCCGACTATGCCGCCCACGCCGAGGTCGCCCAGCGCGCGGCCGAGGCCGGGATCGTCCTGCTCAAGAATGACGCCGGCGCCCTGCCTCTGATGGCGACGGCGAAGAAGATCGTGCTGATCGGCGGCCATGCCGACGTCGGCGTCCTGTCAGGCGGCGGCTCGTCCCAGGTGCGGTCGGTCGGCGGAGCTCCGGTAGAGATCCCCCTGACCTCGGGCGCGGCGTCCTCGTTCGCCCGGGTGACCTGGCACGCCTCCTCGCCGCTGAACGCCATCAGGGCGACGGCGCCGGATGCCGAGGTGGTCTTCGTCTCCGGAACAGACCGCGCCGCCGCCGCCCGGGCCGCGCGCGGCGCCGATGCGGTCGTGGTCTTCGCCACCCAGTGGACGACCGAGGCCCAGGACGTCGAGACCCTGTCTCTCCCCGATGATCAGGACGCCCTGATCGCCGCCGTCGCCGCCGCCAACCCGCACACCACCGTGGTGCTGGAAACGGGTGGCCCGGTGCTGATGCCCTGGATCGATGCGGTTCCAGCCGTGGTCCAGGCCTGGTATCCGGGCCAGCGCGGCGGCGAGGCCATCGCCCGCATCCTGTTCGGCCAGGTCAATCCGTCCGGCCGCCTGCCCATCACCTTCCCGCGCAGCGCCGACCAGCCGCCGCGTCCGGCCGTGCCGGGTCTGGAGGCCATGAAGGCCCATGACGAGGCGTCGAACGCCGGGTCGGGGTCGTCGGTCGTCTTCGCGCCCTTCCCGGTGGAATACCCCGAGGGCTCCGACGTCGGCTATCGATGGTACGAGCGTGAGGGCAGGGCGCCCCTGTTCCCGTTCGGCCATGGCCTCAGCTACACCAGCTTCCGCTACGGCGCGCTGCGCGTCGAGGGCGGGGCCGGGCTGACGGTCAGCTTCGACGTGACCAACACCGGCGAGCGTGAAGGCACAGACGTGCCCCAGCTCTATGTCGCCGCGGATGCGCCCGGACATGCGCGCCGTCTGGCCGGCTGGTCGCGGGTGACGCTGAAGCCGGGCGAGACCCACCGCGTCACCATCACCGCCGAACCCCGCATCCTGGCCGAGTACGACACCTCGGCGCCCGGCTGGCGGATCGCGGCGGGACCCTATCGCGTCCACGTCGGACACGACGCTCTGGATAACGAACTCGGCGGAGAGGCGACCTTGTCGTCACAGACACTGAAGCCCTGACGCCGGAAAAACCAAGGACCAAGCCGCACAGAGAGGCGGCGCACACGGAGGAGGAGACGACCATGAGACTGCAAAAACGATCCATTGTGACGGCCCTTTTGGCCAGCACGGCCTTGGCCTCGCCGGCCTTCGCCCAGACCGCGACCCAGGCCGATCCGGAGGCGACGACCGTCGAAGAGGTCGTGGTGACCGGCATCCGCGGCTCGCAGGAGCAGGCGATCAACATCAAGCGCAACACCACCGCCGTGGTCGATGCGATCTCGGCGGAAGACATCGGCAAGCTGCCGGACGTCACCGTCGCCGACGCCCTGCAGCGCATCGGCGGCATCCAGATCCAGCGCAGCGCCGGTGAAGGCGCCACGGTCAACATTCGCGGCCTGCCCCAGGTCGTGACCCTGATGAACGGCGAGCAGTTCCTGGCCCCCGGCAACCTGGGCAGCGCCCAGCCGAACCTGAACGACGTGCCCGCCCAGCTGATGAACTCCATCGTCGTCTTCAAGTCGATGGATGTGCACAACGCCCTGTCGGGCATCTCGGGCACCATCGACCTGCGCACCCAGCGGCCCTTCAACTTCAAGGAGGGGATGACCACCGCCCTGGCGACCGAATACGCCACCGGCGAGGACACGCGTCAGGACGACTATCTGTTCAACGCCCTGCTGAACTGGCGCAACGACCGCTTCGGCGTGATGGTCGCCGCGGTCCAGAGCGAAGCCAACCTGGGCAACAACTACTCCGGCATCTCGCAAGGGGTGTTCGGCAACAACGACTGGGGCGGCTCGGCCAACAACTGGATCTCGCCGCACGGCTACGACACCTTCCACCGCGAGGTCGAGCGCAAGCGCACGGGCGTCAACGCCGCCTTCACCTGGCAGATCGACGACGGCTTCGAACTGACCGGCGAGTTCTTCTACACCAAGCTGGAGGAGCATGACCGCGCCGCCGGCCTGAACATCTCCAACCGCTGGAACGGCCTGACCTGGACGACCCCGACGGCCTTCACGACCACGGGCGTCAACGGCTCCAACGGCAATCCCTGGCTGGACGTGACCGAGTATGATCTCGACGTCTGGTGGATGAACTCTTTCTCGGTCAACCGGACCAAGAATGATGAGTCCAAGAACTACAATCTGGAGCTCAAATACGACAAGGGCGGACCCTTCAAGTTCGAGGCGCGCGCCCTTCACGCCGAGGCGTCGCTGCTCAGCATGAACGGTCAGGTCCAGGGCGACCTGTCCAACTGGCAGTATGCGCCGGACCGGTCCTTCACCCTGTTCCGTGACGCGGCCGACCGGACCCGCGGGCCCTTCTACTCGGCGGCGATCGCGGCCCAGTATCCGGCCTCGCAATACTCCAACGCCGTCGTCGGCTCGGCGGGCGGACGCTACATCAACCCGAACCCGCTCGGCATCGGCAACGACCCGCAGATCCATCTGAACATCGGCGGCGGCCAGACGGTCTGGAGCAACTTCAACAACCCGATCGTCGGCGGCCTGGGCAATGTGCCCCTGGCCCAGTACATGGCCAATCAGGACAGCTACGCGGTCGCCGCCTATTCGTCGGAAGGCAACCAGCGCAACCAGTCCGACCTCAGCGTCGTCCGCATGGACGGCAGCTATGAGTTCCAGGCCGAACCGCTGCTCGGCTTCATCAACAAGATCGACGTCGGCCTGCGCCACTCCGATCGCCAGGTGCAGATCGAGAACTTCCACCTGTTCTCGGACGTCAACGGCTGTTCGGTTCAGTGGAAGGCGATCGACGTCGTCATGAACCAGAACCAGTGCTCGGCGGGCGAACAGGTGCCGAACCCGGCCTTCAACCCGGCCCTGCCGGTCAGCGCCACCAACCCGACGACGGTGTTCCAGGGCTATACGGTCAACAAGCCGACCAAGCTCTATGCGAACAACAACACCTACTTCCTGGACAACTACGGCTCGATCACCAGCGGCCTGCCGGGCGTCTGGGTCGTGGATCCGCATGACTTCGACGACGTCGTCGGCTTCCAGAAACGCGTCTTCGGCAGCGCCTATGAGGTCATCATCCCGGGCAACACCTATGACGTCGATCTGTACGAGGACAGCGGCTATCTGAACGCCAACATCGGCTTCGGAAACCTGCACGGGGATGTCGGCGTCCGCGCCATCCGCACCCAGCTGCACGTGCGCCAGAACCAGACCGGCGACACCCGCAACTACGGCGACACCAACCTGGACGTCGGGGACACCTTCACCAAGCGCAGCTACACCGATTATCTGCCGTCGGTGAACCTGGTCTACGACTTCTCCGACCGGCTGAAGCTGCACGCCGCCTACAACAAGACCATGATCCCGCTGGATCTGGGCAACTACGGCGGCGGTGTCACCATCTCGACGGCCGACTCGGCCGGCCCGACCCCGACCGATCCGACGGCGCCGCCCGTGGGCATCCGCCGGGTGACCGGGGCGACCTTCTCGGGCAGCCCGGCTCTGAACCCCTGGCGGTCGAACAACTACGACCTGACCCTTGAGTACTACATGGGCCGGGCCACCATGTTCAGCATCGCCCTGTTCAAGCTGGACATTGAAAGCTTCGTGACCCGGGCGACCGTGCCCGGCGCGGGCTCCTTCCCCGACGGCGACGGCATCATCCGCCGCACCGTGCCGGTCAATATGCCGGTCCAGGGCGACGGCGGCTCGCTGCAGGGCGTGGAACTGGGCGCCAAGTTCGCGCTCAGCGACCTCCTGACGGAGGACAGCTTCTTCCGCGACTTCGGCTTCGACGGCAGCTTCACCTACTCCGACAGCTCGCAAAACTCGCAGAACCTGTCGGGCGACGACCTGCCGTTCCCGGACAACTCCAAGTACCAGGTCAACGCCGCGGTCTGGTACCAGGGCGACAAGCTGCAGGCGCGCGTCGCCTACAACTATCGCACGCCGCGTCTGTCCAGCACCTTCGGAGCCATCCCGATCTACCAGGACACGGCACAGTATGTGGACGTCAACGTCACCTACAACCTGACGGACAACGTCACGATCTACGCCAACGGGTCCAACGTCCTCGGCGAGATCGAGGAATACTATCTCGAGTTCGAGAAAGGGACGGAGCAGTTCCACTCCCGTAACGAGTTCGAGCCCCGCTGGTCGATCGGCGCCCGCGCCAAGTTCTAACCACCACCCCTGGACCCTGGCCGACGATGACGTTCGCGTTGTCGTCGGCCGATTTTTTCGCGTAATCCTCCAGGATCAGCTTGCGTCAGACAGGCGAGGAAACGGCCATGGACACAGCGTCCGGCGACAGACTTCCCCCGAACGCCATCCGTCAGGTGGTGATCGTCGGCGGCGGAACCGCGGGCTGGATGACGGCCGCGGCCCTGATCCAGCACCTGCGACACACCGGGGTGCGCATCACCGTGGTCGAGTCGTCCGAGATCGGCACGATCGGCGTCGGCGAGGCGACCATCCCGACCATCCGCCGCTTCTATGCCCAGCTCGGCATGACCGACGCCGAGGTGATGACGGCGACCCAGGCCAGCTGCAAGCTGGGCATCCGCTTCACCGGCTGGAGCGGGGCGGGTTCGGACTTCATCCACCCCTTCGGCCTGTACGGACAGGACCTGCGCGGGGTGGGCTTCCACCACTACTGGGCCAAACAGCGCCAGACCGGCGATCAGACGCCGCTGGCCGCCTATTCGCTGGGCGCGTCGCTGGCGTTCGGCGGCAAGTTCATCGAGCCGTCGCCGACGCCGCCGTCGTCCCTGTCGGTGTTCGACTGGGCCCTGCATCTGGACGCCTCCCTGTTCGCCCAGCATCTGCGCCGCTACGCCGAGGCCAGCGGGGTCGAGCGCATCGACGCCCGCATCACCGACGTCCAGCTGCGGCCCGAGGACGGCTTCGTCCGGGCCATCACTCTCGGCGACGGGCGCGAGGTCGAGGGCGATCTGTTCGTCGACTGCTCGGGCTTCCGCGGCCTGCTGATCGGCGAGGCCATGGGCTCCGCCTATGTGGACTGGGGTCAGTGGCTGGCCTGCGACGCCGCCTTCGCCATCCAGAGCGAGAACGCCCCGGGCATGGAGCCCCATCCCTACACCCAGGTCACGGCGCACTCGGCCGGCTGGCAGTGGGGCATTCCGCTGCGCCATCGGGCGGGCAACGGACTGGTCTTCTCCAGCGCCCATATGACCGACCAGCAGGCGCTGGACGCCCTGATGCCCCATCTGATGGGCCGGCCCCTGATGGAGCCGCGCCGCATCGGCTTCCGCCCCGGCCGCCGCGACCGGGCCTGGGTCAAGAACTGCGTCTCCATCGGCCTGTCCGCCGGCTTCCTCGAGCCGCTGGAAAGCACCAGCATCGCCCTGATCGAGAACGGCATCGAGCGGCTGAAGTCCCTGTTCCCGGACAGGACCTTCGCTCCCTCGATCATCGAGGAGTTCAATGATCAGTCGGCGCGCGAGATGGAGCGGACCCGCGACTTCATCATCCTGCACTACTGGCTGAACGGCCGCGACGAGCCCTTCTGGCGGGAGCGGCGCGAGGCGGCCATTCCCGACACCCTGGCCCGCAAGGTCGAGCTCTGGAAGGCGAGGGGACAGTTCGTCCGCTATCGCTGGGAGATGTTCCACCCGGCCAGCTGGCTGGCCATCTACGACGGCTTCGGCGTCCTGCCCGAACAGCTCGACCCCGCCGTCGAGGGGCTGGATCCCGGCCAGCTCGCCCACAGCCTTCAGCAGATGAGGACGTCGGTCGCGGAGACCGTCGCCCGCACCCCGAGCCATGCCGCCTTCCTGGCTTGGCTCGACCGACCCGTAGCCGCTTGAGAGACACGCTTATGGCCAACAATCCCCATCGCCCGATCCGCAAGATCTGCGTCGTCGGCGGCGGCACCGCCGGGTGGATGGCGGCGGCCCTGATGTCCGAGCACTTCAAGGGGACGATGGGCGCCATCGAGGTGGTCGAGTCCGACGACATCGGCACCGTCGGGGTTGGCGAGTCGACCGTGCCGCCCCTGCTGGAGCTGATCGCCAAACTGGGCATCAACGAGCAGGAGTTCATCCGCGAGACCCAGGGCACCTTCAAGCTGGGCATCGACTTCCGCGACTGGCGGGTGAAGGGCGAGAACTATTTCCACCCGTTTGGCGACCTGGGCGCCCGGGTCGATCTGTCGGACTTCTACCAGCTGTGGCTCAAGGCCAGGGCCAACGGCTATCAGGGGCCGCTGCAGGACTTCGCTCCGGCGGCGGTGATGGCGCGCGAGCGCAAATTCATGCTGCCGTACAAGGCTCCGAACACGCCGATCGCCAGCGCCAGCTATGCGCTGCACTTCGACGCCAAGCTGGTGGCCCGCTACCTGCGCAGATATTCCGAGGCGCGAGGGGTGAAGCGCACCGAGGGCATGATCGAGGACGTCGCCCTGCTGCCGAACGGCTTTGTCGAGAAGCTGATCCTCAAGGACGGTCGCACCATCGAGGCCGACTTCTTCATCGACTGCTCGGGCTTCCGCAGCCTCTTGATCGGCAAGGCGATGAAGACGGGCTACCACGACTGGTCGGACTGGCTGCTGTGCGACCGCGCGGTCGCCCTGCAAATCGAGAACACCGTGCCGCCGATGCCCGTCACCCGGGCGCAGGCCATGGACTGCGGCTGGCGCTGGGTCATTCCGCTGCAGCATCGCAGCGGCACCGGCTACGTCTTCTCCAGCAAGCATCTGAGCGACGACGAGGCGACCGCGGCCCTGCTGGCCCAGTGCGAGGGGCCAGCCGTCACCAAGCCCTGGGTCGTGCCGTTCAAGACCGGCGTGCGTGAGAAGCTGTGGGAGAAGAACGTGCTGGGCATCGGCCTGGCGGGCGGCTTCATCGAGCCGCTGGAGTCGACGGCGATCCATCTGATCTACCGCGGCATGGACTTCTTCTTCCGCTTCCTGCCCGACCGCGACTGCGATCCGGCCCTGGCGGCCGAATACAATCGCCGCATGATCGCCGACTACGAGGAGATCCGGGACTTCGTCATCCTGCACTACTGCACGACCCAGAGGGAGGACACGCCCTTCTGGCGCGAGGTCAAGGCGATGGAGCCGCCGGCCTCGCTGAAGCGCAAGATCGAACTGTTCCGCGTCAACGGGACCCGGGCCGAGGGGCTGGACGAGCTGTTCCGCGCCGTCAGCTGGCAGTCGGTGATGGAAGGCATGGGCGTGCACCCGCGCAGCTACCACCCGCTGGTCGACCGCATCCCGTTCGAGAACGTTCCCGAGCAGCTGGATCACGCGAGGGAAATGCTCCGCCGCGTTGTCGCCGACCTGCCGACCCAGGAAGACTTCATCGCCCGGCACTGCGCGGCGGTGACGCCGGAGATGGCGGCCTGAGCGCCGGACCTGGCAATCGTATGATCTTTGCCGGGACGGGCGCGACGGGATCGGCTAGCGTGACCTTATGAGTGGACTCAGCGGACAGCCCGGGAACGGAACAGCGTGCCTCGCCCGGTAACGATCAAACACGTCGCCGCCGAGGCCGGCGTCTCGCTGCAGACCGTCTCGCGGGTCATCAACAACGGGCCCAATGTGCGCCCCGAGGTTCGTGAGCGCGTCAACGCCGCCGTGGCCAAGCTCGGCTATGTGCCCAGCCTCGCGGCCCAGCGCATGGGCGGCTCGCGATCCTATCTGCTGCTGGCCCTGAACGACCGCGACCGCACCATCGAGGGCTGGCGCCTGGGTGAGGGCACCGACTGGGTCGACAAGATGCTGATGGGCGGGATGCTGGAGTGCGCCGAGCACGGCTACCGCATGATCTTCGAACTGGTCGACACCCATTCGAACCATGTCGAACGCGAGGTGCGGGCGGCGATCTCGGCCCTGCACCCCGACGGCGTCATCCTGACCCCGCCGCACTCCGACAATCCGCTGATCATCAACCTGCTGGTCCAGCTGGGCCTGCCGTTCGCGCGGATCGGTTCGGTCGCCGACGGCCCCGGCTTCGCCATCACCATGGACGACCGCGCGGCGGGCAAGGTCGCGACCGAGCATCTGCTGGACCTCGGCCATACCCGCGTCGGCTTCATCACCGGCAGCGACGAATGGGCCATCAGCGGTGCGCGTCTGGACGGCTACAAACAGGCGATGACGGAGCGGGGCTTCGCCATCGACGAGGCCTTGATCGGGCGCGGCGACTTCTCGTTCGAGTCCGGCACGGCGGCGATGGAGGCCTTCTGCGAACTGGCCGAGCCCCCGACCGCGCTTGTCGCGTCCAACGACCAGATGGGGCTGGCGGCCCTGCGCGTCGCGACCGACCGGGGTCTGAAATCGCCCGAGGATTTGGCCATCGTCAGCTTCGACGACACCCCCATCGTCAAGTTCAGCCATCCGCCCCTGACGGCCATCGTCCAGCCCATCGCGGCCATGACGGCGGAGGCCTCGCGTCTGCTGATCCGGGCCAAGGCCGGCGACGCCGATCTGCCGGGCAGCGTGGTCGTGCCCTTCGGTCTGGCGATCCGGGACTCCACTCAGCGCGCCTGAGGCCCTACACCGGCGTCAAAACAAGACTCGGAGGCGACGAACCATGGCGAATGCGCGAGCCTATCTGCCCGGCTTCGGCAATCACGGCGTGTCGGAGGCCGTGCCCGGCGCCCTGCCGGAAGGCCAGAACTCGCCCCAGCGCGCGCCCTTCGGCCTCTATGCCGAGCAGTTGTCCGGCACGGCCTTCACCGCCCCGCGCCACGAGAACAAGCGCAGCTGGCTCTATCGCCTGCGTCCCACGGCCAACCACCCGCCGTTCCAGCCCTGGACCGGGGGGAGCCTGCTCAAGTCCGGCCCGTTCGAGCGGCCGCCGACGCCCAACCGGCTGCGATGGGACCCGCTGCCGATGCCGACGGCGCCGACGGACTTCGTCGAGGGTCTGGTCACCTATGGCGGCAACGGCGACGTGGGGCAGGGCGCCGGCATCGGCGTCCACCTCTACGCCTGCAACCGCTCCATGGAGGGGCGGATCTTCTTCGACGCCGACGGCGAACTGCTGATCGTGCCGCAGGAGGGCGGGCTGGTGATCACCACCGAGTTCGGCGTCATCGACCTTGAGCCGCAGCAGATCGCGGTCATCCCACGTGGCGTGCGTATTCGCGTCGCCCTGACGGGTGCGCAGGCGCGGGGCTATGTCTGCGAGAACTACGGCGCCCTGTTCCGCCTGCCGGATCTCGGCCCGATCGGCTCCAACGGCCTGGCCAATCCGCGCGACTTCGAGACGCCCGTCGCCGCTTACGAAGATGTCGAGGGCGCGGTCGAGCTGGTGCAGAAATTCCAGGGCGGGCTGTGGTCCACGATGCTGGACCATTCGCCGTTCGATGTGGTCGCCTGGCACGGCAATCTCGCGCCGTACCGCTACGACCTGAGCCGGTTCAACACGATCAACACCGTCAGCTACGACCACCCCGATCCGTCGATCTTCACCGTCCTGACCAGCCCGTCGGACACGCCGGGCACGGCCAACTGCGATTTCGTCATCTTCCCGCCGCGCTGGATGGTGGCCGAGGCGACGTTCCGGCCGCCGTGGTTCCACAGGAACGTTATGAGCGAGTTCATGGGGCTGATCCTCGGCGCCTATGACGCCAAGGAAGGCGGCTTCGCCCCCGGCGGCGCCTCGTTGCACAACTGCATGAGCGGCCATGGCCCGGATCAGGCCAGCTACGCCAAGGCGGTCGAGGCGGACCTCAAGCCGATGAAGATCGAGAACACCATGGCCTTCATGTTCGAGAGCCGGTGGGTCATCCGGCCGACGGACCACGCCATGGAGGCTCCGACCATGCAGTTGGACTACGACGACGTCTGGTCGGATTTCGAGAAGGGCAGGCCGGTCGGCTGATCGGCTTCGGGGCCGGCAAGCGCCCGGCCCGGCGAGGTGACTGGTGGGTGAATACGCCGGACCGGCCGCCGCAGGGCGAGGCACAAGGTCTTGTGGACATCGGGCCGCGTCCTGACCTCAGTCTTGCAGACGAAAGTGACAGAAGTCACCTAACTTTGGTGTTGTTTACCAACAATTTCAAAGGGACACGCGTCGCGGGTAATATCTTGTTGTTCTCGTCGTGAACATTGCGGGGGGTCTTATTCGCAAGGAGCGCCCCCGTGCCCCTGAAACTCTTTCATGGCGGCCCCAGGTCCGAAAGCCCGATGGACCGGCTGGTGAAAGCCGTCTGCGAGGCCTTTGACGCGCCCATCGGTCTGGTCTCCATCTATGACGAGGACGGGGAGCTGCACCGGACCATCGTGGGTCTCGACGGCATCGCTATCCCGGAGGCGTTCAACCTCGCCCAAACCATGATGTCCCAGGGGCCAGGCGCCCTGATGGTCATCAGCGAGGCCTCCGACGCCCGCATCCGCAACCACCCCTTCGTCACCGGGCCGCTGGGTCTCAGGTTCCTCGCCGCCGCCACCATCTGCGACCGGGGCGGAACCCCGGTCGGCTCGATCGGGGTCATGGACTCGACGCCGCGCCAGGATCTGTCCGATCGCCAAAAGACCTCGCTGAAGCGGTTCGCGGTCATGGCCGGCGATCTGGTCGAACTGGAGCGCGCCGAGCGCGAGAGCCTGTCCAAGCGCCGGACGCTCGAACTCGCCGAAGCCATGGCGGGTCTGGGCCATCTGCACGTTGATCTGGCCACCGGCGTGGTGACCTGGTCCGACGAGGTCTTCCGCATCTACGGCTATGAGCCGGGCTCGGTCGAACCCTCGCTGGAGAACGCCCTTAAGGCCTGCCATCCCGAGGACGCCCGGCTGCTGCTTAGCCATGCCGAGTCCGCGCGTCGGACCGGCGAGGGCTATGACGCCCGCATCCGTCTGTTGCGGACGGACGGGGAGGAGCGGGTCATGCGCACCACCGTCCGCGCCGAGCGGGGTCCTGATGGCGCCGCGACTGCCCTGTTCGGCGTCTTCCAGGACGTCACCGACATGGTCCGCGCCCAGCAAACGCTGATCGAGGCGCGCGACCTGGCCGAGGCCCACTCCCAGGCCAAGTCCGACTTCCTGGCCAATATGAGCCACGAGCTGCGCACGCCCCTGACCAGCGTCATCGGCTTTTCCGGCTTCCTGGCGCTCAGCCAGGGGCTGTCGGAGAAGGAGCGGCACTATGTCGACCGGATCTCGGTCGCCAGCCGGTCGTTGCTGGGCGTCATCAACGACGTTCTTGACTATTCCAAGCTTGAGGCCGGGGCGATCGATCTGGATTGCACCCCGTTCCAGGCGCGCGCCTGGGCGGGCTCCGCCGCAGCCCTGGTCGAGGAACAGTGCGCCAAGGCGGGGCTGGAGCTCGACATCGTCGTCGCTGACGACGTGCCCGAGACCCTGATCGGCGACGAGGGGCATCTGCGCCAGGTGGTGGTCAACTTCCTGGCCAATGCGGTCAAGTTCACGCCGGCGGGCCGCATCGTGCTGTCTCTGGAAATGCGCCAGAAATCACTTCGGGTCTCGGTGCAGGATTCCGGGATCGGCATCGCGCAGGACGCCATCGACCGGCTGTTCGATCGCTTTACCCAGGGCAATGCCTCCACCACCCGTCTCTATGGCGGCACAGGCCTGGGCCTCGCCATTTCCCGCCGTCTGGTCGAGCTGATGAGCGGACGGATCGGAGCGGACAGCGCCATCGGCGCCGGTTCGACCTTCTGGTTCGAGGTCCCGCTGGAGGCCCCCGCCGAACATCCAGTCGTGGCGCCTCCGATGAGGATTCTGCTGGCGGACGACTCCGCGGCGACGCGCAGTCTCGTCTGCGCCATTCTCGGCAGTCTCGATTTCCACGTTGACGCCGTCGGCAACGGCGCCGAGGCCGTCAGCGCGGCGCGGAGCAGTCACTACGACGCCATCCTGATGGATGTGAACATGCCGGTCCTGGACGGGATCGAGGCCGCCCGAACCATCCGCGCCATGCAGGGGGCCGCCGCGCGCACGCCGATCGTCGCCCTGACTGCGGCCGTCCAGGCCGACCAGATCGAACGCTACTTCCAGGCCGGCATGGTGGGACATGTCGGCAAACCCGTCCGCCCGGACCAGCTGATCGGAGAGCTGGGCTGGGCGTTGTCTCGCTCCGGAATCGCGCCCGCCCTGACCGGCCGCGCGACGGAGCCCCGCGCGGCCGCCTAGGGATCGGCGACGCGCGCGAGACAAATGAAAAGGCCGGGGAGGGGGCTCCCCGGCCTTTTCTGTTTTCAGGGCCTCGAACGCCTCAGGAAGCGGCCGCTTCGGCCCGGACAGGAAGCGTCCAGTTCGGGCGGATGAAGTGGCAGGTGTAGCCGTCGGGCAGCCGCTCCAGATAGTCCTGGTGCTCGGGCTCGGCTTCCCAGAAGGGACCGGCGGCGGTCACCTCGGTCACCACCTTGCCGGGCCAGATGCCCGAGGCGTCGACGTCGGCGATGGTGTCCAGCGCCACGGCCTTCTGGTCTTCCGAGGTGTAGAAGATGGCCGAGCGGTAGCTGGTCCCGATGTCGTTGCCCTGACGGTTCAGGGTCGACGGGTCGTGGATCTGGAAGAAGAACTCCAGCAGCTTGCGGTAGGTGATCACGTCCGGGTCGAAGATGATCTCGATCGCCTCGGCGTGGGTGCCGTGGTTGCGATAGGTGGCGTTGGGCACGTCGCCGCCGGAATAGCCGACGCGGGTCTCGATCACGCCCGGATAGCGGCGCAGCAGGTCCTGCACGCCCCAGAAGCAGCCTCCGGCCAGGATCGCGGTTTCGGTTTTGGCCATGTCTGTCGCTCCTCGAATGGGTCTGGCCGTTAGATAGGGCGCGCCGGGGTCCCGCAAAAGAGCCGTCAGAGATCGAACTGATCCAGATAGACCAGACGGCCGTCGCCCCGCTCGACGCCCGGCGGGAACTGCTGGGCCTGGTCGAAGATCGGGGTGGGCCAGTCCTCGAGTTCCTCGATCACCAGACGCCGGGCGAAGCCGCCCTTGGGTAGGGGCACCCGCGCCGAGAACAGCAGGGGCAGGGGCTTCTTCGTCGTCACGGTCGCGCCGGGCGCGCCGATCGGGTGGGCCGTCCCGATGACGCCCGACAGGCCGGCGGCCGTGGCGGCCGACAGGCTCGGACTTCCCAGGGCGACCGGGGTCAGGCCCACGGCCGGAATGGGGCCTGTCTGGATCGGCTTTCCTGCGGGATGCAGGTCGGGATCGGGACCTGACAGATCAACCAGCCGGATCTGGAAATTGGCGCCGCGCAGGAAGGTCGAGCTCGGAGCGGGGAGGCCGAAGACGCGCACATCGACATAGCCGTCGGCCTGTTCGATCCGGGTCAGTCGCTCGGGCAGGATCTGCAGGAAGTCGGTCGCCACCGGCGGCGACAGATGCAGGTCCTCGGCGGGCAGGTCCGCGTGGGGGGCGACGCCGATCCTGTCCACGCTCTTGATCCCCGCCATCAGCGCGTGCTCGGGCTGGGTGTAGAGGGACATCGGCTGATAGCGGGCAAGCGCCAGCTGGACGAAGGGCATGTAGACCTCGTCGGTCTCGATCTCGATGTCGCAGAACCAGAGCTTGCGCTCCGGGTCCCAGTCGACGAGGTGGGGCGAGACGAAGACCCTGCGCCCCGGCCGCCCGGGGAGGGAGACCAGGTTCCTCAGGAAGCCGTCGGGCAGGCCGTCGAAGGCCTCGGCCCAGGGCTGGCCCTCGGGGGTGGCGAAAAAGGCCGGACGCGCCGGCGCCGCCTTCGACGAGCCCACCGCGCGGGGGAACTGCACCTGGTTCACGTTCGTGGGGACCTTGGCGATGAAGAGGGGATCGAGGCCCCACTGGGTGACCAGGCCCTTGCGGTCCTCCTCGGCCAGACGGGTGCCGAAGATGTCCTTGTCGGTGATGTCGACGTAGCTGCACACCGCCAGCATCTCGTTGAAGCCGGTGATCGACCAGGGCCGGTCAAGCCAGACGCGATAGCCGGGCCGCCCGCGATGGCTGGACTGCTTGGCCGCTCCGGGCGTCGCGTCGCGCTCCCAGGCGAAGGTCGGGGTCACCGAGACGATGATGGGCGCCGGCGGCCGCGCCGCGCTGGGGACCCAGGCATGGGCCACGGCGTCGTCGGTCAGGGCGGTCGGCGACTTCAGCCCGGCCGTATGATCCTCGCGCACCGCCTTGGGCATGTATTCGCGGTAGCGGGACACGGCCGCGACCTTGAGCGACAGCAGCCGCGCGCGGGCGTCGCCGAAGGTCTGGACGTCGCTGACCGCCAGGTCGCGCGTCGAGACCGGCTGACCGGCGAGCCAGGCGGCAGGGGCGTCGCCCGCGGCGTTGAGGAAGTCGGCGTCGGTCACGGGGCGCACCAGGCTCTGCGCCGCATGGGGCGTGGCGGTCGGTCCGGTGGGGCCGATGGCGTCGACCGGTTCTTTCCAGTCGGCATAGACCTCGATCTGCCGCGTCGAGTTCAGATGGACCCGGGAGGCGAAGCTCAGGCCGGCCGCCTTGGCCCCGGCCCCGCGCGAGGTCGTGACCGGCCAGGGCGCGGGTGTTCCGCCGGGAGCGACCGGCGCGCCGAAGGTCGGGGCCAGCACCGGCTTCTGCACCGCATGGACGACCTCCAGCGTGCGCACCGGGCTCAGCATCCAGTGCTGGCCGGTCTCGGCGGCGGCGATGACCGGGGCGCCGAGCGGGCCGAAGGCGGGCTGGTTGGCCCAGTTCCACACGCCGAAGGCCTTGGGCTGGGGCGGCACGGCCGACAGGCTGATGCGCACGGCCTCGCCGGGCGGCAGGGTCACGGCCAGGCTGTTCTGGCTGAGCACCGCGCCCGCCGGCCCGGCGTCCAGGGTGACCATCAAGCCCTTGAAGTTGGGCCAGTCGCCGGCCAGCACCACGGTCTCCGGCGTCGCCTTCGACAGGCCCGAAGCGCGGATCGGCTCGATCTTCACCACCCACTTTCCGGACAGGGGGTCGGGCAGATAGCCGGGCTCCAGCTGGCCGGGCGGGGCGATGCGCTGTTCCGGAGCCTCGACATCGGCATCGATGATCCCGTCGGTGGTCTCCAGCGGGACAGCCTTCGCCGGGATCGCCGCGTCCGGATGATCCTTCTGGGCCAGGACGGTGTAGGCCGCCGGGTCGATCCGGCCGTCCTTGTCCAGCTTGCCGTGGCGCTCGGCCTGATCCATGGCCACGCGCGGCGGATAGGCCAGACGCCGTGAGGTCCGGCTGCTACCGTCCGCGTCCCCGGCCAGCGACCGGATCGCCAGCCGGTGCAGGGCCTCGCCGGCGATCGGGTGGTCCGAGGGGCTCTCGACGAAGGCCATGACGGGCGGCTCGATCGGGTCCAGCCGGTCGAAGCGCTGGGCCTTGATCGCCGGGGCGGTCGCGGCGACGGTCTCGGGCGGCAGCGACTGTCCGGCCAGATCGACTGCCCGCACCCGGAAACCGTAGTGGCGGCCGTAGCGCAGCGAGGGCAGGCCCTTGGCGTCCGTGTGGCTCACCGCCAGGCCGAGGCCGCTCTCGGGGTTGGACGGATCGAGCAGTTCAGGCTTCGGTGCGTCCGCCGTGCCCGCGCCGATCTCATTGCCGACCACCTTGGCCGGATGCGGGACCGACAGGCTCCAGCCGGTCCAGACGGCCAGGGCCGGGTGGGCGACCATCACCGGCGAGACGTCGTCGCCGACGCCCGCCTGGGCCAAGGCGCCGCGCACCAGGCCCTCGCTCTCGACCACCGTGTATTTCAGGCTGCCCGCGGCATAGTTTTCGGTGCGCCGGTGCAGCGAGCGCCAGGTCGCGTTCGGGGCGTCCTGATCCAGCACATCGATGCGGAAGCCCCGGGTCAGGTCCTCGGCATAGAGTGCGTGGCCGCCGGCGACGACCAGACCCGGGATGTCCGGCCCCTCGGTCAGGTCCTTCTTGGCCAGAGGGGCGCCGTCGAGGTCGTCGTTGAAGGCCTTGGCCCGGTCGAAGGTCTTGCGCAGCCGGTCGTCGAGCGCCGCGAAGGTCAGGGCGAAGCCTTGCGAGCGCAGGGCGGGCAGACCCGCGTCCTGATCGCTGGCCAATTCGTCGGGCAGGGCGGTCAGTTCGCTGAGCGCCTCCACCTCGGACTTGGCGGTCCCGGCGTCGGCGGCGTCCAGACCCTGGAGTTTCCGCGTTGCGCCCTCGACGTCCATCTGGATCGCGCTCAGCCCGGCCTTGACCGGGTCCAGCCAGCCGTTGGTCAGATAGCCGTCCGGCCGGGACGCCGCCTTCAGACCCGTGCCCAGCGCCGTCAGGGGCGCGCCGTCGGGCAGGGCGTCGGCCGAATAGGGGCCGCCGTTCCAGTCGCAGATGACCCGCACGCCCGCCTTCTGGGCCTCGGTGATCTTGGCCGTGATCGGCGCCTTGGACCGCAACGGCACCGTCAGCCGCAGCATCCGCATCAGGGGGGCGTGCTGACCGAGCGTCGAAAGCTTGGCGTGGAAGTCGAACTCCGCCTTCAGGGCGTCCAGCTTCTTCTGATAGCCGTCAGCCGCGTTGAGCAGGCCCAGGGCCTGGTTCGGCTTGGGCTTGTCCTTCTCCAGCATGTCCGGGTCGGGCCTCAGCGCCGCCATATAGGCGTCCAGCGCCCCGATGGCGGCCTGGGCCTTGCCGTTGGCCAGATAGTTGGTGATCCCGGCGAAGGGGACCAGAGGCGGGATCACGGGCTGGGTAGGCGCCGAGGCCGGCCTGGCGACCGGACCATCGTAGGGATAGCCGGCCGGGAGGCGGTCGCGGTCCTTGGAGTGATCGGGTCCGGGCTTCTCCGGCTTGGGCTTGTGCGCGTCGGGCCAGAGGTCGCGCAGCCTCTGCCGGTTCGGATCGCTGGACACCGCCGCGCCCAGTTCGGCCAGGCTCGGCAGATCCTGCGACGACACCGCCGCCGCCGCCGTGCCGTAGAGCTCCAGGAAGACCTCCTGCAGCTTCGACGGGTCATAGCTGACGATGGTCGCCGCGCTCAGGTCATCGAAGGCGTGGGAGTTCACCGGGGTGGAGGCCGGGAACAGCTGGTCCCACCAGTCCTTGCCCGCCGCCTGGGGCTGGCCCTCGCGCTCCAGCTCCGCCGACAGCTGGCCGAAGCTGGCGTGCCAGCTCGCCTGATCCACCAGGGTGGTCCAGTTGCGGATCCAGTCGAAATTCTGAAGCGTCAGGGCGCCGGTGCCGCGCAGGCGGATCGAGGCCAGGGCCGTCAGGCGCAGATGGCCCTGGGCGTCGAGGCCCAGGGGCAGGGCGGTCCAGATCACGCGGCTGTCGGTCATCGGGGGCTCACGCGAAGGCGGACGTATAGGCCGTCCACGCCGAGGGTTGGGTCGCGGCGGGGAAGACCTCAAGGAAGGTCGGGTCGCCCTTGGAGCCCTGGAAGCGGCGCTCGCATTCGACCGACACCGACTTGGAGAAGAACAGCAACTCGATCTCGACCGTGATCGAGGCCTTGCCGACCAGTTCCTTGCCTGCATCGGACTTCACGAGGCCGAGGGCGACGTGGAAGGTGATGCTGACGGTGATCAGGCCCAGGACGCACAGTTCGCCGCGCAGTTCGGCGAAGGCTTCGAAGGTCATCTTGTCGCCGGCGGTCGAGACCTCCCAGCGGTAGTAGATGCCCAGCCGCGCCTGCACCGCCCCGGCGGCGACGCCGAGGTTGATGGCGATCCCGGCCTGGGCCTCCAGCGTGCCCTCGATCATCTTCAGGCCGTGGGTGTCCAGCTCCACCGCGAAGAAGCCGCCGCCGCCGAGCAGGGACACCAGGATGCCGAACGGCGAATGGCGCTCGGCGAAGTTGACCCTCAAGCTCGGGGCGTCGCCGAGGAAGGGCAGCTGGAACCGGGCCCCGAAGCCGATGTTGCTGAGCGCCAGCGCGCCGAGCTGGATCGGGGGCAGGCCCAGGCTGTAGCCCGCGACCACGCCGGAGGTCGTGATCTGCAGGTCCGGCGGGTCGCTGAAGGCCGAGGTCGGCAGGATGTCGGCCAACTGCTGCAGGAAGGCCAGGTCGCCGGTGAAGGTCAGGGGGCCGGGGCCGGCCGGTTTCGGATCGGCGAAGACCAGATCGAGGTCGGGCTTGGCGCCGGGCCGGATGACGAAGGCCAGCTTCTTGAAGTCGATGCGGATCACGCCGAAGAAGCTGATCCCGAAGTGGGTGACCGCCGCGTCCAGGGACTGGGCCGCCGGCGTCCCGCTCGCGGCGCCCGCCGAGGGCACGGCGGCGACCGCCCTGATGTTCAGCTCGGCGCCGCTCGCGGGCGAGAAGACCAGACCCGTTCCGATCTCCTTCTTCAGGGGCTGACTGAAGGACAGGACCGCGCGTTCGCCCTCGGGCGTCTTTTCGCGCTTCAGCCGCATGGCCTCGCCCAGCTTGGCCTCGCCGTTCGCCGGGGGCAGTTCCAGCTTGTCCAGCAAATCGGAGATGGGGAAGGCGCCCAGCAGCTTCATGTCGGGCAGCAGGGTCGCGGGATCCAGCCCGCCGCCCGCGACCGCGTCCAGGGCCTTGGCCGCCGCGCCGGCCGCCGCCGAGGCGTCGCCGGTCACCGCCCCCGTCAGGCGGGAATAGCCGTGAATGGCCACGCGCGGCGTCGCCACCGGCCCGGCCTTCTCGCTGGAGGCCCCGCCACCCGGGGCGAACAGGGGCAGGGGCTTGGCCAGGGCCAGGGCGACCTCGCCCGCATTGGCCCCGCCGTATCCGCCTGTCGCATAGGCCTTGAAATAGGCGACCTCGACGTCCTTGACCCCGCCCGCGAACTCGCCGGAGCCCGGCGCCTCCACCTTCGCCATCTTCAGCTTCGGCCGGAACAGGTGCCGCCCGCCGTTGGCGTCGGACGCGGCCGCGAATTCCTCGATCTCGAAGTCGAGCAGGCTGGCGGGCAAGGACAGGCTGTCCTTCGCCGCATCGGGCGCCAGCTGGACGATCTGGCGACCCAGTCCGGCCTGGGTCAGGCCAGGGTCCTTGACGTCCGGACCGGCGTTGTACTGGTTGCGGAAGCCGTTGCAGGCGTTCGTATCGACAGCCGCGTCCATCTTCACGAAGGCCATGGGCATGGTGAAGCGCACTGTCCGGCCCGCGCCATCGCGGGCCCTGACGGCAAAGGACACCGGCGCGTTCTGACCGAACATCCGGGGCCACAAGCTCGCGAACTTGCCGTCGATCCGGGTCACCCCGGTCAGGATCTCGACCTCTGCGAAGGGCAGGGTGCGGCCGCCGTTCGGCAGGGTGGTCGCGTCGAAGCGCTTCTTCGGTTCGACGACGGCGATGAACTCGCGCTTCACCAGAATGGCCACGTCGGCGAACCAGGCCTGATCGCCCGGCGTCAGGGCGTGGGGAATGTCCCGGACCTCGCGGGTCGTGACGGTGATCCATAAGGCCTTGTGCCCGAACGGGGCCAAGACCCCGGCGCGGGTGATCTCGACCCGGCTGTCTCGGCCCAGCGAGAGCCGCTGTTTCCAGGTCTCCAGACTGACGCCTGCGGGCAGGGGACCGGACCAGTGGCCGTGCAGGTCCAGGAAGCCGCCCAGCGCCGACAGCTCAAGCCGCCGGACCCGCGCGGGAGTCGGCTTCCACTTCGTGGACAACCCGGGGATGGGAGCGCCGTAGTCCGCGCCCAGATGGACCAGATCCGACCGGTCCAGCCCGGTCATGGCGAAGTCCTTGTCGGCCGCCGTGGGCTCCGACCCGGGGACCGGCGGATCGATCAGGTCCGGCGTCCAGATCGGCCGCACCGCCGCCGGATCGCGCGAGGCCTCCTCGGCGCCGCCGGGCTCGGCCGAGTCCTTCAGCGTCAGGCGCGAGGACCAGAGCTCGGTGCGTCCCACGGCGGCGAAGGGCTTGGTCCGGTGCCGGAACCGCTCCTTGCGCGTCGGCGACATATAGAGGCGGTAGGGCAGCTCCAGCGCCGTCGCCGTCACGGGCGGCTTCACCGGCTTGCCGGGCGGGGTCAGGAGTTCGACGACCCCCAGATAGCCTACCACGCCCTCATTGAAGGTGCGGTGGGCCGCATCGATCAGGACGGGATTGGTGACGCCCAGATGGGTCACGACCTTGCTCACCGCCTTGTCGGCGGCGGCCTGGACCGTGGTGCGCCCCTTGGCGTCCAGCACGCCGGAGCCGGTCGACGGCCCGACCTTGCGCCCGATCTTCGCCCCGGCCGACTTCAGCTGTTCGACGGCCTTGGCCGCCGCATCCAGCGATACGCCGTGGGCGAGGCCGATGTTCAGGAAGTCGCCGGTCTCGCCGTCGGCGGGCGCGGCGTTCTTGGTGAGCACCAGCGGCCAGTCCTCAAGCGCCTTCAGCAGCTCGGGCGCAGTGAAGGCCAGTTCGGCGGGGGCGCCGGCGGGGCGCTTGACCACCACCCGGCTCCAGCCCGACAGCAGGCCGGACATCTTGCCGTTCATGACGCCTTCGCCGATCGCCCGCTCCTGACCGTGCTGCGGCCGGAACCAGGCGATCAGGGTCAGGGCGCCGTCAGGAACGAGGGCCCAACCGTCGATCTTCGAGACCAGCTTGCCGCCGCTGAACGACAGCATCAACTCGACCATGTCCTCGGTGCGGCGCAACGCCCAGAGGGTGTCGGTCAGCGACGGGGGGACGATTCCGACCGCGATGGGCGTCGGATCGAACGTCTCCTTGACCGTCCGTTGCCGGAACAATCCCGAGAATGACCACGCCATCCCCATCCCCCTCCGTTCAGAATAGTTAACAGAACGAAGGTCTTTGAGTCATCGGCATTCTCACGCGGGGCGTGTGGCGGCGGGCTCCTGTGGCGTTCCGGACGCAGGCGGGCGCGGGCTTGGCCGGACGGAGCTTCGGAAAACCGAACATCAGGGCGATCCAACGCTTGCCGAGGGCCACGGGCTGTTCTATCAGCCTCGCCTCCCGCCGGAGAGACCATCCGGCGCCGCGCGGCCCTCGGGCAGATCGTGGAAACGGACAGGTGGCGGAGTGGTCGATCGCGCACGCTTGGAAAGCGTGTGTAGGTGAAAGCCTACCGAGGGTTCGAATCCCTCTCTGTCCGCCACGATGCCTCTTCTGAAGTTGGGATGCCGATCGACCCCTACTCGGAATCTACAATCACTGAGGTCGGGTTGATGGCGTCAAAGGTCACCGGGATGTCCAAATACCGACCATCCACGTAAGCCGCCCCGGCATGGGCTTCGAAGAACTCGCGAACGTCCGCACCGAGTCGGATCGTCAGAGCCGTTTGACCCGACCGACGGATGTCTGTGAGGAGGGCGTCGATATGGTCGAAGATATCAGTCATGGGCGTGCTCCAGTGCAGCTCTGCACATGGGAACAGCCGCTCAAATAGTCCAGGCAGTAACGACCTTAAAGCGCCGGCCGGCTCGGCTACGATTTCATAGAGAAGGCGCGGAAGAGGTGGGCCGGAAATCTAGGCCGCGCGTGTCTTCAGAACGTCTTTTACCCCACCCTGTTCTTCACCAGATCCTCCACCACGGACGGATCCGCCAGCGTCGACGTATCCCCCAGCGAGCCCAGGTCGTTCTCCGCGATCTTGCGCAGGATCCGCCGCATGATCTTGCCGGAGCGGGTCTTGGGCAGGCCGGGGGCGAACTGGATGGCGTCGGGGGCGGCGATGGGGCCGATTTCGTGGCGGACCCGGGCGATGAGGGCCTTGCGCAGGTCGTCGGAGGGGACGACGCCGGCGTTCAGGGTGACGAAGGCGTAGATGCCCTGGCCCTTGATGCCGTGGGGGAAGCCGACCACGGCGGCCTCGGCGACGTCGTCGTGCAGGACAAGGGCGCTCTCCACCTCGGCGGTGCCCATCCGATGGCCCGAGACGTTGATGACGTCGTCGACCCGGCCGGTGATCCAGTAATAGCCGTCCTCATCCCGGCGGCAGCCGTCGCCGGTGAAATACTTGCCCGGATAGGCGCTGAAATAGGTGTCGAAGAAGCGCTGGTCGTCGCCCCAGACGCCGCGCATCTGGCCCGGCCAGCTGTCGGTGATGACGAGGTTGCCGCTGTTGGGGCCGTCCAGCACCACACCGTCCGCATCGACCAGTTCCAGCTCCACGCCCGGCAGGGGTTTGGTCGCCGAACCGGGCTTGAGGTCGGTGGCGCCGGGCAGGGGGGAGACGAGGATGCCGCCCGTCTCGGTCTGCCACCAGGTGTCGACGATCGGCAGCCGGCCCTCGCCGACGACCTCATGATACCAGCGCCAGGCCTCGGGATTGATCGGCTCGCCCACCGAACCCAGCAGGCGCAGGGACTTGCGGCTATAGCGCTTCACCGGCTCGTCGCCGTCGCGCATCAGGGCGCGCAGGGCGGTCGGCGCAGTGTAGAAGATCTCGACCTTGTGCTTGTCGACCACCGACCAGAAGCGGCCGTTGTCGGGATAGTTGGGCACCCCCTCGAACATCAGGGTCGTGGCGGCGTTGGCCAGCGCGCCATAGACGACGTAGCTGTGGCCCGTGACCCAGCCCACGTCGGCGGTGCACCAGAAGACCTCGCCGGGGCGATAATCGAAGACCAGTTCGTGGGTGTAGCTGGCCCAGAACAGATAGCCGCCGGTGGTGTGCATCACCCCCTTGGGCTTGCCGGTCGAGCCCGAGGTGTAGAGGATGAACAGCGGATCCTCGGCGGCCATCGGCTCGCAGGGACAGTCGTCGCTGACGGTCTTCACCGCCTCCTCGAACCGCACGTCGCGGCCCTCGACGATCGGCACGTCGGCGCCGGTGTGGGCGAAGACCAGCACCTTTTCGACCGACACCTTGGTCAGGGCCTCGTCGACATTGGCCTTGAGCGCGATCCGCTTGCCGGCGCGCAGGCCCTCGTCGGCGGTGATGACCACAGTCGAGCCGCAGTCCTCGATGCGGCCGGCGATGCTGTCGGGGCTGAAGCCGCCGAAGACGACGGAGTGGATGGCCCCGATGCGGGCGCAGGCCAGCATGGCCACGGCGGCGGCCGGGATCATCGGCAGATAGATGGTGACGCGGTCGCCCTTTTTGACGCCGAGATACTTGAGCACATTGGCCATGCGGCAGACCTGCTTGTGCAGCTCCGCATAGGTGATGGCGCCCGAGACCGACGGGTCGTCGCCCTCGAAAAGGATCGCCGTCTGGTCGGCCCGCTCGGCCAGATGCCGGTCGATGCAGTTCCAGGCCACGTTCAGGACGCCGTCGGCGAACCAGTGGATGTGGAAGTCGTCCTTCGCGAACGACACGTCCTTGATCTTCGTCGGCGCGGTGATCCAGTCCAGACGCTTCGCCGCCTCGGCCCAGAAGGCGTCCGGGGTGTCGTGCGCCGCCACCCGCGCCGCCTCATAGCCCGCCCGATCCATATGCGCCTTCGCCGCCCATTCGGCGGGGACGGGATAGAGTTCCTGATCGGTGGTGGTCATGCGCGTCGCCTCTGGTCTTCGTTTCTGCGTGGGCTGCTGGGAGCGGCCCCGGGCGGTTCATCTCCGCCGCCCGCACCGAACAACAGCCGCCGCCTCCGGTCCAGTCCCGAGGTGGCCCGCCGGGACAATAAGGACAACGGCGAGTGTCGCGAATCTGACCCGGTCGGGGCGAGTTTCTTTTGCGGCGGTCTTTCGGCTCGCGCCGGACTTGTTCGGGGGGCGCAACTGACCCTAGAGTGAGCGTCAGGCATGGGGGCGCCAGTAATCACGGACAGGTGCGGGGGCGACGGTTCGCCCGGGTCCGGCCTGTGCGCGGCGGAGCTGTAATGACGTCGGATCGACGCCAGACCGTGCTGAAGAGCGTCGCGGCCGACCGCTCACCCTCCATCGGAGACGTCTGGACGCACGAGAGCGCCGACGAACGCCTGAGACTCTATTGGCCCGCCGGGGTGCTGGTCCGGGCCGGGACCGGAGAGCCGGTGCTGGCCGATGCGGCGTGGGGCGCAGCCTATGAAGCGGGGCGCCGCGCCTTCCTCGCCCAGGCCACGGCTCTGGCCGGCCTGTCGCATCCGAACGTCGGGACCATCCGCACCATTTCCGACCTCGACGACCTGGCGGTGGTCCGGACCACGCCGATGGGCGTCAGCCTGGCCGCGCGGCTGGGCGGGGGCGCGGTGGTGCGGCCGGAGGCGGTGCTGGCCCTGGCCGCCGATCTGGCCGCGGGGCTGGAGGCGATCCATTCGCGCGGACAGCTGCACCTGAACCTCGCGTCCGAAAGCATCGGTGTCGGCACGGGGCGGGCGGTGCTGCACGACCCCTCCGTCGACCGTCGGCCCTTCATTCCGTTGGTGCGCAGGCTCGACGGCCTGTTCCGGCCCGGCCTTTCGCCCTTCGAGGCCCAGGATGCGACCGCGAGCGCGCCTCTGGTCCCGGCCACCGACCTCTATGGCCTGTGCGCCGTCCTCTATCGGGTCATCACCGGCGGGGATGCGCCCGAGTGGTTCGCCTGGACCGACGAGACCCGGCTGACCGGCCGGATGGAGGCCGCCGACTATCCGCCCGCCTTCATCGAGGCCGTGCAGAAGGGGCTGTCGCGGAACGCCGCCGACCGCTTCGCCACGGTCGCCGACTGGCGCGCCGCCGCCGTGTTAGGCGAGCCGCCGCTGGAGGGCCGGATCTGGTTCGATGCGGTCGAGGACCTCAGCGTCCCGCCGACGCCGCCGGACGATCTGGCCCTCGCGCCTCCGCCGGTCGTAGCCGAGCCAGTCGGCGTCCCGGTGGTGGAGACGCTCGGCGCGTTGCGGCCCACGCCGACGCCGGAGCATCTGTCCTACAAGTCCGGGGTCCTGCCGCCGCCGCCGAAGAGCGGGAAGGGGGCGCGCCGCGCGGTGATCGCCACCGCCTCCGTCGCCGGGCTGGTCGCGGCCGTGGCCATCGCGGGCGGCCTGCTCAGCGAGGGGCGCCGTGACGTCGCTCCGGCGCAGGCCGAGGAGGCGGTGGCGCGGCCAACGCCGCCCAGGGCCCCCGACAACTGCGCCTGGGCCTATGGGGAGAATGAGAGCGACCTGACGCTGCGCTGCGGGTCCGGCGAGGGTCAGGTCGTGGATCGCGGGACCCTGAGGCCGACCGATGTCGCCGAGGCCCAGGCGGGGCGGTCGGGCGCCATGGCCCGGCTCGGCGTCTTCTATCTGCGCGACACGCCCGGGCGGGACGAGCAGGCCGGGCTGGAGTGGTTGCGCCGCGCCGCCTCTGCGGGCGAGACCTCGGCCATGCTGGATCTGGCCGACTTCTATGAGGCCTCGGCCGGGGAGGAGGCCCCGTCGCCCGCCGTCCTGCGCCAGAGTCTGGAGTGGTATCGGGCGGTCAATGCGCCGGCGGCGGAGGGATCGAGCGCTCGTATCCCGTCGCCCGACCAGATCCGCCTCGCCGACGAGGGTGTGCTCAGGATCGAGGATCGGCTGACGAAGGCGCGCGACGCCGCCTTCGCCGGCTGCTGGCGCGCGAACGGCCTGGAGGCGCGGCTGAGCATCGACGGCGACCGCTTCGGCTTCGCGGTCGGCGGCGGCGACCCCGCCGTGGGCCAGATCGCCGAGCCGCGCGAGGACGACAGCCTGTCGGTCACGCTCGACGGGCCCAAGCTGATGTCCGGCCAGCGCTATGTCCTGACCCGCGACGGCGACGAACTGGTCGAGCGGCGTCTGGACGTGGCCAATTCGGTGGAGAGGTGGACCGCATGTTCCGCCGACTGATCCCGCTCCTGTCGCTGCTGGCCGCCGCGCCAGGCCTCTCTCACGCCCAGATCGCGGGCGGGCTGAGACTCGAAGGCGTCGAGACCTGCGCCCAGCTGACGACCTTCACGGCCCGCAACCCGGGCTTCGACGCCGGGATGGTCGCCGCCAAGCGCGAGGCCTTGGGCGGGTGCGCCCCGCCGCCGCCGCGGATCACGCCCAGACCGGCGCCGGCTCCTCGACCTGCGCCGACGAGGGCCGCGCCCGCGCCGCGCGTCCGGCCACGCGCGCCGACGCCGCCCATCGCGCGGACCGTGCCGGCCCCGGTTCCAGCGCCGACGCCCGCGCCCGCGCTGGCTCCCGCTCCGGTGCGGCCGCCGCCCGCGCCGCGTCCGGCGCCCTCGACCATCACGCCCCGGCTGAACGCCCCGACCTCGACGCCGAGGCTGAACACCACGGTCAATCCGACGGTGGGGCTGAACACGGCTCCGGTGGACGCGTCCGAGAGCCTGTCCGCCGCCATCCAGGCCCAGGTCCAGCCGCAGGTGTCGACGCCGGTCCACGATCCCGCCCCGCTTCCGGAGCCGGTCGCCCTCCCGGCCGCACCGCCGTCCGCGCCCGCCGGTTGCCGCTGGGCCCAGGTCGCGGAGGCGGTTCTCGAATGTCAGGACGCCTCGGGCTGGCGGACCATCGAGGGCGCGAACATCACCCCCGACACCGTCGACGCCGCCGCGCGCGGCGACGCCCTGGCCATGGCCAACCTCGGCTATTTCAATGAGGTCCAGCCCGCGCCCATCGGCAACCGGGCGGAGGCCATGCGCCTGTATCGCGGGGCGGCCGATCAGGGCGTGGCGGCGGCCCAGTACAATCTGGCGGCCCTGTACGACACCGGCGTTCCGGGTCAGGTCGAGCCCGACCCGACGAACGCCTACCCCCTGTTCCGTCTGGCCGCCGAAGCCGGGATCGTTCCCGCCATGGGGCGGCTGGGCGAATACCTCTATCAGGGCTGGGGCGGCGCCCGGCGCGACGACCACGAGGCCCTGACCTGGCTGGAGCGGGCCGGTGACGCGGGCGATCCGCGCGCCCAGTATTACCTCGCCCTGTTCCATCTGGACGGTCTGGCCGGGCTGAAGCCCGATCCGATGGCGGCCGCGGCCCTGATGCTGAGATCGGCCCAGGCGGGAGATGCGCGGGCCATGTTCCGGACCGGGCAGAACTATGAGCGCGGGCTCGGCGTGGCCCGCGATCTGGGCGAGGCGACGCGGTGGTATTCCCGGGCGGCGGCGGCCGGCGATCCCGACGCCCGCGCGCGTCTGAACCAGCTTGCGGCCCCGGTGATGAGCCCGATTGCGGGGTGATGACCGGATGACGGAAACTGGCCTCTTTTCTGTCTTCTCGTTCACGTGTGTTCGGGCCGGAATCGTATAGGCATGGAGGATCGGGAGCAGCGAATGGCCACAGCCCAGGATGACGGTCTCGATCAGGTCCGACGCGATCTGATCGATCTGGTTTTGCGAGAGGCGGGCGGGCGCGTGGCGGCCGATCCCAAGTCTCCGGTCGCCCAGCTTCTGGCCGGGATCGTGCGGGGCGAGATGGCCGGGGCGGTCGAGGAGCTGCGCCACGGCGGCGCGGTGATCGACAGCGATGCCCTGGCCGAGGCCATCGCCCGGCGTATCGGTGGTGGTTCGCCCGATTTCCGTTCTCATTCCGCGGCTTCGGCCCCGAACCGCGCGCGCGAGATCATCGCGGCCTGCGTCGCCGCCCTGATCGCCGTGGGCATCTTTGTCGGCGGCTATGCGCTGGGTGGGGGACTGACCAAGCCCGAACCCGCGCCGACGACCACGCCGAATGTCCTGGTCGACCCGACGCTCCTGCCGCCGGAGACCGGCCTGGCGCCCCAAACCCAAACTCCGGCCCAGACGCCCGCGACCGGCGCTGCCCCCTCCGGCATGGCGACCCAGCTGCAGGAGAAGGGCCGTTGAGCCAAACGGTGCTGGCGACGGCGGTGCTCGGCCCGGTCGACAGCGGCCGGGGCTACTCCATTCTGGCCCGCTCCTCCGAGCGTCCGGAGGAGGCGGCGGTCGAGGGGATGCTGCGCCACTTCAGCCTGGCCCTGGCCGGCTGGGCCGACCGTCAGCCCGCCGACTGCGTGGTGATGTTCCCGCTGGACCCGTCCGCCTTCGCCGTCGCCCGCGTGGCCTTCCTCGGCGACGCCGACCTCGGCACCGTGGCCATGGCCCATGTGGTCATCGTTCCGATGGCGGCCATGACGGCTCTCGAGTGGCGGCCGCACCGGCTGCTGCCCCATATCCCGGCGCCGACCGCCGACGATGACCTGAGCTTCGCCGACGTCCCGCTGCGGCTCGACCTCGAGGCCCTGTCGCGCGCCGATCCGGGCCCGCGTCTGGCGCCGTTCGGGCTGGAGTGGGCCGATCAGGACATCGCCGTCGGCGCCGCCAGCCCTGAAGCCGTCCTCGCCGGCGCCATCGACGGCATGGATCCGCCCGAGCAGCGCGCGCGCATCACCGGCTGGGCCACCTCGGGCGCCTTCGCCCGTTCGGGCGCCTTTGATCCCGACGAGGCCTTCCGCCTGATCGTGCGGGGCGCCGGGGAGGGCGAGCCGTCCGCCGCCGCCCGCCGCGCCGTGCGCCTGACCAACGGCCAGATCGCCCCGGTGGTCCCGTCGACGACGCCCGCCGCCCCGCCGCCCGCCTGGCGCGTCTGGACCGAGGTCGAGGCCGTGGCCCGCGCCCGCGCCACCCACCGCGACCTCGACTGGTCGCCGCGCTATGCCGACCATGCGCCCGAGGCCGCCGCCGCCATCGCCATTCTGGAGGCCTGCCTAGACCTCGATCCCGTCGGCCGCGCCGCCTTGCTGGCCGCAGTCGCCGACCGCTCCGATGACACGCCCGAGGGGCCGGATCTGCTCAAGGGCTGCGCCATCGCCCTGGGGCGTCTGATGGAGCAGCCGGGCGAGGCCGAGGGCGCCGCCTGGTATCTGAACGACTATGTCGAGGCCAATGCCGACCGGCCCGCCGCCGTGGCCCTGGTCGCCGGCCTCGCCCTGCGCGAAGGCGTCCTGCCGTGGATGTCGGCCCAGTCGCTGGACCTGCTGGCCTTCGCGGGCCTCGCCGACCGGCTGGCGGCCGAGGCGGGTTACCCGCTGGACAGCCTGCCTGCCGCGACGCGCCTGCGCCTGCTCAAGGCCGCGATCCAGCCGGCCGGGGCCGCCGAACGCCGCCGTCTTACGGTGCGGCTGATCGGCCAGTGCCTGCCGGAGCCCGGCGCCTCAAAGCCCTGCGGTCAGGCGGTCGCCGCCCTGCTGGCGCTTCCCGCCGGGCCGGAGGACGCGGCATTGGCGACCCCCGCCGTCTATGATCTGGTCCGGGCCGCCGGCCCCGCAGCCCGGTCCGCCTATGCCGCGCGGGTGCTCTCGCCGGTCCTGAGAAATGAAGTGCAGATGCCGAAGCAGGCCTATGTTTCCGCTCTGAAAACCGCGCTCCACGCCGTGGGCGGAGGAGGGCGCTGATGGCCGACAAGACCTGCCCGATCCACTTCATCTCCTATCCGGAACAGCTGGACGAATGCCCCTATTGCGTCGAGGTGCGGCGCGAGGAGGCGGCCAAGCCACGCCCGCCCGAAGCCCCGGCCTCCGGCGAGGACCAGACGGCGCTGCTGGCCGGGATCGACGCCCTGGCCGAGGCGGCTCCGGCTCCCCTTGCCGTACCGGGTACGGACCTCGTCCTCGTCCCGACCTTCGAACCGGCGCCCGATCCGGAGACCATCATCCTCGGCGCCGCCGTCATCGATGAGGCGCCGCCCGTCGTAGAACCGGCGCCCGACGCCGATCCGCTGAAGCCCGCCGCGCGTCCGGCGCCGCGCCGCCCCGCGCGCGGTCTGGCCGGGGCGCCCGAGCACGACCAGCCGGTCTCCGAGACCCTGCTCAACAGCTGGAAGACCGCCGACCAGAACGTGGTCGTCCTTCTGGGCTTCGCCTCGGCGGGCAAGAGCTGGTTCCTGACCCGGCTGAAGCACAGGCTGTTCCATGACCCGTGGTTCCCCCTGCGGTCCGAGCCCGCCTTCGCCGACCAGGGCGCGCGGGTCAGCCGGTCGAACAACATCTCCTCGCACAGCTTCCTGCCGGTCGCCGGGGCCGAGGGGGCGCACGCCGACGACGTCTTCCACATCATCGACATGCCGGGCGAGCGCTTCGAGGGCGTCGCGGGCATCGACCTGTTCGGCCGCCGCGAGGAACTGCTGGCGCTGCAGGTGTGCAAGTCGGTGATCATCGTCCTGCCCGCCGATGAGGTGCTGCTGGCCGAGCGCGCCGCCGAACGCTACGCCCTGTGGGAGGACGAGGTCCCGGGCAAGAGCCGCGTACCCCGCGCCCAGCAGACGCTGGAGGCCCAGGCTCGCGAACTGGCCAAGTCCAATCCCCAGCTGGAGCGGTTCATCAAGACCCTGGGCCGGCTGCAGGACCTGCTGTCCCTGCTGGAGACCGGCGTCGACGTCGACGAGGTCATCGCCATGGGCCGCGACGGCGTCATCGCCCACGCCGCGACCGCGAAGCGTCCGTCCAAGCCGGTCTTCATCGGCCTGGCCAAGGCCGACGTCATCAAGGACTACATCCGCGAGATCCAGGACGCCTATGCCGACGGCGTGCCCGACAAGCCGGTCAATCTGCTGCACCTGCTGTTCAAGGACGCCGAGGAAGACCTGCTGGCGCTGGAGAAATTCGACGACGATCCCCTGACCACGGTGCGGCGTTTCCGGCGCGGCCTGGTCCAGTGCATGGAGGGCTTCCGCTGGTGCAAGCTGGACTTCGTCACCGCCTTCGCCGAGTCCGAGGACCCGGCGCGGCGCAAGCGCGATCCCCTGCGCGTCGACTACAGCCGGCGCAGCTGGGGCGTGGTCCCCGTGATCCGCTGGATCCAGTGGGCGGGACGGGGACAGCAGCTGTCCAGCCGGGCCGATTGGGCCTTCATCTCCGCCGCCCGCGCCATTCGGCGCTTCCGTGACGACGGCCGCCTGACCCCGGTGAAGAGACGTAGCCTGTGACCGACGCCGTTCCCGCCATGACCCTGACCCAACGCCTGCGTCGCTGGCGCATGGACGGCATCGACATCGTCTTCGGCGAGGCGGACCAGAGGCCGGTCCAGGTGCTGGCCGCCGCCTTCGTGGTGCTCTGGCTGCTCGTCGCGATCTGGCTGACCGGCTTCCCCTCGCCGTGGGGCGGGGAGCGCGGGGCCATGGTCATTCCGGCGGGCGCCGAGAGCGACGAGGCTCTGGGCGCCGCGGCCGAGAATTCGGTCTATCAGTGGGCCGAGTTCCTGCGCGGCGACGGCGAGGCGCCCGAGGGGCTGCCGCCGTTCCCGGCCGGCGCCGGACAGGAGCGGGCCTGGCTGGACCGCCATGTCTGCGGCCCCTTCTCCAAGGCCCAGTCCAACCCGGTCAGCCGCGCCGCTGTGGCCTATCGCATCAGTGAATCCAATGGCCTGTGCAAGGGTTTTGACAAGACGCTTGATCAGGCGCGGCTGGCCCGCAGCTTCGGCGCGGGCGCCGGGGCCGTCCTCGGCGGCCTCATCCTGATCCTTCTGGCGGTCGGGATGACGGTGGGGGTCTATGCCTTCGCCCGGGTCCGCGACGCCTATCGCCGCCTCTATGTCTCGCATCACCGGCCGGATCCCGAGAGCCGATGACGGGCTGGCTGGGGGTCGTCTTTTCCGCCCTGTTCCTGGCGGCCGTCTGGGCGATCTGGCGGGCCTCTGACCGGTCGCGGCCGATGACGCCCTGGCTGGTCGGGATCGGCGTCGCCATCGCCCCGGCCATCGTCTGGGCCAGCCTGATCGACGGCTCGCTGAACGGCCGCTTCGGCGACATGCATCTGTCGCTCAGCCGGCTGACGGTGGATGTGACGCGCGGGTCCCTGAGCATCGGCGGCGGCCCCGACGACGACCTCTTCATCCGCGGCGCCTCGCCATCCGTCGTGACCATCCCGCGCCAGACCCCGGGCACGGGCGCTGTCCTGATGGAGGTCCCCGAGGCTCCCGCGCCCAATCCCGTCGGCGAGACCCTGTCGGTCGCGGCGGTCCGGCACGGCGGAAGCTATGACGTTATCGGCGCGCAGGACTTCGGTCCCGGCATGGCCGTCTGCCTCAAGGGTTGCGAAGCGCCCGGCGCCGTCTGGTATCGCTTCGAGCGCGGTCCCTTCCGCTTCGAACAGGACGGGAAGACGGGACCCGCCCTGCCGCAACGCCGCGCCTTCGGTCTGGCCCCCACGGTGTCGTGGAAGCCGTCGCAGGCCATCCATCCCCTGAACCGCGTCCTGCCGGGCGCGCCCGCCACACACGGCTTCGTCTACCAGACCGGTCAGCTGTTCGGCGGCTGGAAGATCGTCCTGCTCGACCCGAAGGCGCGGCTCGGCAAGGTCGAGGGCGGGCAGGTCACGCCGATCCCGGCGACCAAGCTTGAGCCCATCCCGGTCGATCAGGCCCGCGCCCTGTCGATCTGGGACATCCGCACCTACAACGCCGTCGATCCGGGCGACCCTCTGGGCCGGCTGCAGGAGCGGCGCCAGATCGCTTTGGGCCAGTCCGGCACGGTCCTGACCGCCGCCCTGTCGACCCCGGCTGTGGAGCGGGTGGGGCGCTGCCCCCGGAACGGCTCACCCTCGCCGGTGGCGCCCGACTTCCCCGTGTTGGGCGGCGACCTGTCCAACGCCCTGACCCAGGATCTGCCCTATCCGGAGCCCGCCCATTGCGCCGAGCTGGTCTCGGGGACCTTCCGCCTGACGGACCCGGTGGCGGTGGGCAAGGCGGCGGAGCTGAGGCTGGACCGGCTCGGCGGGCCGTGGATCCTCGGCTGGCTCAGCCTCGCCTGGGCCGTGGTGGTGTTGGCCGTCTGGGGCGAGGAGTGGCGCGCTGAAGCGAGTGGCAGGCGGCGTCTGCAATGGATGCTGTTCGTCGCGCTTCAGGCTCTGCTGGCCATGCGGATGCTGACCGCCTTCGCCGGCCTCGTCGCTGATCCGGAGCTGGCCGGCGGTATCTCCGTCGTGGGAGAGGCGGGCCTCGCCTATGTCGCCATGACCGGGCTCTTCCTGCTCATGGCGCCGCCGACGACGGCGAGCGCGATCCGGTTGGCTCTGGTCTTCGGTTTCATGCTCGCCGTCAGTCTCGCGCTGCATCTGTGGATGGGCGGGCCGTTCTGGAGCCCGACGCCGGGCGGGCTGTCGCTGCTGGCCACGGCCGCCGTTCTGGCTCTCAGCGGCTTTCAGGCCTGGGGCGCGACGGAGCGGGGCGCTGACCTCGTTCAGAATCTCCGGACCCGCGCACAAGCTATTGTTCCTAAACGCCTCAAGGACCGTATCGCCGACTGGCGCATCGTCCTGCCGACGACCGGGATCGTGCGCGGCCTGCTGGGGCTGATGTCGATCAAGGAGCGGCTGCCGGTGCTCGGCTTCGCCGTCAGCGCCCTCTATACGCCGGCCCTGATCCTCGGCTTTTCGGGCCTGATGGCCGAGGGGGCGAAGGCGACCGGGCGTCAGGCGATCCGGCTCGGCATCGCCTTCTGCCTGTCGCTGGGCGTGCTGTTCGTGCTGCTGCCGGTGGGGGTCAAGGACAACGGCTACGCCCTCGTCGGCATCCCGGTCATGGCCATGGCGGCCTGGGGCGTGTGGGAGCGGCGGCGTCACGCGACGAGCAACGAGGCCCGGCTGGCCGCCGCCGCCTGGGCCGCGCCGCTTTGCGGGGCCGTGCTGATGGTCTTCGCGGCGCTGGTGGTCTTCCAGGCGCCCGCCGCCGCCTCGCCCGACGACCTGGCCCGCGCCGCCGTCTCGGCCTCGGACCAGCCCGCCCTCGACATCCTGTCCCGCGCCGGCGCCTACAGCCAGAACCAGCTGCGCCTCTGGGCCTTCGGCTCGCCCGATCAGGTCGAGCGCTACGGCTCGTGGGAGGCCGAGAACCTGCGCGTCTGGTCCCAGCATCTGTCCGACTACACCGCCACCCTGTTCGGCCGGGGCTGGCTGGCGCCGGTCAATCTCAGCGTGCTCAAGCCGGTCCAGCTGAACGACAATGTCTCGACCATCCACATCATGGCTCCCTACGGCCGGTTCGGGGCCGCGGCGCTTCTGCTCTGCCTCGGCGTGCTGGCGGCGGCGGCGGCGCGGGCGACGCGGCCAGACGTGGACGGCGAGCCGGGGCAGGGGCGGATCCTCGGCCTGATGGCGCTGTGGATACTCTTTGGTGTCGGCGCCTATGTGGTGCTGGCCAATCTGCAGCTGGCGCCCTTCACCGGCCGCAACGTCTATCTGCTGGCCGCCGCCTCCGACAGCGACCTGCTGGAGGGGATGACCCTGTTCCTGATGGCCTGGTTCGGCCTGACGGCGGTGTCTCGCCAGCCTGAAGACACTTCGACGCCGGGGGCCGTCTGATGGCCCGTGGCAAGTCACTGATCGCCGCCGCGAAGAAGAAGGCCGCCGCCGCCGAGGCCCTCGCTGTGAAGGCCGCCGCGGCCTCGCCGCAGTCCGAACCGGAGCAGACACCGCCGCCGGAAGCCCCGCGCGGCCCGTCGATCCCGCGTGTGTCCCTGCCGTCCTCGCGGATCGCGCCCGGCTGGTTCGTCGGCTTCGTCTTCGTCCTGCTGATCGTCGGCGCGCCGTGGATCCGTGAGCTGATGGGCCATCCACGCTCGGACATCCACGCCGTGCGTCAGGCCGACGCCTACAACGCCCTGATCAATGATCTGGTGCTCAAGCGCGGCTGGCTGGAGATCAGACAGCGCCCCGACGGCGAGGTTCGTATCCAGCCCTCCGCCCTGGCCCCGAGCGACGCCGAGGGCTGGAAGGCCTTCGTGCGCAGCTCCTATCTGCGCGTCGACATGACCGAGCCCGGCCGCTGGCTGTTCGACGACGATCTGGGGCGCGGCGCACGCCTGACCGAGATCGATCCGACGGCGCATCAGGTGCTCGGCCCCTATGCCGGGACGCTGCAGTGGCGCGGCGACATCCAGTTCCGCACCGGCTCCTCGGGCGGGGCGTCGCTGCGGCGTGTGGGCGAGACCCGGGCCTTCCTGTTCCGCCCGGCGCGCGGCGCTTCCGAAGGCGGGCTGACGACGGCGACCCTGACCCTGTTCAAGCCGGAAGAGGGGGAGGGGCAGTCGCTCTGGCCGCGCCGCTACCGCTTCGTCGACGAGAAGGAGGTCGCCGACGTCATCGCCCTCGACAACCAGAACGCCCTGGTCCGCGTCATCGGTGGCTCGCCGGTGACCGTCACCGTCGCCGGGGTAGAGGCCTCGGCCGGTCCCGGGGAAGTCCAGTATCTGCGCCTGCCCGCCGACCGCGATCTGGTCTTCACCCGGGGCGAGCGGGCCGAGCGGTTCGTCTATGAGGTCGCGGCCCCGACCGTGTCCCGCTTCGAGGCGGTCAGCGGCCAGAGGCTGCGCGCGCCGGGGCTGGAGAGCTTCGCCCGCTCGCTGGAGCCCGCCGTGACCCGCCGCGACGACCGGCCGATCGTCGTCACCCTCGACCAGCGGCTCCAGTCCGAGGCCGAGAGCCAGCTCCACGCCGTCGTCGACCAGCTGCCGTCAACGCCCGCTTTCCGCTCGGCCGTGACCATGATGGACGGCATGACCGGAGAAGTGCTGGCCATCGCCAGCCTGCCGACCCCGCCGTCCGACACGACCGGCGACCGGGCCGACGACACGCGCGGTCGTCACCGCTTCACCACCTCCAACCACAATTTCGATCTGATGCCCGTGGGCTCGGTGGCCAAGGCGCCGCTGTCCATGGCCATCCTCCAGACCTTCCCGGCCCTGGCGACGCTGGAGGTGCGGCCCGGCGCGCCCGGCTTCCGTGAGCTGCTGGGCGTCGATCTCGGCACCCGCCGCGCCGACGGCATGGCCTTCTCCGACACCGTCTCCGGTCCCGCCTGGATGAACTTCACCCGCTTCCTCGAGGCCTCCAGCAACAAATACGCGGCGGCCTTGATGCTGATGTCGCTCAGTGACGATCCGACGAAGCCGGACCAGAGCCTGCCGCCCGCCACGACCGACTGCTACCGCCTGAACGGCGCCCAATTCTGCCAGCTTCCGGTGACGCCGATCCTGTCAGGCCAGCCGCGCGGGGAGTTCGGGATCGTCCCCGACATGGCCCAGCAGCGCGCCGTGCCCTGGGCGCTGGAGCTGACCCGACTGTTCGGCGTCCAGGCCGAGTTCGACCGCGAGACCCCGCGCCGTGACACCTCCGTCTGGCAGGCCAAGGCGGGCGGGGTGAACCTCGACAGTCCCGCGCTTCAGGCGCTGGGGCTGGAGCGGGAATCGCTCGGCCTCAACGTCATCCATGACCTCAAGGGCGACTATCTGATGAGCGCGCTGGGCGGCGGACGGTCGCGCTGGTCGACGCTGCGTCTGGCCGAGGTCTTCTCGCGCATGGTGCTGCGCCGCCAGGTCGAGGCGCGCTTCCTGATCGACGCCGAACGCCCGCCGTTGCAGCCGCTGATGATCCGCGACGAGGCCTGGAAGCCGATGATGACCGGCCTGCGCGCCGTCGTCGGCCCGGGCGGCACCGGACGCGAGATCACCCTGCCGACCGCGCCCGAGGGGCAGGAGTACCGGATATTCGCCAAGACCGGCACGCCCAATGTCGACCGGCAGCAGGCGCTCAATCCCGTCGATCTGGCGATGATGGCGCTGGCCGCCTACGACTGCGGCCTCAAGTGGGATACGCGCGAGCGTCAGCTGACCCTGGCCGACCAGTCGGGCACGACGTCCGGCCTCCGCCGCGCCCATGAGCGCGTCAAGCCGATCTGCCGCACGGTCATCGACGGTGTCGGCGTCGCCGCCCTGACCCAGGCCTTCCAACGCATCGACCGGATGGGCGCGGGCGGCTCGGCCCCCTCGGCGCTGCAGGTCGATCGCGACACCGGCCGGGTGCTGGGCGTCTCGCCCGACGCGGGCTTCGATGCGGAGAAGGGCCACGCCATCGCCCTGGTCATCGCGCGCTATGAGGTCGGCGCCCCCGACGACCGGCCGCTGCGCGCCCTGACCGTGGCCATCAATGTCCAGCAACGCAGCGACGCCATCCACAATCCGGCCACCAAGGTCGCGGCCCTGCTCGTCCAGGACCGCGCCGTGCTTGACTGGCTGGCGCAGGATTCTCCGAACCGGGTGATCGGTTGATGGCCCGCAAGTCCGTCATCGCCGCGGCCCGTCCGAAGACCGGTTCCACCCTGTGGCGCGTCCCGGCGATCATCGCCGTGCTGGCCCTGCTGCTGATCGTCATGGGCCGTTGTGCGGGCCGGACGGTGGACCTGCAGGACCGGAAGCAGGGCGCGGCCGTCACGGTAGACGCCACTGGCATCCAGACCTGGGCCCAGTTCTTCGCCTGCTACCCGCTGCCCGACGCCTATGTGAAGGTCGCGGTCATGCGTCAGTATGCCTCCGGGGAAGACGCCGGCCGCCCGCCGAGCCGCGTCCGCATCCCCCTGGAGGCCGACGGGAAGGCGATTTCGGCGTCCGAGGCCGGCTGGCTGACGGCCCTGCGGACGGAGACCGTCGTCTGCCCGGTAACGCCGAAATAGGGGAGGGGCTCGCCAAGCCGCCTTGGCTTCTCCAGACTGCACCCGATTCCGCGACCCCGCGTTAAGAAGGGTCGAATGTTCCCTCTGGAGGGTCTGTCTTGAAGTGTATCGTGCTCGGAGCCGGCGTCATCGGGGTGACGACGGCCTGGTATCTCGCCAAGCAGGGCCATGAGGTCACGGTCATCGAGCGCCAGCCGGGACCCGCTCTGGAGACCAGTTTCGCCAACGCCGGTCAGGTCTCTCCCGGCTATTCCTCGCCCTGGGCCGCGCCCTCGATCCCGAGGAAGGCGCCGCGCTGGCTGATGATGAAGCACGCGCCCCTGATCCTGCGTCCTGCCGTCAACTGGGACATGATCACCTGGGGCGTGGCCATGCTGCGCAACTGCACCTCGACCCGCTATGCCCTGAACAAGGAGCGGATGGTCCGTCTGGCCGAATACAGCCGCGATCAGCTCGACGCCCTGCGCGGCGAGACCGGCATCACCTACGACGGCCGCCAGCAGGGCACGCTGCAGCTCTTCCGCACCGACAAACAGCTCCATGACGTGGACAAGGACGTGAAGGTGCTCAAGGCCGAGGGGGTGCCGTGTGAGGTGCTTGACCCCGCCGGCTGTATCGCCGCCGAACCGGGTCTGGCCCGCTCCGACGTGCCCTTCGTCGGCGGCCTGCGCCTGCCGCATGACGAGACCGGCGACTGCAACCTGTTCACCGTCCGTCTGGCCGAGATGGCGGCGGAGGCGGGGGTCATCTTCCGCTTCAACGAGACGGTCAGGCGCGTGAATGTGGACGCCGGGCGGATCACGTCGGTCACGACGGATCAGGGCGACCTCAGCGCCGACGTCTATGTGCTGGCGCTCGGCAGCTATTCGACCGCCATCGCCCGGTCGATCGACCTGCGCCTGCCGGTCTATCCGGTGAAGGGCTATTCCATCACCATGCCGATCATCGATGAGGCCGGCGCCCCGGTCTCGACCGTCATGGACGAGAGCTACAAGGTCGCCATCACCCGCCTCGGCGACCGCATCCGGGTGGGCGGCATGGCCGAACTGTCGGGCTTCAGCCACGACCTGCCGCCGCCGCGCGAGCGCACGCTGAAGCATTCGGTGTCCAGCCTCTTCCCCGGGGCGGGCGACCTCGACGCCGCCCGCTTCTGGACCGGCCTGCGTCCGATGACGCCGGACGGCACCCCGGTGGTCGGGCCGACGCGCATTGCGAACCTGCACATCAACACCGGCCACGGCACCCTGGGCTGGACCATGGCCTGTGGCTCGGCGCGGGTGCTGGCGGACCAGATCAGCGGCAGGAAGGCCGAGATCGAGACCGCCGACCTGGCGCTTTCGCGCTACGCCTAGGCGGTCGCGGGCTCGGGCGCCTTCGCGCGCGCCTGGGCCGCCGCCCGGGCGCTGGTCGCCGCCGACAGCAGGGCCTTGACCGAGGCCGTGGCCACGTCGGCGTCGATGCCCACGCCGAACCAGGTCGCCCCGTCCGCGCCCTTGCACTCGACATAGGCCGCCGCCTGCACGTCGGAGCCATGCCCGATGGCGTGCTCCTGATAGTCGGCGATCTCCAGATCGATGCCGACGCCTTCGCGCAGCCCGTCCAGCACGCTGGACATCAGGCCGTTGCCGCGCCCGCTGACGGTGTGCTCCTGACCGTCCAGGCTGATGCGGCCGACGAAGTGACGCGACCCGCCGGTCACGGCGCCCTCCTGATAGTCGATCAGCCGCAGCGGCTGCGGACTGTTCAGATGATAGGCGGTCTGGAAGGCGCTCCAGATGTCGGCGGCGTTCAGCTCTCGGCTGGTCTGGTCGGCCATCTCCTGCACGTGACGGCTGAAGTCGGCCTGAAGGCGCTTGGGCAGCTTCAGCCCCTTGTCCTGTTCCAGGATCCAGGCGACCCCGCCCTTGCCCGACTGGGAGTTGACCCGGATCACCGCCTCATAGGAACAGCCGATGTCGGCCGGGTCGATGGGCAGATAGGGGACGTCCCACATCTGGTCGTTGCGCGTCTGTTGAGCCGCGAAGCCCTTCTTGATCGCGTCCTGATGGCTGCCCGAGAAGGCGGTGAAGACCAGTTCGCCCGCATAGGGATGGCGCGGATGGACCGGGATCTGGTTGCAGTATTCGACGGTCTGCACCACCTCGCCGATGTCCGAGAAGTCCAGCTCCGGATCGACGCCCTGGGTGTACATGTTCAGCGCCAGGGTCACGAGATCGACGTTGCCGGTCCGCTCGCCATTGCCGAACAGACAGCCCTCGACCCGGTCGGCGCCGGCCATGATCGACAGCTCCGCCGCCGCCACGCCCGTGCCCCGGTCGTTGTGCGGGTGGACCGAGATGATCACGCTGTCGCGGCGCGAGATGTTGCGGCCGAACCATTCGATCTGGTCGGCATAGACGTTGGGCGAGGCCGCCTCGACCGTCGCCGGCAGGTTCAGGATCAGCGGCCGCTCGGGCGTCGGCTGCAGGATGTCCATCACCGCCTCGCAGCACTCGACGGAGAAATCCAGCTCGGCGGTGGAGAAGGTCTCGGGGCTGTATTCGAAGCGCCAGTCGGTGTTCGGACGCGCCGCCGCCTGATCGCGCAACAGCTTGGCGGCCGTCACCGCGATCTCGCGGATCTCGGGCCGCTCCAGACCGAAGACGATACGCCGCCAGGCGGGGGAGACGGCGTTGTAGACGTGGACGACGGCCTGTTTGGCCCCGTCCAGACTGTCGAAGGTCTTCGCGATCAGGTCGGCGCGCGCCTGGGTCAGGACCTGGGGCATGACGTCGTCGGGAATGGCACCGCGATCGACCAGGGAGCGGATGAAGTCGAACTCGGTGGCGCCCGCGGAGGGGAAGCCTACCTCGATCTCCTTGATGCCGATCTTCACCAGCAGGTCGAAGAAGCGCTGCTTCTTCTCGGCGTTCATCGGGTCGATCAGGGCCTGGTTGCCGTCGCGCATGTCGGTCGACAGCCAGCGCGGGGCCTTGGTGATCGTCTTCGAGGGCCAGGTGCGATCGGGAATGTCGACCTGGGGGAAGGGGCGGTATTTTACGGACGGATCGCGCAGCATCAGGGCGCGTCTCCTCATATTGGAAGTGGTCTGGACAGGTTACGGCGCGGGTAAAGCCGCCGGGCGCAGATCAGGCGCGGCGGCTGCCGATAAGTCGCGCGTCAAGCCGAAGCGGCAGGCGGCGAAATTGCGTCGAGTGACAGACCATTCGGCGTCTATAGCGAAGAATCATCGCCTTGGCTTGTGCCTTGGGTGAAAAAATGCGTGCCGAGCGGAATTATCCTTCGCGCCGCCGTCGGAAATCCGCCGGTTTCAGCCCGTGTTTCTGCAGCTTGTCGTACAGGGTCTTCCGCGGCAGGCGCAGGGCCTCGGTGACGGCGGTGACGTCGCCGTCGCAGCGTTCCAGGGTCTCGCGGATCAGTTCGGCCTCATAGCGGGCGACGCGTTCGGTCAGGCCGCCGGCCTCCTCCTCGACCACCCCGACCCCGCCCGGATCGGTCAGGCCCGCCGCCACCCGTTCGGCGAAATGGACCAGCTCGCGGACATTGCCCGGCCAGTCGTGCTCCAGCAGATGCCGCCGCACCGACGCCGTCAGACCGGGCGCGGACCGGTCCTCGCGCGCCGCCGCCCGCCGCAGGAAGTGGGCGAACAACAGGGGCATGTCCTCGCGCCGCTCGCGCAGGGGCGCGACCCTCAGCTTCACGACGTTCAGCCGGTAGTAGAGGTCCTCGCGGAAGGCGCCGGCCCGGATGGCGTCTTCCAGATCGATCTTGGACGAGGCGAGGATACGCAGGTCGAGCGTCTTCGCCGGGCCGCCGATCGGCTGCACCTCCCGCTCCTCGATGACCCGCAGCAGCTTGACCTGTACGGCCATGGGCATGCTCTCGATCTCGTCGAGGAACAGGGTGCCGCGGTGGCTCTGCTCGATATGGCCGATGCGCCGTCGGGTTGCGCCGGGGAAGGCGCCGGGCTCATGGCCGAACAGTTCGCTCTCGATCAGACCCTCGGGCAGGGCGCCGCAGTTGACCGCCACGAACGGATGGATGCGCCGCCGTCCGCCGTTGTGCAGGGCCCGGGCGACGACCTCCTTGCCGACCCCGGTCTCGCCCTCGATCAGGACATCCAGCCGAGCGTCGGCCAACTGGGCGATGGTGGCCCTGAGGCGGGCCATGGTCTCGCTGGCGCCCAGCAGGGGCAGTTCCAGCCCCGCGTCGCTCTGGGCCGCCGCCAGCCGCCGGTTGTCCAGCACCAGCGCTCGCTTCTCCAGCGCCCGGTTCAGACTGTCCAGCAGCCGCTCGAAGGCGAAGGGCTTGGCCACGAAATCATAGGCACCGTGCCTCAGGGCCTCGACCGCATCGGCGATGTCGCCATGGCCGGTGATCATCAGCACGGGCAGGCCCTCGTCGATCGCCTGTAGCCGCGCCAGCAACTGGCGGCCGTCCAGACCGGGCATCCGCAGGTCGCTGACCACCACGCCCGCGAAACCCGCGTCCACGGCCTTCAGCGCGGCCTCGGCGGAGGGGTAGGCCGAGACCTCGAACCCCTCCAGCGCCAGCCGTTCGGACAGGGCCTCGCGGAAGTCGTCGTCGTCGTCAATCAGGGCGACGGCCCTGGGCTGGGCGAAATCCATCAGGCGGCCTTCAACGAAATCACGAACACCGCCCCGGCGTCAGAGGCGCGCGTGTTCAACTCGCCCCCGAAGCTGGCGACGATGTCGCGGCAGATGACGAGGCCGAGGCCCAGCCCGGTCGCCTTTGTGGTCACGAAGGGGGTGAACAGGGCGCCGGCGATCTCGTCTGACAGCCCCGGGCCGTTGTCGGCGATGACGATCTCCACGCCGGTTCCGGCGGTCGCCACCGACAGGCTCAGCCGGGGCTCGGCGGCGCCGGCCTCGTCCAGGGCCTCGACCGCGTTCTGGACGAGGTTCAGGATCACCTGCTCCAGCCGCACCCGGTCGGCCAGCACCTTCAGCGACGGCGCCTTGATCCGGCTCACCGCGATCCGGCTGGCGCGCAGCCGCCCGGTCAGCAGCACCAGCGCCCCGTCGATGGCCTCGTCCGGACTGACCGCCGAGGGGCGCGAGGTTGTCTTCCTCGAGAAGGCGCGCAGTTCGTCGGTGATCGATCCGATCCGGGCCGTCAGCTCGGCGATGCGGTTGGCGGTGCGCGTCACCCCCTCGCCGTCGTCGCGCTTCAGATAGGCCAGCACCGTCTCGGCGCTGGTGCGGATGGCCGCGACCGGCTGGTTGATCTCATGCGCCACCCCGGCGGCGATCTGGCCCAGCGTCGCCAGCTTGTTGGCCTGGACCAGTTCCTCGCGCAGCATCTCGCGGCCGGCCTCGGCGGCGCGGCGTTCGTCGATCTGGCGGTTCAGCTCGTCATTGGCGGCGCGCAGCTCGACGGTGCGCTCGTCGATACGGCGCTCCAGATCGGCGCGGGCGGCCTCCTCGGCGCGCATCTGGGCCTCGGCCAGCTGACGGCGGCGCAGCAGGATGCCGACGGCCCCCATCATCAGGGTGACGGCCAGCAGGGCCACGGCCCGGGCGTTCGAAACCGCCACCAGAATGGCTGTGCCCGCCGGCGACAGCAGATGCAGGGTCCAGCCGGGCGTCGCCGTATCCGCCGAGGCCGCCATCCAGCTTTCCGGCGGCCCGTCCACGGCGGCGCTGACAAGGGCCGGTCGGTTCGCCGGGGTGCGGAAGGGCAGGGGAGCCAGCGCGTCGTGACCCAGGGTCTGGCCGGTCAGGACCTGCCGCCTCTGGGCGTCGCTCATCGGGGCGACCGTGCGGAAGCGCCAGTCGGGCACGCTGGTGATCAGGATCACGCCCGAGGGATCGGCGACATAGGCCGGCTCGCCCGAGCCGCGCCAGTCGGCCTCCAGCGCATCGAACTCGACCTTCACCACGGCGACCCCGACGACGCGTCCGTCCGCATCGGCCATGCGGCGCGCCAGATAGAGGCCGGGGCGTCCGCTGACGGTGCCGAGCGCGAAGAACTCGGCGTCGCCGGTCTGCATGGCGCGGGTGAAATAGGGGCGGAAGCTGTAGTCCTCGCCGACGAAGCTGGTCGGCAGCCGCCAGTTGCTGGCCGCCCGCGCCACGCCCCTGGCGTCCAGCAGATAGATGACCGCCGCCCGGGTCTGGCCCGCCAGCCGCTCCAGCTTGCGGTCGACCTGATCGGTGCGGGCGGGGCCGGGCTGGGTCAGGAGGGCGATCGCCTCCGGGTCCTGCGCCAGCACCAGCGGCAGGGACCGGTGCTTCTCCAGCTCGCTCCTCAGCACCGCCGCGTGCAGGGCCGCGCCCGCCTGGGCCTGCCGCGCCAGATCCCCCTCGGCCTGCCTTCGGGCCAGTTCGCCCGCAACCACGGCGGCGCCCACGGCGAGGATCAGCCAGACCACGGCCAGTCCGATCCACGGCCGCGCCGTGGGTCGAAGGACCGTCGATAATCGGCTCTGCAAGTCGGTGAAGGCCATGCCTCAGTGTGCGATTATCCGCACGTTTTGCCTAGATGCTGTGGCGGATTTTCGCATTCAGAGGCCGGAATTCTGCGCCGTCTCGATCTTTATCGGAGCAATATCAATCGACTATGATTTTTATCGAGGGGGTTTCACCTTCGCCGCTCCTGCGGCCAGAATGAGGCCGGAGACACGACTCGAAGATCGTGCCCGGGAGTTTCGCGGACCGCGTCCGCCATGAGGAACAGGCGTTGCAACCGATCACCCAGACCGCGGCCGTTCCGGCTGCGAAGAAACCCTTCTACGCCCACCTGTATTTCCAGGTGCTGACGGCGATCGTGCTGGGGGCGGTGATCGGTCATTTCTGGCCGGAGTTCGGCAAGTCGCTGAAGCCTCTGGGCGACGCCTTCATCAAGCTGGTCAAGATGGTCATCGCTCCGGTGATCTTCCTGACCATCGTGACCGGGATCGCGGGGATGCGGGATCTGGGCAAGGTCGGCCGGGTGGCGGCCAAGGCCTTCGCCTATTTCCTGGTGTTCTCGACGCTGGCTTTGATCCTCGGCCTGATCGTCGCCAATGTGGTCCAGCCGGGTCGGGGCCTGAACATCGACCCCTCGACGCTGAACGCCGGGGCGGTGGCCCAGTATTCCAGCGCCGCGCATGAGACGACCATTCAGGGCTTCCTGATGGGCATCATCCCCGACACCGTGGTCAGCGCGTTTTCGACCGGCAACATCCTGCAGGTGCTGTTCGTCTCGATCCTGTTCGGCATCGCGCTGGCCCTGATCGGCGACGTCGGCAAGCCGGTGCTGACCTTCCTGGAATCGATCTCGGCCGCCTTCTTCAAGCTGGTGGCCATCCTGATGAAGGCGGCGCCGATCGGGGCCTTCGGGGCCTTCGCCTTCACCATCGGGGCCTACGGCATCGGCTCGATCGCCAACCTCGCGGCTCTGGTCGCCACCTTCTACCTGACCGCCATCCTGTTCGTGGTCGGGGTGCTGGGTCTGGTCGGGATCGCCAATGGATTCAACGTCCTCAAGCTGATCCGCTATCTGAAGGAGGAGCTGCTGCTGGTGCTGGGCACCTCCTCATCCGAGGCCGCGCTGCCCAGCCTGCTGGAGAAGATGGAGCGGGCCGGGGCCGCCAAGTCGGTGGTCGGTCTGGTCGTGCCGACGGGCTATTCGTTCAATCTGGACGGCACCAACATCTATATGACGATGGCGGCCCTGTTCATCGCCCAGGCCCTGGGCATCCACCTCAGCCTGGAGCAGCAGATCCTGCTGCTGCTGGTCGCCATGCTGTCGTCCAAGGGCGCGGCGGGCATCACCGGGGCCGGCTTCATCACGCTCGCCGCGACGCTCGCGGTGGTCCCCTCGGTGCCGATCGCGGGCATGGCCCTGATCCTCGGCGTCGACCGGTTCATGAGCGAATGCCGGGCCCTGACCAACTTCATCGGCAATGCCGTGGCCACCCTCGTCGTGGCCCGCTGGGAGAACCAGCTCGACCGCGACGCCCTGAAACGGGCCCTGGACGGACAGCCCAAACCCCTTGCCGCACAACCCGATCCCGCCGCAGGGCCGGGGGGCGATGCGGTCATTACCGCCGACTAACCCACAGACAAGACAACAAAAAACGACACGAGGGAGGACAATAATGATCAAGATCAAGACCGCCATGCTGGCGACCACCGCCGCCACGGCCCTTATCGCCCTGGCTGGAAACGCCATGGCCCAGACGGCGCTCGCCGCGCCGCAACAGCCCGCGTCGCAGCCGGCCCCGGCCGCCTCGCCCGCGACCCAGGCCATCGTTGATCAGGCCCAGCAGGAGGGCGAGCCCGCCGCCAACGTCGATGACGTCGTGGTCGTCGGCTCCCAGATCCGCGGCGCCTCGATCACGACCGCCCTGCCGGTCGCGGTCCTCGGGCAGGAGCAGATCGCCGCCACCGGCGCCGTCACCGGCGACGACCTGCTGCGCACCATCCCGCAGATGGGCGACGTCCTGTTCAGCGCGGCCAACAACGCCCAGACCTCGAACGCGGCGCGCGGCGACGTCAACTCGGTCAACCTGCGCTCGCTCGGCGTCGGGAACACTCTGGTGCTGCTGAACGGCCGCCGCATCGTCTCCCACCCGACCAGCCAGGGCACGTCCGACACCGGCACCGTCCCCGTGCTCAGCTACAACTCCAACGCCATCCCGGTCTCGGGGCTGGAGCGTCTGGAGGTCCTGCTGGACGGCGCGGCCGCCATCTACGGGGCCGACGCCGTGGCGGGGGTGGTCAACACCGTCACCCAGGACGACTTCGACGGCCTGAAGTTCACCACCCAGTACGGCGGCGCCGAGAGCACCCATATGCGCGAGCTCAGCATCGGGCTGTTCGCGGGCAAGGACTTCGAGCGCGGCAACGTCTCGGCCTTCATCGACTACACCGACCGCACCGCGCTGGAGGCGTCCGACCAGCAGTTCACCCGTTCGGACAACCTGCGCTTCCTGTTCGAGAACTATCCCGACTTCGCCTCCAGCCTGACGCCGGACGCCCGCAACACGCGCGGTCCCTGGGCCAACCTGGCGGTCGTGAACGGTCCGGGAACCATCCGCCGCGGGACCACGGCCATCACCACGGCGGCCGGCGCCTTCCACATCCAGCCGACGACCATCACCGGCTGCGCCACGGCGACGGCCAACGGCCTGTGCATCGGCACCGGCGCGCTCAGCTTCAACGGCGTCCAGCGCGACCTGCGTTTCGACACCGCGACGGGCACGACCATCACGCCCGATGTCCAGCGGCTGAACCTGTTCTTCACCGGCCACTACGACCTCAACGACAACGTCACCGCCTTCGGTGAGCTGGGCTGGTATCAGGCCCAGACCCAGCGTGTTCAGCCGCCGCTGATCAACCTGAACACCCTGACCATCCCGGCCAGCAACTACTGGAACCCGTTCGGCCCGGTGACTTTCGCCAACGGCCAGACCAACCCCAATCGCCTGTCGGGCCTGACCAATGTGCCGGTCACCGGTCTGAACCTGACCCTGAACCAGTACCGCTTCGTCGATGCGGGTATGCAGAAGGTCAGCGTCGACAACTACCAGGCCCGCGCCCTGGCCGGTCTGCGCGGCGAGTTCCGCGGCTTCGACTGGGAGAGCGCGATCACCTATTCGGAAGCCGAGGCCACCGATAGTTCGACCGCGGTCAACGCCACTAAACTCCAGGCCCAACTGGCCCTGTCGACGCCGGACGCCTACAACCCGTTCAACGGCGGCTGCCTGGACAACACCAGCGTCGGCGACTGTACGCCCAGCTCACAGGCCGCCATCGACGCCATCACCTTCGACCTGAAGCGGGTGTCCAAGACGACCCTCGCCATGATCGACTTCAAGGTGTCCAGGGCCGATCTGTTCAGCCTGTGGGCCGGCGACGTCGGCATGGCCTTCGGCCTCGAGGCGCGCAAGGAGACCCAGAACGACGACCGCGATCCCAACGTCGACGGCACCAACGTCTTCGTCGACTCGGTCACCGGCGCGACCAACCTGTCCAACGTCATCTCGGTCAGTCCGAACCCGGACACTCACGGCGAGCGCACCGTCTCGGCCGCCTATATCGAGTTCGCCGTGCCGGTCGTCTCGCCGGAGATGAACATCCCGTTCGTCCGTAGCCTGGATCTGCAGATCGCCGGCCGCGCCGAGCACTATTCGGACTTCGGCAGCGTGGCCAAGCCGAAGATCGCCGCCGCCTGGGACATCTTCGACGGCCTGCGCATCCGCGGCTCCTATTCGGAAGGCTTCCGCGCCCCGAACCTGGAACAGACCAACGCCACCACCTACGGCCGTCTGGCGACCAACAACGACTACATCCGCTGTGAGGCCGACCTGCGCGCCGGCCGGATCGCCACCTTCGGCGCCTGCGCCCGCTCGATCGGCTATTCCCTGCTGGTCTCGGGCAACCCGGACCTGAAGCCGGAAGAGAGCACCAACTCGTCCTACGGCGTGGTCTTCCAGCCGCGCTTCCTGCCCGAGAGCCTGGGCGACTGGACCTTCACCGTCGACAAGTGGCGCATCCAGCAGGAGAAGATCGTCGGCCTGTTCGGCGGTTCCGCCGCGACCGTCCAGGACTATCTGGATCGCGTCAGCGGCTCGTCCAACCCGCTGGTGACCCGCGCCGCGCCCAACGCCGATGACATCGCCCTGTTCGCCGGCACCGGCATCGCCCCGGTCGGCCAGATCATCTCGGTCTCGGACCGGTTCGTGAACCTGCTGCCGCAGGACGTCCAGGGCATCGACTTCGGCATCGTCTGGCGCCTGCGCGACACCCCGGTGGGCGACTTCCGCGTCAACATCAACGCGGCCAAGCTGACCAAGTTCAGCCGTGAGCCGGGCCCGCAGATCGACGCCCTGTACGCCGCCCGCGCCGCCGGAACGATCAACGCCGCCACGCCCCTGCCCGACTCCTCCAGCCTGGTGGCCCAGAACGGCCGGCCGGAGTGGAAGGTGTCGGGCACGGTCACCTGGGCCAACGGTCCTTGGCAGGTCGGGGTCTTCACCCAGTACATCAGCGCGGTCGACGACACCCTGCTGATCGGCGCCAGCGGCACGCCGTGGGAGGTCGAGAGCCGCCTGACCGGCAACCTGTACGGCCAGTACGAGTTCGAGGACCGCTTCGGCATCGCCAACAACACCAAGCTGCGGGCGGGTGTGCGCAACATCACCAACCAGGCGCCGCCGCTCTCGTCGGCCGGCTATCTGGGCTCGCTCTACCAGCCCTACGGCCGCTACTGGTACATGAGCGTCACCAAGACGTTCTGATCCTTCTCCCCGAAGCGCCCTCGTTGAGGGTTCTTCTCCTGCCGGGGCGACGTTTCGACGTCGCCCCGGACCTTGTCTTCTGAAGTGAGCCTCTCATGCGTTCCTGGGTCGCCGCCGGTCGTTCCGTCCTTGCCGTTCTGGCGCTGGGAGGAGGGCTTGCCGCCTGCGTGACCCCTGGACAGATGCCGCCCACGCCCCCGAGCGCGGTCCCGCTCCAGACCGCCGAGGTCTCGCCCATCCCCGCCGACGCGACCTGTCCGCAGGGCATCCCGGCCGACGCCAAATGCTACACCGGCCGATCGGAGGAGGGGGCCTTCTACTGGATCGCCATCCCGGCGAACTGGAACAACGTCCTCGTGGTTCACAGCCACGGCGGGCCGCGCACCACGACGCCCAACATCGACGACGAGATCGACGACCTGCAGCGGTTCTCGGTCATGGTCCGCGAAGGCTACGCCTGGGCCGGCTCGACCTATCGCCGCGGCGGCTATGGCGTGCGGATGGCCGCCGAGGACACCGACATCCTGCGCCGCATCTTCTGGAGCCGCTTCGGCAAGCCGCGCCGGACCATCGTCCACGGCCAGTCCTGGGGCGGCAATGTCGCGGCCAAGGTCTCGGAGCTCTACGCCGTCGACGGCAATGGTCAGCGCAACTACGATGGCGTCCTGCTGTCGGCCGGGCTCGTCGCCGGGGGCACGCGCGGCTATGTGTTCCGCTCGGACCTGAGGGCCGTCTACCAGTTCTATTGCCGGAACCATCCGCGCCCGGACGAGGTCCAGTACCCGGTCTGGCAGGGCCTGCCGCGTGATGGCCGCATGACCCGCGCCGACGTGGCCGCCCGGGTCGAGCAATGCACCGGGGTCGGCAAGCCCGCCGCCGAGCGCACGCCTGAGCAGGTCCGCAACCTGAAGAACATCCTGGGCGTCATCGGCATCCGCGAGGACGAGCTGGTCTCGCACCTGGTCTGGGCCACCAACCTGTTCCAGGACATGGTCTGGCGGCGTCTGGACGGCCACAACCCCTTCTCGAACGAAGGCCGGGTCTATTCAGGCTCGGACGACGATGCGGCCCTCAACGCGGGCGTCGAGCGGTTCGCCGCCGACCCGGAGGGCGTGGCGCGCCTGGCCTATGACGCCGACCTGAGCGGTCAGATCATGCTGCCGACGCTGAGCATCCACGCCAAGAACGACCCGACGGTCTTCGTCGGCGTCGACGCCGTCTATCGCGACGTCGTCGCGGCGGCCGGACGGTCGGACCTGCTGGTCCAGACCTTCACCGACGAGGACACCCATTCAAAGCTCAGCACCCCCGAGTACGCCGGGATGCTGGACGCCCTGATGGCCTGGATCAACAAGGGCGAGACGCCGACGCCGCAGACCGTCGCCGCGGCCTGCGAGACCCATGCGGCGGCCTATGGCGAGCCCTGCAAGTTCGACGTCGGGTTCATCCCGACCGCCGCGAGCCGTTAGCTCCAGCTGTAGCTGGTCTTGGTCTGGGTGTAGAACTCGACCGCCGCGAAGCCCTGTTCGCGAGCGCCGTAGCTGGACGACTTCGTGCCGCCGAACGGGACGTGATAGTCGACGCCCGCCGTCGGCAGATTGACCATGGTCATGCCCGCCTTCGCCCGGCGCTGGAAGTCGCGGGCATGCTTGAGGCTGGTGGTCACGATGCCCGCCGCGAGGCCGAACTCGGTCGTGTTGGCGACGTTCAGCGCCTCCTCATAGTCCTTGACGCGGATGGTCGAGGCGACGGGGCCGAAGACCTCTTCGGTATTGATGCGCATGGCCGGATCGGTGTCGGCGATCAGGGTCGGCTGGACGTACCAGCCGGGGTTCTGAAGGCTAAGGCGCTCGCCGCCGGTGACGATGCGGCCGCCGTTCTGACGGGCGATGTCGATGTACTTGTAGGAGGTCTCCATCTGGGCCTCGGAGACCGCCGGGCCCATCTGGGTGTTGGGGTCGAGCGCATCGCCGACGCGGAGGGCCGCGACCTTCTCGGCCAGCAGGGCGACGAACTTGTCGTGGATGGCGTCGGTGACGATCAGGCGGCTGGAGGCCGTGCAGCGCTGGCCGGTGGCGTAGTAGGAGCCGTCCAGCGCGATCATGACGGCGCGTTCCAGATCGGCGTCGTCGAGCACGATCAGCGGGTTCTTGCCGCCCATCTCCAGCTGGACGCGGGCCTGACGCGCGACGGCGCCCGCCGCGACGCCGGCGCCCACGCCTTGCGAGCCCGTGAAGGAGACGCCGTCCACGTCGGGGTGGTCGACGATGGCCTGACCCACGCCGCCGCGACCGATGACTAGGTTGAACACGCCCTTGGGCAGGCCGGCCTCGACGAGGATGTCGGCGAGGGCGCTGGCCGTCGCGGGCGTCGGGCCGGCGGGCTTCATCACCACGGTGTTGCCGAAGGCGAGGGCAGGGGCGGCCTTCCACGCCGGGATGGCGATCGGGAAGTTCCAGGGGGTGATCAGGCCATAGACGCCGACGGCCTGACGATAGGTCTGGATCTCCACACCCGGGCGGACGCTGTCGAGGTTCTGGCCGTGGCGACGCAGGGCCTCGCCGGCGAAGTACTTGAGGATGCGACCCGCGCGGACCGTCTCGCCGATGCCCTCGGGAAGGGTCTTGCCCTCTTCGCGGGACAGGAGGCGACCCAGCTGTTCGCGGCGCTCCATGACCAGCGTGCCCGCACGATCCAGCACATCGGCGCGGACCTCGGGGCTGGCCTCGGACCACGACGGGAAGGCGGCCTTGGCGGCGGCGACGGCGGCGTCGACCTCGGCCTGACCGCCGTCCGGCGTGTTGGCGACGATGTCGTTGGTGTTGGACGGGTTGTGGCTCTCGCCCGGCCGGGCCGTGTCCACGCGTTCGCCATCGATCAGGTGGGAGAGCTGGATCGTGTCGGTCATGGCGGGTGTCCCTGAAGCTGTCTGTCGCGGCTATATGGGTGGCGGTGTAGTCCGCCGACAGGCCGCCGCCGACACCGAATGGAGCATCGATCCAGAGCCCCGGCGCATCGATCGGCGCTCGCGGACCCCCGTTCCGGGTCGATCAAGCCAAAACCCGCATCGGTCGATAGCCGCTTTGGCTTAGACCCGCATCGACGAGGCCAGTACCGTTCTCATCAGGGCGCGATCACAGCGCCGGGCGGCAAGGGCCGCTTCAGTGAGGAACTCTATGTCCAGGATGACCCCCGCGGAGATGGCCGCGACGATCGGCGGCGGCCTGCTGTCCTTCCCCGTCACCCACTTCGACGCCGCCCACCAGTTCGTCGAGAAGGACTACCGCGAGCACTGCGCCTGGATGCTCCAGTACGAGCTGGCCGGCCTGTTCGCCGCCGGCGGTACGGGCGAGTTCTTCTCCCTGACCCCCGAAGAGGTCGGCAAGGTGGTCAAGGCCGCGGTCGACGAGACCGCCGGCAAGACCCCCGTCATCGCGGGCTGCGGCTATGGCACGGCCATCGCTGTCGAGCTGGCGAAGTCGGCCGAGGCCAACGGCGCCGACGGCGTCCTGCTGCTGCCCAACTACCTGATGGTTCCCGGCCAGGAAGGCCTCGCCGCCCATGTCGAGGCGGTCTGCAAGGCCACGAAGCTGGGCGTCATCGTCTACAACCGCGACAACGCCGTGCTTCAGCCCGAGACGCTGGAGAAGCTGTGCGACCGCAACCCCAACCTCGTCGGCTTCAAGGACGGCGTGGGCGACATCGAGCTGATGATGAAGGTCTATGCCCGGATGGGCGATCGCCTGACCTATGTCGGTGGCCTGCCGACGGCCGAGACCTTCGCCCCGGCCTATCTGGAGATGGGCGTCACCACCTACTCCTCGGCCATCTTCAACTTCGTGCCGGACTTCGCCCTGGACTTCTACAAGGCCGTCCGGGCCCGCGACCACGCCGCCATCATGGCCGGCCTGCGCGACTTCGTCCTGCCCTACATCGCCCTGCGCGATCAGGGTAAGGGCTATGCGGTGTCGATCGTGAAGGCGGGGATGACCGCCATCGGCCGCACCGCCGGCCCGGTCCGTCCGCCGCTGGTCGACCTGACGCCGGCCCAGCTGGACCAGCTCAAGGCCCTGATCGCGCGGGTTCAGCCGGCCGCCCCCAAGCTGGCGGCGAACGGATAGTCGCAGGCCCTGTCCGGCGTCCGCCGGACGGCCTATGACGATCAACCTACGCAGTAGGTGGTCATGAACATGTTCGAACTCAGTCAGTTGCGGTGCTTCGTCGCCGTCGCCGAGGAACTCCACTTCGGGCGGGCGGCGCAGCGCCTCAACATGACCCAACCGCCGCTGAGCCGGCAGGTCCAGCTGCTGGAGCGCATCCTCGGCGTGGTCCTGCTGGACCGGACCAGCCGGTCGGTGCGGCTGACGCCCGCCGGGCGCGCCTTCCTGATCGAGGCCAAACGGATCCTGAGGCTGGCCGACAGCGCGGCCCTGGCCACGCGACGCATCGCCTCGGGCGACGCCGGGCGGGTGGCGGTCGGCTTCACCGCCGCCTCGGGCTACAGCTTCCTGCCCAACCTCGTGGATCTGGCGCGGACGAAGCTGCCCAATGTCGACCTGACCCTGAGGGAGCTGGTCTCGGGCGAACAGGTCGAGGCCCTGCTGACCGGGCGGATCGACCTCGGCCTCGTCAGGCCGCCCCTGACCCGGCCCGAGTTCGACAAGGTCCGCGTCCTGACCGAGCCTCTGGTCGCGGCCCTGCCCAGCGGCGACCCGCGGCTGGAGAAGGACGTCATCGCCCTGTCGGACTTCGGCGACCAGCCCATGGTCATGTATGCGCCGGAGGGCGCCGGCTACTTCCACGGCATGCTCAGCGCCATGTTCGACGAGGCCGGGGTCTCGCCCCAGTACGTCCAGCACATGGCCCAGATCCACTCCATCCTGGCCCTCGTCCACGCCCGCATCGGGGCGGCGGTGGTGCCGGAGGCGGCGACCAAGCTGCACTTCGAGGGGGTCGAGTTCCGGCCTCTTGAGACCTCGCCCGAACGGCCGGTGGAGCTGTTCGTGGCCTGGCGACGCGACAACGACAACCCCAGTCTGAAGCCCCTGCTGGCCCTCATAGAGGCGCAGGCGGAGCACCCCTAGGAGAGACCTCCATGCCGACCCGCCGCTCTGTGATCGCGACCGCCGGAACCGCCGCTCTGGTCGCCGGGCTGCCGGGTGGGGTCTGGGCCGCGGAGGGACCGGCGCCGATCGCGACGACGCGGCACGGGCGGGTGCGGGGGTCTCTCGATCAGGGGATCAAGGTGTTCAAGGGCGTTCGCTACGGCGCCGACACCTCGACGCGGCGCTTCCAGCCGGCGGTGGCGCCCGAGCCGTGGACCGGGGTGAAGGACGCGCTCGAGTACGGCGCGGCCAGCCCGCAGAAGTCGGATGAGCCCAACCAGTCCGAGGACTGCCTGTTCCTCAACGTCTGGACGCCCGAGCTCCGGGACGGCGCCAAACGCCCGGTCATGGTCTATGTCCATGGCGGGGCTCACGCCAACGGCTCGGGGTCATCTCCGCTGTATGACGGCGTGGCCCTGTGCAAGCGCGGCGATGTGGTGGTGGTGACCCTGAATCACCGCCTGAATGTGTTCGGATACAATGGGTTGGGTCAACTTCTGTCGCCGCATGGCGGCGGGTCCTACGGGGCCTCGGGCAGCGTCGGGAACCTCGATCTGCTGCTGGCCCTGCGCTGGGTTCGCGACAACATCGCCGAGTTCGGCGGCGACCCGGGCAACGTCATGGTGTTCGGCCAGTCGGGCGGCGGGGCCAAGCTGGTGACCCTGATGGCCATGCCGTCGGCGGCGGGGCTGTACCACAAGGTCATCACCATGAGCGGCCAGCATGTGACCGCCATGGGTCCCCAGCATGCGGCGCTGCGGATGCGGGTCTTCCTCGACCGACTGGGCCTGACGCCGGAGCGGGCCGGGGAACTGGCGACCGTGCCGACCGCGAAGCTGGTCGAAGCCCTGTCGATGGACGACCCGATCGAGAAGGGGGGCATCTATTTCTGGTCGGTGATGGACCACGACACCCTGCCGCGGCATCCCTTCGTGCCCGATGCGCCCGCCGAGAGCGCCCATATCCCGATGATCATCGGCAACACCCATGACGAGGCGCGGGCGTTTACCGGAAACGACGAGCGCAACTACCACCTGACCTGGGACACGGTGGCGGCCAAGCTGGCGCCCGAGTTCGTGGTCGATCTGAACGCCCAGTATGTCGTCGACTGGTATCGCCGCCAGTTCCCGGAGATGTCGCCCGTCGACGTCTTCTTCGCCGCCGCCACCTGTGGCCGGTCGCGGCCCGGACATCTGATCCAGGCGCAGGAGCGGGCGCGGCTGGGCGACAGGACCTGGATGTACCAGCTGGACTTCGGCTCGCCGGTCGATCCGAGGCTGGGGGCCTATCACTCGTTCGACATCGCCCTGGCCTTCGACAACTGCCACCAGCCGACCTCGAAGACCGGCACCGGACCGGAGGCGCGGGCGGTGGCGGCGAAGATGAGCGAGACCTTCATCGCCTTCGCCCGGACCGGAAATCCGAACAATGCGGCGATCCCGGAGTGGAAGCCCTACGACCTGCAGACGCGGCCGACGATGGTGTTCGATGTGGATACGCGATCGGTCGACGATCCCCGGGCGGAGGAGCGCAAGCTGTTCCAGGTCGCGCCCTTCCTGAAGCAGGGCACCTGAGGTTTTGCACTCGAAAAAGCGGGTGCAAAAGGTGCAATTCCGAAGGTCGGGTGGAAGGTTCGGCTTTCAAGAGGTTGAAATTGAAGCGCCTACGACGGGCGACGGCTTTGCACTCGGGTGCAAGGCGGGTGCAGGCGTGGCGCGGATGTCAAAGACCAAAGGCGGGGAGTGTACGCCGGGTTTGGGGCGTGCTGAACCGAATGGGCGGTGCGTCTGGGAAGGCGTGGCGGAACAGGGTGTTAGACTGGCCGGATATGCGCACTCGTTTTCCCTCTCCCGGCGGGAGAGGGAGGGACCCGCGAGCGGAGCGAGTGGGAGGGTGAGGGGCTGGCGTCGGCCGGTGAGCGCCAGCCCCTCACCCTTTCGGCTGGCGGATCGCCTGCGGCTCTCCGAGCCTCAAGCCCTCTCCCGCCGGGAGAGGGTAGCCTAGTCGCACACATCCAGCGGGATCGATCCGGCCATGGCCGCATAGCCGGCGTCCGACGGATGCAGCCAGTCGCCGCTCTGGTAGTCGGGGCGCAGCGTCGTCGGATGGGCGGGGTCGCGCAGGACGGCGTCGTAGTCGAGGCGGGCGTCGAGGTCGGGGGTGGTGCGGATCCACGCATTGACCGACTGGCGGATCGCCTCGCCATTGGTGGTGAAATAGTTGGCGTCCTCGAAGGGCGGGATGGTCGAGACGACGACCTTCAGCCCGGCCGCATGGGCGCGGGCGATGAGCTGGCGGTAGCCGGCGATGATGTCGGCGGCGGTGACGGCCTCATGGGCGTATTCGGCGCGGGCGGGGCGGCCGATATCGTTGATGCCTTCCAGCAGGATCAGGCATTTCGCGCCGGGCAAGGTGAGGGCGTCGGCGTCGAGGCGTTCGAGCCCCGAAGGTCCCGAGCCCTGATGCAGCAGGCGGTTGCCGCCGATGCCGGCGTTGACGACGGCCCAGTTGGAGCCGGCCATGCGCTCGGCGAGGCGTTCGGGCCACCCGCCGGGTCCGGACGGGAGCGAGCCCGTGCCCTCGGTGATCGAGTCGCCGAAGGCCACGATGACCTTCGCCGGGGCGGTGGTCTCGACCGCGATGCCGGTGGCGAGAGCGCCGATGCGCTGGCGCGGGGCATCGGCGGGGACGGGCTTACCGGTCGTGTCGCCGTCGGTCAGCACCTGACGCAGACGGTGGTTCGGCAGGGTGGTCTGGTCGGGGTAGAAGACGCTGATGGTGACGCGGTCCAGCGCGTTGACCGGCAGGGTCACGGGGTCGGACAGGCGCGGGGCCCCGGCAGGCAGAACCAGGGCCGCCGCGCCGTCGAAGGTGACCGGGACGGGGGCGCCGTCGCCGAGGGCCACACTGACGGCGCCGATGCGGACGGGGGCCGCGCCGTAGATATTGGAGAACCGGATGCGGAGGCGGTCGCCCGTGGCGGAGACGGTGGTGGTCTGGCTGACGGTCTGGTTCGCCACCGTCGAGGGGCCGAGGGGGCCGCGCACGTCATTCGGATTGGGCGGGGAGGGCGGGACGACCGGACCGACGTTGGAGGTCGGGGGGGAGGTCCAGGCGGCGATCCAGTGGCTATCTTCTGCGATTGCCGAGGTGGCGAGGACGGCAGCGGCGATGGTGAGGGGGATCAGGCGCATGCAACCTCACTACCGCTCATTTGCAGGAAGGGAACCCTACCGATCCCACGGGAACTTCAGCGTCGGCGGGTTGACGTAGCGGTCCATGTCCAGAACCACCCGCGTCCCGGCGCCGGGGGCCAGTTTCAGGGTGAAGGTCGAGGCGTTCACGGCTTGCGTCTTGCCGTCGAAGGCCACTGACTTGATCCGGTGTTCGCCGTAGCCGCCGCCCTGGATGATCACCTCGCGCGACTGCGTCGGCGACAGGTTGACGAGAGTCACGGCGGTCTCGTCGGCGGTCATGGTATCGATCAGGGCCGCGACGTCCTCGGGGACGCCGGCGCGGCGGGCCTCGGCGTCGAAGTAGCGCAGCCGGGCATAGAGGGGCGAGCCGCCGGCGTTGGCCGTGGTCGGGCCCCAGGGCGGACGACCGATATGCAGGGCGCCCATCATGGTCTGCATCAGGGAGGAGACGCTGGCCGGATTGTACTCCAGCCGGGCGTCGGCCAGGCGGGTGTCGGGGGTTGTGGTGTCCTCGCGCTCGGCCTTCGCCATCTCGGCGACGCGGGCGAGGTCCTTGCGCAGGGCGGTCTCGGGGAAGTCGGGATTGCGGCCCTCGAGGAAGGCGACCCAGGGATGGTCCGGCGCGCGGGCGCGGTCCGAGGGCTTCATCGAGAACCACCAGATGTCGAGGCTGTTCAGCTGGTGCAGGCCGTCCTTCCAGCCGTACCAGCCCTCGGCGCCGTACATGGTCGGGGTCTGGACCTTGCCGTCGACGGTGCGCTTCTCGCGGTTCAGCCGGTCGGCCTGTTTCCGCCAGGTGTCGAGGTATTTGTCGTCGCCCGTCAGGAGGTAGGCGTTGAAGAAGCCGAGGATGGTGCGCAGGACGCGGCTGCGGTCCTCGCGCTTGCCGGTGACCGGATTGACCGGTGAGAAGCCCCAGCCATAGGTCCCGCCCCACCACTTGCCGTCCGCCGCCGAGCCGATGACGCCGTCGAGGCCGACGTTGGAGGGCAGCAGGTCGTCATTGGCCCGGGCCCGCTCGGCCCAGGCGTCAACATAGCCGAGCAGCCAGTCGCGGTACTTGGGCTCCTGCGCCAGCATATAGGCGTTGAGCGCGAGGGTGGTGGAGAAGAGGTTCAGCGGGTGGTCGCCGACCACGTCGGTGTATTCGTCGTAGTGGTGCAGCGTCTGTTCGTAGGTGGTCTCGCCATGCTCCATGAAGAAGCGGTGACCGGCCTCGAACGGGTCGCCGGCCCAGTCCAGGGCGGTGGCCTTCCTCAGCATCGGGCCGCGTGAGCCGTTCATCAGACTCTTGATGATCTTGTGCTCGGGATCGTAGTTCGGGGCGTCGATATCCTCGCCCATATACATGGCGCTGAACCGGCGGGCGCGGTCGGCGAAGCGGGGGTTGTTCGGGTCCGACAGGCCCTGGACGTTGAACATCGTCAGCTCTTCGGCGTGGTGCTGCCAATCGAGCTGGACGTTGAACTCCTTGAAGAACATGCCTTCGCGGGCGATGGCGACCTCGGTCGTCTTCGCCGCCGTGTACTGCTTGAGGTGGCCTTCCCAGGCCTGGGTGTACATGGCCTTGACCCGGTCCGCGCCGCCGAGGGCATGGAGCAGGGGCCAGTTGTTGACGTTCTCGATGGCGTCGTCGGGGCCGTCGTTGGCGCCCCAGCGTTCGAAGCACTGGAAATAGCCGCGGTCGTCGAAATAGCGGGCGTAGAAGGCGGCGCAGGCCTCGGCGTTGTCGGCCAGCAACTGGCGCTGCAGCAGGGCCCAGCCGGGCGCCGGCATGGGCGTCGTGACCTCAAGCGAGGCGCTGGCGGCTCGGGCTTTCGGGGCCACGGCGGCGGCGAGGGCGGCGACGGCCGTGCCGCCGAGGAAGCTCCTGCGTGAGGCCCGCATCAGGCGGCCGCCTTGAGGGTGATGCGCTCGATCTTGCCGGTGATCAGGAAGTAGGCGGCGATGACGAGCAGGCAGTGCAGCCCCACGAACCACAGGCCCAGGTCGAAGGACCCGGTCGCCTGGACGATATAGCCGATGACGATCGGGGTGACGATGCCGGCCGCATTGCCGAAGGTGTTGAAGATGCCGCCGGTGACGCCGACGAACTCACGCGGGGAGGTGTCGGAGATGACGGCCCAGCCGAGCGAGGCGATGCCCTTGCCGAAGAAGGCGATGGCCATCAGGCCGATGACCAGGCTGGTCGAGTCGACATAGGCGCAGGCGATGATGGTCATGGACAGGACCATGCCGATGGCCAGCGGCGTCTTGCGCGCGATGGTCAGGGAGCCGGTGCGCTTGAGCAGCCAGTCCGAGACGATCCCGCCCAGCAGGCCGCCGAAGAAGCCCATCAGAGCCGGGGCGGCGGCGGCGAAACCGGCCTGTTTGATATCCAGCCCGCGCTCCTTGACCAGATAGATCGGGAACCAGGTGACGAAGAAATAGGTCAGGACGTTGATGCCGTACTGGCCGACGAAGACGCCCAGCAGCATGCGGTTCTTGAGCACCTGGGAGACGTTGGCCCAGCTGAAGGCGGCGGATTTGGCGGCCTGTTTGGTCTCCATGCGGATCATGCCGCCGCCGGCCTCAATGTAGTCGAGCTCGGCCTGGTTGACGCCCTTGTGGTCGACCGGCGCCTTGATCATCCACCAGAAGACGCCGGCGGCGAGGACCCCGAGACCGCCCATGACGAAGAAGACCGAGTGCCAGTCGTAGGTGTGGACCAGCCAGCCCATCAGGGGGGCGAAGGCGACCAGGGAGAAATACTGGGCCGAGTTGAACACGGCCGAGGCGAAGCCGCGCTCGGAGCTGGGGAACCAGGCGGCGACGAGGCGGGCATTGCCGGGGAAGGAGGGGCTTTCGGCCAGGCCGACCGCGAAGCGCAGGGCGAACAGGGTGGCGAACACAGCCCCGCCGGTGATGAAGCCCGACAGGCCCTGGAAGAAGGTGAAGGCCGACCAGGTGGCGATGGCCAGGGCGTAGATCAGCTTGGTGCCGAACTTGTCGAGCAAGGCGCCGCCGGGGATCTGGCCCAGGCAGTAGGCCCAGGCGAAGGCGGAGAGGATGTAGCCCATCTGGACCGGGCTGAGGCCGAGGTCCTCGGACGCCGCGTCGCCCGCGATCGAGAAGGTCGACCGGTCGGCGTAGTTGATGGTGGTGATCAGGAAGATCAGCAGCAGGATCAGGAAGCGGACCTGCGTCCGTTTGCCCCCGGTGGGAGGGGTAGCGGTTTGAACGGCGGCGTCGGTCATGGTCGTTACGCTCCTCGACGTATCGGGGGAGACGATGAACCGTGATGCCGGAGGGGCCCGACGCCTTGAGGTGTTTCGCTTCCCAACCGGCGCCTCTTGCGGGCGTCTGGCTTGACCGGACGATAGGAGGGGAGGGGGCGGGGGTCCAAGCCAAACCGACTATGGAACGATCCAGAACCGGTATCGATCAGGGCGATCCGTCGCAGGGCCGCTATCGATCCGGGAAACCGGCTGAAACCCTACCGACGAATGATCGATGACAGGATGTCGCGCTGAGGCCGCGCATCGGTTCAAGTCCTGCATCGGTCCATGCCCGATTGGGATTGGCGTCGAACAAGGGGGCGATCCTATGGTCCTCTCGAAGCCAACCGGTGTTCGCACCCTGGCAGACAACCGGCGCCACAGCGTCAGCCAAGAAGATCCGGGACACCCGGACAGATGGGGAAGGAAGACGACGATGCGTTCCTCGCATGGATTCCAATTCGCACTTCGCAGCGGCGTCTCGGCGCTGGTCCTGACGCTGGCGGTCGCCGGCGCGGCCTCCGCACAGACCGCGCCTGCTGAACCGCAAACCACGGATGACGGTGCGACTTCGGTCGACGAGGTCGTGGTCACCGGCTTCCGCGCCAGCCTTCAGAGCGCCGTCAACGCCAAGCGCCGTGAAAGCGGCGTCGTCGACGTCATCAAGGCCGAAGACATCGCCGACTTCCCCGACCTGAACCTGGCGGAATCGCTGCAGCGCGTGCCGGGCGTCACCATCAGCCGCGCCAACGGCGAAGGCCGTCAGATCTCGGTGCGCGGCCTGGGTTCGGAATACACCCGCGTCCGCGTCAACGGCATGGAAGCGATCGCCACC